>KI912066.1:46165-51807 GCA_000517005.1 Microvirga lupini
TGACGGGCCGAGCCAAGAAACCGATCTCAGCCCCGCGCGGCCTTGCCGGACCGAAAGCCGAGAAGTCGGTCTCACTGGCCCTGCAAGGGGGCGGCGCGCACGGCGCCTTCACCTGGGGCGTGCTCGACGCCATCCTCGAAGACGGACGGCTGGCGATTGAAGCCATCACGGGCGCCAGCGCCGGAGCCATGAATGCCGTCGTGCTGGCGGAAGGATGGATGGAAGGTGGTGCCGAGGGCGCGCGCGACCAGCTCCGCAAGTTCTGGAAAAGGGTTAGCCTCGACGGTGCGCTCTCGCCCATCCAGCAGCACCTGTTCAACCGCTTCCTCGGCTTCTGGAGCGCAGATGGCTCGCCAGTGCATCTGTGGCTTGACACTTGGACCCAATCGTTCAGTCCCTATGAGACGAACCCGCTCGACATCAATCCGCTGAGAGACGCATTGGAGGACCTGATCGACTTCAAGCGCGTCCGGTCATCTCGGGGGACGAAGCTCTTTATTTCCGCGACGAATGTCTGGACCGGCAAGGTCAGAATCTTCAACCGGTCTGAACTCACGGCCGATCACGTGCTCGCATCCGCCTGCCTGCCGACGATCTTCCGGGCAGTCGAGATCGGCGGTGAGCCATACTGGGATGGCGGCTATAGCGGGAATCCAGCGCTGTTTCCGCTCTATTATGAAACCGCGACGGACGACATCCTGCTCGTGCAGATCAACCCCATTGAGCGGCGGACCACGCCGTACACTGCCCACGAGATCCAGAACCGGCTTACAGAAATCACCTTCAATGCAAACCTGCTCAACACACTGCGCGCGGTCGATTTCGTCACTCATCTGATAGATGCCGGCAAGCTGCCGACCAGCGAGTACAAACATGTCCTGATGCATCGCATTTCAGGCGGAGAGATGCTCGACGCATTCACCGCCTCGTCGCGCCTCGCTGCCGAATGGTCGTTCTTCAAGGAACTGAAAGATCTCGGGCGGTCGGCAGCGAAGAAGTGGCTGACCGACAATTATGACTTGATCGGCGTGCGCGCCACTCTTGACCTCAAGGCAGCCTATTCTTGAGGCGCGTTTTGCCCAATTGCATCGGGCGAGTCTCGGCGATACCGCTCGAGACTGCTGGCATAGGCGCGCCCGAAGCCCAGGCCCTACTTGCGGATGGTCTCGTTGCTGACCACGATGTCTTGTGTCGTGAGAAGCAGTTCGCCCTCACGCACGCTCAGGCTAAAGCAGTGATACAACAAGACGGCTTGGTTGATGATCGCGGCTAAAAAAGCGAAAGCCACCATAAGCGTTGGATGTCGTGCTCGTGCCCTAGATCCATGCCACATGGCAGCACCTGTGCCAACCGGACAGTACGCTGTCAAATCTGATGGGCCGACATTGGCGATGAGACCACCCCATTTGACAGAGCTCAGGCGGGGTCACGGGATATGCACGATTCTGCGTCACCGGAAGCGCTCTCGCTTGGGGTACCATTTCCAATAAGCTTGCAGGCAAAGCGTAACGGATGGCAAGACAGCGCGATGACTCGAATGAAAGATCCAATATCGGTAGTATGGATATGACCCCAGCCTGCATCTCGGCCCTGTCAGCGTTGTCCGGCTCCGCGATCGGTGCCCTGGCATCCTTCGTTATCACCTGGCTCACGCAACATCATCAGGTTCATACGCAGCGGCTCCATCAGGAGGCATCGCGTCGTGAGCAGCTGTTCGGAGAGTATATCGAGCAAGCGTAGAAAGCCTATATTGACACTGTCGTGCAGGTAACCCTCGACGACCCCACCAAGCTGGTTCCCCTGTATGCCACCATCAACAAGCCTCGCCTCTTCGCGACGCCCCGCACAATCGACGTTACAGAGGTCGTGCTGCAGGGCATCGTTAAGACCTACGAGGCGCCGCGAGCGGTTCTGCTGGAGCACAATTCTGAAGGCGCCGCCCGCGACATCCAGTGTGAGTTCGCGGTGTCCTGTCGGGAGGAACTGACGGGGCTGCGGTGAGGTCAAAGTCACCCCCATGCGGAGGATCTTCTGCGGATCCTGTTGATACGCCTGGCAGCTGGAACGAATTGGGCTGGAGGCAGGTCGGCTCTCGCAAAATCTTTTCGGCAGGCTGGCAATCGCTTGGGGCGTTCGCTCGGCCCGCTCCCGTCTGAGGTGCTGATCGGCTTCCCTTTTCAGTTCAGGCTCAAGGCATCCCCTGGCAGATCTCGCAGGCTGACGTGTGGTTGAGCAGGCCCAATCTATTGCGGAGTAAAACCCTCGGGCAGTCGCCAACGCTCCCTGGCAACCGCGGAGGGCTCCGACGCTTGTTCAAGGTCAGGATGGCGCATTAATGACAACTATCGGTCACGGGCGGGACTCCCGCAAGGTGCAAACATGGCGTTGAGGGGCAACGATCGAGACGGCGGGGAGCTGCCAAACAGGGAAGCATCTGACTTGTGGTCCGATCCGGCCATGGTCGGTGAGCTGGCTGGCGAACCCGCACTCGGCGTTCCGGCTGGAAACAACAGCGTTGACGCAGCAGACCTAGTGGAGGGGCGCGAACTGAATGAGAACCCAGCCAAGGACTCAAGCTGCGGCAATTCAGAAGGCGAACAGCAGGCCAGAGACGAAAGCGACGACAGGCCTTCGAGGGGCTTTTTGCGCCGACATTCGGTTGCGTTTGTCATCGCCCTGATCGTCCTCACGGTCGCCGCGACTGCTGGCTATTTCTATTGGGACTACACCGGACACTTCGCGTCGACCGACGATGCGTTCATCGAAGCGCGCCAGTTCACGGTGGCGCCGAAGGTCGCCGGCAACATCACGGCTGTACCGGTCACCGATAATCAGCACGTGGAAGCCGGCAACGTGATCGCGCGCATCGATGATCGCGATTACCGGGTTGCGCTCGAGCAGGCGAAGGCCCAGGTAGCCGTTGCGGAGGCTAACATCCAGAACATCGACGCCCAGATCGCGGTGCAGCAGGCACAGGTCGCCGTATCCGAGGCGCAGGTCAGACAGGCGCAGGCGACGCTGCAATACGCCCAGGAGGAGGCGGCACGCTATCAGGACCTGGCGAAGAAAGGCGCGGGCACGATCGAACAAGCCCAGCAGTATGCCGCCCAGCTGCATCAGCAGCAGGCGGCTCTCGAGCAGGCGCAGGTGAGCGTGACGGCCGCGCAACGGCAGATCGGATCCCTCAGTGCCCAGCGCAAAAGCGCTGAGGCGAGCCTCGCTTCAACCAAAGCCGGACGCGACCAGGCGCAGCTCAATCTGTCCTATACCACGGTAACGGCAGCCCAGGCGGGGCACGTCGTGAGTCTGGCTGCCGCGGTCGGCCAGTACGCCCAGGCAGGTACGGCCCTGACCATGTTCGTGCCGGACGAGATCTGGGTCACGGCGAACTACAAGGAGACCCAGCTCGACGCCATGCGTCCCGGCCAGCCGCTGACACTGAGCATCGACGCCTATCCGGACCGCACCATCCATGGCCATGTCGCCAGCGTGCAGCCTGGCTCCGGCACCGCGTTCTCGCTGCTGCCGGCGCAGAACGCCACCGGCAACTACGTCAAAATCGTCCAGCGCGTGCCGGTGAAGCTTGTTCTGGAGGATCCGCCGGCCGACGTCGCTATCGGCCCTGGCATGTCGGTCGAGCCGACGGTGCGGGTGCAGCCGGAGCCATCCCTGTACGAGCGGCTGCCATCGCTCTCCGAGTGGCTGAGGACGCATCTATGAGCGCCGGAGCCGCGACGTCACTAGGCCGTCCCGCTCCGGCAGCCAGGGCAGCCGGAAGCACCAATCCGTGGCTCATCGCTCTTGTCGTCTCCCTCGCGACCTTCATGGAGGTTCTCGACACCACCATTGCCAATGTCGCCCTGCCCTACGTCGCCGGTAGCATGGGGGTTAGTGCCGACGAGGCGGCCTGGGTGGCCACAACCTATTTGGTTGCAAACGCGATCGTCCTCACGGCGAGCAGCTTCCTGTCCAAGGTGCTCGGCCGGAAACCCTTCTATCTGACCTGTGTCGCGCTGTTCACGGTGAGTTCGGTCCTCTGCGGCTTTTCCTGGAACATCCAGTCGCTTCTGTTCTTCCGGGTCCTGCAGGGCCTTGGCGGCGGCGGCATGGTGCCGGTCTCGCAAGCGGTCCTGGCTGACGCCTTCCCGCCCGAGAAGCGCGGCCAAGCCTTCGCATTCTTCGGAGTCGCGGTCGTGGTTGCCCCGGTCGTGGGCCCGATTCTCGGCGGATGGCTGTCGGACAATTACTCCTGGCACTGGTGCTTTCTGATCAATGGACCAATCGGCGTCATCGCGATCGCACTCGTCAGCGTCCTCCTGCAGGAGCCGAAGGCGGTGACCGAGGAACGCAAGAGGCTGGAGCGGGACGAATTTCGATTCGATGCCATCGGCTTCCTGCTCGTTGCGACCTTCCTGGGCTCTCTCGAGGTCGTGCTCGATCGCGGCCTGGAGGATGACTGGCTCGGATCGAACTTCATTGTCACATTCTCGATCATCGGCGGTTTGGCGTTCGTGCTCATGATCCCGTGGGAGATCACCCGCCGCGACCCGGTGGTCGACCTCCGCATGGTGGGGACGCGTCAGTTCGGGGCGTCCTTTGTGGTCATGCTGGCCATCGGCGGCATCCTGTTCGGGACAACGCAGATCGTGCCGCAACTCCTGCAGGACACCTTCGGCTATACGGCGACCTGGGCCGGGCTTGCCCTCTCGCCGGGCGGTCTCGTGACCATGGCGATGATGTTCGTCGTCGGGCGGCTGTCGGCCTATGTGCAACCGAAGTACCTGATCGCCATCGGGGCAACCATTGTCGGGTTGTCACTGTACGGTTTGACGAACCTCTATGGTGACCTCGATTTCTGGCATTTCGCCTGGTTACGCATCGATATGGGCTTCGGCCTGCCGCTGATCTTCATTCCGATGATGACGGCAGCCTATGACGGCCTTCCGCCCGAGAAGACCGACCAGGCCTCGGCGTTGATCAATGTTGCGCGCAATGTCGGCGGTTCGATCGGCATATCGCTCGCCCAAAATGTGCTCGCCCACCGGGCGCAGTTTCACCAGAGCCGGCTGGTCGAGAACGTGATCCCCTCCAACGTTCAGTACCAGCGGGCACTGCAGCAGGCGACAGAGAATTTCGTGGCTCACGGCAGCGCCATGCTGCAGGCCCAGCAGCAGGCCTTTGCCTGGATCGCGCAACAGGTGCAGAGCCAGGCGATACTCCTGGCCTACATCGATGTCTTCTGGGTCCTGACGCTGGTCTCAGCCGCGTCTGTGCCGCTCGCGTTCACCCTGCGCAGCGTTAAGATCGGGGCTGGCACGCCGAGTGCACACTAGGTGAGATCTGAGGAGGTTGCTCATTCCGTTTAAGGGCCTGGAAGTGGTCGTTGCGACACGATTGCCGATGGACCTGCGAGAGACCGCGTTGCACGGATCCAGTGGTAGCCGCACCGAGCCGTCTCATGCCTTTGCTTAAGCGATGCGGGCGGACTGCGGGCGTCCAAGCGCCTTGTTGCATGGAGGAGCGAGTTGGTAACCGGGGCTGGATAGCGTAGAGGCCTGTCGCCTTCTGAGCAAAGACCCGCGCCATGCCCTTCAAGGCTAATGCCGCTCGCCGTCATCGCATCCCGAAGCAGCGGCATCGGG
>KI912066.1:51907-52586 GCA_000517005.1 Microvirga lupini
CCATCGGAGGTGACAGCCACCAGGCCAACGCCGCCCGGAGAGGGCCCGTTCCGATCTGAAGCGACGAAATCGCCGCCGCGGAGGTGAAGCCGATCTGCCAGCAACTTGGCACGGACCAAGTCAGTCCCGTCGGAATTCTAGACCGCCATTGGGTGCCGCCGTACAATGGCTGCACACGCCAGGAGCCGACGATGCACACGATTTGTGCAGGAGCCTCGACGCTCGCGATTTCGGCCCGCGTACCGGTGGGGGCGGTCACAGGCTCGACCAGGGAGGTCAGCGATGCGCGTGAGTGAAGTGATGACGCGGGATGTCCGGATCGCCACCCCAGACCAGACCCTTCAGGAGGCGGCCCGGATGATGGCGGAGGTCGACGCCGGCATTCTCCCGGTCGGCGACGGCGACCGGCTCGTCGGCATGATCACGGACCGTGACATCGCCGTGCGCGCGGTCGCGGAGGGCAAGGGCCCGCAGACGCCAGTGCGCGAGGTGATGACGGACGAGGTGAAGTACTGCTTCGAGGATGACGATACCCAGGACGTCGCCCGCAACATGGCCGAGATCCAGGTCCGGCGCCTGCCGG
Organism: Microvirga lupini; assembly: GCA_000517005.1. GTDB lineage: Bacteria > Pseudomonadota > Alphaproteobacteria > Rhizobiales > Beijerinckiaceae > Microvirga > Microvirga lupini. Next base: position 52,491 of record KI912066.1, read on the forward strand.
TCGTCAACCGGGACAAGCGGCTCGTTGGCATCATTGGGCTGGGCGACATCGCCGTCACGGAGGGTGGGCGCCCGGCCGGTGAAGCCTTGAGCGGCA
>KI912066.1:52686-55219 GCA_000517005.1 Microvirga lupini
GGGGCGGGCGCGGAGGCGGGCTCTGCAGCACGAGACCAGGTCTTGGATGCGGCCGACGCCGCCGCCGGTGTGATCAGGCACGCCGCCAAGGCGATCCTGCCGAACTCCCTGACCAGTTCCAGCGCCAAGCCGGCTGGTTCAAGAACTCCGGATCTGGGGACGAAGGCGGCCGGCAAAAGGCGGGATGGTGACTAGGAGCTGCCCACGGTGGGCCCGCGGTCACACAACAAGCAGGTCCTGAAGCGCGTTGGCGCGGTCCTTCACCAGGCGCGCCGGAACATGCCAATCTGACAGGAGTTCCGCTTCCAAATCGCAATCCAGGAGGCCGGGCATGAGCGCGACAGGTCTCGATGTTTTCGACAAGACACTGCACATCACCCACATCTGGCTGGATGAACTGATGGCGGAGATCGGCCCCGACAGGCACCTCGCCTGGCATGTGCTCGGGGTAGTCCTGCGCGCCGTGCGGGACCGCATCCCACTGGAGCTGGCCGTGCACTTGGGCTCGCAGCTGCCGCTGCTGGTGCGCGGTGCCTACTATGACCGATGGCACGCACCCGGGCGTATGGAGGCAAAACCCCGCTCGGTGGAGGAGTTCCTGGAGCCCATCCGGCAGGAGTTCGCCCAGCTCCGCCCGATGAAGGCGCGTGGGGCGACCCGCGCCGTGTTCCGGATCCTGTCGCGCCATGTCAGCCCAGGGCAGATCGACAAGGTAAGGAACTCCCTGCCGGGGCACATCCGTGCCCTCTGGCCAGTCGCACCGGATGTACGCGGCTTGCGGGAGGGGCCGGAGCGGTATGGCGCGGGTGCCTTCGGCGGTTGGAAGTCTGGCATGGCCCGATCTCGGCCGTCCGGCTTCAACATCAGAGTGGGGACGCTTGTGACCGCCGGCCTCGCAGTCGCCGCCTTGGCCGCTCTCAGGTCATCGGGCAGATGGTCTTCGATGGCTTGGGGCGGCGGCCGAAGCCGCGCCGGGGATCGCAGCCGCTTCAGCTCGGGCCGCAACGAGGGTCGGGGGCATGAGAGCCGCGGTCCGTCCGGACGGGATCGGAACGAAGTCGAGGGCTATGGTGATCAAGTCCGCGGCCGCCGGGGGATCAGCTCGGGGTACGGCGGCCCTGAGATGACGCGGGACTACCGCGGCGGCGGGTATGGATCCGCCTACATGCCGGGCGGCTATGATCCGGACAGTGACTACCGCGGACACATGACCGGCTCCGGCGGGGACAGGCGCAGCCTGAGGGCCTCGCAGAGCGACTGGGGCGAGGGACCGGCCTCTGGGCGGGGCTACGGCGCGACCGGTTTCGGTCAGCATCGCGGACGCGGGCCGAAGAGCTATGCCCGCTCGGACGACCGCATCCGCGAGGACGTGTGTGATCGCCTGACGGACGATCCCAATATCGATGCCTCCCAGATCGAGGTGAGCGTCAGCAACGGCGAGGTGACGCTCTCCGGCAGAGTGGGCGACCGGAACGCGAAGCGTTCCGCCAAGGAACTCGCCGAGCGGATCGGCGGCGTCCGGCGCGTGCAGAACAATCTGCGGGTCAACCAGGGCAGCACGGCCGTTGAGTCAGGCGGCGCTCCCGGAAGGATGGGCCCGCGGTAAGAGTCCTGCTGGGGGCTGTGGGACGGGATTTGTCGCAACTTCCAACCGGGGGCAGAAAGATCCTGGCGCGGTTCCTATCCGCTTATGCGGCGAGCCGCTCGAACTGCTCGGTAAGCGACGGTTGCTGAGTGTCGACGTATTTCGCCTGTCCCTTTCGCATCATGTGGATCATCTCGATCCCGCCCAGAATCACCCGGGCCGTGGCAATCGACTTGAAGCCGAGCATCGGTCGAACCCGCCGCTTAATGGCACGGTGATCCTGCTCGATACGATTGTTCAAGTAGGCACGTTGCCGGATCCGGATCGGCTTCAGCTGACGTCTCGATCTGTCCTGGAGGCGTTCTGTGATATCGCAGGCCAGGATCGCTTCGCGATTGGTCTGGCTGCCGTCGATGACAATCCGCTCGGGCCGCCCGTGTCGCTTAAGGGCCTTGCGTAAGAACCGCTTGGCCGCAGTGAGATTACGCTTCTCACTGAACCAGAACTCGACGGTGTCGCCATTGCTGTCGATGGCCCGATACAAGTACATCCAGCGTCCGCGGACCTTGATATAAGTTTCGTCGATGTGCCATTTGCCTGTGACTGACCGCTTACGTAAGTTGCAGCGCTCCAGAAGTTCGGGTGAGTAGCGAATGATCCATCTGTGAACGACCTGTGAGAAAATCCTCTGGGAGCTCCGACGTGCTACAATAGCCGGAGCCTTTCCAGAGAGGTCAGGTAATGAACCCTGTCGATCCGCAGGCCTCAAGTGAGACGGTTCAATCGTCCTGTTCCCGCTCAGATCCATCACGGCTAAAGCGCGTTCGGCTGGTGCACGTTGATCGCCGGCAGCTGTGCTGGACCATGCTCGATGTCGAGCGACTGGTCGACGAGGACCATCCGGTTCGGGCGATCTGGGAGCTGGTGGGCCGGCTTGATCTGTCCGCC
>KI912066.1:55319-55705 GCA_000517005.1 Microvirga lupini
AGTACGATGCCAGCCTGCGTCAGCGGGGAAGTCTTACCGTCTGGTTCTCTGACGACGCCATTGCCGCTTGGCGGGCCGAGCGCCGCACGACACGGGGAGGTCAAGCCCACTAGTCGGCCCTGGCGATCCGAACAGCCCTGGCGCTGGCTCTGCGGGAGCGAGCTCGCCTGCTCGGGTCAGCCTTTCGCAGTGTGGTTTTTGCGCAGGTGAGGATCTCTGCGCTGAACACCGCCCTGACAGGGCTGCATCTGCTCGGCATCGTGCCCCTAACGGGTGCTCAGCTCCCGCTGATGAAGACGATGATCGCGGTGACCTTCCTCGCTGGGCTCCTACCCGTGATCGGCAACCTGATTTCCAACACTGTGACTCCATCCTACCGCTCATAA
>KI912066.1:55805-56554 GCA_000517005.1 Microvirga lupini
GGGCCCCTCGTGGTGACACGTCATGAGCGCGAGCCATCGACGGCCCGGTGACAGCCCGACAATGATCGGAGAGGCGCCCCAATGGTGGCGAAGACGCCTCTCCGTCTGGGGCATTACGCGGTCGTTCCGGCCTTGCGGCCACTCGTGCCGGTCGTTCCCGTGCTGGAGGTCGTGGTCCCTGTCGTGCCAGTTGTGGTTCCGCCTGCTGTGGTTCCACTCGTGCCGGTGGTCCCTGTCATGCCGGGTGTCTGCTGCTGAACCCGCAGATTGTTCTGCACGTGCTTGACGCCCGAGACCTGCTCCGCAATGTCCTCCGCCCGCCGCTTGGCATCACGGCTGTCGACGGTGCCCGTCAGCGTCACCTCGCAGGACGACACGCTCACCTCAATCTCGGAGGCATCGACGAAGGGATCGTCGCTCAGGCGGTCGTTCACGTCCTCGCAGATGCGGTCGTCCGAGCGGGTATAGCCTTTCGGCCCGCGGCCGCGGTGTTGCCCGCCGCGCTGCTCGTCCATGCGCCGCCGGCGCTCGGCATCGTCGTCGCCAAACCACGACGAGACCTCGTCGCCCGCGCGCTCCCAGAAGCCCCGTTCGCCGCGCTGGCCATAGTCCCGGCCCTGACGGCCGTAGTCACCGGACCGGCCACTGTAATCCTGCTGGTAGCCTTGATTGGCCCCATAGTTGCCGCGGGAGTAGTCATTGCCGCCGAACTGGCGCTGCGAGCCTCCGCCGCCATAGTCGCGGCCCGA
>KI912066.1:56654-56813 GCA_000517005.1 Microvirga lupini
GCGCGAGGTCGAGCGGCGCTGCGAGCACGATCCGGGCTTTCGCTGGCTGACGGGGCTGCTGATCATCAATCACCATACTCTGTCCGACTTTCGCCTGGCCCACCATGACGCGTTGGACGCGGTGTTCACGCAGGTGCTCGGGATCTTGAGTGCGGAGGG
>KI912066.1:56913-69215 GCA_000517005.1 Microvirga lupini
CTGATTACCTTGCAGACCGTCATGCATGACGGCACGAAGATCACCGCGCAGGCCGGACCGAGCTCGTTCAAGCAAGAGGAGCAGATCCGGAAGCATCTGGCCGCAGCTCGGGAGCATGTCGCTGCTATGGGCGATCCCCGGCGCGAAGAGGAAACGCCCCGGCAGACCGCCGCTCGCGAGCGAGCCCGGCGGGAGAGGCTTGAGCACCTCGAGCAGGCCTTGGCCAATGTTCAGCAGATCAGCCAGGCCAAGCGCCCAGGCTATGGGCGTGCCAGGCAGCGGCAGATTGGGGCTAGCTCAACAGATCCGGAGGCGCGGATCATGCGTCACGGTGATGGTCACTACGCCTTGAGCTACAACGTCCAGATCTCGACCGATGCTGCTCATGGCATCACAGTTGGTTTGGATGTCGGTCAAACGGCCCCTGATTACGAATACTTTGCTCCTGCTGTCGACCAGATCGAAGAGCGGCTGGGCCAGACACCTGATCAGATGGTGGTGGATGCCGGCTATACCAGCCGCGAGAACATCCTGATGGCACACGAAAAGGATGTCGAACTGATTGGTCCATGGGTTGAGACCGATGGCTGGGTCCAGCGGCGATTTGCGCGGGTGGGCGTGACCGATGCTTTTCTGCCTGACAAGTTCCAGTATGATCCAGCATCGGATACGTACACCTGCCCGGAAGGCAAGTTGCTGCGTGAGCGCGGGCGTGTGGCGGAATTCGTCAATGCATGGCTGAAAGAGAAGCTTGATCTCCGCCGCTTTCACGTGCGTGGGTTGGCGAAGGTTGGCACTGAAGCGCTCTGGGCGGTGTTGACCTACAACATTCAGCAGTGGATTCGACTGCGGTGGCGGCCGCGGCTCGGAGCGCGCGCAGCGTGAAGACAGTAAGTCGGCAGGCGCGGACGTCCCAAGCTGTGCCTCTTACGGAATAGATCTCCTGCATAACGACCGCTCGTCCGTTCTCGCCGGCATCGTGGGAGGATGGTCAGTGCGAAGGCACGCCCGCTGGCCTGCCGAACGGATTTTCTCACACGTCGTGAATGGTCGCATGATCGACCGAGATGCCACGCTCAGACATCATCTCCTCCAAGTTTCGGAGGCTCAGGCTATAAGCCAGATACCACCGGACGCAGAGAAGGATCACCGAGCAGTCGAAGTGGCGACCTTTGAACATCATGCACCTCTGGAACTTGCCAGACGTGTAACCCGAACTCAGTTACCGAACGGTTTGTGACAGTTCCCGATCTTCTGCTCCTCGACCAGCCAGTGCAGCATCTCGGCCGAGCCATAGGCACTGTCACCGGCCAGTCGCTTCGGCTTGAGGCGAAAGCGTTCAGCCGTGCGTTCCAGCATCGTGCGGGCGGCGCCCACTTCGGCCTGCCGCACCGCCCGGGAGGCCTCCACATCCACGATCACGGCTGCCTTGAGATCGATGAGGTAGTTGTCCGCATAGGCAAAGAACGCCGGACCACGTAAGGCGCCAGTCCACTGGGCTGCCGGATCAGAGGGTGAGACGAACTTCGGCTCAACGTCAGTCGCTGCACCCCAGGCGGCCTCATCCAGAGTGGCCAGATACTCCCGCACAACCCGCGGAGCATACTGGGTGTGATCCTGCGCCTTCCAGTCGGCGCCCGCCAGCGAGCGCTGCTTGTTGGCATCGGCCTGGATCAGGCTGGCATCCACGGCAAAACCCTCACCACCGACCAGCCCCTCGTCCAGGCAGCGTTGTACCACCGCCTCGAACAGGTGACGGAACAGATCACACTCGCGAAAGCGCCCATGCCGGTTCTTGGAGAAGGTGGAGTGATCCGGCACCTTACCCTCCAGCCCGAGACGGCAGAACCACCTGTAAGCGAGGTTGAGATGCACCTCCTCGCACAGGCGCCGCTCGGAGCGGATGCCGAGGCAGTAGCTGATCAGCAGCATGCGGATCATCAACTCGGGATCAACCGAGGGCCGGCCTGTGGCGCTGTAGAAGCCGGCCGGATGCTGACGCAGCTCCGAACAGTCGACGAAGCGATCGATGCGCCTCAGCAGATGATCAGAGGGGACGTGATCCTCGAGTCGGAACGCGTAGAACAGGCTCTCCTGCATCACGAGCCGCTCACCCATCATGATCCGAGCCTCCGCCGAGAATGCCTCTTCAGGGAATCACGATCCGCCGCCGTTCACGAGGGCTTTTTCAACGAAATCTGCCAGGAGCAGCCATTCGTGATCACCCAAGTCCGAGACCTGTCGGTCAGCTCAGGGCAGTCTCTATGAACGAAAAAGCTCGGGCTCTGGGCGAACGTGCGGGATGCGGTCGCATCTCCTACCACGCCAAATGTGGGCCAGGGCTAACGGGATACCCTTCGAGGACTTGCCGGAAGATGTTTCCCGGTGAAATCCTCGTCGAGGATCAACAAGCCAGGGAGCACCTGCACGACGTCACCTTCGGCAACCGGTGACAGCACTTCGAGGACCTCACCCTCGGCACGGTTGAGAAGCAATCCCAGTCCGAGATCATGGCCGGCTCCACTCGACAACCCGAGCAGGAGCCTGGCCGGTAGAGGAGCCTCCCCGTCCGATGGCGGGAGCATCCCGGATTCGAGCTTCAGCAAACCGGATTGTGAGAAATACTGCCGGAAGGCCTCGCGATGGGCTGTGCGCCGCTCGCCATTGGTCTTGCGGCGTGCCACCGGTGAAGATGGGACGCAAAGGATAGGCAGAACCAAGGCATCATGCGCGATTATTGCCGCAAGAGACTGTCCTTCGCCGACAGCGATCAGCAGATCCGGCCGGAGCGCGTCGATCTTGGCAGCCTTGAGGCTGTGGCCGGGGCCCGCCAGGAGCCCGCTCGTGTTGACGATCAGACAATCAGCGTTCGTCCGCAGCGCTAGGCGGCGCGTGCCTTCGACTAGACGCGGCCAGCCGAGAACGGGATTGGTGCTGCCGACGAAGACGAGCGACAGTCCGTGCGGATCGGCCATGGTCACGCAAGCTGGGGGGCCAACGAGCTTCTGGCCGAGATCGGTATCAAGAAGAGCGGTGCTGCGACCTGACCGTGTCGCTGCCTCCGCAAGAAAGCGACAGAACGTGCTCTTGCCCATATCCTTCTCGCCGATCACGAGAACCCTGCGGGGTGCATGACGGTGAATATGCCGCGCCGCCGCGTCCCACGCGAGCGGAACGTGCAAGAAGACGTCAGGCAAGGAAGCGCACCACGGCGCACTCAACCATCTCCGGCGGCACCACATGGCCGCCATCGAACTCGTGATACTCCACGTCGTAGCCCGCTCGCCTGAGGGCCGGGACGATCCTGCGGCTGCATGGATCGATGGGCAGGACCTCGTCATGAATCCCGTGGGATACGAAGATCCGCGGTGTGTCGGCCGTGCTTGTCGGCGCCAGGAAGCCTGGCGAGAAAGCGAGGATATGGTCAAACAGCTCGCCGTTGATGACACCCAGCGACAGACCATAGGACGCACCGTCCGAAAACCCGGACAGCGCGATCCGAGCAGGATCGATGCGATAGAGCTGAAAGATCTTCGTCAGAGCCCTGTCGATGAAGGCGACATCGGGACCGTAGCCGCCCCTAATCCCATCCCAGGTTGAGCCGCGGGATTCGGGTGCGAGGACGATCATGCCATGCCGCTCCGCCTGCACCGCAAGGAGATCGAGAATCTGCGAGGCGATCCCGCCCGCACCATGCAGCGCCACGATGAGCGGGGCCGGCTTGGCCGGATCAAGCCCGGCCGGCACCAGGAAGGCACCGTCCCGCCTGCTGTCCAGACCCAACGGGTGGCGGCCCGGCGTTGGTGCGGCAGGCGCGGCGATCTGCTCCGGGCGGGCCCGGAGAACACCTGAGGTGTAATCTGTGCTGGTGACAGCCATGAACGGAGACCCCATTGGAGTCGCGCCAACGCTGGAACGGGGACCGCTGTTCCTCAGATCGTTCCGGCAGGATGGAAAGCGCAGGGCAATCACTGCACCCGCCACGTTAGTGACTTCTCAACGCGGCGGTGCCTTGCCGATGTCGACGGCCCGGAGCAGGTCAAACTTTCACCATCGTGCCGCTCAACGAACGTCCGCTCTTAATCGCTGAAGCTGACCAAGCGCTTACGTCTCAGGAGTGCCAGAAGCGGCGGTTGGCATCCATATTGCACCAGGACCGCGTCTAGGGCCTTGGCATGGGGATCACGGCTCGCGCTTTTGATCGCGGATTCGCATGGCCTGCCTCATCACCTCGAAGATGACCGCGGTCGACCAGCCGAACAGCAGCACGCCGTTCATGGCCGCCATCGGACCGAGCAGGCGCCAGTGCTCCACCGGCACGAAGTCGCCGTAGCCGAGTGTCGTATAGTTGACGAATGCGAAGTACAGCACGTCGGCTCCGGGAGGAGCTACACCCAGGATGGCATAAGCGAGCGACCATGTGAGTACCTCAGCGACATGGGCAACCAGCAGTACCCCGACGATTGCGACCATGAGTGTGGCGAGCCAGGCTTGGCGCGGCCGGTGCTCCCACTTCAGGGCCAGGCGGGCAGTGCCCACAACCGCCGCCATCACGACCGCATGGATGGCGATGTTGACCAGACTGACGGCGCCACCCACGAGGAGCTGTCGTAACATGGCCCACCTTCTACGGCGTCGTGGCCGGAATTAAGTAAAGGACCGCCGCGATGATGAGATAAAGCGCTAATAGCTGGGCGCCCTTGAACCAGTTGGACTGACCCGTCGTCGCAACCGTCGCTCCGAGGAGCACCGCCCCGAACAGCATCCACATCTCGGCCTGTGAGAACACCAGCCGGAACTGCGCCTGTCCCATGGCCGGCGCGACCAGCACCAGGACAGGAGCAACAAAGAGGGCGATCTGCACGCAGCTTCCCAGGGCAATGCCGATGCTGAGGTCGACGCGGTTGGCCCGACCCATGGCAATGGCCGATCCGGACTCGGCCGCGCCGCCGACGAGCGCGAGCACAATGACCCCCATGAACATCTGTGACATGCCCAGCGCCTGTCCGGCCTGCTCGGCAGCCCCCACGAGGATCTCGCTCATCCAGGCCGCGCCAAGCGACGCGAACAGCAGCGTCGCGACGCCCCACGCGATGGAGGGGTACTCACCAGTTCTCTCGTTCGATGCTGGGGCATTCAGCTCGGCAAAGGTCTCCGGGTGGGTTCTCAGGGAGTAGAGCAGGAAGAGCCCGTAGAGCCCCAGCAGGACGACTGCCACGACGAGATCCAGGGTGGCGTGGACGCCAAGGTGCGGTTCAGATTCGAGGGCGCGGTGGAAGGCGCTTGGCAGCGCCAGACTGATCCAGGCCAACACCATCGTCGAGGAGTAGGTCCGGATTGCGTTCGGGTTGTACTCCTGGCTGTGGTGGCGCAGGCCGCCCAGAAGAAAGGACACGCCGAGAGCCACGAGCAGGTTGGCGAGCAGCGCTCCGACGATGGACGCGCGCACCATCTCCAGGAGACCGGCCCGCAGGGCTGTCATGGCAATGATCAGCTCCGGCAGGTTGCCGAAGGTGGCGTTGAGGAGGCCACCGACCGTGGCGCCGGTGTGAGCGGCGACCTGCTCGGTTCCCTGAACGATGAGCTTGGCAAACGGTACGATGGCCAGGGCGGCACAGAAGAAGAGGATGCCGGCCGGAACGATGCCCGCATGATCGAGAACAGCGGCGACGGGCGCGAGAACCAGGAGCCACAGGAGGGACGGCCTGAACAAGGATATCCCGGCCATGACATGTGCGTCAGGATAGGGCTTATCGGTCATGACCTCTTCCCCTTCCCTTTCCCGTACGGATCTAGCCGCGTCGGTTCATCGCCCGTTGTCGATCTCGACAGGGCGGCAGACTCCGCCGACCGAGCATTGCGCAACGTCGGCCGTTTTCACCCAGGCTGGCCGCGCCGTTTCCTGGAGCACGCAGAAGCTCCCATCGCGTACATAGAGATCGTAGGTCGCTGGTCCGGTGCGCAGCACAGCGGCGCCTTGCGAGGCCACGATCCCTCTGGCCTGAGCACAGGTCATGGCAGGGGTCGTGGTACCTGACTGTGCGCCGGCACCTGTGGCGAAGCCTGCAATCGCGAACGGCACCAGAAGAGGCCTCATGGCTTCTCTGCCTTTCGGGACCACCGTAGCCTGGCCGGAACACAGTGCTTGATCAGAAGGGACAATCATTTGACAGTTTAGGCCGTCGCGGCGTCACCCATGCTCGGAAAACAGATCACCGAAAAGGGGGGGTCGAAACCGAAGACGCCACCTCGATCCAGGCGTTCGCCGCAATATCTGCTCATGCACATGCTCCCAGCAGCGCCATCTTGCCCTCTCCCTTTGGCTCCCCAGCCTCCCACCAGCGCCACGCGAAACTAGAGCCACCCGAACCTATACCGATTTCGATGGCCCAAACTGCCAAGGGATTGTCCCCTTCCGTCAAGCATTGTGCTGCAGCTTGCCTACAGTGGTGCAGCGGTGAGAGCAGAGGACGAAGGTCTTGGCATTGGGGAGGTCACGATGAGAATTGCGGGGTTTTTCGCTGCCGCTGGGCTTGGTCTGGGCTTGGCCGTGTCGGTCGCGCCGTTGGACGCGGTAGCGCAGGGAGGGCTATCCGGCCTCCAGGGTGCCTGGCTGTCAGGTGCTACAGATTGTGCTGAGATTTACTCACCCTCGGGCAAAGGGGCCTCGTTCAAGAGGCCGGTCGATATCTTCGCACCCGCATTCATTGTCGCCGGCAACCGCCTGAGGACGCCCCAGGCGACCTGCCGCATCAAATCGAATAGGCCCGCCGGAGATCGTCAGCTTCTCGTTCTCGATTGCGCTAACGCCGTGGCGGGCAATGAGGTGAGAGTTCTCCTGGCGACACAGGCGGATGGCACGCTCAGGCGCTACTTGAATGAGCGAGACACGTCCGGCACCGAATATAAGCGGTGCTCCGGATGAGGTTCATTGAAACAGTGTAATCCGAGGCCCTTTGCCTTCACAGCAAGGTGTCGAAAACCCGCCCTAAACTGTCAAGACTCTGTCCCAAGCAATCAAGCACGGCCGACTAGCGGATGTAGTTTGGCCGGATGCGAACTGCGAGGCTCCCCGGTTCGGTGAGGTCTCAGATCGGAGAGCCCAAGCGCACAGGCGATCGTCCGTGAAATCAGTAGGGAGATCGATGGTGACTGACTTGAGGGTGTCGTGGAAACGACCGGTTGTCTTCGTAGTGGCGGCGAGCCTGCTGGGCCTACCCGTTCCAACCCATTCAGCGATGGCGGACAGCCCGGCTCGAGGGCGGGCGCAGGCTGAGCGCCCGAAGTCGGAAGGGCCGCCATCCAAACGGTCCGGATCCTCGAACGCGCCGACACAGGGGCCAATGGCTAGGCCTGAGGGGGCCGGCAACTTCGTCTACGGGATCATTCACACCATCCAGGCCGAAAGCGAGGAGCTCTGCGCACGCTACGGCAACCCAGCCGACTGCCTGGAGGAGGCTGAGGTTTGCCTGACAATGCGCGACGACGATGACAATCAGGTCAAGCTGTGCCTCAACACCATCCCTGGAGACAGCAGCGATCAGGGCTCAATACAGAAGTCGCGGCTGAGACGACAGCCGCGATGATCATGGCAAACGAAGCGGTACGGATCATGACGAGCTTCGGATGCAACAGGGGGGGACACCAAGCCTTTGGAGGTTGTCGTGAAGAAACTCGCAACACTCGCCGCGGCCGCGGTGATCCTGACCGGCAGCGTCGAGACGGCAAACGCACAGTACTGGCGCGGCGGCTGGGGCTACGGCAGTTACTACCGACACGGCGGTTGGGGCGGCGGTGGCGCCGTCGCGGCCGGGCTGATCGGCGGGGCAATCCTCGGCGGCCTGATCACCGCTGCGGCAACGGCCCCCACCTATGGTTACGGATACGGCTATCCGGCCTATGGCCCCTGGCCGGGCTACTATTACCCACGGCCCGCCTACTACTATCCCCGGCCCGTCTACTATGGTCCGCGCTATTACCCACGCCGGGTCTATTACGGACCGCGCTACTATCCGCGGCCTGTGTATTATGGACCTCGCGCCTACGGCGCTTATCGAGGCTACTATGGTCCCCGCTACTTCGGGCCCCATGTGGCCTATCGCCGGTACTATTGAGGTTCTTCGCGCAGGAGCCGCCGGGACTTCCATGGAATCGCGTGCGGAGCCATTTCCCCTCCGACCCGAGGGAAACACAGGATGGTCCAGGCGAGAGGCTATTCGGCTCTTGAGATCCTTCGTGACGGGCGGGTGGTCGAAATTCGCGCCCCAAGGCCGGGGGACCGGGCTGGGCTGCTCGCCGCCATCGGTCGGACCAGCGAGCAGTCCCTCTATCGACGCTTCTTCGCCTTCAAACGGAGCTTCACGGACCAGGAGCTCGATTTCTATGTCAATATCGACTTCGTGAGCCATGTCGCCCTGATTGCCCTGTTGGAAGAGGATGGACAGCCGGTAATCGCCGGTGGAGCACGCTATATCATGGCGCAACCGGGCCAAGCCGAGATCGCCTTCGCGGTGGACGATGCCCATCAGGGGCAAGGCATCGGAACGGCCCTGATGCGCCATCTCGGGGCCCTGGGCCGCAAAGCCGGTCTCAGCGAGTTGATCGCAGATGTTCTGCCGGAGAACACGGCGATGCTGAAGGTGTTTGAATCAAGCGGGCTCGGAATCGCGACGCAGAAGGAGCCGGACGCTATCCACGTGGTGCTTCAGCTCGCGTGAAACCGAATGGTCTCAATGTCAGCATATCCGTGCGCCTGATGATGACCCATTTGGGTGGTCCGCCGTGTTCGCCCACAAGGGCCTCACCCTCAGCGGATTTTGCCGGTGCGATCGTTGGAGAGCCGGGTCCTGGCGCACCTGTTTCCCAGTCATTGGTGTCGTCCTAGCTCGACCGACGTGCCATGCTTGAACGCCGGGATGCACTCTTGACGGCTTAGGACATTGAAAAGGATCTCGTTCCGCGCGATCATCGCGTGAATCAGGCTCTATATGGCGGCGGCGCTGGGCACCGGAAGATCGTCATCGCAAGACGCTTACGCTACTGCGGCACAATTGCATCTTTCAGACAAGGAAGGGGCGAAGCCATGGAAGAGGTGCGCCCACGGGTCATGTTCACGGCCGAAGTGGCGGATCCGGTTCGCGCCTGGATCGTGGCAGGCCTGCTGTTCCTGTTCATGCTAATCAACTTTGCCGACAGGGCGGTGCTCGGCCTGGCCGCGGTTCCGATCATGCAGGAACTGGGACTGAGCCACACGCAGTTCGGGCTGATTGGGGCCAGCTTCTTCACCTTGTTCTCGCTGGGAGCGGTGATCGGCGGATTCCTGGTGAACCGCATCGCGACCAAGTGGGTGCTTGCTGCGATGGCGCTGCTCTGGTCCCTGTGCCAACTGCCCATGGTACTGTCGGTCTCGGTGGCCGCGTTGATCGTCAACAGAGTTGCTCTTGGCTTCGGCGAGGGGCCGGCTTACCCGGTTGCGGCGCATGCTGCCTACAAATGGTTTCCGAGCGAGCGTCGGGCGTTACCGACAAGCCTCATCGCCATCGGCGCCCTATCCGGCAACGGGATCGTGGCCCCTATCGTCGTCTTCATCATTGCGTCCTGGTCTTGGCACGCCGCCTTCGGACTTCTCGGAGTTATCGGTCTTGGCTGGTGTGCCGCATGGCTTGTGCTCGCCCGGGAGGGGCCCCTCACCCCTGATAACATGCTAATCGGTGAATCCGACGCGCCTCTGCCGTACCGCCGATTGCTCGGGTGCAGCACAGTCATCGGCATCCAAGTCGTCGGCTTCTTCTGCTACTGGCTTCTAACCGTGGCTGTCGTCTGGCTGCCGGCGATCCTAAACCAAGCCTTCGGCTACACGCTGGCCCAGGCTGGTTGGATCATGGTGCTGGTGGCCCTCAGCCAGATCGTTCTGCTTCCCTTAGTATCGTCCATCTCCGACGGACTGCAGCAACACGGTGTCTCAAGCCGGCTTGCTTGTGGGTGGGTGGCCTGCGCCAGTACCGTCGCCGCGGGCCTGCTGACGATACTCCTGTCTCAGTCCGGAGGATCGACCGCAACCATCTTATGCGCGGTACTCGCATTCTCCCTATGCAACGTGATTTTCGTGCTCGCGCCTTGCCTACTAGCCGAGGTGACTCCGATCAGGCAGCGCGGAGCGATCCTGGGCGTCAACACAGCTATCACGACGTTGGCTGGCCCCCTCGCGCCTGCGGTCATGGGGATGGTTGTCGATGCCGGGACGAACCCGGCCGCTGGGTTCCGCGCGGCCCTCTTTCTTGCGGGAGCTCTCGTCATCGCGGGTGGGTTGTCAGGATTTTTCCTGATTGACCCGGAGTCGGACCGGGTGTCGAAATCCTGCTGATCCTTGGCGCATCCGCATCATGCCCGCTACTCAGATGCCAGCCGTGCGCTGATGGCGTCTGAGTCTGCGGCGTGGTCACGGGATCCTGCGAAGGTAGTCAGATCAAACCCTTCGCCTGCCGGGCCGGCTGGATTATGCGAGAAGCTGGCGGATGTGGCCCAAACTGTTAAGGGATTGTCCCCACCGATCAAGTGCAGGGCGCCGATCAGATTAGGATGCTTCCAAAAGGCAGGGCTCAAGAGGCGAACCCTTCATCCCCGTTCCGGGATGGGAGAAGGATCGCCAGCAGCTAATCGTGGCCTCGCCGTAACGCCGGAGGATCCGCCTATGACCTGCAAGGATGATCAATCGTTATCGGCCCTGTCTGAAACATTCCACGCTCCGTCAGGCATGGACCGTCGGACTTTCCTCATGCGCCACGCTGCCATTGGCGCCGCAGCGGTGATGACCGGAACCACTTGGACACCTGAGGCGCGTGCACAACAGGCTGCAACGGAAGCCGGGGCACAGCAATCCGCGAAAGCAGCCGCAGGAGGCGATGCCGGTCTCAAGATGAGTTCGGCCCTCTCACCCGATCTCGACGTCGTCAAGGCTGCCAAAGGGCCGGTCATGACCGTGGCGGACGAGTTCTACAAGGTCGGCCCCGGGCCCTCGAGCTCGCACACGATTGGGCCGATGCGCATCACCTACGACTTCTATCAGCGCTGCGCGAAGCTTCCGGCGGATCAACTCGCGCAGGCCACCGGTCTTAGGGTTCACCTCTTCGGCAGCCTGAGTGCCACAGGCAAGGGCCACGGCACCGAGCGTGCGGCACTCGCGGGTCTCGTCGGCAAGGAGCCGGCCACTGTGGATCCGCTGTTCCTCGACGAGATGATCGCCAAGCCGCAGCAGATCTATCCAGTGAAGCTCGGAAGCAAGACGTTTGATCTTTCCCTGGCCGACATTGTCTATGATGCGACCAAGGGCGACTTCCCACACCCGAACACTATGACCTGCAAGCTCATGGCCGGCGATAAGGCCCTCTATGAGCAGGAGTATTATTCGGTCGGCGGCGGCTTCATCGAGTGGAAGGGCTACGAGCCTCCCAAGAAGGGACAGCCGAAATATCCCTATGCGACGATGAAGGAGCTGCGGCAGCACGCGGAGACCAACAATCTCTCGGTTGCTGACATCGTGATGGCGAACGAGCTGGCCGTGTCCGGCAAGAACGAGGAGCAGGTCAACGCTTTCCTGGACAAGATCGCCAACGCGATGATCGCCACGGTGACGACCGGCTTGTCCTACAAGGATGATGTTCTGCCTGGGCCAATCAAGCTGCACTCCAAGGCCGCCACGGTCTACGAGCGGGCGATGGGCGACACCTACATGAGCGACCGCGCCATCGGGCTGGTCTCGGCCTTCGCCTTGGCCGCCTCCGAGGAAAATGCCCGCGGTCATTTGGTCATCACCGCACCGACCGGCGGGTCGGCAGGGGTGATGCCGGCGATCGTTTATGCCCTGACGCAGAGTGGTCGGGCGGTGCCGATGGACAAGATACGGGAAGGTCTGCTGGCCGGTGCCGCCGTCGGCTATCTGTGCAAGCATAACGCGACACTCTCGGCGGCGGAAGGCGGATGCCAGGCCGAGATCGGTGTTGCCTCCGCGATGGCCGCGGCTCTGATTACGCAGGTGCTGAACAACCCGCCGCGCGTGATCGAGAATGCGGCCGAGTCCGCTCTTGAGCATCACCTCGGCATGACCTGCGATCCTGTCGCGGGCTATGTGCAGGTCCCCTGCATCGAGCGCTGCGCCTTCGGCGCGTGAAGGCTTGGGCGGCCGCCATGATCGCCACCAACGAGATCGCGAGCCGGCAGGGTGGATCTCGACACGACGATCAAGACGCTCGCCGATACCGCGCGGGACATGAACTCGAAGTACAAGGAAACGAGCGAGGCCGGTC
>KI912066.1:69315-71205 GCA_000517005.1 Microvirga lupini
TTGGTCCTCTGCTGAGCGGCCTTAGCCGCCGAGAATGTGTTGAACGAAAATCCCATAAGTGTCGCGGGAGGAGGCCGTCATGCCAGATGAAGCCACTACTGCTCCGAGGTTCGCGGATAGGCAAAATCAACTGCCAGGAAGGCATGACGCAGCACATCATGGGGCTGGCGCCTCTCCTACATCCGAAGCCACAGATTCAGTAAATGAATGGGTGGGATTCACGCCTGGGCGCTGGCAAAGCGCCATCGATGTCCGCGATTTCATTCAGCGAAACGTCACGCCTTACGACGGATATGAGGCGTTTCTGACTGGGTCGAGTGAGCGAACGAAGGCCGTTTGGGCAAAACTCCAACCTTACTTCAAGGAGGAAATCCGCAAGGGTGTTTTGGACGTCGATGCCAAGACTCCCTCCTCAATGACTGCCCACAATCCCGGCTACATCGACCGCGACAACGAGGTGATCGTCGGGCTTCAGACGGACGCGCCATTCCGACGCGCCATAATGCCTTACGGCGGATTGCGCATGGTCGAGGCCGGGTTGAAAGCGGCCGGATTCGAGCCCGATCCGATCGTGCATGAGATCTTCACCAAGTACCGCAAGACCCACAATGACGGGGTCTTCGATGCCTATACGCCGGAAATCATGGCCTGCCGGCGCAGCCATATCATCACCGGTTTGCCCGACTCCTATGGACGCGGCCGGATCATCGGCGATTATCGCCGGGTGGCCCTGTACGGCACCGATAAATTGCTAGCGGCCAAGCGCGCCGAGCGGGCGCTGCTCGATGCCAAATGGCCGACGGACGATGTCATCCGCGAGCGGGAGGAATTATCTGAGCAGATGCGGGCATTGGCCGATCTAGCGGAAATGGCCAAGAATTATGGGTTGGATATTACGTGTCCGGCAACTGATGCACGAGAAGCAGTGCAATGGACCTATTTCGGCTATCTCGGAGCCATTAAGGAGGCCAACGGCGCGGCCATGTCCATCGGCCGTATCTCTTCCTTCCTCGATATCTATATCGAGCGCGATCTGAAGAGTGGGGCTCTTGATGAGGCAGGCGCTCAGGAACTCATCGATCAGCTCGTTCAGAAGCTGCGCATCGTTCGCTTCCTGCGCACGCCCGACTATGATGCTCTGTTCTCAGGCGACCCATATTGGGCCACCGAGTGCGTCGGCGGCATGGATCTAAACGGCCGACCTTTGGTTACGCGAACGAGCTTCCGCATGCTGCATACGCTGTCGAACCTCGGCCCGGCGCCAGAGCCCAACATGACAGTGCTCTGGTCGAAGCAGTTGCCTGACGGCTTCAAGCGCTACTGCATCAAGGTTTCGGCTGAGACTTCATCTCTCCAGTATGAGAACGACGATCTCATGCGACCCTACTGGGGTGACGATTACGGGATTGCCTGCTGCGTGTCGGCCATGCGCATTGGAAACCAGATGCAGTTCTTCGGCGCGCGCGTCAATCTCGGCAAGTGCCTGCTCTATGCCATCAACGGCGGACGCGATGAGGTTAGCGGCGAGCAGATCGGCCCCGCGGCATTACCGGTGACCAGCGACGTTCTCGACTACGATGACGTAATGGGAAAGTTCGACGTCATGATGGAATGGCTGGCGCGGACCTATGTTCATGCCATGAACTGCATCCATTACATGCATGACAAGTACTACTACGAGCGTCTGGAGATGGCGCTGCATGACCAGCAGATCCTGCGCACAATGGCTTTCGGTATAGCAGGCCTGTCTGTGGTGGCCGACAGCCTGTCGGCCATCAAGCATGCGGCAGTGAAGCCTGTCCGGCGCGATGACGGCTTGATCGTCGGGTATGAGATCACGGGCGACTTCCCGAAATACGGTAATAACGACGACCGCGTTGACACCATTGC
>KI912066.1:71305-77317 GCA_000517005.1 Microvirga lupini
GACAGCATGGCCGACGAGCCTTGGGCCCATAGCCGGTACGCCCTGCAGCAGGCGCGATCTCCAGACGCTCCGGAGACCGATACGTTCAACGATCCTCGGGGCGACTTCGGGTGGATCCACTCCTATGAGACCGGATCGACCGTGGATGGTCCCGGCATCCGCGTGACAGTTTTCATGAGCGGCTGCCTGCTGCGCTGTCTGTATTGCCACAACCCGGACACCTGGCACCTCAAGGATGGCACGCGTGTCCCGTTCGAGCGCGCCAGAACCGCGCTCGAAGCTTATGCCGCACCGCTGCGCGCCATGGATGGCGGGTTGACGATATCGGGCGGAGAGCCACTGGTTCAGGTGCACTTCACCAAACGCCTCTTCGCGGCTGCCAAGGAGATGGGTTTGCACACTGCATTGGACACGTCGGGCTTCCTCGGAGCTCGCGCCGACGATGAGTATCTGCGCCATGTCGATCTCGTGCTGCTCGACATCAAATCGTGGGATCCTGCAACCTATCGACGGACTGTCGGACAAGACATACGTCCGACTATCGAGTTTGCCGAGCGTCTGGCCGCACTCGAGAAGCCGGTCTGGGTGCGGTTCGTGCTGGTGCCGGACCTGACTGACAATCCTGCCAATGTCGAGGGCATCGCCCGGTTTGTTGCGCCGATGCGCAACGTCGAGTGGGTCGAAGTTCTGCCGTTCCATCAGATGGGTACCTTCAAATGGAAGGCGATGGGTCTCAACTACGAGCTCTCCGACACATCATCGCCCTCCCCGGACCTTGTGGAGCGGGTGATTGGTCAATTCCGTGAGGTTGGCTGTCGCGCAAGATGAGGGACAACGATGCTCGATATGGTTCGTACATTGCTTGAAGCCTCGCCCTTGCTGGCGCTGTTTCTCGCGATCGCCACCGGTTATGCAATTGGGCAGATCTCGATTGCTGGCGTTTCGTTCGGCGCGGGCGCGGTGCTGTTCACCGGCTTGATCATCGGTGCCATCGCACCAAAGGCGGCACCGCCCGGACTGGTCGGCACGCTCGGCCTCGTGATGTTCGTGTACGGCGTCGGCATTCAGTACGGACCGCAGTTTTTCGCGAGCCTGCGCGGGCCTGGCGTCAAGTATATCGCTCTCGCGGCCGTGGCCGTCATCGCCTCGCTCTTCGTCGCGATGTCACTGGCTGGCCCGCTCGGCATCTCGATGGCAACGGCGGCCGGATTGTTCGCTGGTTCCGGCACGAGCACGCCGACCCTGCAGGCTGCCCTGGCGGCGGCTGGCAACCAGGATCCGGCCATCGGCTACTCGGTTTCCTATCCCTTCGGCGTCGTCGGACCGATCATCCTGATGACCATCATGGCCGCTTGGGTCAAACCCACATTCAAGGCACCTTCGCAAAACGTGCGGATTGCGGAACTGACACTCGAGTCGACATGCGAGGACCGGACGGTCGAGGAAGTCTCCGCGATCCTGCCGTCGGACCTCAAGATCGTCGCGATCCGTCAGCATCATGTGAATGCACCGCCCATCGCCGGAACGAGATTGCACGAAGGCGACGGATTGCTGCTGGTCGGCAACCCGGCGAGCATCGAGCAGGCAAAGGCGGCCATGGGACATGAGGAGCCCGGGCGAATCAGCCGTGACCGGGCCAATTACGACGTGGTGCGAGTCTACGTGTCGAAGGCGGCCTTCGTCGGCAAAGGCGTGCACGACATCCCGCTTCCGGATTTTCCCATCGTCATCTCGCATGTCCGTCGGGGCGATGTCGACATCATGGCATCATCCGACCTGACGCTCGAGTTCGGCGACCTGCTGGTGGCGGCGGTGCCCTCGAACCGGAAGGCCGACGTCCAGCGTCATTTCGGCGATAGTGTCAAGGGCAATGCCGAACTGTCGTTCGTCTCGATCGGCGTCGGGATTGCGCTTGGTCTCCTGCTCGGCATGATACCTGTGCCGTTGCCGGGAGGTGGCACCTTCAGCCTCGGCGTCGCCGGCGGTCCCCTCGTCATGGCGCTGGTCCTCGGCTGGCTCGGTCGCACCGGTCCCTTAGGCTGGAGGATACCGGTCGTCGCCAATCTGGTTCTGCGAAACCTGGGCCTGTCGGTGTTCATCGGCTCGGTCGCCATCGGCGCAGGCAGCCCCTTCGTCCAAACCGTCGCCACGAATGGGATTCAGATCCTTCTTGGCGGCGCCGCCGTGCTGCTCACTCTGGTGCTGATCGTGCTGGTGGTCGGATATCTGTTGCGCATCCCCTTCGATGACCTGCTCGGCGTCTGCGCGGGTTCGACCGGCAATCCAGCCATTGTCGTTGCGGCAGGACGCCTTGCGCCTACCGAGAGGACGGATATTGGCTACGCGATCTGCTTCCCGAGCATGACGATCGTCAAAATCATCGCAGTTCAAGTTCTGCTGAGTTGAGCCAAGCCCTCGGCATGATGCTGGCCAGCAACAGCAACTGGGATTTGGGCGATGCCAAGAGATCGTCTGACTGGGCCTGCTTGACGGTTATGCGTGTGTCTGCACAATCTTTCATCATACGGCTGGGCTTTGTCTTGGAGCTTGTATCATGGCGTCTGTTCGAACTCTGTTGCTTGGATGCACAGCGCTCATCGTCGGCGGAGCACAAGCCGCCGATCTGCCCGCTAAGACCGCAGCCCCCGTCGAGTATGTCCGAGTCTGCTCCACACATGGCATGGGCTTCTTCTACGTCCCCGGCACCGAAACCTGCCTCCGTGTCGGCGGCCGTGTTCGCGCCGAGTATCTATATCTTGAACCATCCACCCGCGAGGACGACTCCGTCGGCTTTCGTGGCCGTGGTCGCATCAACCTCGATGCCCGCACGGCCACCGCTTACGGCCTGCTGCGCACCTACATTCGTTTCGAGCTGACCCACAACACCGGCGCTTATGGAGGAGACAGCGCCATCGTGAAGCAGGCCTTCGTCCAGTTCGGCGGCCTGACTGCCGGTCGGGCGGTTTCGTTCTTCACGAGCCCAGACCTTCCTGCTCCGAACTTCGGGGACCTGCGCTTCGACGATCCGTCGAATGCTGAGGTAAACCTGTTGGCCTACACCTTCTCATTCGGCAACGGCCTCTCCGCCACCCTGTCGCTCGAGGACGGAACCGAGCGCCGGATCAACAACGATCTTGACTCCCCCCTGTTCGGAGCTGGCAGCCCCTTCCCGGTCTTTCCTCCGATCGCCTCCACCTATGCGGGCGAGCGCGTGCCGGATGTCGTCGCCAACATCCGCTACAAGGGCACCTGGGGCGAAGTGCAACTGTCCGCCGCTCTGCACCAGATCCGCGACGTGGCGGCGGGTCTCACGACGGTCGACGGTGTCACCGTCCCCGTGCTCAACCCCATCACTGGCCTGCCCAATCCGACCCATGCGGACACGGATTACGGTTTTGCCCTAGCTGCCCTTGGCTATGCCAACGTGCCCGCCCTCGGGGAAGGCGATACCGTATGGATGATGGCAACCTACACGGACGGCGCAATCGGCTATCTCAACGCCGGACAAGCGGGTGCGATCAGCAATGGCTTCGTCAGCGCCGGCTCATTGGCGATGCCCTTCACGGATGCCTTCGTTGATCCGTTCACGGGCGAGTACAAGACCAACAAGGCCTATGCCATCGCCGGTGGCCTCAATCACAACTGGAGTCCGACCTGGCAGACCAACGTCTTCGGATCCTGGATGCGCTTCGATGCGCCAGGGGTGGCCCAATACGTAGTGCCCACGACGCCCGCGACGCTTGCTGCGGGATCAGCCGGCACGACCACGGGGCTCGTCGATTTCGATGAGTATCGCGTCGGCGCTAACGTGATCTGGACGCCTGTGATGGATTTCCTTATCGGCGTCGAAGCGCTCTACATCAGGGTCGACCCGCGCGAGCGCGTGGCCATTCCTCTCACGACGGCTTCCGGTGATCCGACCGGCACCTTCCGGTCGACTGGATCGGAAGATACATGGGAAGGCCGTCTGCGCGTCCAGCGCGACTTCTGAGCGGCTGATTGGAAGAAGCCTGTGGTGCGGACATGCGAGCGGCCCGTCCGCACGATCCCTTAGCGGCGGCCGCCTCCTCTGAAGCCTCCTCCGCCACGCCCACCGAATCCGCCTCCTCCGAAGCCCCCGCGTGGACCCATGCTCCGTGCAGGCCCGAAGGATGCCGAACGGGAGAACTGTGCCGGCGGTCGGGAAAACTGCCGGCTCGCCATCTGCCTCTGATTGCCAATGTGACGAGCCTGCACGTCGCGCATGACATTCGGCGGAAGCTGTGGGCGGGCCGTCGGACGCTGTGCAGGACGTTGCGGCTGCGCCTGGCGTTGCCTTGTCGCCGGCCGTTGCTGTGAGGACTGCCGTTGCTGAATGGCGGGACGGTCTGCTGCTGCGCGGCGCTGCTGGGCAGCCTCGCGTTGTTGCGGGGCTTGGCGTTGTTGCGCCCGCTCTCGGACGGCATCCCTGTTTCCGACATCCCGCCGGACCTGCTCACCGCCGCTCAGGCGCTGACCGAGTGCCGCGCCCGCCGCACCGGCGGCTCCGGCTCCGGCGAGACCCTGGAGCGCCTCGCCTCCCCCACGTTCCTGGAAACGCTCGCGGGCTTCCCGCGAAAGGCCCTCGCGTCCCTCACCGCGCTGGAGCAGATCTCCGCGTTCCGGCCGCTGCACATCCTGCCAGCCGCCGTCGAACCGCTGCCAGCCATCGCCGGTGTTGCGGTAGACGTTGCCGTCGCGACCCGCATAGATGTCGCCGCGCCGACCCTCGCGGATGAAGCCTTGGCCGTTGGACGTGTTCCAGCGCAGGGACGAGCCGCCGACGGCGATATCGCGCGCCGTCACCCGCGCCCATTCGGATCCGCGCTTCACGCCGGCCGATTTCCACGCGCCGTAGACATTGCGGCCGCCAGCAACGAACCCGCCCCCGTCCGTGCGTGGATTATAGGCTCCAACAAATCCGGCCGAGCCGCGCGGTCCCCAGGCAGCTCCAGCACGGGCATAGGTATCCGTACGCGGGTTCCACGCCCGTGCGACCGCGATTCCCCGATAAGGACCATAGGCATAGCCATAGCGGCCATACATGCCTCGGACCGGATTGTAGTATGCTCCCAGCCCCCAGGTGACGGGCCGGGGATAATAGATCGGATAGCCGTAGCCCGGCCAATTGTGCCAATACGGCGGATAGGACCAGCCGGTTCCGTAGACATAGGTGTCCCAGGCCAGGAAGCCGTAAAGGTAACCCATGGTGTAGCTGTACCAGACCGCAACGGGCTCGGTGTCGTACACGCGCACATAGGTCACGTTGTAGAGGGGCGACGATGGCGGGATTCGGTAGATTGCCTCCGGCACCTCGCGAGCAAGCTGCCAGGGACCGTTCGGATTGTCGGCCACGAACCACACACCATCCTGAAGCAGGAAGTAACGCTCCCCGACCTTGATCACCGTCGCAGTGGTGTTCGTCGCATAGGAAAGATCGGTCGTCTCGATCGGCGCGAAGTGAGCGTCCCCGGCATAATTGATCGTTGGCGTGATCGAGCCGGTCTCAACCCGCGCCGTCGTGGGAATGCTGGCCTTCAGCCGCGCCTCCGCGCTCTCCGATGTTCCCGGCACGGATGAGCGCACGGCATAATAGGGTGCATCTTCAGGGATATTGCGGAAATCCGCTGGCAGTTCCGGCGTGGAGAATGTCCACGGTCCATCCAGCGTCGTCGCACGGAACCAGCGGCCGGACAGGAGCACGTACCATTGCTTCCCTGTCTTGTCGAAGAAAACATCGGATTCACTGTTCGAAGCCCATTGGAGCGCCGTTCCGGGAACGTCCTGGAGCGCGGGGTCGCCCTCGAACATGATCAGCTCGGCGGGCGTGTCCGTGGTGATCACCTTCGGCACGACACCATTGTCGAAGGGCTCAGGCGGCATGGCACCGCGAGCATCAGCCCAGTTGCCATCGTCAGGTAGATCCTTCAGCAAGTCAGGCAGTTGAGACGCCGGCGTCCATGGGCCCGTCATGGCGCTCGCGGTCAGCCAGTG
>KI912066.1:77417-77752 GCA_000517005.1 Microvirga lupini
ATCAGGTTGTAGTTCGGCACCACCTTGTTGGCCCCATGGTAGCTCATCGCGAGAAGCGTACCACCCTCTTTCATCAGCGGTTCGGCGAGCCGCGCCATGCGGATGAACGAGTGGCAGGAGATATCCATCACCACCTTGAACCCCTCGTCCGAGCTGTCGACGAGCCGCCCCTGCAGGTCCTCCTTCGGGGCAAAGGCAATGGAATGCAGCGCGATGTCGAGGCTGCCCCAGGTCTCGCGGATCTGCTGGAACACCGCTTCGAGCTCGCCGTTCCGGCCCACGTCGCAGGGCGCGAAGATCGAGGCCCCGAGTTCCTTGGCGAGCGGCTCGACATA
>KI912066.1:77852-78176 GCA_000517005.1 Microvirga lupini
GGGCTTTGCCTTCTCGTTGAGGTAGGTGATCGCAAGGTCGGCGCCGAGCTGGCGGAAGATCCGGGCGCAGCCATAGGCAATCGAATGCTCGTTGGCGATGCCGATGACGAGGGCGCGCTTGCCGTGCAGGATCTTCGACTGGATGGCGACCTTGGTCAGGTCGGTTGGTTGGTCGTTCATGAGCTTGCCCTCGTGCGTCGGGTGTTACTGGAGCGACGGTTGGAACCCGGCTTGGCCACCGCTTCAGGACCGACTTCTGCTTGGGTTTCTGCCAGCGTCACTGTGATCGGCGCGGATTTCGCCTTGTTTCCCTCCTCTTCCTCA
>KI912066.1:78276-81239 GCA_000517005.1 Microvirga lupini
CCTCCGAAACCGTGATCGGGCCCGTCGGTAGAATTTTGCCGGTCTCAACCGCAAGCGCCGTCAGCTCGTCGCGGCCGAGGCCGGAGAAGTTCAACTCGGTGACGGTGATATCGGTTATCACGACCTCGCCTGCATCCTCGTCATAGGATGTCTTGCCCTTCAGCCCGATCACGCCGAACACCGGATTGGCCTCGGGCGTTCTCAGGAACTGAGCTGCCACCAAGGCCTCGATGGATTTGAAGTCGGTCCATTCGGTGAATTGCGGCTGATACAGGATCATGCGCCCCTTGCCAGTCTCATAGGACCGTGGCCACCCCTCAGATATCTTGTTCTCCTGGAGGTATCGGCCGCTGACGAAACCACTGCGCCCATCGACGGTGACGGCGCACCAACTGCCGGAGTCCTCGCAGTCGCCCATGTCGACGGCGGTGCCGGCCGGCAGGGTCCGGATCGTCGGATGGTTCGTGCCGGGCCCCGAGCGGAGATTGACGCTGGTCGTAGTCACTCCCGGAGCGGCGATCGCCGGCAACGCGGCGATGATCGGGATGAGCGCGAGCGCGATGACCTGTCGCATCAGAAGTTACTCCTGCAACGTCCGGCATCGGGAAGCCACTCTGGTCCAAGGCGCCGGCGGCCTCAGACGAATCGAACGATCACCCGGCCCGGCCACCAGCCATCGGCGCGAGACGATCACTGCACGGTGCCGCGGGCCCGGCCGCCTGGAACGCTGCAGGAGCATCCGGTCCCGACCTGCGCCGGATTGATCAAGGCGCAGGTTCGGACCGGCGTCACGCAGTAACCGCCGGCCGACGCTACCGGAGTCTGGTTCGTAGAGTACGGATAATTGTAGTATGGGTACGTGGCCGCCGCCCCGATCACCGCTCCCGTAGCCAGACCCCACCCCCAGCCACCGTAGTAGTTGCCATAGTACGGGTACCGTCCGTAGTAGCGGCCGTAATAGGGATAGCGCCCGCCGTAGTACGGGTATCGGCCGCGCCAATCGCCACGGTTGACGAAGCGATTGTCGAAGCGGCCAGGGTTGTTGATCGCCGCTTGGCGAAAATCTCCACGCCCCGGCCGGGCGGCGACCGCACCACCGCGGAAGCTGCCGCCCATCCCGACCCGGGAACCACCCATCCCTCCTCGAGGAATGAACATTCGCTGACCTCCACCGAAGTTGCCACCTCGGAAGGCACCACCACCGCCCCGAAAGCCACCGCCACCGCCGAACCCGCCCCCGCCGATGCGGGCGCCACCACCGCCTCGGCCGCCCCGCTGAGCCTCGGCAATATCCGGGATCAGAAGAGTGCTCGCTGCGAAAACGCCCAGAGCCAAGAGAGTTTTGTTCACCGCCATCCTCCCATGCGCCAGCTTGTGCACCCGAAGCATGAGCCCGGGATTACAAGGAGGATATATTGTGATCACGTCCGGCGAACTTGCTTGATTGTTCGGGACAGGCGCTTGGCATTTTGGGACGATGGATGCGCTTGAGTTCTCCGCGCTTTTCACCGCCTTTTCCCGCCTCTCTTCGACGAAATCCAGCCCAGAGTAGCCTCCCCGATTTACAGTTGCAGCCTGGTTAGCCCAGAGCGGAAGGCGGCGCGTAAGCCTTTTGCGCCTTTGACGAAATGAGTCCGAAAATACAGATTGGCCACTCTGGAACGAGGTCTGACGATGGCCGTGGATCGTATGGTGCTGAGGCAGGCCCTCAGCGAGCTTGTGAGGCTGAAAACTGGCACCGACAACCCGACGCGGTTCCTCTCCCTGCTCTATGGCTCCGCCCTAAATGAGTGGGCGGGAGAGCTTGGCGTGGATCGGCGTAAACTGGACAGGCTCGTTGATGTCAGGGCGACGGGCGCGGGCCGCTAGCTTCAGACGGGCAGAAGCCTGAAGTGTCGTCCGGCTTCAGCGCAGCCTGATCTCCACCTCACTTACGTGGACGTATCCGACAGCAGAATCTCATCCTCGGGTCCGTCCCGCAGCATTCGCGGACTTGGTGTAGATGGTCATCAGCTTAGTCATCTCGGAATTGTAATCGCGCAGCGTCTCCTCCATCCAGCGCGATTGGATCGCTGTCATATCTGCGAGATTTCGGCAGCTCATGATTTCGCGGAAGGTCTCGCTGTCCTTCTCAAGCCGCATGGACACGGATCCGACCATCTCTCGATGACATTCGGTGCTGGTGGCGATCCATTGCTCTGCCGCATTGGCCAGAGCGCGGCCACTGTCGCTGGGAAAGGCGAGTTCATTGACGCCACGTAGCGTATCCGTCGTTGCGGACTTCTTCGGCATTGTGGTCATCGATCAGTCTCCTTGAAGTATCTTTTCCTTCGGACGAAAGACTACCCCTTACTCGCCTCAAATTGATGGCAACGCGCCCGAGAACGCTCCAGAGAGTTCGGTGCAGCGTCAATGCCCGCTGAACACGAGGGTCCGGATGGGCAGAACCAGCGCCTGGATCCGCAGGATCATGGCATGAACGAGCCCGACAGCGTCCACAGCATGCAGAACCAATCCCCTAGTGGCACTGACCTCACCCGAGGCAATCAGATCATGGTTGCTCGTATAAGCGTTGGCGATGCAGCTGCTGCCCGGCGTCACGCCGTTGAGACCTCCAGTATAGAGCGGTTCGAGGAAGGCTAGGATGGTGCCTGGCTGCGCCACTTGCCGAGGGTCGACCAGTTGCTCGCCGCCACGAAACTGACCGGCCGCGATGTAGTCCTGCACGCCGGTCACCACCATCGGGATCACCGTCCAGGGCTTCGACAGGCAGGTGGCCTCGGCCATCATGCCAACCTTCATGACCTGAGCCTCGATCTGTCCGAAGCCTGCCACCAGGGCCTGCCGTCCAGCACCCTCTGGGATCAGCACTCCGGCCGGCCGCATGAACGGATTGACGATGTCGCCGACTCGTAAGGTGAACTGTTCCACCCGGCCATTGACCCCAGCTCGAATGACCGACT
>KI912066.1:81339-82772 GCA_000517005.1 Microvirga lupini
CACACCTTCGGCTGCTGTTGCAAGCGTCATGCTGGCCTCCGCGCGCTGCTCCCGATGGATGGTCGCCGTGGACCGTCCGGAGCCGCCGGGTTTGTGAGAGGTGTGCAGGAACTTCTTCCGCTCGATCTCGCGACCGTCCGGCTTGTTTGCACACACGAGTATGGCCCGGGCCAAATCCGCTGCTTGACCCGTTGGGCCAACGATTTGACAGTTTTGGACTGATCAGCGGGAATTTCCGCATGGACCCACCTCGGCGATTCCGGATGCAACGGATCCAAAAATTCTGTCCTTAGACCCTACGCCGACGGTCGCCGCCTCCAAATCCCGGCTGACGTCTGACGCTGCCGATTGGGCCTGTGAACGTTCTGCTCTGCCCAAACTCCAAATTGACGGAATGGCTGCGAACCTGCTGCCTTAGACAGGCTTACTGGCGCGTGGCAGCTTGCGAAGCCGCCACGACTTCCGGATTCGGTGATGGCTGCGGCGCCATGCCGACGGGGTCTCTCCGGACCAGCGCCGGAAGGCGCGGGTGAAGGCGCTCGGCTCGGAATATTTCAGGACCGCCGCAATCTGGCTCAGCGCCATGTCGGTATTGGCCAGAAGATCGCATGCGATCTCGAAGCGGACTTCATCGGTCAGCTGCCGGAATGCGAGGCCCTCGGTGCGCAGATGCCGCGTCAAGGTGCGGCGGTGCATCGAGAAGAGACGGGCCACCCTTGCGGCGGAACAGGTCTCCCTGAGCAACTCGGTTCGAAGCAGACGGCGCAGATCCTCGGTGAGTGGGCCGGTGCCATGGGCTGAGTTCGGCCCGTCTGCCCTGCGGGTGGATGGCATTTCCATGATTCCTTCCCCTCTCTGGTCGCCTGCCGCTGCCGGACCGGCCCATCTTAATCGCTCTCCATCTGCCAGCTTGACCCTATGGGACTTCCGCTTGACAATTTAGAAAGCCAAGCGGGGCGTGCGGCTAGGTACCCTCCTCTGGTGGAGCCCCCTTGACGAGCTTGAGAGCCTGTCGGGCCGCGGCCGCCGGCTCAGCGTCATCGCGACCCGCCACTTGCACAGTCGGGAACGCAAACTTGATGCCGTTCTCGTGAAACGCTTTCTTGAGCAGAGCGTAGGCCTTGCGCCGAATGACGAACTGCTCGCCGGGCCGGGTCATCATCTTCATGCGCAGTTGAATGGCAAACTCGCCGAACTGCTCCACACCCTGCATCTTCAGAGGCTCGATGATGTTGGGCGCAAACTCCGGATCCGCCGCCAGCTCCTTGCCGACCTGCTTGATGACCTTCTTAGCAAGGTCGAGATCGATGTCGTAGGTGACGTTAATGCTCATCTTGTCTATGACCCAGTCGCGGCTCATGTTCTCCACCGCTCCGAGTTGGCCATACGGTACGGTGAAGATCGGACCGCGATGGTGGCGCAGCTTCACGGAA
>KI912066.1:82872-84247 GCA_000517005.1 Microvirga lupini
CGGACTGCCGGGCATCTGCGGCCTCTACGCCACGATCATCCCGTTGCTGGTCTATGCCGCGTTTGGTCCCAGCCGCATCCTCGTCCTCGGCCCAGACTCGGCGCTTGCGGTCGTCATCCTCGGCGTCGTGCTACCGCTGTCCGCCGGGGACCCTCAGCGCGCCGTCGTCCTGGGCGGCATGATGGCGCTCGTATCGGGGACGGTCCTGATCCTGGCCGGGTTGGCGCGCCTGGGCTTCGTGACCGAGCTCCTGTCCAAGCCGATCCGCTATGGCTATATGAACGGCATCGCCTTGACCGTCCTGATCAGCCAGCTCCCGAAGCTGTTCGGCTTCTCGGTCGAGAGCACGGGCCCCCTGCGGGACCTGTGGGCGATCGGCGGAGCCATCCTGGCCGGCAGGATGAATTGGGTGGCTCTTGCGATTGGCTTGGGAACACTGGCGACCATCTTGCTGCTGCGGGGCAGCAGGCGCGTGCCCGGCATCTTGGTCGCCGTCGTCAGTGCCGCCGTCGTTGTCGGCCTGTTCGACCTCGCGGAGCGCCACAACGTCTCGATCCTCGGCTCGCTTCCCTCAGGGCCTACCCGGTTTTGCGATCCCTTGGATCGGCGCCGGCGACATCGTTCCCATGCTGATCGGAGGCTGCGCCGTTGCCATGGTGTCGTTCGCCGACACCAGCGTGCTCTCCCGCGCCTACGCCGCCCGGACCCGCACCACGGTCGATCCCAACCAGGAGATGGTGGGGCTCGGTGCTGCCAACCTGGCCACCGGGTTCTTTCAAGGCTTTCCGATCAGCAGCAGCAGCTCGCGCACGCCTGTGGCCGAAGCTGCCGGGGCGCGCACGCAGCTGACCGGCATCGTCGGTGCGCTCGCCATCGCCTTGCTGCTGCTGATGGCGCCTGACCTGCTGTGGAGCCTGCCAACCGCCGCTCTCGCCGCCGTTGTGATCGCATCGGCCATTGGGCTGTTCGAGGTGGCTGACCTCAAGCGGATTTACCGCATCCAGCGTTGGGAATTCTGGCTGTCGATGGCCTGCTTCGCCGGCGTGGCGGTGTTCGGCGCCATTCCGGGGATCGGCTTGGCGATCGTGATCGCGGTGATCGAGTTCCTGTGGGACGGCTGGCGCCCTTACTCCGCCGTGCTGGGACGTCCGGCCGGCATCGAGGGATACCATGACGTCACGCGCTATCCGGAGGCCCGTCGAATTCCCGGTCTGGTGCTGTTCCGCTGGGATGCTCCGCTGTTCTTCGCCAATGCGGAGCTGTTCCGCGAGCGCGTGCTTGCCGCCGTGGCGGAATCGCCGACGCCGGTACGGAGCGTGGTGGTCGCGGCGGCGCCGGTCACGAGCGTTGACGTGACCGCGGCCGATGCCCTGAC
>KI912067.1:0-1176 GCA_000517005.1 Microvirga lupini
TGGCTTTTGAGTCCGGCTCGCGCGGCTTCCGATTTCACGAAGCACTTCTTCGACAATCCCGACAATCCCCTGACGAACACGCCTTATGGCCGGACCGTCTCGGCGGCCTGCGAATTGTTCGAGCGCACCACCCGGCGCTACGGCAAGCCCGCCTTCGACCTGCCGGTGACCGTGATTGGCAACGAGGAGGTGGCGGTCACCGAGAAAATCGTCTGGGAGCGTCCCTTCTGCCGGGTCATCTCCTTCGAGCGGGATCACGCCAGCGCCAAGGACCAGCCGAAGCTCCTGATCGTCGCCCCGATGTCGGGCCACTACGCCACGCTCCTGCGCGGCACGGTCGAGACCTTCCTGCCGACCCATCAGGTGATGATCACCGACTGGACGGATGCCAGCATGGTGCCCCTGGCGGAGGGCCGATTCGATCTCGACGACTACATCGACTACCTCAAGGCCATGTTCCGGGATCTCGGCCCGGATCTTCACGTGATGGCCGTATGCCAGCCGGCGGTGCCGGTGGTTGCGGCGGTCGCCCGCCTCGAGGCCGAGAACGATCCCTTCATCCCACGCTCCATGATCCTCATGGGCGGTCCCATCGACACCCGTCGCTCGCCCACGGCCGTGAACCGGCTGGCGGAGGAGCGCGGCATCGAGTGGTTCCGGCAGCACTGCATCACCAAGGTGCCCCCGTCCCATCCGGGCTTCTGGCGCGACGTCTATCCGGGCTTCCTGCAGCTCTCCGGCTTCATGGCCATGAACATCGACCGGCATCTCACGGCCCATTACGAGATGTTCAACCATCTCGTCGAAGGCGATGGTGATTCGGCCGAGAAGCACCGGGACTTCTACGACGAGTACCTCGCCGTCATGGACCTGACCGCCGAGTTCTACCTGCAGACGGTCGAGAAGGTGTTCGTGAACCACGAGCTGCCCAAAGGCGAGATGCTGCACCGGGATCAGCCGGTGGACCTCATGGCCATCCGGCGCTGCGCCATCATGGCAGTCGAGGGCGAGCGGGACGACATCTCGGGCGTAGGCCAGACCCTGGCCGCCCTGGACTTGACCCCCAACCTCCCCTCCGACAAGAAGCTCTATCACCTGCAGACCGAGGTCGGTCACTATGGCGTCTTCAACGGTTCTCGTTTCAGGGCTCAGATCGCTCCTCGAATCGTTGAATTC
>KI912067.1:1276-1791 GCA_000517005.1 Microvirga lupini
TCACCACCAGGCCCATCACCTCCCGCTCGCGCTGCGTCAAGGTGTCGAAGCGGGCCCGCAGGTCCGACAGCTGCTTCTCGGTTCGTCGCCACTGGCGGTCGCGCGCGAGCGCCGCAGCGACCGCATCGAGCATGTCCTGGTCGCGGAACGGCTTGGCCAAAAAGTCGACAGCTCCCGCCTTCATGGCTTTCACCGACATCGGGATGTCGCCATGCCCTGTCATGAAGACGATGGGAATGTGAATGTTTGCTTTGGCCAGTTCGGCCTGGAAGTCGAGACCGCTCAGTCCCGGCAATCGGACGTCGAGCACCAGACAGCTGAGCACGTCGGGAAAATGGCCTTGCAGCAGTTCGGCGGCCGACCCGAACATTTCGACCTTGTACCCGACGGACCGGAACAGGCTTCTGAGCGCCTCGCGCAGGGATTCATCGTCATCAACAACAAAGATGATCGGCTCTTCGGCAGTCGCGGGTGATGGCTCTGGACGATGTACCATGAGATCTTCTCCGGAGACC
>KI912067.1:1891-2192 GCA_000517005.1 Microvirga lupini
TGATTAGCCTTGGAATGATGGCTCGAACACCTTATTCGGCGCAACTGCAGCCCTCGCTGAGCACTCTCGGTTAGCTCAAGAGCCTGTGTTCTTGCTACGTACTTCGTTACCGTGTCATTGGGAACATGTGTAGACGCCCCTGGTAACGCAAGAAGAATCTTCAGGTTTGGTACAGCGCGCAGGTCGGATGCGGACATGTGTGCGGCCTCAAGTGCGGCCGATCATACGCCGCGGGCCCGGATGGGAGTACGCGGATCAGGTCCCAATCAGTTCTACGCGCTCGAAGCTCTCGTTCCCAAGC
>KI912067.1:2292-3201 GCA_000517005.1 Microvirga lupini
TCTGCCGCTGGGCCGCAACCCTCGCCCAGGAGGGCCGGCACGGCCTGGAAGCTCGCCCCATTCCGGGACGCTCTCCCCGCCTCGATGAGAAGGCCTGGGCTCGCCTGGGTCGGCTCCTGGACCGGGGCGCGGTGGCGGCGGGCTTTGCCACTGAGCGCTGGACGCTCAAACGCATTGCGGCCCTGATTGAGCGCGAGTTCGGGGTCAGCTATCACCCGCGTTATCTGGAGCGGCCACTCAAGGCGCACGGTTTCAGCGTGCAGCGCCCGGCCACACGGGCCAAGGAGCGCGACGAACTCGTGATCGCGGTCTGGCCCAAGCGGGACTGGGTGGCACTGAAAAAAAGGCGCAGCGGGAGCACCGGACGCTTCTCCTCTGGGACGAGACCGGCCACAGCTTCCGCGCCCGGCCGGGCACGACCTGGGCGCGGCGCGGGATCACCCCGGTCCTCCAGCGGGTGAGTAAGCGGCGCGAGGTGTCGAGCATCGTGGCGATCACGCCCGACGGGCGGCTGTATGCCCGTCACGTCCGCTCTAGCATCTCAAGTGAGACGGTGATCTCGGCTCTGCGCTCCTTCCGGAGACAGATTGGCACACCGCTGCTGGTGGTCTGGGATCGCCTGAATGCCCATCGGTCAAAGCTCACCACCGCCTTCATCACGGCTCATGCGCAGGATTATGCGGTAGCCTATCTGCCCGCCTATGCACCCGAGCTGAATCCGGAAGAGCAGTGCAATGCCCTCGTCAAGCGAGCTATGGAGAATGCACTGCCTGGATCAGTCGCCGATCTCCACCGTCTGGCGCGCCGCGAGTTCTGTCGCCTGCAGCGCCGACCCGAGGTCATCGTCCGCTTCTTCCGCCATGTAGGTCTTTCCGTTACGGGGCTTTCGTGAGGATCATTAGGCGCCAC
>KI912067.1:3301-8485 GCA_000517005.1 Microvirga lupini
GGCGGCAAACGGGCTCTCGGCCAACGCATCGTCGAGGATCACGCTTTCCCGGGTGCGCAGGACGTAGTGGAGGACCGACTCCGGCAGTGTAGTCGCGGTCACGAGCCCGTCGCGCAGCTGCACGACGACCGTGTCGCAGCGGGTCATGGCCTCTGCCGAGATCCGCTGCTCAGCTCCACGTGGAAGAAGCAATAGCCCTCGCTCAGCCCCCGCGTGCTCAATGGCCGTGCGCAGGATCGTGTCGATCAGCTTTTCGAGGACGATCTCGCCCGAGATGGCTTGCGACACCTTGATCACGGTTGCGAGGTCGAGATGTTCGACCGGCGCTCCGATTGTCCTTGTCGGGCCGGGTGCTGGCTCGTCCTCCCTGAGATACGGATAGAGCTGATCGAGTTGCCAAACCTTGCCATCGGCTCCCCAGCGGGCATAGCAGGCGCGGGCCTTGCGCAGATAGGTCTCGGCGAACTCGTCAAATCCGCGCGCCCGGTAGAAGGCGGAGGCGCGCTGATAGGCGATCGCCTCGTTGTGAACGAATCCGTTGCCTCGGGCCGAGCAGATTGCCTGCTCATACAGACGCTCGGCCTCGAGCTCGCGGCCTTCGAGACGGGCGATCTCGGCGCCGATCAGCGCGGCGCGGTTCTCGAAGTTCTCCTGGCAGTTCTCAGCCCACTCCTGGAGCTGGCGGTGGTGGGTGGCCAAAGCCTCGAGATGGCGGCTACGCTCCGCCGCGCGGGCTGCGTCGCAGAGTGCGGCCCGCACCAGCGCGGCGTAGAAATGGAACTCCGCCCACTCGAGATGGGCCGGCATCGTCCAGAGCAGCCGTTGTGCCTTTGATGCCGCCTCGAGGCCGGAAGCGTAGGCACCCGCGAAGAAGCGCGCCTGCAGCTTGCGGATCCAGTACCAGCAGGTGGCAATCGACTGGCCCGGGTCTGCCTCCAGTTGCCGCTCGAACCGCCCCTCGTCGAACCCGGTGTCGTCGAAGCGGCCGAACACCGGGGTCAGACCACGGAGAGTCCGGACCAACTGGAGCTGTGTGGTGATGAAGACAACGACGAGCCCGAACCGCGCCTGGCGCGCGAAATCGAGCCCGGCCTCAGCCTCTCGCTGCACCTCGGCGAGAGGATCGCCGGCGGCGAGGAGGTTGGTGATCAGGTTGTTGCGGCTATAGGCAGCAAAGGTGAGGTCGCCTAGCCTGTTGGCCGTCTCGAAGGCCCGCCGCACCCATTGCCGGCCGGTCTGGACGTGCCTCGTCCATGGATTGATGACGGCGCCGAAGGATACGGAGACGCGGGCTTCGAAGCGCCGCAGCCCGCGCTGCTCCACCAGATTGAGGCCAAGCTGGCCGAAACGGAACCCTGCCTTGTAATCGCCGAATTCCGGCCCCAGCACGGTGCCGAGCATGGCGTAGGCATGGCACGACGCGTCGCTGTTGCCGTGCTCCAGGCTGAGGTTTGCCATGCGGCCGATGACGAGCGAGCGCAGGTTCTCGCTGGTGTGCCTAGCCGCCGGCACCACCGCGGTGAGGACGTTCATCGTCTCGCACGCGACCGGATCGGCCATCCGCGGCAAGTCGAGCAGCGCCTCGATCGGGCGCTCACCGAGCTGCCGCCACATCCGCTCGTATTCCTGCCGAACCTCCTCCTTTGTCGGATGCGCCGACCAAGCGATACCGACGCGGCGCAGGTAGCCGAGGGTCACCTCGACGGCGCTGTCGCTCCGGCCGAGGGTCGTGAACAGCTCCACCTGCAGCCGCGTAATGGCGGCCAGATTGGGGAGGCTGGTGGCGCGGTCTGCAAGTTCAGCAAACCGCTCCTCCGCTTCAGCGAATTTGCCGGTGAGGAACTCGCATTCGGCCCGGTGGAGCTCGAGCGCGAAGGCGAGTTCGGTCCGGCGCTCCCAGGCGTCCTCCAGCAAGAGCGCCGCACCGGCGGTGAAATAGGTCAGTGCCGCGGCATAGGCGGTTGCCTCCTTGGCGCGCCGGCCCGCAAGCAGGTTCAGCTCGGCCAGCTGCTCGCGCTCGTCTCGCAAGGTGATCAAGGCCGCGCCGCGGTTGAGCTGGTGGACGATGTCGAAGATCGCCTCCTCCCGCTGCTCGGGAGGTGTGTGCGCCGCGAGCAATCTTCCGATTCGAAGGTGCGCCTCGCCACGAAGCTCCTCCGGGATCAGCGAATAGGCGGCCTCTTGTATGCGATCGTGGCCGAACCGGTAGGCGCCCGCGAGGCGCTCGATCAATTCCTGACGAACGGCCGGCCACAGCGCCACATGGATCTGCTCCTCCGAAGTCTCGAAAACAATCGAAAGTGTCGTGAGCTCGGCGATGTTTCCCAGACACGCCAGCTGCTGCAACGCCTTCCGCGTCTCGACCGGCAGGCGGGTGAGCTTGCCGACCATCAGGTCCACGACGTTGTCACTGTATCCCTTGGCATGTATGCGATTGAGATCCCAGCACCAACGCGCCGCATCATGATCAAAGGCGAGCATTCCCTCTTCGG
The DNA here is from genome assembly GCA_000517005.1 of Microvirga lupini. Taxonomy (GTDB): domain Bacteria; phylum Pseudomonadota; class Alphaproteobacteria; order Rhizobiales; family Beijerinckiaceae; genus Microvirga; species Microvirga lupini. Next base: position 5,794 of record KI912067.1, read on the forward strand.
CGAACGAAGACAGGAACTGAATGGCGAAGAACGGATTGCCACCCGTCTTCTCGTGCACCAGTTGCGCCAGCGGCGCGGCGCGCTCCGGCGCGCAGCGGAGTGCGTCCGCCATCATCTGCCCGAGATGCTCCCGGGCGAGCGGCGCCAGCGTGATCTCTGCTACCATCCCGCCGGCGCTCTTGATGGCGTCCAATTTTCGCATCAGCGGATGGCCGGCGGTGACTTCGTTGTCGCGATAGGCAGCGATCAGCATGAGGTGCTGCAGATCCGAGCGGGTCAACAGATCCTCCAACAGATCGAGCGTCGCCGCGTCGAGCCACTGCAAGTCGTCAAGGAAGAGTACCAGTGGATGTTCCGGCCGGGCGAAGACGCCGATGAAGCGCCGGAACACCAGTTGGAAGCGGCCTTGTGCTTGCTGTGGTTCAAGCGGTGGGACCGGGGGCTGCTCACCGATGATGAGCTTCAGCTCGGGGATGAGGTCGACCATGAGCTGGCCGTTCGGGCCCAGCGTCTCCAGAAGGGCATCGCGCCAGCCGGCCAGCTCGGCCTCGCTCTTCGCCAGAAGGCCCCGGGTCAAGCTCTGAAACGCCTGCGCGAGTGTCGCATAGGGGATGTCGCGCTTGTGCTGGTCGAACTTGCCCGAGGCAAACAGCCCGCGCGAAGGCACCAGCACTTTGTGCAGCTCGTGGACCACGGAGGACTTGCCGATGCCGGAATAGCCGGACACCAGGACCAGCTCCGGGGCGCCACCCTGGGCGACGCGATCGAACGCGGCGAGCAGGGTCGCGATCTCGTGCTCGCGCCCGTACAGCTTCTCGGGGATCAGCAGCCGGTCCGGCAGGTCTTGCGTCCCCAGCGGGAAGGCCTCAATGCGGCTCTGCGTGTCCCATGCGGCGAGGCAGCGCCGCAGGTCGTGCGCGAGGCCGGCGGCGGTCTGGTAGCGCTCCTCGGCGGTCTTGGCGAGCAGCTTCATCACGATGGCGGACAGAGGCTCGGGGACCTCTTTCACGCGTTCGGTGAGCGGCACCGGCCGTCTTGCGATGTGGCAGTGCACCCATCCCATCGGATCGGACGCCGCAAACGGCAGAATGCCGGTGAGCATCTGGTAGAAGGTGACACCCAGCGCGTACAGGTCGCTGCGGGCGTCGATCGAGCGGTTCATGCGGCCGGTCTGTTCCGGCGCCATGTAGGGGAGGGTGCCGGCAATAGTTTCGGGAGGCTCGGGGCGCCTGCCGTTGGCGCGGCAGGCGCGAGGCGAGGCCGAAGCCGGTCAGCCGCACCGCTCCGGTTGCGTTGACCAGGATATTGCCCGGCTTGAGGTCCTTGTGGACGAGACCGCGCCGGTGGAGCTGGCCTAGGGCCGAGGTGATGCCGATGGCAACGCGCAGGAAGTGTCCCAGCTCCAGGGGCGCGCCGAGCAACCGGTCGAGCGGCTCACCGCCGGGATCCTCGAGCACGAGCATGGTGCGGCCGCCTTCGCGCACAAGCTCCAGCGGCCGCACGGCCCATGCGCTGTCCAGCTCGCCCTTCAATTCGTATTCGTGGACGAGGCGATCAAGGCTCGAGGGCGTCGGGTGCTCGGCGGTGGGTAGCACGACCAGCACAGCCTTCCGCTGGTGGTCGGAGTTGAGGCGCCAGCCTCGACCGAGGACGCGGTCGTCGTCTTGGCCCAGGACGCTGCTCTCCCCCTCAGTGCCGAACCGAAAGCTCAGATTCATGTGCCGCACTCCGCTCTCAAGTCTGGGGCCGCTGGCAGACCGACTGCGTCACCAAGCCTCCGCACCCATCGTCTGCGTGAGCTGGCCAGAGCGAGCTTGATCGGCCATTTTGCCACACAGCGACTGTAGACGCTACCAAAGGATGCCGCAGCCCGGCATCGTCAACTTGAACAATTAAGGGCTGTTTCGGGATTGCCATGTCAGTCCTAAACCATTGGAAATACGTCACCTGCCCCTGGTCAGAAATCCCAAAAAGTGAGCAAAAACTGCTAATTTGACGATGCCATGGCGCCGGCGACCGCCTGAAATCGACGGAGATCACGAAATCAATTCTCCAAGCCAATCCAAAGCTCAAAGGCATCTTCGGCGCCAATGAAGGTTCGGCGATCGGCGTGGTCGACGGTGCCAGGGAGATGAGCCGCAAGATCGTCATCATCGGTTACGATTCCGGCAAGCAGCAGAAGCAGGCAATTCAGGAAGGCATCATGGCGGGCGCGATCACCCAGAACCCGCTCGGCATCGGCTACAAGACGGTCGAGGCCGCCGTGAAGGCGCTCAAGGGCGAAAAGCTAGAGAAGATCATCGACACCGGCTTCTTCTACTATAACAAGTCCAACATGAGCGATCCGAAGATCACAGCTGTCCTCTATGACTGAGGAATTGCGGTCGGGAGAGGGGGCCACCCCTCTCCTCCGCATTCATCGCTGGAGTGTTGTAGAGCGAGAGAGTGTTATACCAGTGAGCGCCGAGCATCGATAATACGCCTCGGGTCAGATCATGGAATTTCCTGCCCTTCACGAACGTCCGCTGTTCCTTGCGAGAGCAGACGGCATCGTCAACTTAACGACTTGAGATAGGTCCACCTCTTCAGGAGCATCAGATTAGGCCCTCGCCGCGCTGGTCACCTCGCCCCAGACTCGGAAGGCCTGAGCTCGAGACGTGCGATGGGCGGCAGCACTGGTGTTGGCAGGGCG
>KI912067.1:8585-9063 GCA_000517005.1 Microvirga lupini
CGAAAGCGACACCTTGGCTCCCGCTCTCGCCGAAGCTTGCCGAGCCAAGCAGCACGGGCACGCGGCTGCCGTCCTTGCGGAAGTACTCCTTCTCATACGGTTGCAGGCTGCCAGTCCTCTCCAACTCTTGCGCCAGCCGGACGTCGCGCTCGCGCCATTCCAGGGGCGTCAGGTCCGTCCAGCGGATGCGACCCGCGACGAGGTCGTCACGGTCGTAGCCCACGATCCGGAGAAAGGCGTCGTTAGCCTCGAGGATCCGGCCGTCGAGAGCAAAGATGAAGATTCCGATGATGTTGGCATCGACCAGGCGCCGGATCCGAGCTTCGCGTTCGGCGAGATCGTGGTACAGGCGCGTGTTCTCGAGCGCGATCGCAGCTTGCGAGGCGAGCAGCTTCAGCACCGCGATCCGGGCCGGCGCGAAGACGCGCGGGCTAAGGTTGTTCTCGAGGTAGACCACCCCGATGAGCTTGGCCTGGTT
>KI912067.1:9163-13351 GCA_000517005.1 Microvirga lupini
TGGCGCTGGAAGACGGCGGCGGATCTGGTTGGCAAAGCTCTGGCCGAACTTCAGGGCCCACCGTCGTACGGTCTCGTGGCTGACCTCGATCCCTCGGACCGCGAGCATTTCCTCGACCATCCGCGCCCGAAGGCGTCGAGAAGGCAGCCCCGAACCATTCGCCAAAATTCCAGGTGGATGAATCGGGTCTTTTGACTGGCTTGCGGGCGATGCTGCACCTCGTTGCAGACTATACCGGGACCGCTTCGCCGGCATAACTGCAGACCAATGCCAGTCAACGGAAAACGGTTTTCAGAGGGCAGCGGACCATCGTCTGCCCTCTTTCTGCGGCCTCCGTGTTTCTACTGGATGGTGCCGTAGAGCATATCGTGTGAGACTTGCCGGTTCGGGAGCATTTTCGATCAGCGGAGTGGAGCAGATACAACCGACGATCGTCAGACCCTATGGCCTGGAACCTTCCCGTGACGCACGTTGTGGCATGTCTGGCAGACGCATCCGTGTCTGTTCTGTCTGGCGTGGCTTGTTGCGCAGACCTTGCGTGCTCCCCGTGACGATAGATACGGTTTAGGCGCCTAACCTGCATCACTTCCCAATTCGCCAACCTGCTCCGGACCTGCGACCTCCTTCTCGAACGGGCTCTTGCCGAGTTCAAACGTCAGCAGCGCCTTCGCAGCGAGAGGATCCAGCTCGTGCGCCCCGCGGTTGACATCAGCCAGCAGCGCAGCCCGCATATTCGGCGTCCAGAACGCCACCAGATGATCATGAATGCCGTGGATGGCCTGATCGTCCGGATAGGACCGGAAGAAGGATGCAATTTGGTTGGCCATGCGGACCAGCTTCATGGTGCTCATGCCAGAATATCCTGCCTGTGAATGCGGTCGGTGCCATGGAAGACGGTGATGCTGTCGTGGCGTGCTATCCCCACCAGCGTAATATCGAGAAGCCGCGCCCGCTCAAGCGCCAGGGAGGTCGGGGCCGAGATCGAGACAAGGGCCCTCGCGCCGAACGCAGCGACTTTCTCGACCAACTCGAACGAACAACGGCTTGTCACAATCACAAAACCGGCACTTGGACTTGCACCCGTCCGGCACAGCGCACCGATCAGCTTGTCGAGGGCATTGTGGCGGCCGACATCCTCGCGGACGCAGCAGATCGTGCCCTCCAGATCCGCCCACGCTGCGGCATGAACCGCGTGCGTGCGCGCGTTCAAGCTCTGCTCGCGCTCGAGCATGCCCAGGGCACGGCGGATGGCTGCGAGCGAGAGGCTCGGTGGCTCTCCCGTGGGCGAGCGCGCCTGAGGCAGAGCGTTCAGGTCGTCGATGCCGCACAGGCCGCAGCCGGTCCGGCCTGACAGAGCCCGCCTGCGCGCCAGGTGCTCGTGAAGCCGCTCAGAGGTGAGGTCGATCGCCAGTCGCAGATCCTGCCCCTCCCTCTCAATGCGAATGCCGCGGATGTCCTCGGCCTTCCGGATTACGCCCTCGGTCAGGCTGAACCCGATCGCAAAGTCCTCCAGGTCGGACGGTGTCGTCATCATCACAGCGAAAGGAACGCCGCCGTAGGTCAGGCCGACCGGCACCTCCACCGGGATGACGCGCGTGCCGGAGACAGGATCCGCTCCATCAAAGGCCAGAACGGTTGCCGATGTCTCGTGCACCTCCGGTACCGGAAGCCTCTCCTCACTCGGCCGCGTTGACATACGTGCCAATCCGCTTGAGCGTCTGATCCTCCTCGAAGAACCGGGCCTGCCAGTCAGAGGGCCGGTTCGTGCGCCGCACTTGCACGGCCGTCACTTTGTACTCCGGACAGTTTGTCGCCCAGTCCGAAAAGTCGGTCGTGATCACGTTGGCGCCGGTCTTGGCATGATGGAAGGTCGTGTAGACCACCCCGGGTTGCATCCGTTCGCTAATCCGGGCTCGCAGGGCGATGTCCCCCGAGCGACTCTCAACTGACACGAGGTCGCCGTCCAGAATACCGCGGCTCTCCGCATCGAAGGGGTGGATTTCGAGTACATCCTCCTCATGCCAGCGGCTGTTCTCCGTGCGTCGCGTCTGCGCCCCGACATTGTACTGCGACAGGATGCGCCCCGTTGTGAGGATCAGCGGGAAGCGTGGTCCCGTCCGCTCTTCGGTCGGCACGAACTCGGTGATCATGAACTTGCCCTTGCCGCGCACGAACCGGTCCACATGCATCATCGGCGTGCCATTAGGCGCAGCCTCATTGCAGGGCCATTGAATTGACCCAAGCCGATCCAGCTTCTCATACGACACACCGGCGAAGCTTGGCGTGAGCCGGGCGATCTCGTCCATGATCTCGCTGGGATGTGTGTAGCTCATCGGGAAGCCGAGCGCGTTCGACAGAGCCATGGTAACCTCCCAGTCCGCCATGCCCCCCAGCGGCGGCATCACCTTGCGGACGCGGTTGATGCGCCGCTCCGCATTGGTGAAGGTGCCGTCCTTCTCGAGGAAGGAGGATCCCGGCAGGAACACGTGAGCGTACTTGGCGGTCTCGTTCAGGAAGATATCCTGGATCACCACGCATTCCATAGCCTTCAGGCCAGCCGTCACGTGCTGCGTGTCCGGGTTTGACTGAGCGATGTCCTCGCCCTGGATGTAGAGTCCCTTGAAGGTGCCAGCCACCGCTTCGTCGAGCATGTTCGGAATCCGAAGGCCTGGCTCGTTCTGCAGCGGCACGCCCCAGAAGGTCTCGAACATCTGCCGGGTGGCATCGTCGGAGACGTGCCGGTAGCCGGAGAACTCGTGCGGGAAGGAACCCATGTCGCAGGAGCCCTGCACATTGTTCTGACCGCGCAAGGGGTTCACCCCGGCACCAGCTTTGCCGATGTTGCCGGTGGCCATGGCGAGGTTGGCCATGCCCATCACCATGGTCGAGCCTTGGCTGTGCTCGGTGACGCCAAGACCGTAGTAGATCGCCGCATTGCCGCCGGTGGCATAAAGACGGGCTGCCACCCGCACATCCGCGGCCGCAACGCCGGTCAGGTCCTCCACGGCCTCGGGCGAATGGCGCTCCTCGGCAATGAAGCGCGCCCAGCTCTCGAAGTCGCCGAGATCGCAGCGCTCGCGCACATAGGCTTCATCCACCAGCCCTTCCGTGACGATCACGTGCGCGATGGCGTTGATCATCGCCACGTTCGTGCCGGGTTTCAACGGCAGATGGTAATCCGCCTCGATATGGGGTGACTTCACGAGATCGATCCGGCGCGGATCAATGACGATCAGGCGCGCTCCCTCGCGCAACCGGCGCTTCATGCGCGAGGCGAAGACCGGGTGCCCGTCCGTCGGGTTGGCGCCGATGACCACGATCACATCGGCATCATCTACCGAGGCGAAGTCCTGCGTGCCGGCCGAGGTGCCGAGCGTCGTCTTCAGGCCGTATCCTGTTGGTGAGTGGCAGACGCGGGCGCAGGTATCGACGTTGTTGTTGCCGAAGGCAGCCCGTACCAGCTTCTGGACCAGGAAGGTCTCCTCGTTGGTGCAGCGCGAGGAGGTGATGCCGCCGGTGGCATCGCGGCCATACTGCGCCTGGATGCGCTTGAACTCGCTTGCGGCGTAGGTCAGCGCCTCCGCCCAGGACACCTCCTGCCAGGGATCGGTGATAGTCTGACGAATCATCGGCTTCGTGATGCGGTCCTTGTGCGTGGCATAACCCCAGGCAAAGCGCCCTTTGACGCAGGAATGGCCCTCGTTGGCCTTGCCATGCTTGTAGGGCACCATCCGCACCACGGTGGTGCCCTTCATCTCGGCCTTGAACGAGCAGCCCACCCCGCAATAGGCGCAGGTGGTAATGACGGAGTGCTCGGGGGTGCCGAGATCGATGACGCTCTTCTCATTGAGGGTGGCGGTCGGACAGGCCTGCACACAGGCGCCGCAGGACACGCATTCGGAGCCGAAGAAGTCGAGCCCGCCCGGCGAGACGCGGGAGCCAAAGCCCCTGCCCTGGATGGTCAAGGCAAAGGTGCCCTGCACCTCCTCGCAGGCTCGCACGCAGCGCGAGCAGACGATGCACTTGGAATCCTCGAACGTGAAGTACGGGTTCGAGGTGTCCTTCGGCGCATCGAGGTGATTGGCGCCGTCATAGCCGTAGCGCACCTCGCGCAAGCCAACCGCGCCCGCCATGTCCTGCAATTCGCAGTCGCCGTTGGCCGAGCAGGTCAGGCAGTCGAGCGGATGA
>KI912067.1:13451-15166 GCA_000517005.1 Microvirga lupini
ACCGGCGTCGTGCAGGAGGCAGGCGTGCCGCGCCGTTCCTCAATCTCGACAAGGCAAAGGCGGCAGGAGCCGAAGGGCTCAAGCGAGTCCGTGGCGCAGAGCTTCGGGATCGCAGTTCCCATTATCATGGCCGCCGCCATGACGGAGGTGCCGGCGGACACCGAAACGAGCTCGCCGTCGATGGTGAGCGTCACCATCTTGTCCGTGATGCGGATCGGCGTGCCGTAATCGGTTCCCTGGATCAGAGCCATGCTGGATGCTCCCTCACTCGGCTGCCGCGGGCAGGCGGGGTGATTTATCGAAGTCTTCGGGGAAGTGCGTGAGCGCGCTCATCACCGGCACGGGCGTCAGTCCGCCCATGGCGCAGAGCGAGGCATCGGTCATGAGCTGGCAGAGGTCTTCCAGCACTGCGAAGTTCTTGTCGGGCTCAATGCCGGCGATGATCCGGTCCATCACCTCAACGCCGCGCACGGCACCGACGCGGCAGGGCGTGCACTTGCCACAACTTTCGGCCGCGCAGAACTCGAACGCGAAGCGAGCCTGCTGCGACAGGTCGACGGTGTCGTCGAACACGACGATGCCGCCATGCCCGAGCATGCCCTTCTGGGCAGCAAGCGCCTCGTAATCCAGGGGAATATCCAGCATCGATGCCGGGAAATAAGCTCCGAGAGGCCCGCCGACCTGAACCGCCTTCACGGGCCGACCCGTAGCCGTTCCGCCACCAAGATCCTCGATGATCTCGCGCAGGGTCGTGCCGAATGCCAGCTCGATCAGTCCTCCGCGCTTGATGTTGCCCGCGAGCTGGATCGGCTGAGTTCCTCGCGAGCGGCCCATGCCCAAATCGGCATAGGCCTGTGCTCCATGCGTCAGGATCCACGGCACCGTCGCCAAGGACAGCACGTTGTTGACCACGGTTGGCTTGCCGAAAAGCCCCTTCACTGCCGGCAAGGGCGGCTTGGCCCGCACCATGCCGCGCTTGCCTTCGAGGCTCTCGAGCAGGGAGGTCTCCTCACCACAGATATAGGCGCCCGCGCCGAGGCGGGTTTCGAGCGTGAAGGCACGGCCGGATCCAAGAACGGAGGAGCCGAGATACCCCGCCTCTGTCGCCACCCGGATTGCCTCCGTCATGGTGCGGTAGGCATGCGGATATTCCGAGCGGATGTAAACGAAGCCCTTCGTGGCCCCGACCGCGAGGCCCGCGATGGTCATGCCCTCGATCAGCGCGAAGGGGTCGCCCTCCATCAGCATGCGGTCGGCGAAGGTGCCGCTGTCGCCCTCGTCCGCGTTGCAGACGATGTACTTCTGCTCGGCCTCGGCGTGGAGCACCGTGTCCCACTTGATGCCGGTTGGGAAGCCCGCCCCGCCCCGCCCGCGCAGGCCGGAGAGCTTGACTTCATCGACGATGGCCTGGGACTCCAGGGAGAGAGCACGTTCGAGGCCAGCATAGCCGCCATGGATCCGGTAATCGGCGAGCGAAAGCGGGTCGACGATGCCGCAGCGAGCGAAGGTGAGCCGCGTCTGCCGGGAAAGATATGGCTGGTCTGCCAGCTGGCCGAGGCGAAGCGGGTGATCCTTTCCCTCCTGGAATCCGGCCGCGAAGAGCCCCGCGACATCGGCTGGCTCGAGCGGACCATAGGCGATCCGGCCCTTCGGTGTTTCGACCTCGACCAGAGGCTCGAGCCAGAATAACCCCCGGGAGCCAGTCGTTACAATGT
>KI912067.1:15266-15461 GCA_000517005.1 Microvirga lupini
GCCATAGCTGGCCAGCTTGTCCGTGATCATGATGCGCGGTGACCGGCCCTGACGCTTCAAAAGCTTGCGCAGCAGACGCTTGGCGGCTTTGGCGTTGCGACGGCTCTGAACCAGGATGTCGAGCACGACGCCGTGCTGGTCCACGGCTCGCCACAGCCAATGCTTCCGGCCTGCGATGCTGATCGCCACCTCATC
>KI912067.1:15561-25346 GCA_000517005.1 Microvirga lupini
GCCCGCGACGGGATGCCTCCTCTGCCAGAAGAGCGACGATCCGGCTGGAGCCGAGGGCAAGCGATGCGGCATCGGATGATACGAAGACCTTCATTGTGCCCTTGCCTGCTGAACGACATCGATGAGTTTCTCCGAACGGATCCTGCCGATCGGCCTGCCATCGAAGAGAGCCGAAGGGGCACAGGCGCAGAGCCCAAGGCAATAGACGCCTTCGACTGTCAGGTGTCCATCGGATGTTGTCTCGCCCCAAGAAATGCCGAGCGCTGCCAGGAGGTCACTTGCGATCCGGGCTCCGTTCATGGACTGGCAGGCCTCTGCCCGGCACAGCTTGAGCACGTGGTGCCCTGCCGGGCTGCGGCGGAAGTCGTGATAGAACGTGACGATGCCGTGGACTTCGGCCCGGGACAGATTCAAAGCCTGGGCGATCAGCGGCACAGCCTCCTCATGGATGTATCCGAACGCATCCTGAAGCGCGTGGAGAATGGGTAGGGCAGCTCCATCGAGCGATGTGTGCGCGGCTATGACCTCATTTGCGAGCTTGCTATCCCAGTGCGTCAATTTTGGCATATCCGTCCCAAGTCATGTTCCTGTTCCAGCCGTATGAGGCTGCCTGCAGGTCATCTCCGGTATCCTGAAGACTGCTTCGCCAGTCGCAGGTTAACTGGAAAATCTTGTTCGATACAATCGCCGTACGCGGACAGCGACGAGTGACGCTACACGCCGCTGCACGCTCGAGGCAGCCAGTTGCGTCGACCTGAGGTTTAACGATCGATCACCAGATCGCTCGTCGGTTTGGAGCAACACAAGAGCCGCATTCCGGCCTCGATCTCGCGAGGACGGATGCCACCCCCATGCTGCATCTCGACCGTACCGGAAATAAGCTTTGACTTGCAGGTGCCACAAACCCCCTTGGTGCAGGACGAGGGTAGGCGCAGGCCCGCACGACGCGCGGCATCGAGCACGGATGTCCCCACGGGGCACTCGATGACACGGCGGGTCTTGGCGAACTCAACCCGGTAGACCTTTGCGGATGAGGCTTCTTCCGCCTCAGCGATCGCCGCCTGCTCGGAGCTGGGGAGTTCCTCAAAGTTGAAACTCTCCTCATGATGGCGGGCCATGTCGAAACCCGCCGCCTTCAGCATCTCGCGCACCGCCTGCATGTAGGGTGACGGGCCGCAGACGAAGACCTCCCGATCCCGGAAATCCGGAGCGATCAGTTCAAGCATGGCAGGGGACAGCCGTCCCTTGAACCCGCCCCAGGCTTCGCCCGAAGAATCGTTCTCACAGATTGCCGCAAACCGGAAGTTTGCATTGTGGCGGGCCATCAGCTCGAGCTCGGTGCGGAAAATGATATCCTCGGGCGAGCGGGCGCTGTGGACGAACACCACGTGGGTCGCCCCTGCTAAGTCGTGCATGGCCCTGGCCATCGACATCATCGGCGTAACGCCACTGCCGCCCGAGAGGAACAGGTACTTGCCACTTGGATAATCGATATGCGTGAACTCGCCCATGGGCCCAACCGCCTTGATGGTCGAGCCGGGTTTAAAATTGTCGTGCAGCCAGTTGGAAACCGGCCCGCCGGGCACCCGCTTGACCGTGATCGAGACGGTATCGGGCCGGGTCGGCGATGCCGAGATGGTGTAGCATCGGTGTATGGGTTGCCCGCCGATGACGAATTCGAAGGTGAGGAACTGGCCCGGTTTGTAGGCGAAGCGGCGCGGCTCACGGGCACTGAGCACGAAGGTCTTCACATCCGGGGTTTCGACCCGCACCGCGCGGCAAACCAGTGTGTCATCCGCGTTCGAGTCCCAGACCGGAACCTCGATGAATGAACCTGCCACGGAAGCAGGCATCCGGAATCCGTTGATGCTGTCCATGGTCATCGCTCGAGATGATCTTTCATGCGGTTGACATACCAGTTGCAGAACTTCTCCACGAGCATCTCGGTATGCGGCGAGTACGGGCCGGGCGCATAGGCCGGGCTGCGGGCACCTGTCTGGCAGTAGCCGACCAGCGTGCTGTCCTGGAGGTTCGTGGCCTGCCAGACCTCGGTGAGCCGCTCGATATCGTAATCGATACCCTCCTGGGCATCCTTGTGGACCAACCACTTGGTGCGGAGCAGGGTGCGTTCCGGATCGAGCGGGAGGACCGAGAAAGTTACAATGTGGTCGCCCATGAAATGATGCCAAGAGTTCGGCTGCGTCCAACAGGAGAGGCCACCCAGCTTGGCATTGGTGAAGTCACCCAGGAGCTTCCGGCACGCCGCCTTCGTATCAACGGTATGGGACTCTCCATCCCCGTCCAAGGGAAGTCGCTCGACCCGAAAGCCCGTGATCCTGTCGTCGAGATGATCGATTTCGCGGGACGGGAGACCGTCGGCTTCCCATTCCGCATGTTTGTCCTTCAGCATGCAAGTATAGCGTTCAGCGTTGGCGCGCTCGGTTTCGTCCATCTCCTCGGGCGCGAAGCCGAAGCCATAGGCGAAGAGCGGAACAGTCAGCTCTGGATGGTTCCCGGAACAATGGTAGCATTCGCGATTGTTCTCCATCACGAACTTCCAGTTCCCCTCCTCGATGATGTCGGACTGGTAGGCGATCTTGGTATTTCGAACGTTGTGCGGGGCGATGTAGGGCCCGATCTCACGAGCCATCTCGTCGAAATCCGTGGGCGGCTCATCAGCCAGGCAGATAAAGAGTAGGCCCTCAAGCGAGCGCAGATGAACCGGTTTCAGCCCATGGCAGGAGCGGTCGAATCCCGGCCCCATGTGGTCTGCGTGAATCAGCGCGCCTGTGAGATCGTAGGTCCAGGAATGGTAGCGGCATACGATATTCCCAACCGTCGTCTTCTCATCATGAAGGATGCGTGCGCCACGGTGGCGGCAGACATTGTGGAATGCCCGAACGCCCATGTCGTCGCCGCGCACAATGACGATTGAACTGGGGCCGACGTCGACCACCATCGCGTCGCCGGGCTCCGGCACGTCAGGCTCCACACCGACATAGATCCAGTGCCGGCCGAAGATGATCTCCATATCGGCCGCGAAGACCTCGGGGCTGACATAAAACGGCGCATCCAGGCTGTAGCCGGGCTTCCGATTACGGAACAAAGCGTGAAGTGGCGTATCGGGAACGTGGAGCATGTAGGCCTCACTCAAATGACCCACGACCAAGCCGTGGTCCAGTAGTTGTCAATTTCCGTCGTCCACCCTGCGCCTACTCGCTCAGAAGCGACAGGTTGTGTGTATGTGGCGACATCCGGCCCCGACCGGACAGGAGCTGCGGTGCAGGCCTTACGATGGCAGTGTCCCATCCAGCTTGAGAACCTCCCCCGCCAGAAACAGGGATCCTGTGATCAGAACACGAGGCGGGCGAGACCATGCCATAGACCGAAGTTGCAGCATGGCATCGGCTATATTTTTGGCCACGCTGGCCTTGAACCCCAAGCGGCACGCACTCTCAGCGATCGCCCTCGGATCCCGGGCATTCTCCTGGATTGTGATTGGAACCGCAATCAGATGAGGGGATAAAGATCCAAACGAAGAGAGGAACGACAACATGTTCTTCGTCGCCAGCATGCCAACGACCAAAGCGAGTGGGCGCGGATCGGCCGAGTGCATGTTCCGGAGCGCGGCACTGGTAACCCGCCCGCCATCCTCGTTATGGCTGCCATCCAGCCAAAGATCCGCGTTGTCTGGAGCCAGCTCCGCGACATTCCCTGCGAGGCGCTGGAGGCGGGCCGGCCATTGGGCTCCCGTCACCCCTAATCGGAATGCTTCGTCTGAAACCTGCTCTCCAAAGGTCGCCCTGAGGGTCACAACGGCCGTTGCGACGTTAGACACCTGATGGCTACCGAGAAGATTGGGCCAGGGCAGGGACAGCGCCCCTCTCACGTCCTCGTAGGCAAGGCCGTCGGCCGTTTCATGAATATGAAAATCACGACCTGCCAGCATGAGCGACGAAACACCGACTTCCTTGGCTTTATGTTGAAGGGTCGCACTCGCCTCTTGTGTCTGGAACGAGATGATCGCTGGCCGACCCCGCTTGAAAATGCCCGCTTTTTCAGCCGCAATCTGTTCCACGGCTTCGCCCAGATACTCAGTATGGTCACGCGAAACGGAGGTGATCACAGCTGCCAGGGGGGCCCTAATGACGTTGGTGGCATCGAGCCGTCCACCCAGGCCGACCTCGAGCAAGAGGACGTCAGCAGGGTGTTCGGAAAAGAGCAGCAAAGCGGCCGCTGTGGTGAGTTCAAATACCGTAATCGGCTCCCCGCCATTGGCACGTTCGCAGCGTTCGAATGCATCGACGAGAAGCTCTTCTGACACGAGGACGCCAGCGCCGGCACGTCCAAGCCGAATACGCTCATGGAACCGCACCAGGTGGGGTGACGTGTAGACGTGGACAGCTTGTCCGGACGCCTCGAGAATCGCCCGCATGAAGGCGATCGTTGATCCTTTGCCATTGGTGCCCGCGACGTGGATCACAGGGGGCAGCCTGCTCTCGGGATGATCGAGCCTGGCGAGCAGCCGGTGCATTCGGCTCAAGGATAGATCAATCCGCTTCGGATGCAGAGCCAGGAAGCTCTGCAAGAAGTCGCCGGACGTCATCGTCATGGCTCATCCCATGCTGTGCAAAAGGGGCCCGTAATGTAGCTCCGGAAAGCCACATTACTGGCCCGATGGTCATCTCAGGCGGCGCTTTGCGGGAGCGCTGCCACGTCTTCGATCGATCTGTCAGGCCCGCAACCGCAGATTTTCTGGGTCGAACGGCGACTCCGGAACGATGACAGCACGGTGTTGCTTGCCAAAGATCCGGATATCCAGTTCGCTTCCGACTTCCGCGAGCTCCGGCTTGACCATGCCCAGAGCCAGCGATTTGCCGAGACGCCACCCGAAGCCGCCGGACGTGCAGCGGCCGACGATCTTGCCATTCTTCAGGATGGGCTCGGAACCGCGGGCATCGGCATCGGTCACGCCGTGAACCTCCATGGTCACGAAGCGGTTGGAGAAGCCGCGTTGCTGCCAGTCCACCAGGGCATCGCGGCCGATGAACTGACCTTTATTGGGGTGAACGAAGCGTTCGAGCCCCGACTCCAATGCAGAGTACTCGATGGAGAGCTCCCGCCCGATCAGGCGGTATGACTTTTCGAGGCGGAGCGCATCCATGGCACGCATGCCGAACGGCTTGATGCCGTATGGGCGGCCAGCTTCCATCAGCAGATCGAAAATGTAGTTTTGCATCTCGATCGGGTGGTGGAGCTCCCAGCCCAGCTCGCCGACGAAATTGACCCTCAGGGCCCGCGCATGGGCGGCGCCGATGTCGATGGTCTTGCCCGACAGCCAAGGGAAGGCCTTGTTCGACAGGTCCGCGTCGGTGACCTTCTGGAGCACGTCCCGGGCGTGAGGACCCGCCAGAATCAGCACGCCATACTGCGTCGTGACCTTCTGAAGGTCCACCGAGCCGTCGCGCGGGCGCAGCTTCTGCAGGTAGTCGAAATCGTGTCGTTCGGCCGAGCCCATGCCGACCAAGTAGAAGCGGTCCGTGGCTTCGCGGAAAATCGTGAATTCTGAGCGCACGCCGCCGTTGAGGGACAGCATATGCGTGAGCGCAAGCCGCCCTATCTTCTGCGGCAGCTTGTTGGCTACGAGGTTGTCGAGGAACACCTCGGCGCCTGGACCGGAGACTTCGTACTTGGCGAAGGCGCTCATGTCTTGCAGGCCGACGGCCTCGTGGACATGGCGGGCCTCGCTGCCGACGAACTCGAAGTAGTTCGATCGGCGGAAGCTCCATTTTTCCTTCGGTTTTTCGCCTTCCTTGACCGGCGGATGATTCTCGTTGAGCAGGACGTCCGGCTTGTCGAGTTCATCCTCGCTCAGGCCATAGCCTTCCGGCGCAAACCAGTTCGGGCGCTCCCAACCATAAACGGAGCCGAAGACGGCGCCGAGCGCCTTCATGCGGTCATAGCACGGAGCCCGCTTCAGGGGCCGTGCGGCCGTGCGTTCTTCGTCCGGGTAGTGCACGGTGAAGACGTTCGCATAAGCCTCTTCGTTCTTCTGACGCAAATAGCCGCGGGTCGCATAGGGTCCGAAGCGGCGCGGATCGACGCCCATCATGTCGATGGTAGGCTCGCCCTCAACGATCCATTCCGCGAGCTGCCAGCCGGCTCCGCCGGCCGCCGTGATCCCGAAGCTATGGCCTTCGTTGAGCCAAAAGTTTTTCAGGTCCCAAGCGGGTCCGATGATCGGATTGCCGTCTGGAGTATAGGCGATCGCGCCATTATAGACCTTCTTGACACCGACCTCTGCGAAGGCCGGCACACGCACCATCGCGGATTCAATGTGCGGCGCGAGCCGTTCCAGATCCTCCTGGAACAGCTCGTATTCCGAGTTATCGTCCGGACCATCTACATAGCAGCACGGTGCGCCGGGCTCGTAAGGCCCAAGAATGAAACCGCCGTTCTCCTCGCGAAGGTACCAGGAGGAATCGGTCTCGCGCAGCACACCCATTTCTGAGAGACCTTGGCGGTGGCGTTCCAGCACAGCCGGATGCGGCTCGGTGACAATGTACTGATGCTCGACGGGAATGACTGGGATCTCGAGCCCAACCATGGCGCCAGTGCGACGGGCGAAGTTGCCAGTCGCCGACACCACGTGCTCGCAGGTGATGTCGCCCCGATCGGTCTTGACCAGCCACTCGCCCGAGGGCGCGCGTTCGATGGCGGCGACAGTCGTATTGCGGTAAATCTCAGCTCCGCGGGCGCGGGCGCCCTTCGCCATTGCCTGGGTGAGATCGGCCGGCTGGATGTAGCCATCGTCGGGATGCCGGATGGCCCCGATGATCCCGTCGGTCTCGCAGAGAGGCCATATCTCCTTGACTTGGGCGGGGGTCAGCACTTCGACATTGATGCCGATCGTGTCCGCGACGCCCTTGTAGTACATAAACTCGTCCCAGCGATCCCTGGTGCGGGCGAGCCTTATGTTGGACACCTGCTTGAGCCCGACGGGTTGTCCCGTCTCCTCTTCCAAGGACTTGTAGAAATTGACCGAGTACTTATGAATCTGGCCGACCGAGTAACTCATGTTGAACAGAGGCAGGAGACCGGCAGCGTGCCATGTCGAGCCGGAAGTGAGCTCCCTTCGTTCCACGAGAACAACATCGTTCCAGCCCTTCTTGGCAAGATGATAGAGGGTCCCTACTCCGACGACGCCGCCACCGATGACAACAACGCGAGCCTGCGTTCTCATGTATTTCCTCATCCTGCTGTTTGAGCATCCAAGCCATGATGGCAGCACGGGCTGCCAATCTTGGACAATTGTTTAACGGTAAGGGGTGGCGTCTAGCGCCGAAGCGACTATCGATGTCGCGTGTGCGCCATTTCTCAGCATGGCAGTTATTTCCTGCTGACACGGCCACCCGCCGCATCCCCCCTAGACTATGTAAGACCCGATGCTGGCCGGTTTCACAGTTACGAAGTGAAACAAAGTTCGTTCCTGAGCGGGACTGCAAGGTGGGTGGTTGCTTAATCTTGTTGACGGCGGCCACCTATCACGTAGATTTTATAGACCAAAAATAGCCGAGCCGTTTCAGACGGTTCCGGTTTCGAACAGAGGGTGAGGAGATGCCAGAGGCTGTGTGCGGGCAGGCTATCCCTATCGACGATACACGCGTGATAGGGTTCCTGTTCGTGCCTCGATTTTCCATGATCGCGTTCACTTCGGCGATCGAACCCCTTCGGCTTGCCAACCGAGTTTCCGGTCGAAAGCTCTATGAGTGGCGCTTGTTTTCGCAGGATGGCAGGCCTGTACGAGCCTCAAACGAGGTTGAGATCACAGTCAACAATTCCTTCGCGGACGCACGCGGCTTAAGTTCCGCTGTCGTTTGTGCTGGTCTTGACGTCCAGTCATTCAATCACCGAGACCTCATGGCAGCCATTCGCCGTCTGTCATCCTTTGGGGCGACCATCGGAGCGGTCTGCACGGGAACGTATGTGCTTGCCAAGGCTGGTCTTCTCAACGGTTACAAGGCGACAATACACTGGGAGAATTATTCCGGTTTGGTTTCCGAATTTCCTGATTTGGATGTGACCCAGGAACTATTCGAGATCGACCGTAACCGCTTTACTTGCGCGGGCGGCACGGCGGCAGTCGACATGATGTTGTCCCTGATCATGAAGGACCATGGCCCCGAGGTCGCATCCAAGGTCACGGATCAGCTTATTCACCACCGCATCCGTGAGGCCAACGAGCGCCAGCGCATGGATCTGAGATCCCGTCTCGGCGTCTCTCATCCCAAGCTTTTGTCCGTTGTTGCTCTGATGGAGAACGCCATTGAGAATCCTCTCAACAGTGCCGACCTTGCGGAGGAGGTCGGAGTGTCGACCCGACAGCTTGAGAGACTGTTTTGTAAGTACTTGGGACAGTCACCCGCAAGATATTACGCATCAATGCGCCTGGAGCATGCACGATATCTGCTGCGGCAAACCAGCATGCCAATTCTGTCCGTCGCTATGGCCTGCGGTTTCGTCTCCGCCTCTCATTTTTCTAAAGCCTATAGCGAGCACTTCGGCTGCACGCCAACTCACGAGCGCAGAGCGCCCGCCAAGGCCATTACTTCTACCAGCGGCGTGTCCAGCAGCAGTGCGGCTTAGACAATAGACGAATTCCTTCATCAATTCATGACTGATCATGGCGAACATGTCGCAAACCGACACATCGAACGTCGTGTTTGCACTCTCATCCTTTGCATCACGATGCCATCCTCCCGTCGGAGTCCAGTGACCAGGCGGGGCGCGTCTTTCGGCAATCACGCCAGCCTGCTCACTATCTGCTCCATTCAATCTCTATTTGGAAAGGCAGCAGGTCGATTTACGTATGCAGATCACATCCACAGAGCTTCTTGGCTACCTCACCGAACTCGGCATCACTACGTCGACGACGCATCACCCACCAGTTCGCACAGCGGCTGAGGCGCAAACGTTACGTGGGCAAATTGTAGGGACCCACACGAAGAATCTATTTCTCAGGGACGCAAAGCGAAACTACTTTATGGTCTGCCTTGAGGAGGATACCCACGTCGATCTGAAGCAGCTTCGGTTTCTCGTGGGCGCGCGCGGCGGCCTATCCTTTGGCTCGCCTGAGGCACTCCACGAAATGCTTGGAGTGATACCGGGGGCCGTTTCACCCCTTTGTGCCATCAACGACAGGTCGGGATCTGTGACCTTCGTCTTGGAACGGAAACTCCTCTCGGCAGACCTCCTAAGCTGTCATCCTCTAACAAACGATTGTACGACCTCGTTGTCACCGGATCATCTTCTGATCTTTTTAAGAGAAACTAATCATGAGCCGCAAATTATCTCAGTCGATGGTGATTACCATCCATCATGATCGCGCCTTACTGAGCGAGATACGGGCCGAGGAACAGTTCCTCCTTATGTTGCCGTCGGCGGACAGTGGGGCACCAGTGGTCAAGGCGATCCTCCAGACACGCATTGCCGAGCCACCCTTCTACCACAGGAGAAAGCATCTCGCCGGCAAGGGAGTGGCCGAGATCCGGCGCCTCAAGCCTATCGAGGACGAGAGCGCCGGCCTCTCGAAGCTTAAGGCGGATCTGACTGGGATATCCTTCCTCTTCAATTGGCCGTTCCATGACTTGACGGAAGAAGTCTCAGGAGGCGGCGAGTTTAACAATCCCAGTTTAGGGAGGTCTATTCTGGGTAGGGGTGTGGCGAGTGGGTGGGTGAACATATAAACGCCCTTTGACCGTTCCGGTTGAGAGGCCTATCGCACG
>KI912067.1:25446-25852 GCA_000517005.1 Microvirga lupini
CCCGCCGCCGCCCTCGGGCGTGACCCAGTTGATGTTCTGGTTCGGGTCCTTGATGTCACAGGTCTTGCAGTGGACACAGTTCTGGGCGTTGATCTGGTAGCGCACGCCTCCCTCGCCCTCGACCCACTCGTACACGCCTGCCGGGCAGTAGCGCTGCGAGGGACCGCCGTAGACATCGTGCTCCGAGGCCTTCTGCAGGCCTAAATCCTTCACCTGGAGATGGACCGGCTGGTCCTCCTCGTGGTTGGTGTTCGACAGGAACACCGAGGAGAGCTTGTCGAAGGTGAGCACCCCGTCAGGCTTGTCGTACTTGATCGGCTTCACCTGGGAGAGCGGCAGCAGGCATTCGTGGTCCGGCTTGCCGTGCTTCATGGTGCCGAGGAAAGACCAGCCGAACAGCTCGGTC
>KI912067.1:25952-27914 GCA_000517005.1 Microvirga lupini
GAGGCGCCGGGCATGCCAGCGCAGATGGTCCTCGATGAAGGTAGCGATGAAGAAGTAGGAATGGTCGTAGCCTTCCTGCATCCGCAGGGTCAAAGGCTGACCCGCCTTGGCGCAGGCCGCCTCCAGGAGCTGCGGCTTGAGCTGGCTCTCCAGGAAGCTGTCGGCCGTGCCCTGGTCCACCAGGAGGTCGGGAAGGCGCGCGCCGCTTTCGATCAGCGCGCAGGAATCATAGTCGCGCCAGGCGGCGCGGTCGGGGCCGATATAATTCGACAGGGCCTTCTCGCCCCAGGGGCAGTTCATGGGCGAGGCGATGGGCGCGAAAGCCGAGACGGCCTTGAAGCGATCCGGGTTGCGAAGGGCAATGGTAAGTGCTCCATGGCCGCCCATGGAATGGCCCGTGATGCCCTGCCGGCTCATGTCGGCCGGCAGGTTCTCGGCGATGAGTTCCGGCAACTCGCGCTCGAGATAGGAGCGCATCCGGTAATTCCTCACCCAGGGCTCCTGCGTGGCATCGACGTAGAAGCCGGCGCCCAAGCCGAAATCGTAAGATCCTTCCGCGTCGTCCGGCACACCCTCGCCGCGAGGGCTGGTGTCGGGTGCGATGAGGATCAGGCCGAGTTCCGAGACCAGCCGCTGTGCGCCGGCCTTCACGGTGAAGTTTTCCTCCGTGCAGGTCAGCCCGGAGAGGAACCACAACACCGGCACCTTGCCCTCGCTCGCCTGCGGCGGAACGAAGACAGCAACCCGCATGGGCGTGCCGGTTTCCTGCGAAGCATGACGGTAGACGAACTGCGTGCCACCAAAGCAGCGCGATTGCGAGACAGCCTCGAAACCCAACAATCCTCTCCCGATCAGTACACGATCACCGAGCGGATCGACTTGCCCTCGTGCATGAGATCGAAGGCGGTGTTGATCTCCTCGAGCGGCATCGTGTGGGTGATCAGATCGTCGATGTTGATCTTGCCCTCCATGTACCAGTCAACGATCTTCGGCACGTCCGTGCGGCCGCGCGCGCCGCCGAAGGCCGTGCCCTTCCAGACGCGGCCGGTGACCAGCTGGAACGGACGGGTGGCGATCTCCTTGCCGGCTTCCGCCACGCCGATGATGATGCTCTCGCCCCAGCCGCGATGGCAGCATTCGAGCGCCTGGCGCATGACGGTCACGTTGCCGGTGGCGTCGAACGAGAAATCCGCGCCGCCGCCGGTGAGATCGACGATCGCCTGCACCACCTTGTCGGTGCCGATCTCGTCGGGGTTGATGAAGTCGGTCATGCCGAACTTTTTGGCCATCGCGACTTTGGCCGGGTTGATGTCGACGCCGATGATCCTGTCGGCGCCCACCATGCGGGCGCCCTGGATCACGTTAAGCCCGATGCCGCCGAGGCCGAACACCACCACGTTCGCGCCGGGCCAGACCTTCGCCGTGTAGATCACCGCACCGATGCCGGTGGTCACCCCGCAGCCGATATAGCAGATCTTGTCGAAGGGCGCGTCCTCGCGCACCTTGGCGAGCGCGATCTCCGGCAGCACGGTGAAGTTGGCGAAGGTCGAGCAGCCCATGTAGTGGAACACCGTCTCGCCATCGCAGCGGAAGCGGCTCGTGCCGTCCGGCATGACGCCCTGGCCCTGTGTCGCACGGATCGCGGTGCACAGATTGGTGCGGCGCGACAGACAGGATTTGCAGTTGCGGCATTCGGGCGTGTAGAGCGGGATCACGTGATCGCCGACTTTCAGGGTGGTGACGCCGGGGCCGACCTCGCGCACGATGCCGGCGCCCTCATGGCCGAGGATCGCCGGGAACTTGCCTTCGGAATCGAGACCCGAGAGGGTATAGGCATCGGTGTGGCAGACGCCGGTCGCCATCACTTCCACGAGCACCTCACCCGCCTTGGGGCCTTCGATGCGGATGGTTTCGATGGTGAGCGGCTTGCCAGCCTCCCACGCCACGGCGGCCCTGGTTTCC
>KI912067.1:28014-28857 GCA_000517005.1 Microvirga lupini
AATCAGCAACCCGTTTTACAGGCACTAAAAGCTTCATGCGCCGACCTCGTTACACTTGCTAATGAATAGTCCGTCTTAGGTTCGGAGGAGAGCCGCAGACCGTCCTTTTATGTGCAAAATCCGACATGGGCTCGGACCGGGTCGTTGCACCAGTCCGGCAGGAGGCGGTCGCGGCCAATGGGGTCGAGTTCTCTTATTGGAGTACCAAGAAGAGGTCCTTCGCCTCTACTGATTGGTCGGGCGAACCGGTACTTCGGATACAGTCGCCGGTCTCGGTGCATAAAGCGCGGTTTCCATTTACATAGCCTCGATCGTCAGGAGAACATCGTCTGCTTAGACCAGCTGCCCAGGCGGGATGGTGACCGTTGCAATGGATCCCGGCATTGGGGCCGCGACGTGCGCATCGTTGCCTTCGTCAGCTTCACGTCACTCCGGTAGTGTTGCCACAGCGGCTCGGTTGGGAGCCTTCACAATAGGGGGTTGGCCATTCCGCTCAAAGACCCCGACTTCTCCGTTCTTATCCGTTTCGCCGATCGCAGCCAGACGGATGACGAGGGTTGTTCCCGTCTCAAGGGCAATCGAGATCTCGTCGCCATTCTGCATCCCGTAGAAGAAGACGCTTGTCAGCAGGTGCGTCAGGGAGCCATACTTGCGGACAGTGCTGCAGAGTTCGGCAAGGACCTTGGAATACATGAGATAGGAGGCGAATTCCTCGTCGCTGCGATCACGAGTCCTGACCCGTCAAACTGCGGATCGGTTATCTGCGCTGAATGTGGCGCTCATTCTTCACGTTGCTTAATACGGAATCGAAGCAGCACCAGGTTACATGTCAATATAGCCTGG
>KI912067.1:28957-29622 GCA_000517005.1 Microvirga lupini
ACGGAGCCCACCTTCACGCCCGCCTTACGGCCACCGGGCTCGGCGGTCTTGAGCACCTTCAGGCGCGGGGCCACGTCGACGCCGAGCGTCTCGGGCGAGGTCTCGTCGAGCGGCTTCTTCTTGGCCTTCATGATGTTGGGCAACGACGCATAGCGCGGCTCGTTGAGGCGCAGATCCGTGGTGACGATGGCCGGCAGCGTCAAGGCCACCGTCTGCAGGCCGCCGTCGACCTCGCGGGTCACGTCGACGGAGCCGTCACCCACGGCGACCTTGAACGCG
The DNA here is from genome assembly GCA_000517005.1 of Microvirga lupini. Classification (GTDB taxonomy): domain Bacteria; phylum Pseudomonadota; class Alphaproteobacteria; order Rhizobiales; family Beijerinckiaceae; genus Microvirga; species Microvirga lupini. Next base: position 29,237 of record KI912067.1, read on the forward strand.
AAGGTGCCCTGCGGCCAGCCGAGGAGAGCGGCGAGCATCTGGCCGGTCTGGTTGGCATCGTCGTCGATGGCCTGCTTGCCCAGGATGACGAGATCGGGCTTTTCCTGCGCGACCACCTTGGCCAGGATCTTGGCGACGGCGAGCGGCTCGACGGTCGCATCGGTCTTGACCAGGATGCCGCGGTCGGCCCCCATGGCGAGCGCGGTGCGGAGGGTCTCGGCGGCCTGTTGCGGGCCGATCGAGACGGCGACGATCTCGGTGGCCTTACCCTGTTCCTTGAGGCGCACGGCCTCCTCGACGGCGATCTCGTCGAAGGGGTTCATGGACATCTTGATGTTGGCGAGTTCCACGCCCGACCCGTCCGGCTTCACCCGGATCTTCACGTT
>KI912067.1:29722-57183 GCA_000517005.1 Microvirga lupini
ATAGACACTCTCCAAAGGAAATGATGGCTGAACGGTGATGGCAGCGGACCCGACTCTGCTCCGGACATAGATCTCGCTGGCAGGATTGTTACCCACCACTACGGCCACTAAGCCTAGCGCGCAGCCGCGCTTCTCTGAGAGTTTTATCGCCCGTTCAGTAACGTCTTTGGTAGGACACCGTGCTTGCGCCTTTCCGTCTGTCAGCTTCGCTACCATGGCTTGGTCAACTCACCGAAAGACGACGGTTTTGTTGCCGTTCAGAAGCACGCGGTGTTCGATGTGGAACTTGACGGCACGGGCGAGGGCGATGCTCTCCACGTCACGTCCGATAGCCGTTAAATCATCCGGCGAGTGCTCGTGGCTCACACGCTGCACCTCCTGCTCAATGATCGGCCCTTCGTCCAGTTCGGGAGTCACATAATGCGCCGTTGCGCCGATGAGCTTGACGCCCCGGGTATAGGCTTGGGTATAGGGCGCCGCGCCTTTGAAGCTTGGAAGGAATGAATGATGGATGTTGATTGCACGCCCTGACAGGTATTGGCACATCCCGTCGGAGAGAACCTGCATGTACCGGGCCAATACCACCAGATCCGCTCCGGTGGTTTCAACGAGATCCCGGAGTCGTGCTTCCTGCTGCGACTTTGTTTCCTTCGTTACCGGCAGGTAGTGGAAGGGAATGTTTCGGCTTGCCCCGAGATCTTCGAAATCGCGGTGGTTTGACACGATCCCGACAACATCCATGTTCAACGCGCCGATGCGCTGGCGGTAAAGCAAGTCATTGAGGCAGTGCCCGAAGCGCGAGACCATGATCAGAACCTTCGCCCGTGTGCTGGTCTCGTGCAGGCTCCAGTCCATCTTGTATCGCTCGGCAATGGGTTTGAAGAGGCCCTCGAGCGCCGGGAGTTCTGTGCGCATATCGATCGGAGTGAACGCGACCCGCATGAAGAAGCGCTCGGTCTCGCGATCACCAAACTGCGAATTTGTGATAATATTGCATCCGTTTTGAGTCAAAAAACTGGAAACAGCTTGCACGATGCCAATTGTGTCATAGCACGAGAACTTCAGGACGTAGCGTGGATCTTCGAGCTTCATCGTTCTTGGTCCAGTCAGCAGTTTAGCTTTGAATCTGGATTCAGCGTATTGACGCTTGAGGTTTGCGTCTCATCTCACGCGACGTCCTCTTTGCTTGCACCGACGTGGGCGGGAATGCAAAACCAGGGCGAAGCAAGTCCATTTGTGGTAAAAAAGCGGGTGGAAGGTTTGCCCCTGCGACCCGCTTTCGTAAATCGTGTTCGGCAAACGGCTTATCTGTAGATTGGGAACCGCCCACAGAGCGCCTTGACCTCCCGACGGACCCGCTTCTCCGTAGCCTCGTTGGCCGTCTCACCGTTCTGAGCAAGTCCAATCAGCACTTGAGCAATCCAGTCGCCGACCTGCTCGAATTCCTTAGTCCCAAATCCGCGAGAGGTGGCGGCCGGCGTTCCAAGACGGATGCCTGATGTCACGGCCGGTTTCTCGGGATCGAACGGAATGCCATTCTTGTTACAGGTAAGCCCGGCCCGCTCAAGGGCAGCTTCGGCGGCCTTGCCAGTCACGCCAATAGGACGCAGATCGACCAGGACGACATGGCTGTCCGTGCCGCCAGATACGATAGCAGCACCACGCTCGACCAAGCGGGCGGCCAGCGCGCGGGCATTCTCCACGACGGCGGTAGCATAGGCTTTGAACTCGGGCTGCAGTGCCTCGCCGAAGGCTACTGCCTTGGCGGCAATCACATGCATCAGCGGGCCGCCCTGCATGCCGGGGAACACCGCGGAGTTGATCTTTTTGGCGATGGCCTCATCCTTGGTGAGGATCATGCCGCCGCGTGGGCCACGAAGGGTCTTGTGCGTTGTGGTCGAAACCACATGGGCATGCGGGAATGGGGATGGATAGACGCCTGCAGCCACGAGTCCGGCAAAGTGTGCCATGTCCACGAACAAGTAGGCCCCGACCGCATCCGCAATCGCGCGGAAGCGAGCGAAGTCGATGATGCGCGGGTAACTGGATCCGCCGGCGATGATCAGCTTGGGCTTATGCTCCTGCGCCAATCTTTCGACCTCGTCGTAATCGATCTGCGCATCCTCTTGGCGAACACCGTAGCCCACCGCCTTGAACCACTTGCCCGACATGGTCGGCGGGGCGCCATGGGTCAGGTGGCCGCCGGCGGACAGGGCCATGCCCAGGATCGTGTCGCCGGGCTGCAGCAGAGCCATAAACACGGCGCCATTGGCTTGGGCACCCGAGTGCGGCTGCACGTTGGCAAAATTGCAGCCAAACAGCTTGCAGGCGCGATCGATCGCAAGGGCCTCAACTGTATCGGAATGCTCGCAACCGCCATAGTAGCGCCGGCCCGGATAGCCTTCGGCATACTTATTGGTGAAGACAGAGCCCTGAGCTGCGAGGACTGCTTCCGACACAATGTTCTCGGACGCGATCAGCTCGATCTGGTCCTGCTGACGCTGCAGTTCAGCCTGTATCGCGTCGAAGACCTCTCGATCATACTGCCCTGCCCCGGGCAGGTCTCTGTTCGGGAGTGGAGTAGCAAGCGGGTGCGTATACATCTGAATCTCCATTAGCATTCTGCAACATTGACAGCGAGACCACCGAGAGAGGTCTCCTTGTACTTCGTCTGCATGTCGGAGCCTGTCTGGCGCATCGTCTCGATCACCTCATCGAGAGTGACCCGGTGGGTTCCGTCCCCACACAGGGCGAGGGAGGCAGCTGCAATGGCCTTGTTTGCGCCAAATGCATTGCGCTCGATGCAAGGGATCTGCACCAGCCCACCGATGGGATCGCAGGTCATGCCAAGATGGTGCTCGATGGCAATCTCCGCAGCGTTCTCGACCTGGGCAGGCGTGGCGCCCAGCACCGCCGCCAAGCCGGCGGACGCCATCGAGGCGGCCGATCCCACCTCGCCCTGGCAGCCGACCTCGGCGCCCGAGATTGAGGCATTGCGCTTGATCAGGCTGCCGATCGCGGCGGCGGTGAGCAGGAATGTGTGACTGCCCTCCGACGTGTATTCAGAGCAGAAATCGCGGTAGTAGCGCAGGACCGCCGGGATGATGCCGGCAGCACCGTTCGTGGGAGCCGTGACCACTCGCCCGCCGGAGGCATTCTCCTCGTTGACCGCGATGGCGTAAGTGCTGACCCAGTCCATCACCTCATGTGGGCTGCGCTGGTTCTTGTTCCGCCTTTCCTGCAGTTCGTCGTAGAGACCTTTCGCCCGGCGTTTGACCCGAAGGCCTCCAGGCAATTGGCCCTCCATGCGCAATCCCCTGTCGATGCAAGCGAACATGGAGTCACGGATCGCGTCCAGGCGCTGAGCGATCTCCTCGCGGGACCTTACGGCCAGCTCGTTAGCGAGTTGAACCTCGGCAACTGTCAGGTTTTCGTTCATGCAGATGTGCAGAAGCTCTTCGGCCGTGTCAAACGGGTAAGGCACGGGCGTGGCCGTGCTGTCGGTAGACTCGCCCTCGAGCACGACGAACCCACCGCCGATTGAGTAAAAGATCTTCTCGGAGATGACGGAGCCATGCGCGTCATAGGCTGCAAAACGCATGCCGTTGGAGTGCCCTGTCAGCACGTCCTTCATGTTGAAGATAATGTCCCGGGCCGGATTGAACTCAGCCAGGACGTTGTTACCAGCCGGAACCTGCTTGATCTCTTGCACATGATGGACGAGGTCCGCGACCCTGTTTGGATCAACAGTGTCCGGTGCCTCTCCGAGAAGGCCAAGACAAATCGCCGTATCTGTTCCATGTCCGCGACCCGTCCAGGCCAGCGATCCGTAGATCTCCGCCTCGATCCGCCTCGGAACGAGACCATCACGCTTCAGCTCGTCGATGAAGCGCTTCGCGGCCACCATGGGACCTACCGTATGCGAGCTTGATGGCCCGATGCCGATCTTGAACAGTTCAAAAGCACTGGTCACGGGAGCCTCGCGTCTCGATCAGGCGATGGAAGGTTCGAACTCACGCGCTGCTTCGACCAGGTAGTCGCTCACGTAGGTCGAGAACGACCTCCAGCACTCCACCTGATAGATCGGCGTGTCATCGAGCCTCATGAGCACGATCTCGGCCTTGCCCATCAGCGTGCGGGTCGCCATGCCTGTTGGAAATGCGGCCTCGGCGAGATCCAACGGGCAGCCACTGTTGAGCACGTCGGCCGCACGACGACCGGAAACTATGATGCCAACATTGCGATGGCTGACGTCCACGAGGGTGTAGAAGCGGCCGCTGAGTGCCGCGTCGATCTCGCCCGCGATGACTTCCGCATCACCATAGGGCCCGATCAGGAGCCACTCGTTGGGACCGAGGCGGATCGAGGACCGTGCGCCCGAGCCCGAGCGGGTGTTGATCGGTATATCGGGTGTGAACCCCGCGACAGCCTTGGCGCCTTCCAGATCAGCCTCATTCAGCCGAAGCGAAAAGCGAGCCTGGGCCGGAGAAGGTCGGATCTCGACCTGCACCTTAGTGTCAGGCTTCGCGACAGGTTGCTCGATCGGCAGCGACAGATCGCGGCGGACGGCATGGCTGGTCTTAGGCATTGACGCGCTCCCCTGCAGGGTCAAAGAACACCGGCTCACAGACCTTCGCAGTCGTGAAGCCCGTGGGTGTGGTGACATAGACGCGGCTGCCCATGCGCGAGCGGCCGCCGGCCAGCAATGCAAGGGCGATAGAGCGATCACAATTCGAGCTCCAGTAGCTGGAGGTCACATGTCCCACCATGCGCATCGGAATTATCTGATGAGGGTCCATCACAATCTGGGCGCCCTCTTCGAGCACCTCGTTCGGGTTATCCGTCACCAGCCCGACCAGCTGCTTGCGCCCTGCGCCCACGATGTCCGGACGCGAGAGCGAGCGCTTGCCGACGAAGTCCGGCTTGGTCTTGGCAATGAGACCCGACAGGCCGAGATCATCCGGCGTCACTGTGCCGTCCGTTTCCTGACCGACGATGATAAAGCCCTTTTCGGCGCGCAGGACGTGCATGGTCTCGGTGCCATAGGGGGTGATGCCATAGGGCTTGCCCCGTTCGAAGATGGCCTCCCACACCCTGCGCCCATAATCGGCGGGCACGTTGATCTCGAACCCGAGTTCGCCTGTGAACGACACGCGGAACAGGCGGCAGGGAACACCGCAGATGGATCCGGTGCGCACAGACATATGCGGAAACGCCTCGGGCGACAGGTCGATGTCCGTCACCAGCGGCGCGATCACCTCGCGCGCCTTCGGGCCTTGAAGCGCGATGACCGCATATTGCTCGGTGATCGAGGTCAGGAACACCTTAAGGTCTGGCCACTCGGTCTGGAGGTAGTCCTCCATATGGGCCAGCACGCGGGGCGCCCCGCCCGTCGTCGTGGTCACGTGGAAGCGGTCATGGGCGAGACGCGCGACGACGCCGTCGTCCATGATGTAGCCGTCTTCCTTCAGCATCAGACCATAGCGGCACTTGCCCGGCTCAAGCTTCAACCACGCATTGGTATAGATCCGGTTCATGAACTCGGCGGCATCCGGCCCCACGACCTCAATCTTGCCGAGGGTCGAGGCGTCGAAGATGCCGACGCCTGTGCGCGCGGCCTTGCATTCGCGGGCCACGGCGGCATGCATGGTCTCGCCCGGCTTGGGGAAATACCAAGCCCGCTTCCAGAGGCCCACATTCTCGAACTCCGCCCCATGGGCTGCCGCCCATTCGTGGATCGGCGTGGTGCGGACCGGATCGAACAGGTGATGACGGCTCGGACCGACAAAGGTGCCGAACGTGGTCGGGGTATAGGGCAGCCGGAAGGTGGTCGTGCCGACGGCCGGGATCGGACGATCGAGAATGCCCGCCACCAGACCGAGCGCGTTCATGTTCGACGTCTTGCCCTGATCCGTGGCCATGCCTGTCGTGGTATAGCGCTTGACGTGTTCGATCGACTCGAAGCCCTCGCGCACTGCAAGCCTGATGTCCTTTGCCGTCACGTCATTCTGGAAATCGATGAAGGCACGCAGGCTCTTCGAACTGACGTCGGTTGGCAGCACCCGCACCGCCTTGAAACCCGTGAGGCTGCTCGTTGCGTTGAAGGTCCGCTCCGACGCGTGCTCCGCCGCCTCGGCACCGGCCGCCCAGCCCTGCGACAGGCATTCACTGAGCTGGTAGGCACCCTTGGCCGCGCCGGCCGAGCGCTCAGCCTGCACTGACGGGCCGGGCAGGAACGCATCCATCGAGGACTCGTAGCGAGCCTTGCCGCGTGATTGGGAGAACAGGTGGATGGCGGGTGTCCAGCCACCGGACATGCCGACACAGTCGCAACGCAGCGTGCGGCGCGCGCCGACGCGTCCATCAGGACTGACTGGAGCCACGATGAGGCTGGTAACGCGCTTGCGCCCCTGTGCGGCGACAACCGTATGGCCGGTCAGCACCTCGCAGCCCATGAACCGCAACTTGGCAACCTCCGGTCCACACTCCGCCTCAGTACGGATGTCAACCACCGAGACGGCGAGCCCCGCCGCCTTGGCATCAGCTGCCGCCGTGTAAGCGGATGAGCCGCTGGTGGCGAACACGATCTGGCGCCCCGGCGCGACGCCGTAGCGATTGATAAAGGCACGGACGCTCTCCGCCAGCATGATGCCAGGACGATCGTTGTCGGCGAAGACGAGCGGGCGTTCATGGGCGCCCGTGGCGAGGACCACCTGCTTGGCACGCACCTGCCAGAGCCGCTCGCGCGGGAGGTTGGACGATGGATCGGCCAAGTGATCCGTCACGCGTTCCGCCAGGGCGATATGGTTGTGATTGTAGTATCCGAAGGCCGTCGTGCGGGGCAGCACCACGACGTTTGCACGCGAATCCAGCGTATCGACCGCGTGCCGGACCCAATCCTGCGCCGGGCTGCCGTCGATCAGCGAGGTCACGTCGTGCAGAAGGGAGCCACCAAGTTCAGCCTGCTCATCGATGATGATGACCCGCTTTCCGCTCTCGGAGGCCGCCAGCGCCGCAGCAAGACCCGCGGGCCCGGATCCGACGACGAGCACGTCGCAATGGGCGTGGCGATACTGGTAGCGATCCGGGTCGGGAATCGTCGGTGCGCGGCCGAGACCGGCGGCGGCGCGGATGCGTGGCTCATAGACCTTGGTCCAGAACGAGCGCGGCCACATGAACGTCTTGTAGTAGAACCCTGATACGATCACCGGCGAGAGGAGATCGTTCACCTCGCCGACGTCGAAGTCGAGCGATGGCCAGTGGTTCTGCGAGGCGACTGAGAGGCCGTTGAAGACCTCCACGACCGTAGCGCGGTTGTTCGGGTCGGCACGTCCCCGTCCACGATCCACATCCAACAGAGCATTTGGTTCGTCCGAACCGTGCGTGACGATGCCGCGAGGCCGGTGATACTTGAACGAGCGAGCAACCAGATGGATGCCATTGGCGAGCAACGCGGACGCGACGGTGTCGCCCGCATAGCCCTGCACAGTCTGCCCATTGAAGCTGATTGTGACCGGCTTCGTCCGGTCGACGCGACCGCCTTTGGAGAGTCGGTAAGCCTGGGCCATCAGAGCTTCTCCTGCCCGGGTGCGCGGTCGGGCCGCGTCTCACCCATTTTGTAGGTTTGAATGAACCGGTCGCTGGCCGTGTCGCGAAGGGCATTGAACCAGCGCTGGCAGCCATGAGCATGGTTCCAACGTTCGGCGAAGGTGCCTTTCGCATTGGTGCGAACGAACAGGAACTCCGCCCAGTCCTTGTCGCTGAGCTTTGACGGCTCGGCCGGGCGAGCAATGTGGGCCTCGCCGCCGCAACGGAACTCGATTTCCGGACTGAGGCCGCAGTAGGGGCAATTCACGAGCAGCATGGTGCGCCTCAATGTGCAACGGCTGCCGCCGCCGCCTCGTCGATGAGACGGCCGGTGCGGAAACGGTCCATGGTGAAGGGGGCGGCGATGGGATGGGGCTCGCCCTTGGCGATGGTGTGGGCAAAGACGTGGCCGGAACCGGGCGTCGCCTTGAAGCCGCCGGTGCCCCAACCGCAATTGACGAACAGGCCTGGCACGGGCGTCTTGCCGATGATGGGGGATCGGTCCGGCGTCACGTCGACGATGCCGCCCCAGTTGCGCAGCATCCGCATGCGGGTGAATTGCGGGAACAGCTCGCAGATCGCATCGAGGGTGTGCGTTGCGATATGGATGCCACCCTGCTGGCTGTAGGACACGTACTGGTCCGTGCCTGCGCCGATGACGAGCTCGCCCTTGTCCGATTGCGAGATGTAGGCATGGACGGCGTTCGACATGACCACGCAGGGGAAGACCGGCTTGACCGGCTCGGAGACGAGCGCCTGCAGCGGGAAGCTCTCCAGCGGCATGCGAACCCCAGCCTTCTCCATGATCACGCTGGTGTGGCCGGCTGCCACCACGCCGACGCGCGGCGTGCGGATGAAGCCCTTTGAGGTCTCAACCCCTTCGACCGCGCCACCGAGGCCGCGGCGAATGCCCGTCACCTCGCAGTTCTGGATGATGTCGACGCCCATCGCGTCCGCACCGCGGGCATAGCCCCAGGCGACGGCATCATGGCGGGCCGTGCCGCCGCGCCGCTGCAGAGCCGCGCCCATGACCGGGTAACGCAGGCTCTTGGAGATATTGAGCGGCGGACAGAATTCCTTGGCCTCCTCGGGCGTCAACCACTCGTTGTCGATGCCGTTCAAGCGGTTCGCATAGACATGGCGCTTGAAGCTCTGCACGTCATGGACGTTATGCGCCAGCATCATGACGCCACGGGCCGAATACATCACGTTATAGTTGAGCTCCTGGGACAGCCCCTCCCAGAGCTTGAGCGCATGCTCATAGATGGCGGCGCTCTCGTCATAGAGGTAATTGGAGCGGATGATGGTGGCGTTGCGGCCCGTGTTTCCGCCGCCGATCCAGCCCTTTTCGAGCACGGCGATGTTCCGCATGCCGTGCTCCTTCGCCAGGTAGTAGGCCGTGGCGAGGCCGTGGCCGCCGCCACCGACAATGACAGCGTCGTAGCCAACCTTTGGCTCCGGTGCGCGCCACTGACGTCCCCATCCCTGGTGAGCATTCGTCGCCTCTTTCAGAAGCGTGAGAAGCGAAAATCGGCAAATTGGTGACCTCGTCTGTCCTCCTGTTGTTGTGCCTTATAGTTTGGGCTTGACCTTGATTGAGAGCGACCAGGGAATGTATCAGATGCGACATGAGAAGAGGCAGGGCCCAGGATCTGACAGGCTGATGTTCGGCCCTCGGAGCTGGTAACTGGATCTTGATGGAAAGCCTCGCCAGCGCAGCCCTAGTTTGCTGCGGATCTATCTCTCGGAGCAGCGGGCATCAGAATGGACGGTCTGTCGTGTTAGGCACGGCAGAAGGTATCGGTTCCAAGCGGTGGGATTCAATGCAAAGTCCCTGAAAGATGGCTGATTTCAATCTTAAAGGCGAAGTCGGCCTATGCGATCTGCGTGAGAGTTCCGGCCGGCGCGATCATCCACCTGGTTAATTTCCAGGTGCGTCCGCTCCCCTTGTCGTAGAGTTTACGCTCAGGTAAGCCGATCGGAAAATGGAACTTCCGGAAGAGTGCGGGCTTCGGGTTATCAACGACGAGTAACCGCGGGCAGGACCGATGGAGGCTTGGCCGCGCCGGCGCACTAGCCTGAAGTCGGTCGCTCGCCCGCTTCCATCCGTCTGATCCGGGCCCGGATGTAGCCGATAATCGTGAAAACAAGCCAGCCCGATTGCGCGACGAAGGACGATAGGTTGAAGTCGAACAGAAGCGAGTAGATTATCGCTAGTGCGCCGATGCCATTGAGCAGGAGATGGCGCAGATCCTGTGGCGTCAACAGGCCCAACTGCAGCAGTCCATGGGCCGACAGATAAGCGGCGACTCCGGCCAATCCGATGAAATCCACGATGCTAAGGGACTATCCCCGTTACGTGCAATGCAGTCTCGCTTCGTGAAATAATTGCCTCTCGAAGCTACAGACACTGAAACTCCGGACTGATCGTCCACCGAGCCGCCCGCTGGGGGCGCCTCGGTGCAGCATAATGATAGGTGGTGAATCCGGCGGCTTAGTTAAGCCATGCCTTGACCTTCTCCGGATTCTCCTTGATCCAGCGTGCCGCGGTTTCGGCCGGCTTGGCTCCCTTCTCCTCGTTCCAGACCATCACTTTCTGTTCATCGGCCAGCGAGAGCTTGAATTTGGTGAGAAGTGCGTGGATCTCGGGCATGTCCTGTTTCAGGCCCTTGCGAGCAACGGTATTGACCGATTCTTCGCCTCCGAACACGTTTTTGGGATCAGTTAGATATTTCAGGTCCCAGCGAGCGAACATCCAATGCGGCGTCCACGTAGTGACGACAATATTCTGCTTTTTCTCATAGGCATCCTTTAGAGCCGCGGTCATGGTAGCGTCACTGCCGTCCAAAAGTTTGATGGGCAAACCATATTCCTTGATTGCCTTCTCGGACGTCTTCATCAGACCTGCGCCCGGGTCAATGCCGATGATCTTGCCCTCGACAAGGGCGGCCTTGGTCTTGAGGTCTTCGATCGAGTTGAGCTCCGTGTAAGTCGGCACGGCCCAGCCGATCTTTGCGCCTGTGACGTTCGGCCCAATGAGCTCAACTTTGTCCTTGAGCTGACTGTAGTAAGATGCATGCGTTGCTGGGAGCCAGGCCGCAACCATCGCGTCGGCTTCACCGGTTGCAACGGCCTGCCACATGGCAGCAGCTGGGAGCGGCGTGATCGTGACGTTGTATCCCTTGGACTCGAGAACGTTCTTTAGGATGTTCGTTGCGACCACTGCGTCTGACCACTCGACGTAAGCGATTTTGACTTGTTTGCTTTGTGCTTCAGCAGGACTCTGCATGAGGATGGCGGCGACGGCCGCGGCGGCTACAGCGATGATCTTGCGGAACATAGGTTTATCCTTCCTCTACTTTCCCTCTGATGATGCAACCCATCCGGGGCGCCGCATTCTTGTGTTAGTGTGCGACTGCCCCAGAGGGACGCATGCGTTGCGCCATCTTCTGGGTGATGCGGTCGAGGATGACAGCCACCACCACAATGGCGATTCCCGTCTCGAAGCCGACGCCGGCCTCAAGGCGCTGAATGGATTTCCAGACCTCACGCCCCAGACCACCGGCTCCGATCATCGCGGCGATCACGACCATGGAGAGCGCCAACATGATGGTCTGATTCACGCCAGCCATGATGGTCGGTAAGGCGAGCGGAAGCTGAACCTTAAAGAGTTTCTGGGTCGGTGTTGAACCGAAGGCATCGGACGCCTCGATGAGGTCGCGAGGCACCTCCATAATTCCGAGCGCCGTCAGCCGGATGACAGGCGGCATTGCAAAGATGATGGTTGCAAAGCACGCGGACACCGGCCCCAGTCCGAAGAAGGGAATGGCAGGAATGAGATAAACGAAGCTCGGCATTGTCTGCATCATGTCGAGGCATGGCCCGACCGTGCGCCACGTTGGCTTGCTGAGCGCACAGGCAATCCCAATCGGAAGGCCGATCAGCAGAGCAACGCTCGTCGATATGCTGACGAGGATGATGGTCTCCATGGTCGGGTGCCAGAGCCGGAGATTCCAGAGAAAAAGAAAACCGAGAGCAGCTAAGACTGCAAGCCGGCGCCCCCCAGCCTCCAGGTCAGGAGAACGAGCGCTGCAATGGTGACCCACGGGGGAACTGAGACAAGCGCTGCAGTAGAGACTTCGATCCATCCAGAGACAACGCGGCTAATCGCTCGCGTCAGGGTAGAGCCGTGAGTGGTAAGCCAGGTGAGCGTCTCGTCGCAGAGTTCGTCGAGTGGAAACTTTGGGACGGTCCAATCCATGTCGTTCCTCCATCGTTCGAAGCGCCCGACGGTTCACGGGCAGGTGTGATGCCAGCAAGCGCTGCGACGGCTCCGCGGCTGGTCAAAGAGCCAATGAGTTGGTCGCCGTCAGCGACTACAGGAAGGCAGTACCGTTCCGATATGAGAGCCGGCAAAGCGGCCTTTAAGGTCGTGGCCGCATGAATGCGAGCGACCTCATTCTCCATCGTTTGAGCAACAGCTTGCGAGGAGGGCGCAGACGCCAGCGCTTCTTGGGTAACGCGCCCAATGAGGCGCCTGCACGCGTCGACAACGAACCAGGTCCCAGCATCGCTGCCGGCGACCATCATGCGCGCATCGGCGATGGTCTGCTGCGCATAGAGAACGGGGACTGCGCGGTTCGCCAGCCTCTCGACAGTCAGAACTGCGGACACATCGATGTGCTCGACGAAGCGCCGCACGTATTCCGTGGCAGGCTGCATGAGGATCTCTTCGGGCCAGCCCATTTGCACTATCTCACCATCCTTCATAAGGACGATGCGCCCACCGAGACTGATGGCTTCATCAAGATCGTGGGAAACAAAGACGATTGTTTTCGCTAGATTGCGCTGCAGCTGTCTCAATTCCTGCTGCATGTCCCGGCGAATAAGCGGATCGAGGGCGCTGAAGGCCTCATCCATGAGCAGAATGTCCGCGTCCGCTGCTAGGGCGCGGGCGAGCCCGGCTCTCTGCTGCATGCCCCCGGAGAGCTGGTTCGGGTACTTTGCCTCCCAACCTTTCAATCCTACAATTTCAAGAGCGTTCATCGCTTTTTCGACGCGCCTGTTCTTTGGGACCTTCTGGATCTCAAGTCCATACTCGGTGTTCTCCAGAATTGTTCGGTTGGGGAACAGTGCAAAATGTTGAAACACCATGCCGAACTTGGCGCGGCGAAACTCCAGAAGCGCTTTGCTCGACAAGGAAGTTACTTCCGTTCCATCGACAATGATGCTGCCGAGCGTCGGCTCAACCAAGCGGTTGATGCAGCGCAGCATTGTTGACTTGCCGCTGCCCGACAGCCCCATTACCACAAGGATTTCGCCTTCGGAGACGTCGAAGGAAACACGATTGAGACCGACGACAGAATTCGTCTGCGCTAGAATTCCGTCCTTTCCCTCTCCAGCCTCCAACAGCGCGAGCGCTGGCGCCTGATGTAGCCCGAAGATCTTGCTGACGTCGCGGACGGTAATTCGCTGTTTTGCCATGGCGGAGCTCACAAATGTTTAATGAGGAAACCGTTTAGGGCATCCGTGCGATTGATGCTGTCCATTGCTGGAGATCCCAGCTATGGCACCTTTGGCTCGCCCGTAAAGAGTTCGGGATAACGTCAGATTGCTCAATGATTGCTTTAACTGCACAAAATTGGTACAGGTTCGGGCGCTTGGCTGAGAAATGTTGCATTCAACACGATTTTACCTTCCACATCTGGATTATGCTCCCGAATGCAACGCACTCGGTTCTGGTACTTTTTTGGAATTACCTTATCCAGTGATGGTGTCAGCACACGTCGTAGGCCGCATAGTTCAAAACCGACCAAAAGTTGAAAAATTCCGACACCGCTAGATATTGTTGTGGTCTGCCCCTGAGAAGGATACTGCCAAGTTGGCAGTGGTTCGAGCGTATGACAGGGTCTCGGACACGAGCCCGGGGCTTTGTCACGGGAACTCGAAACGAGCCGCAACGAGTGTGGGTTTGACCCTGCTACGCCGCTGAAGTCGCCACGTGCCATTGGTTCGCCGCCTCGGCCCGGAACAGGCGGAGAGTTTGGCGGGAAATGAGGTGGCGCTGGAGATTGAAGGCGTTGGAAACGGCGGAGTGGATGAAGAGAAAGCGTTGAGCTGATCCAGCCGACTTGAAGCCTTGCATCTTCCGCTCTCGTCGGCGCACCACTTGGTGAGAGTTTTCCGCGCGGTTGTTCTTACGCAAGCCCTGTTCATGATGGGCCGAGAGGCCGAGCTCGCGCCGAGCGGCTCCATAGGATCCCAGCTTGTCGGTCACAAGCATGGTCGGAGCATAGCCTTGCTTCCTCAGCAGTTTACGCATGATCTTCAGGGCGGCTGCTTTGCCTCTCCTCGGCTGGACAAGGGCGTCGAGGACCTCGCCCTCGCTGTCGACGGCGCGCCACAGGTACATGGCGCCTTGTTGCATGGAGGAGCGGGTTGGTAACCGGGGCTGGATATCAAAGGGGTCCGTCGCCGTCTGAGCAAAGATCCCCGCCCATGCCCTTCAAGGCTCATGGCGCTCGCCGTCATCACATTCCCAGGCAGCGGCACCGGGTGACGAACTGGGCCGAGTACGACGCCAGCCTGCGCCAGCGGGGAAGCCTGACGGTGTGGTTCACGGAGGAAGCCATTGCCGCTTGGCGGGCCGAGCCGCGCACCACCCGCGGTGGTCAGCCCCATTACTCGGTCCTGACAATCCGAATGGCCCTGACGCTGCGGGCGGTATTTCGGCTGGCGCTGCGGCAAACCGAGGGTCTGATCGGCTCAATTTTCCAACTCCTGGGTCTGAATCTGGCCGTGCCGGACCACTCAACCCTGAGCCGCCGTGCCGAAACTCTGGAGGTTCCAAGACCCGTTTCCCGCAGCGGGCCCGTTCACCTGCTGGTGGACAGCACAGGCCTTCGGCTGTGCGAGCCTGGTGAGTGGCTGGTCGAAAAGCATGGCACCCGGAGGCGCCGCGCCTGGCGAAAGCTGCACATCGGGGTCGACGCGGAGACTGGAGAGATCCTCGCCTCAGAGCTGACGACCAACGATGTTGACGATGGCTCGCAAGTCGAGCCCTTGCTCGACCAGATCACGGCTCCACTTGCGTCCTTCATTGGCGATGGAGCCTATAATCAGACCAACGTCTACGACACTGTCGCCGAGCACCGTCCTATTGCTGACGTCATCGTCCCGCCGCGATCAACGGCGGTGTTGAGTGAGATGGTGGAGACCACTCCGACCCAGCGTGATCGGCATCTTCATAGCATAGCCGAGCATGGACGCATGGGCTGGCAGAAACGGTCCGGGTCCACTCGGCGAGCCTTGGCGGAGACCGCCATCAGCCGGTTGAAACGAGTGATCGGGGATGCGCTGCGCTCGCGGACGGACCGGCGTCGCAGGACCGAGGTCGCCATCGCAGCTCGTGCCCTCAACCGCATGCTTGAGCTTGGCCGCCCGAAGTCCATCCGCATCGTCTGAAGTCAGGCTACGGGTGCATTCGATGCGGACATAATCCGATCTGTGCAACAAAGCCTCTGATACCTCTTGGGCCGAGAACTCATGCCAGCACAGGCGGCAGGTCAGATCGGCCCCGAATTAAAGCGTCCGCAGTCGGACCTTGAACAACCTCTGGCAGTGCGGCCAGGTCAGATCGATCCGCGTGCTTCCGTGATCCTCGAACACACAGCCTACTCCGGTTAAGGTTCGTCCCGGAGCCGTCAACCATGGCAGTAAGGCGACGATGCGGCCTCGGTTCCATGGTCGTGGAGGCTTACACAATGCCCAGGCGCGGGTGCGTCCAGCGAACTCACGCGGCAACGCGCAACCGACTTGTGCCGGCCGGAGGAAGAAAAATGTTTTTCACGCCTCGTCAATGCCAAGGTGCGCCATGTTCCACATTTACCTGATACTTATCTGAGCACCCAACCTAAGGCGATTAAAATTTTCATGCCTGATTGGAAGAATTATTTACAGATGAGAAAGATCTAAGCACGGGCAAAAACAAGCCAAAGTCAATAACATAGCTCAGATAATCTCAGCAGAGCTTCCCGATGCCTTTCGTTCGCCAGAGCTGCCAATTCTTAGCGTATGCATCTGCAGCCGGCAAACTGATCAGAAAATAACCGCGCTCTTATCTATGCAAAAAATTTTTCATCAAGTATTCTCTGCGTGTTTCTAAGAAGCTGAATGGGATGTCCAATGACCGCATACCTGCGCTCCCCCGAGTTCTCTAGATCCTCCTTTGCCGATGTGCGGTTCGAGAAGCTTCTCGATGGTTTCACCCCATCCTTCGAATTCGAGCCGGTTAATCCTCTTCCAGAGTCGGAATTCGTCGATAGGCTTCGGCGGATCCGGAGGGAAGCGATTATTGCCGGCCATGACGTCATCCTCGTGCATGCCGACAGCATTGGCTCTTATCGGGTTTCGAACTCCTATCTGAGATACATGTGCGACTGGACCCGGGAGGGAGTTCTGGTCGTCCCCACGGACGACGACAAACCGCTGACGATGTTCTCGTTCTTCAGCAGTTCGGTTCTTCTTCCGCCAGCTGGCGAACCGGTTCTCGTCGACGATATCTGGCAAGTTGGGACTTGGGGGCGTGAGACCTACAACCGGCCTGGGAAAACCGTCAACAAAGTCGTCCAAGCCGTTTCCGAGTTCCTGCAACGCGAAGGACTGGCTGTTTCTCAGATCGGACTGATTGGAGACGCAACCTCGACCGGGTATTGGAACGGGTTGAAAGCGCAGCTTCCGAAAAGTTCATTCGTTGCCGCCGAAGCCATCATCGATCGCATGCAGCGGGTGCGTTCTCCGAAAGAGCAGGAGATTGTTCGTGCCGCCGCGCAGTTGGCTGATATCGGGATCCAAGCTGCCTACCATGTTGTTAGGCCTGGCGTGACCGATTACGAGATCTATGCAGCCTTTACCTATGCGCAGATGTCTCGCGGCGGGGAAAGCGGCGATGGCTATCAAATCGGCATAAACCGCTACGGTACCCACTGCGGCAAGCCTTATGGGCATATCGTCCGTGATGGAGACCTGATCAATCTCTATATCTCAAGCGTTCTCTACCATGGCTACAGCGCCCAGATTGCTCGGATGATCGCCGTCGGCAGCATCACCGATAAGCAGGAGGAAGTGCTGCAGATGTGTGTCGATGGCGTGAAGAACGCAGCCGCGCTCCTCAAGCCAGGAAGGCTTATCTCAGAGGTGGCGAACGCATCCTTTGAGCCCTACATCGAGCGCGGCTATCTTTCCTCAGCCGATAGCAGAACGATGCCATACAACTGGGCCGCAGGGGATGACGGCTCGCCACGGCTCGTCCAACGCAAGCATGTGGTCGATGAGGACTGGGAGCGCCAAGGCCGTAAGCTGATGCACGTCTATCCAGCAACCGACGGCCCGCACAACCCGAATGTTGGCCATTCGGTCTCGATGCCGAAGTTCAGCAACTACAACATTCAGTCGAACAACCATGACAAGCTAGAGGAAGGCATGACCTTGGTCCTGCATTCGCAGTGGCTTGAGCCTGAGGTGGCGGGCTGCAATGTCGGGGACTGCTACCTG
This sequence comes from Microvirga lupini, assembly GCA_000517005.1. Lineage (GTDB taxonomy): Bacteria > Pseudomonadota > Alphaproteobacteria > Rhizobiales > Beijerinckiaceae > Microvirga > Microvirga lupini. Next base: position 46,862 of record KI912067.1, read on the forward strand.
ATCACCGATACCGCCGCTGAGAACCTCAGCTGCCATACGCCTCTCGAACCTCACAGGGTTAAGCTCTGATGGCCAGAACATAGCATCGAGACCGAAACTCGAGCTGCCCGCAAGTTCTAAGAAGGAGATCTAAGATGTCTGAAAGAATGCGTCGCCGTTCATTTCTCGCTGCTGCCACGGCGCTCAGTATCGCCGTTGCGATCGGACCGATGAGCGGGGAAAGCCACGCTCAACCGGCCAAGACCCCCGTCACACTCGTGATCGCAAACTCCCAATGGGTCGATGCGCTGCGTGGCAAGAACCTCTGGAATGCGCTTCTGAAGTATCAGGAGGTAGCACCCCACGTCACCCTCAAGCAGGAAGCGATCCCCTCAGCCGAATTTGACGACAAGATAACCACTGAGATGGGGGCCGGTCTTGGCCCAGACATCGCTATGATGCAGGAGAAATTGTTCTTTGCACTTGCCGATGCTGGCTTTCTGGTCAGCCTCGACAAAGCTGTTCAGGGCGTGAAGAACCTGAATAAGACGAACGACAATGGCATGGTTGATGGCGAAAGGCTTGGCGTCGCCTGGCAGCGGGCGGTCTATGCTCTGATCTATAACAAGCCGCTGCTCGATGCCGCAAATGCGAAGGTGCCAACAACAGTCGATGAGCTCATCGCAGCTGCCAAGGCCGCGTCAGCGGCGACACCTGGGGTCATTGGCTTCACATCCCGCCATCAGATCAACGATTTCTCCGGCTGGTTCATGGATTTCCAGAACTGGGCTTACGGGTATGGCGTCCAGTGGGCCGACAGCAAAGGCAAGCTGACCGTCAATACTCCGGAGGCAGTGGAAGCGGTGACTGCCTTTAAGAAAGCCTATGCCTCCGGCATTATGCCTATCGGTGACAGCATGCCAACGCAACGAACTCGCTTCAAGGAGAAGCGCGTTGCCTTCAGCATCGACAACAGCGGTGGTACGCTCAACATCGCTTCAGGTGGGCCGCTTGCCTCCGCGGACCTCCATGCCGCTCCCCTCCCCTTCAAGCATCCTGGCGCGCACCAGCAGATCTTTGTCGGTGTCAGTACTCACAGCAAGAACAAAGACGCGGCGCTCGCGTTTGTTACCTGGCTCGTAAGCCCTGCCGGTCAGCAGGCGCTTCGCGAGGCATCGGGTCCGGACATGCTCGCCACTGATGTTCCTGTGACCGAAGCATTCCGTGCAGCTAATCCGTGGGCGATGACCTTTGCCGAGCTCGCCGTCAATTCCCGCAGCACCCTGATCCCCAAACATGAGGTCGACACGCCTCAGATCATGCGCGCCGTCATGGAAGCGGTCGAGCGTGTCATGATCTCCGGCGTGGATCCCAAGGTTGCGCTTGCCGAGACGCAGAAGCAACTTGACGCCAAATTCTAAGCGGACTGAAATTCTAGCGCGAGGGAGGATGATGTGGCATCAAGCTTAAGCACTAAGCGCCGCGGAATGGACAAAATCGCTCCATACCTGTTCATCCTCCCGCCCATCCTTTATCTCGGCGTTTTCATGTTTTGGCCGCTGGTCCGGCAGATGTGGATGAGTCTTACGAGAACGCGGCTCATCAACCCCAATCGGAGCACTTTCGTCGGTCTCGATAACTACGAGAGGTTGTTTCAGGATCCGGCTTTTTATCAATCCCTGCGGGTCACAATCGTCTATGCTGCCCTATCCGTCATACTAGGTGTCGCGCTGGGCGTAATTTCCGCGCTCGCGATTGATCGCCCCTTCAAAGAGCGGCCGATCGCACGCGCAATTCTTCTATTCGGATGGGCGGTCCCTAACGTAGCCGCATCCCTGATCTGGCTTTGGATGTACAATGAGAGTTCGGGCGTATTCAATCAGATCACCTCGCTTCTCGAGCTCGGCCGCTTCGCTTGGTTGACCAGCACGGATCTTGCACTCGCTTCGATCCTTGTGGTTACCGTCTGGCAGGTATCGCCATTCGTGATGCTTGTTGTCCTGGCAGCTTTGCAATCCGTCCCGCATGAGGTTCGAGAGGCGGCCCGGATTGATGGTGCCGATGCCCTGAGCGTCTTTCGAGCCGTGACGCTGCCGCACATCCGGCCGGCAGTCCAGCTGGTCGCCCTCCTCGTCGCAGTCTGGTCAATCCGCCGTTTCGACATCATCTATCTTCTGACAGGTGGTGGTCCTCTAGGCTCCACGGGTACGCTCGTCGTGGAGTTACGCCAGACGGCTTTTGAAAACCATGACTTGGGAATGGCAAGCGCTTATGGAGCCGTCGGCCTCGCGCTCGCCCTCATGGTCGCAGCCGTTCATTATGTCGTGGAACAACGTCGTATGAAGTGGATGTCTCGATGACTCTCAAAACAATCATCCTGAGCGTCTTACGCTATCTGCTTATCGCTGTCTTGGTTATTGTTGCCGGCTTTCCGATCTACTGGATGGCGACGACGGCGCTGGCAGTGAGCTCAGAGCTCTACGGCACCGGACAGGTCGCCTGGCCGCAGCTTCAAAATCTTCCAGCTCTCTTTGACGAGCTCAGAGAGATGCCGATCGGCAAGTGGCTGTTCAATACTCTCCTGATTGCCTCTGGTGGGACCGTGCTCAGCCTCGTTCTCGGTTCGATTGCCGGTTACGCCCTTAGCCGCTTCAGGTTTCATGGGCGCGGAGCCGTCGGGTTTCTGTTGTTCATGACGCAGGTGGTTCCAGAGGCGCTCATATTGGTGCCGCTCTATGCCATGTTCATAACCCTGGGTCTGCTCAACAACCTGGTCGGCCTTGTGCTCGCCAATGTCGGCTTCTCTCTCCCTGTCGCAGCGTTCATTCTGAAAAGCGCCATGGATGCGGTTCCCTACGAAATCGAGGAATCCGCAATCATCGACAACTGCCCGCGTTTTGGCATTCTTACGATGATCGTGCTGCCCCTTATCATGCCGAGCATTGCCGCCGCCGCCGTGATCGCGTTCTTTGCGGGATGGAATGAGTTCCTGTTCGCATCGACTTTCCTGATGGACAGGGAGCTTTGGCCAACCAGCGTCGGACTTGCCTCCTTCATCGGTCAATACGAGACACCTCTGTCGGCGGTGATGGGAGCTGCGCTCGTCTTCAGTCTACCGGCGATCGTGTTCTTCCTGCTCATCCAACGCAAAATTGTCGCTGGCCTCACCACCGGCGCGGTAAAGGGATAAGTCATGCCCGAACTGGTCTTCAACAGCATCTCAAAGTCGTTCGGTCACAACGTGGTGATCGACGCATTCAGCACGAAAATCCATGACGGCGAGTTCCTCGTCCTCCTCGGTCCTTCCGGCTGCGGCAAGTCAACTCTGCTCAGGATGATCGCGGGTTTGGCTGAGATCACATCCGGGGAACTTCTGTTCGACGGACAATTCGCCAACAGCTGGGAGCCCAGGAAGCGTGGCGTGGCGTTCGTCTTCCAAACCTATGCGCTCTATCCGCATATGACCGTTCGGGAGAACATCGCCTTTCCACTCATGATGGACCTGTTTAAGAAGTGGTATCACCTGCCGATCGTCAACACGATTGCCCGCTGGCGGCTGATGAAGAACCCAGACATCGCGACTCGGACAGGGCGAATTGCGCGCCAGCTTGAGCTGGAGACACTGCTCGATCGCCGGCCAGCGAGCCTTTCCGGCGGTCAGCGGCAGCGCGTCGCGCTCGCTCGCGCGCTCGTCCGCAATCCGTCGCTCTATCTTCTTGACGAGCCGCTTTCGAACCTCGATGCGAAGCTGCGCACGCAGATGCGCTCCGAAATCTCTGCGCTCCATCATAAAGTCGGCAAGACTTTCGTCTATGTCACCCACGACCAAGTCGAGGCCATGACGATGGCAACTCGCATCATCGTGATGGACAAAGGAGTTGTCCAACAGGTCGATACACCTGAAGAAATTTACGACAAGCCGGCGAACACCTTTGTCGCGCGGTTTGTGGGATCACCACCGATGAACCTGATTCCGGTAACCCGGAGCCACGGCCTGCTGAAAATATCTGATAGCCTCGCCTGGAAGCACGATGGTCCCATGCCAGGACACGAACGCCTTCTCCTTGGGCTCCGACCGGAGAAATTTGCGTTGCGCGCCGAAGGAGAGGGCCTGATTCCGGCCCAGGTTGTAGTTGTCGAAAATTTAGGAGCGGAAACCGTCATCGGCTGCCGGCCGCTCTCGGCAGAGGCCAATGCCGATTCACGATTGCTCGAACATGATCTCGTCTTCGTCAAGATCCCGGGTAATCCGAGGATTCGGATCGATGAGCGCTGCTCACTCGACTATCGCCCGGAAGACGTGGTGTGGTTCGACCAGGCCAGTGGAGTCCGCATCCCGACGCCAGCTATCCTTGTGGCCCAGCTCGCGAGTTAATGATGCAGAACTTCCACATCTCGGCCACAGGCCATAGCCTCAATTATCTGCCGGAATATGTCGCCGATTGGCAGGGCTTTTTTGCTGACGAAGGCTTGTCGGTTTCAGTCACGGTGCCGTCGCCATGGGACAACGTGCTCAAGGAGCTGGGGTCCGGCAAAGCCGATGCAGTACTCGGGGGAATTTGGGTACCCTCGATGCACCTCGGCCGCGGCACCCGCTACACCCCGTTTGCCCAGGTGGCTGCGCGCGCTCCTTTGGCTATTGTCGGTCGAGAGCCTGCCAGTGCGTTCGACTGGTCGGCGATGCCCGGCAAGGTCGTTTCGATGAAGGGAAGCAACGGCGCCAGCGTCGGACTGTTCACAAAACTCCTGTTGCGCGAGCATGGCGTCGACCCGGCATCGGTTGGATTTGTGCAGGATCTCGACGGTGCCCTGCTCTCCAAACTTTTCGTGGGCGGAATGGGCGACTATCTCGTCATCGACTATCCTTCAGCGCTCGCACTCGTGGAATCCGGTGGCGGGTACATTGTGGCACCTTTGGCCACGATGGGTGGGGATGTGCCTTGGAGTGTTTACTATTCAGAGGGCGAAACCGACCTTGATCGGCTAGCCACGCAAAAGAGGTTTGTCCGCGCTCTTGGTCGTGGAATGGATTGGGTTCTCGAGCGGGACGCTGCGGAATACCGAGAATTTCTGGCTAAAACATTTCCTCGTTTCGATCCCGACCTTCTCGTCAGTTTGACCAATATCTATCGCGATAATGGGATGTGGACGACGCCGCGCATTGATTTGGCAGCCTATGATCGCTGGCAGCAAGGAATTTCCGATGGCTACCTTACTGAGGCTCCAATCCGCTATCACAATCTGATCGACGCGCGGCCGACAGAGGGCCTTCACATGGATCGTGCGTCGCAACAAGATGCGCTCGTTGTTGCCGCTGCCAAAACCTGACCTATTGGCCCAATCCGGGGCTGTGGTAGACTGGGCCTGCCATCCACCCACTAACCCCTTCCCTCGCAATCAGAGTCTCAGTCAGCCTGGTCAGATCGATGATCAATTCGATGCAAAAAGCCAATGCGCTAGCGACTGCTGCTCGTCTGTGGTGTTGAAACGTTGTCGAGGAGACCGACCAATCGGTCCACCTTCTGAAGACGCGCGAGACCCTCCTCTTCCATTGCCGTCGCGACGCTCCAGGCGAGATAGTTGATCAGAGTCACCGCAGCAACAAATGAGTTGAACGGTGAAGGGGACTGGCAGCGGCAGCGCAAAACATGTTCCGCCGCTTTGGCGCTGGCAGAGGCACTGAGGTCAGTAATGAGTATTGTTGTTGCGCCTGCTGCCTGGGCTTCCTCGAGGATCGTCGGCAGAAGCCGCGGCCGTCTGCGGAAGGCAATGACGAGCAGAACATCCCCTTCAGCGATAGACGCAATCTCATGAGAGTAGCTACCTCCGCCGGCGGGGAGAACCTGAACATCACTCTTGATCAACGTCAGATAATGTGCCGCATGAAATGCCAGGCCGTAGCCGCTCCGCAGCCCCATAATCCAGACCCGCCTGGCCGATACGATCGCTTTGGTGATATCGGAGAGAGTCTTCTCGGATATGCTCTCGGCCGTCGTGCGAATATTGTCGAGGTCTATCTGAACTGTTTTGCTGAGAGAAACAGTGGCTGAGGGTGCTTGGTCCGGATCTGCGAGCCCAGCGAGAGGCGAGCCCCAATGCTGCTCCTTCCGGATTTGCCGCTTTGCCTCGGGGTAAGTTGCATAACCCAGCGAACGGATCAGACGGGCTGCCGTCGCTTTTGAGACTTCTGCTTTCTCTGCAAGTTCGCCCGCTGTGTAGCTCGGCAAATCCATCTGGTACTGTAATAGAACATCAGCAAGGCGCTTTTCAGCTGGCGACAGCGACGAGTAAATTGTGTAAATGCGTGCCTCTAATGACTTCGCCTTCTGTCCGGGTTGGGATTTTGGATCGGAACGCACGCTATGGGCTTCCTTTTACTATGCCTAGCCTATCAAGCATTCAGCACGGAGTGATACGTTTGGCCGAACCTATGCGAAGCACTATGCTTTCGCAAGCACCCCAATACGTACGCCAAAGTGCGCCTTTGCATCTTCAGCGGGCCCAAGATTCCGTCATCAACCAGATTTCGTCGAAGGGAGATCAGAATGACGGCACGCCAATAATGCCAGACTTCGCCGCTGAGACTTCGCGGAGCCGGAATCTAAGGCACGGTGGCTGATGCCTTGAGACAAGATAATAGCCGGGATCTGGCATCCTGCGCCTCTCCGCCCCGCCGAGAGGACATCACCTATTCGACCGGCTGTCCGGGCAAGCGTTCTGAAACAAATGTTTCTTCTTGCACCCCATCCGTATTCTCATAGCGCGCGGTGCAGGGCGAACAATCTTCGAACGAACGGCCCTATTTGAGCAGAAAGTGATTGAAACTTATTTTTCTTTCTGCACAATAGGCCTGCTGTAACACACGTGGATGCCTCCGGATGAGTATGTGCCCGCAGATGATGCTGCGACCCTAACGATCGCAGCATTTGCGTAGACAACAATTCCCAAACCTCCTTCGCAATTTCGGGAAGCGGATTTTGCAAGCTGCGATGCTAAAGCTCGCCAAGCTGACGGCATGCAAAGTTCGTGCCGCAGGCTCGCGGATACCCACGAAATGGTGATCCTCCATAGTCAAGGGCTACGAACTTCTTCTCTCCCAATCTTTTCCAGCGAAGCGTGTGGGGCAGAGTTCGTTTCTGAGACGAGTCATGGAACATCAATCCGAAGACGCTTTCAATTCCAGGTCGTCCAGAGAAAGGAGCCTCATTATGAGGCGATTGGACGAGTTGGCTCAGTTCTCGAGCCGAAACGGGGAGATCACGCGACTTTACCTGACTCCCGAGCATCGGGCCGCTGCACTCAAAGTGCGCGAGTGGATGCAGGCGGCAGGAATGAGGGCCGAGATTGACGCCGTTGGGAATGTGATTGGCCGCTATGATGGAACGACACTAAACGCTCGCAGTGTCCTGATTGGATCCCATGTCGATACGGTCACGAACGGTGGTAAGTACGACGGAAGCCTGGGTGTCCTGACCGGCATTCACGCCGTGGCTGAGTTACACGCTAAAGGCCTGCGGCTTCCCTTTGCTATAGAGGTCCTCGCTTTTGGCGATGAAGAGGGAGTACGATTTTCAAGAACGTTGACTGGGTCTAAGGCAGTCGCGGGCATTCTCGAAGATGCAGACCTTGATGCTGCGGATAGCGCGGGGATTACGATCCGGGACGCGCTAACGCGGTTTGGATGCGATCCTCTCGAAATCCCGAGAATCTCGAGACGTAAGGAGGACGTGCTCTGCTACATCGAGGTGCACATCGAGCAAGGCCCTGTCCTCGAAAGCGCGGGCCTGCCAATCGGTGTCATCACCGCAATCAACGGCGCCACCAGGTTCAAGGTCGAGGTCGCAGGTACCTCCGGCCACGCCGGCACGGTGCCGATGAACGTGCGCCAAGATGCTTTGGCCGCGGCGGCCGAGATGGTGCTCGCCGCTGAACGACTGGCCCAACAGACCGAAGACCTTGTTGCTACGACAGGATGTATTGAAATCCGCCCAGGCGTGGTGAACGTCATAGCCCCTAGCGTTGGGTTCAACATCGACGTTCGGAGCTCCAAGGACGATGTGCGGCAGAATACAGTCGCTGCTCTTCAAGACAGCTTCCAGGCCATAGCACGGCGGAGGCGGGTAGCTGTCACAACTGAGGGCTTCTACGATGAAGCGGCAGTAACTTGTAGCTCTTGGCTCGTGAAAGCCCTCGAAGCGGCGGTCGCGCGACTGAATTTAAGGCCATACCGGCTGCCAAGTGGAGGTGGGCATGATGGGCTCGCGATATCGTCACTATGCCCGATCGGAATGCTGTTTGTGCGGTGTGCTGGGGGCGTAAGCCACAACCCAGCCGAGGCGATAACAGCAGACGACGCAGACCTCGCCATCCGCGTTCTACTCGAGTTTCTGCAACATTTTGAACCAGATGATGCCGTGAGCGGGATAAGAGAAGCATGAACGAGAGTTTCGGGCCGAGGATTTCTGAGGCAATTCGATTTGAGTTGGATGCGCTTCAGGCTGATCAAGTTCGGTTCTTGAGCGAGATCGTCAAGATGCCGTCCGACAATCCTCCGGGGGACTGTACGGCCCATGCAATGCGCACGGCCGAGCTCCTGGAGTTGATGGGCTTCACGGTTGAACGGCATCAGGTACCTGAGGCGGTCGTTCGGGCGAACGGTATGGTGAGCGCGACAAATCTCATTGTTCGCCGTCGCTTTGGTGATGGACCGATTGTGGCGCTCAATGCTCATGGTGATGTTGTGCCACCCGGCGAGGGTTGGGCGAGGCCCCCCTATGGAGCCGAGGTTGCGGACGGCTGGATGTATGGCCGCGGCGTTGCCGTCTCCAAGTCGGATTTTGCAACCTACGCCTTTGCCCTTCTGGCATTGGAGCCAATTAAGAGCTTCCTAAAAGGCACCGTCGAGTTGCACTTCACGTATGACGAGGAGACCGGAGGCGAGATTGGCCCAGCCTATATCCTTCAGGAAGGCTTGTCGAAGCCAGACCTCGTCATCGCCGCGGGGTTCTCATACGCAGTCGTCAATGGCCATAATGGGTGTCTTCACCTCGAAGTACAGGTAGATGGGCGGTCGGCACATGCTGCAAAGCCGCTCACGGGCGTTGACGCGCTACAGGCCACTACAGCGATTCTGACCCGCCTCTACGAGTGGCGCGGAAGTTTGGCGGGGCGGGTGTCGGCAGTTGCCGGTATCGGAAGCCCGCAGCTGACCGTCGGGCTTATCACTGGGGGCGTCAATACCAACGTTGTACCAGACAAGGTGGTGTTTCGCCTCGACCGACGCTTCATCCCGGAGGAAAATGGGTCGGAGGTCGAGGCAGAACTCAACACGATCATACAGGCGGCGGCCGGGGAACACCCGCAAGTCCAAGTAACGGTACGCAGGATCCTACTTGCTGAGCCCTTGCTCCCGCTTCCGGGCGGAGAAGCCCTGTCTCGGACCCTCTGTCGGCATGCCACTCAGATCATGGGCGAACCAGTTACGACGCAAGGTGTTCCACTGTACACGGATGCGCGCCACTACTCGTCAAGAGGTATCCCGGCGATCCTCTATGGGGCCGGACCGCATACGATCGAAGAGGCGAATGCCCACCGTGCAGATGAGAGGCTGTCGCTAGCAGACCTTACCAAGGCGACACGGGTGATTGCGATGACCCTCGCTGACCTGCTGACAACTTCGCAATCCGCATAAAACTCTGCAACCGGCTACAGGAAGCCCAATCCTCATGAACATCTTGATCGTAAATCCCAACACAACTCGCTCAATGACCAGCACGGTCGAGGCCGCTGCACGAAGCGTTGCTTCTGCAAGCACTGAGATCACCGCGCTGACCTCAAAGTTTGGTCCCGTTAGCATCGAAGGCTACTTCGACGAGGCCTTTTCGGTGCCTGGTCTCATCGCGGCGATGAAAGATGTCGATCATTATGATGCTGCTATTATCGCTTGTTTTGACGATACCGGCCTCGATGCTGCCCGCTGCCATACCGAGTCGCCAGTTATAGGCATTGGTGAAGCAGCATTCCATATGGCTAGTCTGATTGCCGGACAGTTCAGTGTCGTAACAACTCTTCGACGATCGGTCCCGGCAATCAAACATAATCTCACAAAGTACGGACTTTCTTCACGCTGCTCGGGGGTGCGAGCATCGGAGATAGCTGTTCTTGATCTCGAAAGGCCCGGATCAGACGCGCAGGCTCGTATCTCCGAGGAGATAGAGCAAGCCATCCATCACGATCGTGCCGAAGCAATCGTGTTGGGATGCGCTGGAATGGCTGATTTTGCCGAAGCTCTATCCCATAAGCATGGCATACCGGTGCTAATGATCTTCACGGTAGTCCGGTAA
>KI912067.1:57283-57571 GCA_000517005.1 Microvirga lupini
GTCGCTCATCGTCTTCAGAGCTTTGCGCAGGAAGCGATAAGCCGCCGGGGTGTTCCGCCGATCCAACAGTATGAAGTCGACCAGCTGCCCATGCTTGTCGACCGCACGAAACAGATATTTCCATTTCCCGCCGACCCGCACATAGGTCTCGTCGACCCGCGATGCTTCAGATCGATAGCCCTGATATTGGCGAACTCGCTTTTCAAGCTCTGGGGCATAGTGCTGGACGCAACGAAAGATCGTGCTCGGGTCGACCTCGACGCCGCGCTCAGACATCATCTCGGCCAG
>KI912067.1:57671-58049 GCA_000517005.1 Microvirga lupini
CGCTCATTGCTCTAGCCGCGGCAGTCGCCGCCTTTATGATACTGAACGATGCAGCAGAGGACCATAAGCGTAAGCTAATTCCAGAGCTGCAATCGCTGTCTTGAAGCTGCTTCCGTACAACCCTAAGTGCAGACATCCACCATGCTCAGGTATTTCTTTCACATCTGCGACGGAGAAGAGGCTCTCGACGGGCACGGCACCATCCTCGCCAGCCGTGACGAGGCCCGCGCCCATGCGATTACGGTGGCAGGTGAACTCCTCAGGGATGCTGGGAAGAAAGGGTGGCGCGGAAGCGAGTGGCGGCTGCAGGTCACCGACTTGGCGGGTGCAACAGTCTGCACACTCAACTTCTTGGTTGAGGACGGCAGCGCAAGCTAG
>KI912067.1:58149-58468 GCA_000517005.1 Microvirga lupini
CGAGTCCTTCCATTCCAAATCAGAACGAAGGGGTTGAGTGGCATGTGAGGCGACGCTTCTGACGGAGTTAGCATCCGGGCCTGGTAAGAGTTGCGGATAGTTGGAATTCATCACATCGGGGAATGCCTGAGACCATGATGATATGCTCTGGCATTTCTCAAAAGGAGCCCGCTCCCAGGCTTCCCATCGTGCTCCTCGTGGCGGTAGCGGCAGTGAGCCCCCTCGGCATCACGGCTCCGTTGCAGTAACTTGGAAAAGGGCATAACGAACCCATTCAAAAGCTTTCTTCACGCGGCGAGACCGAAGAGCTGGCTCACGA
>KI912067.1:58568-61408 GCA_000517005.1 Microvirga lupini
AATCGGCCAAGGTTAATGCAACAGAGCCGCTCCGCTAGCCCTTCGCCGCCATCAGGCTTAAAGGACTTCCACCTCCAAGCTGTCGTTCATACTCGGCACACACAGAGAAGTGGCCAGGGAAAATCCCGGCCGTTTGCAGTTGGCTCGTGCGGACGCGGTTATGCGGCAGCCTGCCGGGACGAGGCAAGATCGAACCGATCCGCGTTCATCACCTTGGTCCACGCAGCGACGAAGTCTCGCACGAACTTTTCCTTGGAGTCGCTGCAGGCATAGACTTCCGCAAACGCGCGAAGCTGCGAGTGCGAACCGAAGATCAGGTCGGCGCGGGTGGCAGTCCACTTGACCACCTTGGTCTTGCGGTCCCGGCCTTCGTAGACGCCACCAGCATTCGGGGACTGCCACTCCGTGCTCATGTCGAGCAGGTTGACGAAGAAGTCGTTCGTCAGCTTCTCGGCTTGCTTGGTGAAGACGCCGTGCTTGGATCCGCCGGCATTGGCGCCGAGGACGCGCAGACCCCCGACGAGAACGGTCATCTCCGGTCCGGTCAGCCCCAGCAATGCCGCCCGGTCTATCAAGGCTTCCTCGGGCATCATGAACTGCTGCTTCGTGCTATGGAGATAATTGCGGAAGCCGTCAGCCCGTGGTTCGAGCGGCGCGAAGGAGGCAACGTCGGTCTGCTCCTGCGAGGCATCGGTGCGTCCTGGCGCGAAGGGGACCTGCACGTTGAGCCCGGCGTCTTTCGCAGCCTTCTCGATCGCCGCGCCGCCGGCGAGAACGATGAGGTCAGCGAGCGAGATCTTCGTGCCGCCGGACTTGGCCTTGTTGAAGTCCTGCTGGATCTTCTCGAGGACACTTAGGACTCTGGCGAGCTGCTTGGGCTCGTTGACCTCCCAGTCCTTCTGTGGCGCCAGGCGGATGCGTGCGCCGTTGGCGCCGCCGCGCTTATCGGAGCCGCGGAAGGTCGAGGCCGACGCCCACGCCGTCGAGACCAGCTCGGACACCGACAAGCCGGAGGCGAGGATTTTCGCCTTCAGACCCTCGGCATCCTGGTCATCGATCACCGGGTGATCGACAGCCGGGATCGGATCCTGCCAGATCAGCGTCTCCTTCGGCACAAGCGGGCCGAGATAGCGCACGATCGGCCCCATGTCGCGATGGGTGAGCTTGAACCAGGCGCGGGCGAAGGCGTCCGCAAACTGTTCGGGATGCTCGTAGAACCGCCGCGAGATTTTCTCGTAGATAGGGTCAAAACGCAGCGCCAGGTCGGTCGTCAGCATCGTCGGCACGCGCTTCTTCGACTCGTCGAAGGGATCCGGCATCGAAGGCTCAGCGCCTTTCGCCTGCCACTGCCACGCACCGGCCGGGCTCTTGGTCAGCTCCCATTCGTACTTGAACAGATTGTCGAAGAAGTAATTGCTCCACTTGGTCGGCGTCTGTGACCAAATGACCTCCGGGCCGCCGGTGATAGTGTCAGGCCCAAAGCCTCTGCCGTGCTTGCTCTTCCAGCCGAGGCCCTGATCCTCGAGTGCGCCAGCCTCGGGCTCCGGGCCCATGAAGGACGGATCGCCCGCGCCGTGGGTCTTGCCGAAGGTGTGGCCGCCGGCGATCAGTGCGACGGTCTCCTCGTCGTTCATCGCCATGCGGTAGAAGGTTTCGCGGATGTCCTTGGCCGCCGCGACCGGGTCCGGCTGGCCGTTCGGCCCTTCCGGATTGACGTAGATCAGGCCCATCTGCACCGCGCCGAGGGGCTCCGCGAGCTGGCGTTCGCCGCTGTAGCGTTCATCACCGAGCCACGTTCCCTCGGGACCCCAGAAGAGCTCTTCGGGCTCCCACACGTCGGCGCGGCCGCCGGCGAAGCCGAACGTTTTGAAGCCCATCGACTCGAGCGCGACGTTGCCGGCGAGAATCATCAGATCGGCCCAGGAGATTTTCCGGCCGTATTTCTGCTTGATCGGCCACAGCAGCCTGCGCGCCTTGTCGAGGTTGGCGTTGTCCGGCCAGCTGTTGAGCGGCGCGAAACGCTGCTGGCCGGCCCCGGCACCGCCCCGGCCGTCGGTGATGCGGTACGTTCCCGCGCTGTGCCACGCCATGCGGATCATCAGCCCACCATAGTGGCCGAAGTCGGCGGGCCACCAGTCCTGCGAATCCGTCATCACCGCATGCAGGTCCTTGATGACGGCGTTCAGGTCGAGGCTCGTGAATTCCTTCGCATAGTCGAACTCCTTCCCCATCGGATCGGACAGCGAGGAGTTCCGATGGAGCACCTCGATATCGAGGGCGTTCGGCCACCAGTCGCGGTTCCTGCGGCCGCTGGTTCCGCCGGTGAACGGGCACTTGCCCGCGTTCTCGTCGGTCTTTGCGTCCATCATTGCCTCCTGCGGCGCTTGTGGGTTCTCGTGGCGAGAAGTCGTACCCGGCACATCCAATCAGGAATTGGGCGAGATTGCCGAGCAACTCTATTCGTACGACCTAGATGCGAGACAGCAATAACATCAAGGTATAAGTAACCTGATCCCTACGGCGGAAGGCCGTCGCACCGTGGTACGTCCCAAGCCGAACCCATGTACAATTGAGAGGTTCGCAATTGCGGCGTAGTCTTGAAAGGTAAACGTCAATGGCGCGTTGGGACACCTGTCCATGCTCAATCGCTTCGATAATGTGCGCGCAGTGTTGGCTGTAGCAGCAGTGATGTTACTCGACTTGCTTGGCCTGGTCGCCAATGCGTTTCCGCCAGAGAGCCACCCTCAGCTCACGTCAGCGCAGCGGGTTCTGGTGCAACCCGGAGAACAAGCTGAGCGGCTCATACCGCAGCTGCAATGACGGCACCAGCACCGAAGGCC
>KI912067.1:61508-65476 GCA_000517005.1 Microvirga lupini
AGCCAGACCGCGTGGCTGATCACTTCAGCGGGAAAGCGGTGGCGGGCATAGCGGGAATGACGAGGCTTCTTCATCCCTCACATATGCCTCGATCCAGTCACTCTCCGGTTAATTTGACGATGCCCCGCCAAGATGCTAGGGACTGACATAATTGCAAGATTTCGCGGAACCGGCCTTGTGCAACGTCCGGATAAGAGCACCCGGCATTCGGTAACAAGTGCCACAGGATAGCCAGTACCCTCCGAGGCAAAATGCGCCGTAATGGCCCCTAGAGCGAGACGAGTGGCTCAGCCTGGTAGGCGCGGTGAAGCACGTCCAGGAAGGATGGCGCCTCGGGCAAGGGTACCGAGCCGATCCGGTGTACCGGCACACCGGGTGTCCACGAGTTCATAACCACAGCTCCAGCCAACGCCGGCAGGTCGTCCGGCGTGACCTCCTGGATGCGCTGGGGGACACCGAGGCGATCCAGTTGCCGGCGAACGATACCCATCGTGGTGCCGGCCAGCATTTCAGCCTTGGGCCATACCACCGCGGTGCCGTCCCAGAAGGCCAGGTTCCAGATGGTTCCTTCGCTCAGCCGCCCCCGCCGATCAACGAAGGCGGCGTCATCGAAACCTTGCTGGACCGCGTGCCGGAGGAAGTACGTCTTGGCCACCTCGCCGACATGCTTCACGGTCGGGACAACCCGCTCGTATTCGACCGTCGCCAATGCCAGCGGGCCCTTTGGGCCAGAGGCGGCTGGTCCGGTTCGGATCAACACCTCAGGCTCGATGTCGGCTCCGGCCATCGTGAACTCTCCGGCCGGGGAGTACACCGTCGCCAGCAGTGAGAGGTCAGCCGGGCCGGCCTCCAGCGCCGCCCGCAGATAGGATCGAACCCGATCGTCAGGCAGGACCCGACCGAACAGTTCCACCGAGGCACCCCGAAGCCGCTCCAGATGGAGGTCAAGGCCCCGAACCTTACCCCCACGCACTTGCATCGCAGTGAAGTGGGCGTAGCCCGCGAAGGCGAGTGGCGCCAGGTCGTCGGCGTTCGCCGTCTGACCATTGCGTTGAACGACGAAAGAGGCTGCGGACGCTGACATGCATTCACTCCGGGATTGATACCGGGACCGACAGGTGCTCTGTCCCCGGACACATGGTTGTCGATGCCCAGACCATCTCCGATTGAAGGAGTTTGGAAAAACGAATAGTTCTCATTGAATCATCAAATAGGACTTGAAGATCGATGAGCCGCATGCTGCCCGGAACACGAGCCCTCAGGACTTTCGAGGCGGCGGGGCGGCACCTGAACTTCACGCGTGCCGCCGCTGAGGTCGGGCTGACGCCGGCGGCAGTCAGCCATCAGATCAAGGAAATCGAGGAGCAACTCGGCATCGTGCTGTTTACGCGCACCAGTCGCAGCATCCAGCTCACGCCGAGCGGTGCCCTGTTACTTGAGGCCGCCGCCGAAGCCCTGGACACATTGCAACGCGGCATCAGCCGCGCCCGCAGAATCGCCCGGAACCCGGCGCACCTGCATATCTCGACCAGCGCACGATTTGCTACGAACTGGCTCCTGCCTAGGCTCCCGCGCTTCCGGGCCGAAAACCCAACTCTTGAACTGACCTTTGACATTGCCGACGAGATACGGGACTTCGCCGTCGACGATATCGATGGCGCCATCCGGTTCGGCACCGGGAACTATGAACATGCGCGATCAGACCGCTTGTTCGACACGGTCATCGCCCCGGTCTGTAGTCCGAAGCTGATCGAGAGCGGTGCCAGATTGGAAGAGCCGCGGGATCTCCTTCATCACACGCTCTTCCACGTGGACTGGAAGACCGGCGGCATGGTCTGGCCCAATTGGCGCATGTGGATGGCTGCGGCCGGCGTCAACGACTTCGATGACGGCCGGTGCGTTGGCTTCCCCGATTCGAGCCATGTCGTTCAAGCGGTCATCGAAGGCGGCGGGGTCGGCCTGGCCGACCTCAACATGATCGCGAACGACCTCGCCGATGGGAGGCTGGTGAGGGTATTCGACATCGGCATCAGTGTGGCACCGGAATATGCCTATCATCTGGTTTACCCGGAGAGTAGCAGCGACGATCCACGCATTCTCGCCTTTCGCGAGTGGATACTAAGCGAGACGGATCGCCTATCCAGCCGATGATGCGGATTCTGGCACGGACTTATGACGGCTCCGTTGCATTAACTTGAAAGGGCATAACGAACCCGGTCGAACCGAGTGCTCAGGCGGCAAGACCAAAGAGCTGGTTGACGAGACGGATTTCGCCTGTCACGCCGGGCTGCGGCAGAACACAATGGCCGCGGCGGATCATCCGCATCGCCTCGAAGCCTTTGATGGTGGCGTAGGCTGTTGCCATCCTCTGGAAGCCGCGCGTTGGCCGGATCACGCGCTTAAGCGCGCCATGGTCTGCCTCGATGATGTTGTTCATATATTTCGATGTCCGATGCTCGGCGTCCTTCGACAGCAGTCCTTCACTTTGCAAGCGTCGGATTGCCTTCGGGTACGATGCCAGTTTGTCAGTTGTAATCGAGGATAGCGGGCAGTCACTCATCGTCTTCAGGGCTTTGCGAAGGAAGCGATAGGCTGCTCCGGTATCGCGCCGGTTGGAGAGCATGAAGTCGATCAGCTGCCCGTGTTTGTCGACAGCCCGGAACAGATACTTCCACTGACCACCCACTCGAACATAGATACCGTCTGAGCAGTCAAGTCTGGTTGGCCGCTGGGAAGCGATAGTTGTCTTGGCTTTTGAGGACGCCAAAGCAGATATGAACCAGCTTGCGCATAGCAGCTCCTAAGGTCGACATTTTAGCCTTCCCTCGCTCGAGCATCCGCTGTTGCTGGGCCTTGATGTCCGGGTTCACCTTCGTGGCGACAACAGCCGCTATGTAGAGTGCGGCACGCAGGCGGGAGCTGCCAGCTTTCGAGAGCCGTGGCCGCCCGCGAACGCTCCGGCCCGACTGCCTTTCGATCGGTGCTAGACCCAGGAAGGCTGCAACTTGGCGAGCTGTCTCGAAGGGGCGGCTCTGCAACAGTACCAGCATCCGCATGGCAGTCTTCGGACCCACAGCCGGTATGGTCCGCAGTCTCTGCAGATCTGCCTGGAGATCCGCGTGAGCAGCGAAGTGCTCTGCGATCGCCTGTTGCAGGCGTTTACATTGAGCTTTGAGTGCCCTGATGCTCGTGACGAATGAGTGCTTGATGGCACCTGGGCAGCCACGGACACAGGCCTGCTCATACCGGTTCTGCTCCCGGCGCAGATCGCCTTCCAGATCGTCCAGCCGTGCGAGCAGTGCCTGGAGGTCGATCAGGCGCTCGGCGGGTGGGGTCCAGGCCTTTGGTCGGGCCAAGCAGCCGTATCGAGCGAGGAGCACTGCATCAATCCGGTCAGTTTTACTCAAAACAGCCATGCCTTTCGCAAAACTGCGGATCTGAGCGGGATTGACGAGAGAGACCGTCATGCCTTTGGCAGTCAGGAGCCGAGCCGCGAGCTCGTGGTAGGCCGCTGTCGGCTCGAGGACGGCATGAACCTCCAAGAACTCGGCCTTAGAAACCTTCATCACCCAGGCGGCCGCTCGCTCGATGCCGTCTGGGGTGTTGGGAAATGACTTCTGTCCGATGGGACGCTGTCGGTCGTGAACGACCACCGCGCAATCGAGTTTCTCCTTCGCAACATCAATGCCGAAGAACACCGTCATAGAGCTTCCTCTCACTGGGAATGCCCCTTGCGCTGATCAACCTTGTCAATGCAGGTTTACCCGTATCGGGATGACCTTTGATACCATCCAATCTCAGCTGGGTCGCGTAGGTGAGGCCGGGCGCACCATCTATGTGGCAGACTTCTGTCTTAAGTCTCATTCGGGCTGTCCCGGCCTCATGTTGGGGAATGACCCACAACACCCATCAAATACAAAGCCTCATCGACGCGCCATGATCCGGAACGCGAACCCTGGTACGGACGC
>KI912067.1:65576-65828 GCA_000517005.1 Microvirga lupini
TAGCTTCGTAATCGCGCGCAACACTGCCTTCACCTACAAGAACAAGTCGGTCGATGTGCGACAGGTCGGCCGCGATCTGGGCGTGCGCTACGTGCTCGAGGGCAGCGTCCGGCGAAGCAATGACATGGTGCGGGTCAATGCCCAGCTCATCGATGCCGAGACCGGAGCGCATCTGTGGGCGGACCGGTTCGACCGACCGCGGGCCGAGCTGATCGAAACGCAGAGCGAGATCACGGCGGGGATCGCCTCGAC
>KI912067.1:65928-67804 GCA_000517005.1 Microvirga lupini
GGAGGAATACGCCTTCGAGTGGTTCACTCGTCCCATCCGATTGAGGCCGACGAGATCGTTGTAGCTGCCGTGCTCGTCCGCGAAGACCTTCGCGTCGCGTGACACATGATCCCTCACGGCGGCCCAGGCGGCGTCACTGTCCTCCTCGCGGATGATCCGGGTGAAGGTCTGACCGAGGAAACCCCGTTGCCGGATCGCCAGGGCGCAAAGACGGTCCGGGCTACGGTTCTTCTTCAGGCGACGGTCAACCCGATCCTCGGCCCTATTTTCGGGGCGTACATGCCCGCCCGCGTACTTTCCGTCGATCTCGACCTCGCCCTCGAGGACCATCTTGTCCCTGCGTGAGGCCACGACCTCCCTGAGCTTCATCAGGAGCGCCCAGGCGGTCTTGTACTGGACGCCGAGCTCCCGTGAGAGCTGGAGAGCGGCCTTACCCTTGGCGCAATTCGCCGCAAACCAGATTGCCAGCAGCATCTTCTTGAACGGCAGCTTGCGCCAAGCGAAGGCGGTACCGGATGTAACGGTGAAGACGGCCTTGCATTCCCTGGCAGAGCACTTGAAGCGCTCACGGGACATCTCATAGCAGTGCAGGTTGCCGCAATGCGGGCAATACGGCTCGCCGTCCGTCTCAGGCCAACGGGCTTGCCGGAACAACTTCTTGGCGGTCCTCTCCTGCATCGCGGAGAGTTGGGTGATGGTCAGGTCGCGCGCCTGGGGCGACAGGAGGAAGTGCTGCCCCATGGCTCAGCGCCTCCCTCGGAACGAGGAAGTGCGAGCGCGGTATTTCACAGCCCCCGACGACGGTCGGGATCGTGAACTCCATGGGGACGATGGCGAGATGCATGCTTTGGCTCCGGCGGCCGGGAGTGGCCGTATCTAGGACAGCGGCTACGCTTGGCGACCCTGGTCGGGGTCGCGGCGGTTCGGGTCAGAGCTGTCGTATGAGCCTTTGCACGGCCACGCTTATGCCAGGAAGCCTGGCCAGAGTCGATCGGAATCTGAGGGGACTCTCTTTCCAAAGGGGAAGGCTAGTTGAGGCCCATTTTCACAGTAATCTTCAAACCTGAGGTAGCACTCTGGGCGCGTTCGGTTGCTATCTTCCTCTATCCATGCCTGGAGAGTAGGCTTCAGATGGTAGGTTTCAACGGTCAAGGAGCGCTCCATGGAGCGCAAGCTGGTGACCATCGTGTGCGCCGACGTGGCAGGTTACTCGCGCCTGATCGGGCTGGACGAGGAAGGCGCGATTGCGAGGCTGAGGACCCTCCGCCGGACTCTGATTGACCCCTCAATTGCCCGGCACGGCGGACGGACCGTTAAGACTATGGGTGACGGGTTGCTCGTCGAGTTCGCCAGTCCCGTCGAGGCGGTCCGGTGCGCCGCCGAGATCCAGATTGCCATGGCAGCCCGCGAGGCCGCTGTCCCGGAGGATCGGCGCATCCGGTTCCGGATCGGCATCAACTTGGGCGACGTCGTCATTGAGGAAGGAGATGTCCTGGGCGACGGCGTCAATATCGCCGCCCGCCTGCAAGCCTTGGCTGATGTCGACGGCATCTGCGTCGCCCGCTCAGTGCGTGATCAGGTTCGTGACCGGATTCCCGTCGGGTTCGAGGATCTGGGCGAGCAGAGCGTGCGCAACATCGCCCGTCCGGTTCGGTGCTATCGGGTTCGCCTCGACACCTACACGGCTGAAGCTTCCCCCGAACCAATAGGCAGGCGGCGCTGGCTCCTCCCTGCTGCTGTGGCGACCGCCCTCGTCGTGCTCGGCGGAGCTGGCCTCTGGTTCACCACGGATCAGAGATCTGCCGAGCCAAGCACCGCACCTGTTGCCGCGGCGGCACCTGACGCTGCGGGCGAAGCCATCGGTCCAACCCGCACA
>KI912068.1:0-2329 GCA_000517005.1 Microvirga lupini
CCGGTGCATGTGCCCGCGTCGTGATGGCCGGCATCCGAAACCCTTCACAGAAGCGGCCCTTTCGTAGTTCGCGTATGTAACGGCTACGTGAACTCTTAGGAACTCTCCAATGCTGCCGATCCGCCACGCCAGACGACCATCTACCGATGCCCCAAGACCTATTATTCCGGTGGGTTTTCCCCACTAAGCCGGCGGCCTGCCTTTAATGAAACTGGAAGAGCGATCGATCAAAGATCACTCGTGCAGAGCCGTTGAAGCCGAGCTAGGCTAGGCGTATGGTGAGTTGGGCTGGGACTTCGCTGATGACGCCGGGCACCCATCGGGTCTTCCGGCAGGGAGGAAGCGATGCCAGCACAATCCAAGCTCTGGGCTTTTGCCCTGGCTCTCATGCTCTGCCCGGCATGGGGGCAGGCTCAGCAACATCACGACCACGCGCAGGGTGCCTCCCCAAGCGCGGCGACCCTCGGCGAAGTTCATTTCCCCGTCAGTTGTACGCCGGAGGCGCAGGCCGCCTTCGACGAGGCGATGAAGTTGCAGCACTCGTTCTGGTACCAAGCAGCCGGCGAAGCCTTCCGGCGGGTGCGCGAGCGCGATCCAACCTGCGTCATGGCTTACTGGGGCGAGGCCATGGCCCTGTTGGTGAATCCCTTCACCGTCACCACCGCCGCAAACCTCCGGCAGGGCCGCGCTGTGCTTGAGGAGGCGCGGCGGATCGGGGCCCGGAGCGACCGCGAGGCCGGCTTCATCGCCGCTCTGTCTGAGCTTTACGGCAATGAGGACCCGGCGACGCACAGAGCTCGCCTGGAGCGCTATGAGCAGGCGATGAGCGGGTTGTACGAACGCTTTCCCGACGACCCAGAGGTTGGCATCCATTACGCCCTCGCTCTGGCAATGGCAGCGCCACCGACGGACAAGACCTACGCGCGCCAGCTTCGCGCCGCGGAGATCCTGGAACGTGCATGGACGCGGCAACCGCAGCATCCTGGCATTGCCCATTACTTGATCCACACCTATGACACGCCGGCGCTTGCGGCGCGGGGTGTGGCCGCAGCCGAGCGCTATGCCGAGATTGCAGCGGACGCCCCGCACGCGCTGCACATGCCCTCCCACATCTTCACCCGGATCGGGCGCTGGGAGGACTCGATCGAGACCAACCGCCGCTCCGCGGAGACGGCACGGGCGCGGCAGGCCGTCTTCGACGAGATCCATGCGCTGGACTACATGGTGTACGGCTACCTCCAAACCGGGCAGATTGAGGCGGCACGGCGCGTGGTCACCGACTTGGGGCGCTTTGCCTCGTGGAGCGCGCCGGCCCCGATCTTTGCGTGGGCCCTGACGGTGATGCCGGCCCGTTTTGCTCTCGAACGCGGGGCTTGGGAGGAGGCCGCGGCTCTCACTCCGGGCGAACAAACCGCACCGCTGGTTGTCGCAAACACGCACTTCGCTCGTGCGGTGGGCGCGGCTCGGGCGGGACGCCCGGATGCGGCGGCTGCGGACATCGAGGCGCTGAAGGCTGCTGCGGCGGCTCTTCGTGGCAGCGATGCCTATTGGGCGGAGCAGACGGAGATCCTGCGCCTCGCGGCTGAAGCGTGGGTTGCCTTTGCCCGAACCCAACATGATCTGGCAATCACCACGATACGAGAGGCGGCTGAGCGCGAGGAGCGGACGGACAAGCATCCGGTCACGCCTGGGCCACTCTTCCCGGCTCGCGAGCAACTGGGGGAGATGCTGCTGATGATGGGCCGCTCCGCCGAGGCGCAGCGCGAGTATGAGGCCGTCCAGAAGACAGAGCCCGGCCGATTCCGTGCCACCTATGGTGCCGCGCGGGCGGCTGAGTTGGGCAGCGATGGTGCGGCGGCGCGGCGACATTACGGGCACCTGCTTGAGGTTGCGGCACGAGCTCAGCCAGGCTTAGCCGAGGTTGAGCACGCTCGTGCCTTCCTGAGCCGCTGAAGGAAGCGTTGTCGGATGTCAGGGATGGACCAGGTACGGTCTTCGAGCGTTGCCTTGCATAGGTCGTCTTTACTCCCCTCTTGCCGAAGTTCGGCTTAGGTCTGCCTCGTGCCGATTTCGTTGAAAAACTCCCGGGCACTGCTTCGTCGATCTATTACTAGCGTCCGCGTGCCAGACGAGACCCAGCATCCTGTATGCTGGCCACACGAAAAGCGGCAGTTGCAGACTTTTTCAACAGTATCTGCCATTTGAAGACGTTCCAGGTACATGGGGCCGCCAGCCACCACAACTCGGTGTCTACGCCGACGGCCCCGAGGTGCGCCTCTGGCCTG
The DNA here is from genome assembly GCA_000517005.1 of Microvirga lupini. GTDB lineage: Bacteria > Pseudomonadota > Alphaproteobacteria > Rhizobiales > Beijerinckiaceae > Microvirga > Microvirga lupini. The sequence continues at coordinate 2,286 of KI912068.1, forward strand.
TGCCAGCGTCAACCGATGGCATGACCTCAGGTGGGAGAGGATTT
>KI912068.1:2429-3080 GCA_000517005.1 Microvirga lupini
ATATGGGCCGATACGTCAGTCAAGTGCGGGTCGCAGGTGCTGCCGTGATCTCCGAGGTTGAGCCCGATGGCGCTCATGCGAACCGTTCGTCCGCATCACCTTATATCCGGTTGGGCCTAAGCCCTGACCATAATCCCGCATGCATCGGGAACGGGCTCCAAGGTGAGCGCGACCATTCTTTTTCGCGGCATTGTTCCAGCCAGGGGGATAAGGCGGTCGCACTCCCCTCAGACATCACGCGCTGACACTCCAGCGCCAGCACGCAAAGAGGTTCAGGGCTTCACGGCCACATCGGCTGGCAGGGCGCCTGTTTCGACATAGCGCCACAGCAGGATCAGCAGCTTACGGGCGAGAGCCACAATCGCAATGCGTCTGACCCGACCGGTGGCCGAACCCACACGGCTGCGGAACCAGGCCGCGAGTGCACTGTCAGGCTGGTTGCGTACCCAAAGCCAGGCGAGTTCGATCAGTGCCTTGCGGGCGCGGGCGTTACCCGCCTTGGTGATGCCCTGCTCGCGCGACCTGCGGCCGCTCGCAAACGGACTGGGGGTCAGCCCCACATAGGCGGCCACGTGGCGCCGGCTGGCAAAGCATCGGTAGAACACCTCCTTGTCGAGGACAGTTGCAAGCTCGGGCCCGATGCTCCTCACC
>KI912068.1:3180-4958 GCA_000517005.1 Microvirga lupini
GGAACGACCCAAACTTCTCTGCGCAGTGCCTGAGGACCGTTCCGTTCCCGGCTTCATTGACGCAGAGGCATGGTCATTCGAGCGGGTTCTCCGCCGCCAGGATGTTGCCCCGTCCGGCTTTCACGATAGAGCAGCCCGTGCTGGTGTGCGCTACAACGGCTTCTACCTGTTCCAAAACACAGCCTGAGACCCTTCTAGCAAACAAAGCTAAGCGTAGATCGCCAGTCGAGCTTTATATTGCTAAGCCTACTCTGCCAGAAGGTGAGCATTGGTAATGTTTAGGACTATTGGCTGTCAGCTTTCGTCGGGTACCCGACTGACAGAGTTATTGCCTCTTGTTTACCTTCTCTTGACTGACGAAGCCAAACAGGGGGTACGCATGGCTGCGCAAACGCTGATGCTTGCAAACAATCGCTCATCTCTGGCCGGTTCCGATCTCACCCCGGCGATCCCAACGGCTCTGATTTGCGATAACTCCCTGCTGCGCTCGGGGCTCCAACGCATTCTGTCGAGGAGCCCCTTCGTCATTGCCGAGGTAGCTTCTCCTATTGCAGGTTCACGACGGTTTCAGAAGCTGGTTGCAGAGGTTGCCCTGGTTCTGATCGAGGCCAATCAGAACACCGGTCGCGTGCTTGAGATGGTCGAACAGGTGCGAGAGCAATTTCCGGAGGCTCGCATCGTTGTTCTGGCGGATAAATACGACCTCGATCTCGTGAGGACGGGACATGAGGTAGGCGTCAACGGCTTCTGTCTCACAGCCACTGCTCCCGAGGTTCTCATCAAATCGTTTGAACTGGTCGTGCTCGGGGAGAGTGTACTGCCCTTTGAGGTCCTGCGCTCGATCATGGATGCGGCTCCACAGCACTGGGATCAGCCGCTTCAGCACAGTATCGCAGTGCCACGCCTGTCTGATCTGAACCATCCAAAACTCTCCGCACGTGAGGCGCAAATCTTGGGCTGCTTGCGGGAAGGAGCGCCCAACAAGGTTATTGCCCGTAAGCTTGATATCACGGAGGCGACGATCAAGGTTCACGTCAAAGCTATACTGCGCAAGATCGGTGCATCAAACCGCACCCAAGCTGCTATGTGGGCGTCTCAGCGCCTGCCGAGAACAGGGGTATCGACTCTGAATGTCTGAGACATTGCCGATCAAGATTGGAGTTGGAGATCAGGTTCGCGTTCACTTCCATCCCCCTGGTCCGATGAAGAGCTTTTCCGAGGGTGTGGTCAGGCGGGTTGATGTGACGGCCCCAGAAGGGCGCTTCTTTGTGGTGGAGGTCACGCACGAGGTCATTCTCGACCGCGAGCACCGGCTCAGACCCGGTTTCCAGGATTATGTCCGCTACGAATGCCCGAGGGACTTTCCAGGCCGGGTTGAGGTACTTTCGACCACAGAGCAGGGCGGGATGGAGGACAATGACCCAGGGCGGGTTACAGAGATGAAACCAGTTGAGGTTCCGGAGGAGACGGTCCAGGAGCCAGACGGCGAACATGACCGACATGTGGTCCGCCTTGAGCGCCAGGAAGTCCGCCGATCCGGAGGTTTGATCGCCGCGTTCTTCGGGCGGCAAAAATAGGAAGCACCTACCTGCCAAAAGTAACGGGATCGAGGTTGAGTTTGGTCGGCTACCAGACAGACGCGCTCGACGTGCTGTGCTTAAGAGGTGCACGCATCTGCGGGAATGGGCCACTTTTGTAAGCCAGAAGTCTACTTGCGGCTCGATTGTAGCTTTGGCTAGAACAAGGCACCTAAGAAAAAAGGCCGCTAAAAGCGGCCC
>KI912069.1:0-2429 GCA_000517005.1 Microvirga lupini
GTGCCAGCCGGAAAGAAGCCTGTCATGTCCCGTGAGCAAGAGCACGGCTCGCCCATGGGAGGAGAGCCGTTCCGACTTAACCACGAGCACTCAGCGTTGGGTTTGATCCCGGTCCTGATCTGAGCCCTGCGGATTCCGACCCGGGTTCTGCTGATCCTGCTGCTTCCGATCCTGGCCGCTTTGGTTCTGCTGATCTCGGGATTGTCCCTGGTTCTTCCGATCCGAACCCTGTGGGTTCCGGCCTTGGTTGGTCTGGCTCTGCTGGTTCCGATCCTGGCCCTGATTGCCTTGGTCTTGGTTGCGGTTGGGCATGGCGCTTCTCCTCTCGGCGACGCCTCTGCAACGCAGCAGAAACCTCGCCCGCGGACCTTCGCGCCGAAGTAAGCATTAAGCAAGCCTAAATTTTCATCTGGAACTTACTGTGCGCTGAAACGTTATGGGCACGTTTATATTCAACATCAGGCTGAACCTGCGTTCTCATTGCTAAGCTTTTGCATAGTTAAGTTTGCCGTATTTCTTGCATTCTGTCTACATTGAGGAGCGCTCCGGCGGGTCAACCGTTTGTTGCACAAGCCTATCGGGCTCGGCATTCTCAGATCACTTAGATGCGGGTGAGGGCCGTCGATGACGTACTGTGTCGGAGTTCTGGTGGAGCAGGGCCTGGTGCTGATCGCCGACACCCGCACAAATGCGGGGCTCGATGACATCTCTACCTATCGCAAGCTCACAACGGTGGCAGTTCCAGGAGAGCGCGTTCTGGTCCTGGCCAGTGCCGGCAACCTGTCCCTGTCGCAGTCTGTGTTGGGGCTTTTGACTGAGGGGCTGCGCAATGACGAGACCGGCGAGGCTGAGACGCTGCAGTCCGTGCCAACGTTGTTTCAGGCGGCGCTGCTGATCGGCCGGGCCATTCGGCAGGTGCGGGCTCTCGAGCAGCCAGCCTTGGAGCAGGCGAGCCTGCGGTTCGACGTGACCTTCCTGTTCGGAGGGCAGATTGCGGGCGGGCCGGTGGAACTCTACCTCGTCTACTCAGCCGGTAATTTCATTCGCTGCGGGCCCGATGCTCCCTATCTCCAAATTGGCGAACACAAGTACGGCAAGCCCATTCTGGATCGGGCTGTTCGCTACAACACGGATCTGTATGAGGCCTTGAAGATCGGCCTGATCTCGATGGACTCGACCATGCGCTCGAACATCGGGGTCGGACTCCCTATCGACCTGGCGATCGCGCGGCGAGACGCGCTCACCTTTGAGGTTCTCCACCGCATCGAGCCTGGTGAGCCTTACTTTCATGACTTGAGCGAGCGCTGGTCGGCCGCCCTGCGGGCCGCCCACAAAAGCATTCCTCAACCACCTTACAGACACGACTCGGTATAGTCAGTGAGAGGCGGTGAGGCTCTTAAGCGACCTGACGCCACTCGCGTTTGGCAGCCTCGCAGGCTGCTTGTTCATCCTCAAAGCCCTCGGTAGTCGGCTTCTCGTAACCGGAGACATGGCACTGGACGGCGGCGGCGAAACGTCCATCATCTGTCCTGAAGCTCAGGACGGATGCTGCATCGCAAGCGCATTGCGGGCACAGGTGGCGTTCCATAAGGCTCTCCCGTTTCCCAAGCGACTTCCGCAGGTTAGCTTGAGTTTGGCCTGTGGAAGTCTATCTTTAGCCGGGAATCTGCGCCAGACAAGCTCTGTTTTTGTGCAACGCGAAAAGCCCTGTTTCAAGCCTGCGAGTAGGGTTTGGTTTGAGATGGATGAGACAGTGTGGGGCACCGATGCATTCAACGGTGCTGGTCCAACTTAGGGCTGACGTTGTCCAGGGTTGGTCGCACCCATTTGAGCGGGCCCGCCATTAACTGCCCCAGCATCCCTAAGCCTCCTGTGTCTCGATCATAAGTGAATCTTGAAAGGGTCCATTCATCGCTGTCTTGTTAGAGGGAACTCACAGCTCGCTAATGCGCGTTCATCAAATGATCAAAAGCTTTGCGTCGGGGTGGCATGGGATCAGTGGCAACGCAGAGACAGGTGCCCATGCGCCACAGATTCGCGGTTGGTCAAGCAGTTGTGCTGGCAAACCCACGCAAGGACAGCCGTCACATCTACTATATCATTCAGTTGATCCCTGAGACCTCCCACGAACCGCAGTATCGTCTTGAAGAAGTTAAAAGCGGGATCACCTGCGTTGGTGCCGAGTCGGACATCAAGCGTGCGAAGGCGCAATAGACCTTACTCCAGACACCAAACGTCGGCCGAAGCCTGATCAAGACAATGGGTTTTGTCATCTGCGCCGCTCATTCTGATGCTTCCCGGGAACGCGAGCGGTTGCGGAGGAGCTCCTCCGAGGCGACAGGGAGAGCATGGAAAAAGCGTGGGGCAGCTTATGCAGCTGCTCGGTGGAAAGAGGTTGCTGTCGGAGCGAATATACCGATGCGCCTATG
>KI912069.1:2529-2741 GCA_000517005.1 Microvirga lupini
CCGCCACCTAGTTCGGAGCGGAGAGCGTGATGCAATCTGCCTTCATCGTTGGACAGCTGGTACGCGTAAGGGAGACCGGACGGATCTGTGTTGGGGTGCGTATCCTTCCTGTCGTGGAGAATGGGAAGCTCCTGTACGTGATCAGGAGCGAGCAAGTGGCAGAACTGATTGCGCGACAACATGAGTTTGCAAGAGCATAAGCTGAGCCACAG
>KI912069.1:2841-5602 GCA_000517005.1 Microvirga lupini
CGCCAAAATGGCCTCAATGTCACTGGCGAACACAGGCCATTCCATGACCGGGACGTGATGCCGGACGCGCGCATAGAGATCGGGCAAGGGCAGGGGCACGGACGCAAACGAAGCAGTACTGGCCATGGCAGCCTCCTATGCTCAATCAGAGCATTAATAATTCGTGGAAATGCTCTGCTTGAGCATTTATGGCTCACAAGTAAGCCGGCTTCGTAGCCGGCGCACGACTTATGCTAGGCACGAGTATAAGTCGGCGTCAACCCACAATCTGCCGCAATAAGGCATCACCTCAGCCGAGGCAGGCGCACGCCGGGCGCCGGACGCTCGACCAGCACCTCGCGCCGGAAACGCACCAAGCGGGCCGGGCGCCCGCCCGTCTCGGTTGTCACCTCACCGGTTTCCTCCACCAGGCCCTGCATCTCGATCAGGCGGCGGAAGTTCTGCTTGTGCAGTCGGACACCGGACAGTACCTCCACTGTTCTCTGGAGGTCGAGTAGGGTGAAGGCAGCCGGCATGAGCTCGAAGATCACCGGCCGGTACTTGATCTTGCCGCGCAGGCGGCCGATGGCCGTGGCCAGGATCCGGCGGTGGTCAAGTCCCATCGGCTGACCGGGGGCGAGCCGCACCTTGGATGAGCCGGATTGCTGTGCGTCGCGCAGGGCCTCCGGGACCAGTCCCGCCTCGAACAGGAGTTCGTAGCGCTCTAGCACCCGCTCATCGGCCCAGGTGCCGGATGCGAAGCCAAATGTGAGCTCGATCCGCTCCTCACGAAAGGTCTTGAGAGGCTTCCCACCCGAACGGGCCCAGGCCCTCAGGGCCGGTTCGATGATCTTGAGCGCCTGTGGGCGGCCCTCCCTCCAGTCCTCCCACGGAAAATAACTGTACCAGTTCCGCCACGCCGCATGCGCCAACCCGGCCGGTCGCGCCTCCCGCACGAGTGCCAGATAGGCAATCGACAGGGCATGCCCGATTCCTGGCACAGCGGCTTCCGCCCGGTCGCGATCGCCAAAGGTGTAGAGCTGCTCGACATAGCCCAAGGTCAGTTGGGTCTGTTCGGCCACCCACGTCCGCAAGCCCATCTCCAGGGTGCGATGCTGCGACTGCAACGGCCCGGAGGGCAGCCCATCAAGGTGCTGTGGAGTGGTTCGAACTGTGAGGACCCTCGGCTCGTCCGGCGTGGCCGCCATGATCACGGCACTGAGGTCGACAGTCGGGGCAAGATGAGGCTGCTTGAGGGTCGTGAGGCGCCGGGAGGTCGGGGCAGAGGGCATGGAAACTCAGTAGCTACAGGGTCTGAGACGGAATGGTGGAAGTCTTTGTGCCTTCTGTCGAGAGCTTTGTGGCTGAGACAGGACTACGAACCTTGACGGCGATTGAATTGCCGAGGGCGGGTCACACAGGTGACCGGGGCGAGCGATTGAGCAAGCCAGCTCTGGGACAAGCGAGACGTTGGTCTGCTGCCAAAATGGGATCCACCGTGGGAACCCGATCGGCATTATGGGGTTAACGGCCGGGCAGAATGGCCCGCCAGTAACCCATTGCCTCTAACCTCATCTTTTGAATCGTGCCCTGATGAAGCGACTCGTTTCTCCCCGGCCGCAGGCCATTGATCTTTGGCTGACGGCGACGGCGGCTTCGGCTGCGCTTGCCGTCATTACGTTATGTGCTCAACTGCCGTAGGAAGGCTCTTCGATAGCCTCGCGACGCGGCGACCTCCACAATGCCAAGTGCCTCGATCAAGCTGTTGATAGCTCGAGCAGGTATGGAACCCTCCCGAGCCCTCATCGTGTTTCCCTCGGATCCGTACACTGGGTGAGAGAGCGATGCGTGAGATCAGCGAGCCGTCACCGCAGACCCGAACAACCCTGTTCAAGCTGCAGGTGCGGCAATGCCGCTTTATCGTCTCAGACGATCAGTCAAAAGCGGTCTTCTGCGGAGGGGAGACGCAGGAGGGATCAAGCTGGTGCCCATGGCACAGACGTCTGGTCTACACGCGGCCACCCATGGCCCGATCCGGTGCCGGAAAACGCTCTGCGTAAGAATTCGGGAACGCCACTCGATGAGCAGATTAGTGCTTCAGAGATCGTCCCTGCTGGGTGAACGGCCCGAACCTGTAGAAGTCGCCATAGAAAACTGCATTGCAGGTAATCCTTGTTGGCTCTGTATTGAACCGGTTTGCAAGTTGATCATGCGTTGCGCGCATAGGCCCATTGAAGAAATTTCATTTCAAGATGCGATTTAGTTTGATAATGCCGTTGCGGAACGCTGTATCTCTACCCTACGGCTCCGTTCCCTTCGGAGGGAAATGTCCTCTGCACCTCCGGTCGCTGGAAACAGCGGCCTTTTTCTTGAGCGCGGGATCAGCACCAGGGAGCCCCAGCGTGATGGGCAAGACGATCACCCGGGTCGATCTGACCGGGGTTGTCTCTGACCAAGTCAGCCTCTCCCGAGCGGAGGCGGCGGACTTGGTCGAGCAGGTTCTTGCGGAGGTGAGCGCGGCTCTCGCATCGGGCGAGACCGTGAAGCTGTCAGGCTTTGGTGTTTTAACAGTCCGCCACAAGAACGAGCGGGTCGGCCGCAATCCCAAGACCGGTGTGGTGGTGCCCATCGAGCCCCGCCGGTCTCTGACATTCAGCGCCTCGCCTCTACTGATCACCCGCATCAACGGCGGCACACCCAAGCCTCGCGCAAGGCGGCTCCGCAAGGAGCCTCTGCTGGCTCAATCGGCCACGGAATGAGAGACATGCCTGACTTTTATCGG
>KI912069.1:5702-12566 GCA_000517005.1 Microvirga lupini
GGTGGTCTTTGACCTGATCGACGTCATCAAGGGCGAGGCCACACTCTCGCAGGCGCTGATCCGGGACAAGCGCCTGGACACGCTTGCACTTCTGCCCGCGTCCCAGAGCCGAGACAAGGACAGTTTGACGGAGGACGGGGTCGCGTGTGTCATCGCGGAACTGCGGGCGCGGTTCGACTGGGTGATCTGCGACAGCCCGGCCGGCATTGAGAAAGGTGCGACGCTCGCCATGCGGCACGCCGATGTCGCTGTTGTCGTGGTAAACCCGGAGGTCTCCTCGATCCGCGATGCCGATCGCATCATCGGCATGCTCGATGCCAAGACAGCCAAAGCTGAGACCGGGCAGTGCGTCGACAAGCATCTGCTCCTCACCCGCTATGATCCCGTTCGGGCTCGACGCGGCGAGATCATGAACGTGGAGGACGTGCTGGAGATCCTGTCCATTCCGCTGCTGGGCATCATCCCGGAGAGCGGGGAAGTGTTGCTGAGCTCAAACGTTGGAGCCCCGGTGACCCTGGGCAGCCCTGGCAGTGCACCGGCTCAAGCCTACCTTGACGCGGCGCGACGACTGAAGGGTGAGGGTATCGGGATGGTTATCTCAAGCGACAAGCCTCGTCTGTTGCACAGGCTGTTCACCCGACGCGCCGCATAGACCTGCGGGCTTCTCTCACAAGAGCGAGATCTGACGCTGTTTGGGAAAAGTAATCGTGTGGAATATATTCTGAAACCTGCAGGATTACGAAGATTCCAGATGATGGACCTCGCGTTCTTAAGGTTGACGTCGTGCGATCACGATCTTAAGTCACCATCTTTCCTAGTTCATAGCCAGCATGTGAGATGAAGCGGAATACCAAGCCCTTCTCTGTCGAGATCAAGAAATCACGCGTTCAAGGTCAGCGTCATCCCCTCCCGCCAAGGCGACTGATTGAGCCGATGCCGGTTGCGGCCACCAAGTTCTTCCAGAGGGAAGAGCCTCAGGCGGCGGCCGAGCCATCTCCTGGCCCACGCATTCTGCCGAGCATTGTCCAGCCTGTGTGGAGCAGTTCGGAGCCCGCTGCACCTGTCCGCCGCAAGCGTGCTTCAGGGGAAGTCAATCGGGAACAGATGGAGCTTGATCTGATGGCAAGCACCTCCGAGGGTGTGAAGGAAGCACACTCAGCTGTGCCGGTGATCACCAGAGTCGAGCCACAGGCTGACAGTGCTGCTGAAGAGGACGCAAAGCCCATCTATTACGTTCAGCCAGTGCAGGGTGAAAACGCGAATGCCAATTCACGGAGGCCTAGAAAAAAGGCCTCTAGAGTTGTGGAACAGATAGAAGCGTTCCAAGCAGTGATAGATCTTGACCAAATCCCGGAGCCCGAGATGATCGGGTCATCGGCGGTGACACCGTCGAGGGCAGGCGAGCGCAGGCTGACCAAGCGCCAGGTTACCGCTGCTCAACTGCCGCGACACGAGCGTTGGAAGCGGCGCCTGCATCCCGCATCCTGGTGAATTCGTCAGAAACTCGGGCCAAGTTGATACTGTGTCTGGTTCACCATCGTGGATGGAGTCCTGTTCTGTCTACCTGGCCCTAGTGCGGTTGCGGCCATCGGCTTTAGCAGCGTACAAGGCTCGATCCGCGCGCTGCAGAATGCCGTTCCTGGTATCCTGGGGCAGGGCTTCTGTCAGCCCGGCGCTGAACGTATAGGCGAGGTCAATAGCAGACCCGTCGATCCGGACTGGCGGGAAGTCTGCCCTGAAGTGGTCTACAGTTCGGACAGCGGCTTCGAGGCTGACTGATGGCAGCAGGACGAGAAACTCTTCGCCTCCCGTTCGACCAACAGAGACGTCGGGTCTCAGCCTCTCGCGGCACACCGATGAGAAGTGCTGCAGCACTGCATCGCCGACCTCGTGGCCATACCTGTCATTGATCGACTTGAACCAGTCGATGTCGATCAGGGCGATACACAGACCGGCGTCTTCGTGCTTACTAACTCTGAGACGCTCGTCAAGGATTTCCAGGATGTAACGGCGGTTCGGCAGGCCTGTGAGAACATCCGTCCTAGAAGCCAGCAGAGCGGCGTCATGCGCTTGCCGCAGCGTTCTCTCGTCGTGCTTCAGCGCCGTGATATCTGCACCGACCGTGAGAACCCACCCATTCGGTAAGATTGTATGGTCCATCCAGAACCAGCGGCCATCAACAAAATCGGTAACAAACGACTTTCGAGGTACACTCCGGCGGCGGGGGAGGGTTCTTGCGATGAGTGCCTCGACATCATCGTCGATCCTCACGCCAGTTCCATTTCTGGCACCGTATCGCAGAATCTCAGAAAAGGTGAAGGGGCCCTCAAAGTCGCCTAAGAACAGGTCCTGGTAAGTCTTGTTGGCGTAGCGCAGTCGATCATTGCTATCATAGATCGAAATTGCCTGACCGCTTTCCGAAAGTGCTTCGACGAGGCAACGAAGCGTCTCGCCGTCCAGATCGGCAACAAACCCAGGCATACCATCAACCAATACAGAATTCGGGTCAGAAGAATATCAGGTCATGACCGCCGGTCTAGCAGTAGAGCCCTCATTCCTGGAGATTTGAGATGTATCTCTCCTGTTAGAGAAGATTAAAGGCCGCGTCTGATCCTTATGATGAGCCAGGACGCGGCCCACCGGCCCGCAGTTGCCCCTACGGGAAGCTGTTAACCTAAATTTAACCTTGGCAGGAATGCGGCCCAGCTTTGAAGATTATGGGCCGTTTTGCGGGCACCTTGTACCCTCAGGCTTCTTGAAGAAGTTCCTGGCCCTGATTGCCCCCACGGACCTGTCCCTTCCAAGCGCCCCAAAATGGGTGCCTTTTCTTGGCGGGAATGCATCGGAATCCATTGCTCGTGCGATTAAGGATGTTAGCGGAATCCCATACCGCTCCGCCACAGGTGCTGCCTACACTCGCCCGAGCCATTCAGAGGGATTGAGGCATGAAGAGGTTGGTCACAGTCACCGGTTCTGTCACAGCCGCCCAGATGGACGGATACCTCATCGAGGAAAGACTGCTGGATCAGATCATGATTCAAGTCAGCGACAAGGGCGGCGGCCACCTGGAAATCGCCTTCCATGAGCGCGACCAGCGCTACCTGTCGCAGTTCTCGGCGGCTCAGCAGGCGCAATGGCTGCAGGAAGCCATGCTCCACGTCGAGGCGGGATGCCCGCTGGAGACATTGGACGGGCGGTCCGCCTGGATCACCGACGAGGCGCCATCGGAACCAAGATTCACCATTAGGCGGATGAGACCGGCTCGGCAGGGACATGACCTGCCGCCTGGATTGGAGTTCCTGAGGCGGGACTAATGATCGTGGAACTCGGGCTGGAGCACCGCGGAGCCTGGATGAGAATTTCTGCTGCCAGCCATGTTCCAGAATGCCACTATGCTACAAGAAGAGATAATGCCACTATGCTACAAGAAGAGATGACGAAGGCTTGCCCCTGAATATCAACGCCCGGAAGCAGGTCGGCAAGGAGAAGAGGTTTGTCGTGTCGACAGAGGGGCTCGGGGGCTTTGACGGGCCGCTAGTCGATCCGCAGGTATCAGCCCTATAACAGAAGAAGATCTATGAGGAGCTTCAGAAGCGCCATCGTCAGGGCAGACGTCGAAAACTCTCGAAGATCACATCGTAAAATCCTTCGGCATCAACATCATGGACTACGTAAGCGTTCTTTTGGCGGTCGGTGACACCCCACCAATCAATGATAGTCATCCCAGTGGTCAGAGGCGAGACCGACTCGACTTCAACATTGACCTCACGACCTGAAAACAACTCGGGTCGCAGCAACCAGACAATTGTGGTCGGATCATGCATCGGTGCCCGATCGGCTCCGTACTTCTGCCAATCGAACTGCTTCGCGTAAGTGAGGAGTTCCGCAAAGACTGGGCCGACCTTATTCCCCATCGTGCGAAAGCGCCGGATCCTTTCCACGGTCACATGAGCCTTGTGGGTGACATCCAACGGCATCATCACGACTGGGATGCCGGATCTCAACACCAGCGCGGCCGCCTCTGGATCGACGTAGCAGTTGAACTCAGCCGCCGGAGTCACGTTGCCACCTTCCGACAGAGCCCCACCCATCCAAGCAATTTGCTCGATCCGCTCAGCTATGCGTTCGTCCCTTTCGAGGGCAATTGCTATATTCGTCAGTGGCCCGAGAGCACAGATTGTCACGGTCCGAGGTGGGTGGCTCATGACCTCTTCAATGATGTAGTCCGCCGCATGCTGTGACTGGACCGGCATCGTCGGTTCCGGGAGATCGTAGCCCTCAAAACCGGTCTTGCCATGGACATACTCGGCCGTGAACAAAGGGCGGGCCAGAGGCGCGTCGGCCCCGGCAAAGGCCCGGACATCCTGACGCTCTGCAAGCTCCAGGATCTTGCAGACATTCCGGATAGTATGGTGAAGGGGAACATTGCCGGCGACGGCACAGACGCCGAGGACCTCGATCAGGGGAGAGCCCAGAGCCGTCAAGATGGCGACCCCATCATCCGGGCCGGGATCGGTGTCGATAATAACTTTCTTCTTCATCGATCTGCCCTCCCAAGTTCCTCTGACATTCTGCTTCCACGCAACCAATGTGCCAACGCAGTCAGAGATCAGTGCCGTCCCTTATTATGATGTCCTCATCGAATGAAGGAGCTTTCTGACAAGGCCCAAGTCTTCGCAACGCAAGCGGTCGCTCCTGCACGATTGTCATGGCCCGCTCCGACCTCCGAGAAGTCGGATGAGCTCCGCTGCCGGCGTCACTTCGGAACTCCCACACTCCAGTTCTGCCAATCCGCCACGACCGCGTGAGCAAACTTGGCGCCGACCCGATATGCATTCGTGACGGAGGGAATATAGCCGCCCGACTTTGCCGTCAGGGACTCAACCGGGGTCTGGCCTGATCCTTCTCGGTCGAAATTCGACGCGGCCCGAAGGATTGCGATCCGGTCGAAGTCGAGAAGGTTAGCATCTGCACCGCGGCGAAGGGACGTCAGGGTTGCATTGTCCTCCTGTTGCGTCGTGCAGTAGTTGGCCTCGCCATTGGTGATCAGCTTCGCCCACGCTTCCATCGCGGTGCCAAGCCTTGAACCGTGCCACCATGTATCCATCGAGATCGTATCGCAGATGCTGACACGCGGTGCCGCATTCGCCGGAGCGGCAGCGTACCGGCTCCGATAGGCTTTGGCGGTATCGCCATCGGCCAATTCCATATCCTTGGTTAGGCTATAAGCCTTCTGAAGTAGATCCTCATGTAACCGGTAGATCTCGCTTCCGTACTTGAGCTCGACCTTTTCTCCCGGCCGACTCGCGCCAATGGCAACGTAGCCGGTTGTCCAGTCGCTGGGCATGTCGCGGGCATCAATCGTATTCTGCAGGCCGCCATCGATGGCAAAGCGTGCCCAGTGAGCTGATCCCAACGTTCCATCTGCGGGATCAACACCGGCAATACCGGCAATGAGAAAGTAGGTCTGTGAGAGGTCAAAGCGGCCGCTATAGACCAAAGCCGAAACGGAGCTGGCCGCATTGGCATAGCCCATGCTGGTCGTCACTATGCAGAGCCCAGCGTCAGTGCAGGAAACTTCGGGGAAGGCCTTCGATAGGCCGGGAACGACCACCTTCTGCGTGAAGCGCTCATTGTCGAGCCAGGGCTTGGCCTCACCAGCGAACATGGTAATGACCATGACCTTGGGACTGATGCGCTGAGAGACCTCATGTGCGGAGAGGGTCAGCGGAAGGCTAGCCACCATTAGACCTACAAGGCTGGTTCCAAGTTGACGTAACATCATCAAATCCTCATGTCTGTCACCACAATTCCGCCCCAGCAGCTGGGGCTACCGAGGGTGTAGGCGGTATTTCGTCTACCAGACCTCTCCGGAAGGGAGCTATCGGAATGTTTGATCTTCGTTGCCCGTCATGCAGGCATAAGGTCCATTCAGACTACAGGTCTGGTCATCGGATGTGCATTTTGAGCAACCTAGTCTTGGGTAGTTTGGGCTGCTAAACTCCTGCTCGACTCGGCGCCCGTTAAGAAACTAATTCTGTAAGAATAGCCGGCTGGGCCGAGCTCAAACCAGGCGCCAGAGTTTTCGACCTGAACCGGGGCATCCTACGATCAGTTCGACAGGTTGGCTGTGCGCTATCGCTGTTTACTGCTGTCCAAGCACGGGCGCTACGAGCCAGCATGAACAACACCGCCGAGGAACAGCCGAATGCGCGATTAGAAGTCCGGCAGCCATGACGAACCTTGACCCTTCATTCTGGGGCAGAGCGCCGGGAAATGGGATCATCGGTCTCAGCGCCACCAGTGATGGTGACCAGTTTCTTCACCCGTTCGGATGCGGTCGGATTCTCGGCCAATGACCTCAATGAGGCTGCACCACACTTCTACGCCCGCTGGAGCAATCTGACGCCTGAACTGTTGGAGACGCGCCTAGCCGCAACCGAGGGTAGTGAGGCGGCGCTGTGCTTCACCATCGGCATGGTGGCCATCAGCGCCCTGTTCCTCAACCGCCCGGCAAGCGGCGGCCATCTGCTTTGTCCAACGCCTGCTATGCAGGCGTCGCGGAACTCGCCCACGAGGTTCTGCCCGAGCGCGGCATCACTGTCATCCCGGACACCTCTCGAACCTCGTGGTCACCCCTTTGGCAAAATACTGACCATAATTTAACCATTGTGCCCAAAATACCGCCTTGAGCAAAAAGTAGGCAGCCGATAGGTTTTCTAAATAACGCGGGCCACGACAACGAAGTCACAAGGTCTCGCTGAACTGTCTGATCAACGGCGATCAGACCGTTTTAGCCTCTCATCAGGCACTGCTCCGACAACGACGTCGCATGAACGACCTGGATGCTGCGCGAGCAGCCCA
>KI912069.1:12666-15848 GCA_000517005.1 Microvirga lupini
CCATCGCAGCCCTTCACTGGATTTGGGCTGCTCCACACCCAGAAAGGAACTTCGATGGCTTATCTCGCACCTGCCGAGTTCGTCACCAAAATGGTCGATGCCGGCGAATCCAAGATCTTCATGTCAACCCGGGACACGGTCATCCGTGCCTATATGGCCGGCGCCATCCTAGCGCTTGCCGCTGCCTTTGCGGTGACCGTCACCGTCCAGACGGGTCAGCCGCTCGCCGGTGCAATCCTGTTCCCGGTGGGCTTCTGCATGCTCTACCTGATGGGCTTTGACTTGCTCACTGGCGTCTTCATGCTCACCCCGTTGGCACTCATCGACAGGCGTCCTGGCGTGACTGTGAATGGCATTCTGCGCAACTGGGGTTTGGTGTTCGTCGGAAACTTTGCCGGCGCTTTCACAGTCGCAGTCATGATGGCGATCATTTTCACCTTTGGTTTTTCCCAGGCCCCGGATGCCGTTGGTCAGAAGATCGGCACCATCGGTGAGGGACGAACCGTGGGATACGCGGCCCATGGCACGGCAGGCATGCTTACGCTCTTCATTCGCGGGGTGCTGTGTAACTGGATGGTGGCTTCTGGTGTCGTTGGCGCGATGATCTCGACCTCGGTGTCGGGCAAGGTCATCGCCATGTGGATGCCGATCATGCTGTTCTTCTTCATGGGCTTCGAGCATTCCATCGTGAACATGTTCCTCTTCCCCTCGGGTCTTCTGCTCGGCGGCAACTTCTCAGTCATGGATTACTTAATCTGGAACGAGATCCCGACCGTGATCGGTAATCTTGTTGGTGGTCTTGCCTTCGTTGGGCTCACGCTCTACTCGACCCACATGCGCACCGGCGCCAAGCGCAAGGCTGATCTCGGGCTGCGTGCAGCTGCTTTCCCCGCCGAATGACCGGACCATACTAGGGCCTCGCTTGTAACGGGGCCCCTGCTGTTGGTGCATCGATGATGAACCCACTGACGATCACGATCGGACAGTATTCCGAACGGGGACACAAGGAGGTCAATCAGGATTTCCATGGCGCCCTGATCCCAGATGCCTCGGCTCTCACCTTCAAGGGTATTGCCCTCGCGATTGCCGATGGGATCAGCACAAGCTCGGTCAGTCGCGTTGCTGCGGAGTCGGCGATCAAGAGCTTTCTGACAGACTACTACTGCACGTCCGACACCTGGTCCGTCAAAACTGCGGCGCAGCGTGTGATCAGCGCGGCCAACTCCTGGCTCTATGCTCAAACCCGGCGTACACTCGACGCAAACGACATGGACAGGGGTTATGTCTGCACCTTCACGGCCATGGTGCTGAAAGCACGCCTTGCACACATATTTCATGTGGGAGACTGCCGCGTGAGCCGGTTGGCTGGTCGGACTCTCGAGGCACTGACTGAGGACCACCGCATCGTCGTCTCATCCCAGCAGAGCTATCTGGCGCGCGCTCTTGGCGCCAAGCCCCATGTGGAAATTGACTACCAGACTGTGCCGCTGCAGGTGGGTGACATCTTCATCCTGTCGAGTGATGGAGTGCACGAGCATGTCAATGGCAACACGGTTGCTGTTGCCGTGGAGACGCATGCGGAGAACCTCGATCAAGCTGCCCGTCTGATCGTGGAAGAGGCGCTGCGGGCGGGCAGCCGGGATAATCTGACCGTGCAGATCGTGCGGATCGATGTCCTACCTGAGGCCGATGCTGGTGAGTTTTCGGCGGATGCTGCGTCGCTTGCCCCGCCTCCGCTTCCGGAACCTGGCGGCCAGCTGGACGGCTTTAAAATCTTGCGCGAACTCCATTCCAGCAGCCGCAGCCACGTCTATCTTGCTCTCCATGAGCAGGCTGATATCCCTGTCGCAATCAAGGTGCCATCGATCGACCTTCGCAGCGATGCCACCTATCGAAAGCGGTTTATGATGGAGGAGTGGATCGCCCGGCGTCTGAGCAGCCCTTATGTCCTCAAGGCTCATCCCCAGTCCCGCAAACGCAGCTATCTTTATACTGTGACCGAGCATGTCGACGGCCAGACGCTCGCCCAGTGGATGATCGACAATCCAAACCCGGATTTGGAAACCGTCCGCAACATAGCCGAGCAGATCGCGAAGGGCCTGCAGGCATTCCATCGCCTCGAGATGCTGCATCAGGATATGCGGCCACAGAACATCATGATCGATCGATCCGGTACAGTGAAGCTTATCGATTTCGGATCGGTGCGTGTTGCCGGCATTGTCGAGACCGCGCGCGAGATGGTGAGTGAAGGTATCCTTGGCACCGCGCAGTACACCGCTCCGGAGTATTTCGTGGGTGAGAGAGGCACCCCGCGCTCTGACCTCTTCTCACTAGGCGTCATCGTCTACCAGATGCTCACAGGCCGGCTACCCTATGGTGCTGAAGTGGCAAAGACCCGCAGCGTGAGACAGCAGGCTCAGTTGCGCTATACTCCGGCGTCCGAGTTCAACCCGCGGGTGCCGGATTGGGTGGACCTCGCATTGCGCAAGGCCGTGCATCCCAATCCGCTGAGGCGATATGAGGAACTCTCAGAATTCACCTTCGACCTCCGCCATCCCAATCCGGCCCTTCTGAAGAGTGCCCGCCCACCGCTTATCGAGCGCAATCCCATCGTCTTTTGGAAGTGCGTTTCGGCCACACTGGCACTTATTGTGGTCATTTTGCTCGGGCGCACAGTTCTCACGGGATAAGCCGACAACTAGCCCGTCAAGGATTGAGAGGGCGCGTGAAGGAGTTTCTGCAAGGGTGAAGTGCTCCAGCAATCATGTCTGATTATTTCGTAGAAGGCAGCAAATTGCAGGCACCCCACGCCGGTGCTTTGCAGATCATATATGCCATTTCATGACTGCTGGAGATCGCCCGCACGCTGTTCATTGCTATGTGTAGGAACTCCGTGATTACTTCTCCGGCATGCTGCTGATCGAGAGCGCACCATCATGCACATAATATGGACTTGAGCAAAAATTAGGCAGCGACTAATTTCTAAGAAAGCGGGTCGCGACAACGAAGTCACAAGGCTCCGCTGAACCATCTGATCAAGAACGATCAGACAGTTTTGCCTCTCAACAGGCATTACCCGACAACGACGTCGCATGAATGGCCTGGACACTGCGCAAGCTGCCCATGGTCGCTTCAGGCTACACTCTTGTGCTTGTGTTGGGTCGTACAATCCCACTGGAACG
>KI912069.1:15948-19872 GCA_000517005.1 Microvirga lupini
TCCGGAGCTTCGGCTTCGACAATTAGGCAGCTATCCTCAATACTCAGATCACCGTGACATTCGCCGAACGCCACATGAGCGCCGCTGCCGACACGGACTACGACTGACCCATGTTCAGCTAGATGGTCA
Source organism: Microvirga lupini (assembly GCA_000517005.1). Taxonomy (GTDB): domain Bacteria; phylum Pseudomonadota; class Alphaproteobacteria; order Rhizobiales; family Beijerinckiaceae; genus Microvirga; species Microvirga lupini. The sequence goes on from KI912069.1 coordinate 16,078, forward strand.
CACAGCTGGCGGACGACGGTCTCAGGATCGGCAAGAGCGATTTGCGCATAAGCAGTAAGCTTCGTCATATGGGTGCAGTCTCATGAGGATGTCTCGATGGTGCGGTGCCATCCGCCAGGATTTGGATCCGTTCGGCCGAACGACGCTCGACTCGAGCTTCTACACCGTTGATTCCGGACAGCGTCATCGGCGTTACGACATCGAAGGCTCTCCCTGCACCAAACAGCGCGGCTCCCACGTGCAGCACCAGCAGGACAACGGGCAGGCACACCCACCAGACGGTGATCGTCGCCGACCTGCTTGTGTCCTGAGCGCCAGTTAATGCCGCCCAGGCTCGCGCCTGGGACAGCTTCGGGGGACTGGAGGTCGTGTGGATTGCCAGTCCGATCAGCGCCAGCATGGCCAGGCACAGCACGAGTGCAATGGGCCGGCGCAACAGCCGACCGTAATTGTCGAGAGCGCTCTCACCCTCCGCCGTGATAACGGACGCTGGAGATGATACGGGAGGCTTCATGGCTTGGAAGATCTATCTCAATGAGGCGGAGCCTTGCCGCCCGGCGTATCGATCCAGAAGGTGCCGTGGAGCGGGATCGCTGAGAAGCGTTCGGAAATCTCCTGTAGCGCGGCTTGCGGATCGACATCGGAAAACAATTCCGGGTGAATCCATTTCGCCAGCGCCTCAATGGCGATGATATGCATGGGCGTATCGTTGAAAAGGTGCCACAGGCCGTGGGCGCGGCCGTTCTTTATGGCCGAGAGCACATTGATGCTCGGCTGGCCCAGGAGTGCGGCAAAGCTGTGTTCCGCCGTCTCACGCGAGATGTTCAGGCCAAGCACCAGGCCTCCGCTCGCGATCAGGTGGGTGCCACCGGTGGCAATGTAGATCTCGGGATCGTGCGTAATCAGTTGCTCAAGGCTGATTTGACGCGTTGCGCCTGGAATGAGATCGGCTGCGATGTTGCGTCCGCCAGCCGCGTTGATGAAGTCGTCGAAGGTGCCCTTGCCCGGCGACAGGCAGCAATCAAATCCGCCGGCATGCGCATGCATGAAGACGGAGAGGCGAGGAGACGATCCGAGGCGTGAGGCGAGGCGTTGGCGATGGTCCTCGTAAAAGTGAATATACTCTTCTGCTGCAGCCTCCCGCCCAAGAAGCTGCCCGAGGATCCTCAGGCTTGGAACCGTGTCGCGCAGCGGCTCGAGAAAGAAGTCGACGACTACAACAGGGATTCCCACCGCGTCGAATTTCTCGAAGATATCGCCGGCTCCCTGGTGCGTTCCTGCGATCGACCGGCTGAGCACAACAAGATCGGGAGAAAGTGCAATCGTTGCCTCTAAGGAGAGGCCATCGGGCGTCGCACCATCGCCGACGATCGGCACTACGTCGATTGTCGGGAACTTTGCCCGATAGAGCGCATAAGCATCTGCATTCTGGCGTTGGTAGTCGCTGCCCCATCCGATAATGAGGCTGATCGGATCAGGATGAATCAGGCCCAGCGCATTGAGCTGACGTGCCTGCGCGAGCACGATGCGTTTCGCGGGAGCCTTCAGGGTCACCTCGCGACCTAACAGGTCCGTGACCTTCACAGGCTCGGCGAGGGCCGGCCTGTGACCTACGAATATGCCGAGCGCAAGGAGAAGCGCAAATATGTTCAGGAACCGGATCACAGGAGAGTTCATGAGGTTGCACCCTCATAAAAGACGTTCGGGAGCGTGAGAGACCAACGAAAGATCGCCACGAGGTGAGTGTCATGAAATTGGCGGCTTGCTAGGTTTTCTGCCTGAAATAGGTGCCTAATGCCATTCTGACTCGTCGCAAATTCAATGTAATTCTGCATCACCATTGGTACGACAGAGTTGCCAAGACAGTGCGGCGTAGGCCGTAGGAACATTGCGTCAAGCCATAGCAGCCGGAAACATACTCCTTGTCGAAAAGATTCTGCGCATTCACCTGTAGCTTCAAGCCCTTCAACGAGGCATTCTTGGCCCCGAAATCATAGCTGCTGGCGGCATCAACGAGTGCGTAGCCGGGGGTAAAGAAGGTGTTGGCAGGATCACCCGCACCCTCACTGACATAGCGCACCCCTGCGCCTAGGCCCAATCCGGCGAAGTGGCCGGAGTTGACGGTATGATGGGCCCAGAGGGAGGCAAGATGCCGCGGCGCGACGGTCGGGCGCTTGCCAAGATCGACTCCGTTGCACTTCGTTACTTCGGCATCGGTATAAGCGTAGGCGGCGATGAGGTCGAAGCCTTCCATGACCGTCGCGCGAGCTTCGACCTCAAACCCCCGTGCGCGGATCTCGCCGGTCTGGATCTGGAAGCCCACATTGTTGGGATCCGCAGTCGGCACGTTGGTTTGAGTGAGTTGATAGACCGCAGCCTGAATCATCGCATCAGCGCCCGGCGGTTCGTATTTCAGACCGGCCTCATACTGCTCACCTTCCGTCGGATCGAATGGCACGCCGCCGAACGTCGTGCCTGCGACAGGTTCGAACGAGGTCGAATAGCTGACATAAGGCGCGAAGCCGGAACCGAAGTTGTACATGAGAGCGACACGTCCGCTCGTCGCATTGTCGTCCTGCTTGGTTAGACGGCTGCTATTCAGATCGCGCGTACGGGTCAGAGCGCGGTCATATCGACCGCCGACCAGAAGGGACAAGCGGTCGAACTTGATCTGATCCTGTAAGTAGAGACCGTATTGTGCCTGCTCCTGCTTCGTGCCCAGCAGTGGAGGAGGCACGATCGGCCCACGTCCATAAACTGGGTTTACATAATCGAGTGGGGCGACGGAGCCTCCAGCGCCTGTGAAGGCCGTTCCATCAATCCCATATCCATCGAGGCCCAACAACACCTTGTGGGTTAGGGACCACGTGCGGAAGTCGGCCTGAAGTTGGTTGTCGACACCGAAGGTTCGCGCGCTTTCGTTCGACACCGTGACACGACGCAGCAAGGTGCGTTCGTTGGGCGCGATACCGCCAGCTGCAACAGTCCTGAAGCGGGATTTCAGGTCAGATACGCGGACGTTCTGCCGGAAGGTGAAGACATCGTTGAAGCGATGGTCGAAGATGTAGCCGGTTGCGAGGTTGTTGCGACTATATCCTTCGAAGCTCGGCTCTCCAGGGAAGAAACTCGTGCGGATGCGGCCGTTCCGGCTGGGCAAGGTCGTGCCGATAGCCGGCAGGAAGCCGTAGAAGCCAGTCTCGGGATTGCGCTGATAGGACGTCAGCAGCGTCAGGCTGGTGGACGCGCTGGGCTGGAATGTCAGAGATGGTGCGAGATTGATGCGTTCCTCTCGCGTGAAATGGACCTGTGTGTCGGCTGCTGGACCAAGTCCGACTAAAGCGCTTTTGATTTGGGCTTGAATCCATTCGGGTGGGCTGTGCGTTGATTGGCATGCGGCCCAGGAGGCCCCCATGCCCCAGCCCTATTCCGCTGATCTGCGTGAGCGTGTTCTGGTCGCCTGCGAGCGCGGCGACGGCAGCCAAGTCGAGATTGCCCGCCGTTTTCAGGTCTGTCCCGCCACTGTGTCGAACTGGCGCCGGCAAGAGCGCGAGGAAGGCCGACGCTGCCCCAAGCCGCACAGTGGTGGCGTGCCCTCGCGCCTGGATGCGGCGGCTCTTGAGGTGCTACGCCAACTGGTCATCGAGGACAATGACGCGCTGCTGCGCGAGTACCGCGAGCGCCTGGCCGAGCGCACCAGCGTGAAGGTCTGTCTGGCGGTGATCTGCGAGGCGCTCAAGCGTCTCAAGTTGCGTCCCAAAAAAAGACGCTCCGGGCGTCCGAGCAGGACCGGCCCGC
>KI912069.1:19972-23199 GCA_000517005.1 Microvirga lupini
CATGATGAACTTGGGCCACGAGGTCCGGTGTGAGCGCTATTTTCCGGGTAGCTCGCATGGGCCGCCTCCAGGGCGAGGGTTCATCAACCTGACTTTAGCACTCTCTAGGGCTCGGTGTGATCATCGCCAACCTATCAATGGCTGTCTTCTTTGGTTCACTCCGCAGGCGGCCACGTGATCTTCCACACCCCGCCTTCCTTCCCTGTGTGGTACTTACTTGCACGTGATCCTGAGTAGGCTCACGTGCTGATGGAAAAACTGACGATGACAGTCCAGATGAACACGTCAGAGAAGGTGTTGCGGTTCGAGGCGCGGACTAGCGTCTTGAGCAGCTTCATATCCCCCGAGTCTGGTCGCTCGGGTACTGTTTCGGAAATTCGGGTTCAAACGGCAGGCATCAACGATCAGCCTCGGCTCATTGCAACGATGTCTCTCGCCTTCAGCACGGACCCTGCCGTGCGCTGGATGTACCCTGCACCTGAGAACTACCTTGACTACTTCCCTCAGTTTGTCAGCGCATTTGGCGGCCGAGCCTCTGAGTGCGGTACAGCCCATTTCATCGGCGATGTTCAGGCCGCTGCACTGTGGTTGCCACCGAGCATTCAGTCTGACGAGGATGCTCTGATGAACCTCTTTGAGCGCACTATTCCGGAGCAGAACCGGCAAGCACTGTTTTCGATGTTTGGGCAGATGGGAGATTACCACCCTCACAATCCGCACTGGTATCTGCCGCTGATTGGGGTCGAGCCAATCCAGCAAAGAAGAGGCTATGGTTCCATGATGCTGGAGCACGCCCTCAAGGTGTGTGACGAGGACCAAATGTCAGCTTATCTGGAATCCTCCAACCCGGAAAACATCCCGCTTTACCAGCGGCATGGCTTCGAGGGGCTTGGGATCATCCAGGCGGGGGCTCCCCACCAGTTACACCCATGCTCCGCCGTCCCCACTGAAAAGCAATAAAACCAGTTGCTCCTGAATGCAATACTCGCATTTTGAACCAACACAGGTCAGAGCCAGGAGAGATGTAATGCAGGCCGTTTCCAACCGCGTGCGCGCTGCGGCGGATAGCTTCGAGCCGATCCGGCAATTCTATTTCCACTCCCGCTATGCTGACAGACGAGGCGAGCCTGACATCTGCGACTTCACTTTCGGCAATCCTCACGAGGTGCCACTGCCGGGATTGGTCGAGGCGATCCGGCACCACGCTGTACCTCAGAACAAGGATTGGTTTGCCTACAAGGCGAGCGAGCCTGAGCCCCAGGGATTCCTGGCCGAGCGTTTAGCTCAAGAGCTATCGCTGCCCTTCGAGCCCGCCGACATCGCGCTGACCAACGGGGCCATGGCAGCGATAGCTGTGGCGTTTCAGCTTCTCCTTGATGGTGGAGAGGAAGCCCTCTTCTCGACCCCAGCATGGTTCTGCTACGAGCCCATGCTCTTGGCCGCAGACGCTGTGCCCATAAAGGTCAGGCTCAAAGGTGAGCGGTTTGATTTGGACCTCGCTGCTATCGAACAGGCGATCTCGCCGCGAACGCGTCTGGTCATCATCAACACGCCGCATAACCCTACGGGCCGAATTTACAGCCGTGACCAGCTTATCGCATTGGCAGACCTGCTCGACCGAGCCTCCGAGCGGGTCGGGCGGCGCATCTTTTTGCTTTCAGACGAGCCCTACCGGCGCATCCGCTTTGATGGGCATGTCTTCGTCAGCCCAGCGGCGGTCTATCCATGGACGCTAATCTCCTACAGCTATGGCAAGGTACTTTTGGCTCCGGGACAGCGGCTGGGCTACTTGGCTCTGTCGCCATTGATGCCGAGCGCAGATAAGCAGGCCCTTCAGGATAGCTTGTTTGCCGCCCAGATGGCACTGGGATGGTGCTTCCCCAATGCGATAATGCAGTACGCCCTGCCTGATCTGGAAGGACTCAGCATCGACATGCACGCGCTCTCAGCCAAGCGAGCCCGGATGACTGATGGTCTGGAGCGGGCAGGTTATGAGGTGCTGGGGCCTGAAGGCACCTTCTACTTGTTCTGCAAGTATCCTGGTGGGGACGGAGGTCCATACTGGGATGCGCTGGCGGACCGTGACGTGTTCGTCATGCCCGGTCATGTCATGGATGTTCCAGGTCACTTTCGCATCAGCCTCACGGCCTCTGAGCTGATGATCGAGCGCAGCCTCCCTGTCTTTGCAGAGGCTTCGCGAGCAATTCAGACTGAGCGGCAGGCAGCCGAGTGAAACGATATCCTACTGGAGATGTCCTGTGCCCGTGATCAGGACCAGTTTTTGGACTATCGACTATGTCGAAGCGGGGCGTGGTCCCTGCGTGATCCTCCTTCACAGTTCAGCAGCAGGTATCCGCCAATGGCGCAGGACAATTGAGAGGCTCCAGGATCAGTACCATGTTATCGCAGTCAATCTTTTCGGCTACGGGCAGACGAGCCCCTGGCCTGGTGATCGGGAGCAGACCCTTGCCGCCCAGGGCGAGTTGGTTCAACCCTTTATTGATCAGGTTCCCGGCGAAGTTGCTTTGGTCGGGCATTCGTTCGGTGGCGTGGTGGCGATGTCTGTCGCCTTGCGCCACCCGGATAAAGTATCCCGTCTGATCCTGCTGGAGCCCATTCCCTTCCGCCTGCTCGATAAGGCTGGGCGGGTAGATGCCTATGCCGAAGTTCTCAGGCTGCGGGACACCGTAAAGAAGTGTGGCGGATCGGGTGACTGGGAGATGGCAGCCGCCGGTTTTGCGGACTATTGGAATGGAGAGGGCTCTTGGGCTGCGATGCCGCCTGAGCGGCAAAAGACCTTTGCTTCGTCCATGCCTCCCAACTGCCATGAATGGGATGCTGTACTCGGGAACACGGCTCGGCAAGACTGGCCCAACATTCATGCCCGAACTCTGGTGGTCTCGGCGCGAGATACGATGCAGCCCACACGCGAGATCGTCGAGGTGCTGCGAGAACAGACTCCGCACTGGCAATACCAGGAACTCGATGAAGGCGGGCATATGTTTCCGCTGATCTATCCGGAAATCACAACCCGGTTGATCTCCACCTTCCTGCGCGACGGGAGTATGGGAGCTAGGTCCACACATCACCTTCTCCCCGCTGATAGAGCAAAGCCAAGCTCAGCTACTCTGCAAAACGAACGAGGGCTCTCAGTCCGTTGATCAGAAGCTCGCGTTGATCATCTGGGACGTAGCCCTTGCATGTGGCATCGACCAGTGCAGTCAGCT
>KI912069.1:23299-23396 GCA_000517005.1 Microvirga lupini
CCTTGCCGCTGATCTTCTCGATCATCAGGCGCTTGATCGAGCCAAGGTGGTTGCCTTGCGGATCATACACGGCAGTTCCCTCGACCCGATCACTCTC
>KI912069.1:23496-27036 GCA_000517005.1 Microvirga lupini
CTGTTTTGATGAGCGGCGCGATAGGCCATGAAGGATATAGCTCCAGGCATCTTCAGAAGCTGGGCGATCCAGTCTTGAACGTGTCGGTTGTAGTTGTTCCAGTTATGGGTGTCAGCCGGACGGTCATACTGGAACATCAGGTAGGCCATGGGCCACCTCCAGATCAGCCCCTCTGTGAGTCTCCATCTTCCCTATCAGAGCTTTCACACTATCCAGACTTGACCGCGAACCCGTAGATCACAACGACAGCAGCCATCAGGTGCAGCGCGACCAAGGTTTGGGAGAGCATTACATGAAGCCCACGATCACAGCCCCACAAAACAAGAATGCGAGACCAGCAACAACGAGCGCTTCGTTCTCAAAAGAACGTAAGACTTTATTCTTTTGAACGTCAGGCCCTCCTCATTTCATGAGAGTATACGCCGTCCCCAGCGGCAACGATATGTCCGTTGCCAGCTTGAAGATGCCTGCGAGCAACCGTCGCTTTGGTGCTGAGGAATCTGCAAGGACCTCGCAACAACTCAGATCGCTTGAGGTATGAGGGACATCAAAACGCCTGCCGGCCGTCGTTCGATACGAGCATGAGCAAGGCTCCGAAACGACCGAGCCAGCGTGACGACCTCAGACGGTGGGACAATGAGGGCGCTGCGCCGCGCTCCGGGCATCCCTCCCACGAGCCGCATCCCGCGTCTACACATGAGACCCAACCAGTATTGTACTACTTTAACATTAGGCCGTGTGGACGGATTGGGCTGAGCAACGGGTAGTAGATTCCCAAATCAGTGTGGCGATGATTCATGGCGGGTCGACTTCAGGAGGCTCGACCATGCTGACGGGGATGACAGAGGGAGATTGGGCAACGGTGCTGCGGGTGTTTGCCGCCTCGTGCTCCCGGCGCGGCGGCAAGGGCCGCAACGACCGCCGCTTCCTGGAGGCCCTTCACTATTTCACCGTCCACAACATCACCTGGCGAGCGCTGCCGGCGTGCTTCGGCAATTGGAACTCGGTCTGGAAGCGGTTCTGGCGCTTGAGCCGGGCGGGTGTGTTCGAAGTCTTCTTCGAGGCTCTGGCGGCGCTGAGCGACACGGCGCATCTGGTGCAGATGTTCGACTCCACCATCGTGCGGGCCCATGTCTCGGCCGCAGGCGCAAAAGGGGGCAGAGCCGACAGGCGCTGGGCCGCTCCCGTGGCGGTTTCTCGACCAAGATCCACCTCAAGACTGACTGGGCTGGCGATCCGCTGGGCTTTTGCCTGACGGGCGGCGAGGCCAGCGACAGCCCGCCTTTCGAGATGCTGCTCGACCTTGGACCCGACATCACGCCGCGGGCGGCTGTGGGCGACAAAGGCTATGCCTCCAAGGCCAACCGACAGGCTGCCCGTTCCCGCGGCATCTGCCCAGCCATTCCGTATCGCACGACGACCAAAGAGAAGCCGAAGTTCTTTCCCAAGGCGCTCTACCGCGGACGAGCTCGCATTGAGCAGACAATGGGTAAACTCAAGCGCTTCAAGCGCATTGCATTACGCTGCGAGAAGACTGACGAGAACTACGGCTCATTCGTTGCCCTTGCTCTCAGCTTCATCCGGATCAAATCCGTCCACACGACCTAGGACACCGAGTGGCCTCATCGAAGACCCGGAAGGGGATACGTACCCCAGCCTTCAGATTGCCCGAAGAAAGACGCGCTCGCCAAGGCCCACGGCATGATCGCGGAGGGTGATCAGAAGGGCGAGGATTGGCACGATTTGAGTTTTGAGATCAGGGACCGTGCCAATCAACATGTCCTGACGGTCGCGTTTTCAGAAATGTCCAACTCAAAGGTGACCGGCTAAGACGGGAGACTCTAACTGCCAGCGCCCCGATAGCGGACGGCAGATGGATATTGCTGTTGCCGTGATCCTTCTCCGATGAGGATTGGAAGAGGACGAGTTAGCGGAGTTCGATGGTCGCTTCAACCACATGCTTTAGCGTCGGCTCATCGTCTGAAGTCAGTGTCATCCGGAGCCGCAGGCTCGTTCCTTTTATGGCTCCATCACGCACAATCCGCTCGATCTCTCGCTGCGACGTTACTCCCACTTCCTTTAGAAACTTGCGGACAGCCATGTTGAAGTGGTCTTCATCCATAATGATCTCCTCTTTCGAGGCCACTAAATACGACAGTATCACAGGTGCTTGGAGCGACGCTACCGGCGGCGCTTGAGGGCGTGGAGAACTTGAAGATCAGGCACCGACAGGACCGAGACGGCAACCGGTACTACATACCCCTGCAAACCTTCGGAGATTCACGGTTTCAGGGTTTTCTGTTGGTGTTCGTCACGCCGCCATTGTGGTGCTTTCCATCCGGTTAAGGTTCCTGATCCACGACACCCAGCACCGCGACGGGACCGCGCTTCAGACCCAGATTGACGAGCTGATCCGTGCCAGTGCTGCTCAGAACACGTTCATCAGCATTGAGCGCCTAACCCGAGCCGCTACTGGGACTTCTGGGCTACAGTGGAGCGAACTCTGCCGACCGAAGCGGGCCTCAAATGCAGGCTGTCAAGGCCATGATGGATCGCCTGCTCGACCCGTCTCCGCAATGATGAGATCGTGCGCTCAGGCAGTCTGACGCTCAAAAGCGATCAGGTAGGCGCGAGCGGTCGTGGGAGGGCAGGCGATCATTTTTCAACGAGGTGCTGGGCTGTCTCGGATGCCCGCCGAGGTTGTTCGGAAATGTCCGGCTGATCATCCAGGTGCGCGGTGCCAAGCAGACGAAGGGCTCCCGCGATCAACACAATGGCAGTCGGTTTCACGAGCATCTCCCAGGTAATGCGCGTCCCGACCTCCACCACATCGGTGACGAAATCCACCACCAGGTAGACCAGGACCACCTGGATCAAGGTGATCTTGATTTCTCCGAGACCCTCAATGTGCATCCACAGCGGTGCCTTGGCTCGAACGCTATTGGGGAGGTTGAAGGCAAAGCCGAAGGTGATTGCATAAGCGAACACAATCAGGACGAGGCCAAACAGGAACGCATCCGTGGCTTGCATCACTGTGGCAATGACCGACGTTTCGGTGGCGGCGCGCGGCTGAACCACCATCTCCAGGGCATGGGCCAATTTCAGGCATCCCTCGAAAAACATCAGCACGGCCCCGAGTGCCGCCCCAAGAGCAGCGACGAGGGTGATCCAGCGCAGGGACAGGATGGAGTGAAGCATCTGACGAAGAGCCCTCTGCTAGTATCGTGGTCTCGGTACAGTTTTAGCATATTCGTCAGGAAACACGCGCTACCTTAGCCGAGACGATTGACGCGGCTGTTCGATCTTGTGCTCCTGCTGATCCATCGAAGCCTCGGTGCAGTTGCTGAGCGGATTGTGCTGCTGGCTGGTTGAGGTGTCAGCCAACGATGCACGGTGCTTCAAAAGCCAAGCTTCGCTGAGAGCATTGGTCAGGCGCTGATGATCATGGAGAGTTGACGGTGAGGCTCAGGCCTCCTCTCCAGTTTCCTCGCACAAGAGCCAACGGTCAAAACCTCAAAGAACTGATCCCTCTCGCTCCTT
>KI912069.1:27136-27536 GCA_000517005.1 Microvirga lupini
AGGGGTAGCGGCGGAACCTGAAGGCTGGGTGGTCTGGGCCAGAGCCGGGGCTGTCACCAGGGCCGTGCCGAGAAGAGCCAATGCGAGATGCTTACCAAGCATGCTTTCCTCCATCCTCTTGTTCGCGCCATGCGGCGCATACCATAACAACGGGAAGCTAAGCCCTTCGTTCGGCTCACCTTTCTTCCCTCAGACACAGGAACTGGCGCGGATTAAGCAGCATTGCCCTAGCCAGCATCTTTTCTCGTGAAACACTTAACTCCGTACAAGGAGGGGTTTTGTAGGAGACTGCGTAGTGAGTTGGCAAGCAATCACATGAGCCTTGCGTCAGCCGAGGTATTCCAAGGACAGAAAATTCCTTTCACGAAGGCGGGTACGCCAACCGCCACGGTTAGCCGAA
>KI912069.1:27636-28069 GCA_000517005.1 Microvirga lupini
CACAACGCCTTTCAGGCTTCTCAGAGCTTGGTCGCAACGCTCAATGTGATCGGCGGCCCGCCGCTGCATCTCCACAGTATTGCGGCAGGGTTCATCGACCTCTTGCTTGCAGAATGGGCAGATCATCGGACTGGCCATCTCTGATGGCGGGGTGTGTCGGGCCAACAGCAGTGTGGGATCAAGGTTCCCCTGAGTTACTGCACAATTCTCGACCGAGGATCACTGTGAGCCAACGCATTGTCGGCGATCAATGCACAGCGAGGGGGCGGTGCGAAAATTTGCACCGCCTGACAGATCGTCCTTAGCACTCGGTTTTCTGCTTGGTGGTGGTGCCTGTTGCGTCACTGGTCTGTTTCGTTGTTGTCGAGCAGCCGGTGCTACCAGTTGTGCCAACATCCCGGTTCTCAATAATCACGTTCTTCTGGTCTGGCCC
>KI912069.1:28169-34878 GCA_000517005.1 Microvirga lupini
AAAAGACCTTGCCAAAGAGCGCCGCTATGCCAACCGCCACGTTTAGGCGTACTTGATCCCTTTCAGGCTTTTGAGAGCCTTGTAGCACCGCTCGATGTGATCGCGAGTCCGTCGTTGCATCTCAACGGTATTATGGCAGGGTTCATCGACCTCTTGCTTGCAGAATGGATAGATCATCGGCGTGACCACTTCGATGGCGGGTGTGCCAGGCCAACAAAGATGCAGGATCGGAGTTCCTGTGTTTCATCTTCCAATTCTATAGCAAGCACCGCTATTGGAGAACGCATGGTTGATGGCACTTTGAGGTTGAGCTTCTAAGCATCACGCCAGATTCTCTTTCGCAATGGTGCCTCAGCATCACTGTCATCAAAAAGCCAAGGTATCTGCTCTTGATTTCGATATGAGCAAAGCCCCAAAGCGCCCGAGCCGACGTGACGGCCTCAGACGGCAGGATGTCGAGGCTGGTGCGCACCAGCCAAAATCCTCCACCCGCAAGCCGCGCGCCGCTTCGAAGCGCAAGGCGGACACGGTTCTCGACTCCGTGAGCACTGAGATCCCCAACGGGGTCATGGAAAGTTCAGACGGGAACTCTGTCTCCAGCCTACCGTCCGAACGAGGCGATACTCTCGCCAGAGACAGCAGCTTGGCCGCCGAACGCCATCAGAACGGGCCGGATCAGCAAGACCCACACGGCAGGACTAGGGACGCGGTCGAGCAACCGATGCAGACAGCCGCATTAGCGGATGGCCTTGCTCCAACAGAGCCCGATCAGGGCGTTGCAAGCGATCTATCCCGGCCCAGCGAAGGGGCAGAGATGCGAGTCAACCAGGCACAAGAATCCATTCAGCATCACGCCATGGCCCGTGATCTCCAGTCGGAGAGCCGTGAGGATGGTGAAAGCTCATCCCGCAGAGCTCCTGGAGCTACAGTTCAACGAGCGATCCGAGTGTGGAGCCCACGTCTTCAGGCTGCATCGGATCATGTGAGAAGTATCTCGGGACGTGTGATGGTCCGGGCGCACGAGAAGGTAGCGCGCAGGGCTCAGATGAACCTCGAGGCTCAGGGTTCGGCAAACCCTATCTACATCCTTGCTGCCATCACCCTTGGCATTCCAGCTTTGCTGTTGATCCCGCTGATCGGGATGAATCCCGGAGTCGAGGAAGGCACCTGTACGACCGTTCTAGGCTTTCTCCTCCTCTGTGCCTTTGTCACGGCAGTGGTGTTCGAGATTAAGAGACTCGTTGATCAACCGTCTGACGAGCACCACTGAAGGTGCGGGGGTGGCGCTTCGTAACCAAGGGAAGGGAGCGCGCGGGTAGCTAGAGCCACTTCTCCATTTAAGGAGAGGTAGGTAGCTTACGGCACTGCATTCGCAGAAGCGGCCTTGATGTCCTGCGCCTTCCCCGCCCGCTCGGCTCCGGTCATGTTCTTGATGAGGTAAGCGGAGGCGCGTCCACCTCGGGCTGGAAGAATGCGGGTGACGCAGTAGGTCCGACTCACTCCCTGAGCATGAGGCAACTGAAGACGCACAAGCTGGCCAATATGGAAAGTACGCTGCACGGGCTCCCCTTCGAAGCCAGGGCAGGATTGGCATAGCGTAGCGATCCGACGCACAGCGGTCCAATTTACTCAAAAATATTAGTGAGCAAAGATTTCACTGATTATAAGGACATGCTTTGACTTTGATCAATCCAGAAGTCTAGAACAGCAAAGATATAGTCGCAAACTATTCACCAGAGTCGAGGTTAAACCGCTGGGCAAGCTGACCTATACTGAAGAGCTATCCTCTTTATCTGGCTTCAGACAGACACAAGGGGGCCATTTTCAATCTTTCCCAATGTACCTTCAGGAAACATTTTGATTAACGCAGCCCGACTCGCAGTTGAATTCTCATGAAGAGGTGATCGGAATCCGTAGCATGACCGCGACTGCTGAATTAAGGCTGAAGTAAGACAGCACTCTCCGCTCATAAGGTATCTCGGCATTATCACGGCTAATCACAGAAATGTGACTGCATGTCACGGTTAGGAGTTTTCTTCTGCCCAGATTATTGTCTGGTATCCGACAGACGAAGCTCTCGTAGCTTACTAATTTTCTCTTAACGGGAGAAATCAAGCAGGGGGTAACGGATGGCTGCGCAAACGTTGACGCTTGTACGTGATCGCTCGTCGGAAATGGGCACCCTGTCCAACGGTCTCCCTCAAACAGTTCCAACGGCTCTGATCTGCGACAACTCCCTCTTAAGCTCAAGGCTGCAAAACATCCTCCGGGGAACGTCGTTTGCTCTTGTTGAGGCTGTATCTGCCACTGGGCCAAGCTGGTTCCAACAAGTAGCTTCGAAGCCTGCCCTGGTCGTCGTTGATGCCCATCAGAACTCCGGACGTGTGCTTGAGGTGATCAAGCAGGCCAGAGAACACTTCCCGCAGGCTCGGACCGTGGCTCTGGCGGATCAGTTCGACCTCAGCTTTGTGCGGTCGGGACATGAGGCAGGTGTAAATGGCTTTTGTTCAGCAGCCAGTGCCTCCGACGTTCTGATCAAATCGCTTGAACTGGTGATGCTCGGGGAGACTGTACTCCCCTTCGAGGTCCTGCGTTCTCTCGTGGGCGGGGCTTCCCAGAACCGGGAGAGGCCGCTCCAGAGCAGTACTGCACAGACGTCGCTGTCTGACTTGACGGCCTGCAAGCTCTCGACACGGGAGATGGAAATCTTGGATTGCTTGAGGGACGGAGCGCCCAACAAGGTTATCGCCCGCAAGCTCGACATCACTGAAGCGACCATCAAGGCCCACATCAAAGCCATTCTGCGCAAGATCGGGGCCTCCAATCGCACTCAGGCTGCCATGTGGGCGTCTCAGCGTCTGCCGAGAAAAGGAGCGTCTGACCTGAATGTCTGAGACATTGCCGATGAAGATTGCGGTTGGGGATGCGGTCCGGGTCCACTTCCATCCTCCTGGTCCATGGAAGAGCTTCTCCGAAGGCGTGGTCAGGCGGGCGGATGTGACCACTCCGGAAGGGCGCTTCTTCGTGCTCGAAGTCCGGAATGAGGTCCTTCTCGACCAACCGCACCGGATCAAGCCCAATTTCCACGATTACGTCCGGTATGAGGGCCGGAATGATTTCCCTGGCCGGATCGAGGTATTGGCCACAGAACAGGATGGGGAGAGAGAGCCCGCGCCCGCTCCAATATCGGTAGAAGCACTCAAGGCTCCGTGCGAGCATCAAACGAGCAGCCTCTGAGTGAACTGGCTCTGCATCCAGAAGTTGAGGCCGAACGAATGTCCGAAACAGAGACTGTCTCCGCATCGTCTCAAGTGGATGTTGAGCTTCCGCCCGTCCACAAGCAAGGTGGTTTGCTGGCCACGCTGCTTGGACGAAGAGAATAACAGGAACGCGGCGGGCCAGTTTGTCAGGCTCCAGGTCTTAGGCGAGTTCAACTGCTGTGCTGAGTTGGATGGCGTTGGCATTACATCTTGGCACACAAAAGCGGACGGTGAGCCGCACACCATCCGGCAGCAAGCCTAAAGTTTGTGCAGAGGATGAAAGACAAAATGCTGCTCCATTGATGCTCTATCGGGAAGAGCAGTGTCTCGGAGTAGTGAACATCAACGGAGGCTGGTCCGATGCTAAAGCCCTTCTCGCGATACCTGAAGGCTGTCGAGGAACACGTTCCCTCCGAGCACCACAAGCTCCTGCAAAGCACTCTCTATCTCGCGCTCTTGGACTGGTACACCGATGGCATTGAACCCATAGAAGCCGCCGCGCGGATCAGACATGCGGTGACGGGATAGATTCCGCAACCTAGGACGGCAATCACCGTTCGTCCAGAGAATGTGATGCCCCTGGAAAGTGGCCATGAAGGGCACGAAGCAGCCCAACCAGGACACAGGATTAGAGAACCTGAGCGTCAACAGCAGCCGACGCGGATCTGTTGCAGCTTTGAAGCTTACTCTGCCTGAGTTATGACGGTCGGGTGCTACGAGGGACTGACGATAGAGCGAAAGAACAAGAACCCGTTCAAGGGCGGCAGTTTACGGCGGAGATCATCCTGTGGGCGGTCCGCTGTTACCTGCAGTTCCCGATCAGCTATCGTGACCTTGAGTGCATGCTCTCCGATCGGGGCATTCAGGTCGACCACACAACCCTCTCCCGCTGGATTCAGGCTTATGCGCCCGAACTCGACAAGCGCATTCGTTCGCACCTGCGGATGACGAGCGGCTCTTGGCGGGGTAATGAGACATACATTCCGGTCAAGGGCGAATGGGTCAATCTCTACCGCGCCGTCGATGCGGCCGGGCAGACGATCGACTTTGTGCTCTCACCCAAGCGGGATGCGGCTGTCGCCCGGCGGTTCTTTCGCAACGCTTTGGGGCAGCCACATACGGTCAATCCGCGAACCATTACGGTCGATCAGAATGCCGCTTACCCAGTCGCGACAAAAGCCATGAAGCGGGAGGGAGCGCTCTGGCGCTTTGCCAAACTCCGGCAGTGAAATTTCTGAATAACATCGTCGAGCAGGATCGCCGACGCATCAAACGGCTGGTCTGTCCTGGGCTGGGCTTCAGGAGCTTCCGACTGCCACCCCGACGATGGCGGACTACGAGGTCATGGCGATGGTCCGCAAGGGCCAGGTGGCGATCGCACCAGCGAACAACATGAAGGCTCAGAGTGACTTCATTGCGGCTCTCTTCAGTTCTGCGGCGTAGCCTGAGCCTTCATCCGGCCTTCGCTTTACTTGCGTCAGGGTTTGCAACGGAACCGACAGCGCAAGCACAGTTGATGGACTTGAACCCAAGCGTCGGACGCACCCGCCGCTTGATGGCCCGATGATCCTGCTCAATCCGGGTATTATCGGGCATGGATAGGCGCGACATCTGCATCCCGGTTTCTACAGGCTGACGGATCGGGTATCCTCAGCGCACCGGGATAGGGGTGTCGGGAGCACGGAAGGTGGGCCGGCCGAGCTACCTGATGAGCTGAGAGCTCGCGTTGTTATCTGGCCGCCCCTTCGACTGGCCCGGGTGCGCCGCGAGCGCGGATCCGTAGGTGTCGTGTGGCCCACTGGCTCCCGAGGTTGTGCAACCGAACAGGAGCTGGAGATGAGGATCATCGCTCTCGATGGTCATCGATCCTTCGCCCAGATGGCAGTCCTGGAGAAGGGAGTTATCCGGGATGCCGGCAAGGTCGATCTCGAACGCAGCCGCCTGCTGCACTTTGCCAAGTCGCTGAGCCAAGTCGCTGAAGCCTGACGACGAGATCGTCCTGGAAGCGACCGGCAACACCAGCGCCATCGTGCGCCTGCTGTCGCCGTTCGTGGCGCGGGTGGCCATCGCCAATCCCAACCTGGTGCGGGCGATCGCCTGGGCCAAGGTCAAGACCGACAAGATCGATGCGCGGGTGCTGGCGAAGCTGCATGCGAGCGGGTTCCTGCCCGAGGTCTGGATGCCGGACGAGGAGACCGAGGCCCGCCGCCGTGTCACGGCGGAGCGCACCCAGTTGGTCTCGCAGATGACCCGGCTCAAGAACCGGATCCACGCGGTTCTGCACGCTCACCTGATCCCGCCCGATCCAGGGAACCTGTTCTCGCAACGCGGGAGGGCCTGGTTAGGGGCGCTCCCGCTCGCCGAGGATCAGCACCGGGTGATCCTGCGCCATGCCGGTGAGCTGGATCGGCTTGGCGCTGAACTGGCTGAACTGGACAAGAGCCTGGCCCAGAAGGCGCTCGATGATCCGCAGGTCAGGCGGTTGATGACGATCACAGGGGTGAATGCCACAGTGGCGATGGGTGTCCTGGCAGCGATCGGCGACATTAAACGCTTCTCCTCGCCGCAAAAGCTCGTGAGCTACTTCGGTCTCAATCCGAAGGTGCAGCAGTCCGGTGACAGACCCGCCTACCACGGCCGCATCAGCAAGCAGGGACGCGCCCGCTCGATGCTGGTGGAAGCCGCCTGGGGGATCTCCGGCGTACCAGGCCCCCTGCGGGCCTTCTTCGTGCGCATCAGAAGCAAGCGAGGTAAACATGTCGCCGCGGTTGCAACGGCGCGCAAGCTGGCGGTGATCGTCTGGCACATGCTGAACAAGGACGAGGACTACACCTGGAGCCGGCCGGCGCTGCTGCAGTGGAAATTGCGCTACTTGGAACTGGCAGCGGGGTATCCAGCCCGGTGCGGGGGCAAGCAGAAAGGGGCAGCGGCAGCCTACAGCCACAAGGCGGTGCGTGAGGCGGAGCGCGAGATGGTCGGCCAGGCCGAGGAAGCCTACCGGCGCTTTGTGGCCAGTTGGAAACAGCGATCACCGAAAGGGTGCTCGGGTGCCGCCAATGAGGTGCGGCGATCCTAAGCTGCGCGGCAGGGTTGCAACCTCACGCCCTGCTCTTCGCTCCGGGGTCACCCGAGCCCGTCAACTATAGCACAACCAGCCCGGCCGATCCACTCGCCGGGAGGATTGGGCATCCTGCGCGCTGTTGCCATCGAGGCAGCCCCAGCGCGCCCCTCCTTGCGCCATGTTATGCCCAATCCATGCCGGATCAGACATTGAGTGGCCAGACGCAGACGATCGCAGGACAGCGGCGAGAGACAAAAGATCTGTCTGAGGTCGAAAACGGCTTGTCAAATACATCCGTGTGGTAGCGAGGTTACGTCGCTCGCCGAACCAGAACTCAATGGTGTCACCGTGGCTGTCAATGGCACGGTAGAGATAGGTCCATCGTCCG
>KI912069.1:34978-35277 GCA_000517005.1 Microvirga lupini
GGCTGCGGTACTTGCGCGTGAGCTGCATTAGGATCTCCCTGCCCTTTTGGGAATTGACGGACTGTCGGGTTCACCCAATGCTCGACTTGGAATTGATCTTATGGTGTACGCTCCACGACTGGAGAATACGGGCTAGGCACAGCGCCCCCACCCCTCCCTTTGCGCTGCGCCGATCTTTTACTGAACAGAATGGTGAACTTCGGTTCAGACGACATTCAGCGTGAGGGTGATGTAATCATCCCCAATTCGAGTTTGCGTTAACAGGCCCGGAACTATTCTGGAGACTTCTCATGCGTAAG
>KI912069.1:35377-46989 GCA_000517005.1 Microvirga lupini
TCCTAAGACGAGCCTAACGTTTCGGTCTTCTTACGGAGTAAGATTTACTTCTTAGGGGCTAAACCGGGCAGCCTACCTCTTGATCAAATTCGGGTTCTTCATCTTCATTGAGGAACGTGCCGCGTCTGCGCGGGGCTGATATCAGGGGGCGGGGGAATGTTGAGAGATGACTACGGCTGCGCCGCGCAGCCGAAGGCGCCAGTGACGGCTGCTTCAGGTGGTGTCGCTCAGGCCATCGAAACTGTGTTGCTCGGCGGGAGTTCGCTGCTTCGAGCAGGTCTCTCACAGCTCCTCACCGGCACACGGTTCGCCGTGGTTGACCCCCATGAGGCTGTCACCCTCTCCGATAAGGTGGGCCCACATCCGGCTCTGTTGATTGTTGATGCCAGCGGATCGTTCGAACAGACGCTTGAGTTTATCGAGGCTGCCAAGCGCCAGAATCCGACGGCTCGTGTCGTGCTGATCGCCAACAGCTTTGATCTTGGCCTGATCCGTCTTGCGGTCTCGCGGGAGGTCGATAGTTTCTGCGTCACGACCGGAGGGCGCGAGGTCCTGATCAACATCCTCGAGCTCACCATGCTGGGCGAACAGGTTCTGCCTGGGGCAGTGCTTCAAGCGCTTCTCAACCGTGCACCTGCGACTTCAAGCGCGGCTCAGGCCTTGTCAGCTCCTGAGCTGACCTCTCCTGATCCGAGGGCGGGCAAACTTTCACCGCGAGAGATGGTGATCCTCCGGTCTCTCATGGGAGGTGAGGCGAACAAGGTGATCGCACGAAAGCTCGACATCACGGAAGCCACCATCAAGGTCCACGTGAAATCCATCCTGCGCAAGATTGGAGCCGCCAATCGAACTCAGGCGGCGATTTGGGCGAACGAGAACCTCCGGACTGACGTGCGATCCTTCATCAATGCCTAACGCCTGATCAGACAGACTGAGAGGCACCGGCGCTCGTGCGCGGTGCCGTTACCGCTTCTGGCTTGCCCTTCGTGATTGGCCAAGGAACGGGAAGCATCAACCAAGGCGGCAATCTTCTCGTTCCAGCCACGGGAGAGGATCGCGCGGCCAACAAACATCCGTACGGGTATTGTTTCGCGGCCATGCCTTCCTTCGCAATTTGAGGAGGCATGTGAGGCGAACCCGGATCCTGGGCGAATAGGAGTGTTAACCATCGCGTTGTCTCTGACAAAGCGAGTGACGAGCTGTCTTTTCCTGCTCGTCATTGCACCGTAACCTGACCTCCGCTGGGTTCACCAGCGGCATCCTTCGTGGAGGATTGACACCGATGCGCACCACCCGTGTCTTCCTGCTCGCCCCCGCCTTGGCTCGCCTGATCGAGAAGGAGAGGGGCGGTCAGCCCGTCCGGCAGGGCTTCTTCCCGGACCGGGCCGATCGGAGCGCTCACGTGCAGGTGGCCGGCGAGACCGGTCACCTCATCCTGGTCTCCCAGTCCGAAGCCAATCCACATGAGGAGCCGGCTGAGATCGCCCGCTCCCAGGCCGAGGCTCTGCTCGATCTGACCGCCGGACAGGTCGAGTCCCTGAACGCTAGCGTGAACATCGGCTCCCACACCGTCGTCGTCCAGCGCTTCATCACCCCGGCGCCGCTCGATCTGATCAGCGTCGCGTTCAAGCACGACACGTTGGCGCGCAAGTTCCAGCCGCCAGCCTGGTTTGGTCCCGAGGTCACCAGCGATCCCAGCTATCGGCCGCGCGCCCTGGCTCTCGCCGGTCTGCCGTCTCCTTCGGAGGTGGAGGTCACGGATGCGGCCCTCCACAGCCTGCTCGATGCCTTGGACAACCGGACTGGCGAGCCCCAGCCGCAACCATCCCGGGTGACGCGCGCGCCGGAGATATCCGAGCCGGCCTTGGACCCGGAGGCTGAACAGGACCTCGATCGGCTCAACATCGAGGACAGCGTGATCCGGGAACTCGCCCATTCGTTGCAGCCGCAGGCGCGCTGAGCCTTGAACGACTGGATTTGAAGAGCGTTTCGGGGATTGGACTAAAGGCTTCTTCAGCGAACGCCCGCGCCCCCTCGGGCACCGGTCACGACCAGCGGTGCAACATTGCTGGCTGTCGGAGCGAGAGCGCCCAACCGCAAATTTTCAATCAGTTGCTGCCTGACACCTACGCGCCAGCCTGGCACGACTCAATGCCAATTCTCACGACAGCTCCTGATGACCATCGCAGCTTCATGAGGAATCATAGACCAAACACCATCGAAACAATGTGATCTGTCGTGTTCCCGACAGACGCCGAACGTATTTTCCCAGATGATGGGCCAAGGGATGTGGTGTTCCAAAGGGGTGGGGAGTGACCGATCAGAAGGCCAGTAGCGCAGCTGCCCGTGGGAATGGCAATGGATTTAATGAAGCTTTGGAAGATCATCCTCTCGTAAAAGCCCTTTGCTCCATTTTGAAAGGGCTCGATGAGCAGTATGAGCGGGAGCGACAGAACCTCATCATGACCTTGCCGGATACGAGCGCGAAGGATCGCGCTTTGGCGATGCTCGTGTCTCAGTATTTCCAGCGGCGGGAAAACTACCTCCGAGAATTGACCGTTCTGCGTGAGCGCGCTTGATGACAGCAACGATCCTCAGGCTTCCTGTTCCCGACGCTTGCAGGTTTTCCACGGTAGAGAGCGCTGTGTTGTGGCGATTACAAGATGGCGAGCAGATCGCCACCATTGCATTGGAACTCGGCTTAGCAGGGCCGATCGTGAAGGAGTACATCAAAGCGATCTTAAGGAAAGGCCGCCCGGGTGGGATCCATCTGAGCGCCGCCCTCGGAAGAGATGAACAGACGCAATCGACTCTTTGTCACGATCTTGATCGACCTATCCGTGCTGGCCCCACCATTGAAGAGCCACTTTAAGCTGAACGGCGGGACAGCAAGCTTGGGTATCCCTCTCTCCAGGACAGATCTACTATGGCGACCATGACTGATCCTCATCATCTTCCGGAGTCCGACCTTGTCGATCACAGCAGCTATCAGATCCGCCTCAGCCAGAGTAGCTTGGAATGGGTCGCCTTCGTGGCACGGCCCAAGCAGCGCCCAACGGTGATCGTGGCTCCGGATCGTGAGGCTGTCCTCACCAAGGCTTGTGAGTGGGTCGACCTGCAGCTTGCCTCCGACAAGAACCCAGAATGACCTACCGCCTGATCCAGCTGGCGCCCGGCGCCTATGACCTCTTCCTGGATGACAACGTCATCGCCAGCGTGGTGAGAAACGGCTCACGACAGCCCTACACCTGGACCGCCGAGTTGTTGGACGATTTGCCGCGCAGCAAACGGCCCTGGCCTTTCCAAGAGGTTGAGCACGACTTCCCTTCGTTGGAGCAATTGTGTGTTTGGCTCGGCCGTCCACACATGACAGCCAACAACCGGCATAGCATTTCTCGGAGTGTGTGAGATGGCGAAGCCGGATGAGGACGACCTGTTGCAAGTGGACCAGCAGCCGTGGGTGCGGCGCGAGCCGTCCATGAGCATCCGCTTTATCGGTCTGGCGACAGCACTAGCTGGTATTGCGATCGCAATCTATCTGGCGCTGCACTGGCTTTAGGACGTCTCGCGAGGGCTCGCATTCAGGCGGAATGGCAGATACGCCCTGAGTTCCCTGGGGTGCCGGGGAGGGTAAGGGCGCCGCATCATCTCGGGCTGATACGCAACACGCCCGGTGACTCCATCGTGACTTGAGCGCGTAAACATCCCGTTCACGCCTTGAGGAACTCAGAACCGAAAGCCAGCGCCCGCACCGCGTCCAGTCAGAAGCGGCTGAACCGGGGGATCCGAGGCAGGGCGTTCCTCCAGATCGGGAGCCGCTGGCGCTTGAGTGCTCGATGATACGGGCCGAGCCGCCACCGACCCAGGCGTATCTTGAGAGGTGCCAGCCATCGATGGCGGTGGCGGGACGGCCGTGCGGGGAAGAACGCCCGGGCTCCCGCCGATCTGACACCCTGCGAGAGTGGCGCACATTAGAAGAAGCGCGCCTGACACGAATGCGGCTCGCATGCTTGGTCTCCAACTCCGCCACTGGCGAGGGAAGGCGCCCTGGCTGAGGTGCTGTCTCATACCTCGACCAGAGCGCCGGTGTGCCAAGGGAATGACGCACAGTCCGGATGTAGACTGCCCCGACGGATCGACAATGCTGTATCTAACATTCATCCATCTGGTACTCGGCACCAATGGATGAAGGGAACCGCTTTACAGCCTGCAGCAACAGGTTGGCGGTGTGCTCCGCAGGTGACAGACATCAGCCCTCCAGTCGGTCAAAAGCACCCCAGCCGGATTGGTCGTGTTCCCCATCCCATTTCCAGAACCAGCCATATTTAGTGAAGGTCGCTATCATGCCGCAGACCCAGGTCGCAGCGCCTGATCATTCCCCTGCCACTCCAACATTCACGCAGGCGGCCATCCGGTTTGCAGTCTCGTTTGCCGCCCTGATCGGCCTGAGCCTTTTGCTGGCCGGGCTCTGAGGGCGCATCTTCTGGCGCCTGTGCTTATTCTGATACAGCCAAAGCGCTGGACATCGGGCATTCTGGTTACGTCCTTGAAGGAACGGCTGGGGGGCCGACTCTCCCTGGAAGGGAAGCGCCTCTGCCAGGCACGGGGCGCTTCTCTTTGCCGGGCAGGCAATTCGTCATCATAGATTCGGAATAGGTTGTGAGATTGCCGCAGATGAAGGCTTGCGCCGCCAGGCGAGGCTTCGCTGTCATTCTCCATCCAGCGCCCATATCAAAGTCATTTCCAGTTTACAGTCATTGATCAGATGAAGCGTAAGCAAAAGTCCTTTTCTGTCGAGATCAGGAAATCCCGCACTCAAGGCCAACGGCATCAACTTCCGCCACGGCGCCTGTTTGCCACGCCGCCGGATAAGGCCTCTGCCTTCATCCAGACCGCAGAACCTCAAGTCGTTGGCGAACCGACGGCGGCCCCTCGCATTCTGCCGAGCATCATCGAACCTGTTACCGACAATCCTAAGCCAATTGAGCTTGTCCGACGCAAGCGGATAGTCAAATCGAAGGATGCCGAGGGGCAGATCGAGCTCGATCTGCATGCGGATGTAACGAGAAATCCGGAGGAGGTGCCAGAGACGCCATCGACCTTAGAACCTGGGTTGCCGATGGATGTTGCTCCAACGGCGGAAGAGAGCATACCCCCTGTCCCTGACGTCCGGGTTGACGACGTTGGAACCGGCGAGAAGGCACGGACACCACGGAAGAAGCTGCCCAGGTTCGTCGAGCAGGTTGAGCCATCAGAGCTTGCGTCGCAACCGTCGCCCGACCCTGAGGCAGATTTGCTTCACCTCTCCGCTGTTGTGGCATCATCGAAAGCTGTCCCTCCGAGGTTGACGAAGCGCCAAGCCGCGGCAGATCAACTTCCACGCAGCGAGCGTTGGAAGCGACGCCTCCATCCAGCGTCTCGGTGAGGCGAGCAGAAGCCCGGGCTATGATTGAGCAGGGATGCTCCTGACAGGACAAGCCGCTAGCGCATCAGAGGGCGGGACACTCTACGCTCGACCACGACCGGTGTCCGGCGTGGCGTAGATGGCACTTGGACCGACAGGCTGCGAGAGGTTTAGGTCGTGGCGGGTCTAATTTTCAGAAATGCGGCTTTGACGTCCGCCTCCGGCAACCCATCAGGCTCGCGGCAATTGCTGCCTAGTCACCGATGGCATCGGTCAGGCCCTGAGCGGCGAAGATTGCGTCTTCCAGAGTGGGAGGATCGAATCGGATCGACGTTCGGATGCTTGACGGCTTCTTGGGTGCTGGCCTTGGGGAGGGCATAAGGATTTGTGGGGCACTCAGTCCTGAATCTGTCTCAAGAGCAGCCCTTCCAACACGTTGACGTTGCCGTCGAATGGGACTGCCCTCAAGCGCTTCATACCTGCCCCAGAAAACCTTATGCCCTCGAGTTTGGTGTGATTGTCCTGGCACCCTGATCCGGTCGAAAGAGCAAGTCTTGCCCATACCTGTGATCCCGGGCGCAGGAACACCGGCGGGGAGGGGGATCGTCGATAGGCTAACTCAAGAGCGAGCCCATGAACGGAACACCAACCGTCCTCTCATGACATGAGACAGCCCCAGAAGGAGTCATCGGCAAGGACAATCGGCATGGAGATGTAGCTCTGGAAGCCGTACATCGCCGGGGTGTGATGCTGGCAGTAGGCCTCATCCTCGGCCACATGGTCGATGACGACCACTCGTCCTGACTGCCGGATCTCGTGACAGATCGTGGTCACGACCTTGAGTTCGCCACCGGGCTGGAGGCCGAACGGGATGTCGTCGCGCACCGCGCAGGCGATCCAGCGGTCCTCGGTCACCCGGGCCACGGCCGCAAAGCCCATACCGGCGGTGCGGCAGACAACTTCCAGAAGGGTCGGCACGGCTTGGATGCGGTCGATGGCGGCAAGATCCACCTCAAAGTCGGTCGGCACGTCTGAACGGTCCCCTTGTCTTAACGCACCCTAACCAGCTTAGGCGATTGTGTCACTTCAAGGTGAAGTGGGATTTGGATCAGGTTCTGGGTAGGTTCGCTGACTGTCGTGTCTGAAAGCTTTCTGCCGCCACGCTGAAACCCATCCCTGGATCGGCGGTTCCTCTCACTACCGTATGTTGGCCCAGGCGGTCTGAGCCGCAGCGCGGGCCAGCAGGACAAGTTCCCAAGGAGATCTCCGATGCCCCATGACGCCTCAGGCGAAGTGCGCCTGCCCCATGTCAACGACCTTCATCCGGACGTCGCCACCTTCATGATCGCGCGTGCGTTCGCGGAGACCTACAGGGACGTGCTCGATGCGCCGGTCCCGGACCCACTCGTTGCCATCCTGCGCCAGATGGAAATCAGGGTGGCTGATCATGAACGCTCTCCAGTCTGAACCGCACCTCGCACTTATCATCGAGGACGATCCTGATGTCCGGGCACTCGCCGGCGCCCTGCTGGAAGAGACGCCGCTCAACGTGGTGGAGGTCGAAAGCGCGGAAGCAGCCCTGGAGTGTCTCCAGGAGCGCGGGGGCGAAGTCGCGATGCTCTTTGCCGATGTCCGCCTGCCGGGCCCAATGGATGGGGTCCGGCTCGCCAAGGCCGCAGGCAAGCTCTGGCCCATGGTCAGGGTCGTGCTCACTTCGGGAGATCCCAGCGCCGGGCTGGCTGACCTGCCTGAGGGCGTCACCTTCATGCCGAAGTCCTGGCGCAGCCTTGACGTGCTGGTTCAGGCCGAGAAGGCAATCCATGACCCGCAGCCACCGGTGACGTGACATGGGACAGACAGCAATCGAAGACCCTCCTGTTATCCTGCTGGTGGAGGACGAGCCTCTGGTGCGCATGACGGCGGCCGATGAGCTGGAGGAGGCTGGCTTCCACGTGCTGGAGGCGGCGAACACCGACGTGGCCTTGGCAGTGCTGGAGGCGTGTGCCGATGAGGTCCAGGTGCTGTTCACGGACGTGCACATGCCGGGCTCCATGGATGGGATAGCGCTCGCCGAGCAGGTCCACGCGCGGTGGCCGCACGTCCGGCTGCTGATTTCCTCTGGCTACGCCCAGCCTGGACCGGACGAAATCCCGGACGCCGGGCGTTTCGTGCCGAAGCCCTATCGCCCAGCAACCCTCATCGAACAGATCGACGAACTCGTGAGCTCAGCGGGGAAGGGAAGAGAGTAGGAATCTGAACCATTGATGCATGCGATGTGACGAGTAGTCCAAGGGGCACCCCTTGTTCATGTCTCATACGTACCTTGAAGCGCAGCCTTGAGGGTCGGATCGGGATTGAACTCCTGACCGTGCTCAACAGCGAGCATCTGAGCGAGCCTGGCGCGGGCCCGGTTCACCCGGTTCTTGATCGTGCCCACAGCCACCCCGCACACCTGGGCCGCCTCCTCATACGACAAGCCTTCTGCCCCGACCAAAAGCAGGGCCTCACGCTGATCGAGAGGGACGTCCGCCAGAGCCTTGCGGAAGTCCTCGAAGTCGAGACGGGCTCCCTGCTCGGGCGGGGCCGAGA
Organism: Microvirga lupini; assembly: GCA_000517005.1. Taxonomy (GTDB): domain Bacteria; phylum Pseudomonadota; class Alphaproteobacteria; order Rhizobiales; family Beijerinckiaceae; genus Microvirga; species Microvirga lupini. The sequence continues at coordinate 43,371 of KI912069.1, forward strand.
GCCGGGCGGACCGGCTCGCCGCACCCGAACCGTCACATCACCTTTTGACAGGTAGCCCTGGCAGTAGCGCTAGCCCGGCTCGTAACCTCGCCAGCTCTCGCTCATGACCAGGAACTTGCGCTCGATCTCAACGGCCATGGATGCGCTACCGTGCGGATTGTAGGGCAGGTTCTGCGACCACCGGCAGGGCTGCCAGGATGATCTTGTCAGGTCCAAGATCATCCTCACTCTCGAACGAGAGACGATGAGCCAGTCGGGTGCGAACACGGTTCACACGGCTTCCCACGGTCCCAAGCACACAGCCACAAAGCTCTGCGGCCTCTTTATAGGAGAAACCCTCGATGCTCACCAAGAGCAAGGCTTCCCGCCGATCCGCCGACAGTTTCATCAGCGTCCGTTGGAAGTCCTCCAGATCAAGACGAGCCTCCTAGTCTGGAATCGAGATAAGCCGAGCGTCGTAGGAGCCGTCTGCATCCTCGACCTCGCGCACCCTCTTGCGGCGGTCAGAATAGAAAGCATGCCGCAGGATGGTGAAGAGCCACGCACGGAGGTTGGTGCCAGCCTCGAAGCGGTGCATCTTCGCCCACGCTCTGACGAGGGTGTCCTGAACCAGCAGAAAATCTGTGTGACGCTCTTCACTGCAAATCATGAGGCTATATGCGACGCTTGGAATCAGCAACAGGAGGTTTCGATGACCTTGAAGATCCTGCGCCTGATCTCCATCCCGAAGGTGCCCCATTGGCTGGAAACGCTCATCATTATTCGGCAGCCGGTGCCGGTTAGGCTGGCCGGCCGGCCACACTCCGCCTCGGTCTTTCGCTCGCTTGCTGTGACTTGCGTACTTGGTTGCGTGGCGACGTTCGGACCCTTGTCCGCTCACGCCCAGGTGCTATGTGCCTCCCGAGAGAAACTCGTAGAGGTATTATCCGATCAGTATAAGGAAAGTCCTGTTGGGATCGGTTTGGCACAGTCAGGGCAGGTCCTGGAGGTCTTCGCCTCCTCGTCTGGCTCGTGGTCAATGGTGATGACCGCGACGGACGGCAAGACATGCATAATCGCCACTGGAGATAATTGGGAGATGATCTCTAAGGTGAAGGGGACTGGTATCTGACGGCTCTCCCGCAAGCATGTCGCAACTTTTTCTTTCCTCGTGCGGGATACGGCCTGCGCTGGCGGGAGAGGTGAGGCAGGATATTCAAGGGCAGGCGAGGTATGGCTACAATCGGCAGCTGTCGCTCACCGACCAGTTCAACCTACTCGCCGCATGAGCGGATCACAGATATCTGCTACTTTCTCATCCTTGAGCCAAATATGCGACGCATCCTCCCAACTAAGGCATGCGCCGACAGGGCCTTGTCACGAGTAAGTCACCATTGGCTTGTCTTCATAAGCTGGAGGTGAGGACTCCGCTTGATAGCTTGGTCAGAAACATGATGGATGAAGAACTCTTTTCGACATTCATGAACCTGATTGAGAGAGTTGGAGGGGCTGAGGCCGTTGCTGACGCTCTCCGACAAGATGGCGAGGAGCGATTGGCAGATAGCGTGCTGCTGTGTGCGGGTTGCGTCACGGCTGCTGAGTTCATGACGATCGAGCATCCAAGCCTTGGGACGACTTCCGCCTCACAACGGATTTGACCAACGGGCACGCGTGACGTCGAACCGTCTGCTCCACGGTGTGGGGAATGGCGTCATCGGCACTCTGACCATCGGATACAAACATCCACGCCCTTGTCTCGACGCAAGGGGCAAGGTTTCATGCTTGAGAGGCTTACGCGGCTCCCAGGTCGAGGAGCACGTTAACGGCACCCACAAGGTTGTCATTGGCGTCATGCAAGGGCGTGGGGAACGGTCTAAAATGGACCCGAGTGCCATCGGGCCGCTCAGCAATCGCTGTCACGCCCCGAACCTGCCTGTCCTCGAGGATCGCCACCGCCATCGGGCAGCGATCATGTGGCAGTGGTGCGCCAGTGAGCGAGTATATGTGCCAGGAGCCGCACCAGCGGTCCCGCCCCAGCACCGGACGCCGTCCCCACAGAGCCACAGCAGCCTCATTATAGAAGGTGATGCGCCCCGTCGCGTCTGTCGTGTAGACCGCAAAGGGAAGCGCTGCGAGGAGGTCGGCATACTGCGTCTCAGCCGCGTTCTGACCTGCTGCGGAGCGACTGACGTACTCAATCACCTGGTCGGGACTGCTGTGTTGGGCCAGGAGTCGCAACAAGGCATTCCTGAAATGCTGGCGAATGGGCGCGCCAGCATCGGTGCTGGGTGAGGAAACTACCTCGGACATGGAGCTCTGTCGGGCGGTCTTTGCTGACCACTCTGCTGCTGTGACTTGGAACAGGTAGAAGCCGTTAAACCGCACGCCGGTCGTGGCGGCTCGGTCGCAAAAGCCTGGTGGTCGGGCATCACGGGACTGGAGAGAGCCTCCATAAGCCCACCCTTCGGAACTGACAAAACTCGGGATCGGATAGTTTTCCGGCACGGCACAGAGGATCTCGGGCCGCTGCTGATTCCGGAACAAGTTATAGGCGCACTCGCCCGCCTCGGGTCTGGCAGACGCCAGTGGACGACCGGACTTCACGATGTTTCTCCCCAGGCCTGAGACCTTTTTGCTTTTGATTCGCAACGCCCAAGCTAAACTTGCCTCTTCTGTGTGGCTTTTGTGCGCCTCTAGGAGGTACCGCAATGGGGCCAAGCCCGGACGAAGCGAAGCCCTATTTCACTCTGATCTGTGGTATCCTTGAGAGCGTAATCCCATTCACTCGCGCGTGAGGGAGAGCCATCTCGTTAGGCAGGAATTCGAGTTGCTCAAGCAGGGATCAGCTCGGCCATTACACGGAGCGGCCCAGCTTCAATAGGCGCAGTGACGGGAGAAACTGGCAGGCTTACCGCGCGTGAGACCCAGATCCTGCACAAGATCAAAGCGGGAAACCGCACCCAAGCCGCCATGTTGGCACAGGAATAAACACCATTTGCTAGTGAGTCCCGATATTGCGGTCGCATAGGGACCTGAGACTGCTATCCTAGCACGCTCAGCACCTCGTCAAGGGCTCGTTGGCTGGATCCCACACGCCCGCCAAACGTTAGTATTTCATAGTTGAATTGTAGTTTGGACAGATGGATGAATTCCCACGACTCAGAAATTCAGACAAAAATCAAAGACGCTGAGCATGAAATAGACCGCCTCGAGAGGATGGTGACGACTGTTATCCGCGTGACAGTGCCTATCGCCCTGGCTACCTATTCAGCCATTCTTTGAATGCTGTCCTAGTACTATGCTGCGCCCCAGCACGAGATGTCCCACATTCGCCTGCTCGTCGTTTTAGCGCAAAGATCAGATCAATTGTGGCCCATTCTATAAGAGCATCACACGGTAAGAGCGTCACAGGGTCAGATCTAAAATTCTCCCAAGCATCAACCATAATCCGTCACAAATCATCACGAAGAATTGCTGAAACAAACGTCTGGGTTGCCGCTTACCCACCATCGTCCAAAGGGACACCGGCCTCTCCGCGATCTTGTTGAGGGCGAGCATGCGTTTCTATTTCCGCCTTGTCGGACCATCTGGTGCAATCCCTGACGACACGGGCCTCGAAGTGGCCGAAGCAGAAACGCAG
>KI912069.1:47089-48037 GCA_000517005.1 Microvirga lupini
CAGGAAATTTGGGATGAAGGCATGTTCGCCGATGATAATCGGGAAGGATGGCAACTGGAGATCACCGACGCATCGCACCATGTTCTCCGCACGATTCCTCTTGATCAAAGCCAAGGAGGTCACGCAGTAAAGAGGTCATGGCTTGCCGTGAAAAGGCGCGTCACCTGGATCAACAGCATGCTTCTTGTTGCGGGGTGCAGCCTCGACTGGCCGAGCCTGTTCGCAATGCTTTAATTGCTGCAACACTACGGGCGCGCCCAGCCACAAGTCTCTCATCAAAATCGGTAGGCTGATGTCGCACGCTGCCGGCATTGGCGGTGCGCCCGATCCACGAACTCACCAAGGAAAAGCCCGAGCTGTCAGAGCGACCGCGGCGGCAGCGGCTCCCACGCAGGGCCGTGGATCACTGTGCCGTCGGCTTCGAACATCGAGCCGTGGCAGGGACAATCCCAGGTCCGGTCCGCGTTGTTCCAGGTCACGGTGCAGCCTTTGTGCGTGCAGCTTGCTGACAGGGCGTGAAGATCGCCGTTGTCATCCCGCCACACAGCAATCTTCCCGTGCGCTTTCGGGAGAGCCGCCACGCCGCGATCAGATCACCGGGGCTACGGTCTCACCACTGTTGATGCATGAGGTCGAGATACTCGGCGCTCCTTAGCCGAGCGTTGACGTCCTTGCGGGAGAACGGCTTGCCCTGCCACCCTTGGCGCACCTCAAGGCGCTCGAGAGCCTCCTGGACCTGATCGACTTCCTCGGCATCGATGGAAGTGCCCGTGCTTCGCTTCAGAGCGAGCTGATCAACGAAATCGGCCAAGACTATGAAGTCATGACTGACCTCCGGAGTGGTCCAAGCCTCACGCCGGGTCAGAAAACCGGGCACCCCACCGCAGTCCTCCGGCGGGCAGGATCCATATCCGTCCAGGCAAATGGGATAGCTTCTCCCAAGGTCAG
>KI912069.1:48137-64246 GCA_000517005.1 Microvirga lupini
CAAATGAAAGTGTCCCGCAGCCTTGTTTCGTCAGGCCGGGTACCTTGTACAGCCGACCCCTTATCAAACTGCCCCACAACTCCTCATGCTCTCCAGCAAAGGGAGATTTTCTGTTCCGGATGAGCCGACTTGCCAAGGCCAGGGGCCAGTTCGAGCATGCCGCCGCACTCACCCGCAACGAGCGCGAAAGAGCTTTCCTTATCAAGCGAGCGGGAGCTTGCGGCTGCTGAGATCAAGAAGGCTTGTAGGCTTCCTTCGTACTCCTGCCGTCAGGTCAGCCTCGTAAAGCTGTCAGCGCGGTACGTTCAAGTTAACGCGGCGGTGACAGCACGCCGAAACACACGCTCATCGAGTGATCTCAGAAGCGCTGCGCCACAAACGGCTTCATGTTCATGCCGACGGGCTTCTGTTCGACCAGATCGGTGACGAGCCGCGATGTGATTGCAGCCTGCGTCAGGCCATAATGCCCGTGGCCGAAGGCATAGATCACGCGCCGGTCCCGTCCGGCAGGTCCGATCACCGGCAGGGAATCCGGGATCGAAGGCCGGAAGCCCATCCATCGCTCTGCGGCCGGCTTTGATTGGAGATGAGGCAAGAAGCGCGTCAGGCGCTGCACCATCGCATCGGTTCGACTGTGGTTGGGCGGCGCCTCAAGTCCGGCGAACTCGACCGCGCCGCCGACCCGGTCACCTGTATCGAGAGGCGTCGTGACGAAGCCCTCGCCTTCGAACATGATCGGCCGGCTGATCCCGAACGTTCCCTTCGGATAGGTGGCGTTGTAGCCTCTCTCAGTGTCGAGCGGGATCCGGTCGCCGAGTTGAGCCGCCAAAGCGCGCGACCAGATGCCGGCCGAGATCACGACTTGGTCGGCGACCAAGGCCGGGCTTGATCCATCTGTGTGGACGCGAACGGCCCTGTCATGCGGCTCGATTCTTGAGGCATGCGCCGCCACAGGAATGGCGCCACGCTCCAGAGCCAATCGCAGCAGGTCAGCAGCCAGGGTGGCCGGATCAGAAACATGGCACGCATCCGGGTAAAGCACGGCGGCTTCCACATTGCGGAGCGCCGGCTCCAGTTCTGCAATTGCCGCGGGGCTCAAGGCTTCCGCCTCGATGCCGAAGCTGCGCTGGCGTTCGATGATGTCCTGCGATCGAAGGAAGGCACCGCGATGCCTCCAGACGGAGAGGATCCCGTTCTCCCTGAGATGCCCGCTCAAATCGAGAGACGACAGGAGGCTCTTCCAGGCAGGCAGTGCCTCCGCATTGATGGAGCGGATCGCCCGGATGCTAGCCTTGATGCGGGAGGGCGACGAGGCCAGCAGGAAGCGCACCAGCCAGGGTGTCAGATGCGGCAGGTAGCCCGGCCGTATGGTGAGCGGCCCGAGCGGGTCCATGAGCCAGCGTGGCAGGTTCCGCCACGCCTTAGGGGATGCGAGCGGCATGACGTCGGTATGAGCAATCCAGCCGGCATTGCCGTCCGTGGGGCGGCCCTGCTTGCCGCCTGGCTCGATTAGAACGACTTCATGGCCCCTGTCGAGCAAGGCATGCGCGATGGCAAGCCCCACGATGCCTGCCCCGATGATCGCAACCCGCATGGTTCTTCCCTAAAAACAGACTCAGGCCAGCCGGCTCTGGTCGACGACCTGGAAGCCGTTAGCGAAGGGATCCCTGTCGTCGATGAAGATGGTGTTGAACCCGGTCACCCGCGCCCAGCCTTCGATGGACGGGATGATCGCATCCCGGTCGCCGACCTTGGTCCGGCCCTCGATGCAGCCCACGAAGGTCGAGCCGATGATGCTCTCGTGAACGAAGGTCTCGCCTTCGTGGAGCCGGTCCTGCGCCGCCAGATGAGCCATGCGTGCCGAGGTTCCGGTGCCGCAGGGAGAGCGGTCGATAGCCTTGTCGCCATAGAACACCGCATTGCGCGCCGAGCCGCCTTCGGTCTGGGCCCGCCCGGTCCACAACACGTGCGTGAGGCGATTGATCGCCGGATTTTCTGGGTGGGCGATCTGGTAGCGCGCGTTGAACGCCTCCCGCAGCTTGGGGCTCCAGCGCAGGATGTCGGACGGGTTGACGTCCGACAGGTCGGTGTAGCGCTCCTGCGGTCCCACGATGGCATAGAAGTTGCCGCCATAGGCCACATCAACCGTGATCGGCCCGAAGCCCTCCACCTCGACCTCGTAGCCGGTGCCATAGAGGAAGGACGGGATGTTGGTGATGCGCACCCGCTCCACGAAAGGCCCGTTCTGCTCGTAGCGCGCCTCGACGACGCCGGCCGGCGTATCGAGCCGCAGCAGGCCCGGGGTCTTCGGATGGATCAGGCCGTTCTCGAGGGCGATGGTCACAGTGCCGATCGTGCCATGGCCGCACATGGGCAGGCAGCCGGAGGTCTCGATGAACAGGATGCCAACGTCGCAATCAGGCCGGGTCGGCGGGTAGAGGATCGAGCCCGACATCATGTCGTGGCCGCGCGGCTCGAACATCAGGCCGGTCCGGATCCAGTCGTATTCCGCCAGGAAGTGCTGGCGGCGCTTGAACATGGTGTCCCCTTTAAGCTGGGGAATGCTGCCGCCGCCGACCACGCGGACCGGGTTGCCGCAGGTATGGCCGTCGATGCAGAAGAAGGTGTGGCGCGCCATGGCCTCACTCGCTGTTCACAAAGTTTCTATCGAAGGCGAAGGCGAGACTTTCGCGCTCCGCCACGGTTTATCAGGCCGCCGGCTTCAGGCCTACATCCGGCAGCGCGGGACGGTTCTTCAGGGTCCGGTCCAGAATGGCCTCGAGCTGAAGCTCGTAGTCCGACTTGAACGGGATCGTGACCGGGGAAATGTGCTCCCAGGCAATTTCGTTCGCCATCAGGCTCCTGCTCCTGCTATATGGCATTGAACTTCCCCAACGTAGATTGTATAAAATCGCCGATGTCAAGCCGCACTTTTGTCAGTCTGCTATAGAGCCATAAGATCCATTCTTCCACAGGATCTGTAACCAACGACAGTGAAAGCTATGCCCCCTGCCAGACCCGCTCAAAAGTCCCTACAGCACAGGACCATCGCCTCTGCCGTCGCAGAGGAACTGCGGCGCAGGATCGTGGATGGTGAGTTCAAATCTGGTTTCCAGCTTCGTCAGGATGCACTGGCTACGGAGTTCGGTGTCAGCCGCATCCCAGTGCGCGAAGCCCTGATGCAGCTCGAAGCTGAAGGGCTGGTCAAGATCCTTCCACATCGCGGCGCAATCGTCTCAGAGCTGTCGATGGAGGAAGTCCAAGAACTGTTCGAGCTCCGGGCACTACTTGAGCCACGGCTCCTCAAAGCCTCTGCCAAATATCTCACGGCAACGGATTATGAGCGGCTAAGTCAGATCCTTCAGGAATACAGCTTGGAACTTCGAGCTAAGCACGTTCGGCGCTGGGGCGAGCTGAACACCGAATTTCATAACCTGCTGTATCAACATGCTGGGCAACCGCGTTCGCAGGCGATTGTCAGCGGCCTTCTTCAGGAATGCGACCGGCACACGCGGCTTCAGCTTTCGCTCACAGGGGGTATGGAACGCGCGGAAGTCGAGCATGCCGAACTCGTACGCCTGTGCGCAAGTGGCAAGATCTCTGCGGCTTGCACACTTTTGAAGACGCATATCGAAGGTGTGAGCAGGTCGCTCAGAAAGTATTTCGAGGGGCACACCAAAGGCGATTAGCCACAGACTGATGCTCGCCCTCGGCCTTGTCCCTTGGTGGACACACTCAAAGCTGCGGCCGGACGTCGGGCGTCCGGCTGCAAAATGAGTCGATTGATGAAGTATCGACTGTGGTCAGTGGTAGAGATGGAGCTTCAGAGCGTAGCACCAACCTTGCGCAGCTCCGCCAGAACCGGGGCCTTCGGCAGCCAGATCTTGTCATATTCGGCAATCACTGGATCTGCGTCCTTCACATCAGAGACGACGATCTTGACAGGTTGCTTTGAGAAGTTCTCCAAGAGACCAGGCTGGTTGGCAACAATCTCGTCGATTTCGGCATCAAGAGCTGCGCGGGTAACTTTAGAGATCAACTCACGATCGGCCGCTGGTAGGGTGGTCCAGACCCGGCCGGAGACCAGCGCCACCATCGGCATGTGAACGGCATTCATCCGCAGGATTGTCTTTGAGACCCGATCGAAGCGCTGATTCCACGAGAAGTCGAGATCCGCCTCGAGGCCGTCGACCTGGCCGTTGGCCATTGCGTCAAACACCTGCGGGGTTGGGATCGGCGTGGGAGCGGCCCCCAGGATCTGGTAGAAATCGCGGAAGGCGGGCGTCGGATTGATCCGCAGCTTCATGCCTTTCAGGTCGGCGATAGACGAGATTTCCTTGGCAGAGAACACAGCACGGATCGATGTGATACCCCAGCCCAAGCCGATCGTGCCCGTTTCCTTGGGAAGATAATCGAACAGACTGAGTGCAACCGGGTGGCGGACGAGCTTCGCCACAGCCTCCGTGGAGCGCACCACGTAGGGAGCATTGATGGCTGCAATCGCAGGAACACGCGAACCAAGCTCGGCTGCCTGGATGAATGCCATGTCGAGGGCCCCTGACTGGAGCTGTTGCATCATAGCGCCTTCATTGCCGAGCTGACCGGCATGGAAAACGGTGAGCGACAGGCGGCCATTGGTCTCCGCCTTCAGTGTCTCGCCGACTTTCAGGGCAGCGTTGTTCCAGGGATGGTTCGGGGGCGTAATGACGCCAAGGCGGAACTCACGGCTTTGGGCGCGAAGCACCGTCGGGGCCGCAAGCGGCAGGGTGGCGCCTGCTGCTAAGGCGAAGAGATGTCGGCGAGAAATCGTCATAATTGGTCCTCCGTTCTTTCTTCAGGTTAATCGACGAGGGCAAGCGAGAGGGTGGGCCATACTGACAGAATGATCAGCATCAGGCAGGCAACGATGAAGAAGGGCAATGTCACTATGAACATCTTGCCGGGCTTGGCGCCCGTGACGGCTGCTGCGACGAAGAAGCAGAGGCCGACGGGAGGCGAGAGAAGTCCGAGCACCAGATTGATCACAACCACGACCCCGAAGTGCCGCGGATCGATGTGATAGACCTCGGTCGCGATGGGCAGGAGGATCGGCACCGTCATGATCAGACCGGGCACGCCGTCGATAACGGTGCCAATAACAATCAGGATCACGTTTACCAGCAGCATGAAGGTGACCGGATCCTTGGCGACCGACTGGATCCAGCCCGCTACTTCCTGCGGAACCTTGCCGAAAATCAAAATCCAAGAGAATACAGCTGCGGCAGCGACCAGGAACAGGACGATCGCCGAGTAGATCCCTGATCGGAGCAGCATTTCCGGGATCTGGGAGAAGCGGAACTCGCGTGTCCAAAAGCGGCCAACCAGTGCCGCCGCAATTGCACCCACGGCGGCCGCCTCCGTAGCATTGGCAAGTCCTGTGAGGATGGAGCCGACGATCACGGCCGGAATGGACAGTGTGGGGAGCGCGCGAAGCACAGTCATCACACGTTCACGCAGCGTCATGCGTGCTCCGGCCGGAAAATTGTGAATGAAACCCATGACTGCAATGATGGTGCAAAAGAGCACCGTCAAGAGCAATCCGGGGATAATGCCGGAGATCAACATGTCAGAGACTGGCACCTGGGCCAGCACACTGTAGACCACGAACATCACCGATGGCGGAATGATCGGGCCGAGCATTCCGGCATAGGCAGTCAGACCTGCTGCGAAGGTCTTATTGTAGCCCTGGCGCTCCATCTCGGGCACCATGATCTGCGACATGATAGCAACTTGAGCCGTGGCTGAGCCCAAGATTGAAGCGACGAACATGTTTGCGAGCACGTTCACGTAAGCCAAGCCGCCGCGCAATGCGCCCACGAAGGCCATTGCCATTTCGACAATGCGCCGCGTGATACCACCTCCATTCATGATTTCGCCGATCAGAATGAAGAGCGGAATGGCGATGAGGCCATAACTGTCGACGCCGCTGAACATCTGCAGCGGATAGGACTGAAACAGCAATGGGTTGCCGGAAACAACAATATAGACAATACCCGCGAGGCAAAGGCACAGACCGATCGGCACGCCAACCAGCATAATGGCAACAAAGGCGGCGGAGGTGATCATTAGTTGATCCCAGTGCTGGTGGTGGCGTGGAACCCGGGAAAGGCGCTTCTGCCAACAATGCCCAGATCTTCCACCGTATTGGCAAGACCGTGCAGAGTCATTGAGACCGCGAAAATTGGCAGGACGAGATACACGACCCAACTTGGCCAGTTCAGCGTCTGGGTATGTTCCGTGTAGAGGAAGTTGAAGGTTTCGCCTGCATAGTCCTTTGCATCGAACCCAGCGGAGGCGATGCCAATCGGGTCCATCCACAGCCAGCACATGATGCCTAAACCGAGGCCGAAACCGACGACGGCCAACGCTGAGATGATCCGTGCAATCTGCTGCCCGCGCGGAGGGAGCCATTCGGTGAGCATAGTCACAGCAAAGTCGAGCCGTAGCCTCGTCATCGCCGAGGCCCCGATGAACGTCAGCCAGACTGTCGCATAAACGGCCGACTCGTCGATCCAATAGATTGGGAGGCCTGCATAGCGGGTCGTGACATTGATCAAAATCAGCAGGGTCAGGACGCCCATAAAGCTCATGATCGCGACGCGCTCGATAGCGAGCAGTCCATTGGAGAGGGCAATAATCGCACGAACCGGCATGGGCGGCGTACGCGAGTCAGAGACGGATTCGTACGCTATTGATAACTTCGGTTCAGTTGTTTGCACTCGCCCATCTCCATCCAAAAATTGGTTAGCAAGATGCTGTATGTAAGTCACACATCAACGACAATCAGAAGGTGTTTCCAGTCACCCTTGCGCGGCGGACCGCCCTCGCGCCGCCGCTTCATTGCGCGGGCGCAGGTCGAGACCAATGGCTTCGCCCTCGTCACCCAGAGATGGCGCTGCTCGAGCGGCTGCAAATTCTCGGCCTCTACCCTCAGCGAAGTCGAGAATGGAAAAGGCCCACTGTCGAGCGGGCCCCTCACATATCCTTTAAGCGGCATATTTCTGCACCGTACCGGGCTGCCTGCTCCACTCCGCATACCATGCCTCGAAGAGCTTGAGCTGCGCCTCGGCATAGCCGCGCTGACTATCCGAGAGCGCATCGGATTCGTTGAAGTGAAGCGCGTATTCCGGGCTCCCCTTCAGCACCATCAGATGCTTATAATACAGCACCAGATCCGGCCCCTCGTCGAAGGAGGATAGAACGTGCAGCGCCTCCTCCAGCTCCTTGGCGCGCTGGCGCGCCTCGGCATTGCCCTTCGCAGCGGCCTGGGCGAGGGCGCAAAGGTGCAGCACCTCGCGGGGCAGCACGTTGCCGATGCCGGTGATCGCACCGGTGGCGCCGCAATTGACGAAGCCGTGGAACACAGCGGTATCGACACCAACCATCAGCGTCACACCGTCATCCTGGCTGGTGATGTGCTCGGCCGCATAGGTTAGCGCCTCGGTACCGCCGAATTCCTTAAAGCCGATCAGGTTCGGATGCTCGGCGCGAAGGGCAAAAAATAGATCACCACGGGTCGCGAAGCCGTAGTAGGGGCTGTTGTAGATTACCGCCGGCAGATCGGGAGCGGCAGCGAGGATCGCCTTAAAGTGGTGGCGCTGTGCGGTGAGCGACGACCCGCGGGAGAGGACGCGCGGAATCACCATCAGGCCCTGGGCGCCGACCTTCTGTGCGTGGGCGGCGTGGGCCACCGCGATGCTGGTGTTGACGGCTCCGGTTCCAACGATGACCGGCACACCGGCCTTTACCAGGCGCTCCACACCTTCCATTCGCTGCTCGTCAGTCAAAAGCGGCCAGTCGCCCATCGAGCCGCAGTAGACAACCGCGGACATGCCGGCCGCGATCAGCTCCTCGCCTTTGTGCACAAGAGCGTCGAAGTCGGGGCTGCGATCGGCCTTGCAGGGCGTCATAAGTGCCGGGATGCAGCCGGAAAAAATCTTCGATTTCACGCAGTTCTCCTTCAGAAGCCAGTCTCTCTGCCCGCATAGCTGTCGCGTGCAGCTTCAAAATCCGCCGAGAGTGGGGTCAAGTGGCGATTTTATACAATCTACATTATGTGGAGTCAACACGTGTTAGCAGGAACAGCGGTACAAGCGCTAAAATAGGTGAGTGGCGCATCTCCGCATAACCTCTACAGCGCCCGTCGGGCGCCCTCAGCCACAGCCATCCGTAATGCTAGAAGGCGGAGAATGCGTCGAACCGACAATTGTGGCGACCGTGTCGATAGCACCTTGGCCTTCGCTAAGGTGCAGGCTCCGTCCAATCATGGGTGCACGTCGGCCATGTTCACGCTCCTCAGGCCTTTCTGCCGCATCTCAATTGCTCTCGCCTTGCCAAACGTTGGGTGCACGGTCATCCTTTGGTGCCAGATTCCTCCCTAGCATCGACATGGCTGGATGCAGCACGCAGCGCTTACGCGATCGGCCGCGGTCGTTACGACCTGTCGCGAGCCGCCATCACATGCCGTCTCCTTGCAGGGTTCATAGACGACAAGCCCGGCCTTCTCGATCCGACTGCGTTCTCGGTCCAACATTGGTGATGAAATGCGTCCACGGTTATGACGCAGAGGACAAACTGAGCTGCAGGAGAACGTTGCGCTACGCGAATGCTCCTTGCACATCTGTGCCTACTACCTACTCACACGAACCAAGAGGCTAGGTCTTTCAGACGCCTGAAAGGGCCACCGACTGGACGAGCAATACGCAATATCGCCCAAACGTTGGTCTCAGAGAAGAATTTCCATATTGCAAATTGTATCCAATATGCGACTGTCCTGCACACTGATCCTAGGCGAGGAATGCCGGGTTCGGACATGAATCAACCAGGGAACTAAATAATGAAACTGAGGACAACAGCGACAGCTATTTTCATCGGCATGCTCGCCGCCATGCCTGCCAAAGCAGACAAGCTCGACGATATTATTGCCTCCGGCACCCTGCGCTGCGCCGTGACACTCGACTTCCCCCCGATGGGCTCGCGTGACGAGAAGAACCAGCCGGTCGGCTTCGACGTTGACACCTGCAATGATCTTGCCAAGGCGCTTGGCGTGAAGGCCGAGATCGTCGAAACCCCGTTTCCGGATCGCATCCCGGCGCTCGTCTCGGACCGCGCGGATGTTGGCGTTGCCTCGACCTCCGACACGCTGGAGCGCGCCAAGACCATCGGGTTTTCGATCCCGTACTTCGCCTTCAAGATGGTCGTCCTCACCAAGGACGGAACAGGTATCGATACCTATGAGAGCTTGAAGGGCAAGAAGACTGGCTCGACCTCCGGCACCTTCGAGGCGATTGCACTCGAGAAAGACGTGAAGGCGTGGGGCGGCGGTTCCTTCCGTCCTTATCAGACACAGGCTGACGTATTCCTCGCACTCTCCCAAGGCCAGATCGATGCGACCGTCGTTACCAACACGGTGGCTCAGGCCACGGTCAAGTCCGGCAAATTCAAGGGCTTCGTAGTGAAGGGTGATGCGCCCTACGTGACCGACTATGTCGCCTTGATTGGGTTGCGCCAAGAGCAGGGCCTGCTCAATTACCTCAACCTGTTCGTGAACCAGCAGGTCCGGACCGGCCGCTACCAGGAACTGTATGACAAGTGGATCGGTGGCGGCGAGGCTCCGGACCTCACCATCAAAGGTGTCTATCGCTGATTAGCTATTGAATGGGCGGAGGCAAGCCGAGCCTCCGCACTTCTCAGGGCCACTCAGTCGTTTGGACCGCGCTCATCATGCTGAACTACACATTTCATTGGCGCCCGGCCTTCAACGCCCTTCCCGACATGCTGTGGGGCGCTCTGGTGTCCCTCCAGATTGCCGTACTGTCGATGGTGATCGGCGTCGTCCTTGCCGTGTTTCTGGCGCTCGGGCGCCAGTCGAATAATAAACTCCTCTATGGCTTCTCGACTGGCTGGGTCGAGCTTGCGCGCAATACGCCTGCCCTGTTCCAGATCTACATGACGTACTTCGGTCTGGGATCCTTCGGCATTCACCTGGATTCCTATGTGGCGCTTCTCGCTGGCATCGCCTTCAACAATGCAGGCTATCTAGCCGAGACGTTCCGCGGCGGCCTTCGCGCCATCCCGCATACGCAGACACGCGCCGCACGCTCGCTTGGCATGACCGCACCGCAGGCCTTCCGCCTCATCGTGCTGCCGCAGATGTTTCGCATCGTGTTCTATCCTATGACTAACCAGATGGTCTGGGCGCTGCTGATGACTTCGCTTGGCGTTACGGTCGGCCTCAACACCGATCTCACCGGCGTCACACAGGACCTGAACGTGCGCACCTTCCGTACCTTCGAGTTCTTCGCCATCGCAGCGGTCATCTACTACCTACTGGCCAAGCTCATCACCCTCTCATCGCGCCTGTGCGCCTGGCGTCTGTTCCGGTACTAAGGGAGGTTGTGATGTTCGAGACAAGTCTCACCTGGAACGACGTTCTCTTCTTGCTTCAGGGCGCGGGAACGACGCTGACCATCACGTTTTGGGCAGTACTTGGGGGCACCATCCTGGGCATGTTCTTTGGCCTCATCCGTGCCACGTCACCGTGGTGGGTCAACGCGCCGATCGGGTTCGTGCTGGATATTCTGCGTTCGGTGCCTCTCCTGATCCAGTTCGTGCTTGCAAACTCGTTCAAGTCCATCCTCAAGCTCCAGGTATCTGCCTTCACGGTGGGCTGCGTGGTGCTTGCCCTCTACACGGCGGCATACTGTGCCGAGATCGTGCGCGGCGGCATCCTGGCCGTCCCGCCCACCACGCGGCGGGCCGCCCGCTCCTTGGGCATGACCTACACGCAGGATCTGACGAATATCGTCTTTCCGATTGCGTTGCGTGTTGCACTTCCGAGCTGGATCGGCCTGACGCTCGGCGTGATGAAGGACACAGCGCTCGTTCTGTGGATCGGCATCGTCGAATTGCTTCGGGCATCCCAGGTGATTGTGACCCGCATTCAGGAGCCGCTATTCGTCCTGTCGATTGCCGGCCTGATCTACTTCCTCATGAGCTTCCCGATCGCACGACTCGGGGCGCGGCTCGAAAAGCGGTGGCGCGAAGATGATTGAGTTGATAGACGTTCGGAAAAATTTCGGCAGCCTCGAGGTGCTGAAGGGCGTCAGCCTCACCGTTCAGAAAGGTGAGGTGCTCTCGGTCATCGGCGGCTCGGGCTCGGGCAAGTCCACGATGCTCATGTGTATCAACGGTCTGGAGCCAATCCAGGGTGGGCAGATCCTCGTCGACAGCACAGATGTGCACGCCCGCAGTACGGACCTCAACAAGCTGCGGCAGAAGATTGGCATCGTGTTCCAGCAGTGGAATGCCTTCCCGCACCTCACCGTGCTCGAGAATGTCATGCTCGCACTCCGCAAGGTTCTGGGCAAGAGTAAGAGGGAGGCAGAAGAAATTGCCGTCAAGCAGCTCACCCACGTGGGTTTGGGCGAGAAGCTGAAGGTGTATCCGTCCAAGCTCTCAGGTGGCCAGCAACAGCGCATGGCCATTGCGCGGGCGCTCGCCATGTCGCCGGACTACATGCTCTTCGACGAGGTCACCTCCGCACTCGATCCGCAGCTCGTTGGCGAAGTGCTGGACACCTTGAAGATGCTCTCGGAGGAGGGCATGACCATGATCCTCGTCACCCACGAGATCCGCTTCGCGCGGGATGTGTCCGACCGTGTCGCGTTCTTCCATAAGGGCCTGATTCATGAGATCGGCGCCCCTGACCAGGTGATCGGAAGCCCACAGAAGCCCGAGACCATCGAATTCCTGAAATCCGTTCTTTGATGGTGCAGGAGTCGGCCTCGCGGAAATTCATCGTAAGACAGCCCCCGACCCAGAGAGCCCAATGCGCACATCGAAAGTTGTTCATGTCGTCAGCTGCCATGCGGAAGGAGAGGTGGGCGACGTGATCGTCGGCGGCGTCGCGCCGCCTCCGGGCGACACAATCTGGGAGCAGTCCCGGTTTATCGCTGGGGACGAAATCCTGCGCAACTTCGTGCTGAACGAGCCGCGCGGCGGTGTCTTCCGGCACGTGAATCTTCTCGTGCCACCGAAGAACCCGCGGGCACAGATGGGCTGGATCATCATGGAGCCCGCTGATACTCCGCCCATGTCGGGCTCCAACTCCATCTGCGTGTCCACCGTCCTGCTCGACACCGGAATAATCCCGATGCAGGAGCCGGAAACCCGCCTCACTCTCGAAGCGCCAGGCGGCCTCGTCGAGGTCACAGCAGCCTGCCAAGCAGGCAAAGCGGAGCGAATCACGGTCCGCAATGTGCCCTCCTTCGCCGACAAGCTCGACGTGGAACTCGAAGTCCAGGGCGTTGGCACGCTCACCGTGGACACGGCCTATGGCGGCGACAGCTTCGTGATCACGGATGCGACGGCGCTCGGTTTTGCGATCCGCCCCGACGAGGCAAAGGATCTGGCGGAGATTGGTATCAAGATCACCCGCGCGGCCAACGAGCAAATTGGCTTCAGACATCCCGAGCTTCCGGGCTGGGATCACATTTCTTTCTGCCAGATTGCGGCGCCGCTCATTGACCGGAACGGCGTTCCGCACGGCGCCAATGCCGTGGTGGTACGCCCCGGCAAGATCGACCGCTCGCCGACCGGCACGGGTTGCTCGGCCCGCATGGCGGTGCTTCACGCGCGCGGCATCCTGAAGGTCGGCGACAGCTTCGTGGGTCGCTCGATCATCGATTCGGAGTTCATCTGCCGCATCGAGGGCGAGGTGACGGTGGGTGGCAGGCCTGGCATCATCCCGTCCATCTCGGGACGCGCCTGGATCACCGGCACCCATCAGCACATGCTCGATCCCGACGATCCGTGGCCGGATGGCTACCGGCTGTCGGATACTTGGCCGCAGATGTAGACCTGTCGACACCGATTTTGGAAAGCCTCGGACACGAACGGACCTGGACGAATGAGTGAAGAAGTCACCCTCCCGCTGGAAGAGGTCATGCGGATTAGCATCGACGTGCTTAAGGCAGGCGGTCTCTCCGACGGTCATGCGCATGCCATTGCGGGGGTCGTCTATGCGGGCCAGCGCGACGAGTGCCATTCCCATGGCCTATACCGGCTTCTCGGCTGCGTGCGTTCCGTAAGGGAGGGCAAGGTCAACCCGAAGGCGGTGCCAGACGTGGTGGACCACGCGCCGGCCGTCGTGCGTGTCGACGCCCATTTCGGATTCTCTCCGCTCGCTTTCGAGCGCGGCAAGCCGCTGCTCGTCGAGAAGGCCCGCCTGGCGGGCCTCGCCGCCATGGCAATCAACAACTGTTATCACTTCTCCGCGCTCTGGCCGGAGGTGGAGGCGATCAGCGCGGACGGCCTCGTGGCGCTCGCGATGACCCCAAGCCATAGCTGGGTTGCGCCTGCGGGCGGCAGTAAGCCCGTGTTCGGCACAAACCCGATTGCGTTCGCCTGGCCGCGTCCCGACGGTCCCCCTTTCGTGTTCGACTTCGCCACGAGCGCCATCGCCCGAGGCGAGATCGAGTTGCACCGGCGTGCGGGCAAGCCCATTCCCACCGGCTGGGCCATAGACAGCGAAGGCAATCCCACCAACGATCCGGCGGCCGCTCTGGCCGGTGCCATGCTGACCTTCGGCGGCCACAAGGGCTCGGCTCTCTCGGCCATGATCGAGCTGATGGCAGGTCCTCTGATCGGCGATATGACGAGTGAGGAATCCATGGCCTTCGATGAGGGCGTCGGCGCCGCCCCCTGCCACGGTGAGTTGATCCTAGCCCTCGATCCAAAGGTTTTCCTCGGCGCCGATGCGGCACAGCATGTGGCCCGCGCCGAAAAGATGTTCGACGCCATCGTGGATCAAGGCGCGCGTCTGCCGTCGCAGCGGCGCTATGAAGCGCGTACGCGCAGCAAGATGAGTGGCGTTCGCATCCCTAGGGCACTCTATGATGACCTGCAGGCTCTCCTGCCGCGTTGATGAATGGAGCCGTCATGAGCGAAGCTGTCCTTTTCAGCGATGCCTTTGTACATGGCGAGGCTTTGGGAGAAATCATCGCCAGCGATGTGGAGTTGAGCTTCTGGGGCGGCGTCGATCCATTCAGCGGTGAGGTCATCGACCGGCATCATCCCCTGAGTGGCCAGATCCTGACAGGCAAGGTTCTTGTCATTCCCGGTGGACGTGGCTCCTGCTCAGGCAGCGGGGTTATCCTGGAACTTCTTCTCACGGGAAAAGGGCCGGCAGCCATAGTGGCCGAGCGTGAGGACGATATCCTCACCCTCGGCGTTGTGATCGCGGAAGAAGTCTTTGGGAAATCCATTCCCGTCGTCGTACTCAGCCCAATAGACTTCCGTCAGGTCGCCACAGCACGCTATGCACGTGTTGACGGCAATCGCGTCGTATGTGGCGATGATCCTGACGCAGTGCAGGCGCTGCCGCTTGCCGAAAGTGAACCGAGAAGCAATGTTTTTGATCTCAGTTTGAGCAAGGCAGATGAGGCATATCTGGATGGCACCTACGGTAAAGCCGCGCAGGTAGCCATGAAGGTCATTCTACGCATGGCTCAGCTGCAAGGCGCGAATCAGCTGGTCGACGTCACGCAGGCGCATATCGATGGCTGCGTCTATACCGGTCACGGGTCGCTGAGGTTCGCGCAGCAGTTGCGGGATTGGGGCGGGAGGGTTACTGTGCCGACGACCCTGAATTCCATCTCTGTTGATCACCGCCGCTGGCGTGCACAGGGCATTGATCCAGCCTTTGGAGAGCCGGCGAGTCAGTTGGGTGACGCGTATATTGATATGGGCGCACAACCCACCTTCACTTGCGCACCTTACCTTCTCGATTCTGCGCCAGGGAAAGGCGAGCACATCGTCTGGGCGGAATCCAACGCCGTCGTCTATGCCAACAGCGTGCTCGGCGCGCGAACGATGAAATATCCTGATTTTCTCGATATCTGCATTGCGCTTACGGGCCGTGCACCATTGGCTGGATGTCATATTGAGAGCGGCCGGAGGGCGGCTCTCCAGATCAACGTGCCGAAGGGCGAAGATTTCGACGACGCTTTCTACCCGCTGCTCGGCTATCACGTCGGCCTCGTGGCTGCGAACCGGATTCCTGTCCTGACCGGGCTCGAACAGGCTGTGCCCTCACAGGATGACCTGAAAGCCTTCGGGGCTGCGTTCGCGACCACCTCAAGCGCGCCCATGTTCCACATTCTCGGCGTGACGCCCGAGGCAGTGACATTGAACGATGCAACCGGCGGTGCAAGCGTTCCGACTGTCGAGATTTCCATTGAGGACCTGCTTCAAAGCTGGCGTGAGCTCGACAGCGCCCCCGGTTTATCGGTCGATCTTGTATCGTTCGGCAATCCGCATTTCTCCTTCAGCGAATGCGAAAAGCTAGCCGCCCTCTGCCGCAGCCGCACAAAGCATAAGGACGTAACGGTCGTCGTGACCTGCGGGCGTGCCACGCATGACAAGGTATGGGAAGCCGGGATTCTCTTGGAGCTTGAGCGCTTCGGGGTTCAGTTCGTCACGGATACCTGCTGGTGTATGATCACCGAGCCGGTCGTTCCACCGACGGCTGAAACGATCATGACCAACTCCGGCAAGTATGCCCATTACGGCCCGGGCCTCACGGGAAGGGGCTTCCACTTCGGAAGCCTCGCAGCTTGTGTTGAGGCGGCCTGCACTGGTGTCACAAGCGATGGATCGCCGCCTTGGCTCAGAGATAACTGAGCCGTTCGAAGACGGCGGAAGCTCAGCGCAGCCGCTACTCTCCTTTGATGCAATCCTGACTGACCCAAGAGAGGAGCGTTTCGAACTGCTCTGCAAGCAAAGGAAGCGAGTTGCAGGCGGTGTTGTCACGTCAACTGAAACTTGGCGCACCCAGGCAAATTCCAGTGGCTAACGGGTCAAGCAGCGACACCCGCCGCAGATCTCCAATCCACCATGGCATTGAGGCGGTGAAGATGGATGGCAAGAGCGGAGCGGCGGGAGCGGGGTGGAACGAAAAGGTCGGGATCTGATGGGCCTCCCCACCTTTTAACAAGCCGGTTCTGAGTGACTGCGTCAGCCTAGACTTATGCGGTAGAAGGAAGCTTCCGGGCGGCCTCAGGGTTGAG
>KI912069.1:64346-84269 GCA_000517005.1 Microvirga lupini
TGCCCAAGAGCGAGCAGACCCAAGCCGCGGCTCTCTCTTGCGCCGCCCCCAACTCGTGGTGCAATCTTATCGTGCTATTGCCAAGAACGCGCGTACGCCTCCGGTTCGGGGCGCGCGCCTCTTCGAGCCAGCCTACCGGGCGCTCGCCGCGGCAGGTGAACCTGCCGCGCTCAACCGTGCTCCCCTGAACTGAAGGTCTGCCGGAGAAATCAGAACTGAGAACTCGCGGCACCAAATCACGACACTATTGAATTGAGCCAGGTCGACATCATTCGGAATGGCATAGCGCTGGCTTCCCTTGAAGGCCCGCAGGGGTCCAAGATCGACGAACATGCTGTCGATGACATCCGCAGACCGCCGCACCTCCTTCTTTGGAACCAGGTAAACATGGAAGGCCGGCCCGGGACCGACCTCGAAGTCATCCTCGAGAAACACTGTTCTTGGCGTGACCGTCACGCGCCCACGGCCATAATGAATCGGATCCGCTGGGTTGGCGTGAAGGAATTCGCCTGTCGCAACCACTTTCTTTCGCTCGTTCTCACTGAGGGCATCCATCGCCACAGGCGGAGGAAAGACGAATGGGAAGAAGAAGAACCCAAGCGCCACGCCAACACCGGTTCCCAGAAAGCCGCCGACCAGAAAGGCAAGGAGAAGTTTGCGCATGCTCAGAACTCCTCGAAGTTGAGCCACTGATTTCTGCAACCCAATGGCTTCATTATGAGAGGCACGGCTGCTGGGCGGAAATACCCTGTGGCTCTTGGGTCGATAGAAGGAGAGCATTGAACTTGCCCTTGCGTTTGGCCCTGGTCTGGATGCCTGTTGCTGCGGATTGCCCTCAAGGTTCAGGTGCCCTTTCGCACATCGGCCGAACCATCGCCTTGGTATCCGTGCAGTAACTTGTTCGCCGATTAGGAGCCGAGCTCTCAAGTTCTACAGAGGACTGCTCTCAGCGCTTGAAACCGGCCTTCTTGGCGCTCCTTGCTCCCTGGTCGCGTTCTCCATCACCTGCCCGACGGAGCAAAGTTCGAGTTTGAGAGGGATGAGTCCCTCGCCGGCCTCTTGAGGCCAAGCTTGCAGGAGGCGTGCCATGGAACTGAACGCTGCCATGTGGCTCAACCCTCCCTAACGCGGGCGATCCGGCAACTGGAGCAGGAACTCGGGGGTGCGCTCTTCCACCGGGAGCGCTCTCACACGCATCTATTGGAGCTTGGCCGAGTTGTCCGCCCGCATCTGGAGCAGGTCTACCGCGAGATGCAGGAGGCCAAGCGCCAAGCGGGGGACGTTACTCGGCTGAGGCATACGCCCCTGAAACTCGGCGTCATGTGCACCATCGCTCCGGATCAGATCGTCGGCCTCGTCAGTGCAGTTCGGGTGCGGCATGAGGGGATCGAGCTGAAGATGGCCGACGCCAATGCGTGGGAACTGGAGGAGCGTCTCCTCCAGGGTGACTTGGAGGTCGCCATCTACTGCATTCCCGGCAAGGAGCCGGACGAGCGGCTCCATGTCCTGCCGCTCTTCCGGGAGCAGATCGTCGCGGCGCTCGGGAGACAGCACCGTCTGGCGAGCCGGAACGCCGTCCGGGTGAAGGACCTGGACGGGCAATGCTACATCCATCGCACGAATTGCGAGTTCGCAGGTTACGCTGATCCGGTGTTCCAGACGCAGAATGTCAAATGCACCGCTGTCTACTGGAGCGAGCGGGACGACTGGACGCTGGCCATGGTCGCGGCAGGCCTGGGCTGGGCCTTCATGCCAGCCTACTCGGTTAACCATCCGGCCGTCGTCGGCCTGGCGATCATTGAGCCCGAGTTCTAGCGCGAGGTGAACCTCGTCACGGTCCGCGGTCGGCCGCACTCACCGGCTGTTGGGGCGCTCGTCCGCGAGGCGATGAGGACGCGCTGGTTCGGCGAGCGTGCCCTCGGAGTCGAGCGGACTAAGTCCGCTCAGGCACCGGTCGACGAGAGTGTTCAGGCGTAGGGTGCCGGTCCGCATCACCGGCATCTTACCCGGCTGTCATCATCACGCCGGGCCGGGCCTCGTGCAGGATGAAGCCCTCCATCGGATCGAAGTCACCCGACCAGGGCGCCAGCTCCAGAACCCGGCTCGTGTCGGCATAGCCGGCCTCCCCAGCGGCGGCGGATCCCCCGTGGGCTGAAGTCGATGTCTTTGGTGTGGTCCTCCCCCTCGAAAGGGGGCGCCAGCAATCGGACGACATGCATTCGCGTGAGGCAGCCATAAGAAGCCAACTCCCTGACGGCTTCACTCTTCCGCTCGGCTTCAGGCATCCGACTGACGAGTTCGGCAATCACATGGCGAAGACGATGAATCTGCTTCTGCCGGGCGATGTGGCTGACCGCGCGGCTGCAATACTGAATGTCCTTCTGCCGGCTCATCACCTGCCAGATCGTGTCCGGCTCAGGCCCTTGCGGGTTCCAGATATGGACCGCGAAGATGACCGAGTTTTTCCGCGGGTTGTCGTCGAACACGGCCTCGACCGGCGTGTTCGACAGGATGCCGCCGTCCCAGTAGAGATCACCGTCAATACGTACGGCTGGGAAGGCCGGGGGCAGGGCACCGGATGCCATCACGTGTCGAACATCGAGATCCATGTCGCGGTTGTCGAAGTAGCGCATCTCGCTGGTGCGTACGTTGGCGGCTCCCACCGTCAGGCGGGTCTCCCTGCCATTAACACGCTCGAAATCGACCAGCTCGCACAAGGTCTGCGCGAGAGGCGAGGTATCGTAGTAGCCCGCGGCTTCCGATCCGAGGGGCACCTGTAGGCCAAGGAAAGCTGACAAGTTCGGCCTGAAGAAGGCCGGGATGCCCTGAGCGATGGTCGTCAGGTTCGTGGCTAGCGGCCCTATCAGGGGCCACGCGCCCAGGAGTTCCACCCAGGGGCTGTGCTGCATGCGGCTCCAGAACTCCCGGAGCCGCTCCAGCCGATCCACCGGTGCGTTGCCGGCGACCAGGCTGGCGTTGATCGCACCGATCGAGGTGCCGATGACCCAATCCGGCTCGACCCCAGCCTCATGCAGGGCTTGGTAGGCGCCGACCTGGTAAGCACCGAGCGCGCCGCCGCCCTGCAGCACAAGGACAATCTGGCCGAGCTCCTTCGGGATCCGGCGCCGGCGGGGCGGTACGATGTCCGGGAGCCGTTGCTCGGTGATCGCTTCAGGTGGCGTTCCCGTCCGCTCGAGTTCGCTGATCACCGCTGCGTCGGAGCCCTTGTCCGTCCTGAGGGCATCAGGGGTAACGTGTTTGAGCATGGCGTCCTCCTCAATGGGCCGTCCAGCCGCCGTCAACCGGGAGCGCGGCGCCCGTGATCGAGGCCGCGGCATCGCTGGCCAGGAAGGTGGTGAAGGCGCCGATCTCCTCGACGGTGGCGAACCGCTTGTTGGGTTGCTGCGCCAACAGCACATCCCGGATGACCTGCTCGCGCGGGATGCCGTGGGACCGAGCTTGGTCGTCGATTTGCGCCTCGACCAGTGGGGTCGAGACATAGCCCGGGCAGATGGCGTTGCAGGTGATGTTCTGCTCCGCCGTCTCAAGAGCGACCACCTTGGTCAGTCCCACGATCCCGTGTTTCGCCGCCACATAGGCGGCCTTGAACGGCGAGGCGACAAGGGCATGTGCCGAGGCGATATTGATGATGCGGCCGCCGCCCTGACGTCGCATCGCCGGAAGGGCGAGGCGGATGGTGTGGAAGGCGGAGGACAGATTGATCGCCAGAACCGCATCCCACTTCTCAACCGGGAACTGGTCGATCGGGCTGACATGCTGGATGCCAGCGTTGTTCACCAGGATGTCCAGGCGGCCGAACGTCTCCAGGGCAAGGTTCACCATGCCGGCGATCTCGTCCGGTTTGGTCATGTCAGCCGGAGAATAAACAGCTTTGGTGTCCGTCTCACGCTGCAGTCCTTCAATGGTGTCGTTGATCTCCTCCGGCTTGCCGAAGCCGTTGATGACGGCCGACGCTCCAGCTGACGCGAAGGCGCGGGCGATGCCAAGGCCGATGCCGCTGGTGGAACCGGTGATGATGGCGACCCTGCCTTCCAGAACTCTCGCGGAACCGGTCATAGGCTGGGTGGGGGCGACGTTCATGATGATCCTCCTGCAGGGTTGTCGTGACGCATTCCGTTGGATTGACATCCAACCCATTCGACGATGGCAGCGAGAGGCTCGGATCTGAAATGCCGGCTCGCTGCCGTATTGATAGAAGGGCGCTATCGAGCCGCTCGGATACACCTAGTGGACAGCGGCCGCGGATGAGGCTGGGATATCCTGCTCCGACTCAGGCACAGACCTCTCGGATGCAGGTCGCAACCGCACAGTCAGGAGTGCGGCGACCAAGAGCGAGATTCCGACACCTGTGACACACGCCGCCCAGCCATACCGGTCGAAGACCTGACCCAAGACCGCGCTGCCCACCAGTCCGCCCGAAAAGTAGGAGGCGAGATAGAGCCCACTCGCCGAGCCCCGGTCCGTTGTGGCCGCATGGCTCACGAAGCCTGTGGCAGTCGCCTGAGCGAAGAAGGTGCCGACGCCCACAAGCATCAGGCCGATCAGGATTGCGGGCAGGATCGGCACGACCAAGAGGGGAAGGCCGAGCCCTGCAACGGCCAACGATCCCCAGAAGGTCGGCCGGGTCCCGAACCGTTGCACCGCGCGGCCAGCCATCAGGGTGGTGGCGATGGACGGGGCAAAGACGAAGTAGACGAACCCGAGAGTCATCTGATCGATCGCGATCGGCTCGCGGACCAGCACAAAGTTGACATAGGTGAAGGTGCCAAGGAAGGCGAACAGGATGCAGAAACCAATGGCAAAGCTGGGCCGCAGGAGCGGATTCTTGAGATGCTCGGCCCAGACCGCGAACGGGGATCGGTCTGGCTCGTGCTGAGGCATCATGGACGGGCTTTGTGTGAGCCAGACATAGGCGATCACTGCTCCCAGAAGGTTCAGTCCGGCCAGAGACAGAAAAGTTGTCGGCAAGCCAAGATGATCGGCAAGTCCCGCCGCCAGAAGCCGGCCGAAGAGATTGCTGGCGACATTGCCCGTGATGTAGGCCGCGAAGGCTCCGCCCGCATCCATGGCACTGCAATGCTCACCCAGATACGCGAGGGTGAGTGTGAAGGCTAAGGCCATGCACAGCCCTTGGGCGATCCGCAACACTGTGAAGGTCGCGAGATCGGGTGCAACCGCGAGCAGGGCGGTCGGGATAGCCAGCACCGTCAGGCTGACCAGGATGCCGCGCCTGCGATCAATCCGATGGCTGAAGTAGGCGACCGCCAGGCAGGCAACCGCCATGCCCATGGTGGTGGCGTTCACGGCAAAGCCCATCGCAGCCGGCGTCACCCCGTAACTCCTGGCCAGTGCCGGCAGGATGGCCTGGGTGCCGAACAGATCCACCACCGACAAGAAGGCGATGAGGCCGATCAGAAGAGTCCGTTCGAGTGTGCCGGCGTGATGATCATGCATCGGCATCGGTCGACCTTGGCTGAGATCTGCCATGTTCCTCTCCTGCAGAGTCACGGGGGACTGGCGCCCGGCCCACAATGCCGGGCGCCGATACCGGCGAGCCGCAGGGTCACATCATGCGGGCGTCGGCCTTGGGCTCGTCGTGGAAGACATCCGACGAGAGCAGGACGGCTGGCGTCTTGCCGGTGTTCTTCCACCAGTGCTGGACGCCGAGCTTCTCGACCGAGACCTCCCCGGCCTTGTGCAGGATGGGGACAGAGCAGTTGCTGGCATACTCATAGATGCTGCCCGAGACGATGTAGATCAGGGCAGGGCGGTCTTCGTGGCTATGCCAGGGCACGACCCCACCGGGCTGAACCACCAGTCGACGAGTCCGCAATTGCCGGTTTTGGAGGTTTACCTTCTCCTTGGACAGGTCGATCGAGGCAAGCACCGTATCAGTGACCCCCTTGGGTTGTGTTTCGCCCTGGGTTCGGACGCCGGATTCGATCTTGTCAGCGGGGCACTCCCCAGCGCGCGCGGACCCGCTGAGGACGGCGCCCAGCATGAGAGCAGTCACACAGAGGCCGTTCCGGATCATAAGAGAGCCTTGAAGTCTGTTCAGCATGTCGATGTCTCCTCTGTTCCGCCGCGCTGAAGGGGAGGCATCCAGGCGGAGCCGGCGCGATGCGGTGACCTGATGGTCAAGCAGGCGGAGATCGATGAGAAATGCCGAATGGGCCTGATTTCCATAGCCAAAAGCTATCACCATGGCAGACGGCACGGGGGTAGATTAAGGCTCGGGTTGTGGCCGCGGGCATGGGCAGTCACGGCCAATGTGATTGGGGCTCATGGAGGAGGACTCTAATGGAGATGCATCAGATCCGGTACTTCCTGGCGGTCTGCGAGGAACTCAACTTCACCCGAGCGGCGGAGCGCTGCCATGTGGCCCAGCCCTCCCTGACCCGAGCCATCAAGCTCCTCGAGGAGGAGTTGGGCGGTCAGCTCTTCCATCGGGAGCGCACCAACACCCACCTGTCGGAGCTCGGGCGCATGGTGAAGCCCCACCTGGAGGAGGTCTATGCCCAGGCACAGGAGGCCAAGCGGCAGGCGCTCGACTTCACCAAGCTCAAGAAGACTAGGCTGAGGCTCGGGGTCATGTGCACCATCCAGCCGGATGAGCTCATCGATCTCGTCAGCGGTCTGCAAGTGCGGCACCCGGGAATTGAGCTTGAGGTGGTTGATGCCAGCGCGGGCCAGTTGGAGGACCGGCTCCTGAACGGAGACCTTGAGGTGGCCATCTACTGCATCCCGGGCCAGGAGCCGGATGAGCGATTGCATTATATGCCGCTGTTCCGGGAGCAGTTCATGATCGTGGTGTCGCCCGACCATCCGTTGGCGCAGCGCAATGCCATCCGCCCAAGTGACCTCACGGGCGATCGTTACCTCAACCGGGTCAATTGCGAGTTCTACTGCTATGCCGGGGCGCTCTGGCGGGAGCACGGCTTCGAGGGATGTGAGACCGCCTACCGCAGCGAACGCGACGATTGGATCCTCGCCATGATCGCGGCCGGTCTCGGCTTTGGCTTCATGACGCAGAGCTGCGCCAAGCACCCTCTCGTGGTGTGCCGTCCCATGGTCGATCCCGAGTTCTGGCGCGAGGTGAACCTGGTGACCGTCCGTGGGCGTCCGCATTCACCCGCGGTCGGCGCCTTGGTCAAGGAGGCGATGCGGGCCCGTTGGCTTGGCCAGCCGGCAATCGCTGCGAGTGTCGAGAAGAAGCGAATGGCTGCCGAGCAGCCATCCGTTGAGCTGGCTGAATGAGAGCTATGCCGCTCCCTTCAGGCGTGCCCTCGTGGTCTCAATATTCGGGACCCCATGTTCGAGTTCAGGGTCGGGACCCGTGATGAGGCGTGTTCCACGCTGGAAGCTGACGTAAGTCCAGGCCCAATTCATTGCAACGACGAGCCGATTGCGGAAGCCGATCAGGAAGTAGACATGGGCCACGCTCCAGATCCACCATGCCAGGTAGCCGCTGAGGCGGAGCCGGCGAAACTGCACCACAGCTTTCTTCCGACCGATGGCGGCCAGCGATCCCGGGTCGCGGTAGCGGAAGGGTGGGATATCACCTCCGGCAACCCGTGCCCGGATCAGCTTGGCAACATACTTGCCTTCCTGCTTCGCCACAGGGGCAACGCCCGGGAGGGGCTTGCCTTCCATGTCGAGCACATGGGCCGTGTCACCGATGACGAAGATGTTCGGGTATCCGGGCACGCTCAGATCCGGCGCGACTTTGACCCGGCCAGCCCAATCGGTCTCGGCCCCAAGCCACTGACCCGCCAGCGAGGCCCGCACGCCCGCAGCCCAGATGATCGTGCGCGTCCCAATCCGCTGGTCGCCAAGTGAGACACCAGCCTCTTCGCAGTCCGTGACGGCGGTCGAAACGCTGACTTCGACTCCGAGATCCTCCAGCGAGCGCCATGCCGCCTCCGAGAGATGCTCCTCGAAAAAAGGAGGCTGGGCCCCGCTTCGACCAGGAGGATGCGCGCATGGGTCGGATCGATCGCGCGGAAGTCGGCCGCAAGCGCCTTGCGGGCCAGTTCGGCAATGGCTCCTGCCATCTCCACGCCAGTTGCACCACCACCAACAATCACAAACGTGAGCAGGCGGCTACGCTCCTCCGGGTCAGGCTCGAACTCAGCATTCTCAAAAGCCAGCAGGATCTTCCGGCGCAGGCCCGTCGCGTCGTCGACTGTTTTGATCCCTTTCGCAAACGCCTCCCAATCGTCGTGACCGAAATAGGCATGTTGGGCGCCGGTTGCGAGCACGAGATAGTCGAACGGAATGCGACGGTCTCCCGTCACCACCTCGCCGGAGTCTGTGTTGATGCTCGTCACCTTTGCCAGCATCACGGAGGGATTCCGATGTCCTTTGAGGATGGTGCGGATAGGGAAGGCGATATCGGCCGGCGACAGTGCTGCAGTCGCTACCTGGTACAACAATGGCTGGAACAGGTGGTAGTTGCGTTGATCGATCACTGTGACGTCGACCGGCGTGTTGGCGAGAGCCTTCGCGACTATCAGCCCTCCAAACCCAGCACCAACAATCACTACGCGGGGCCGTTTGGCGGGATGGAATTTCTCCTTCATGTGAGGCTCCTTTCTTGACTTTCCGACGCATCCCGGTGGAGGGCTCACCGGGCGAAAACCGCAACGTGCTGCTTGCGGAACAGGAGGTAGTCGAGAGAGAGGACGCCAGGACCTCGGCTGACGATCACAAGGAGGGCGGTTGCCCAGAGGATGTGATCCGGCCAGCCGCTCGGATAGACGAAGGTCTGGATCACAGCGGTCATGCCGAGCAGCCCAGCGGCCGACAGGCGCGACGCAAGGCCGACAATCAACAGGACCGAAAAGACGTTCTCGGAGAACGTCGTCAGGTAAGCCGCGAAATCAGGCGGAAACAGTGGCACCCTGTATTCCTCACGGAACAGGAAGAACGTGGACTCTTTGATGTGAAATCCCTCGATCCTCGTCTGGCCTGAGCGCCAGAAGGCCCCGCCGACGGCAAGGCGGGCGATCAGGGCGACAAGGCTTTCGGGGATGGCGTCAGCGAGTGTAGTGCCCCGATCAGCCAGAGCTTTGATGGACATTGTTGACCTCCTGTGGTTCAGGCCCGCCGGACGTCGGCCCTGTCTTGCCATCACACCACTCGCCGGCTCACACCGGAAATACCGAGGAGCCATTGATCCCATAGACGGCAGCTATCCTGTGTGCGGTCTACTGGTGATGCGGCCAGTATCGCTGATCCCCATGCCTGCTGGTCAGTAGGGCGTTCCTCCCGTGCGTTGACGGCGCAAGGCTTCGGCGTACCAGACGAGTTCATCGACGAAACGGCTGGCTGCCTTGTCGAGCCACGGCATTTCCGGATCACCGTCGACCGTCAGGGCTGTGCCGATCTCAGGGATCGGTAGCAGGGACGGAATGCTGGGCGTTCCGAGCTCGCAGAGCATGGCCCGAAGCTGCATGGCGGCCCGCACTCCGCCGAAGCGCCCGCCCGAATAGCAGACGATGGCTGAAGGGCGCCAGAAATACTCCTCCAGGAAGTGATCCAACGTATTCGACAGGCCAGGCGGGATGCCGTGGTTGTACTCGCCGGAGACGACCACGAAAGCGTCCGCCCTTCGGAAGAGTTCAGCGAGACGCTCAAGGACCTCAGGTGCCTCGCCTTTGTGATATTCCTTGTACATGCGGTCGAGGAGGGGGAGGTTCAGCTCGAGCGGATCGACCACAGGCGCCTCGCACCCTCGGCTTTCAAGAGAACGAGTGATGAAGCGAGCGGCCTTCACTCCCTGGCGGTCGGAGCGGACCGAGCCCAAGATTACTGGCATAAGGAGCGGCATTTGATCCTCTGCTTTCTGAAGTGGCTGGCGCAGTGCGCTAGGCCGTCCTGACGCTCTTCCATCAAGCCACCAGGCGGTCCGGATCTGAAATGCCGAGAAACCATCAAACTCATAGCCCTTTGCTATGGGACCCGCTGTCATCGTGATCATCTCTCGAAATCCGGAGTAGAGCTCACGTCATGGAATCTAAGTCCCACTGGTCATCTCTGATGAGGGTGGCAAGTCACGCCTGCCTCCGTCTTCAAGCTTCCTTCGTGTGGCTTGAGGAACAGGTCGCGGTGGTCAAAACGGCCATCAGTGCCGTCGTCTATAGAGTGCCTCTATGATTACGGAAGCCGATCGGTATTTCTGCTCATTTACGCCAGCTGCCATCATGCTCGTATCAGATCCCCCCGAAGCCGCTTACGAAAGGCTCGGAACGAGAAGGTTACGATGAGCACGAATGAGCACGAACGCATCCTGGTCGTCGACGACAACCACATCTTCCGCGAAACCCTCGCACAGAGGCTCCGGGACGCAGGGTACCAGGTCGCTACGGCAGAAACCGGCGAGAGCGCCTTTCTCGCTTTACGGGACTGGAGCCAACCTGTCGATTGGCTCTACACGCGGGCCACTCTGCCTCGTCTCATCGATGGTTGGATCCTGGCCGACGAATACCACGACAGCCATGCAGGCCGGGCCGTCATCATTGCGGCTTCGGAGACACGGATCTCCCGGCAAGGGGACATCATCCTGCAGCAGCCGTCACTCACAACTGTCCTGGACACCCTCCGGCACGCCATCGATTCAGCTCGATCGAAGATGGCGGCGGCTCCTTCCAATGCAAGCGAGCAGCAGCGCGCGGCTTGATTGCGGCACTTCGGCGATCAGAGCTTTGGGCGTTATTGCAGGGCCTGCGGTCGGGAACAGCGGGAAGCAGGCATTCAGAGGATTACTTAAGGTTACAGGTTCTGGCCGGAGATCCCGGCCATAATTTTCTGCATTCCTTACCGCGGAGCGGGTCCTGGTGTCTGCTCATCTCTGCTCCGAAGGCCGACGATGATCCGGCTAGCGAGAATTCCCGACAACGTGGTGACGAGATCAAAACGCGAATTGCTACCGATCGCTTGATCGGCGGAAGCCTTGAGGGTGGCACCCCTCAGCAGCATTGACAGGAAGACGGCCGCGCCGGGGGGCAGTCGGTGGACCTCCACGTCGAGGTCCGGCCTGGCCACCAGCGCGTCGTCCGCCATCGAACCATCAATCATGGGGTGATCGTCTGGGCGCATGTGTGCTTCCCAGATTGAGACGATCGGATACGGGGACATGATGATCCGAACCGAGGGATGCAGCTCAACGTGGATCTGCTCCCACCGGCACGGAGCAGAGGCGAGTTCGTCGACGGTCAGCGGAGAGGCGTCCGCCGCGTGATAGGCGCAGGTCAGCGCCGCCTCGAGGCGGGCCACATCGGCAAGGTATGGTACAGGGCGAGCGGGCGGGAAGGTCTCGATGAAGTCTCCGAAGTCGTCACCATAGGTCATGAGAACAGGTGAGCGGGGTGGCGACAGCTCGATGAACATCCGAGACATGGCCCGGAAGAACTCGTCTCCCACAAGAGCATGGCAGACAGGAAACCGGGCCACGAGGGCTTCGGTCAGGCTGACAAAGACATTGTTGCGGTAGACGTTGAAGCGTCGCTCGGGTCGCTCCTGCCTCGCAGTCCGGATCTCTGGCGGCATCGAACGCGTGCGGTCGAGCAGGGCCAGACAAAATTTCTTCTGAAGCATCCGAAGCAACGTCATGGCAGTCCTCATGCAGTCTCGATCACAGTTCGGCGGCGGCATCTCTCCTTCGCCAAGGCGTGGTCCGCCTTCCGAGCCTCGTTCATCAGGACTCGAAACGCCGGAACGTCGTTGTCCCATTCGATCAGCGTCGGGACCGGGCCGGTCCGCGCGAGGGCATGCTCAAACAACGTCCACACGATGTCAGTCACCGGGGTGCCATGGGCATCGATCAGAAGCCGATCCCCGACCTCGTCCTGATCCTCAGCAAAACCGGCGAGGTGGATCTCGCCTACATGCTCGACGGGAAAGGCATCGACATAGGCTGTGGCATCGTAGGCGAGGTTGGTTGCCGAGACGAAGACGTTGTTGACGTCGAGCAGGAGCCCGCAGCCGGTCCGGCGCGCGATCTCGGATAGAAACTCGATCTCCGACAAGTCGCTTTGCTCGAAAGCGATGTAGGTCGAGGGGTTCTCCAGGAGCATGCGCCGCCCCAGGGTCTCCTGGACCTCGTCGATGTGTTCGCAGACCCGCCTCAGGGTCGGGCCATCGTAGGGCACGGGGAGCAAGTCGTTGAGGAAGACCGTATCGTGGGTGGACCAGGCGAGATGCTCGGAAAACGACTCGGGCTCATAGCGCTCGATCAGGCGGCGCAAGCGCGCGAGATGCGCTTTGTCGAGCGGCTGGTCCCCGCCAATGGACAATCCCACTCCGTGCACCGACAGCGGATAGCGTGCCCGGATCTGCTCCAGGTACCGATGCGGCGGTCCGCCATCGCCCATGTAGTTCTCTGCGTGAACCTCGAAGAAACCCACCGGAGGCAAGGTCTCGAGGATTTCCCGGCAATACCGGGGCTTCAAGCCTAGTCCCGCCCGTGCGGGAAGCACCCCGAGGCTGGACGACGCCACAGAAGCGAGTGCGATCATGATCTCCTCCTATCCTCTACTCAGGGATGGCCCGGAGACAGACAAGCGGTCCCCGGGGTCTGACACACGTTGGCCAATAGGCTGCGGATCCTTTTCCGCAGCCCGGCTCAGGACCGTGGAAGATCGCGGTCCAAGGCTTGCAGGCTGCCCATGCGGCTGCCCGGGGCCATGACAGCGGTGCAGGTGCCCTTAGGGACGATCTTCCAGGCGTTGCCCTGATAATCGACCTTGGACGTGCCGGCGCAGGTCGTGCCAGGGCCGGCCGCGCAGTCGTTCTGCCCTTTGAGGGCGATCCCGAAACACTTTTCCTGGGCGGCGGGCGGCGGGGGCTTGGGTTGAGCATGAGCCGCGGTGGCGGCGGCGAAGCCGAGGGCGGCCGCTATAGCGCCGGCTACATTAATGGCAGTTCGATGGGCCATAGATGTTTCCTTCCGTTTCTGAGGCGGCGCCGCAGTGGCGTCCGCTCAGGGCATGGTCAGGGAAACGGAAGGACAGGTGAAATATCGGTCTGCGATGGAGCCCATAGCCGGCGTCTATGGTGGACTGCGCGACCAAAACATCGGGTGCGACACGGGACAGTTCGCATCGGTGTCTCCCAGATCAGCGCGACCGTCCATTGGAGTGACGATAGCCCGTCGGCATGGACTCGAAAGCCACTTGGTATTTCAGGCGGGGACGGCATGCCCTCATGCTTGCGGTACGGCTCACGAACATGCGTGAGCGGCAACCCGGAGGAACTGTCCATGGCATATCGCATCGCAGCTCTCAGCGCAGCGACCCTCATCCCGCTCACCCTCGCTCTGACGCCTCTTGCCGTGAAGGCGGAGGAGCCGAGCCGGCAAATGTTCGAGAACGGCATCGTGCGCGTAAAAAGCGTCTATCCATTCAATGAAACCATCGACCGCATCAAGCAGGATGTCGCGGCAAAGGGCATCATGTTCTTCTTCGCCGTCGACCAGTCGAAACTCGCCTCCGAGGCCAAGATCAAGCTCAGGCCGTCAACTCTTCTGGTGTTCGGCAATCCGGCGCTGGGCTCGCAGTTCATCACCTCGAACCCGAATGCGGGGATCGACTGGCCGGTGCGGTTGCTGCTCTCGGAAGATGAGACTGGCGCAGTGTGGACGGTCTATAACGATTTCCACCACATCGCGCGCCGCCATGGCATCATGGATCAGGATGCGGCCTTCCAGAAGGCAGCCGAGGTGATCACGTCCATCACCTCCAGCGTGGCCAGATAGGAGGGAATTGCGGCTGTCTTGTGTGGCCGGTTTGGTCGAGCGCGCCGGCTGCCGAAACTGTTCGGAGAGTCCTTCCAAGATTCACTGACGGAGGTCAAAAGGACTCCCCACATCCCGGCTGGTGCGTCCTCCCTTCTGCTGCCATGTCCACGCGCAGCCCCGCTGTCGGATGTGACAGAGGCAGTTCAGGCGATCTTCGCTTGGCAATCAGATCCAGTTTGCCATCCACTCGGAATATGGGACAACACCAGCCTCAGATTTCACGTCGTGCGGAAGCATGGCCAGATATTCCAGCAGGTGGCCGTCCGGATCGTGAAAGAGCACGGATGCCGCTGGCATCCACCCGATCACCGAAGACTCGCATGTCGGTTGACCGTGGAAGTCCAGCGGCTCGACACCGGCAGACTACAGAGCCTCAATGGAGGTGAGCACACAATCAAGGCTCATGCGAAAGGCCACCTGCAGCCGCATGAGATTGGGCGATGAGTGTCCGTTGACATTTTGGTGTGAGACGTCGGCATGAGCGTTTTCAAGCACTTAGCTTTGAGCATCTAATTTGAGAATATGCATTTAAATTGACAGTATAAGGTGCTTTGGACGTTTCTTTTGAGACAATTGTCACTCAACGTTGGCTGCCAATCTAAAGGGTGGAGCGAGCGATACCAGAGAGCACACTGCTTGGAACTGGCACTTAAAGTGAGATATTATAGCGATATAATTGACCGCCCGTTGTCTCACTATTGATGCCCAACCCGGCCAGAAACTCGATTTTCTTATTCCAAGATGTCAGCTGACATCAGAGTTAACTTGAGATTCCAAAGCCTCAGAGTCTCACGCCAAGGCGTCTATGGCTGCTCCAAAATCGAGAATCTCACGCCAACATGCTCAGCGACAGCAGGTCTGAATTCTGGAAGCCGTTCGCGAAGATCATGCCGCTTGGCACCAGCCTCAATCTGGCTGTGCCGAACTCCATCGTCTCGCTTGTGAAAGAGTCAGGATCCAACCGCCTCCTCCGGAAATGGGCACCCCTTAAGAGATAAGTCTCCACTCGGGACAAAAAACTTAGCCTCTGTCATAATCATGTTGCCGATCGTGTCCTCTCTAGGAACGAGCGTCGATTGCGGAGGCAGAGCCCCATGTCGAACAACTACGCCGGCCTGCGTCGGGCCCTCCAAGGCAAGGGTGCAGCCGAGCGCGCGCGGAGCGGCTGTTGGCAATTCGGGAGCGCCTGGCACCCATCCGCAACCGGCGCAGCGATAGCTCCCTTCTTCTCGCAACCTGGAACATCCGCGACTTCGACTCGAACAAGTTCAAATACGGTCCGCGGAGGCCGGAGACCTTCTATTATCTGGCCGAGATGATCGCCTGTTTCGATCTCGTGGCCATCCAGGAGGTCAATCGCGACCTACGCCCGCTCGAAACCCTCATGAAGATCCTCGGACGCGAGTGGGACTATATCGCGACCGACACGACCGAGGGACCGGGCGGCAACGAAGAGCGAATGGCCTTCGTCTATAACACCGAGAAAGTCTGGTTTCGGAAGATCGCCGGGGAGGTGGTTTTGCCAGAGGGCCAACTTGTGGTCTCGCCCAAGAAGGTCAAACCGCCCAAGGACCAACCTCAGGCCGAGCCGACCGAGATTGAGGTCAAACAGCAGTTCGCCCGCAGTCCGTTTCTCGTGGCCTTCCAATCAGGCTGGTTTCGGTTCAGCCTCTGCACCGTGCATATCTACTACGGGGCAGCCTCAGGTGCCGCATTGAAGCGGCGCATCGCCGAAATCGAAAGACTGGTGCAGTTTTTTGCTCGGCGCCAAGATGAAGTCAGCAAGCAGGAGAAAGACCGTTTCGGCCAAGTCGAGAACTATATCCTCCTCGGCGACTTCAACGTCGTCAGCCCTGAGCACAAGACCATGGCGGCCCTCAAGAGCGAGGGCTTCACCGTCCCGCCAGCCATTGACGGACGAAAGGTGCGCGGAGAAGGAGATCATTTCTACGACCAGATCGCTGTTCGCGTGAAAGACGAACGCTTCCGCATCGTTGGAGGTGGCATGATCGACATGTTCGCCGATGTCTTTCGAGACAATGCGGGGGACAGAAAGATCTATGCAGCTCACATCCCGAAGAAAGATCCCGAGAAGAATGAACGCTTTCGGGCCAAGACGCCGCAGGAGCTTTATCGGAAGTGGCGCACCTGGCAGATGTCGGATCACTCACCGCTTTGGATCGAGATCGAGACGGACTTTGCAGACAGCTACCTTCAGGACATCGCTGGATAGCCGCCACTACAAAGTTAGGCCAGATTGACACTTTGCAGATAGGACCTCTTTCCGACCCGCCCCACAGATCCTCATGCTCTCCAATCAAGACACGGAACATCGTCCTTGACGATGCTTGGCCCTTGCATTCGTGGACATGTTCTTGCGCCAAGCAGGGCAAAGAGCAGGCGGCGGGGTGCCGTTACACCGTCGTGTTATCGACCCGCAGCAATCCTTCGAGAAGACGGCGATATGCAGCGGTGGCCCTGTTTGAGGTTGCGAGCGGGTCGTCAGAATTAGCGATCCACTGAGCAGCGTAGCACGAGGCTCCCGAAATCATCCGTGCCGTCGCCTCGGGGTCAACAACACGGATGACGCCCTCTGCCTGCAGTGCTTCTAAGCTTGCCCTCATTGCCGCAACGCAGCCGTCGGCACTGGGCCATGATGAGGGATCTCCAAGCACCGCTGGGCCATCGCGTAGAACGATGCGCTGGATTTCGGGCTCAAGCGCCATCTCGATATAGCCAATGCCTTCTTCGACGAAGCCCTCCCAGCGACTGGGAGCCCGAGCTGCGCGCTGCCTAAGTCGTTCGGCCATCTCAGCATCGATCTGGGAGACGACGGCCTGGAACAAACCCTTCTTGTCACCGAAGTGGTGATAGAGCGCCCCGCGCGTTAGCCCTGCCTCCGCGGTAAAGTCGTCCATCGACGCATCCGCGTACCCCACCTCAGCAAAGGCCTTGCGTCCCGCAGCCATGAGCTTGGCGCGGGTTTCTAGGATCATATCGTGACGCGATCTGCGAACCATAACCCATAGCTATTCACATACGGCCCGAATGTCAATTGACATACATTACGTATGCGACTATCTGGTTACGCATACGCCACGTATGTGAATACTGTGAGTGGCGTCTCCTCCAACTTTGAGGACGTGCAGATGTCTAACCCCTATGCAGAGATATTCCGTGCTCCCGGTGCCAAAGGATTTGCCGCTGCTGGTTTTCTGGCCCGCATGCCAATTGCCATGGCTCCGATTGGCATTGTTGCCATGCTTTCCCAGACCCAAGGGGAGTATTGGCTCGCCGGCGCCGTCTCAGCGGTCTTCGCGCTCGCTAATGCCCTGATCTCCCCACAGATCTCCCGCGCGGTTGACCGACTAGGACAGACCCGTATCCTGATCCCGACCACGGCAATTGCCACTGTCGCTTTTGTCCTGCTGATATTGGCGGCCAACCAGAGTTGGCCAGTCTGGACCCTGTTCGCATCGGCTCTCTTGGCTGCGCTGATGCCCAGCTTTCCGGCTATGGTGCGAGCCCGCTGGAGCGAACTCTTTCGAGATCGGCCAGAGCTGAACACCGCCTTCGCCTTCGAGTCGGCCGCTGACGAGTTGGTCTACATCGCCGGCGCTTCGCTCTCGGTCGGCCTCAGCGTTGCTCTCTTCCCAGAGGCCGGCCTACTGGTCAGTACGCTTCTTCTGGCGCTCGGCGCCACAGCTTTTGTCGTCCAGCGTTCGACTGAACCCAAAGTGCGGTCGAGCACTGAAGCATCGAGCGGCTCCGCCATTTGGCAGCGGCCGGTTCAGGTTGTTACCCTTGCCTTGGTATTCGTTGGGACAACTTTTGCGACGGCAGAAGTAAGCGCAATTGCCATCACCGAACAACTCGGCCAACCTGGCGCCGCCAGTTTCGTGATTGGCGTGTATGCGGTTGGCTCGTTCGTCGTTGGCCTGATCGTCGGCGCGCTGAACGTGAAGATGGTTCTGCAGCGCCAACTCACTATCGCACTGGCTGTTCTGGCCCTGACGGCTTGGCCGCTGCCTTTTGTGGGTACGGTGCCCATGCTGGCCCTCGCCGTCTTCCTCAGCGGCATCGCCATCTCGCCTACTTTTATCACGGCCTTTGGTTTGATCGAGCAGCGGGTCCCAGCCGCTATGCTCACGGAGGGCATCACATGGGTGATGACCGGGATTGGCATTGGAATGGCGCTGGGTTCCTTCGCGTCAGGCTGGGTTGTCGATACCTATGGCCCAACCAATGGCTTCTGGGTCTCAGTGGTTTCTGCCATCTTGGCTTTCATAACTGTGATTCTCGGACAGAAGGCCCTTGCCGGCTCACGCGTGCGCACTACTGCCGAACCTAGTCTCCACGCGGCTGAATGAACCGGACGATCCGGCCATTGATCCGCCAGTATGCGCGGACAGTGACAGCATCTCAACAAATCAATAGGCTCTTGAGCACTGTGGTGTAGGATGCAGCAAGCCGATCGATGTCAGCTGAGAGTGGCAAGTCCCTGCCGGCTAACCTCTCTGGCACGCAGCTGTTGATGCCGCCTTCTTTGCGGCCACAACGAGTTTCGTCGAATTCAAGGCAAGATAGTTGCGCCGAGTGCATAGCAGCTTAGCAATGAGCCGGGTGACAAGCGCAAGCGAGCCTCACCATCTCATGGGAGACGCGATCATTCCTCCCGCTCGCGTCGTTCCCTCTGGAAGGACCTTGGTCCCACCTTTGGCCGCTGACCGCAGCGGCCTCTTTCTTGGTCTCATAGCGTGACATCGGTACCGTCAACTTAACACTTTTACTTGCTCTTCCAGTGTTTAGGTCCGGAGCGGGCCACGCATTTTCAACATTTTAGACCCGCCGGGGACTAGCTCAGAACGCCGGAAACGGCCTTTACTCAGTTAAGTTGACGGTGCCTTCCTCAGCGGCATGAAACCGTTGGTTAACCATGCCAGCGCATGCTTTCACCTGTGAACGCAGAGCTGGGCGGGCTTCCTCTTACCTGGAGACGGTTGCTCATGGCGGAGACAAGTTTCACCGATACGCTTGAGGAAAAGTTGGCTTTCATCTCCCCGACTGTGAAAGCCATCGAGTTCGGGGGAGATCAGTCCTATCTTCATGAATTGCAGACGCTGCTCGGACAACACTTGGCAAACCTTGTCGTCCTGTTCGAGCGGGATCCCGGGTTGGATGCCGCAACAGCCGATCTGTACGCGGCAGCTGCCGCCGTTGTGAATGACACCACAATGGCCTCTCAGCCCCTGGCCAGGAAGCGCCGCCTGCTCAGGGAGGCTCAAGCACGCTTCCACGAGCGCATTTCGACAGCACGCCCGAACGGAAGAAGAGCCTGTGCGGCTTGGAGACAGAACGAACTGTTCCTTGCAGCCTGATCCAAGCCTGGGTTTCGCATCAGCCAATGCTGTGCGGCGGAACCCAACCCGCCCATCTCACCAAAACAGCCGCTGATCTGGGTTACTACGACGAATCATCGGTAATGGACTGCGTGCTCTCACAAGATCCTGTGAACTCATTCCGGCATGGATATTGAGGAGGCGGCGTTCTGGTGATTTCAATCTTGGTCGGCAACCGCTTTGCCGGTCGAGTAACAGCTAGATTAACAGCTCATCAGGAGGGTCTCACCCGTGGCGAAAACTGCAACGAAGACGACAACCAAGAATGCACCAGCCCGCAAAGCGGCCGCATCGAAGTCGGTATCGGCTAAAGCGGCGGGAGCTTCCGGCGCAGCAGCCAAGAGGCCCACGAAGACCGCGGCCCCAAAGTCGGCGGCCAAAGCTGCCGCAAAGGTCGCGAAGAAGTCCGGCAGCACATCGGCCGGCCCGATCCTGACCCTGCGCCACATCGCGGAGCAGCTGTCAGAAATGCATGAGGTGCCAAAGCGCCAGGCCAACGAGATGCTGACGCAAGTGATCGAGATGATCGCCAGGAGCCTGAAGAAGGGCGACAAGATCCGTCTATCCGGCCTCGGCATCCTGCAGGTCCGCAAGCGCGCCGCCCGCACCGGACGTAATCCTCAGACGGGCGAACCGATCAAGATCAAAGCATCCAAAAAGATCGCCTTCCGCCCCGCCAAGGAGCTCAAGGAGGCAGTCTGACCG
>KI912069.1:84369-86216 GCA_000517005.1 Microvirga lupini
GGCTGCTTTGGCCTCAGTCATTGTAAAACTCCTAAACTACGCCTCACTGCCATTTGCAGGGGCAAAGGGGCGAGACCATGGCCAGCAATGACTGAACAGTTCCTTAATCCCGTCCTGACCACGCCGGTGTCAGGACGGTGGTTTCACATCACACCCTCGAGCATCACCATCCACGCCGTTTGGTCTGTGGCTTGGCCATCATCTGCCGCATCGCGTCCTCTGCCCGAGCCCTGGCTTCTGCATCGTTGCTGAGGTTGCGGACTTCCGACGGCTCCTCTCGTTGATCGATGCCGTTCTTGCGAGCCCGCCACTGCTTCGCCTGCGCGGCGGTGGCAGCCGCGTTGGCCAGCTTCTCCAGCCGATCCAACTGGGGCGTGCTGGCCTTCTCATGAGATTCAGGTTGGTCGTCCTCGTGCTCCGGGCGTTTGGCCATGTGGTCACTTCCTCGCGATGAATGTCGCGTGTTCTCTAAGATGTTTTGACCTTCTCTTTCAAGAAGCGTCGATTGATGCTCCTTCGCCATAACGGTTCAACGCATGTTGATTTCGGCTGCGAGAGGGCATTGGCGCTAATGCCTTCTGTCAATTTAGACGGTGCCCTGGTTGTGTGGCGCACGGCTGTGCCTAGGGGTGGGGCGATCTACCGTCGGCCTAGCCAAGCGCGGATCATTCGGCTCCACAAGCCTCTATCTGCCAGAGACGAAGCTGTACTCTCTTCCCTGACCCGTGCTTACACCCTAGCTTGAGAGGAACTGGCTCGACCACCAGCAGCACCCGTTGTGGAGGGCTGACCCGATGAGCGCTACCCGTGTCTTCCTGCTCGCCTCCGCCTTGGCTCGGCTGATCGAGAGAGAAAGGAGAGGCCACCTCGTCCGGCAGGGCTTCTTCCCAGATCGAACAGGCCGGAGCGCCCACGTGCAGGTGGCAGGCGAGACTGGCCACCTCATCCTGATTTCCCATCAGGCAGCCGGTCCGCGCGAGGAGCCCGCTGAGATCTCCCGTGTTCAGGCCGAGGCGCTGCTCGAGCTGACCGCCGGACAGACCCAATATTTGAGCATTCCCATCGAGGTCGGCTCGCACAGCGCCACCATCCAGCGCTTCGTTACCCCGGCGCCGCTCGATCTGATCAGCATTACGTTTAAACAAGACAAGACGGCGCGCAAGTTCCAGCCCCCGGCTTGGTTCGGTCCCGAGGTCACCAGTGAAGCAACCTACCAAGTCCGCTCTCTGGCTCTCGCTGGTCTGCCATCCGCTCCGGAGCTGGAAGTCACGAATGAAGCCCTCCACAGCCTGCTCGATGTCTTGGACAACCGTGCTGGCGAGCCCCAGCCGCAACCAACTGAGGTGTCGCGCGTGCCCCAGACCTTGGAGGGGAGCATAGGGATTTGTGGGGCAACAATGTCACCTACAGTATCGTACGACCGCAGATCAGGCTCGACGGCCGACTTCTGAGGAGCGCTTTCCCAATCTGCCCCATAGATCCTCATGCTCTCCTGAAGGATGAGATCGCACGGCTCAACAACCTGTCGTCGCACCCGCTGTTCATGCAGTCTGGCGTGAAGAAGGTGATCCAGACGCTCCGGCGACATTCAACTGAAATCCATCGCCTCGAAGCAGCTTCTCGACGGCGCAGCGCCTCTAACGGAGAGTCGATCCTATGCCTATCACGGTCTGCCGCCTTATGCCTGCTGATATCGGGTTTCTTCGCAAGCTGAACATCTTGTTCGGTGATGCGTTCGCTGAACCAGAGACGTACGGGTCCGAGCCACCGAGCGACGCTTACCTGAAGGACCTGCTGGCTAGGGAGCACATCGTTGCACTGGTCGCGTTGGAGGGCGGGGACGTTTT
>KI912069.1:86316-86674 GCA_000517005.1 Microvirga lupini
AAGGAGCTCAAGGAGGCAGTCTGACCGGAGCCGCCAACGGGACGGCTGAAGATACGCCCGCCCCGCCGCAACTCTGGCGGGGCGGGACTGTTGTTCCGCGCTCGCCTCAGGAGAGATGCTGAGCGAAGTGCTTGTTCATCTCGAACATGCTGACCTTGCTCTTGCCATCAAAGACAGCCTGGAGTTTAGCATCCGCCAGAATCTCGCGCTTGTTCTCGGGGTTCTGCAGATTGTTGGCCTTGATGTACTCCCACACCTTGCTCACCACCTCAGTGCGGGGCAGCGGGGAAGAACCGACCACTGCGGCCAGCTCGGTTGAAGGCTGCAATGGCTTCATCAAAGCTGGGTTCGGCTTCTT
>KI912069.1:86774-94600 GCA_000517005.1 Microvirga lupini
ACGTGAGCTGTATATCTATGACCTGGCTGTCTGCGCCGAGCATCGCCGCAAGGGCATCGCGACTGCCCTGATCGAGCACTTGCGCGAGATTGCCGCCCAGCGCAATGTTTGGGTCATCTATGTCCAGGCCGATTACGGTGACGACCCGGCCATCGCCCTCTACGAGAAACTCGGGACCCGCGAGGACGTGCTGCATTTCGACATCAGGGTCGAGCCTTTCCAGCCCCCGCCGAAATAGTACTTCAAGGGGCCTCGCTGCGCCCGGCGATATTCTCCACCCTGGTTGCCGCTTGGGAACGGGACGTATCACCCGGCACATCAGGGCTGAGCGTCTCGCTGTACTCTCAAGATGGGTAGGATTGAGCAGCGGGATGTTCTCGGTGGCTACGAGGACACATCAGGCAAGGGGATACCATGGACTCGAGCCATTCATCAGCGTCAGGATCTGGCAGGCTGACAGCATCGGAATGGGCTGCCATCTTGAGCTATCTCGCCTTCATCGCATTCTGGCTCGGACTGTCGTTTGCCTGATGCCTGCTTCCACACAGAGGATGAGTGGTAAGGTCGTACCTTAGCCGGCGCTTATTAAGTGCCATTGCGCCCTGTTCGTCAGGCGGGTGGTTGGTGCCGGAGGGATCGACACTCGGGATTCTCAACACGCGATGTGCTCTGCTGCGCACTTTCTGGCTGGCCAGCCGGACCGATAGCAAGACTCGACTCAGACCATAATCGCCAGCGCCAACTTTGTCACCTCATGACCATATGGTTCGCCGGCCAGCATCCTGCAGACTTCCTCCACGGCCGACATTCCCTGACGCAGGTACGTCTCGTAGCTATGCCCAGCAGCGTAAGGCGCGAGGATAGCATTCGGAAGCGCGCGCAGTTGGCGCCCATCGTGGCAGGCCCTGCGACAATTACGGGAGACAGGCGCGACCTCAACCATCCCGAGGTCCACGGATGGGGCAGGAGGCGAGGCGGGCGGACTCACAAAGGCATGGCGGCGACGTAGATGGCCAGCATCAGCAGGACGCACACTCCCGCGGACCCGACCAGCCATGGGGCGAGCTGG
Source organism: Microvirga lupini (assembly GCA_000517005.1). GTDB lineage: Bacteria > Pseudomonadota > Alphaproteobacteria > Rhizobiales > Beijerinckiaceae > Microvirga > Microvirga lupini. Next base: position 87,844 of record KI912069.1, read on the forward strand.
TGTCTGTAGTGCTCTTCCAGGCGTCTTTGATGCTTGCGGCGGGACATCGTCGGCTTCCTCCCGATGAAACGGTGCGTGGTGACGTGTCGGTCCGATCATAACCTGTTATGGCCTGCGCGACGACCCTGGACCGGAGCGGTCGGAGGTCGGCTGGAACCGGCAGGGCTTGCCGCATTCCCGGACGGCACCTCGATCTTGAGGCCGGGGAATCGAAGGCGTACGCTTCGACCTGTCGATGCGGGACTTTGCGCCACCCTGATTGTTGGAGCCGGCCATGACCCTGCCCAGCTATGCAATGAACCAGACAAGCTTCCCGGAAATGTACGAGCGTTGGCTGGTGGGGCCTCTCTTCCAGCCGTGGGCTGAGCTGACGCTCGATGAGGTGCGGTTGTCACCGGGCGATAGCATCCTCGACATCGCTTGCGGAACGGGCATCGTGGCCCGCATGGCGCGCGAGCGTCTCGGCGCCGGCGGATCCGTCGTCGGCATTGACATCAGCCCGGACATGCTGGCCGTCGCGCGCACCGTGGCACCGGACATCGACTGGCGCGAAGGCGACGCCGCCGCCCTGCCCCTGCGTGAGGGGGAGCGGTTCGATGTCGTCGTCTGTCAACAGGGATTGCAGTTCTTTCCCGACAAGCCCGCGGCCGCGGCGCAGATGCGGCGGGCGCTCGGGCAGGGCGGCCGGTTGGCCGTCGCCACGTGGCGCTCCGACGAGGGAAACCCCTTCTTCCGGGAGCTCCGCCGGATTGCGGAGAGCCATGTGGGTGCCATTGTGGATCAGCGCTACGGCTTCGGTGATGCGGCCGCGCTCGAGGCATTGCTTCGGGATGCCGGCTTCCGCGATGTCCGTCAAGGACGGTATCCCGCATCATCCGCTTCGAGGATGGCATGGTTTTCCTGCGCTTGAACGCGATGGCGCTCGTCGGCATGAGTGCGGCCGGGAAAACGATGGACGATGAGGAGCGCAAGCGCATCGTGGCAACCATCGTCGGCGGAGGTGCGCCGGTGCTCCAGCGCTACGCCAACGGATCGGGGACCGCGTTCGAGCTCAGCACCAATCTGGTAACGGCCAGGGGTTGAAGCAATTGTCGGACGTCGTGGCCATCACCCAACGCCAAGGAAGCGCAATGTCCGATTCATCGCATGGATAGTTCCGGTACAAGACGGTTGGCCGGGATCAGTACCTGGCCAACAGCCTTTCACGAACCCACCCGCACCCGCTGGGCAATCGCAGTGATGACCCGATCGGCTCAGGCCAATTTACGGCATTCGCTGCGGCATGCCGAAACGATCCGGCGGCCTGAAAGAACGACTGCGAATGGCACGCCTGAGACCTACATTCAATGGCAGCAATCCTCATCGAACCAGACATTCCGAATGGTCGGCGGCGGTCCTTGCCTGAACCGCTGGGGACCATCCTCTTTTGGGACGCAACTGCACGGACCGAGCAGCGGGTCACAAACATCAGGCATCCAGTGCGGGACTGCCGAACCGTTATCGGTACTGTTGCGCCGCAGGGCCCACATATGCGCCTCGTTCCTAAAAATACTGACCCGCTCTAGCGCCACTATTCGAGTAAGTCTGCCGCACATTACGGAATAGGGAGGGCGGAAATGCCTGGGGCAGGTTCTGCTCCTGATCAAAATGGAGAGCCAACGGGCCGGCTGTACCAGTTCTATCGGCTGCTCTGGCGTCAGACGAAACAGGTCCAACTCCTGCTGATCGGCCTCTCGCTCGCGATCGCCATCCTTGCCGCCGCGCCGCTCCATTTCCAGCAGAAGCTGATCAATGGGCTGGCCTACGGAATCTCGCTGCACCAGGTGCTGGTGCTCGGCGCCCAATATGCGGCAGCAAGCCTGCTTGCAATCGCCCTCAAGCTTTATCTGCAATACCGAAGCGCGATCCTCGGCGAAACCATCGTCCGCCGCATCCGCGGTCGCATCCTGACCACCCATGCCCGCAAGCGCCGTGCGGGCGATCCAAGCCGGGCGGCGGACGGAACCGTCGTCAGCATGCTGACCGCAGAGGCCGAAAGCGTCGGTCTTTTCGTCGGCGAGGCGATCATGACGCCGCTCCTCGAGTTCGGAACCTTTCTCAGCATCCTCATCTTCATCACGGCCAGCGAGCCGCTCCTGGGTGTGTTCATCGTTGCGATTGCGTTGCCGCAAGCTGTGATCGTGGCTGCCGTCCAGCGACCGGTGAACACCTTGGTGAAAAAGCGATTGCAATTCCTGCGAAAGGCTGCGGACCGAACGGTCGATGCGGCGCCCCCCTGACCTGAGGCATCAAACCTCGATGCCTTCGACGAGATCTTCCGCGCCCGCTGGCGGATCCACATTCTCAAGCTGTCCTCGAAGGCTGCTCTCAATGCGCTTGCCGCGCTCGGCGTTGTCGGGACGCTCGTGCTGGGCGGTTGGCTCGTGCTCCGGGGCGAGACCGATGTCGGCACCGTCGTGGCCGCCCTGACCGGGCTGACTCGCATCGATCGCCCCTGGAACAACCTGATCAAGTTCTACCGCTCGCTGAGTACGGTCATGGTGCGCTACGGGTTGTTGGTGGAAGCCATCGAGTGACACAGGCCTCTGCCGCTGGTACCGATAAGGCGCGATGTTGGGACTGCATTTGATCTGCGGTCCGTCGCTCCTTAACCCACTGGGGACCGTCCCAACCCTGCGAGCCAGCAATCACCACAGTAGCAGGCTGGATCAAAATATACCGTTCAAGAAGAACCCGTTCGGAAGAGCACAGAGCTATGCATCAGAACCGGGCGCTGATGCCAAGGATCGGCCCATGCTGGAGCATCTCGAACTCGTAGCGCTGGCGGCCCTCGCCCTGGGCGTAGTCGACAGAGAGCGCTCGGTAGCCGATCACGCCCGAGAAGGTGATACCCTGGTACGTGCCCGACTCAAAGCCATAGGCACCGATGGCCTGCCAGGAGAAATTACTGCCGACCCCGAACTCGCCGATGTCGGCCGCGCAGCAGGAGCTCATGCCCGCCGCGATGGTGTATCGCACCCGTCCGCTCATGGGTCGAGCCAATCGACCGAACCGGAGCGGGCGAAAGCCCGCGCGCCGGCAACCTCGAGACCACCGGCCCGGACCGCGGCCGCGACCGCCAGCGACAGGTCTGCCTCCTGGTGCCAGTAGCGGGCACCGGCGAGAACGTCGAAAGCCAGCGCACCGGAGCGGGCAGCCTCGTAGGCCTTAGCCAAATTTCACGATTGCGGCAGAGAGCGGACCTTCACAGCGCGTCCCTCTTGGACCGAGGTTGCCCGATGCAGACCCTCCATAGATCCGGCTCGACAGCAGCCAACGATGTGGAGCGTTTCGCCGCCATTACGGCGTGACGGGCAGCGACGCGCATGCAGGCAATTGCCCTTTGATTCAAACTCGGCTGAGACTGCCTCCTCCGGCTTCTCCAACTTTGGCTTCTTTGCTCGCGATTGCCGCTCGTTCGCCCTCGACCTTCGCTTGTCTCCTTTATCCGTTAGTCGGGGACGACAGTCTCAGTCGTGGGTCGAATTGTCGAGCAGATGATCGAAGTCGGCCAGCACGCGGTCGATCAGCTTGCGGCGCCGTAGATCGGCTGCGTCCGAACTCTGCGCCAGGAGCCCAAGCAGATAGCGTGCTTTCTCGACAGCCGCGTGCCAATCGGCTGCGGGCGCAGCAGCCAGCAGGTCTTCGAGTTCCGCCTGTCTTGCGCGCAGCGCTTGCTGATCGGCTTCCACTTCGGACCGCAGACGTCGAAGGTCAGTCGCCTTCTGGGCTGCCATGCCGCGATGGGTGTCGAGATTGGTCGGTTGATCAACCATGGTTGGATCCTCCCCGTTTCGTTGCTCGCACGTCTATGGGCCAGTGCACCCCTGCACGCAGGTGTATCTCCCAGCGAAAAGCCTAGAGGCTGGTCCTCTGAGCTCTCTCGGTCAGCAGGCGGGCCAGCGTCTTGGCAGTCCGCTCATTCTGTCCGACGGGCTCAGGCGTCACGTCGTGCCATTGGTGTGCTCGAAGCGACCAACCAACATCTGAGAGGCTGCCGAGTGGTTCGTGCGGCCAAGCGGGCTCGCCACTAGGCGTGAGGATCATGAAGCGCTGGGAGGACTTCATGCCGACACAAGCGACGTACAGAGTCTCACCGCCCCGTCGAAGCAGCGCAACTGGATCGTAGATCTGGGACCCTCGGAAGAAGGCTTCGGTGCTGGTCAAATCTCGGATGCCCGGGCTGTGATCTCGCTTTCGCGCACGGCGCGTTCACCGAAGCCGGACGATTTGATGCGGTACGAGACCTCACCAGTCTGATCAGCCGGCATGAGGCGCGTCACCTCATAGATGCCGCTTGAACTGGCACGCTTATCCGAGAAACGAGGATGGGTGATGCGGACCAACTGATGAACTTTATACTTGTGAGACATTCATTCCTCCTAGCGTTTGAGCGGGGCCGGGCCGTGAGGCGCAGGTAACCGCTGCGGGTACTCGCTGACCCAAACGAAAAGCCGCCCACGCGGGAGCGGCTTCAAGGCTTAGTGGCACAGGTCTATGTCCTGAGCCGGTCATCAACAATCACGCGGTCTCGATGTTGTTGACGGCGATCTTGCCGGAGCGGCGGTCCTCGGCCGTGTCAAAGGCAACCTTTTGGCCTTCGACGAGGTTGCGCATGCCGGCGCGCTCGAGAGCGGTGGCATGAACGAACACGTCCTTGCTGCCATCGTTCGGCTGGATGAAGCCGAAGCCCTTCATGTCATTGTAGAATTTAACAGTGCCCGTAATCATAGGGGTAACCTTCCGCGATTGTTGCAGATGCACGTGAGCGAAGGCACGCAAAAGCGCGACCTCAACTCGGTTCGTCGATGTAATGGTAAGAAAGTCCGAACGCGCGCCTGACAGTGTCAAAAGCGAAACGACCCGATTGTCCGGCCAAAAACCCGATAAAATAATATAGGGCTTTTCTTTATTGATTACAAGTGTCACCGGTTCTTGCTTTTAATATAGACAGTTCTTGCCAGCGTTCGATTCAATTCAGGGTCAACATTGGGCTTAACTGAGATCAGGGCTGCTTCAATGTTATTGGCCCCATCCCGGCAAATTCACCCGCCGCCTGCCTGGGGACAGCGCCCTCAGTTTGCGGTGCATCCTATGGGCGGGCGAGACTATCCATCGGAGAAGATGGAGAGATCCTGCATGGAAGCGGTACCGCAATGTGCGCCCGCAGCCCTTCCCGCTCGTAGGAGATCGTTGTTCGGGCACCGATCTGATTGTTCAGCACTCGTTCGAGAAGCTGGGAGCCGAAGCCCCTCCGGGTTGGCGGACTGATGGCTGGACCGTTCCGCTCAACCCACTCGAGGATGAGTTCGTGACGGTCCTGGCCCTCCACCAAAACCCAGGAGACCGCAACCGACCCACCAAGCACGGACAGGGCACCGTACTTGACGGTGTTCGTCGTCAACTCATGAATGGCCATCCCAAATGGAAGGGCGATGGAGGACGGCAGATCAACATCCAGACCGTCAAGCTGAACCCGCTGCGGCGAGCCGTCGTCATACGGATCGAGCTCATTGCCCAGAAGGCTTCTGACAGAGATCGCCTGCCACTCATCTTCCGCGAGGCTCGAATGGGTTCGCGCCAGCGCGACGATTCTGCCGGTGAAGGCCTGCTGGAACTCCTCGATGGTCGTTGCAGCGCGTGCGGTCGAGCCCATAATGGCCTGAACGGTCGCCAGCATGTTCTTGACCCTGTGGTGTAGCTCACGCACCAGCAGGGCCTGCTGGTCCTCCGCGCGCTTGCGCGCAGTGATGTCGACCAGCATGTTCACCGCGCCGACCAGCTTGCCTGATGCATCGTGCAGCGGGGTGGGAAACGGGATGAACGGGACACGGATCCCATCCGGGCGCTCGGCGATGGCTTCCGCGCCCCTGACGGCACGGTTCTCCTTGAGCGCAACCGCCATCGGGCATTCATCGTGCGGCAGAGGTGTCCCGTCGGGCCAGAAAAGCCGCCAGGACCCGCACCACTCACTCTTCCCAAGCTCGGGCCGGCAGCCCCACAACTCGGCGGCAGCCTCATTGTAGAAGGTGATGCGCCCGGCGACGTCGGTTGTGTACACCGCCGCCGGCAGTGCATCGAGGAGCTGACGGAACCGGCGGTCACGCGCCCGCTCCCGGAGCATCTCCTCGGCCGGATGCCGCTTCTCAGAGCTTGGCTCATCATACGGCCTATCGGCATGCTCATCGAGCACGCGCTCGAACTCTGATTCAAGGAGCGTGAGATGGAGTTCTTGGTCTGACATGGAGTCTCCCGGCATCAGCCGGGGCCAAACCGGGCTGCTGATTAACCTCTGGCAACTCACCTAGGCTGGAGAAGTTCCAGGTGCTGCCAACGGGTGCCCACCGTTTGCGGGCTCCCACCTCGACTATCCGAGCCGCCGGCAATCCTCACCGGCTTTCACCGTGCTGGACGATGCCCTGCGCTGCCGGGGCTGAAACGGAGGCAAGCCCTATCGGGTGGGCAGGGGCAGGAACTGACCGGCGCAGGTTCAGCGAAAGACCGCTCATGGGAACACCTGAGCCCAACGGCAGCAAGCCTGTCTTCACCGGTCCTTCCGGACGGGTGAGGAATTTCAGTGCCTGACCGATGCTGTTGAAGAACTCGGTTGTGTCGACGTGACGGGCCTGATTCCGTTCTCCTCAGGATTTGTGAGGAGACGCAGCGATGATGGGGCCTCAGCGGAACGATCAGGCGCAGTTCTTCGATTCCTTTCATC
>KI912069.1:94700-94817 GCA_000517005.1 Microvirga lupini
GGATGCCGATCCATCGCCACCCGGCACGAGAAGCTTGCCATCAACTTCGCAGCGATGGTGAAGCTCGCGTTCCTGCGTCAGTACCTGCGCACAATCAGGCCGTCAGACAGGATCTAG
>KI912069.1:94917-95698 GCA_000517005.1 Microvirga lupini
TTCCTGTCGGCCATCTCCTCCGCAGGATCGACGTCTTCGTCACCCAGGCCTTGGCTGGCATCCATCGTGAGATCGCGGCCTTCTACAGCCATACGGGTCGACCCTCGATTGATCCCGAGCTGATGATGCGCATGCTGATGGTCGGCTACTGCTACGGCATCCGCTCGGAACGCAGGCTGTGCGAGGAGGTCTCACTCCATCTGGCTTACCGCTGGTTCTGCCGGCTCGATCTGGACGATGGGAAGCCGGACCACTCCACCTTCTCGAAGAACCGGCATGGACGCTTCCGCGACAGCGATCTGCTGCGCCTGGTGTTCAAGCGCGTGGTCGGCCTCTGCCTGGCCGCAGGTCTCATCAAGGGCGAGGGCTTTGCCGTCGATGCGAGCATCATCGAAGCCGACGCCAGCCGCTATCATGGCCTCGAGCCGGAGAAGATCGACTGGAGCGCCATCGAGCGGCCAAGCCGGGCGGTGCGCGAATATCTTGAGGCGCTTGATGGTGCTGAGGAGCCGGAGGCGGGCCGTAAGGCTCCAAAGGTGATCTCACCCTCTGATCCGGCGTCCGGCTGGACAGCCAAGGTCAACAAGCGGGTGCAGTTCGGCTATGGGCTGAACTATCTGATCGACAATGAGCATGCCATCATTGTCGATGTCGAGCCGACGCCGGCACGGACCTTCGATGAGGTGCGGTCCACCGCAACTATGCTGGAGCGCACCCGGGCGCGTTTTGGTCTCAAGCCGAAGAAGATTGCGGCGGACACCGCCTATGGAACAGGCAAGTA
>KI912069.1:95798-106168 GCA_000517005.1 Microvirga lupini
CAACTGACGGACACAGCCACGATGCGGCCGCGTTCCGCCAGTTGCAGCAAGCTATGCTGAGGCATTTCTAAGCTGAGGCAGACAGATGGAGTGTTTCAACGATCGCTAAGGCAACGCGAAAATATGGCTGTGGCCGATCAAACTCTTAGCGGAAAGGCTGAGGCATCCGTTGGCCGCCTCCACAGTTGAGGACGCTCGCATAGATACGCCATAATCTGGCAAAGTGCTTCCTCAAAGCGCGTATCAGCCCGCCTCACCCTTAGAGGCGGGCTTTTACCCTTAGAGGCGGGCTTTTTCATGCGGAATCAGTCGCCTGCGTATCCAGCCACTCGCTTCATCGGTCCTGTTCCATAAGGCCCGCTCCGCGAAATCCCTCTTTGCAAGCGCAACTTCAGCAGCAACGAACATGCAGTCTCTCGGAGTCGTACATCCGCCTGCTACCCCAGATATTGTTATAAGCTTGACACTAAGCCTCTATATTTGGGGTCATAGTTGGTCTTCGAAGGAGGCTTCTTGTGACACGCTCTTCCCCAAATGGATCGAGCAGCATGGCTGTTCGCCAAGTCTTACCGAACCGCCGTGGTCATGAGTCCGTGACGTTTATGCATCGAGGGATGCAGTACACCGCTGGGATCGGTCGCTTCGACGACGGCCGGATTGCAGAGATCTTCTTGAGCTCCGAGAAGGTCGGCAGCAATGCAGCGGACCTTGCTCGGGATGCTGCTATCACAGCTAGTCTTGCCTTGCAGTATGGCTGTCCTCTGCCCACGTTGCTCCACGCCCTAACCCGTGAGGAAGATGGAGCCGCCGCAGGGCCAGTGGGTGTTGCTCTTGAGATGATCGAGAATCCCTAAACATGAACTGAGGTGAGGGAGAGACCTTATTGACCGTGAACGAGGTGTCATCCTTCACTACCAGCGTTGTAAGATTTCCTGAGTATTCATGTCCTCGCACTGACCTCGCAGACGGAGGGCTAAACTAGCTTTTTACTGTTCCGCTACCAAGGCCGCTGCGCAATTCTTCCGAATACGCTCAAACGACACAGGAGCCAGTTCCATAAAAAATGTCAGCCATTCATCTGTAGGCGCAAAGTTAAATGTCCCACCGTAGCAAACTAGGAATGTCACACTCCCCTGGACGGGCGTGCATGGGAGTTTGGCATAGGCTGGGTGGAGATGAGCGAAAGGGAGCTTCACCGCGCTGAGGTGTGGCGAGTTCGGCTGGTTTGCCAGACCGCCTCCAGTAGCGACATCCAGCTAATGAATATTTTCTTATTCGTTCTTTATATAGAACTAGACTTAATAGATTTGATCAGAGCTGGATATTTCTCCATCACCCTGAGAGCGTACTAGAATGCCTTTGCTTGTTAAAATTGCGTTCTGTTTCAGACCCTCTTCCGAAAAGGCGAACCGATCCATTTTGGGCTTCTGAGCAATCTAGGAGGCGCGAAACATTATCACATACGTTATAGGTTGTTTCTTCCATCCTCCTAAGTTCTTTTAATCGAACAGAACTGTTGACTCCAGCAGCGGGAGCGCTAGGGTCCTAGCGGTTTCCGCTATTAAGGACCTCTGCTATGCGCCTCACCCGCCGTGATGCCCTGCTCTCCGCGAGTGCCTCCCTCTTCACTCCACTCCTTCCTCGCATGTCCTTTGCCCAGGAGACGCCCAGGCGTGGCGGTATTCTGACGGCCCACCTCGGCTCGGAACAGCGCATCCTGAATCCGGCCCTTCGTGCTTCGACGGGTGTCTACCTGATCACCAGCAAGATCTTGGAGGCACTGGTAGATCTGGACCCCAGGGGCAATCCAGCTCCCGTTCTGGCAACCAGCTGGGAGGCCACGCCGGATGGAAAGACAGTAACATTCAAACTGCGCCAAGGCGTGACTTGGCATGATGGCAAGCCGTTCACGGCTGCGGATGTCCAGTACACGGCCATGGAGATGTGGAAGAAGCACCTCAACTATGGCACTCAACTCCAACAATACCTTGAGGCTGTCGATACACCAGACCCGCACACGGCTGTGTTCCGTTACTCGCGGCCGATGCCGCTCAACCTGCTCCTTCGTGCTCTCTGCGACCTCGGCTATATCGCGCCGCGCCATGTGTTCGAAGGTACCAACATCCTTGAAAATCCCGCCAATACGGCTCCGATCGGGACGGGACCTTTCAAGTTCGTCCAGTATGAACGAGGCCAGTTCATCATCGCTGAACGGAATCCGAACTACTGGCGCAAAGATTTTCCTTTTCTCGATCGTATCGTCTGGCGCGTGATCACGGACAAGTCTGCCGTGGCTGCAGCGCTCGAAACCGGACAGGTCCAGCTCAGCTCCTACAACGGCCTGTCATTGTCGGACCTTGACCGTCTGAAAGAAGACGATCGCTTCGAGGTCTCGACGCGCGGAATCGAAGCCAACGCCTTCAACAACACGCTCGAGTTTAACATCCGCCGGAAGGAACTCTCGGACGTGCGGGTGCGCAGAGCCATTGCTCATGCCATCGATGTGGAGTTCTTCATCGAGAACTTCCTTTATGGCCAGGCAAAGCCGGCAACAGGGCCAATCCCATCCTCGTCACCGGCCTTTTATCCCGGTGGCGCGCCTCCCTATCCATTTGACAAGAAAAAATCCGCCGCTCTCCTCGACGAGGCGGGGTATAAGCCCGGCGCGGATGGGACACGCTTTACGCTGAAGCTGGTCCCCATCATGAATGGCGAGGATGTTCCGCTTCTCGCCACCTTCATTCAGCAGTCTCTCGCCGAGGTCGGCATCAAGGTAGAGATCGTGCAGCTCGACATCGCGGGCGCTCTTACGACAGTCTACCGCGACTGGAACTTTGATCTCGCCACGGGCTGGCACCAATATCGCGGGGACCCTGCTGTCTCCACCACGGTCTGGTATCGCTCGGGTTCGCCAAAGGGTGCACCTTGGACTAATCAATGGGGCTGGCAATCCGACAAGATCGACCAGCTGATTGACCAAGCTGCCACGGAGATCGATCCTGCAAAGCGCAAGACTCTTTATGCCGAGTGGGTGAAGGCTGTGAATGAGGAGATCCCGGTTTGGATGATCACCGAGCGGCAGTTCTTCGCTGCCACGAGCAAGCAGATCCGCAACCACCACAACGTGCCGCGCTGGGATTCCAGCGATTGGCATGACACCTGGATTGCCGCATCCTGATCATGCGTGTGCTGCTCCTTGCCGTCCGCCGGCTCGCCGCCAGCCTGCCGACATTGTTCGTGCTGCTGGCGGGGCTGTTCCTGCTGCTGCAACTTGCCCCTGGCGATACGGTTGACGCTCTCGTTGCCCAGATCGGTGGGGGTGATCCAAAGATGATCGAGGAGATGCGGCGGTATTACGGGCTTGACGTTTCCGTGGCCGTACAGCTAGGGCGCTATGTTTGGCGACTGCTCCAGCTCGATCTTGGATTTTCTGCAATCTACGGCAAGCCGGTCTCCGAGGTGATCCTGGAGCGCCTGCCAGCGACCCTTCTTTTGATGGGCTCGGCCTTGAGCTTTGCCTTCGCGGCAGGAATGGCACTTGGCGTACTGGCAGCACGGCGCGTCAACCGGTGGCCGGATACGCTCATCTCGACGCTAGGGCTGATCTTCTATGCCACACCATCCTTCTGGTTTGGCCTGATGGGTATCGTCATCTTCGCAGTTAAGCTTGGCTGGCTGCCGGCTGGCGGTTTCGAGGAGATCGGCGCAGGCTATACAGGGCTTCGACGGATCGCCGACATCGCATGGCACCTCCTCCTGCCGACGCTGACCTTGGCCCTCATCTTTCTAGCGACCTACCTTCGGATTATGCGCGCTTCGATGCTGGAAGTGATGAATCTTGATTTCGTGCGAACCGCCCGGGCCAAGGGCCTTAGCCCGCGCCGTGTCATCACAGGTCATGTTCTCCGAAACGCGCTTCTGCCGATGGTCACTCTTGTTGGCCTCCAGGCAGGAACAATGCTCGGCGGATCCGTCGTGGTGGAAAGCGTCTTTGCCCTGCCAGGTCTTGGCCGATTAGCCTATGAGGCCGTCGTGCAACGGGACCTCAATACGCTTCTCGGGATTGTGTTCGTTTCGGCCCTGCTCGTGATCCTAATCAACTTTATCGTTGATCTTCTGTATGCGCGCCTCGATCCGCGCATTGTGAGTTGAGGGCTGCCATGGATGCCTTAAAGCGCCTTGTTCGGAACCCGGCCGCTATCGTTGGGCTTTTCCTGCTTCTTCTAGTGGTTGGCATGGCACTCAGTGCACCGGTCCTGTTTCCGAAGGATCCCCTCGGGCTTGCCGGGCGCCCATTGCAATGGCCCTTCACCAATGCACGCTTCTGGCTCGGCACCGACACAACCGGACGAGACATCGCCGCCCAAGTTTTCCACGGCGCCCGCGTTTCACTTCTCATCGGTATTGTCGCCACCTTGCTGGCTGTCACAATCGGAGTCGTGATCGGTGCCATCGCAGGATTCTATGGCGGTATTATCGACGATCTGCTCATGCGGATCACGGAAGCCTTCCAAACGCTCCCGAACTTTCTCCTGCTTCTCGTTCTTGTCGCCGTGTTCGGCTCCGACATCAAGACCGTCACCATTGCCATCGGCCTTGTGTCCTGGCCGGCTGCGGCCCGGCTCACGCGAGCAGAATTCCTGTCGCTCCGGAGCCGCGAGTTTGTTCAGGCATGCCGTACCCTCGGCATGCGTGACCTACAGATCGTGTTTCGCGAGATCCTGCCCAATGCCCTGCCGCCTGTCATCGTCTATGCCAGTGTCATCATGGCAGTGGCGATCCTGTTGGAAAGCGCCTTGGCCTTTCTGAACCTGTCGGATCCCAACATCCCCTCATGGGGCAATCTGATCGGCACCGGCCGGTCGGTTCTTCGCACGCAGTGGTATGTGTCCGCCATTCCGGGCTTGGCGATCCTGCTGACCGTACTTTCAATGTCCCTCGTCGGCCAAGGGCTGAACGATGCCCTCAACCCAAGGCTGAAGCGGCGATGAGAACCCTGTTATCCATCGAGGAGCTGACCGTTGCGCTGCCGCCCGGGGCTGACCGGCCGCATGCCCTCGAAGAGATCTCTCTTGAGCTGAAAGCCAATGAGATCCTATGCGTTGTCGGGGAAAGCGGGTCCGGAAAATCGATGACAGCGGGTGCCGTTTTGGGTCTCTTGCCGGAAGGTGTTCAGGCAACGGCCGGCAAGATCATGCTTGGGGGTGAAAATCTTCTGACGCTGAGCGATGCAGATATGCGGAAGATTCGTGGCGCGCGGATCGGCATGATCTTTCAGGAGCCGATGACCGCGCTGAACCCATTGCGGACGATTGGTGACCAGATCGCCGAAATGTTCCGCACACACACGGATCTTGGCTCGACTGATATCGTACGGCGGGTGACCACACTGCTGAAGGATGTCCATCTCCCGGATCCGGAGGGAGCGCAACGGGCCTATCCCCATGAGTTGTCCGGCGGCCAGCGTCAAAGGGCGATGATCGCGATGGCGCTCGCCCTTGAGCCGCACGTACTTATCGCGGATGAGCCAACCACGGCCCTCGATGTGACGACCCAAGCCCAGATTCTGAAGCTCATTCGGGAACTTCAGCAGCGCAAAGGGACCGCGGTTTTGTTCATCACCCACGACTTCGGTGTGGTGGCCGAGATCGCTGACCGGGTCGCCGTGATGCAGGGTGGCAGGCTCGTAGAGGCTAGGAGGGCAGAGGATGTTCTCAATCGGCCAGAACACCCTTACACGAAAGCACTAATCGCGGCTGTTCCACCGCTTGCGCCGCCACCGCCAAGGGATGTGGCGGCAGAGCCAATTCTGCGGATCGAGCATGTCTCTAAGACCTACCGCAAGAGTAGGCTAATAACCCGCAGCCAGCGCGTCACGCATGCCGTGCAGGATGTGAGTCTTAGTCTGCCGCGTGGCGGAACGCTCGGGATTGTTGGGGAGAGCGGCTCCGGAAAGTCAACCCTTGCCCGCTGCATCGTACGGCTGCTCGATCCAGACTCAGGATCGATCCGCCTGGGCAATACCGATCTCGCAGCCCTCTCGCGCAGAGCAATGAGAGAGCAGGCACGCCACATCCAAATGGTTTTCCAGGACCCATTTGCATCGCTTAATCCACGCCGCAAGGCCGGCGAACTGGTTGCGCAGGGACCTATCATTCACGGCGAGTCCCCGGCCCGAGCCTTGGCTAAGGCCAAAGAAATGTTTGCCCTTGTTGGCCTTGATCCCGAGGCCACAGAACGTTACCCGCATGAATTTTCTGGCGGGCAGCGTCAGCGCATCGGTCTAGCCCGCGCCCTCGCTCTGGAGCCCCAAGTGCTTGTCGCGGACGAGCCCGTCTCAGCACTCGATGTCTCCGTTCAAGCACAGGTTCTGCGCCTGCTTGGAGAGCTGCGCGGCCGATTGGGCCTTTCGATGGTATTCATTACCCACGATCTTCGCGTCGCCGCGCAGATCTGCGATCGCATCGCCGTCATGCAAGGCGGTGTGGTGGTTGAGGAGGGCAGGACGGCCGAGGTATTTGGCGCGCCACGCCATTCCTATACGCGGGCCTTGCTGGCCTCGGTTCCAGGGCGAAACTGGGTGCCGCCAGTCCGGGCTGACGCTTTAATGGCAGTATCTTGACTCAATTGTGCAGGCTTACGGCTCTCCATTCTACATCCACTCTGCAGGAGCAGGAGCACGATCATGTCCCAACCTCTTCCCATAATTGAGCGACGGCGCATTGAGGCGGAACTTCTCAAGGAAGTGTATGAAACCCTGATCGAGCGCTACGGCAAGGATGAGGCGAAACAGCTCATCGCGGAGTCCGTGCGGCGATCGTCGATCAAGCAGGCGGCACAGTTCGCCGCCCAAGCCGACGGTGGGACCAGCCTTCAGAGCTTCATCGACATCCAGTCGAACTGGACGGCGGAAAATGCTCTGGAGATCGACCCGGTCTATCGGGACGAGATTCGTTTTGATTTCAACGTCACCCGCTGCCGTTATGCCGAGATGTACAAGGCGATGGGTTTGGGTGAGATCGGAGGTCTTCTGTCCTGCAATCGTGATGGCTCCTTCTGCGAAGGTTATGACCCTAAGCTGAAGATGACTCGGACGCAGACGATCATGGAAGGAGCCACCCACTGCGACTTCCGCTACCGCTATGAATCCGACCAAGCCGTTTGATCATTGCGCATGATGACGCTGGTGAAAACTGACGTGGATCGTAATCGCATATTGTCCGAACCCCATGCCGTTGACCCATCGGATGCGGGGCTTCTCGCTCACGAAGCGCGCGTCCGCCGTGATCTGGAAATGCTTGGTTTTCCCGCCGCCAATTGGCCCGCTGAAACGACGGAATCGGATGGTCTCCCTGTTACAGATGTTGTAATCGTCGGTGCCGGAATGAACGGGATCGCTGCGGCAGCAGCCCTGATCTTTAAGGGCGTTCGCAAGGTCCGAATCCTTGAGCGGAATCCTGCGGGCGAGGAAGGGCCGTGGCTTACCTTTGCACGAATGGACACCTTGCGGTCGCCCAAGACTCTTCCAGGCCCTGCACTCGGCATTCCCTCGCTGACCTTCCGCGCCTGGTACGAGGCAGGATTCGGTCGCGATGCCTGGGAAGCGCTCTACAAGATTCCGAACGCCGTCTGGACCTGTTATCTGAGCTGGCTGCAGCGCGTGCTGAACCTGCCGGTCGAGCACCAGACCATAGTTCGTGAGATCGCTCCGTCCGCTGGATTGCTGAGAATCAAGATCGAGACGTCACAGGGACAGGAAACGCTTTTTGCACGACGGGTGGTCCTTGCGACGGGAAGGGGAGGGGCAGGCGGTAATCGCATTCCGGACTTTGTGGATCCCGGGCTCTGGCCAGACCTCGCGGCTCACACAAACGAGGCGATCGACTTCGAATACCTGCGGGGGAAAAGCATCGGGATCCTCGGGGGAGGTGCCTCGGCCTGGGACAACGCCGCCACGGCTCTGGAGCAGGGCGCGGTGCGGGTAGACATGTATGTGCGCCGCTCGATCCTGCCGCAGATCAACAAAGGACGCGGCTCAGCATCGCCAGGCTACTTTTATGGCTGGAGCGCTCTTGAGGATGCCGAACGCTGGTCTCTATTCGTGTATCTCAACGATGCCCAAGCACCTCCACCTCATGAGACCGTGCGGCGTGCCATGCATCAGGAAGGTTTTAACATACACCTGGGCAGACCGGTTGAGGCTGCAACGCGCCAGATTGAAAAGGCCCTGGTACGTATTCACGGAGAGGATGCACCCAAAGAACATGACTTTCTGATTGTGGGCACCGGCTTCAATGTGAACGCCCGAGCAATCCCCGAGTTGGGCGCCTGGTCGTCCTCTGTGGCTCGCTGGAGAGACCGCTATACACCACCTGAGGAGCTCCAACGCTCTGATCTTGGCGACTTCCCCTACCTGGGCCCCGGATTCGAACTAGCCGAGCGGCATCCGGGTCAGGATCCTGAGCTCTCGCGCATTCATCTCATCAATCACGGTGCGGCCCTCAGTCATGGGGCGATCGCCAGCGATATTCCAGGCGTCAATGTTGCCGCAGAGCGGCTTGCAACAGCCATCGTCGCAAGCCTGTTTCGCGAAGACCTGCATGTTATCCGTCGAAATCTGGAGGAATTTGATGAGCCTGAACTCGAGGGGACGCCATTTTTCGTGCGCTAAGCCGGTGCTTCACTCGACAAATGCAAGGGCCACACCGCCCGCCTCGTTGGCAGGTACGATAATGCGATCCGACGTCGCATGGGCACCGGTAATCCGCCCGGACCTGAGACTTTCGAGAACAAGCTCGAGTGAGCGTGTTCGTAGGGTCAACGCTACCATACGATCGCCCTGATTTGTGATTGTCGGTGCTCCTCCAGCAAGGCGCCTATCTACTTCAGTAGGGCTGAGAAACTGAATTGTCGCCCGGCCCGCCCGCAGTGCATGACCACTGGAGACCTCGGTCACCGCTTCGGGCCCAAAGATCGCCCGATACAGATCGGCTGTCTTCGATGGATCGTCGGCTGCAATTGTGAACTCGATGATATCAACGACACCGTTAGGATGCTGACGCCATTCGTCACGCCAGACGAGTTCCGGTGTGAAATGATGGCAGAAGAAGACACGGCCGTTAGGGATCAGCTGTGACCCAACTCTCACAACCCGAAACGCCGCATCCCGCGTGCCATCCGGAAGGGAGACTGGTCGGGAGAACTCGGCCGGATTTTCGACAGGCACTCCTTTGTCTGCAAGAAATGTGTGAAGAGCCAAAGATCCTGTTGTCTTGAAGACCAGTCCTGTCAGGCCAAGCGGATGTTTCCACAGGTCCGCTCGTTCGGTTTGCCGTCCGGGTTCATACCCAAGCAACTCGAGGTAATTTTCGCCGAAGATTGCCAGATGATTGCTCGATCCTAACGTGTGATGCCCCCGTTCGGTGAGCTGAAATCCCAGACGGCGGTACAGATCAGCTGCGGAATCGAGCTGATCGAGCACGTTAATAACCACATGGTCGAGCGTCGGTATGATCTGCTTCATTCCTATATCCCTCGATGCTCAGATGGCTGCCGTCTGACACTGCTCCAATTTGATCCAACAGCAACCGCCACCGCGCTCCTGGCTCCAGGTCTGGTTAGAAAAAGCGACACCTGCTGATTCAAACAGGCCTTTGTCGAAGGACCCAGCAAGTTTGCATAGCAGTGCAATGCGCTCTGGAGAGAGCCCTGATGCTGACCAACTATCCTTTAGAGGGCAGCGATGCACACGAACTTCCATCGTATCGCCATTCGTTTCAACCTCATGCGGATATAGCCGTCCATTGTCAGGGCTGACGGAGAGAAAGCGGTCGCCAACGGCTATTGGATCTGGTGGTGTATTCTGAAACAAGCCTTTCGCTACCTCTCCTCAACGACGCTCAAGCGCTCGGCTCATTACGGCGGTGGCTCGGTCCAAGCCGATTTCAGATTCAAGTTCGTCGAGCAGGACGCGATAGAGATGTCCTCGGCTCCGAAATGCCTCCTCAAGCTCGCGGGGCAATGTTTCAGCTTTCTCTGTCATGCTATTCTCTCACATTTGTTCCCGAATGTGACTTCATCTCCACGATTCCCAATAACGAAAGGGAGCAGTACAGACAGTTAGCCTTGAATGGCTGAGACTGCGGGTCAAGCAGCAAATCGGCTGTTTGGTTTGATAGCTTCGAGATTGGGCCTTGGAGAGAACCAACATTGAGGCTCATGCCGGTGACCGGCCTTGGGCCGATCTCGGTCGGACTTGAACGTGCATGAACCATCATTCTGAGCGGCTTGGAATTATCACTCGAAACTGGCCTGACGATTCAGCGGGTGGAGGTCGCGGACCATTTGGTGGAGGCGGGAGGTATCAAGAT
>KI912069.1:106268-106396 GCA_000517005.1 Microvirga lupini
TAGCCACGCTGATCGAGAGCGGCGATGTAATCTCGAATGTGCTCCAAGCCGACCTCGTCCAGGCTAAGGCTGTTCTCGTCCAGCCAGGCAAGGTAGCAGTTGAGATCGTCGGTGTAGGTGGCGATGGT
>KI912069.1:106496-117961 GCA_000517005.1 Microvirga lupini
CTCTCCAGGCCAATTAACGCAGATAGCTCCGAGTTGCTTGCGTGTCGGCATTCCAGCTTGAGCGCCATGGGCAAGGCAAGCCAGTGATGCTCCGTGACATGCCCTTTGGAGAGCCACCGTCAAGGGCAGAGCCTCATCGAGGCCGTTGGCCAAGATGCCGACGAAAGTATCGCCGGCTCCTGTCGTGTCGACAGGCTGGATAGACTTCGTTTCGACCCTCTCGTTGCGCCCATCCGGATGAAACGCAAACGCCCCCCGTGCACCCGCGGTGACGACGCAAAGGCAGCCGCTTCCCGACAGATGGGCTCCGGCATACCTGAAATCGTCAGTCTTGCAGCCAAGGAGTGCCGCCGCCGCGATCGCCTCGTGCTCGTTGACGACGAAAACGTCCGTCGTACTGAGGAGATCCGAGAGGTCGCCGGCCGGAAATGCCTGAGGAGCGGGTGCGAGGTTCCAGATGACCCGGCCGCCGGCCGCCCGCACATGTCGGGCGACGGCAAGGGAGGCAGGGAAGGGGACTTCCATCTGGAAGACCGCAACCGTCGAGGCATCCACGTCGAAACCACAAATCGCTGCTTCCGTCAGCGAGGCATTGGCCCCGCTGGCGACGGTGATCGCGTTCTCGCCGCGCTCGTCGACGGTGATAAAGGCGCAGCCGGTCGGCTCGGGGGCGTTGGCGACGAGATCGGCCACAACACCGTTGCAAACGAGATTGTCGCGTGCAGATTGGCCGAAGGCGTCATCGCCGACGCAGGCCGCGATCGCGACCCGTTGCGGGCAGGACACGCGTGCGGCAGCGACTGTCTGGTTCGCACCTTTGCCGCCGAACAAGCTCTCGTAACGCGGCGAGAGGACCGTTTCGCCGGGCTGCGGGATCGAGACCACGCGGGCGACGAGATCGATGTTAATAGAACCGAAGACAAGGATCATGTCACACGCCCGCTTACCAAACCGGTCGGCCTCAGCCTTCGGCATCCATAGCGTGGAGCATTTCCACGCGGCGACGGCAATCCTCATCGGTGGAGAATGTCGCCGACAGGTAAGACGCAACGAGATCCTGTGCGAGCCAGGAACCGACAATCTTGGCGCCGATGCACATCACATTGACATCGTCATGCTCAACCGACTGATGCGCCGAGTGGATATCGTGGCAGACGGCAGCGCGTATTCCCTTGATCTTGTTGGCAGCGATCGACGCCCCGACGCCCGTGCCGCAGACCATGATGCCACGCTCGGCTTCGCCGGACTTGACCTTCTGGGTCAGCGCACGGGCGATGTCCGGAAAATCGACGGGCTTGTCATCGAACGATCCGACATCGATGACCTCATGTCCGAGCGAGCGCACGTGCTCGATCACAGAGTTCTTCAGGGACCATCCGGCATGATCCGACCCGATTACGACGCGCATTGGGTAACCTTTCCTTCATGATTGCGGGCCGGGTGGCGCTGGGCGCCACCCGCTTTTTTCCTGGCTCAGCTCCGCATCTCCTGGGGAAGCTCGCTGCCATGGAATTTCTTGTAGATCTCGTTCAGCTTGCCGTTCTTCAAGTTGGTCGAAATCCATTCATTGAGCTTCTCGACCAGGCGCGGTTCACCCTTGCGTACGCCGATGGCAAGGTCGAAGGTACGGATGAGCCACCTTCGGCTCGAACGTGCGAGCCGGGTTCTTGACACCGATCTGGTTCACGATCGTCGCGGAAGTTGCGACGCAATCCGCCTGACCTGAGACGGCGGCTGTCACCATCGTAGCATCATCGTCGAAACGGGCGAGGGTGAGATTGCGGTCTTTCATGTTCGACAGTTCGGTATCCTGCGTCGTACCGCGGGAGACGGCAATGGTCTTGCCCTTCAGGTCCTCCCAACCCTTTGCCTCCACGGATTTCAGGCAGCCAACGACGGACTGGAGAGCCGCATAAGCCTTGGTGAAGTCGATCACCTTGGCGCGCTCCGGCGTGACCGAGAGGGTCGAGATGATGATGTCCGCCTTGTTGGTCTGGACGTTCGGGATTCGGGTCGCGCCGGTGGTCTGGACGAACTCGAGCTCAATCCCGAGATCCTTCGCGAGAAGCTGGGCTGTCTCCACATCCGAGCCCGTCGGCTTGAGGTTGGCGTCCATCATGCCGGACGGCGGGATCGCCAGGTCGGTCGCGACGCGGATCTTCTTCGCCTTTATGATGTCGTCGAGAAGATCGGCATGCGCGGCGGTGGTGCCAAGTGCCACCATACAGCTCATGGCGATTGCGGCGGCGGAAAGCGGGCGCTTCATCATTGTCGTTATCTCCCTGGATCTGCGTTGTCGTTTAGAGCCCTGTACCAACGAACTGGGCGAGTTCCGGAGTTGCGGGTGATGTCAGGATCGCGGCAGTTCCCGTCTCATGGACCTTGCCGCGGTGCATGAATACCACCCGGTTGGCGATACCCCTGGCAAATCCCATCTCGTGCGTGACCATCACCATGGTCATGCCGTCCGCAGCGAGCGCCTCAATGACCTTCAGAACCTCACCGGTCAGTTCCGGGTCGAGGGCTGAGGTCACTTCATCGAACAGCATTACCTTGGGCTGCATGGCAAGCGAGCGGGCAATGGCCGCGCGCTGCTGCTGACCGCCGGAAAGCTGTTCGGGATATTGGTGGAGCTTGTCTTCCAGGCCGACCTGGGCAAGAACCCGCCGCGCCTGTTCCTTCGCTTGAGATTTTGAGATGCCCTTCACGGAGCAGGGGGCGAGCGTGATGTTCTCCTCAATAGTCAAATGAGGGAACAGGTTGTAGCTCTGGAACACGATGCCAACGTCCTGACGCAGCGCTCGCAGATCGAGCTTCGGGTCGCTGACGCGATGGCCGCACACGGTGATCTCGCCGCTGTCGATCGTCTCGAAGCGGTCGATGCAGCGAAGGGCGGTGCTCTTGCCGGAACCGCTGCGGCCGATGAGGACGAGGACCTCGCCGCGATTGACCTCGAAGCTCACTCCGTTGAGTACCTTGAGCGTGCCGAAGCTCTTGTGCACGTTCGAGAGGCCGACGACCGGTGAAGCGGTATCTGTTCTGGTGATCTTGTGCATGTCAGGCAGTCTCAAGTTCGAGGCGAGCCGGGCCGCCCCGCGTTTCCAATCGGTGGCTGAACCGCGAGAGTGGATAGCAGAGGGCGAAATAGATCGCGGCGATGATGGTGTAGATCAGGAACGGCTCGAACAGGGAGTTATTGATGATCTGGCCCGACCGCGCGAGTTCCACGAAGCCGACCACCGACGCCAGCGACGTGTTCTTGATGATCTGCACCATGAAGCCCACGGTCGGCGGCGTGGCGATCCGGACGGCTTGCGGCAGGATGACCTTCATCATCCGCTGGGAGCGGCTGAGGGCGAGTCCTTCCGCGGCCTCCCACTGCTGCTTCGGAACGGATTCGATGCTGCCGCGCCAGATCTCGCCGAGATAGGCACTGACGTAGATCGTGAGCGAGGCGCCGGCGGCCGTCAGGGGAGAGACGGTCACGCCGAGCGTCGGCAGGCCGAAATAGGTCAGGAACATGATGACCAGAAGCGGCGTGCCCTGGATAAGCTGGACATAGCCGGCGCTCAGAAGCCGCACGATTCGGCTCGGCGAGATGCGGCAGAGAGCGATGATGAAGCCGGCGATACCGCCGCCCACCAGACCGATGAGCGACAGACCGATGGTCCACAGCGCTCCATAGCCCAGAAACATGAGGTGATTGGCATTCAGGGAGCCGCCCATCTTTTCCTCCTCACAAAGGGGTGCCGAGGCGTCGACGACGCGGGAAGATGACGAGGCCGAGGATCCAGAATCCCACGCGCATGATCAGCGACAGGACGATGTAGACGAGCGCGACCAGGATATAGGTTTCGAAGGCGCGGTAGGTGTCGGATTGCACGTAGTTCGCAACTGCCGTCAGCTCCTCCGCCGAGATCTGTGACGTCACCGACGAGGCGAGCATCAGCAGAACGAACTGGCTAGTCAGAGATGGATAGACCTTCTCGATTGCTGGCCACATGACCACGTGCCAGTAGATCTGAGTACGGGATAGTGCCAAGCCTTCGGCGGCCTCGATCTGTCCCCGGGGAATGGAGTCGAAGCCCGCGCGGATGATCTCGGTCGTGTATGCGCCGACATTGATTGTGAGGGCTGCTGCTGCGACCACGAACGCGGAAAACTTTAGTCCAAGGCTGGCAAGACCGAAATAGACAAGGAAGATCTGCACCAGCAGCGGCGTGTTGCGGATTGCCTCGACATAGATACCGCAGATCCGCGAAACAATCGGATGGTGGCTGCGCCGTCCGATGGCGCCAAGGACGCCGATGACGGTACCCAGCACGGTCGCGATGAAGGCGAGCTGGAGGGTGAGCAGTGCCCCGTCGAGGAAGGCCGGCCATCGCTCCAGGATCGCGGCGAAATCCAGGTTGAGGTTCATTACAGGTGACCCGAGACTAGGTTGCAGTCTGATTCGTCATGCGGTCGTAGACCCGGAACAACGCCTGGTTGCCGTTCGTGCCTTCGCCATGGGCGCGCGCCTCGACATACTGGCTGGTCACCAGCGCCGTGCCTGGCAGCGGGACAGAAAGCGAGAGAGCCTGCTCATGCACGAGGCGCAGGTCCTTGAGCATCAGGTCGATGCGGAAGCCCGCGGACGCATCGCCGGCGATCATGGCCGGGCCCAGCTTGTCAAGCATCCACGATGCGGCAGAGCCGCCCAGGAGCACGTTGCGGAGCTGGTTGAGGTCGACGCCGGAGGCGCGGCCAAGTGCAAGCGCTTCGCAGATGGCCTGGAGATTGATGGCACAAACGAGCTGGTTGCAGAGCTTGACTGTCTGTCCGGCTCCGACCTCGCCGACATGGGTGATCGTCGTGCCCATGGCGCGGAAAGACGGTTCCGCGCGCAGGAAGGCATCGCTGTCGCCTCCGACCATAATCGAGAGAGAGGCGTTCTTGGCACCGACAGGGCCACCAGACACGGGAGCGTCGAGGAATGCCACGCCTGCGGCCTTGAGATCAGTGTGCATGCGCCGGACCGCAACGGGCGAGATCGTGCTCATGTCGACGAAGAGCCGGCCCTGTGGCGGCGCGGTCAGAAGCCCGCCTTCCCCATAGACGATCTCTTCGACCTGTGGCGTGTCGGGAAGCATGGAAATGACGATATCTGCGTCCCGCGTGGCATCCGCCAGGCTTTGGGCGCCGGTGGCACCCTGGGTCACGAGGTCGTCAATGGCCTCCTTGCGCACGTCATAGGCATGGACAGCGTAGCCCGACTTGAGCAGGTTGAGGGCCATCTCACGCCCCATCGTCCCAAGGCCGACAAAGCCGACTACTCCCTTGTGGCCGTTTCGCTCCATCATGGCCTCTCCCTCTTACGATGTTGTTATGGGGCGCTCCGGGATCCGGATCCGCCGATTGCTGCACGACGGCGGAAATCATCGCCGATCGCGAAATGCTCGCGCATGACCTTTTCCGCATATTCCGGATCGCGTCCTACGATGGCATCGAAGATGCGGCGATGATCCTCGATCAGGTAAGTCTTCATCGTATCAAAGACCTGAAGAAGTCCTCGCCGCCCTCGATGCGAGCGCATCAGGATCCCAGACATGGAATCGTGCAGGACGATGAGCGTCTCGGATTTTCCCGCTATCACCACAGCCCGGTGAAATTCGAAGTCGGCTACGCCGCCGGCATCGGGATCGTCGATTGTTTCAATGATGCGCGCGAGCGCTTGCTGCAACCTCTCGAAATCGGACACCGTCGCCCGCTCGGCGGCGAGCCGGACGGCTTGGCACTCGATCGCGATGCGCGCCTGCATCACGTCGTCGATGACTTCGGACTGCTGCGCGAATGCGAACGTGAAGAAATCGTTGAGGACAGAGAGGTCGGGGCGCCGAACGATCGTGCCGACCCGGTCACGGATTTCCACAACCCCAAGAACCGTTAGGGCGCGCAACGCTTCCCGCAGGATGGGCCGGCTCACGCCGAGTTGCGCAGCGAGATCGCGTTCAGGGATAAGCCGGTCGCCCGGTCGCAATGAGCCCGCAAGCAAGCGCTCGCGCAGGAAGGCGAAGACCTTCTCAAACCCTTTGCCGCCATTCTCCCTAAGCCGCGTGATTTCCAGATCAGCGGTCATTTATCTTACCTTGGTCAGACCAGAATACATACCACGGTCGGCCAGTCAAGCGCGAGTGCTTCCATCGACCCTGATAGGATTGAAGGCTTTTGGATTGTCACGGATGCGTCCCCTACAGCCTGCTCGACACTTTGGGCCCGCCTTTGAGGGCACCAAACGCAGCCCCCTCACACGGCGTCTGTGTCCGAGACCTCTAAACCCACCTTATACGCTGAGCCTGAGGACGATCTGGACGGTCTGAGCATCGAGGACAGCGTACTTCGAAAACTCGCCCCCTTCTTGCCGCTTCAGGGACGCTAATACATCTGGGAAGATGTTGGTTCGCAACAGCACGATCGCCCGTCTGCGTGAACAGCTTGGTGTAGGTCCGCGCTGCCTGGCTTCGGTGGGTTTTGGGACGATGATAAACTCCTTGTCGAAGATATGTTATAATAAATATATAGATGGGGACGTGCTTTCGGAAAGGAATGAAAATCCTAATGCAAATTCTATCTCGAGGATCATCCCAATCGTTACCCCGCGGACTTCCACCTTCGGAACTTTGAGCTTTACAGAAATTTTACATGGCGTATCTTTCTATTGAAAGGAAGCGCCCATGCTCGCACAACCTGTTGCCGCATCTGAGCCTCGCGATGGTGTTATCGTTTCAAAGGCTGCCATCCGCGCAGCCGAACGCCTCGGCGTTTCGCAGCGCGATCTTGGTACAATCATCGGTGTATCGGAATCGACTGTATCACGAATGAAAACGGGCGATTTTCCCTTGGATCGAGATCCCAAAGCCTTTGAGCTCTCGCTTCTCTTTATCCGGCTTTATCGCTCCCTTGACGCCATCGTCGGGGGGGATGCTAAGGCGGCGGCATCCTGGCTCAAGAGCTACAACACCGCTCTTGAGACACGCCCTATTGACGCCGTTCAGACAATCACCGGACTTCTGAATGTCATCGAGTATCTCGACTCCAGACGCGCTCCAGTCTGACTTTCGTCCGTTCCATGGGCGGTGCTGGCGGGTTGTGGAGGCTCAGCATGTTGTCTCGACCTATCTGTTGGTGGACACTCTGGACGAGCAGGACAGGCTCGAGCAGTTGCTCGACACATCCAAGCCGAGGGTTTCGCGTGACATCCGACAGATCCACTATCTCCTCTACTCTCCGTTTCGCTATACACCGAAGAAAGACGGCCGCTTTCGGCGAGCCGGCCAACGCGAAGGTGCGTTCTACTCAGCCGAAGAGGCCGAGACGGCCATTGCCGAGATGGCCTTTTACCGCGTCCTGTTCTACGCAGAGTCGCCCGATACCATCATTCCACCAGGGTTTGCCGAGTACACGGCCTTTGCGGCTTCGGTATCAACCGACGGAATGATCGACATTACGGAGCATCCGGATCCCAGGCTCAAGCACCTGAGTGACTACACTGCAACAACTGCCTTTGCCGATTTGGCTCGCAAAGCTGGGGCTACAGGAATTCGGGCGACATCTGTCCGATGCCCAAAGAAGGGAGCGACGCTAACGTGGTTCAGCTGCAGCGTCTTTGACCAGCCTGAACCCGTTGCATATCAGACTTGGAAAATGCGGCTCACAAGCCTCGGGGTTCAAGCGGTCTGCGAGAGCCCCAGGATCAGGACTCAGTTCGAGCCCGCGGCGTTCGCGGCCGATCCAAGAGTTGCTGATTTTCCTTGGGAGCGTGCAACCTAGGTCTGCCCTGAGAAGGAGAGTCAAGGGATTGACCTTGGCTTCAGTATGCGATTTCGCGCAGCCGTTCGATCTTAAGTCTCTACCGGTTGCACGCGCCATCAGCTTCCTGTGCATCCCGCAACTGAAAGCCGTCTATGATCTCCATGCTCAGATGGTCACATCTGCCTGTCTTGGCCCTCATGGCCGCTGCCCTGATGGGTCAGGCTGTCCGGGCTGGGTTTGAATATCCGAAGCATGAAGCGCCTATCCCAATAGCAACAGTGGCTCTGATGCGGGGGAAGAACACCTCTCCCACGGAGCCAATGCTGATCCGCATCTTCAAGAAGGAAGCGGAACTGGAAGTCTGGAAGCGCAGCACCAGCGGGCGGTATGTTCGCCTCAAGACGTTCCCCATCTGCCGCTGGTCAGGCCAACTGGGTCCCAAGCGCAAGGAAGGCGACCGGCAAACGCCAGAAGGCTTCTACGCCGTCACCGCCTCCCAGATGAACCCGAACTCCAAGCACTATCTCTCCTTCGACACCGGGTTTCCCAATGCCTACGACCGGGCTCATGGGGCCACTGGGTCCGCCCTGATGGTTCACGGAACCTGCTCCTCCGCCGGCTGCTACGCCATGACGGATGCGGGCATGTCGGAGATCTACGCCCTCATGCGAGAGGCGTTCAGGAGTGGCCAGAAGGCCGTTCAGTTACAAGCCTATCCGTTCCGCATGACGGCGGAAAACCTCGTCAGACATCGCCTGGATCCGAATATTGCCTTCTGGCGACAGCTCAAGGAGGGTTCGGATCGCTTCGAGGCCACCAGGGAAGAACTCGTCGTGAGCGTCTCGGCGGGGCGCTATGCGTTCCGGCCTGTTAGGAGCGGTGAGACAGAAGCGGAGGCGCTGGCCTATCGGGCGATGGAAGACGATCACATGGCGGTGTTGCTGGAGGAGGGCAGGGCAGCCATCCGGACCACCTATGCCGATGGCGGGCAGCACCCATCCTTCACCGCCCTCTGGCGCCGCGGCGTCTCTCTGCGGGAGGTGAGCCGTCCAGAGGCTCTGGCCTATGCCGGGCTGGAGCGGGTGATTTCGCCAGCGCGTGCGCCACGGCTTGCCTGTCTTGGACCAGGCACCTGCGCACCACCATCCACTGAGGCGAAGGCCGTCTCTCCTCCAGTTATGGGAGAACGGCTCGTGGCCATCGCGCCGCTGGATGGCCCTTCCACGTGGCTGAAGGAGCTGCCGTCGCTGTTTACGTCCGCCCCAGTCGGTGGCGCTCCGATCAGCTTCATACACGCTCAGTCAATGATCTTGGGAGCACAGGAGATCGTGCCCGCGCGCCTGGCAAAGAAGACTTGATGGGAGCATGGCTGGCGGACGTCAGCGATCCGGCGGCTGACAACGCCTTCCTGTCGGCCCCGGCGCGGCCTTGAGGTCAGGGACCATGCCCAACGGACCTGTCCACCGTTTCGAGGCAATCAAGGCCCAAGTGCCTCCTAGCGGTCCGAGGCCCAGCGTATCGGCTTGTAGTTCTTGCCCTTGAGCTTGGCTTGCCCCCAGATCGACTCGAGGTAGCGTGCATCCCCTAGGATGACGCCGTCCAGCTTGGCAGCCCGGTTGATATCGATGCCTTCTTGCTTGCCCTTGAGCTTTTGCGTGTCCTTCGTGGACAACCTGGTGACGAAGGTCACGACGAGGCCGGGAGAACCCTCGACCTCGTACGAATTGAACAGGCGCAGGCCGTCGGGTCTCTCGTCGAGGAGCCGCTTGACAAAGGCGAAACCATTATTCTCCGCGTGCGTCCGAATGTCTGCGAGGGTGGTCTCACCATATGTGAAGCCGGGAAAGTCGGCCGGCTTCCCATCGGGCCGGCCGCCCCAAGTCTCCTCGGCATAGGCAATCCGACCGTTGCCAGGATCCGTGGCGAGCGCGAGCTTGTTGCCATCAGGCAGTCTCCACTTGACCTCCTCGTGGGGCCCTGCAGCCGCCCTGGCGGTTGGCTTGCCTGCAATCCGCGATGCTACCGCGATCTCTTCCCCGATGCGGATGCCGTTCAGGGTCTGAGCCTGCGTTCCGGCCGTCAGGGCAAGAAGGCCGATCACGGGGAGCGCGCCTGGCGCTACGATAGGGGTGAAGAATCTCATGGTGGTCGTCGGCAAAAGCGCAGACACCCTACCTTTGACAGGACTCTAGTCAATCCGACCCGCGCAACTGCGGATCCGGTGTTGCAGATGGATCACGACTTCTCGCAGGCAGGCGGCGCTGGAGAGGGCTCTTCACTGCGATGCCATCTCCCGGCACGTGAGCAGTGCCGAAGGCCAGCAGGTACGACCGACGAAACCATGACGCACCCTCGATACGGCTCCGGCCCAAGCGCAACGAGGCCACGGAATGGCCAGACGAAAATCGCCATCGCGAGGGGAGGCCGAATTCAGGAAGGAATCCCACGGCAGGAGGGCAGTGCGGGTCACACCGAAACCTTGCCGCCAATCCACGTTGCCGCCTCTGAGCTGAAGCCGATCTCGATCAACTCTTCCCTGAGATCCTCGACCGCATCGGGATCCAGTGTGATGGAGTTGTCGTCCGCATCTGCTCCTATAGCGGGCTTGTGCCCGTCTTCATTCGACTCCACGTTTTGCATGGGGCCACGGTGACGCGCACGACCGGGGCGTCATCCCCATCCTCTTCATTCTCACTCTCGTAGACTTTGAGTGTGACCCAGCGCCCCTCGACCTCGTCCTGATAGACCACTTTCCACTCGCCCATGCGCCTCTCCTGGATCATGCATTAGTGCCCTTGTGCTCCTGTATTGTAGCGCACCATTCCCAACCTTTATGAGTTTGGCTGCTGCGGAGGCATTGGACAGTCTCTCACTCTCCTTGCACCAAGACTCTCCGAACGTCAGACCCGTTCAGCAGCAGGCGCGCGAACTGCCGTCATGTGCCTGCTTCTGTCCAGGCTCCTGCAGGTCGGGGTGGGCGCGCCGTTCCAAGAGACAGCGGCTTCATCCGCTTGGATGGAGAGCAGGGCGATCTCAAGCTGGCGGACGATGTGTGCCCAGTAGATCCCACGAACCACACACCCAGGAGCGCACAACCCGCCGGGAGCGGCAATGTGACGGACCATGGAGCTTTGGGAAAACGCCGCCTGATGCCCATATAGAGCCTATGTCGCACAAGGCTTCTTCGCCCCGCACACTCGACCTGTTCGAAGTCACGCTCAACATCCCAACACCTGCGTCCGAACCGGCTCCTGTTGCCTCCAAGCCGACGATGCTTGCCAGCCTGTCCGATGCCCAGGTGGCTGAGCAGCTCGGCCAACTCGTCGCGGAAGTGCAGCGCCGGCTGGAGAAGAGCAGAGGAACCCGGCCGGGGCTGGTGGAGGCGGTGCACGAGGCGCGATCGTCCCTGGATCGGTTGGTTCCGAGATCCACCAAACAGGTCAGGCGCTCGGGATCCAACACGGCTGCATACCCTCTACAGGAGGGGCAGCGCAAAGCCGTGCGGGCCGCGCTTTTGGCCGGGGTGGCACCGAGCCAAGTGGCGAAGCATTTCGGTCTATCGCTTGCCACCATCCGCAAGGTACTTGCAGACTCTTCCTAAGCCGGCAGGGTAGCCGATTGTCCCGATGCCGGTATCCTTCCTGATCTTGGAGCCGGACTTCCAGGAGGATGCG
>KI912069.1:118061-118606 GCA_000517005.1 Microvirga lupini
CTCAGGTGCCTACTCCTGCGTGTCGAAGAACTCGGCAACCGATAACTCTTCCGGATTGTCGCCAAGCAGACGAAATCCAGGTAGTCCTCCGGGACCTCGTCAAGACTTCTGATGAGCCGCGGCTTCTTCTCCCCGTCGAAGTACGGCATCAGGCTCTCCTCATCCGCTTCACCATGGTCCTCGTACTCGAGGGTGTGGAGAAGGCGGTCCACATCCTCGGCAAGGGCAAAGATCACCGAGGGCTCCCCGTCTGCGGTGACGTTGAGGCGGTACAGCTTCATTTCTCGTAACCCCTCCTGCAGCTGTTCGACTCGGACACGTGCTCAACAGAGAAGCGCATGGAAGTTAGGCGTAGGTAAAGGGTGCGGGCTCAAGTGCAGCGCCAAGCCTGTCAGTTCACCAACGAGGATCAGCAGTTGGGCGCCGCTGCAGGCTCGGATGCTAGTCGTACACAAGCGCTGGGGCTTGGTCTGCTGCCGCACCTGAGACCATCCACGCGCTGCTGATCCCTGCCGGCTCCTCGATCCTGTGGCGCTCAATCCAGA
>KI912069.1:118706-126852 GCA_000517005.1 Microvirga lupini
GCGGTTGCCCGGATCGTCCGACCAGTTGCCAGCGAACCTGGTAGGCCATGGGGAGCGTTCCAGCATCACGAGGCCTAACATGGCATGCCGGTCAACCTTCCGACAGAGGTTGATACGGTTTGCTACTATTGTGTCAGATGTCGTTGTCGCTCGTCAGCGGATGATCTCTGGATCCGCACGATGCCGGAATAGATGTGCGCCGCCCCACCCACGAACTGATCTGCGCAGCCGCGGCCCTGCAGGCCGAGCGCACCGCTGTGGCCGGCGATGCCTCTTGGCCGCACTCCATCAATGGCCTGACAGCCCTGCGCGGCATCGGCGGAGTGGGCAGCGAGGCGAATACCGATCAGAGCTGAATTCCATAGCGCTCCGCTCTAGAAAACCTTCTGAAGCCGAGCGTTTATGGATTCGCAGCGGCATTCACTCCTTGTGCTATGCAGCAACTCATCTGGGGATCCGGCGTTATCCGGCTTCAAGCCTTGAGGAGAGCGGATATGCGCAGATGGAGTGTCGATACTGGAGGTTTCTCGCGCAATCCCGCTTCGCACGTGGGTGAGGCAACAAACCTCTCGAAGCGGACACACGGAAAAGTCCGACCTTCTCGGCTCACGAGCCGCTCCGGATCACGCCGGTGGCTTGGTCCTCTTGTGCTAGGCTCTGCTGCTGCTCTTGGTGCCGCAGCCATTTACAACCGAAAGCAGGCTCAGGACGCAGAGTATCAGCATCCACCGATCGGACGATTTCTCGATGTAGACGGCGTGCGCCTGCATTATGTGGAGCTGGGGCAGGGTGATCCTCTTCTGCTCATCCATGGTAACGGCACCATGGTTCAGGACTTCACCGTCAGCGGCCTCGTGGACGTGCTTGCCAGCCGCTATCGCGTTATCATCATTGACCGCCCTGGCTACGGCTACAGCACGCGTCCACGCCAACTCTGGACGCCACGAGCTCACGCGCGACTGTTCCACAGCGCCCTGCAGCAGCTCGGGGTCGAGCGGGCCGTCGTGTACGGCCACTCCTGGGGCACTCTGGTGGCAGTGGCCCTAGCGCTGGAGGCTCCATCGCTCGTACGTGGACTTGTCCTGGCCTCAGGCTATTACTACCCAACTCTGCGGGCCGACACGTTCCTCCTCTCGCCCCCGGCTATTCCGGTGATCGGTGACCTCATGCGCTACACCGTCTCGCCTCCCTTGGCGCGAGCCCTGCTCCCAATCATGATCAGGCGGGTGTTCGAGCCAGCGGCCGTGCCGGAGCGCTTCGAGCGTCTGTTTCCGAAGGCGCTGATGCTCCGTCCATTGCAGCTCCGGGCGGCTGCGGAGGACGCGGCGCTCATGACGCCGTCGGCGATGGAGCTGGAGCGGCACTACAGGGAGCTGAGGGTGCCGGTCACGATCGTCACGGGTGCGGACGACCAGATTGCAGATGTGGGACGACAATCCGCGCGCCTGCACCGGGAGTTGCTCGGCAGTGAGTTCATCAGTCTTCCCGGGCTCGGTCACATGATCCACCACCTGGATCCAGGTGCTGTTGCCAGCGCCATTGATCGTATAGCGCAGCGATCTGCGGTCTGATCGCACACCCCGAACCATCCAGGAAAGATGGTTCTTACAGCCAGCTCTTCCTGTAGCGTCCGCTGGTGACGGTGCAGCTCGGGGCCAAGCTGTTGAAGGTCACGCCCAAGGCCGTCGACCTTATGCTGGCTCAGCTTGGCGGTGCCCTGCCGCGTGAGCTTACCGGACGAACCCGCTACAGAGCATGGGGTTGTCGTGTGACACGTTCCAACCCGCCGACCCGGGTGCAGCCGACATCTAGACCCGCCACAGGCTATCAGCGCGAGTCCCTCGACGACGACAGGCTGCTGGCTCTGTTCGGTCTGGTGATGATCGTCGTCGGCGCCGTCATGCTGCGCAGACGTGGATCCGGCGGCAATCCGGAGGTTCGCCTGACGGCCGGGACGGCGAGGCGGCTGCTGCCGCCGCTGCTCGGCATCGGCTTCGGCGTCGGTCTGTTCTCCGGGTTCTTCGGCATCGGCGGCGGTTTCCTGATCGTGCCGGGCCTGATGCTCGCCACGGGCATGCCGCTCACCTTCGCCATCGGCACGTCCCTGGTGGTCGTCACGGCCTTCGGTGCGGCGACGGCCGCGAGCTACGCGCTCTCGGGCTTGGTCGACTGGTGGCTCGCCGGCCTGTTCGTCCTCGGCGGCCTCCTCGGCGGCTTCGCCGGGGCCGCACTCGGCAAGCGCATGGCATACATCGCCGAGTTGCGGAAGCGGATTGGGCGGCACTAGAGGCAGGATCGGCCTTGCGGCTCGGGCAATCCGGGGCAGGGTCTCACGAGAGAAGCGGCGCCTCGACCGAACACACGAACCCCGCAGGGGCGTACTCGATCCGGACTGTGCCGTTCAGGTCGTGGGCCAGGCTGCGCTGGACAAGGCGCGTTCCGAAGCCTGTCCGTGACGGAGGCTCGACCGCCGGGCCGCCCGTCTCCGCCCACCGCAGGAGCAGGCGGGATGGTCGCGACGTGTGGTCCACCAGCCAGGTGACATGAACCTCGCCCGTCGCGTTGGACAACGCTCCGTACTTCGCCGCATTCGTCGCCAGTTCATGGAGCGCCAGGGACAGCGCCAGCGCCATCCTCGGCACGAGGCGGACCTTCGGCCCCTGCCAATGGATCCGGCCCTGGCAGTCACTCTGATAGGGTTTGCTTGCGTCGCCGATGATCTCGTGCAGGTCGGCTCCCTCCCAGTTCTCGCGAGTGAGCACATCGTGGGCGCGCGAGAGGGCGAGCAGGCGGCTTTCGAGGATTGTGCGGGCCTCTTGCGAGGAGTTGGAGCTGCGCAGCGTCTGGGTTGCGATCGACTGCACGGTCGCCAGGGTGTTCTTCACCCGGTGGTTCAGCTCGTGGATGAGCAATTCGCGGTGTTCCTCGGCCTTCCTGCGCTCGCTGATGTCCCGCACGACGCGGATTCCGTACAGAGGCTGACCTGCCACATCGTCGACCCGGGAGGCCGCCACCTCCACCCATACCGAATGGCCATCCTTGTGACGATAGCGCTTCTCAAGAACGTAGGTATCTAGCTTACCCAGCATCTGCCGAGCGAACTGCGCCAGGTCGGCCTCGCGGTCCTCAGGATGGGTCACGCCCCAGAAGGTCTGCCCGAGCGGTTCCTCTTGGCTGAAGCCCGTGATGGCGCAGAGCTGCTCGTTTACGCGCAGGAAACGCCCGCTCCGGTCGACCTCGCCGATGCCCACAAAGGCATGCTCGTAGGTGGCGCGCAGCCTCTGTTCGTTCTCGCGCAGCGCCGCCTCGGCCCGCCTGCGGTCGGTCAGGTCGCGCAGGTATGCCGTGAAGTGCGGCCGACCGGCGAGGTCAATCGCGGTGATCGTCAGCTCGGCCGGGAACCGCGCGCCGTCGGCCCGCTGCGCCTCCAGCTCGACGCGGCGTCCGAGCACCGGACCCTGGCCTGTAATCAGGTAGCGAGCCATGCCGCGGCGATGCCGCTCCCGCAGCTCGGGCGGGATGATGAGATCGGCCAGGTCCCGGCCGAGTGCCGCCTCTCGAGCATACCCGAAGGTGCGCTCGGCGGCCGGATTCCATTCGATGACGCGGCTGTCCTCCGTCACGGTGATGATACAGTCGAGCGCGGCCGCCACAATGGCGCCCTTCAAGGCTTCGCTGTCCCGCAGCTCCTTCTCGATGCGGGCCCGCTCGACCGCGTCCCAGGTCCGCTGGGCAACCCGCTCGACCAGCCGCACCTCCGAGGCAGTCCAGTAGCGCGGTGTCGCCTCATGCACGTAGAGGAGGGCCCTGAACCGCCCGTCCTTGACCAAAGGAGTGACGATCAGGGAGCGGCAGCCGATGCTGGCCCAGGTTGCCGCATGGGTCTCGTGCCTGGTGCGTGGGTCGCTGAGGCAATCCTCGACGACCAAGGTACGCCCCGCGCGCAGCTCGGCGATCACCGCCGGGCTGAACGCGTCCAGGATGCGGGCCTCGCCCGCAAGGCTCGCCATCGAAGGATCTCGGGTCCAGTCCTGCTCGACCGAGACCATTTGCTCCATGTCATCGATCTCGCCGTATCCGGCGCGGCCTGCCCCGATATGGGTGCCAAGCGCCTCCGCGGCCGTCAACACCACTGCTTGAGGGTCGGACAGGCCGCTCAGGCGTTCGCTCAGCTCGACGTGGAAATTGGCCCGGCGGTCGGCCTGGACCTTGTCCGTGGTCTCAGTGCAGGCACAGAACATGCCGGCGACGGCGCCGTCCTCCGTGCGGATCGGCGAGTAGGAGAACGTGTACCAGGTGTCCTCCGGAAAGCCGTGGCGTTCCATGACGAGGTGCATGTTCTCATGGAACGTCGCTTCCCCGGCCATGGCCTTGGCAACGAGCGGCCCGACATCGTGCCAGATCTCGGCCCAGACCTCCCTAAAGGGACGGCCGAGCGCGCGCGGGTGCTTCGATCCCAGGATCGGCGCATAGGCATCGTTGTAGAGGAACGCGAGCTCTGGTCCCCAGGCGATGAACATCGGGAACCTGGAGGTCAGCACCAGGCTCACGGCGGTGCGAAGGGACGGCGGCCAGGTGTCGGGGGATCCGAGCGGTGCCGTTGACCAGTCATGGGCGCGCATGAGGGCACCGGTCCCGCCGCCATCGGCAAGGAAGGTCGGCATCGACGGCTGGACACTATGGCAGGTTGACGGCATCGGCAGCCTGCTTCGGCTGCGGGGCGGCGCAGGCTTCGAACTCGGGTGGGAGGGACACGGTGAGGGACTTCCGGAGTGGTTTTGTACGGGGAAATAGCGGTGCCGGACCTTGCGTCAATGACCTGATGTCGGGGCTTGCTCGTCCTCGTGACCCTGAAACGATCCTGGAAGTAACGAGGTATCGTCAACCGTTCGGGTCCGGAATGGGGTCTGTGCGGGTGAGGGCTCGCCTGCGCACAGGATAGCCGGTGTGCAAACCCGCGTGTTGAAAAAAGAGCCAGCACATCTACATAGGGCACCTGAACTGCAAAGCTCGCACCCGCCACCTTGCGAGCGGCCCCTACCTATCGATCTTTTGGATTGCACGGAGCGCCCATGTCTGCCGTTCTCACACGCCATAATGTCAAGGTCATCGGTCGTGGGGAGCAGCCCATGCTCTTCGCCCATGGCTATGGCTGCGATCAGAACATGTGGCGCTTCATCACCCCTGCCTTCGAGGACCGGTACAAGATCGTCCTCTTCGATCACGTCGGACACGGGCAGTCGGATGCCGCTGCCTTTGACCAGACAAGGTACGGCGCGCTCAATGGTTACGCGGATGACGTGCTAGCGATCTGCCGTGAGTTGGACCTGACGAACGTTATCTTCGTCGGCCACTCGGTCAGCGCCATGATTGGCGTTCTGGCCACCGTCCAGGAGCCGGAGCGGTTCGACCGTCTGGTCCTGATCGGACCATCACCGCGCTACATCAACGATGGCGATTACGTGGGTGGGTTCAAGCAGGAGGACATTGAGGGCGTGCTCGACTTCCTTGACAGCAACCATCTGGGTTGGTCCAGCACCATGGCCCCGGTCATCATGGGCAACCCGGATCGTCCCGAGCTCGGCGAGGAACTCACCAACAGCTTCTGCCGCACCGATCCCGAGATTGCCAAGCACTTCGCTCGCGTGACGTTCCTCTCTGACAGCCGAGCCGATTTGTCGAAGGTGGCGACGAAGGCGCTCATCCTCCAGTGCTCGCAGGATGTCATTGCTCCCGAGGCGGTCGGGCACTACATGCACCAGAACCTTCCGGGCAGTGAGTTCGTCTTAATGAAGGCGACAGGACACTGCCCGAACCTGAGTGCGCCAGAGGAGACGATTGCGGCCATGGAAGCCTTTCTGCGCGATCCAGCTCCGGCCAAGGCAAGCGCCTAGTGACGATGGACCCAGGCTCGCTGATCGAGACGGCTGAGGAACTCTACGAAAGTGCGCCCTGCGGCTACGTCTCGACTCTGCCGGACGGCACCATCATCCGGGCGAACCAGACCTTTCTCACGTGGATTGGTATAGACCGGAAGAACCTCGTCGGCCACAAATGCTTCCAAGACCTTCTGAGCATCGGCGGCAAGATCTTCTACGACACGCACTTTGCGCCGCTTTTGCGGATGCAGGGCTTCGTCAATGAGATTGCGTTTGACCTGACCTGCGCGGATGGGCGGCTCCTGCCGGTTCTGGCCAACACGGTTCAGAAGCTGGATGCAACCGGGCGTCCGGTTGTTCATCGCATCACCCTCTTCAACGCCACCGACCGGCGCAAGTATGAGCGGGAGCTGCTGCTTGCCAGGCAGAAGGCCGAGCAGGCCACCGAGGAACTCAAGCGCCTGAACGAGACCCTGGAGGAGCGGGTTGCCCAAGAGGTGGCCGAGCGCATGAAGGCTGAGGAGGCGCTGCGGCAGGCCCAGAAGATGGAGGCCGTGGGCCAGCTCACCGGCGGCATCGCCCACGACTTCAACAACCTGCTGACCATCATCCTCGGCAACATTGAGTTGTTGCAGCGTCGTCTGCCGGAAGGGAACGATCGACTTCGGCGGGCGGCCGATCACGCCATGGAGGCGACCCGGCGGGCTGCCACCCTGACGCACCGCCTGCTGGCCTTCTCCCGGCAGCAGCCGCTCGATCCCAAGCCCATCGACGCCAACAAACTGGTGGCGGGCATGTCCGAGCTCCTGCGGCGGACGCTGGGAGAAATTGTCGTGCTGGAGACGGTCCTGGCTGGCGGCCTCTGGCGCACTCAAGCCGACCCGAACCAGTTGGAGAATGCAATCCTCAATCTGGCGGTGAACGCCCGCGATGCCATGCCGAATGGCGGCAAGCTCACCATCGAGACCGCCAATGCCCGCTTGGATGACGCCTATGTGGAATCGTTGACCGAGCCAGTGCCAGCGGGGCAGTACGTGCTCGTGGCCGTTTCCGACACCGGGACCGGGATGGACAAGGCCACGATGGAGAGGGTGTTCGAGCCATTCTTCACGACCAAGGAGGCGGGCAAGGGAACGGGACTGGGCCTGAGTCAGGTGTACGGCTTCGTCCGCCAGTCCAACGGCCACGTCAGGATCTATAGCGAGCTTGGCGAAGGCACGACGATCAAGATCTACCTGCCTCGGCTGGTCGGTTCGGACGAAGAGCCTGCCGAAGTCCCTGCGAAGAACCCCATAATGATGAGGGGCGCAGGCGAGACCATTCTGGTCGTGGAAGATGAGACCGATCTTCGGGCGTACGCCACCGAGGCCCTGCTCGATCTCGGCTATCGCGTGCTTGAGGCGGCCGATGGGCAGATGGCTTTAGCGATCGTTGAGCAGCATCCCGAGATCGAACTGCTCTTCACCGATGTCGTTCTGACGGGCGGCATGAACGGCCGTGCTCTTGCGGACGAAGTCTCCCGGCGCAGGCCAGCGCTGCCGGTGTTGTTCACCACGGGCTACACCTCGAATGCCATCGTCCACCAGGGCCTCCTGGGCCCTGGGGCGCACCTCATCGGAAAACCCTTCACCTATGCCGAGCTGGCCTCCAAGGTAAGGCGTGTGCTCGATGAGGGCTGATCCTGATCGCCCGAGGTGGAGCGAAGGTCCGGCACATCTCAGGCCTAAGCTGACTTCCGCTTTCGAGAGGTGAGCAGACCCTTACACGGCCGCAGTGAAGGACCGGGTTCGGCCCGGAGCAGACTTTCAGCCGGGGTAAGGAGTTGCCGATTTCTTGCAGGAAGACAGGATATTTAAACGATGGAGCTATTCGCTGGTACGAGGTTCATGGTGCCTCTTCAGGGACGCCTGCCTTGCGAAGACCCTCAACGAAGACGTCGCAGTGTGCAAACCTATGCATATGCCTGCGGACCAAACTCAGGCTCAGGGGCGCTCCACCCATCCGGTTTCGAACGGTTAGCAGTTCCGTGGCCTCTTCGATCAATCCCAAGTGGCCGCAGCAGCTGATCAGAGTGTTGAATGGCCCAGTGTAGTCCGTGAAGCCGGAAACGGACGCTCTCAGAAAGGGGAGCGCCTCCTCGAAGCGACGCGCCGCCAGAAGGGCAAGACCGTGGGTGGTCGTGTAGAATCCGGAGAAACTATCGAGCGGGCTCATGCGCAGGGCCCACCCGGTCTCGACGATCGCCTCTTCAAACCGGCCTGCTCTCA
>KI912069.1:126952-127374 GCA_000517005.1 Microvirga lupini
CCGTGAAGATCCTATGGGTATCGATAGCAGACCACCCTCTAGCAGAGTGAGGTTGCTGACCCACCACTCTGGAGGCAACCCATGTCATTCGATCACCGACCGATGCAGACCGCTATCCGCACCGATCTTGGCGCGATCTTCGTCTCACTGGAACTCAGTCGCTCGGTCTGGCTAATCACCTCCCTGTCGCCCGGAGCCGGCGAGACGATGTCCAAGCACAGCGTGCACGTTGGTGATGTTGCCGGATTGTTGGCGCGATTGGCGGATCTCCGCCACAAGGCACAGGCCCGCACCGGCCAGATGTTTCCGATCATCACCATTCAGGAGGCCGGCTTGGATGGGTTCTGGATCCATCGCGTGCTGCAGGACGAAGGGATCGAGAGCCACGTGGTCGATCCCGCCTCAATCGCCACTCACGTCGG
>KI912069.1:127474-130631 GCA_000517005.1 Microvirga lupini
CAGGAGCGCCCAGCCGAGCGCCGTATGACCGAGCGCGAAGCTCGGGTTGAGCGTCAGGGCGCTTCCGAGCTCCGCCAGCGCCCGCTGGTGCTGACCGGCCGTGCTGAGGCACAGCCCAGACACCATCCTGGCCCAGGGCTCGCCGGGATCGAAGGCCAGAGCGTCCTGCGCGTGAATGGCGGCTTGCTCGTAGCCGGCCTCCACGTCGGGCGTCCACAGGCACATAGAGGCCCACCAGATCGCCCAGCTCAGGAGGGCATGGGCTCTTGCATAGCCCGGCTCCAAACCGATGGCACGCTGCAAGAGCAATTGTGCTTCCTCGTTCTGCGTCCGCTCTACCTTGTTGAGGAGGGTCATGGCCCGGACCACGAGGCCCCAGGCATCAATGCTGTCCGGCTGCTGCGTCGAGGCTCGAAATCCTTCCTCGGCATAAAGGTGCGGTTCGACCGCAGCGACGACCCGCTCAGCGATGTCGTCCTGTACGGCGAAGATGTCCTGCATCTCGCGGTCATATTTCTCGGCCCAGATATGCTTGCCCGTGGTCGCGTCGATGAGCTGGCCGGTGACGCGAATGCGCGTTCCGGCAGTTCGGACGCTGCCCTCCAGGACATACCGGATCCCCAGATCATGGGCGACCTGTCGGACGTCCACGGCCTTGCCCTTGTAGACGAAGGTGGAGTTCCGGGCGATTACGAACAGCCAGCGCAGACGTGCGAGAGCCGTGATGATGTCCTCGGTGATGCCATCCGCGAGAAAATCCTGCTCAGGATCTATCCCCATGTGCACGAAGGGCAAAACAGCGATGGATGGCTTGTCGAGAGGCTTCAGATCCGCGGTCTTGGACGGCTGGCGGGCCGTGCCGTCCGGTAGCCGGATTGATCCACCGCTCATGGACCGCAGGGAAAGCTGTGTCTGGCTTTCGACGATCGACAGCGTCTTGTCCGAGAAGTGACCTGTCAGCAGCTTATCGACCGTCGACTTGCCCAACTTCGTCTTGAACGCGAACTGCTCGCGCGACATGCGTTCCCGCGCGATGTAGTCCCTGATCACGGCTGCAATCTGTTTCCTGTCGTCCAGCATCACCCAGCCTGTCCGTGGGCTCCCGGAAAATGGTCGGGCAACTTCCGGAAAATACAGACAACTTCCGACAAGAGCCACGGAAAAAACGCTCGCTACAACCGCCGCACAGCCGAAAAGGCAGGTCGGTCGGCAAGCGCATCGCCGGACGGACATCAGGAAGGAAGACCATGTTCGATTGTATCGTACAAACAAGCGAGGCCTTGAGAAGAGCCGCGGAACGAGGCTCCGAGACGCTGTTCCCGGCGCTGTGCGGCTGCGAGGCATGCGGGACCACGGAGCTGATTGCAGCCCCTTCGATCGGCACCTGCGCCGCGTGTGGTGCCGAACTAACGGTGCTCACATCCGCGACGGCCTCGCAGACTCTCGATCAGGAGCCGGAGGTGCTGTCGCCATTTGCAGCGTAACAACATTCATTAACGCCGGGTCGCATACCGGTGCCGGCGCCGTGAACTGCGCCGGATCCCAAACTGCGTGACGTCTCGGCCATGGGCAACGGTCGATCTCACAACCGTGACAACGTCTCTCCAGTGCTAAATTGCATCAAAAGGATCAGAAGCTGTGGCCAATCTGTCGAACCTCTTTCTCCGGACGGCTCTCTTGTTTCTCGGAACGGGCGTCGCCATGGGCATATTCATGTCCCTGTCGCAGGACTTCACGATCAGGCCCGTGCATGGGCATATGAACCTGCTCGGTTGGGTCGGCTTTTTCCTCTACGCGCTATTTTATCGCCACTTTCCGCACGTTGCCGCAACCCGGCTTCCGTGGATCCATTTCTGGACAGCCGTCATTGGCCTCCCCGCAATGATGGCGGGTCTCACACTTGTCGTCCTCGGACATATGAGTTTGGGCTTGCCTCTTTTGCTCGGCGGTGAACTCGTGACTGTGATCTCGGTCGCACTCATTATCCATATTGGCTTCATGGCAACGAAGGCTGAACCTGCCTCGCCGCATCGCGAGAACTTCGCACCGGCGGAGTGATCGGATCCAAGATTGCTTCGAAACGATGATGCCCAAACGCAGATGCCTCGGCGGTATGAATGATGGCGTATGCCGTTTATGTCATGTGCATCGGAACAACCCTCCGGGCGGCATCGGCCGCGGTGAATATCTGGACATTTTAAGGTCCGCAGCTGGCACTTCTTTGAAGAAACCTGGGTGTCAGCTCTGGCAACGAATACCGGACGTTCCTGAAGGGCAAGGGAACTACCGTGCCTGACCGAGGCCATGTGAAAACGCGCCTTCGAGGTTGTATGGAATGGCCGCTGCCAGCGCCCTCGGCAGAGGCCCG
This sequence comes from Microvirga lupini, assembly GCA_000517005.1. Lineage (GTDB taxonomy): Bacteria > Pseudomonadota > Alphaproteobacteria > Rhizobiales > Beijerinckiaceae > Microvirga > Microvirga lupini. The sequence goes on from KI912069.1 coordinate 129,843, forward strand.
ACACCCAGGATGTTGATCATCCGCTTCAGGTTGTAGGCCAGTACGTGCAGGCTCATCTCGGTTCTGACCTTCTCCAGGGTCTTCATCAGGAAGTGAGGACTGCCCATCCAGGCCTTGATCGTTCCAAACGGGTGCTCCACCGTCTGCCGCCGGATCGTCATGGCCTCCGGCATCCGCTCAAGCCGAGCCTGCATCCGGTCGAGCACATCCTCGTGCTCCCAGCGTTTCACCCGTTTGTGCTTGTCCGGCGTGCACTGGGGCTTGAGGGTGCAGGTCGGGCAGGCCGTCAGATTACGGTAATGATCGATGTTGTCCCGGCGGTCTGAGCGCACCTTGCCCTTCGTCAGGTGCTGGCCGGCCGGGCAGGTGTAGCGGTCATGCTCGGCATCGTAGATGAAGTCCTGCCCGGGAAGAGACCGCGATGGGTGTTGCCGGAGGTCTGGATCTTGGGAACGTACGGCAGAACACCGGTGCCCTCGCAGGCCAGCACCTCGTCACCATTGTAGTAGCCCCGATCCGCCAGCACGGTGAGTTCCTCACACGCCATCACGCTCTGGGCGTGTTGCCCCATCGCCAGCAGTTGGGTGCGGTCGTTGCCAACGTTGGTCACCTCGTGCGCGACGATCAGGTGATGCTCGGCCTCCACCGCCATCTGCACGTTGTAGCCGACGATGCCGGTGCCCTTGCCGCTGATGGCCATGGAGCGGGCGTCAGGATCAGTGAGAGAGATCTGCTGGTCGGGCGCAGCCTCGACCTGCTGCTCCATCGCCTGCAGAGACTGCATCGCCC
>KI912069.1:130731-135261 GCA_000517005.1 Microvirga lupini
ACACTGTCTTGGAGGTTGTCTTCATGCTCGTCTGCCGGAAACCGCCTTGACCCTACCAGCCCCATGTGAGCTCTTGTCGCGATTGTTGACGGCCTTGAACTTGGAGCCGTCGAGGGCAACCACCGCCCGGGTGAACAGGTTGAGCTTGCGGCACAACACGACGAACTGGGCACACGCCGCACGAATGGCCGGTCCGTTGTCGCGGCGGAAATCGGCGATGGTCTTGAAGTCGGGCATCAAGCGGCCGGTCAACCACATCAACTCGAGATTGCGCTGGGTCTCGCGCTCCAGACGACGGCTGGAGGGAACACGGTTGAGATAGCCGTAGATGTAGATCTTGAGCAGGGTGGCAGGGTGGTAGGCCGGACGACCTGTGGCCTCCGGCACCACGCCGGCAAAGCCCAGGGCCGCCAGGTCGAGCTCGTCCACGAAGGCTTCGATGATGCGCACGGGATTGTCGGGCGCCACGTAGTCGTCCAGACACGCGGGCAGCAAGGTCGCCTGCCGGCGGTCTTCCCCTTCAACGAAACGCTTCATCCTGCCCTCCGCTGGTCAGGATCAGCTTAGCAGATCAACGCGTTTCCACACAGGCTGGACCCAATCCGGACCATTCGACTCCTCTGGTCGCGGTTTGATCCCTACCAGCGGTATGTGCTGGGCTTCCAGGACCTCGGTAGAGCTGCAAGTCAAGGCGCGCGGAGCAGCCCGCCGGAAAGGAAAGGCTCGTGCAAAGATGGCTTCACTGTATTCAAGCCATCCATGGGGAAAGCTGCTCTATATGTCTCTGGAGTCAAGGCCATTCGGATGAATGAGAGCCCCATGAGAGTGATCGTCTGCGGTGCCGGCCAGGTGGGTTCGACCATCGCCCGCCATCTTGCCACTGAAGGAATTGACGTCACGGTCGTGGACATCTCACCCGATCAGGCCAGGCGGGTGGACGAGAGCTACGACGTCCGTGGGATGGTCGGCCACGCCGCTCATCCCGAGGTTCTCGAGCGGGCGGGCGCGCAGGATGCGGACATGCTCATCGCAGTGACCCGCTCCGACGAGGTCAACATGGTCGCCTGCCAGGTGGCCTATTCCCTGTTCAACGTCCGCCGGCGTGTCGCCCGTGTCCGCCATCATGGCTATCTGGAACCGATCTGGCAGGGTCTCTACGCGTCCGACCAGTTGCCCATCGACGTGATCATCTCCCCCGAGGTCGAGGTCGCCAACGGGATCGTCAGGCGTCTCAAGACGCCCGGCGCCTTCGACACCGTAGCCCTGGCGGATGGCCGGGTTCACCTTCTCGGGGTTCATTGCAACACGGGCGGATGCTCTCTGGTCGGGCGGCGGATGAAGGAGCTATCCACGGCGGGCGGCTCCGGCATTGTCGTCGGCGTCATCGTGCGCGACGGCCATGCGTTCGTGCCGCGCGCCGAGGATAAAGTGCAGCAGGGCGACGATGTCTACGTGATCACCGAGGCGTCTCGTGTGGACAGCGTCATGGCCTTCCTGGGCCACAAGGAACAGGTCGCCCGCCGTATCGTCATCGTGGGCGGCGGCAATGTCGGCCTCAACCTGGCAACCAGGATCGCCCGTCATGCTCCATATGTCTCGCTCAAATTGGTCGAGCATTCGCGGGAGCGGGCGGAGTACATATCCCGCGAGCTCCGCGATTCCGCCGTCGTGATCCAGGGCGATGCGCTCGACAAGGAGGTGCTGCTCGAGGCCAATGTCCAGAGCGCCGAGACGATCATCGCCGTGACCAATGACGACGAGACCAACATCTTCGCCTCGGTTCTGGCTAAACGCGAGGGCTGCACCCGGGCCATCACCCTGGTGAACAAGACCTCCTATGAGCATGTGCTGCCGGCGCTGGGCATCGATGCGGTCGTCAGCCCGAGCGCCATTACGATCTCGACCATTCTGCGCCATGTGCGCCATCGCTCGGTCTCTGCCCTCTATACGCTCCGGGAGGATTTCGGCGAGGTGATCCAGGCGACGGCCCAGGAGGGCTCGCGGCTGGTCAGGGGCACCCTGCGGGAGGCCGGCATGCCGGAAGGCATGCTGATCGGGGCCATCGTCCGCGATGGCGCGGTGATCATTCCGACGAGTTCGACCCGGGTTCATCCCGGCGACAGCATCATTGCCGTGGTGGCCTATCGAGCCCTGCGCAAGGCCGAGGCGGTTCTGGCCGGCCCATCGACCGATACAGGACATTAGGACTAACCAATGCGCGAGAGATCGTTTCCAGGCGCATGGGCTCCGCCCTACATACGTCCCGTCCTCCACCTGACGGCCCGCATGCTCCTTGCGCTTGCGGCGGCCATGCTCCTGCCGGCCGGGGTCGACGCGCTTACGGGCGATCCGGACTGGAGAGCCTTTCTGATCGGCAGCGGCATCACCTTTGCTTGTGCCGCCGCACTGACCCATGTGACCCGCTGTCGGCTGTCCGGCGGCCTGACCCTGCGCCAAGCCTTTCTCCTCACGCCGGTCGCATGGACGACCATTGCGCTCTTCGGAGCCATCCCTCTCTACATCTCCGATTACGCACAGCTCAGGGACCACTTCACCAATGCGTTCTTTGAGTCCGTGTCCGGCCTGACGACCACCGGCGCCACGGTGATCGTCAGCCTCGACAACGCTCCCAAGGGGATTCTTCTGTGGCGGGCGCTCCTGCAATGGCTGGGTGGCATCGGTATCATCGGGGTTGCCATCTCGATCCTGCCTGCACTCGGCGTGGGCGGCATGCAGTTGTTCCGGACGGAGTCCTCCGACCGGTCCGAGAAGGTGATGCCGCGCGTGCGGGAGATCGCGACCGGCATTGTCTTGATCTATGTAGCCCTCACAGTGGCTTGCGGGTTTGCGTACTGGCTGGTGGCGATGACGCCGTTCGAGGCACTCGCCCATGCACTCACGACGGTTTCAACGGCTGGGTTCTCCACCTCCGACATCTCAATGGCGCGTTGGGATAGTGCCGCCCTACACTGGATCGCGACCCTCTTCATGCTCTCGGGCGCGGTGCCATTCGTGCTTTACCTACGCCTATTCCAGGGACAGCGCGACGCTCTGCGCGACAGCCAAGTCTGGTTTCTCCTTGGCCTGCTCGCGGCCGTGATCGTCGCTGTCGCGGCATGGCTGACGCTTGCGGGTAAGCACAGCGCTGTCGATGCGCTGCGATTGGCCGCCTTCAATGTCGTGTCGGTGGTGACCACCACCGGCTACGCCACGGCGGACTACACGCTGTGGGGCAACCTCATGATTGGCCTATTCTTTGGTCTCATGTTCGTGGGAGGGTGCACCGGATCGACCTCGGGCGGGATGAAGATCTTCCGCTTTCAGGTGATGATCCGCATGCTCCAGAGCCAATTCCTGCGTCTGCTCTACCCACGGGGCGTGTTCCCCCGGATCTATGCGGGCCGGCTGCTGCCTGATGATGTGATCGGGTCGGTGGTGGTGTTCTTCTCGCTCTATTTCATCTGCTACAGTGCGCTTACGGTCGCCATGATGGCGTTCGATCTCGACTTCCTGACCAGTGCCAGTGCCGCTGTGGCAGCGCTGTCGAACGTCGGGCCGGGTCTGGGTCCGATTATCGGTCCAGCCGGCAACTTCGCCACGCTTCCGGATGCCTCCAAATGGCTCCTCTGCTTTGGCATGCTGCTGGGGCGGCTGGAGCTGTTCACGGTGCTGATCTTGTTCTTTCCCCAGTTCTGGCGTGGATAGGGCAAATCTGTCCCTGCTCCCATTCAAGTTCTGTCTCAGCGGAGGCACGGCAGAGCCTGCCAGCCAAACTATTGTTAGACCAAGAGCTGAGGAGGTCCTTCGCACCGGGGCGGCTATCCGCTTACGTCTCTTCTTGGCACGCGCCGGTCGTTTGTCTCGTGGCTGCTTAAGCCTCAAGTCCGGACATTGCTCCCATATGCGTGAAGTCTGAGGCGGCTCGTCAATGGGCCGCCTCAGCGTTTAGATTTCAACCTGCTCCGCAATCAGAAGGGCATCGTCGACGTCGATCCCAAGATACCGAACAGTGCTCTCGATCTTGGTGTGGCCGAGCAGAAGCTGGACGGCCCGGAGATTGCCTGTTCGTCGATAGATCATCGACGCTTTGGTCCGCCGGAGTGAGTGAGTGCCGTAGGCCGAGGGATCAAGGCCAATCGCGCGAAGCCAGGCTGCCAGCAGGCGAGCGTACTGGCGCGTCGTCATTGGCTTTCGCCGATTGACTCTGCTCGGGAACAGCGGCTCGCCCTTATGCAGGGCCTTCTTCTCCAGCCACCGTCCTATAGCCTCCCGGGTTTGCTCTGTGATCTCGAACTGAACGGGCCGGCCCCGTCTTCCGTTGCATGACCGTGGTTCGGGACCTCACCCGGCCATTGAGGGCTACATCGTCGACCCGAAGTGCGACGAGGCCGCAGGCTCGCAGCTTGCTGTCGAGGGCCAGGTTGAACAGAGCCAAATCCCGAATGCGATGAGCAACCTGGAGCCTGACCCGAATGGACCAGATCTCCGTAGCCTTGAGAGGCGGCTTAGGTCCGATCAGCTTGCCCTGGT
>KI912069.1:135361-141119 GCA_000517005.1 Microvirga lupini
GCCGAAATAGGGCGCTCACGTCGCGTTGCGCGCAGGTAATCCACGAGAACCCGTAACTTGAGCGGCAGGTTACGGCGGGTCGGATAGTAGAGGTAAAAGCCAGGAAAAGTGGGCAGAACTCTTCGAGCAGTGGCACGAGTTCAGCCAGAGCAATGTAGGGGCGAAAGGTTTCCTCCATCCCAAAGGTCAGACCGGCTCCCGCGCAAGCCAATTGGATCATCACCCTCATCTCGTTGGTGGTCACCCGAGGGTTCACGTCGACAGCAAAATCGCGTCCATCCTCGGTGAATTCCCAGCGGTAGGGAGCAACCCGCGGGCTGGGCCGCCAGCCAATGCAGTGATGCTGGGGGAGATCCCGGGGATGGGCCGGAGCGCCATGCTTGGCCAAATATGCGGGGGAAGCCATCACCATGTGCCGCTGCTCGTCCGACACCGGAATGGCAATCATGTCTTGCTCGATCACCTCACCGAGCCTGACACCGGCATCAAAGCCCTCGGCCACGATGTCGAATTCCTCGTCCGTGACCGTGATGTCGAGGCGGATGTCAGGATAAGCTGCCAGAAAACCCGCCAGCAGCGGGCCGCTCAGGAACCTCTCGGCGATCGAGGAGACCGTCAGGCGCACCAGACCACTGGGCCGCTCGCGCATCTCGCCCACGGCTTCCATAGCCGTGCTGACATCATCGAGCGCAGAGCGCACCGCCTGATACAGCCGCTCCCCGGCCTCCGTGAGATGAACACTGCGGGTCGTGCGCTGAACCAGCGCCACGCCCATCCGCTCCTCAAGCCGGCGAATGGCTTGGCTGACAGCGGAGCGGGTCACGCCTAGGCGTTCGCTGGCAGCCCGGAAGCTGCGTGCTTCTGCGACGGTGACGAGGACGGTGATGCCGGCAAGATCCGCGTTCATTGATGACAAAATCTTACCAGCGCATTTGCGATTGGCAAGTCGATTGCGCAGCTCAGTCGAACTACCTTTCGTCCATGAGCTCGGGGCCGCCACGTCTAAGGTCCGGGCACGGGTTCGAGTGAAGGAGACATCAATGTCCGAGAAGAAGGTTGTTCTGATCACCGGTGCCTCCAGCGGGATCGGTGAAGCGGTCGCTCTGGAGCTGTCCAACGGCGGCCATACAGTCATTGTCGGCGCACGCCGGACAGAGCGTCTGCAAAATCTTGTCAGCCGGATCGAGGCATCTGGCGGCGTCGCGCGGGCTCACCGGCTCGACGTGACCTCACGAGATGACTTCGCCAGGGTCGTGTCTGCCACGCTCGAGGAGTTCGGTCGGATCGATGTGATCGTCAACAACGCGGGTGTCATGCCGCTCTCGCCTCTCAACGCTCTCAAAGTGAGCGAGTGGGACCAGATGGTGGATGTGAACATCAAGGGCGTCCTGAACGGCATTGCGGCTGTGCTGCCTGTCATGGAGGCTCAAGGCTCCGGTCACATCATCAATGTCGCGTCCATCGGTGCACATCAGGTCTCGCCCACGGCTGCGGTCTATTGCGCGACGAAATACGCGGTCTGGGCGATCTCAGACGGTCTTCGGCAGGAGGCAGATCGGTTGCGGGTCACGGTGATCTCGCCTGGCGTGGTCACGAGCGAGCTCGCCGAGACGATCTCGGACGAGAGCGCCCGAGTGGCGATGAGGGAGTACCGCAGAACTGCGATCGATCCGGACGCCATCGGACGAGCGATCCACTATGCGATCGCGCAGCCGTCGGAGGTGGACGTCAGCGAGATCATCGTTCGTCCGACTGCAAGTCCGCACTGAAGAAAGGAGCGTACGATGCCCGGGAGCACAACTCCTCTCATTCTCGCGATTGTCATGGGCGCTGCATCATCGGCGTTTGGGCAGCCTGCGAGCAACAGCCAACTTCAATCCAAGGGAGCAACAGAGATGACACCTCACCCCTATGTCGGCATGTGGGTCACAAAGGACGGCCACATCCGCCAGGAGCTTCTCCCGAGCGGCCGTTACGACGAAGCGCGGGGCACCCGCAGGAGCGCCTATCAGGGACGCTATGAAGTCCGCGGCAACAAGATCGCCTACTGGGACGATACGGGGTTCACGGCCGACGGTGAGTTCATCGGCGGCGTGCTCCATCACGGCGGGATGCTGTTCTATCGGGAAGAGCAGGTGAACCGGCGTCCATAATCCTCAAGGCAATCCCAGTCGAGGTGCTATGCGCCTCGACTGGAAGCTAGCGTCCGGTCATGGCACATCAGCGAAGTAGTCCGAATGTCTGCTGACGATGGGGAGGCTGTGTGGAAACGCGGAGATGAGCGGACCTCCATTTCATTGCCGGTTCGTTACTGATCGACCCAACTCGGACATTCGGGCATGACGCCTGGTATGCTGTTCTAAATCTCCATTAATATTGCCGTGCTCGCTCAGGAGCTGGCGCGCACGTAGTGCGCGCCGAGGTCTTCACAGCGATTTGCGGAGTGGCCTGAGCGCCGTGCGGATCTCGGAGATCATGAACTCCGGCTGCTCCCAGGCTGCGAAGTGTCCGCCCTTTGGCAGCTTGTTGAAGTGGATCAGGTTAGGATACGCTTTCTCTGCCCAGCTCCTCGGCGCTTCATACATCTCGTCCGGGAACACACTGCAGGCGACGGGGAGTTTAACGCCTTTGACAGCGAAGAATGAGTTGCCGGCAACGGCGTTCTCCCAGTAGAGACGAGCCGCAGAGATTGCCGTGCCCGTAAACCAGAAGAGCGTGACGTTATCGAGGACATCGTCAGGCGAGAGGCCTTCTTTTACCCCGGCAAACGACCTTGCGATCATGGCATGGCTTTTCCAATCGTGGTCGATCATGAAGGCCGCCAACCCGACAGGTGAATCCACCAACCCGGTCAGTGTCTGCGGTCGCGTGCCCATGACGATCGCGTAGCCAAACTTGTTCTCACGAACTTGCTCGCAGGCCTTCCTCTCTTCGGCCGATAGGCTATTGGGCAGAGGGTTGCCGGACCAGATCAGCGCATCGATTTCGGGAGGTATCACCTCAGGCATGTTGGTGTGGATGCCGAGCAGTCCTTGGGGCTCCTGAACGCCCATGAAGTTGACGACGATCGACCCCCAGTCACCGCCCTGCGCCGCATACTTCTCATAACCAAGGCGGGACATCAGCTCAGCATAGGCGTGCGCGATGCGCTGGGGGTTCCAGCCGGTCGTGGTTGGCTTGCCCGAGAAGCCGTAGCCCGGCATCGATGGGATGACGACGTGGAATGCATCCGCTTCGCTTCCACCGTACGCGGTTGGATCAGTCAGAGGCTCGATCAGCTTCACTTGCTCAACGATCAAGCTCGGCCAGCCGTGTGCAATAAGCAGCGGCATCGCATTGTCATGTTTGGAGCGAACGTGAATGAAGTGAAAATCCAAGCCGTCGATTTCGGTGATGAAATTGGGATACGAGCTCAATCTGGATTCGATCTTGCGCCAGTCGTACTCGTCCGCCCAATACCGTGCGAGCTCTTGGATTGTTTTCAGTCGGACACCTTGCGATTCGTCCGCGACTGTTTCTCGTTCCGGCCATCTGGTGGCCTTGATGCGGCGCTTCAGCTCGGTGATTTCAGCTTCCGGAATGTTGATATGGAATGGGCGGATTGCAGTGTTCTCGGTTGCTTCGGGCTCTCCCCTGGAGAGCACATCGGACGCAAGCGCGGCCGCTGAGGCTGCCACGGGGGTAGGCTGGTTCGGTAGTGATGATGGCTCTGACATTGATTTCTCCATTCGTTCGCATCGCCACGGTCGGCGATCGGTGGGATAGGAGAATGGACAACCGCAAGATTTCTGTCGTTTGGGATGCAATCTGTCGTAGCGCGGTTGTCCTTAGACCACGCGCAAATGTCAATGGAGACCGCGGATCTTGCGGTCCAGTCCTCGTCCCGCGGGTTACACAACCACTCGCTTCAGGAGCGACGTCGGCAAAGCGGCCGGTCAAAAACGGCTCGTCGGAGAGCCCAAGTCCAACACAGGGACGTTTTGATTGGGCGCAGAGGATACGCCTCCGTGATCCGGCGAGCAAGTGGCCTCGCCGAGGCATGCCCGATGGTGGCCATCACAAGGCTGCGAATGCTCGCGGAGGCCATAGATCGACATAAAGCAAGAACAGCCACCAAGAGCGGCGGGCTTCGCATGCACTCCGCCGAGCGGGGCCAGACGATTGCTTAGTCGTCTGCGCCCGGTCCTGTGTGCGTGGCACGCAGGAGGTTGTCGCGTATCGTCGCTACGGTCTTCTGGGCTGCGGGAAAGTCCGCTCCGAGTCCGGTGGCTTCAACCAGCGCCGCTCCGGGATCCGTCTCAACCAGCTGGCGTCCGGCAGACGTCAGGCTCACCCGCACCTGCCGTTCGTCGGCGGTGTCACGTTGCCGTTTAAGGTAGCCGGTCGCTTCGAGCTTCTTAAGGATCGGCGTCAGCGTGTTGGATTCCAGGAACAGCTTTTCGCCCAGCGCCCGGACGGTCTGGCCGTCCTCCTCGGAGAGCGCCACCAGGGCGATGTACTGGGTGTACGTCAGGCCCAGCTTATCCAGGAGCGGCTTATAGGCGCGACCGAAGGCGAGGTTGGCTGAATAGATCGCGAAGCAGAGATAGTTCGCAAGCTTTTTGCCTTCGCTGGCGGCGTGCGGGGATGTGGGCAGGCCGGGGGGCTTCGCTGTTGATGTCTTGGGCATGGGCTGATCCAATCTTTGCTGCTTGGCTCAATATAATTCGCATCCGATTAAATCGGAAGTGCTTGACATGGGCTTTCCTGAGGCGTATTTGCATCGCATCCGAATTGATCGGCTACGATCTAATCAGCTCAGAAAGGATAGTGCCATGACTGCCAAGGTTCTCTTCACTGGAAAGACCTACAACACCGGCGGCCGCGACGGCGGCACCCGCAGCAGCGACGGCCTTCTCAACCTCAAGCTGTCGCAGCCGCACCCGGCCGCCGAGAACCTGTTCGGTGCCGCCTGGTCGGCCTGCTACATCGGTGCGCTTGAACTCGCTGCCGCCCAAAGGAAGGTCACCCTCCCGACCTTGCCCACGGTTGATACCGAGATTGATCTGGTTCTCGACAGCGGCTCCTACTTCCTCCAGGCACGCCTCAACGTCAGCATCCCGGGTATCGACCGCGAGGTGGCGCAGGCGTTGATCGACGCGGCGCACGGGATCTGCCCGTACTCCAAGGCGACCCACGGCAACATCAATGTCGAGACCAACCTGCTCTGAACACAACCGGCTGGGCCTGCCTCGTCGGCTGGCCCGGCTCCCTCAGATGAGACGCACCGGACACCTGTACTTTATCGGCAAGGCGTGACGCCCAGTTTGCTGATGCACGCCGATCTGGAGGACACGCAATGGTCAACAGCCCAGCACACCTGCCCCAGGCGTATCGTGAGTTTTCGCTCGTGCTCGACCCGTCCATCTACGAGTCACTGCCGGACGATTGGCTTATCGGCATCACGGATGTCGTTGACTCGACCTCTGCGATCAAGGCGGGGCGTTATAAAGACGTCAACTTCGCAGGCGCCTCCGTCATTGCAGCTATTGGCAATGCCTGGGGCACGTTCGACTTCCCATTTGTGTTTCGGGGCGACGGGGCTGCGTTTGCTTTGCCGCCACAGGGCATCATGGTCGCGACCTCGGTATTGCGACAGGTTGCAGCCTTTGCCAGGACCAGTCTTGGCCTCACTCTGCGGGTAGGATTGGTGCCTGTAAGTGAGATTCGTTCCCGCGGGCATGACGTCAGGATCGCGCATTACGCGGCTTCGGACCAA
>KI912069.1:141219-155890 GCA_000517005.1 Microvirga lupini
CTTGTCTCGTGCCTTCTGGCATGCCGGATTCGCATTTGCATTTCCTCGACGGAATGGGCGGTGGGTACGCCAAGGCCGCCGAGATGATGGAGACAGATGAGCTTCTAATGATCGTGGGGGCCGGCAAGACAATCGCGATGTCCGCCTGAGGCGGTGCCGCAAGCTGCCGTCCTGGAGGTTCGACCTTCCACAATGACTGAATGTAGGCGCGCCCGCGCTTCTGTTTGGTGTCGCGCCGATGCTTTGGATCGAGCATGCATCCCACGTGGAAAACCTCGGTTGCAGGGGCAGAACGCGGGGCTGCCTGGGATGCATGCCCAGCAGCACGGCCCTGAATGGCGCCCTCGTCTGTGCGGGGCCGTGCTGCCCCTTTTTGAGGTGCCGAGTGCACCAACGGGAAAAACCCATAATGAGCACTGCAGCACTCCATCATGGGTCCGCGGACGGGCGGGATGAAGCGCTCGGTCTGTACCGGCCTTGCATCGGCAGCTCCAACGTCGGGGGAGAGGCCGCACGCCGCCCACGGCGCGAGCGCATCCTGATCGTCGAGACCAATACCAACTTTCAAGGCAGCCTCGCCCCGGCGCTCCGTGAGGCTGGCTTCGAGGTGATGACTGCCACCACTGGGGAATATGCCTTTCGCCTTCTCCGCGACTGGCGGCGTCCGATCGACTGGCTCTACACCCAAGCCACCCTGCCAGGCCTGATCGACGACTGGATCCTTGCCGACCAGCACCGCGACAACCATCCAGGTCGGCCCGCAATCATCGGCGCACGCGAGGCAAGATCCTCGGCGCAGGGCGACGTCGTTCTGAAGGAACCGACAGCGGCGACCGTACTGGACGCCGTCCGCCACATCACCGTGTTGGCGCAACCCCAAGCACCGGTCGAATCCGTCAGCGCCGGCCCGCAGAGCCTCGTCGCATAGGATGGCAGTAACTGACACGGCTGACCCGAAGCTGGGTCATCGTCACAGGGCAAAATTTTTTAGGCGGCTCACATGACACCTGAGCAAGGAGCGGCGAAACGCGCCGCATGCGGGGACGACAACGGCCTTTCGGCCGGCCTCAGCACTGACGAGATCGAGCAACGGATCATCCAGGCCTACATCCAACTCGTGTTCCGGCCGAGCGGTGCCGACGGCTCCCGATCCGTCGTGGTGATGCGACTGGGTCCGCTTGAGGTGCGACTTACCGAACTTCCACCGGACAGCATCGCATCTGGCATTCCGCCGTTCTGGCTGGAGGTTTTCTCCGTTGCAGGCCACGGATCCATCGACAGTTGCAGGTGCTTCGAATTCGACGAGTTCGAACTGGCATCAGCGGTCAATCTCGTGCTGGAGACCGTGAAGGCACTGCCATTGCGGCCGGGAGGCCAGCCCGAGCCACCAACACATTCAATCTGATGCGCTATCCCTCCCAACCAAAGGACTACGGAAATTGACAATGAAAGGAGACCAGCCGATGAAGATCTATCACAAGAACCCGGAGGCTGTGTCACGGCTGACCCCGGAGCAGTACCGGGTGACGCAGCAGGACGGGACCGAACGGCCCTTCGCCAACGCGTACTGGGACACTAAGGAGCCCGGCGTCTATGTTGACGTCGTGTCGGGCGAGCCCTTGTTTGCCTCATTTGACAAGTACGACAGCGGCAGCGGCTGGCCCAGTTTCGTCAAGCCGATCGATGCCGGCAACATCATCGAGCGCCGCGATACGAGCCACGGCATGGTGCGAACCGAGGTGCGGTCAGCCCATGGCGGCAGCCATCTGGGACACGTGTTCCCAGATGGACCGCAAGAGGCCGGCGGATTGCGCTACTGCATCAACTCGGCCTCGCTGCGGTTCATCCATTACAATGATCTGGAAAGCGAGGGTTATGGCGAGTTTCGTAGGCTCTTTGCAGAGAAAGGAGAAAGCCTATGACTGGTGTGACTGAGCGGGCCATCCTGGCCGGAGGCTGCTTCTGGGGCATGCAGGATCTCATCCGCCGCATTCCAGGCGTCATCTCCACCCGCGTCGGGTACTCCGGCGGGGACGTGCCGAACGCGACCTACCGCAACCATGGCACACACGCCGAGGCGATTGAGATCATCTTCGATCCCGAGAAGACAAGTTTCCGCGACCTACTGGAGTTCTTTTTTCAAATCCATAATCCCACCACGATAAACCGGCAGGGCAATGATATCGGCCTGAGCTACCGCTCAGCGATCTTCTACACCTCTGACGAGCAGCGCCAAGTGGCCGAGGACACGATAGCCGATGTGGAGGCCTCGGGCCTTTGGCCGGACAAGATTGTCACGGAACTTGCACCCGCGGGCGATTTCTGGGAGGCGGAGCCGGAGCATCAGGACTATCTTGAGCGCTATCCGGGGGGCTACACCTGCCACTTTGTCCGCTCCGGCTGGAAGCTGCCACGCCGCGGAGCCGCCGAGTAGACACCCGCAATATATGGCCGCCGCAGACTTGTTTTAACCGGTGATCCACTTTAGGACGCTCCGGGGGCACGCGAGATATGGAGCGAACTCGAAATGTCGCTTCCTGGCACGAGGCAGACGAAAGTTGAACTTCCGTAATCATAGGGTAAGCAGACCCTCACACGGCCACGCTTATAGGCTGTCATTGAACCTGACGAGACCTTACAGATGTTGCTTCTTGGCGAGGAAGAGACCCGAGCGACGTGCTCGGGTCTCCGGATGCCGCAATCAGGAGCGGTGAGCGCCTTGAGCCGCCGTATAGATCGTGTAGACGGACTGGCTGCCACAGATGAACAGACGGTTCCGCTGCTTGCCCGCAAAGGTCAAATTCGCACAGGCTTCCGGCATGACGAGCTGGCCGATCTTGGTGCCGTCAGGCATGTAGACGTGGATCCCGTCAACGCCTTCGCCGCCAAATGCGGTCGCGGCCCAGATGTTGCCGTCCGCGTCGGCGCGCATGCCGTCGTGGAAGCCCGTCTCCAATGTCGCGAACACTTGGCGGTTGGTCAGCTTGCGGCCATTGTCTGCCAGATCCCACACAATGATCCGCGCCGGTTCCGTATGGTGAGTGGGGGATGAGTCGGCGACATAAAGCTTCCTATAGTCGGGCGAGAAGCAGAGGCCATTGGGCTTGAGAATCTCATCCGTGAGCTTCGTCAGCGTACGGGATTTGGGATCAAGGTGATAGATGCTGGCAGGGAGTTCCAGATCGCGAACATTGCCCTCGTAATACCAAGAGCTGCCGTAACCTGGATCCGTGAAGATAATGCCGCCGTCGTCCGGGTGCACAACTGCATCATTCGGCGCATTCAGCCGCTTGCCCTCGAAGGTTTCTGCCAGCACCTCTGGCTCACCCTGCCAGTTGTATCGCACAACCCGGGCGGTTGAGTGCTCGCACGAGATCTGCCGGCCCTCGAAGTCAAACGTGTTGCCATTGGAGAAATTTGAGGGCACCCGCAGTTCGGTGACTCTGCCCGTCGCCTCATCCCAGCGCATCTGGCGGTTGTTGGGGATATCAGAGAACACCACATAGCGCCCCACACCGTTCCATGCCGATCCTTCCGCCCAAAGGGCGCCGGTCCATTGCCGCTGCAGCGGAGTGTTTCCGATCATGTACTTGTTGAAACGCTTGTCGAGGACCTTCCAAGCCGGATCCGGGTAGCGCTGCGGCTCCGGTGGACGCATAGGCTGTGCGAGAGCAGGGGAGGAGGCGAGACCCGCAAGCGCGGTCACACCGCCGATGAAGCTGCGTCGATCCAAATCCATGAGATCCACCCTCGGATGCGTTGTGTTTATCGCCCCTCAGCGCAGGCCCGTTCGTCGGACGCACATTGTTCGGGAAGAATCCCACCGATGCTCAACCTCCGCAATGCCACGGCAGAGTGATCAGCATGGCTGAGGCCCACTCTGACTGGGTAGCTCTGGTGCTCTGGGACGGTTGGTGGGGACGAGACGGTTCTTGTCCGGCGGACCTCGCTTTCTGACTTCAAGTGATTAAGCTCGTAGACATCGCAGGATGGGCTCCCGAAATTCGATCGGCCTAGCGCCGGGATGGCGACCAAAGCCAACGGCCTATGGCACGGGGCGGACCTTGTGCGGAGTTCCGTATTCGGGCCCTAAGCTGGCCTCCATACGGCCACGCTTAACGGCCGTCCCTGACCCTGATGTATGGACCGGCCGTGCGTCGCAAGAAGCTTTCGAGACGGCGAGGTTGGTCTTGCGCTCATGTATCCGACCCTTGCGGAGCAGAGCCCCTGGCCATCATGGATATCCGCGCGCATTGGTTCTCATGAGCAGACCTTCGGCACCAGCAACCGCATCCACCCTTATTCAAGGCGCCGCTGAGCTATTGTTCTCTGGTCCTTCGGATTATAGCCGTATGCATAAAATGAGTAGCGGTGTATAACAGTCGCCCGAGCATGACGCTTCCAGACGGTTGGGCCCGCAGATTGCATTTTTCGAGAGCCGGCTTCGCGATCCATCTAGTCGGTCAGGTGTCACGCTGGAATTGAGTTCCGTTTGTATCTTCTCACCAGCAGGTGAAGCCGCCGTCGACCGGCACGACGGCCCCCGTTATCAGGCTCGCGGCGTCGGATGCCAGAAACAGTACGGCGCTCGCAACCTCATGCGTCTGCCCCAGGCGGCCCATGGGCGTGTCATGCAGCCAAATACCGATCCGGTCCCGGTTGTCGGGATTAGCCATGACCATCGGCGTCTCGATATAGGTGGGTGCAACGGCGTTGACGCGCACTCCGTGCTGAGCCCACTCTGCCGCCATCGAGCGTGTCATGTGATGGACCGCCGCCTTTGAGACGTTGTAGGGGGTCTGAGGTTGCGGCCTGTTGCAGATCGTCCCGGACATCGATCCGAGATTTACGATCGCGCCACGACGAGCCGCGATCATGTGACGTCCGAAGGCGCGCGAGCACCAGAAGACGCCATTAACATTGACGTCCATCATCCGCAGCCACTGCTCATCACTGACATCCTCAGACGAAACCCCGCTATGACCGATGCCGGCATTGTTGACGAGGATCGAGGCCGGTCTGCCTTGAGTGGCAAGCAGATCCGCAATCTCAGTCATCCTTGCCGACGAGGTGACGTCGCCGGCAAGGAACTCGGCGTCATAGCCCTTTACTGCCAGTTCTTCCCGCCCGGCATGTCCGACCTGCTCGTCCATTTCGATGATGACCAGCCGCGCACCAGCCTCGCCCAAGGCCGCTGCGCATGCGAGACCAATGCCCCGTCCGCCGCCTGTGATCACGGCGAGTTCGTTTTCGACCCTAAAACGCGCTTGATACACGGCTAGTCCCCGCTTGTATGGACCGGCATTCTGTACGGTTCTACCAGATGGCTCTCTTTCAATCTCCCAGGCGCACGAATGACGAATTTCCAGCGACGCAATCCGTTCTCGCGCCTGTCTCGCCTGATGGTTCTTACGCTGCTCCTAGATCAGGCCGTACTGCCTCGCTTTGTTCCGAAGGAATGGCAGGCCTTCGCCAAGGACCTCCTCCCGCGATGGAGCAACCGGGCGCCAGACGGAGAGGGCGGAGGCGATCTGCGGGGGTACGGTGATAAAGCTTTCCATCGCCATCCCGCCCTTGAATCCGATAGCGGCGAGCGCCGCGAACACCTCATCCCAGGCGACCGTATCGGCGCCGGGCGTTCCACGATCACTTGCGGAGAGATGAATATATTTCAGGTGTTCGCGAGCCCGCAGAATGCCGTTCGCGATGCCCTTCTCCTCGATGTTCATGTGATAAGTGTCGAGATGAACGAAGACGTTCGAGGCGCCCACGCGCTCTACCAAATCGACCGCCTGCTCAGCTGTGTTGAGGATGTGGTTCTCGTAGCGGTTGACCGCCTCGAGGCCGTAATCCATGCCGAGCGACTTCGCGTAGGCCGCCGCCTTCTGGACAACCCGCGCGGTTGCATCCTTCTCGGCCTCCGTGGGCGCGACGCCGGTGCGTTGTCCGATGGCCCCGTAGATGACGCCGCTCATGGCCTTTGCGCCGATCGCATGGGACTTGTCGAGCGCCATCTTCAGGAAGTCGAGCGCACCCTCCGGATTGTTGGTCGGCAGCTTATCAAGGGGGAGCCCAAGCGAACAGACGCAGTCGACTTCATGCCGTTCCAGAAGGCTGCGCGTGTGTTCGGCGTCGACACCTTCGGGGTCAAGCATCGTGATTTCGAGGAAGTCGATCTTGTGCTTGACCGCTTCCGGAATAGCGAACTCGGCCGCCTTCCGGTTCCACTCCATGGCCCACATGGCAGTATGAACACCAAAGCCGCTGACGCCCATTATATCTCTCCAAGCAAGGTTCGCTGTGAATTCAACTGCGCAGAAGCAACGATCCGACCTGCAGCCTCGCCCAGACATACCGGACGATCATCACGACAATCAGGATGACGCCCCAGAGGGCCGTGGCCAGATGCTGGTTCGTGCCGAGAAGATTGAGGCCGGAGGCGATCACCTGCAGGATCACGAGGGAAATGACCACAGGCATCACGCGTCCGAAGCCGCCGAAGGGATCGACGCGGCCGAGGAAACTCGCCAGCACGGTGATGAGGAGATAGGACTCTCCGTGTCCGACGCGAACCGAATTGAACCGGGCCAACATGACGATGCCGGCGATCGCGCACATGACGCCAGAGAGCGTATAGACCAGCATGATGGCCCTGTGCGTGTCGACGCCTGAATAGCGGGTGGCTTCGGGGTTCGAGCCGATCATGTGGGTCGCGAAGCCGAGGCGGGTCCGCTTCAGCAGGATCGTCCAGATCGCTACGCAGGCAATGAAGATGAGAAGCGGAATCGGAATGCCCAGGAGCGTGCCTTGACCCAGGTGAACGACGAAGGACGAGAAGCCGGAGATGTCGCCGCCACGGGTCAGGAACTCGCCGAGCCCGCGCAGGAAGATCATCATCGACAGGGACACGAGGATCGGATGTGCGCCCGTATAGGCGACGACGACGCCCATGACGCCGCCGATGACGGCGCCGCTGAGAAGCGCCGCCGCGACACCGAGCACGAAGGCCGCCACGCCGGCATCCGCGCCGCCGTTCGCCTGCAGAACCCAGGCGAGCACGAGCCCGGCCATGTTCGCCGTGTAGGTGATGGCGAGATTGAAGCCGCCGGAAATCAGCGGCATGAGCATGGCGAGCGTCAGCAGGCCGAGTTCGGGAAGCTGGAAGGCGACCGACGTGAAGGTCTCGGCGCTGAGGAAGCGGTTAGTCGTCAAACTGAACAGCAGGAAAACCGCCGCGAGCACCACCAGCAGGCCGGCGATCTCGCCCCGGGCCGACGAGGCGCTCGCACCGGGCGTGCCCAGCTTCTGTCCGAACAGAAGAGATGCGATCGAAGTCATCGGGCGGCTCCCGCGAGTTTGGGTCCGCCGAAGCGGCGGAGGATCCGTCCCATCGTGTCGCCGGAAACGCTGATGGCCACGAGAATGACCGCCCCGATGATCATGCGGAAGGCGTAGGGCGATACCCCGAGCAGGTTCAGGCCGTTCTGAGTGATCGACACAAGGGCGAGGCCCAGGACGGCACCGAGCAGCGTGCCGCGCCCGCCGCCGAGGCGCGCGCCGCCGAGAACGACGGCGGCAAGAACTTCCAGCTCGCGCCCATAGAGCGCATTCGGCACGATTTCCTGGGCATAATGCGCCTGCATCAGCCCGGCGATCCCGGCGCAGGCGCCAAGCCAGCCATAGGCCAGATAGTGCATCGCCCCGAGATTGATGCCCAGGCGCCGCGCGGCCTCGGTATTGTCCCCCATGGCAAAGAGCTGGCGCCCGATGCTAAGGCGGCGCAGGAGCAGCCAGGTGAGCGTCACCACGATGATCATCGCCAGAACCGGCAGGGTGATTTCGGCATAGCCGGTTCCGGTCTCGTGCTCGAATAGGACGACGCGCGTACTCAGCCAGTCGGGCAGATCGTAGATCGAGACGCCGCCCGTCACATACATCAGCATCCCGAAGAACAGGTTGAACGTTGCGATGGTAACGACAATCGACGTGATCCTGAAGTGATAGATGAGCGCCGCGTTCAGTGATCCCAGGCAGACGCCGAAGAAGCAGGCCAGGACGGCGCCGACGGCCCAGTTGCCGCCACTGATCTGCATCAGGACAGTGGCCGTGAGATACTGAACGACCGAGGCCGCGACCGCAAACGAGATATCGATTCCGCCGGCAATCAGCACCACGAGCAGGCCGGCCGCGAACATGATGTTGACGGCCGAGTAGTTCAGGAGGTCGAACAGATTGACGAGGGTCAGGAACGTGTCGGTGGTCAGCGCGAGAAAGATGCTGATCAGGGCTATGACCAGGATGAGCCATTGCTCGGTCGGCCCGAGCCCTTTCAGCCTAGGCATGAATCTCTTCCTCTATCTTTTCCATCGGGGTCCGGCCCGGAACGTATTCGGCGATGATCGCGCCGTCGCGCATGTGCAGGATGCGGTCCGAATTGAAGTAGACTTCCGGAGTTTCGTCGGAAATCAGGAGGATCGCCATGCCCTCGTCGGCAAGCTTGCGGACGATCTCGAAGATCCCGTGGCGCGCCCCGACATCGACCCCGACGGTGGGAGAGTCGAGGATCAGGAGCTTCGGTTTCGTGGCCAACCACTTGGCGAGGACGATGCGCTGCTGGTTGCCGCCTGAGAGCGTTGAAACCGGATTGTCAGGATGGCCGATCTTCACTGCGAGGCGTTTGATCCAATGGTCGACGAGGCTCTCTTCCTTCGCGGACGACAGCAGCCCAATGTTGTTCGTCAGATCGTTTAGAACCGTCACGATGGTGTTGTTGGAAATGGATTGCGGCTGCACGAGGCCGAGCGACAGCCGGTCCTCCGACACGTAGGCGATCCCGGCCGCCACGGCGTCGCGGTTCGACCGCATCTGAAGCGGCTTGCCGTTCAGGCGGATCTCCCCCGAATCCGGGCGGCTCATGCCGAAGATCGACAAGGCCAGTTCCGTGCGGCCGGCGCCGAGCCGGCCGGTCAGGCCGAGGATCTCGCCCCTGCGGATATCGAACGAGATGTCGCGGTATTCGCTACGCCGCGTCAGGCCCCGGACCGACAGGACGGGTTCACTCGAGATTGATTGCCCGGCTCGGACCTGTTCGTTGAATTCCTTTCCGGTCATGAGCTCCGTCAGGCGGATCTGGGTCATGCCGCGGGTCGGGAAGGTTCCCACGTAGCGCCCGTCGCGCAGAACCGTCACACGCTCGCTGACGTCCAGAACCTCGGCAAGCCTGTGGCTGACGAAGACGACGGCGATGTTCTCGGCCGACAGCCTGCGTACGATATCGAGAAGCGCGAGCGTTTCTGCATGGCTGAGAGATGCGGTCGGTTCATCCATGAACACGAGGCGTGCATCGGCGACGAGCGCACGCGCGATGGCGACCAGCTGGCGCTGCGCGATGGGAAGCGATCTCACCGGCCGGTCGAGATCGATGCTCACGCCAAGCTTATCCAGCATGGAACGCGCCACGCGCCGCATCCCGCCGTAATCGACGAGGTGCGGTTTCGGGCCGAGATTGCGTTCGAACGCGATGTTCTCCGCCACCGACATCTCGGGAAACAGGGCAAGATCCTGCCAGATCACCTGAATGCCGAGCTCCCGTGCTCGGGCAGGCGTGAGATGCTCCATCGGCTTGCCGTCGAATTCCATGACGGCGCCGGGCTCGGGCGTGTGAACGCCGCTGATGATCTTGATGAGCGTGGATTTCCCGCAGCCGTTTTCACCGGCAAGGCAAAGCACCTCACCTTGGGC
Source organism: Microvirga lupini (assembly GCA_000517005.1). GTDB lineage: Bacteria > Pseudomonadota > Alphaproteobacteria > Rhizobiales > Beijerinckiaceae > Microvirga > Microvirga lupini. The sequence goes on from KI912069.1 coordinate 150,961, forward strand.
GACATCGAAGGAAATGTCCTTGAGAGCCTGGACGCCACCGAAACACTTCGAAATATGCTCAAGGTGGAGAAGGCTGGGCCGTCTTGCTGCAACAGGTTCCTGGTCCGACATGACAGGAGGCCTTGCTCGATAAGGCTGAGGGCGCGAAGATATTCAAGAACCTTGAAGCTGTGCCGACGGAGCAGGACCCTGATCGACCCTGCTCCGTGCCGATGGCTCAGAGGCCAAGAGCCGCGAGTTCGTCCACTGACTTTTCGTTGATCGCCACAAGCTTGTCGACAATGATGTCCTTGTTGGCGACGTCCGGGTGAACCACGCCAAGGCCAGGGATATCCGCCCCGTCCTTGATGGTCTCGCCCTTGGCCAACATGGTGCCGAGCGTCACGAAGATCTCGCCGGCCTGTTTCGGATTCCACATGAATCCGCCCGTGAGGATGCCGTCATGGACGAGCTTGCGTCCCTGCCCGGGCGAGAAGGGGCCGAGGACGAAGATCTCGCCGCCCTTGCGGCGCTCGGCAACGGCGCGGCCCGCACCGATCGGCCCCTGGCTTCCGAAGGCGAGGAATGCCTTCAGGTCCGGATTGGCCCGCATGAGATCCAGAGCTGTGCGGCGGGAGGCGTCCACATCTTCGGCGACGCCGTAGCGCTCTCCGACGAGCTGCATGTCGGGATGGTTCTTTTTGAGGTAGGCGATAGCCGCATCGGCCCAGGCATTGTGCAGCGGCACGGTCAATGAGCCGACGAAGACGGCGTACTTGCCTTTGCCGCCCGTCTTTTCCGCTAGCAGCTTGGCATGAGCTTCGCCGAAGCCCTGGACCGAGGCGAGTTCGAAGTCCCAATCGACATTCTTCTGAGCAGGGGATTCATGGGTAATCACTTTGATGCCGGCATCCATCGCCCGTTTCAGGACGGGCTCCAGCACCTGCGCGTCGTTCGGAACGACGCCGATCACGTTGACGCGCTGAGCGATCAGGTCTTCCACGGCACGAACCTGGAGAGCGGGATCCGCGCTGGTCGGGCCGACCATGAAAGCTTTGACTCCAAGATCCTTGGACCTCTCCTTGATGCCGGCTTCCATGGCATTGAACCACGGAATGCCGCCGATCTTGACCACGACGCCGATGGTTGGTGATTCCTGTGCCAAGGCCGGCATTGCGCCCATCAGAGAGAGACCAGCGAGCGCGCCAAACAAGGTCCGGCGGCTGATAGCGGCTTTAAGCATTGTTTTCCTCCCAAGGAAATTCAAAGAATGCGCGAGCCGTTTTTCGTGCCGGAGGGCTGGGCTCTAGCCCACTGACTTGACGAAAAGCTAAATCTATTTAGCAATCTCGTCAACGCAGGCTGCGGCTGGCCGCGGGGCCGGTGCGCCGATAATCCAGGCGAATGCAGGAGCATGCCCAAGAGACAGCGAAGACGGTCGACGATATACGATATAGCGACACAGGCAGAGACTTCGGCCTCGACAGTCAGTCTCGTCCTGAACGGATCGTGGCGGCGTTATCGGATCAATCCCGATACGGCCGAGCGTATTCTCGAGGTCTCGCGCTCGTTGGGATACAACATCAATCTTCGAGCACGGGGATTGCGGCTGAAGCAGTCGCGCCTCGCCGGCATGGTCATTCCACACTATCGCAACCGCTTCTTCGCCGGACTTGCCGAAACGTTCGAGCACGAGGTGCGCCGGCGTGGATTGTGTCCGGTGGTCGTCAGCACTCAACGCGACCCGGTAACGGAGCGCACGGTCATCGAGACCCTCGTAGCGCAGCAGGTCGAATTGCTCATCATCACAGGCGTCGACGATCCGGACGAGCTCAATGCGATCTGCTTGAATGCGGGCGTTCCGTGCGTGAATCTCGACCTGCCCGGGCGCAGTGCCCCTTCGGTCGTATCCGACAATCGCGGCGGCTCCTACAAGCTTACGGCTCTGCTGATCGAAGCTGTCCGCGAGCGGGGAGGGGACCCCTCGACTATCCGGTTCGTCGGCGGCCGCCCCAATGAATACGCCACCGAGGAACGAGCCAGGGGATTTGCGCAGGCGCTCGAGGATGCAGGCATCGCGGTTCAGGATGAGTGGATCATTCGATGTGGCTACCAGCCGATCGCCGCCAGAACCGTCATGCAGACCCTGGCGCAGGCACGAGCGGGGTTTCCTTCGGGCGTCTTCATCAATTCGATCACGAGCCTGGAAGGTTTCGCGGAATTCATGCGATCGAAGTGGGAGATTTGCCAGAGCACCGTTCTCAGCTGCTTTGATTGGGATCCTTTTGCAGCATCTCTACCGCTTCCGACGATCATGATGCGCCAGAACGTGGAAGAGCTCATTGAACAGAGCTTTGCGATCCTCGATGGGACGGTTCCGCACTCGCCGGAACCAGTCGTCGTGCCGCCGACCCTGGAGGTTATTCGAACAAAGTCGAACATCGCCGCCTGACGCCGCGCTCATGGGGAGCAGAGCGCATCGTGCTTGAAAAGTAGAACCGGTTTTCACGTCCGACGCTTGAGGGGAGGGACCTAGGAATGCAGCACGAGCGGAGTGGCTCAGGCAAACAGAAGGCTGTTGCCGTCTTCGACGTCGGGAAGACGAACCTCAAGCTGGGCATGGTGTCGCCAGAAGGGAGCATTCTCGAAACCCGGTCGCTGCCAAATGCCACGGTCGACGATCCGCGCTGGCGCCGTCATGATCTGGCGGCAACCGAAGCATGGCTCCTGACGTCCCTGGCCGCATTCGCAACCCAGTTCGAGCTCCTCGCTTTCGTGACCTCCGGGCACGGATCGGCAGGGGTTCTGGTCCGTGAGGCGGAACTGTCGGATCAAGCACCGGCCCTGCCGATGATTGACTATGAACAGGCGCTTCCGGAAACCATTCGAGACGCCTATGCCCTGCAGGCAGGCAGCTTCTTTGATCGCGGCAGCGCCGTCATGCTGGGAGCGACCCACCAAGCTCGCCAGATGTTCTGGATCGAACACGAGGCCCATTCGGATTTCGAAAAGGCAGATTGGTTTCTCGGCGTGCCGCAATACTGGGCGTGGCGTCTGAGCGGAGTTCCGGCTTCCGAAGTGACCTATCTGGCGGCTCAGTCCCACCTGTGGAATGTTCCGGCCCACCATTGGTCCGAGATCGTCGATAGCCGAGGGTGGCGCCGGCTCATGCCTCCGCTACGCCCTGCCTGGGATCGCCTCGGAAGCATCCGGCCCGAACTCGCGCGTCTCTACGGGCTCCCGTCCGATCTTCCCGTTCTGGCCGGCATTCATGATTCCAGCGCGAACTTTTATCGGTATCAGGCGGCCGGCTTGTCCCGGATGATGGTTGTCTCGACCGGGACATGGATCGTGGCGCTCAGCGATCATGCGGATCTCGCGAAGCTCGACGAGGCCCGCGGCATGACGTGCAACGCCGATGTGTACGGGCGCCCGTTGGGTGGCGCCCTGACCATGGCCGGGCGCGAGTTCGCGGCCATTGCGGGCAGCGGTGCAGCCCATGCGAAATCATCCGAGAAAGTTCTTCAGGCGCTCATCGCGCAGGGGACCATGGCCATTCCGTCATTCGGACAGGACGACGGTCTGTTTCCGGGAAGTGCCGGAAGGGGACATATTGTCGGGCCGTCGCCCAAGAGCGACGATGAACGTCTCACGCTCGCGGTGCTCTATGCCGCTCTCGTGACGAACGAGTGCCTGGAGGCCTTGTCGAGCGAGGGGCTCGTCATTCTCGACGGGACATTCCTGCGGGAGCCCCTCTATGCCGGCCTTGTCGCTGCGCTGCGTCCCCAATGCAGAACGACCTTCAATCTGGACAGCAGCGGAGTCGCTTCCGGGGCGGCGCTGCTGGCCATGCACGGCAGGTCAGACAAGGGATCGCCCGTTACGCTCAGAACGCCCGAGCTGCCGGATTGCCCGCTCTTGACCGAATACGCGCAGGCATGGCGTTCGCGGGCGATCCTCGAACAGCATTATGTCCAACTCGCCTAGAGCGCCGGTCCTGACGGAATCAGGACCGGCGCTCGATCCCTTTGAAACCGCATCATCTTCTGCGAAGAACCGGTACCCGCTTCTTCGCACGATGCTCTAAACGGAGACACCCCATGAATGAGGACACACTCGCGTTGCGACGCCAGATGGTTGACATCTGCCGCCGCATGAACTCCTCCGGCATCAATCAGGGCACCGCCGGAAACCTCTCCGTCCGTGACGGAAGCGGCTTCCTGATCACGCCGTCCTCGCTGCCTTACGACATCATGCAGCCTGAGGACCTCGTCGAAATGGACTTCGACGGCACCTATGTGGGCCGCAGACCCTCCTCCGAATGGCGTTTCCATCGGGATATTCTGCGCGAGCGTACGGATATCAATGTCGTTCTTCATTGCCATTCTGTTTACGCGACGACGCTCGCCTGTCATCACAAGACGATCCCGAGCTTCCATTACATGACCGGCGTCGCAGGCGGAACCACGATACGCTGTGCAAGATATGCCACCTTCGGCACTCAGGAGCTGTCCGACAACGCGCTTGAGGCGCTTCAGGAGCGCAAGGCCTGCCTTCTTGGACAGCACGGCCAGATTTCCCTCGGAGAGAACCTGGAGGCCGCTCTCTGGCTCGCTATCGAAGTGGAGACGCTTTCCAGGATCTATGTTCAGGCGCTGACTCTTGGAGAGCCGCCAGTCCTCCCGGATGATGAAATGACGCGTGTGATCGAGCAGATGCGCAGGATGAGCTATGGGCTGGCACCCGACGCCGAGGGTGTCGCCGACGTGGCACGCCGGCGTACTTAGAGGACTGCTTGAGCTTGGTCGGCTCTATATTCTGTTTGATTCAGCTGCTGGACGCTGAGTTCAGATAGCGGTGAACGTCAGAATCTGGCACGGGGCTGACCTTAGCCTTACTTCCGCACTGGCGGGGTGAGCGGACCTTCGCACCGACATCCGCTACTACTCAG
>KI912069.1:155990-162438 GCA_000517005.1 Microvirga lupini
TTTGACCCCTTCCGGACCTTCGCCGTTTAGCACGATTGAATAGCTACCTCGTACCTCAGCCGGGAGGCAGCCAAGGCGGCAGTTCCTCGATATTGTCACCGCCTTGTTTGCTTCCCGATGATCCAAGCCACATCTCCGAGTGCGGCTTGGATCGCCGCTACATCGGCTTGAACTCGGCAGCCTTCAGCAATTCGGCGTTGCGCGAGACCTCCCGCTTGATGAAGCTGCCGAACTCATCGGGGCTCTCGTAGATCGGCTCGATCCCGAGGGCGGCCAGCCGTCCGGCGGCTGCCAGGTCACGGGTCGCGTCCGCCATCGCGGTGTTGAGCCACGCCACCGTCTCGGCCGGCAGGTTCTTCGGCCCCCAGAGCCCGTACCACGAGCTGAACTCCAGCCCCGGCATGCCGCTTTCGGCCGCCGTCGGAATCTCCGGAGTGAGCTGACTGCGCTTCGCGGTCGTCGTCGCGAGCGCCTTGACCTGTCCATCGCGGGCCATCGGCAGCAGCGCGATGACAGGATCGATCATGAGCTGGACGTGACCGCCCATGACGTCGGTCAGCGCGGGTGCCGTGCCCTTGTACGGCACGATCGTGAACTTCGCCCCGGCCAGATGGTTGAAGGCAATCGTCGCGATGTGACCGGGCGAGCCGATGGCCGAGACCCCGAACTCCCACTGGCTGGGGTTCTTCTTGGCAGCCTCAACGACCTCGGCGATCGTCTTCTGTGGGTTCTTCGGAGACATGACCACCAGCATCGGTGCCTCGCCGACCCGCGCGATCGGCGTGAAGTCGGTGACCGGATCGAAGGAGACCTTGCTCATGACCTGCTTGGCCATCACATGGGTCGCCGCCGAGAACAGGAGCGTGTAGCCATCCGGCTGGGACTGGAGGACGCCATTCGCACCGAGGGTCCCGTTGGCGCCGGGCCGATTCTCGATCACGACAGTGGTACCGCGCTTCTCCTCGATCTGCTTGCCGAGCAGGCGGGCGAAGGCGTCGACACCGCCACCAGCAGCGAAAGGCACGATGATCTTGATCGGGTAGGTCGGATACTTGGCCGGCTGGGCCGACACACCATGCACCCACGCGATCGACACCAAACCCGTCACAAGGGCCTTCAGGAATGGGCGTCGTCCTCGCAGCGTCCGCGGGCGGGCCACCGGCTCCGCGGGGCTCGGGCGTGAGATGGCGCTTTCGGCGTTGTGCTTGATCATTGGCGTTCCCTCCTCGTTGATGGCGGAGCGTGAATCCCCTCCGCCTTCTGTCGCCGTGGAGGCTACTCCGCCGCCACGGCCGTCGGTTGACCGACAAGACCGGCCGAGCGCAGCGCATCCGCGATCTCGACATCCGCACCCGGCTCCAAGGGCAACAGTGGCGAACGAACGGTGGCGTGCTCGAGGATGCCCCGCGCGACGAGGCCATGCTTGAGCGCGACCGTGCCTTCCATGTGCGACCCGCGGTGATAGACGGTACGGGTCACCGGCAGCAGGCGGTCGTGGATGGCGCGGGCCCTGGCGTAGTCTTTGGCCTTGCCGGCCGCGATGAACTCGATCAGCGGCTCGGGTGCGAGACCACCGTAGCCGACCAGCGCCCCGTCGACGTCGAACATCGTGTGCAGCAGATACTCGTCGTGGCAGGTCAGGATCTGGAGATCGGGGCGCTCGCGGCGGATGACCGGGATCTCGGTGTCCCAGCGGCGCATGTTGCGCACGCCGTTCTTCATGGCGAAGACACCGGGCTGGGCCGCGATCTCGAGCTGGGTCTCAAGGTTGTAGGTGGCCTTGGTCACGTCCGGGTACTGGAAGAGGATCAGCGGCAGGCCGCTTTCCTCGTAGATGGCACGGTAGCGGTCCTGCGGTGCGCCCTTCTGGTAGCCGAAGCGCAGCCAGCCATGGGACGGATAGACGAGTCCGGCTGCGGCTCCGGCCGCGACAGCTCGCTTGGCTTCGAGCGCCGCCACCTTGGTGCCCTCCAGCGTGATGCCGGCGATGACCGGAATCCGGCCGTCGGTCGACTTGGTGAAGCTTTCGATGACGGCAATCTGCTCATCCTGGGTAAGGAAGGTGCCTTCGCCGGCATGGCCGAGAACGACCAGGCCTTTGACGCCGTCAAAGCTGCCGAGCCAGGAGCCCAGGCGCTGGATGGCGGCATGGTCGACCTCGCCGTCGCGGGTGAAGGGGGTCACGGGAGCGGGAACGAGACCTCTGAGATCGAGGGATGGCATGTCAGTTTCCTCCAAGTTGCATCGTCGGTGGTTGGGTTGGCGCGATCGTCGCGGCAATACCTGCTTGCACTCAGCACTTCGGCTATCGGCACCGGGGAAGCGGCTCGCTGGCGGCTTCGTTGCTCAGGCCGGTCAGCGCATAGGACGAACAGTAGCGAGGAATGCCTCATATCGGAATACATAGAACTCGCATTTCAGATATACTTTGCAAGGTATATCGGAGGCTGTGCCCGTGGACTACGCCGCCTGGAAGCTGTTCATCGATGCCGCTGAACTCGGCAGCCTGAGCAAGGTGGCCTTGGCCTACGGCACGAGCCAACCACACATCAGTCGCCGCATCGGTGAACTGGAGCAGGAGTGCGGCGGACGCCTGTTCCAGCGCACCGGGCGAGGGGTCGTGCTGACTGAACTGGGGCAGCGCATCGCTCCCAAGGTGCGGGGATGGCTGGCCAGCACCGAGCAGCTCGCCAATGACGTCCGCACCGCAGCCGGCACACCGATTGGCAAAGTCCGGATCGGCAGCCTGCCGTCAACGGCGCATCCGCTGGTCACGACGTTGTACAGACGATTGGCGGAGCAATATCCCTTGATCCAGCTCGCGGTGCGGGAAGGCCAAGGCGCCCAGCTCGAGACCTGGCTCGAGGACGGCAGCGTCGATCTCGCGATCCTGTACCGCACCAGTCCATCGCCCAGGGATGGCGACACCTACCTCGTCGAGGCCCCGACCTACCTCATGAGCGCGGCCGGTGACCCGCTGACCGCCAAGCCGACCGTACCGTTCTCGGCCCTGCATAATTTGCCGCTTGTTCTGTTCTGCCGCCCCAGCTCTTGGCGCGATCACCTCGAGCAGCTCGCAGTCGAGCGTGGCATTACGCTCAATGTTGCCCTGGAAGCAGACTCCCTGCGATTGCAGGCGCACATCGTCGCCGACGGCGGCGTCTATGCCTTGCTGGGGCCGTATGCGATTGCGGGCGCGTTGAAGGATTACCGTCTCCAATCATCGAAGCTGGTTGATCCGGTTATCCCCCGCCACATTGCCCTGGCCATGTCGCGCCATGGCGAGCTGACTCTCGCATGCCGGACCGTGATGCAGGTCATCCGGGAGATCGCGAAGTCTGGCGCGGCTGTACCAGCCCCGGAAGGAATTTGAGCCGTACTGGAACCGGGATTCAGGTTGCAGCCAATCGGGCTGCCGATGACGGAGCCAATCTCGAATTTGGACCGAGGGAAGGTCAGGAACTGGCACCTCTCGGAAGTAAGCCGAACGTCTGCCCAAGCAGGGAATACCGGACCTTCCTGAAGGTAGCAGCTTCTCTGGTTTGATCCAACGGACCTTTACGGTGATCCGCTTCGCGGAACCTCCCGAGCGTGGCCTCCCGCCGAAGCGTCGCCACCAGATCGTTGCGGTGCTATCCTGTACGAGCGCTGATGAGATGTCGGGCAGCCCGACGGGGCGCGTCGACCTGCAACCCTTTCGGTGGATCTCCTGAGGGAGAGAAAGCGATGGCAACTGCACGGGTGGAGCGGCGGCTGGCGGCAATCCTGGCGGCTGATGTCGCCGGTTACAGTCGCCTTATGGGCGCAGACGAAGAAGGCACGCTGGCGCGGCTGAACGAGCATCTGCACGTCCTGATCGATCCGACGATCCACGAGCACCGCGGACGCATTGTCAAGACCACCGGCGACGGACTGCTGTCGGAGTTCGCCAGCGTCGTCGAAGCCGTGCGCTGCGCCGTCGCAATCCAGCGCGGCATGGCTGAGCGCAATGTCGCGGTGCCTCCTGAAGAGCGCATCGAATTCCGAATTGGCGTCAACGTCGGCGACATCATTATCGAGGGGCCAGACATTTTCGGGGACGGCGTCAATGTGGCGGCCCGCCTGCAAACGCTCGCCGAGCCGGGCGGCATCTGCGTATCGGGCCGTGTGCAGGAGGACGTACAGGGTAAGATGGACATCGCCCTCGTCGATTGGGGCGAACACAAGCTCAAGAACATCGCGCGGCCTGTGCGGGCGTATCGCCTGCGAGTCGATGGGAGGTCCGGCGCACAGCTCACCCGCGGACGCGCAGGCTTGGTGGCCACCATGGCTGTCACGCTCGCGCTTGCAGCGGGATCGGTGTGGCTCGGTGTTACCTCCGGGTGGAAATCTATCGGCCCTTTGTTTACTGGCAATGAGTTCACGAGGAACGTCGAACTCGGCGCGAGACCCGCAATCGCCGTACTTCCATTCCAAAGCCAGAACACCGATCCAGAGCGCGATTATCTCGCCGATGGCTTGACGCAGGACATCATCAACGCGCTCGGCCGGTTTTCCGCGCTGACCGTGATTTCGTGGAACGCCGTTTTTCCTTACAAAAACAAGCCCGCGAGCCCCGGAGAGATCGCCCGTAATCTGGCAGTGCGCTATCAGGTGGAGGGCAGTGTACGCCATATCGACGACCGCCTTCGCGTCGCCGCACAACTCGTTGATGCAGGCGGCAGGGTACTTTGGTCGGCCCGCTTCGACGAGGCGATGATCGACATCTTTGCCTTGCAGGACAAGATTACGTCCCAGATCGCCGGGGCCTTGGCGATCGGCGTGACCCAGATCGAACAACGCCGCGTGTTGGCGAAGCCGACGGAAAGCCTTGCAGCCTACGACTACGTGCTCCGCGCACGGCCAGCTTTGCAGCGCCCAACGCGCGCGAACAACGCGGAGGCGCGCGCCCTGCTTAGACGCGCCATCGAGCTGGACCCCAATTACGCTGCCGCTTACGCAGCACTTGCCGAAACCTATCACCTCGCGGCCTCAATGGGCTGGGCGGAGTCTCCAATTGCCTTTCTGGCACGCGCCGAGGAACTGGCTGTCAAAGCGCTCAGCCTTGACGATTCCGACGTGCGCGCCCGCGTAGTCCTCGGCCACATCCACCTTTTTCGTCAGCAATACCGTGAAGCACAGGCAGAGATCGACCGCGCCCTTACCATCAATCCCAACGACGCCCAGGGGCTCGCCGGGCGTGGCACCGTATTGTTGTGGCTGGGACAGACGGATGCCGCCATCGAGGCCTTGGAGCAGGCGCAGCGTATTGATCCCGAGCTCAATGGCGTCGACCGCTTTGCCCTGAGCCTCGCATACTATTTGAGACGGCGATACCCCGCAGCCATCGAGCAGGCGGAACTTAATCTTCGCACGGCTAGCAGCGTAAACTCCAGCCGCATCGTGCTAGCTGCGGCCTATGCCCAGAACGACCAGGCTGAGGATGCCGCCCGTGTTGTCACGATGATACGCCGCGTGTTCCCGACCTTCGATCCGCATGAGTTCGGAACCAAGTTTCTGAAGTCTGCCGATCTCGACCACTTGCGTGACGGCATGCGTAAGGCCGGCCTCTATCCGGTCACAGGCGATCCGCCGCCGGACGAGAGAATGAACCGCTAGCGTGCTTGAATGAGTGGGCGGTTCTGGTTGGCCTTGGCAACGTTGGCAGCAAGGTCCTGCTGGAAGAGTGCGGGTCCCATCGGCGCTGCCTTACCGAAGATATAAAGCTTACCGTCGCTGATCAGCCAGTTTTCCGGGTTTGCCTCGTCGAGCTCGCCCATTGCCAGCGCCATGGCACAGTAGTCTCCAAACTGGGGCGCGTAGCGAACGGGATCGGCCTTGAAAAGCTCGCGATGTTCGGCGCTCACGAAGTGGTAGCGGTGCTCATCCCATTCGTGCTCAAAATCCGGCAGCCCGCGCGTGGGCGTTCCCATTACGAAATAGGCGACCGGATCATAGCCCTTAATGGCCAGCGGCTTCCCGTCCGCGGCGAAGGAATAAGGCGCAAGCAAGCCGGCTACAACGAGGATAAGGCCGGCATCTCGGCGTGAGAGCTTCGGCATGGCACGGTCCTCCCGGCGCGGCTTCCCTTGAAGCCAGCAGAATCCATTATATACCCTCAGATAGTCCTCCTCCACCTCCAAAGTCTCGGTGATCAGGGCAGCGGTGCTTCGGGATTGCCTGATCTCATTCTTCGTCGGGTTGTGGCACACCTCGGTCGTTTGTCTCGTGGCTGCTTAAGCCTCAAGCTCGAACGTTGCTCCCATATGCTTGGTGGGCTCTGAGGCGGCTCGTCGACGAGCCGCCTCAGAGTTTAGATTTCAACCTGTTCTGCAATCAGAAGGGCATCGTCGACGTCAATCCCAAGATACCGAACAGTGCTCTCGATCTTGGTGTGGCCAAGTAGAAGCTGGACGGCTCGGAGATTGCC
>KI912069.1:162538-162793 GCA_000517005.1 Microvirga lupini
ATGACCCCAAGCGGACTATGCCTCAGGCACTCGGAGGTTCGTCGCTGCCAGATTGCCTCTGTGGTATCATGAGCGGCCGATCCAGGCAGCCTGAAGCGCCGGGGGATACGGACACGCTCGACTTGGGCCTTGATCGGCGGATCTCCTGTGGGAGACAGCCATGGCTAAAGCATGGACTGAGCGGCGGCTGGTCGCAATCCTGGTCGCAGATGTGGTGGGCTACTCGCGCCTGGTCGAGCAGGATGAGGCCGGTAT
>KI912069.1:162893-163168 GCA_000517005.1 Microvirga lupini
TCGTCAAGCTGATGGGTGATGGCGCGATCGCAGAGTTCGGCTCGGTGGTCGATGCCGTGACCTGCGCAGTCGCCGTGCAGAAGGGCGTTGCCGAGCACCAAGCTGACGCACCACCCGAGAGACGGATCATCTTCCGCATCGGGGTCAATCTCGGCGACGTGGTGGTTGAAGGGGACGACCTGCTCGGCGATGGGGTTAACATCGCGGCGCGGTTGGAACAGATCTGCGGACCGGGCGAGGTGATGATCTCCGGTACCGCCTACGATCATCTGCAA
>KI912069.1:163268-167072 GCA_000517005.1 Microvirga lupini
TTACCACGCCTATGTGCGCTGCTTGACGGCGGATGAGCGGGAGGCCCTCTTCGCCGAAGCACTGCCGAGCGCGCGGCTCTACGGCGCCACCGGCGCGCCCGCCTCACAAGAGGAACTCGACGCCTTATTTGAGGTGATGAGGCCCAGGCTCGTCGCCTCTCGGACTATCTTCGAGTTCCTGGAGATCATGGAGCACGTCCCGATCCTGCCGGTGCCAGCGCGACCGGTTCAGCGGGTGCTTCTCAAAGCAGCGGCCGCGATCCTGCCCATCTGGCTGCGGGAGCGTCTTGGGCTCGGGCCTCGCTGGACGCTGCGGCCAACAGAGTGCGCTGTCGTACGCGCCTTGGCGTTGGCGAGTGACCGCCTCATCCTGCAGTCATCCCCAGCCATCCAATCCTGCCGTCGCCTGGGCCTGCCCGGCGCTTATCTCTACCGCCGCTGGGGAACCGGATGATGCTTCTCCGGATGTACGCCATTCGGAAGCCAAAGTCAGCGCCATCAGGCACCGCAGAGTGACACGGATGAAGTGCGCACCGCAGAGTGACACGGATGAAGTGCGCACCCCGAGTGTCCACTTGCAGATCCACCTACATGAGATCACACTTTCCACCTCCCACGCGGAGGGAAGAATGGCCGGTCCCCTTGCCCGCTTCGCCACACGCGCTGCGTATCATACCAGACAGTTACCCCGGCTCGCCTGGTATGCGGCCCACGCCGCTGCCGTCAGCCGCCTGGCAGAGAGGGTTCGAGAGGAAGACGGGGACAGCAAGCGCCCTCGGGCTCACACCACAGCGCCCGTGCCGGACCGCAACCGCCTCTATGAGGATATGGCGGCTCTGTTCCGGCAGGACCTCGCCAACGTCGAGGCAGGGCTTTACCCTCTTCCCGCCGATCATGATGGCTCCCTGTTGACGCGCCTGCGGCGCTCAAGCCTCTTCTTCGAGGACCTGCCAAGCGTTCATCGCCGGCGCGAGAGCGGCGGGCACAGCGAGGTTCTTACTGAAGAAATCCGGGGCAAGCGGCCCCGCTACTATCTTCAGAACTTCCATTTCCAGACCGGCGGCTGGATGACGGAGGATTCGGCGCAGCGGTACGATATTCAGGTCGAGGTGTTATTCAGCGGGACCGCCAATGCCATGCGGCGGCAGGCCCTGCCGCCCTTGCAGCAGGTCTTCGCTCAGCGAGATCAGCGCCAGCTGCGATTGCTCGATGTCGGCTGCGGCACCGGGCGCTTTCTCGACTGTGCCAAGCAGGTCTGGCCGCGGCTGCCGTGCCTCGGGATTGATCTGTCGGAGCCCTATATCAGGGAAGCCAAGCATCACCTGAAGCGCTGGTCATGGGTGAATTTCGTCGTAGCCAATGGGGAAGCAATTCCGGTATCGGACGCCAGCCAGGATGCGGTGACGAGCATCTTCGTATTCCATGAGTTGCCGCCCAAGGTCCGTCGAACTGTCTTTCGTGAGTTCGCCCGGGTGCTGAAGCCCGGTGGCCGCTTGGTTCTGGTGGACTCGCTGCAGCGCGGCGACAAGCCAGAGTATGACGGTCTCCTCGACCTGTTCCCACAGAACTATCATGAGCCATACTATGCGGGGTACATCGAGGAGGACTTTGGTGCGCTGGCCAAAGCGTGTGGTCTGACCCACACGCGCGACGTTCTGGCCTATGTGTCCAAGGTGATGGTCTTCGACAAACCAATTTGATGTCGGGCTTCTAACGCCGTCGCGTCTCTCAGGCCGATCGAGAGAAGGCTGCCAACTTGGCACGCACCTGCTCCACCAGGGATGTGGGCGGACACGGCTGGGATAGGAAAGTCACGGCCAGCGGCAGGCTCGGCGTGGGCTGGGTGGGCCAACCCAGAATAATGATCCCGATATGCGGCCAGCGCCGCGTGACATAGCGGGCGAGATCAAGCCCGCTCAGGCAGCCTGGCATGTTGATCTCGGTGATCACCAGGCAGATGTCGCCGCGAGATTCAAGGTAACTGAGAGCCTCGTCCGTGCTGGCAACCTCAATGACCCGCATGCCGTCGGCGATCAGGCCGTCTGCCGTGGCCATGCAGACCTGTCGCTCGCTCTGGGCCAGCAGGACGGGAACCGCCAAAGCTTGGGCACGCGCCATCTCGTGCCTCCTGCGAACCCTGATTATATCAGATCTCCGCGGATGAGACTTGCGGCTTCAGGACCATGTTCGAGCCGCACAAACCCACCTGTGAGCAGGCGTCGGCTATCTATGCGAGAACTTGCCCAAGGACGAAGGTTAACGTGCCGGTCCGGCAAAAACCTCAGCGAGGATGCGCGGGCGAAACAGCGAGGTTGGAGGAGCGAGGAAATTCAGCACACGGTAGAACTGATTTGCAACAACCGGATTCCGGTAGGTCGCCTGGTGGACGCGCTCCATGTACCACTGAAGGGGTCGGATGCGATAGGGACGCTGGTCCTTCAGCTCCGGAAAACGATAATCCTCCACCTGCACACTGCCCCAGGCGACATCAATGGTAGGTTGGATGCTCCGGAACCAATGCTGCCCAAAGTCAGAACCAAGGCGTCCCTTCTGTTTCGCCGTGGCCAGAGCGTGGTGGAGGGTCTCGGCCTCGATAGCGCTCACGGTCATGCCTTGGCCGTAGACAGGGTTGAAGCTGCAAACCGCGTCGCCCACCATGATCAGCCCTTCGGGGAAGTGCCGCAGCCGCTCGTAGCGATGTCCTACGCTTCCTGCGAGATGATAATGCACCACATCGGACAATGGCTGGCTATGCCGGATCGCCTCATACAGCTCCGGGGTCGGCAAAGATCGGGCATACGCCAGGAATTCCTCATGGCTGTCCGGAACGGGTTCGTCAAAGTATGCATTCAGCGACACGAGCCACCGTTCCCCCTCAATGGCGAAGATAAAGCCGGCTCGCCTTGCGGGTGCGCCAGTGATGACAAGCGAGCACCAGTCGGGCAGGGGAGGCACCCTTCGAAACGTGGAGGTGGCATAGGTGACGGGAGCAGCGATTTGGTCGACCCGCGGTGCGTCGAACTGAAGTTCTTTGAGCCATCTGGGAGTTGCACTGCCTCGCCCGGTTGCGTCCACGACAAGCTCGGCCTCGATCTCATCAGCTGGTCGGTGGGGCCTCACGGAGCGCGTGTGTAGACCTGTGATCCTCCGCTCGTGATCATGCCGAAGCCCCTCCACCCGTGTGCCATCCTGGATGGTGACATTCGGCAGAGCACGCACGCGCTTCGCGATGGATATCTCAAGGAGCGGCCGGCTCATGGCCAAGAATGACAAATCCGAATGGTACCGAACACGCCGGTGCCCCGCATGGAGCCAGGCAAATTCTGGTACGCCCACAAGCACTGCCCCGGCGGCGCAAAGCTCCTCGGTGAGGCCCGGAAAGAACGATTCCATGATGCCTTGACCGCGCACGAGCAGGACATGGGCATGACGCCCTTGAGGCACACCTTTGCGGGGCTCATAATTGCTAGGAAGCACGTCCCGCTCGATGAGCGTCACACGCTCGAAGTGATCTGCAAGGACACGGGTGGCGAGAAGACCAGCCATACTCCCGCCGGCAACGACAGCGTAATGAAATGCGTGGGTTGCCATCGTTGGGTCCCCCATGACAGGATGAAATTAGCAGAACCGTTGGATCGAGCCCAGGACTGATAGAGGCGATCTCCAGTTTGGAGACAGCGCTCCTGCAAGATTGAAGACACGAGCACGAGGGCAGGCTTGGCAAACTTTGCGGGGTATTGAGCAAACTCGGAAATGGCTGGTTGCTGTGCAGGCCATCGCATCTGGTGCGAATGTCGCCTTGTG
>KI912069.1:167172-169278 GCA_000517005.1 Microvirga lupini
CGCCGGTAAGCAGCACGTCAAGAACATTGACCGACCGATCCGAACCTACCGGGCACGGCTCGATCCGATCTCACGATCCAGATACCGGCGTTCACGAGGCCTACCGAGGCACTGGCTGGCCATAGCCGCAGTTGGCCTTCTGTTGGGTGGTGCGGTGGTGGGGTGGCAGATCTGGCCTCGTGAGCCAGTCTACACTAGCAAGCCGTCGATTGCCGTGCTTCCGTTTGACGATCTCGGTGGAGATGAGGCCACGAGCCGCCTTGCCAACGGGATCACCGAGGACATCATCACCGACCTGGCTCGATTCCCTGAGTTCGAGGTCGTCGCCCGCAACTCGACCGAGATCTACAGGGACCAGCGGGTCGACGTGCGGCAGGTTGGCAAGGACCTGGGGGTGAACTATGTCCTGGAGGGCTCCTTGCAGCGCCAGGGCGGGCGGATCCGCGCCACGGCGCAGTTGATCGACGCGCGAACCGCCCGGCACGTCTGGTCCGAGCGCTGGGACCGCCCTGCTGCGGATGTGTTCGCAATTCAGACTGAGATAACCGAGCACGTGACTAATCGGCTAGGCGATGGCGCCGGATTGATTCAGGAGGCGGAACGCAAGGCTGCCCGGCGCAAGCGGCCGGAACACCTCGGCGCCTATGAGCTGTATCTTCTTGGCACGGAGAAGCTTGAGCAGGTTACCAAGGAGAGCGTCGACGAGGCCATCCGGCTTCTCAGGCAAGCAGTGGAGTTGGATCCAACGCTTGCTCGGGCGTGGGTCGAACTCCATTGGGCCTATGGCCAGACGGCCACGTTCGGCGCAGACCCAGGTGCTGCGGAAAGGGCCGCTCGTGAGGCTGCCGAGCGCGCGATCGCTCTCGACCCGAGCGATGCGGAGGCCCATACCGCCTTGGGCGACGCCTTCGGGGTCGCCGGCGATCTCGTCCGGGCGGAGATGGAGTTCGAGGAGTCGCTTCGCCTGAACCCCGGCTCGGCCGAGCGGCTGACCCATTACGCAGCCTGGGCGAGCAGCTTCGGCAAGCCCGAACGCGCGGCCGAGGCTGCCGACAAGGCGATCCGGCTCAACCCGCGCTATCTTCCCTGGCAGGCGAAGCCGTTCAGTCACGCCTACTTCATGGCCGGGCGCTATGAGGATGCACTCCGGATGCTCGAGCGTCTGTCGCCGGACCAGTGGAACATCCATGTCGTGGTGCGCCGCGTCGGGGTCTTTGCCGCCCTGGGCCGAATGGAGGAAGCGCGGGCGGCAGTCACGGAAGCGCTGAAGCGGTTCCCTGACCTGACGATCGAGGGGTATGTCAGCGCGCCTGATTGGAGTGCCAGTGAACCGCAGCGTTTCATCGACACATTGCAGGTTGCCGGCTTCCCACGCTGCGCACGGCCCGAAGCGCTCGCCCGTTTCACGAAGCCCGTGCGCCTGCCGGAGTGCGTCAAGTCATAGGCGCGTGTGAGGATCGACTGCTGGTGACGGGCTGCAAGGTTTGCAAAATGGCAGCTTTTGGCATTTCCCTGAAGCACGCCGAATGTCCGGTTACACGGGAATCACCAGACATTCCGAAAAGCCGGTGAACTTCGCTGCCTGACCCTGAGCCGACGTTTAGCCTCAGAGGGTGGCGAGATTGGCCGGCGCAACCTTTTGCGCCCAGGCTGCATTGAAGGATCGGAGATAGCACCGTGATTGCCAGTTCGGGCGCCATCCTCCTGCCTGGTCCGCTCCAGCGCCAGATCGATGAGCTGGCGCAATCCTTCCTGCAGCCGCAGCCGACCATCGACTTTTCCAGGCCGAAGGGAGAACCGGCGCTGATCCCGCCCGATTCCATCTCCTGGCGCATGTTCAAGAACCCTGTTGCCGTATTCATTGGCGGAGTGACGGCCGTTCTGCTCGAATTTGCCGAACCGCGCGTGCGCGATGGCGTCTGGCAGCACAGCAGCTTCCGCACTGATCCACTCACCCGCCTGCGGCGGACGGGTCTGGCTGCCATGGTCACTGTCTACGCGCCCTGCAGCAAGGCAGAGGCGATGATTGCGGGCGTGGTCAGGCGGCACGAGCGTGTGACAGGCTGGACCAGCACGGGCGAGCCTTACCACGCTAACGACCCAGAG
>KI912069.1:169378-185059 GCA_000517005.1 Microvirga lupini
GTTCGGACTTGCAGGGTAAGCGGACCTTTGCGCGGCAGCGCCAAAAGGCCGGTTCTGACCCTGCCCGTGTAAAAACGCGAACAGATCCGATCTCGTCGAACTATTTGTGCAACTTCAACGCCATATACCGAGAAATTTCCGGCCTAGTCAGCCTCGCAAGACATAAAATTGATCCAACAAGCGACACGTCAGCGTTTTTACACAACCAAGACCCAGTACGGATCTTCACCTGAGTCTCAAGCTGGAACCTTATCTCCTCCGCATACGGATCAGCGCGAGCGAGACTTGGCGCTACGCTGGTGCGACGACGAGGGTCGTGGGCGCAGCATCCGCAAGGCCGCGAAGCCGACGCCGGCTGCGGCCGCAAGAGCCGCACCCGGCAACAGGCTGGCGGGATGGAGCTGCGCCTCCAGAAACAGGCTCGTCTTGCGCGATCCGCCCGGAAGGGATGAGCGCTCGGCTCCGTCCTCGCGCGGAGCGTAGAGATTGTCCCGCCGCTCCGTGCGGCCGGGATCGCTGGTCTCCTGCAGGATGCGCCCGCCGGCTTCCATGGCATAGTCGGTCAGGCGCGGCGCCAGCGCTCCCATCATGGACAGCGCCCAGCCACCGAACCCGATGACAATGTCGCGCCGGTCGTTCTCGCAGGCGAAGACGATGGCCCGCGCGACCAGGTCGGGGTCGTAGGAAGGCGGCGGGTTTTTCGTGCCGGGGGAGTCCAGATAGCTACGCGCGTGCTCCATGTAGGGCGTGTCGATGGCGGACGGCTTGATGAGCGTGACCAGAATTGGCGTGCCAGCTTCCTCCAACTCCATCCTCAGCGCATCGGTGAGACCCTTCACAGCATGCTTCGAGGCTGAGTAAGGACCTTGCAGGATGTCAGCCCGGTCGCTCAGCACGCTTCCCATGTTGATGATCTTGCCACCGTGCTGGCGCAGATGCCTGGTAGCCACTAGGCAGCCATGCAGAACGCCGAAATAATTGGTGTCGAAGAGCCGACGATGGTCCTCGAGCGGGATCTGCTCGACGGTCCCGAAGATCGCAACGCCCGCATTATTGACCCAGGTATCGAAGCCGCCAAACTCGCGGACGGCCGACTCGGCGACCCGCTCCATGTCGTCATAGCTGCCGACATCCGCCGCAACGGCTATGGCTCTCCCGCCTTTGGCCTCGCAGTCACGCGCGATCTCCTGTAGGGCGGCCTCGCTCCGGGACACGAGAACGAGCTTGGCACCACGATCGGCCAAGGCGCGGGCTGTCGCCAGGCCGATGCCGCTGGACGCTCCGGTGAGAACCACAACCTGCTCCTCGACGGGCTTGAGGCGTACTGTCATGGAACCTCCTGTATGTAAGCCGGGCCAGGGCCACGCGAGACCTGCTCCGCATCGCCGTCAAGGCGCCAGCAGGCGGCGAGGTTCCGCGAGATCTGTTGTCCACTGCGGCGTTGGACTAGCCGGCGATTCAAGCGAGCACGGCGACAATCAGCAGAACCACGACCGTCAATGTCAGCTGAACCCGCAGCGACGCATACCATCAAGGCGCAAGCCCCTGGCGCACGGTCGAGATGTCATAGGCGAGAAGAGCCAGAAAGCCTGCCTCTGAGCAAACGCGATGCTATGTTGTAACAGGCTCAGCCTAGCACCTTTTGCCTGCGGCCGCACTGTTGAAGCGGAAGAAGGAAGGTCTCTTTGTGGCACATCTGAGACATTGCAGCTTAGTCCGCTTTCCGGCGCTAAACGGAACTTCACGAAGGGCAGCGGAGCGTCGCCCAATGCCCCACCCGGACATTCCACTGAATGGATTGATAATGGGAGCCGCCATAATTGTGGCTACCATCTCTTCGTAAGTAGGCACCGTTAGTGGCCACGATCCGCGCCCAACGATGCCGTCGCCTGTGCGATGGCCGTGCAGAACGGCGTCGCCGAGGGGTAGGCGGGGGCACCGGGCGGAGGACCGGGATCCAGATCGGGGTCAACATCGCCGCCCGCATGGAGCATGTCTGCGAACCCGGCGGGGTCATGATCTCATTCTGCTCCGGATATAGAGACTATCACTCCATCCTCGGTGACGCCTCGAAATAGTACTGTTCGAACAGACTAGGCAGGAACGGGTCCAGGACAAAGAGCCCGGTCCGAGCCGCGCAAACTTGCGCACAGCCGCGTCATCGGGACATTCATGGCCCACACCATCATGGGCGACGATTCGGGAGCCCAGTCTGAGGTGGAAAAGTAGCGGGGCATCGTGCCCTCCTTATTCCGCAGGCATGGCTGACGTGGGGCCCCTCAAACCCCGTCGTCGGCGGGGTCGGGCCGTTCGCATGCCTCCCGCAGGAGCTGCCACACACGAGCGACGTGTGCCTCACTGGTGCCGATGTTGCCGACAGCGAGGCGCAGGGTGAAGCGATCGTGGAGCTTCGTATGCGAGAGGAGCGCCTCGCCGGACGCATTGACGGCATGCATGATCTGCTCGTTCAAGCAGTCGAGGCGGGCAGCGCGCTGATCGGCGGACTCGCCGTCGCGCGGCGGGCAGGCGCGGAAGCAGACGAGGCTCAAGGGAACAGGCGCAAGCAGCTCCCAGCCGGGCGTGACTTCGACCCACGAGGCGAACAGGCGTGCGAGGCGGCAGTGTTCGTGGATGCGCGCGGCGAGCCCGTCACGCCCGAAGTAGCGAAGGACCATCCAGAGCTTGAGGGCACGGAAGCGGCGCCCGAGCTGGATACCATACTCCGAGTGGTTGCGAACGGCCTCATGGCCCTGCTCGAGCGTACGCAGGTACTCGGGCACGAGCGAGAAGGCACGGTGCAGCAAATCCATCCGCCGCGTGTACAGGACTGACAGGTCGAAGGGCGTCATGAGCCACTTGTGCGGGTTGAGCCGAGCGAGTCCGCCCGCTCACTGCCGTCGAGGATGTGACGCAGTTCCGGAACGACCGCAGCCGAGCCCGCATAGGCCGCATCGACGTGCAGCCAGAGCCGTTCGCGCCCGCATAGCTCGGCGATGGCCGGCACGGGGTCGATGCTCGACGTCGAGGTCGTCCCGACGGTGGCGACGACGCAGAAGGGGAGGTGGCCGGCGGCCCAGTCCTCCTCGACGGCGCGCGCGAGCGCGGCCGGATCCATGCGGAACTCAGCATCCGTTGGGATCTTGCGCAAGGACCGCTGGCCGAGGCCGAGCGCGATGACGCATTTCTCGACCGATGAGTGGGCCTGCTCGGACGCGTAGCAGCGGCAGGTCCGCGCGCCAGAGCAGCGCCTTCGCGTCGAAGGCAGCCGAGAGTATATCCCCGAAAATGCCGGGCGCCGAGGTGGAGGTGGCAAAGTAGGCATAGAACCCCGGATGGCTCCAGTGCGTTAGCGCGGGCACGATGAGGCGGTCGACGTCGGCGAGAATCGCCTCCATCGGCTCGCCGGCTTCCGGCGGCTCGGTCGGGAGTCTCGCGATGAGGTCGCCCGGCTCGACCTGGGCGAGGACGGGAAACTGTTCGATGCCCTCGAAGTAGTTGGCGATATAGTCGACGATGGCACAGCCGTAGTGCCGGAACCCTTCGGCGCTCATGTCGCCGAGCGGCGGAGCAATCCCATCCAGACCTGCCACGTTCAAGGCTTCCGATGTCGTCGCGCTCGGCACGGCGCCGAGCGGTTGGTCCTGAAGGTCGTCCTGGGGCATCGGTGCGCCTCTATCAGGGCCGCGCGGCGGCTCGCGCGGGACGGCGGGTAGGTGGGAGGACATCCGCAGGATAGATGAAATCCACAAGATGGGCAAAAGCGGCGGCTGGTCGAGACGAGAGGTGCCATTGAGACTGGTTCGTCACCGAATGCCGCAGCTGAAACTAGACAGGTGAGCTCTCGGCTTCAGGAAGTGAGCTTGGGTCTGGGTATCATCCCCATGTAGGGACTGATAAACCCAAGGGTGTGTCCTGTAGCAGTCCTGCACTTGGTCAGCTCAGGAAGTTGGCCAAGTTTGGAGCCTCAGGAGTGCCGAGCACTTCCTCAATCGTTAGTGCAACCGACAGTGCCTGCACATCAGCCCCTTCAGGACAAATAATCTGAAGTCCTATTGGGAGATTCCCAGGCTTCTGCGGCAGAGGGATGCTCACGGCGGGACATGCGAAATAATTCGCGGGCTGAGTGTTGCGGGTCATACCCAGAGCGAGGTCGAGGGCCTTCTGTTCGTCATCCAGGTCAGCCACGGAAGGTGGAGGCGTCGCGGTCGTCGGAGTGACCCAGCCGTCGAACCCTGAGAACTTCTCGGACACGCTCTGGCGGGACCTGGTTCGCTTTGCCTCAAGAGCCAGATAATCTGCTGCTGTCACATCAAGGCCAGAGGTTGCGCGCTTCGCGACAATTGGATCCATCTGGTCGCGACCGGCAAGGAAGCGATCTCGGCCAAGGGTCGCAATGAGGCAGGCCGGGAGAACAGCGGGGAAATAGCGTTCGCGTTCGATCGCCTCTGGAACAGAAACAGGCCTCAATCGGCAGCCTGCGGCCGACAGGTTCTCCAGCGCACCCTTGATCTGCGCTTCGACAGCCGGATCGAGATTGTCGAAAAAGTACTCCTGAGGAATGCCAAGCCGGAGCGCATCGACCGGAAGAGGGCGTGATTCCGGTTCGCCTGTGAGCGCAGCCACAGCAATCGCAGCGTCTCGCGCACTGCGTGTTAGCAGGCCAAGCGTATCCAAATGAGGGGCCAAGGGGAAGGCCCCGTCGGTCGAGAAGAAGCCGGGTGTCGTCTTGAGCCCAAATATCCCATTGAACGCGGCGGGGACGCGGACTGAACCGCCCGTATCCGAACCAATGGCGAAGGCGCATAACCCGGCGGCAACTGCAACGCCTGAACCGGAACTCGAGCCTCCTGGCAGGCGCGGAGTTTGTGCGTCCCATGGATTGATCGGTGTCCCCTGGGTACTGGAGACGCCAGTGATGCCCAGGGCGAACTCGACGGTCTTTGTCTTACCAAGAATAACGCATCCTGCCCGATGCAAACTCTTGACCAGTGGGCCTTCTGGTCCAGCGATGTCGTCGATGTTCATTTTGGTGCCCGCCGTTGTGGGCATACCTTCGACAACGAACAGATCCTTCACGGCGACCGGTACGCCCATCAATGGACCAAGATCAGTGCCGGCCGAATAGAGCGCGTCGATTGCGCGGGCGGTCTCAAGCGCCTGCTCGGGGGCAACATGCTGGAATGCACCGAGTCGTGGGTCGAGCACTTCGATGCGGGAGAGATAAGCCCGCGTCGCCTGTTCGGATGAAATCTCGCCAGCTCGAAAACGTCGGGCGAAATCAGAGAGCCCTCCCTGACCAAATGGATCATCTTCCAGCACGACCATTCAGTGTCCCTCGTAATAATAAAACATGTCTACTGTCCGCAGCGCAGGTATGCGAACCATGACGGATGTCGTTTTGCAGCGGAGGATAATATCGAGCTAAGCTCTGTCGAGAAAAAGTGTTTGGCAGGGCCTGAACTCGCGCACTAGGCTTAACCCACTGCAGAAGGTTCTCTTTCTTGCAGCAAGAGACTTCCTAGTGAAGCAGATGAACAGGTGAGGAAACAAATGAGGATTGCTATCGCCGCTGCATTGACGGCCACTCTGTGCGTGGTCGGCGCCCCGGCTCAGGCGCAGGTTGAGGTAGGCGTTATCAACAGCCTTTCTGGTAACTTCGCTGCATTCGGCGAACGATATCGCACAGGTCTTCAGGTTGCGCTCGACGAGATCAATGCGAATGGAGGCATTAAGGGCCAGCCGCTGACCCTATCAATCCAGGATGATCGATCTGAAGCGAAGAGCGCACTTGCCGCAGCTGAGAGCTTTGCCAGCAAAGGCGTTCCGCTTGTCATCGGCTCCTACGCTTCCTCGATCACAGGACCACTTGCCCAGTTCCTGACCCGCCAGAAGGTTCCGATGATCGTTCTGGGCAGTGCCGACGACAGCATCACGAAGCCGGGTTCGCCGTGGGTATTCCGCGCAAAGCACAATTCGACGATCGTCGGAAAGGCATATTTCGATTATTTTGACCATCTCAAGAATACAAAGAAAGATGTACCTCTTGAGTCGGTCGCCATGCTGTACGGTAACGGTGCGTGGCCGACCTCACTTGCGAAAGAGGGCAAGCGCCTCGCCTCAGAGCGTGGGTACAAGGTTGTCGGTGATCAATCCTATGACCAGGGTGTGACTGATTTCCGGCCGATCCTCAACCGCTTCCGTGGCGCCAACCCGGATATCCTCTATATTGTGTCGTATGCAGAGGATGGCGTTGCGATCACCCGGCAGATGCGTGAGGTTGGCCTCAACGCAAAGGTTATAGCGATCGATACATCCGCGGCTCTTCCGAGTTTCGTTCAGCAAGTCGGAAAATCGGCTGACTATGTTGCAACAGCCGTAAGCTGGAGCCAAGACGTGAAGTATCCCGGTGCGCAGGAGCTCTATGACCGCTTGAAGGCCAAGGCTGGCGGTGAGCCCTCGTTCTATGAGGCAGAAGGTTATCTCGCGCTGATGGTCGCGGCCGATGCGCTGCGCCGTGCTGACCCGAAGTCGCGTGACTCCGTGCGCGAGGCGCTGGCTGCCACCGATATCACGACGCCTGTGACGACAGTGAACTTCAAGAGTGCTGATGGGTTCCAGGGCCAGAACCCGATCCGAAGCCTCATCCTGCAGATCCAGGATGGCAAACACGTCACGGTATTTCCGGACGATCTCGCTGCGAAGCAGGCGCAGCACCCCACGCCGGAATGGTCGACCCGCTAACATAAAGGAGCCGGCGGCACATCCGCCGGCTCATCCAGAGCTGCAATCACATAACAGGCTTGCTCACCGCTGCGCATGTTCTTGCGGTGGATAAACGCGTGACAGCAATCGGGAATAAGAATGGCCGGGTTAGATATTTTCCTCCAGAACATTGCTAACGGCGTTCTGATGGGAGGCGTTTATGCCCTCATCGGAATCGGCCTAACCCTTGTGTTCGGGGTCATGCGCACGATCAACTTCGCGCACGGCGATTTCGTCGTGCTCGGCATGTACAGTGCCGTCCTCTTCAACGCCCTGCTCGGATGGGATCCATACCTATCACTGGTTCTTGCAATGCCGAGCGGCTTTTTTGCCGGCGTCGTTGTTGAGCGCGTCATCCTCTCACGCGTCATCGATGCGCCGCCGGAATCGGCGCTTCTGGCGACGCTTGGAATCTCATTAATCATCGGCAATGCAATCCTGCTCACCTTTGGTGGCGAGCCGCGCTCCGTTCAGGTGTCGTATGCCTCATCAACCTTCTCGATTGCTGGGGTCAACGTCTCTATGGTCCTGCTCCTTGCTGGGATCGCCACCGTAATTATGATCGCAGCACTCTATGCGCTGCTCAACCGGACCGAAGTTGGCCGTGCCATCCGCGGCACTGCGGAAAACCGGCTTGGCGCCGAGCTCGTTGGCATCGATACGCGGCGGATCCATAGCATCGTCTTTGGTCTCGGCGTGATGCTGGCGGTCATGGCTGGTGTCACGCTCATTCCGCTCCTATTCGCGACCCCGACCAACACGGGAGCCGTGTTCACACTGAAGGCCTTCGTCGTGACAGTCCTTGGTGGGTTGGGGAACGTCGGTGCGGCGATCGCCGGGGGCATTCTGCTAGGCGTCGTTGAGGTTCTGGGCGCGTCCTACTTCATGTCCGAGTACCGCGAGGCTTACGGATTGATCGCGTTCCTGCTGATCCTGCTCTTCCGGCCTGAGGGCCTGTTCGGACGGACGGTGAAACGCGTATGACAAAGCATCTCATGGGACTAGGCGTGCTGCTCGCTGTCGGCATAGCCTACCCGGCCATCTTCCCTAACAATCTGACGATTGCGATCTCTGTCCTGCTGTTCGCCGGCTGGGCCACGTCCTGGGACCTGCTCGGCGGATGGAATGGCCAGGTAAGCCTTGGGCATGCATCGTTCGTGGGCCTCGGGGCCTATTTTGTCGCTATCGGTCAGAGCCAGTTTGGACTTGCACCATGGTGGACAATGGCCATGGCGGCCGTGTTTGCGGCAGCCCTCGGCTATTTCTGGGGATGGCTGACCTTCAGTCTGCGCGGGCCGTACTTTTCGCTCTCCACCATCGCGGTTGCGGAGATCCTCCGGTTGGTCGCCATCAACGAGGAGTGGTTAACCGGAGGCGCTACGGGCGTGTTCATTGCAACCCTCCCTGAGCCGTTTGATGTCGATCTCTTCTCCAGAACGGCCCAATTCTATATGGCGCTCGCCTTCACAACCGTTGTGATTGCTACCGTCATCGTGATCTCTCGGGCCCGGTTCGGCTATCAACTACAGGCCGTTCGCGAAGACGAGGACTCGGCGATGGCTGCGGGCATCGATCCGACGGTGACGAAGCTGAAGGCGTTCATGCTTTCAGCTGCGCTCACCTCAATCGGCGGCGGAATCTACGGGATCGTCCTGGCCTTCATTGAGCCGCACGTCATTTTTGCCCTTCTCCTGTCCGTGCAGATCGCCCTCACAGCCATTATTGGCGGGCGGGGGACGATCTGGGGACCCTCTGTCGGCGCGCTCGTCTTGGTCGGGGCTGGAGAGATGTTCCGCACGACATTCGCTGAGGCGAATATGCTGATCTACGGGATCCTGATTCTCGTGGTCGTGCTTTTCGTTCCCCGCGGCATTGTCGGGGAGTTGGCCCGCAGACAAATTCGGAGGCTCTATGCCAAACATGCTCAGGGCTGACGGCATTACCGTCAAGTTTGGTGGCGTAACGGCTGTCAACAACGTTTCCCTGTCCCTCGGCTCCGGTGAGATCCTTGGGCTGATCGGCCCGAACGGCGCCGGCAAGACCACTCTGTTCAATGCGGTGACGGGCTTTTCCCCGATGCATTCCGGCAGGATTACCTTGCTCGACAGAGATATCACGGCGTTACCGGCATTTAAGCGGACGCGTTTGGGCTTTGGCCGGACTTTCCAGACGGAACGGCCTTTCGAGGAGCTCACGGTCCTGGAGAATGTGCTCATTGCTGCGTTCCTGACGGTCAGACGGCGGAGCGAGGCGGAGCGCCTCGCCATGAGTGTCCTTGAGCAGGTAGGGCTGGCGGATCGCGCTCACCAGCCAGCGCTGGATCTCAACCTTGCGCGCCGACGGCGGCTGGAGCTGGCGAAGGCGCTCGCCGTGAAGCCGAAGGTGATATTTCTCGACGAGATCATGGCGGGTCTGAATCCTCCTGCGTTGCGGCAGATGATCGCCTTCGTGAGATCATTAAGCGGGCAAGGTCTCGCGGTCCTGATGGTCGAGCACATCATGGAGGCGATCATCGAGCTGTCCGACCATGTCATCGTGCTCGCAAGCGGCGAGAAGATCGCGGAGGGAACCCCGCATCAGGTAACGAACAATGAGCGCGTGATCGAAGCGTACTTGGGGACCAACTGATGGGGCAGGCAATTCTGCAGGTTGACAATGTCGACCTTGGCTACGGCGCGCTGAAGGTAGTCTTTGGTGCATCCCTCCATGTGGATCGCGGCGAGTTGGTTGGCCTTGTCGGAGGAAACGGTAGCGGCAAGTCGACAATCCTCAGGGCGATCTCAGGCATGATTGCTCCATGGAGTGGGCGCATCCTGTTCGATGGCGAGGAGATCAAGGGAGCAAGACCTCACCAGATGGCTCGTAAAGGATTGGCCCATGTGCCTATGGGGCGTCAGTTGTTCCCGAATATGACCGTGCGGGAAAATCTGATGCTGGGGGCCTACTTGCCTGAAGCCAAAGCTGCCCGCGACGAAAACATGGCGAAGGTCGAAACGCTCTTCCCGGACCTCATTCGCTATGCCAATGCCGTGGCTGGGCAGTTGTCCGGTGGACAGCAGCAAATGGTGGCTATCGCGCGCGCTCTTATGCTTGGGCCTAAGATGCTCATCATGGACGAGCCAAGTCTCGGCCTTTCGCCGCTTTTCGTCAAAGAAGTTATGGCAGCGATCAGACGGGTTGCCGAGACCGGTCTTCCAATCCTGCTGGTGGAGCAGAACGTGAAGCAGGTGCTCGCTGTCAGTCACCGCGTTTACGTGCTCGAGAATGGCAGACGGGTGCTCGATGGCCCGTCAGAGGAGTTACAGGGACACCCGATGATCCGTAAGGCTTATCTCGGCCTGTAATCTGTGAGTATTAGGCGCAGGAGCTGCAGACAAAGGCGAATAGTTGCACTTTATAAGGGCATCTCAGGAGCGTCCTGACGCTTGGTAGCGAGGTCTCGTTCTACGGCCGCAGTCACAACGATCTTCTTTAGCGGGTCGGTTATGAGCGAGAGAGCTGATGTTTCCTAGACTGTGGAAATTTCTTTTCTAACTCACCCAGAACCTTTCGGTCTTTTTCACCTATATCGAAAACTCGACTGGCGCAGACGGATACCCAGTTTCATCGCGAAAGCTGCCTCCGACGATCTTCTCACTATGTTGAAATATTAATACATATTATCCACCTTATCATTATATATCAATATCCGCCGAAATTTGCGATTGACGTTACGGCTTAGGTCGTCAAAGGATCAACAAAATTTCGGGACGGCTAATTTTCGTTGTCTGGTCGTTGAAACGGTTCGGATGGCGCGAATGAGATAACGCTGGCCTAACAGAGGGTAGGGAGGATCACCAATGTATTCCAAATTCGCTCTTGCGCTTTGCACGGCGCTGCTCCCTCTCGTAGGGGCGGCGCAGGCCCAAGAGGCCGTCGAGATCGGCGTCGTCGTTGAGCTCTCCGGCGCCGGCGCACCGGCGGGCACTAACTGGCGTGACGGCATCAGGATCGCCGTGGACGAGATCAATGCGGAAGGCGGCATTCTCGGCAAGCCGGTCAAGGTCACCGAGTACGACACGCAGACCGATCCGCAGATATCGCGTGCACTGGTGCAGAAGGCGATCGATGGGCGCGCCTATGCGATCTGGGGCACGATCTATTCCGGCTCAACGCTGGTCAACATGTTGGTAGCGCAGCAGAACGGTGTGCCGCAATTTGTCGGTTCTGAGGCGCCGACGATCGTCGAGAAAGGCAACCCGTTCGTCTTCCGTACCTCCTCCGGCGCTCAGAAGGGCGTCCCGGCCCTGGTGCCCTACTTCAAGGACACGTTGAAGGCCAAAAAGGTCGGCGTCGCCTGGGTGAACAACGAGTTCGGCCGCGGCGGGCGCAACGTGTTTATCGCCGAAATGCAGAAGGCTGGGATCGAGGTTGTCGCGGACGTGCCATCCGAGCAGGCGCAGACCGACTATGCATCGGACGTCTCTAAGCTGAAGCAGTCGGGTGTCGACGCCGTGTTCGTCTATATGAACCAAGAGGAGTCCGCCCGTTTTCTGATAGAGGCGAAGAAGCAGGGCCTCTCCATGCCGCTTGTCGGCGAGGTAACGCTGACGGAGGCCAAGGTGATTGAGCTGGCTGGCCCCGCGGCTGAGGGTGCGATCGCTCACGTCGGCATCACGGCGACTGCCGATCAGGTTGAAGGGATTGCGGCCTTCAGAGAGAAGTTCGTGAAGACCTTCAAGCGCGTTCCGACCCACGATGCGATCAAAGGCTATATCGGCGCCTGGATGACCAAGTACGTGACTGAACTCGTCGGCAAGTTTGATGGCGAGGCCTTCTCCGAGAAGATGCACGGCCTGTGCCTGCCAGCCACTAAGTATCCGAGGATCCTGCTTGATACCTGCTGGGACAACCGCGGTGAGATGTCCCGTCCGAGCTTCATGGTGCAGGTCCGAAATGGCTCACCGGTCGTGATCGGCACCGTTCCAGCCAACTGATCGCTAGCGCATCATCGAGAAAGTAGAGGCTTTTCTTCCCCGAACGATGCGCCGCTCCCAAAGGGGAGCATCGAGCTTAAAAAGTGGGCTCCACCTTTGGGTTCGATGCTCTAGCGCCTACCGCGCCGGTTGCCACAGCCTTCAAGCAAAAACATATGATGTCCCAGTTCCTGCAGGTCCTGTTGTCCGGTCTCGCGACTGGATCCATCTACGCGCTTGTGGCGATCGGCTTTGCGCTGGTCTGGCAGGCGGCCCAGACGATCAACTTCGCCCAGGGCGAGTTCGTCATGCTTCCGGCGTTCCTGGTTCTGGTCGGCCTGAACTATTTCGATCTCCCGCTCTGGGGGGCGCTGCTGTTCGGCCTCGCCATGTCGATCTTCATTCTGGGAGCAGCATTCAAGAAGCTGGTCGTCGAGCCTATCCTGCCCCATGGAGGCATTACACTTGTCATTGCCACGATCGCGCTCGGCATCCTGATCAGGGAGAGCGTGAAGGAGTTCTACAGCGCGGAGGGGCAGCCCTTCCCATCCGTGCTCCCAAGCGACCCGATCAACATTTTAGGCGCAGTCGTCTCGCTGCAGGACATCCTGAACCTCGTTCTCTCGCTTGGCATCGTTGTCCTGCTGACGTTTTTCCTCAACCGCACCCGCACCGGCCGCTGCATGCAGGCGACCGCGCAGAATCCGGGTGTGGCCGAGATCCTGGGCGTCGACGTGAAGAGAATGGTCCTCTACACGTTCCTGATCAACGCCGCGCTCGCGGCGCTCGCCTCATTCCTCATCACGCCAGTCTATCTCGCTAAGTTCTCCAACGGAGAAACCCTTGGCCTTACTGCCTTCATCGCGGCCATTGTCGGCGGGTTTAATCAGATCCGCGGCGCGCTGGTGGGTGGCTTGCTGATTGGCGTCCTTGACAACCTGGTGGCCACCTACGTCACTGCCGAATACCGCGCTGCGCTGCCATTGATCCTTCTCATCCTCATCATCCTGGTCCGACCGCAAGGTATTATGGGCACGCCTGAGGGGAGGGCTGTCTGATGAACTCTTGGCTTCGCCGTGTCCTGATCCTGGCGCTAATCGCGCTCGCGACCGTCGCACCTCTCGGACAGGGCAATTACATCATCTACGTGATGACCTCTTGGCTGATCTTCTCGATCGCCGCGATGGGTCTCAACCTGACGCTGGGCTATGCCGGCCAGATCTCGCTGGCGCAGGCTTCCTTCATGGCTATCGGGGCCTATACGACGGCGCTCCTCACGCTTGCAGGCTGGCATTGGCTTACGGCCATGCCACTCGGCGTATTGGCCTGTTTCGTTGTCGGGTTCGGGCTTGGCTATCCGGCCTTGCGCGTGAAGGGTCATTTCCTCGCCTTCGTGACGCTCGCGTTCAACACGTTGGTCTTCCTCGTGCTGCGCAACGAGGAGTGGTTGACAGGCGGGACCTACGGGCTCGTCGGCATTCCACGGCCGAACTTCGGTCTTTTTTCGACAATGCGATCGCTGCCCTTCTACTACTTCACGCTGGTGGTGACGATCATCGCCGCGCTTATGATGTGGGGCATCGTGCGCTCGCCCTGGGGCCGCGCCTTCAGGGCGCTGCGCGAGAACCCGATCCGGGCTGAAAGCCTAGGGGTCGACACCCGCCGCATCACACTTCTGGCCTTTGCCATCGGTTCTATGTACGGTGGGCTCGCCGGGGCACTGATCGCATCGCTCGTGCAGTTCATCGAGCCAGGCTCCTTCGGGCTCGCCCATTCGCTGCGCATCCTCCTGATGGTCGCCGTCGGCGGCGCGGGTTACTTCTTTGGCCCATTCCTAGGCGCGGGCGTCGTGATCCTCCTGCCCGAGATCCTCCGCCTCACCGAAGGCTACTACCTCATCATCTACGCGGTGCTCGTGATCATCATGCTCATCTTCGTCCCGTCGGGCATGATTGGCATCTGGGGCCGCATCCGCGGCCGATTCATCGCGCGGCCTGTCGCCCGCGCCGATCTCCAGTATGGGGAGCAGCTCAAATGAGCCAGCCAGTCCTTTCTGTCCGCAGCATCGAGAAAAGCTTCGGGGGCATCATGGCCGTCAGGGGCGTGTCCTTCGATGTGCACAAGGGCGAGATCCTCGGCCTGATTGGGCCGAACGGCTCCGGCAAGTCGACGCTCTTCAACTGCATCCTCGGTCAGCTCGAACCTGATGCGGGCCAGGTCCACGTCAACGGCCGCGATGTCTCCGGCCTACGTCCATCGAAGCTGAACAGGCTCGGCGTGGGCCGCACCTTCCAGCAGCTCTCTGTATTCCCGAAGATGAGCGTGTTCGACAACATCGTCCTGGCGGGGCAGGAGCATCGCGGCACAATGCTGTCCCGACTCTTTGGCCCCTCTGATGCTGGCCTCACGGCAGACGCTGAGAGGATGATTTCGTTCTTCCGACTGAACCATCTGCGCGGCACGCTGGCGGGCTCGCTGTCTTATGGTCAGCAAAAGCTGCTGGATGCAGCTATGGCTTTCATGGCGGGTCCAGCCCTCGTGCTACTCGACGAGCCGGCGGGCGGCGTGAACCTAACGATGCTCGCACACCTGAGGGAGCGGCTCGCCGCCTACAATGCCGAGCATGGTACGACATTCGTGGTGATTGAGCATAATATGGAGTTCGTGATGAGCCTCTGCACCCGGGTAATCGTGCTCGCCGAAGGCGCAGTCATTGCCGAGGGGACACCGGACGAGATTCGGTCGAACCAAACTGTAATCGATGCCTATCTCGGTGGCTGACTGATGCTTGAACTGCGCAACGTCCATGGCGGCTACGGTACGATCACGATCCTGAACGGCGTCTCGTTCAGGATCCCGAAGGCGTCGATCACCACAATGATCGGTCCCAACGGCGCGGGCAAGTCCACCGTGTTCAAGGCGATCTTCGGCCTGTTGCAGATTCACTCGGGTCAGATCCTGCTGGATGGCCAAGAGGTTACGGGCCAGACGCCGCGCCAGATGATCGCCCATGGTGTGACCTATGTGCCGCAGGGCCACAATGTGGTGCCGCAGCTTTCGGTCTATCACAACCTCGAGCTTGGTGGGATCACTGCGTCCAACCAAGCCAAGGTGCGCCAGCGCATCGAAGCGGTGATGGACCAGTTCCCGATGCTGCGGGAGTTCAGGAATCGTAAGGCGATCGAGCTTTCCGGCGGTCAGCAGAAGCAGCTCGAGGTGGCCCGCTCGCTTCTGCTCGATCCTAAGTTGGTGCTCATCGATGAACCCTCTATCGGCCTGTCGCCGAACATGGTGCGGGAGGTCTTCCAAACCCTGATCCGCTTGCGCGACAGCGGCGTAACGATCCTGATGGTGGAGCAGAACGCCAAGGCCGCGCTCGCGTTATCCGACTATGGCTTGGTGCTTGAGCTCGGCCAGACCCGCATGCACGACGATGCGAAGAAGTTGCTAACTGACCCGCGCGTCGGTCAGCTTTTTCTCGGCGGCCACGTGCATGAGGATGCAGCGGCCGATGCTCGTTGAGGTGATAAGAGGCCGCAACGTTCGCAGATTCGGTTACATCAAGACGGTGATTGAAGGACGGTAGAGGGCGCTCGAATCTAACGTCCGAACACTGGGCTACTACGATTTTCGCCGTGACATCACGACGACGATGTCACGGTAACTTTTGGGCAGCGACTTGTAGCGTAAGAGCCGCGGCATGAGCAGCCCCGTTCGTTACAAGCGCCATCGGTTCCCCTCCCAGATCATTGCCCATGCGGTCTGGTTGTATTTCAGGTTTCCTCTAAGCCTGAGATTAGCCGAGGAAATGCTGCTGGAGCGCGGCATTGTCGTCTCCTACGAGACCGTCCGCCGCTGGGCCCAAAAGTTCGGACCCGACTACGCCCACCGCCTGAAGCGCAAGGCGCCGAGCCGCCGCGATATCTGGCATCTCGATGAGGTTGTGATCACTATTGCTGGCAAG
>KI912069.1:185159-185723 GCA_000517005.1 Microvirga lupini
ATGTTGGTCGGCGGCGCGCCAGAGCCAGTGCTTCCGGCCCGCGAATTGATTACGACCTGGCGAGTCGCGCGGGGGAATCCCACCCCCGCGCGCTCCCAGAACCGTACGTGACACTCTCGCGTCATACGGCTCCCGATGTTCGGCCATTGCCATGCAGCAAGCGCCAATGCGCAAACAGGTGCGGATTGGCGCGGATCACCTGCGCTAACCACTCCCTTGCGCCCTTGGGCCGCCGGCGCAGCCGCTTGAACTTGTTGCAGGCCCAGCGGATCAGGAAGGCATCGATGCGATGCAAAGTCCAAGTCAACGCCGACTTGTAGAAGTGGCTGTAGTCGTTGATCCAGCCCTGGATGTATGGTCGGTACATCCGCGCTAGATCCACCAGGAATTGGTCGGTCCGGTGGTGGAACGCCCACCCTCGGATCGTCTTCCGGATCGCCTTCAGCGCCTTCGGGCTCGCCGCAGGCAGAAAGGAGGTGCCATAACGACCACCGCGCCAGGCTGCCTTTCTCGGCCGAAAGCTATAGCCGAGGAAGTCAAACGACTGGACCGGATCGGCGCCGT
>KI912069.1:185823-189456 GCA_000517005.1 Microvirga lupini
TACACCGCTGCCCGGTGTCAGGTCATGCCAGCCGTCGAACACCGGCCGCACAAAGGGCTTAACAACCGAGCAGAGAATTCACATCTGCCTTTGCGTCGACGGGAGCGGGCAATGCAGGGCTTTCGATCGCCGGGTGGTCTGCAGAGGTTCGTAAGTATCTTCTCAGCCGTCCGCAACCTCTTCGTTCCACCCCGTTCCCGCCGCTCCGCCCTTGCGACGCATCTGCATCGCCTCAATGCCATGGCGGAATGGAAAACCGTAGCAGGCATTGCCGCTTGAGCACTTATGCAGCCGGCCAAGTCTCATTGCGTCCAACTGCAGTTAACGTGACAAGCCCGCCCTTGATCACGTACTGGCTGTCGCTGTGGATCACGATGGGGAGATCCTGAGGGACAGCTTTAAGCGCTTTGATAGCTGCCGTCATCTCCATCTTATTGTTGGTCGTAGGGCGATCTCGGCCGACGATGACTTGTTCCGCACCAGCGATGGTGATGACAGCGGCATAGCCTCCAGGTCCGGGGTTTCCCAGGCATGATGCGCCGTCGGTGAAGATGATGGCTTCGTGACTCATGGTTTCTCAATGGCTTGGTTAGTGGGATGAGGTTGCTCAGGAGAGCGGAGGAGGGGCTTAAAGCAGGAGATGCCTTAAGATCCCCTCATCGAGGAGGTCAGCAGAGGTTATAGCCAAGGTTAACCCTTGGTTAGCGTCCTGAGGTCAGGCTCGAAGCTGAACCCTGAAGGAGCTTCGTCATGCGTACCCTGAAGACTTCCCTCGGCCTCCTTGTGGCTGCGACTGTGCTGGGCCCACTCGTCACCCTATCAGCCTATGCAGCGACAATCGTAGCCGCCGCTATGGTGGCCCCGTAACGACCTGCTCACAAACAGTAACGATGTGTGCATCGACCGGCCTGTCCGGAGGGGCGCTGGCTATCTCAATAGTGAACTGAGGCCCCTTACGAGACCTAATTTGTGAGTTGAGGCTCTGGCTTCTAGCGCATTCACGTCCCTTGCCAGTTCGACTCGACGCTCCTCATCTATGCGCCGTGGCCCAAGCGGCATCAGCGGAGACACTCTGTTTGTGATCCCGCTCACAGACCGCGCGTGGAGCACGTCGCAAGCTCCTCACCCAGAGAAGAGGAGCCCTCTCATGAATGCTGGTATTACGACATTGACCCGAGTTGCCGTCGCGCTCTCCGCTTGTCTGGCTTTTGTTGCCATAGACGAAGGAGCGACGGCTCGCGACCGCGGCTACGATGGCAGCGGTTTCGTGGTCCGCGACCATCGTACGCCACCCGTCGTGCGCGATCATCGCGTCCCCGTGGTCGTCCGAGATCATCGGGCAGAATCCGTTGTCCGAGACCATCGCACTACCCCAGTCGTTCGGGATCACCGAATGCCAAGAAGCCCTCAGGGCGGAGTGACCGTGACATCCTCTGGAAGCAGGCGCGGTGGATCGCCCTGTATTCGCTCGGTGTTCGGCGGGCCTTGCTTCGGCCTATAACATCGCGAGACGAGCTGACCTGCAGAGGTGCACCCCTAGGCGGTGGTCGTTTTCTGGAGCGTGGAGCCGGGGGCAAGCGCGGATCTCCCGCCCCCCGTTTTCAATACGTGTGCCTGGTTTGACGAGCAGCTCGCGAGATATGCAAGCGCTGTGCGGAACCCACGGTGAGGTCCGGCACCCGAACACCAGGCCTGTGATTATGTCTATTCGCTTGCTTTGATCTTTCTAGAAGAAGTGCGGCGCTTTGGCTTTGAGGCTTCAGCTGGCGCCGTGACGGTCTCGTCAATCGCTAGCGCATCTTTCGCGGCAGTCTTCCTTCTCTGCTGGCCAAGGCCGCTGCTTCTAGCGAGTTCAGAGCGCTTCGCAGCATAGTTGGGTGCAACCATCGGATAATCGGCCGAGAGCCCCCACTTTGCACGATACTCCTCAGCCGTTAGCCCCAACTTTCTGAGGTGGCGCTTGAGTGTCTTGTACTTCTTGCCGTCTTCAAGACTGATCAGGAAATGGGGCGTGATGGATCTGCGGATCGAAACGGCCGGCTCCGGCTTCTCAGGTTCTGCCTGTTTGGGAGCGACCAGCCCTTGGAGTGCGGCATGGACGGATGCGATCACGTTCGGCAGGTCGGCACGATGAACGGAGTTATTGGCGACGTAAGACGAAACGATATCTGCAGTGATGCGAGCGAAGTCTAGCTGCTGTTCAGGTTGATCCATAACTCGTCCTATACTCGGGAAGGTAGGGCACGATCAGGTAGCCAATTATATTGCGGGGTCAAGTCACTAGGAGGATTACATTCCAGCCACCGATGCGGCCAAGCGCCGGCCGATCATGCATCAGTACGGCGTCTGCGCGGCGCAGACCATTGACCTACTTGACGAGGCGGAATCGGATTCAGCTGAGGCCCACGTCAGGGAGTGCATTAAGGGCCGGTGAGTTAGTGATTTATTTACCATAGTCGGCCGAGGATAGCTGGAGCCGAAAGGTAGGCGGGAAGAGCGCGGATGTACCGCCTTCCCGCCTTTTGGCTTTTAGCCAGGTCCGCATCGGAAGGAGTCCAGTGTGAATGCGATCCTGAAAGAGCGCATCGGAGAACGCGTCTGTGCGCTCAAGATCTCGTGGCGCCGAGCCTCCCTGGAAGCTGGCCTTGAGGCAGGGTTCATTCAGGACATTATTACGGGGTGCTCCAAACGTCCTAGCGAGGACGCGGTCGCAAGCCTGGCGACAGTGCTCAAGTGCAGCCCGGCCTATCTCACTGGCCAGAGCGATGATCTTGCTTGTGCTGCCGGGGCTCAAGGTGCGACCGCAGTCGCTCCAGACGCGGCCCAGCGACCAGATGCGGTTATGGCACTCAGAATCGTTGATGAATTACTGGCTGCTGGACACATTGAAGCTGCCAAGGTCGCCATCAGGCGTGCCCTCAAAGCGATTGCGGTTGAATAAAGAACTTGTGGCAACAGGCTACTTCTAAGAACCACGCGAACTCGCGTGCATTAATTTACAGGGGTTTCGGTATCCGGAGGGACATGCTTATGAATGTCTCGATCGAGTTGGACAATGAGGCAAGGCAGACCTATGCGGTTTTTGTCGACGGTGCCTGTATTGCCCGATCCCTGCCAATGGCAGAAGCAAACAGGGTTAGATTGCAAGCCTTGCGCGGAGAACTGGGAAAGCCTTCCTCGTCGAGATGACGAGGGTAGCGCTTCCAAGCGGCCGTTAGCCGACGATATTGATCGCGGCACCGCTGACTAGATGGGAAAGTCGAACGTCATTTGCATATGAAAGTCGAGTCCTGCCGGTCGACCGGCAGGACTCTCAATATGTTGGGCCAAAGCGTCAGCGCCTGGAGCCGCAATTGCTTCTTTCACTTCGTCCACACTCTGAAATGCGTCACCTATGCGGATGGAGAAGATTCGTCTCGTCCGTGCTTTGTCACGAGAATGGCTGCCGGTATGTCCCAGTGAGTGGTAAGATAGGATGTGCGATCAATCTCCTATGCCCGTCATCAGTTTCGGTCCGTGATCATGTGGTACGCTGTTTGGCGTTATCTGCAGTTCGCGCTCAGTGTCCGATCAAGTAGGAACAAAGTTTCCGTTTGAGTGGTCCTCTGATTGGAGGAGCAGCGCGCGGGCTGC
>KI912070.1:0-780 GCA_000517005.1 Microvirga lupini
CTCTAGTCCTAATGCTGCTGAAAGCGCTTCTAGACGCTAAGCTTAGCAATATTAGCCTTGACCGGCGATATACGCTCGCCTTTGCTATAAGAGGCTCAGAGGAGAGGGCGAAACGTGCCCATTGAGGCCGAAACCCAAGGGGTTGACCAGCGCTCACCTAATCCTTGGCCTGCTCCCGTCGTGCGAGCCGCTCCACAAGCTCTGCCAGCCGAACCGGAAGAGGAGCTTCAACCGGCCTATAGGTCAGCCGCAGCCGGTCCCCAAGCATCTGAAGTTCGTCGGAGCCCAGCCCTTGGCTCAACGTGCTCTCCGGTGGAAAAGGAGGCGTGGCTGCTGAGGCATCGGTCGGGAGCAGAACTTGCATTGAGACACTCTCGTTGGCGGCACGCATGGCCGCTGAATGCCCCTACATCCTCGCCCTTGTTCCGGGTCTCTTGTGTGCAACGCAGCGGGACTTTGTGGCAATTGTACGAACCCGGTGTAGGGTCTTTCCTATGGCAGCGCCCTTTTGCCGTCTTGCAGTGGGTCCTGGCAGCTTGCTCAGTCGCAGACTTCTGGTGCTCCCGCCCTGCACCGGGGAGCAGATTGCCCGCCAGAGATTGCTCGGGCTGTGACTTGAAACAGGTAGAAGCCGTTATAGCACACACCAGCACGGGCTGCCCGGTCGTGGAAGCCGGGTGGTGCAACATCCTGGCGGCGGAGAACGCGCTTGAATGACCATCCCTCCGCACCAATGAAGTTGGGCACTGGACAGTCTTCGGGCACGGCGCAGAAGAGCTT
>KI912070.1:880-2078 GCA_000517005.1 Microvirga lupini
TACTACAGCCGGGTTTGCGCGTTGTCTTAGACACGGAGGTGTCGCGCCATGACGCACGCAAGCGAGGCCCACCGCTGGGCCGATCAGCTGGATGATCTCGTCACCCGGATTGCTCCCCGCTTCACCCGTATTGAGCCGCGCCGGCGCGCCCGGGCCTATCTGCAGGGCCTGCTCGCGCCGCTGGAGCGCAAGAACGGCTGGCATCTGGCGGAGGCCGCGGGCGATGTCAGTCCCGATGGCGTGCAGGACTTCCTCGCCCGCATGCACTGGGATGCCGACGCGGTGCGCGATGATCTGCTCGCCTATGTGGTCGAGCATCTCGGCGATCCCGAGGCCGTGCTGGTGCTCGACGAGACCGGCTTTCTCAAGAAAGGGAACAAGTCGGCCGGCGTCAAACGCCAGTACTCCGGCACCGCCGGCCGCATCGAGAACTGCCAGATCGGGGTGTTTCTCGCCTATGCCAGCCGGCATGGTCATGCGCTGATCGACCGTGCCCTCTATCTGCCGGAAACTTGGGCCTTCGATGCGGCCCGCCGCGCCGAAGCCGGCGTGCCGGAGGCGATCCGCTTCACCACCAAGCCGAAGCTCGGGCAGGCGATGTTGAAGCGGGCCTTTGCCGCCGGCGTGCCGTGCCGGTGGGTGGTGGGCGACTGCGTCTATGGCGCCGATCACCAGACCCGGCGCTTGATCGAAGCGCATGGGCGCGGCTATGTGCTAGCCGTGACCTCGGCCCAGCGGCTCGGGTTCAAGCCCGTCGAGGATTGGCTTGAGGATGTGCCGGCCAGAGGCTGGACGCGGCTGAGCGCCGGCGATGGGGCCAAGGGGCCGCGCCTGTATGACTGGGCCTATCTGCCCTATCGCACACCGCCGGTGCCGGGCTGGAAAACCGGGCTGCTGATCCGGCGTAAGAAAGGCCGCCCGCATCAGTTCACGTTCTATCTCACCCGTTCGCCGGAGGAGACGTCGCTCGCCGAGCTGGTGCGGGTGGCAGGCTCGCGCTGGCGGATCGAGAGCTGTTTTGAGGAAGCCAAGGGCGAGACCGGGTTGGACGAGTACGAGGTGCGCTCGTGGACAGGCTGGCATCGGCACATCACGCTGTCCATGCTGGCGCATGCCTATCTGACCGTCGTGCGCCAGCACGCCATCGGGGGGAGAGGAGCCCGTCAGGCGCGTCGCCGTGCAGCTGCTGCCGCTCACC
>KI912070.1:2178-3047 GCA_000517005.1 Microvirga lupini
GGGTAAGCAGATTGGCACAATCAAACGACTGCTGATCGAGAAAGTCAGTGGGCGTGTCCTGTATGTTGACGTGACGTTTGGCGGCTTTCTCGGCATCGGTGTTCACCATCGCACTATCCCGTGGGATAAGCTCTCGTATGCTAACGATCTTGAGGGCTACCGCACTGACATCACCAAGGAGCAGGTGCAAGGCGCACCATCGTTCTGCATTGAGGGTGACGATGAGGTGTGGCCTGACCGCAAGCGTCAGCAGGAGATGAGGGACTACTGGCATGACTACCCTAGAGGTCCGATCTAAGGTCTTGCGAAGTCGCCCCTTGATAAATCTTCAAGTTTCTTAGGGATTTAGCGAACCGGAGGCACAGGAGCAGCGTTATCTTTCGTGCCTAGCAGTCTTAACTCCCTTCGCCATAGCTAGCCAATGACTCTTAACCGAGCGGGAGCCCTAGGCAGATCACCTGGGGCTCTTTTCGTTTGACCTTTAGCCGGCTGTAGCCTTCGCCAACTTCTCAGCAACCTTCTCTGGCCTGAGGTGAGTGTAGCGGCTCAACATTCGTGGATCACAATGCCCACTGATGGGAGCTACGATCACGCTTGCTTAATGGGCGAGACAGGGCGCGGATGGATGTCCATGAGCGAGGCGCTTTGCTTAATGGTAGGTAAAATACCTCAAGCCCAGTGGAAGCCTTAGCTTCGCCTCCTGTCGGCCAGTCTCAAGCTCAGTTGCTGGTTCCTATTACTCAGCGGTGGATCAGAGCGGAGCAGTCACATCTGATACTAAGGAACTTGGATCAATCTATGTTGGTTGCCTTTATATGGCCGAGTATCGGTTCAAGGTCGGCGATCTTGTGCGCGTTTGGGTCGGCGTT
>KI912070.1:3147-6722 GCA_000517005.1 Microvirga lupini
CTCTAGGCCGGCCATGACGTAGACGACTGAATCCTCACGAACCGTGAATGATGGCCTCGATCCTGGCCGCGAGGGTTTCGAGGGTAAAGGGTTTGGCGATGACTTCCATGCCGGGCCCCAGAAATCCGGCAGAGAGAAGACTGCTCTCCACATAGCCGGTCATGAAGAGCACCTTCAGATCCGGCCGCTCTGCGCGGAAGGCATCGGCAAGTTGCCGCCCATTCAAGCCGGGCAGACCCACATCGGTCAGGAGAAGATCGATTTGTTGTCCGGTCTGCAGAATCGCGAGCCCCTTCGGCCCGTCCTCGGCCTGAAGAACGCGATAGCCCTGCTCGTCGAGCATTTCCACGATGAGATCGCGCACGACGCGTTCATCCTCGACCACGAGCACGATCTCGTGAGCCTTGGGGCGAGCCGCCGGCGCATTCGTGGCGGACAGGCCCTGAGGCTCGGCGTCTCTGAGATATCGGGGGAGGAAGATCTCGACGGTCGTACCTTGGCCGATACCCGAGGAAATCCTGACATGTCCGCCGGATTGCCTGACGAATCCGTAGACCATCGAGAGGCCGAGACCTGTTCCCTGACCGATCGGTTTCGTGGTGAAAAAGGGTTCGAAGACCCTCGCAAGCACATCGTCCGACATGCCGGATCCGGTATCCGACACCGACAAGGCAACATATTGACCGGGCTTCACATCCTGCTGCGTGGCGGCATAGGCGTGATCCAGCTCGCCATTCGCCGTCTCAATCACGATGGCTCCACCATCGGGCATGGCATCGCGGGCATTGATGACGAGATTGAGCAGTGCGCTTTCCAGCTGGTTGGGATCGCAGAGAGTGAGCCAGAGATCCTGGGCGGCCTGCAGCTCGACCCGGATCGTCTCGCGCGTGGTGCGCCGGAACAGCTCGTCCATCGACGCCATGAGGCTATTCGCATCGACCGGCTTCGGATCGAGCGGCTGGCGCCTTGAAAAGGCAAGAAGGCGGTGCGTGAGCGAAGCGGCCCGGTTCGCCGAGGACATGGCAGCGTCGATGTAGCGGCCGATCTCGCCCGTGCGTCCCTGCGCCACACGGGTCTGGATGAGA
Source organism: Microvirga lupini (assembly GCA_000517005.1). GTDB lineage: Bacteria > Pseudomonadota > Alphaproteobacteria > Rhizobiales > Beijerinckiaceae > Microvirga > Microvirga lupini. Next base: position 4,233 of record KI912070.1, read on the forward strand.
TCCAGGCTGCCGATCACGCCGGTCAGCAGATTGTTGAAATCATGCGCGATTCCGCCGGTCAGCTGGCCCACGGCCTCCATCTTCTGCGACTGACGCAGCGCTTCTTCGGCCTGTTTCAGCGCCTGAGCCGCCTCCTCCTCGGCGGTGATGTCGCGGCCGACCGCATGGATGAATCGCTCATCCGACACGGCCGTCCAGGCGATCCAACGATAGGATCCGTCCCGGTGGAGAAGCCTGCTTTGAATGCTGCAGGTGGTCAGATCGCGGGACAGTCGTCTGACGGCCAGATGAGCCGTGCCCCGATCCTCAGGATGAACGAGATCAAGGACGGATGCCCGGATGAGATCACCGTTCTTCCATTCGAGCATGCGGCTCCAGGCTGGATTGGCCGCCACGATCGTTCCGTTGAAGTCGGCGACGAGCATGAGATCGGTCGAGAGATGCCAGAGGCGGTCCCGGTCCCGGGTGCTCTCCTCGACACGCTTCTCCAATCTGGCATTCAGATGGACCAGTTCCTCTGCGGCCATCTTCTGATCATGAATGTCGGTGTTCGTGCCGATCCAGCGAACGACGCTCCCTTCGGGATCGCGAACAGGAACGGCTTTCGACAGGAACCAGCGGTAGGCATTGTCGCGGGCCCTTTTCAGCCTGATCTCGCTTTCGAAAACCGTTCCATCCTGCAGGGCCTGGCGCCAGGCCTGGGCCACAACTGGATAATCGTCCGGATGGACGATGCGCTCCCATGCACCGTTCGCGAGTTCTTCCAGAGTGATGCCTAAGTATTCGGGGAAGCGCCCGTTGGACCACTCGACCGATCCGTCCGGTCCTGCTTCCCACACCTGGTGGGGAACGGCCTCGACGAGAGCCCTGAACCGCTCCTCGCTGGCGCGCAGCGCCTCCTCGGAAGCCTTACGTTCATTGATGTCGCGATAGAAGCTGACGATCCCGCCCGGAACCGGGCAGAGACGGAGTTCCAACCACCGGTCCTTGCCGAAGCCGAGATAACGGCGCTCGAATGAGAGTTGCACCTGCTCCGCGGGACATCGCCGGTAGGCGACTTCCAACACAGAGCCCGCCGATGTGGGCCACGCCTCCCAATGGGTCTTGCCGATGATCTCTTCGGCCTGACGCCCGTCATATCGGAGAGCGGCAGGGTTGAGCTTGACGACCCGGAATTCCTCGTCGAAGACGACGAAGCCATCGCCGAGGACTTCGAGAATCGACTCCAAGCGCTCGTTGTCGGCGCTCAATTCCCGCTCTCGCCGAACGTGCTCGGTCACGTCACTGCCATGGACGGCGATTCCGACAAGTGTCCTGTTCACTCCCCAGACAGGCTGGAATGAGAATTCGACGAACCGCTCCTCGGCCGTGCTCTCGGGATTCGGTTGGCAAGGGATGGTCACCCGAAGAGGATCTGAGGCGGCAGTGCCGGCACGAGCCTGATCGAGGCGCTCCTTGAAGCCCGGCCAACGGGCCAGCGGCGTCTCACCCAGGGCATGATCGGCAATGTCCTTGCCCCCGGTCAATTGCAGAAAGGCGTTGTTCGTCAGAGCAACGACGTCGTCCGGGCAACGCAGAAAGCAAAAGAAGCCAGGGGCTTGCTGAAGGATGGTGAGAAGCTGTGTGCTTGAGGCGTCGGGCGCATCGAAGCTCCTGGCTGCAGCAGGGGTGCTGTGCAGGTCACGAATGAAGCCATCTCTGGTAACGCTCAAACTGTCCGGCATCCTGCTCTTTCGGAAATGCAGCGTTGGTCTCTCAGACGGCACCGCCCCTTCTGTTTGACCAAGAGTTAGCTGCCCGCCCCAGCGAGAAGGATGAATTTAAATGATATTCCGTTTCATTTCAATTGCCCTAGGGTCAGCTTCGATTAACCGCCAGGGAAATCTAGCCGGCTTCAGAAGCTCCGCCCGTCCACTGGAACGATCTTGAGCTGAGACAGGGCGACGTCCTCCAGGCAGCGAATGTTGATCGCCGCCGTCGCCTCTCCCGTGGGTTTCTTGCCCTCGCCGAAAGGCACGCAGCCGCAGGTGGCACAGAAACGATGCCGGATCGTATGCGTATTGAAGGTATAGGTGGAAAGGCTCTCCTCCCCACGAAGTACAGTCAGGGCTTCACGAGGCACGAAGGTCAGGAGATAGCCCTTCCGGCTGCAGTGGGAACAATTGCACTCGAAGGCCTGATCGAAGTCCATCTCGACCTCGTACGCCACCTTACCGCAATGGCATGAACCCTTGTGCAGCGCCATCCTTGCCCCCTCTTCGATATCGTTATCCCAAAGCTACCATCACCGTGACGATCAAACCAGCGCCGATCACCGCAACGAATCGATCGCCCATGGTGAGCGGCTCGGCTCTACCCTGCGCAGCGAGTTGACCGATGATGAGATCGAGGACCAGCGATATCGCGAAGGGCCAGGCCGCCGGTGGTACGGCGGCCTGCTGCAGGTGGGATTGCTGCAACACCAGAAGCCCGATGGCGATGCCGGAAACG
>KI912070.1:6959-7239 GCA_000517005.1 Microvirga lupini
GGCGCCCCAGAGCTGCTCCTGCGGCTCCTGCGGGAAGGGCTTGCCGAGCTCCTTCTCGACGAGGTTCTTGTAACGCGGAAGAATGGCCTTCCAGTCCTCGGCGGTCATGTCCGTGTCGAGGCTGTAGCCCTTGCGGTCCTTGTACTCGTCGAGGATTTCTTCGAAGTGATGATGCTCGAGGCCGAGCACCACGTTGGAATACATGGTGATGAAGCGGCGGTATGAGTCATAGGCGAAGCGCTCGTCGCCCGCGCCCTTGGCCAGCGCCCCGACGGTGACG
>KI912070.1:7339-15848 GCA_000517005.1 Microvirga lupini
CCCACTGCGTCATCGCTCGATCCCTTGGCTCTGAATACGCCCTGCTTCAGCGCAGGTGTTGGCTTGAAACATGTGGAGCCCAAACGCAAGCTGAACAGCCGAGGTTCCGGGAAATTTCAGGAGGGGCAAGCCTTGGGTCAGGACAGCAATCCTGGAATGGTTGCCTCGACTGTCATTCCGGGGCCGCGCAGCGGAGCCCGGAATCCATAACCGCTGACGGCGCAGAATGAGGCGCAACGCCGCTCACCCTTTTCCGGAGGCGTCGTGTTATGGGGATTCCTGGCTCGGCCTTTGGCCGCCCCGGAATGACAGTACTTTATTGGTTTAGGGTGAGATAGAGATCCTCCCACTCAGGGTTCATCTCTTCGATCAGGCGGATTTTCCAATCACGACGTCACGTCTTCAGCACTTCTTCTCGAGCAATGGCGTCCGCAATTTGTTCATAAGCTTCGTACCAAACGAGGCGGGTCACGTCGTATTTCGAGGTGGAGCCTTTGATAACCTTAGTCTTATGTTCGTAGATACGTCGCGCGAGATCGTTCGTCACACCGACATACAATGTACCATGGCGACCGCTGGCGAGCATGTAGACATAATACGTCATGGCCCTAACGAAAAAGGCGGCCCCGAAGGCCGCCTTGTCTTAAACCCGATACCGCCCGTTGCGCTTCACGTAGACCGTCGTGCCGACGGGGACGCGCTCGTAGAGGTCCGCCACATCCTCGTTCAGCATGCGGACGCAGCCGGAGGAGACCTGCTCGCCGATGCTCCAAGGCTCGTTGGTGCCGTGGATGCGGAAGAGCGTGTCGGCGCCGTTCTGGTGCAGATAGAGCGCGCGGGCGCCGAGTGGGTTGTCGAGACCGGCTTCCATGTAACGCGGCAGGTCGGGCTTGATGCCGACCATGGTCTTGGTGGGCGACCAGTTGGGCCAGACGCCCTTGCGGCCCACCGTGGCGATCCCCTTCCAGGAGAAGCCCTGCTTGCCGACGCCGACGCCGTAGCGGATCGCCTTGCCTTCGGGCTGGACGAGGTAGAGCATGCGCTCGTCAATATCGACCACGATGGAGCCAGGCTTCTCGGGACCCTTGTACTCCACCGTCTGGCGGGCGTATTTCGGGTCCATCTTGCGCCTGTCGACCAGTGGGATGTTGTGCGGCTTGTCCGGCTTCATACCGACATACCACGCGGAATCGTCCGCCGTGGCGACCGGCTGCTGGGCGGTCTGGCAGGCAGCAAGGGGCGCGCCCAGGAGAGCGGCAATCAGGAGGCGTCGAATCATCTTCGGTCTTCTGAATGAATCAGTTGCCGCCTACCTAGACCCTCGGCGGCCGATTGGCTGTGCCTCTCACGCCACACCTTAACATGAATTAACCTCTGGAGGCGTCTTGGGGGCTGCCTCCAAAGGGGTGGAAGCAGCCCTCTTCCGGGGAAGATCGCGTTCTCCAGCGATGAGCCCGAGCACCTTGGGAATGCTATCCCTCGATGCGGGAGAAATCCGCCACCGTGCGGGTCGCCTCGCGGATGTCGTTGAGGAGCCGCAGGCGGTTGGCCCGGAGGCCTGCGTCCTCTGCATTGACGGTCACCTTGTCGAAGAACGCGTCCACGGGCTGGCGCAACCGGGACAAGGCGCGCATCGCACCCTCGAAATCCTCCGCTTCGATGGCTGTCTTCGCCTCTTCCTTGGCCCCGTGGAGAACCACGGCCAGCGCCTTCTCCTCGATCTGACCCTGATCGTTCACGATCTGAAGATCGGGCGCCTCGTTGTAGGAGCGCCCATCCTTCTTCTCCTCGATGCGCAGGATATTGGCGGCACGCCGATAGCCGGCGAGCAGGTTCTTGCCGTCCTCCGTGTCGAGGAAACGGCCGAGCGCCTCCACGCGGCGGACGATCATGAGCAGGTCGTCCTGGCCTTCGAGCGAGAACACCGCATCGATGAGATCGTGCCGCGCACCCTGGTCGCGGAGATAGACCTTCAGGCGGTCGGCGAAGAAGGAGAGAAGATCGAGTGCACGCACATACATGATGCGCGCCAGGCTCTCGGAATTCCCCAATTGCCGCTGCCTAAAAATGGACTCCAGATCCGGAAGCGTCGGATGATCGACGAGGCCGGCGATGGCGCTGTCCTCGATGGCTTCGACGAGCTTCCTGGCCTGCACGAACTCCTCGAAGAGAACATCCTTCGCATCGCGGGCGAAGGGCTTCGCCAGCAGGGAGATCAGCGGCAGCTTGAGATCGTTCTCCAGCACCAGTCGGATCACGCCCAGCGCCGCGCGGCGCAGGGCGTAAGGATCCTTCGATCCTGTCGGCTTCTCGTCGATGGCCCAGAAGCCGACGAGGGTGTCGATCTTGTCGGCAAGCGCTACGGCAACGGACACAGGATCCGTCGGCACGCGATCGGACGGGCCGAGCGGCTTGTAGTGTTCCTCGATGGCGGCCGCGATGGAAGCATGCTCGCCCTGCAGCGTCGCGTAATAGCGGCCCATGAGGCCCTGCAGCTCAGGGAACTCACCCACCATCTCGGTGACGAGATCGGTTTTGGCGAGGCGCGCTGCGCGTTCTGCCAGCGCAGGATCGGCACCGACGATGGGCGCCAGTTCCTTGGCGAGCGCCGCGATGCGCTCGACGCGTTCGTATTGCGTGCCGAGCTTCTCGTGGAAGACGATGGATTTCAGCTTCTCCAGCCGGTCTTCGAGCTTCACCTTCTGGTCCGTCTCCCAGAAGAATTTCGCATCCGAGAGACGCGCCCGCACCACGCGCTCATTGCCGCCCACGATGGTCTTGCCGCCATCGCTGGCGACGAGGTTCGACGTCAGCAGGAACTTGTTGGCGAGCTTGCCGGTGTTTGGATCGCGGAGCACGAAGCATTTCTGGTTCGCCCGGATGGTCGTGCGGATCACCTCCGGCGGGATGTCGAGAAAGGCTTCGTCGAAGGAGCCCATGAGCACCACGGGCCATTCCACGAGGCCCGCGACCTCTTCCAGCAACCCCTCGTCCTCGACGAGTTCGAGGCCCTGCGCGAAGGCGAGGTCCTTCGCGTCGTGCAGGATCATGTCCTTGCGGCGGTCCGTATCGATCACGACCTTGGCGCGCTCCAGCGCCGGCGCGTAATCGTCGAAGCGCTTCACATGGATTTCACCCGGCGCGAGGAAGCGGTGGCCCTTCGTGACATTGCCCGATGCGATGCCATCGATGTCGAAGCGCACCACTTCCGGATCCTCGGTCTCGGGCCCGAAGGTGCAGACGATGGAATGGAGCGGACGCACCCAGCGCAAGCTTCCGGGCTCCTTCGCGGCCGCGCCCCAGCGCATGGATTTCGGCCAGGGAAAGTTCTTGACGATGCCAGGCAGGATCTCCGCCAGCACGTCCGGCGTCGCGCGGCCGGGTTTCTCGATGATTGCGACGTAGAACTCGCCCTTCTTCGGATCGCTCTCGATCTTCGCCTGCTCGATGGAGGACAGTCCCGCCCCCTTGAGGAAGCCCTGGATCGCCGCATCGGGCGAGCTGACGCGCGGACCTTTGCGCTCCTCGCGCACGTCCTGCCCCTTCACCGGCAGGCCGGCGACATGGAGCGCCAGCCGCCGCGGCGTAGCGAAGGCCTTCGCGCCCTCATAGAGGAAGCCGCGCTCCACGAGCGCATCGGTCACAAGCTTCTTCAAATCCTCCGCTGCACGACGCTGCATGCGGGCGGGGATTTCTTCGGAAAAGAGTTCGAGGAGAAGATCGGGCATCGGAGAACTTTATGTCTGAGTAAGGGAACGGATCAGGGCAGCGGTCACGCCGCCACGCCTCCGCCCTCGGTCTTCAGCCATGCTGCGCCGCAGGCCTTCGCCAGTTCGCGGACGCGCAGGATGTAGCTCTGGCGCTCGGTGACTGAGATCACGCCGCGAGCGTCGAGCAGGTTGAACACATGGCTGGCCTTGATGCACTGGTCGTAGGCCGGCAGCGCCATCAGATGGCGATTGTCGTTGGAGCCGGGCTTCGGCTCGCCGTCCGCGAGATACTTGCGGCAGGCGGTCTCCGCATCGCGGAAATGCCGGAACAGCATCTCCGTGTCGGCATATTCGAAGTTGTGGCGCGAATATTCCTGCTCGGCCTGCAGAAACACATCCCCGTAGGTGACCTTCTGGTCGCCTTCGAGTCCGTTGAAGTTGAGATCGTAGATCGACTCCACGCCTTGCAGATACATAGCGAGGCGCTCGAGGCCGTAGGTCAATTCGCCCGCCACCGGCGAGCACTCGAAGCCGGCCACCTGCTGAAAGTAAGTGAACTGCGACACTTCCATGCCGTCGCACCAACATTCCCAACCTAAGCCCCAGGCGCCGAGCGTCGGGCTCTCCCAATCGTCCTCGACGAAGCGGATGTCGTGGACGGAGGTATCGATGCCTATGGCCTTGAGCGAGCCGAGATAGAGCTCCTGCAGGTTCGGCGGGTTCGGCTTCAGGATCACCTGGAACTGGTAATAGTGCTGGAGCCGGTTCGGGTTCTCGCCGTAGCGTCCGTCCTTCGGGCGGCGGGAGGGCTGCACATAGGCGGCGCGCCAGGGCTTGGGGCCCAGAGCCCTTAAGGTGGTGGCCGGGTGAAAGGTGCCCGCACCGACTTCCATGTCGTAGGGCTGGAGGATGACGCAGCCCTGTTCGGCCCAATAGCGCTGGAGCGTGAGGATCAGGCCCTGGAAAGAGCGCGCAGGGTTCATATGCGCGGGTTCGCTCGTCATATCGGCGTCCGGTTTGTCTCAAAAATGTCAGGCGAACCCTTGGGATGACGGGCGGCTCAAGTCAAGCGTTGGGGTGTTCTGGGTGTCATGGCCGGGCTCGCCCCGGCCATCCCGATGCTGTGAAGTGCTGTGCTTCCCGGATCGGGATCACCGGCACAAGGCCGGTGATGACGTGGGAGGTGCGTATCAGCCGGTCCCGCCGTCCAGGGCGCTCCGGAATGACACCGATGCCTTAAAGCCCCAGCCGCGCCCAGGCGGCCCGCTCTTCGAGGGCGCCGACGATCTCGCCGGGATCGATCAGGCTGCTCTGCCCGAACGAGCGCCGCCCCAGCAGGCGTCCCAGCAGCGGCGGGCGGGCGGGCTCGATCATGCGGAACTGCACCTTGTCGCCGAAGCGCTGGCGCAGGATGGTGCGGATGTCGCCCAGCCCGTCGATGAGACCGAGATCGACCGCCTCCGCCCCGACCCAGAAGGCGCCGGAGAAGAGATCGTCGTAGGAATCGTTGAGCTTTTCGCCGCGGCGGTCCCGAACGAGGCCGACGAACACCTCGTGAATCTGGCGCTGGAGCCCCTTCAGGCGCACCACGTCGTCCGGGTTCTCGGGCCGGAACGGATCGAGCATCGCCTTGCTCTTGCCGGCGGTATGCACCCGCCGCTCGATGCCGATCCGCTCGATCAGCTCATGGAACCCGAAGCTCGCGGAGACGACTCCGATGGAGCCGACGATGGAAGCCGGATCGGCATAGATCTCGTCCGCCGCGCAGGCGATCATGTAGCCGCCGGAGGCCGCCGCATCCTCCACGAAGGCGATGACGGGAAGCTTCTTTTCCTCGGCAAAGGCGCGGATGCGCTTGAAGATCAGGTGCGACTGAGCCGCCGAGCCGCCCGGCGAGTTGATGACCAGCGCCACCGCCTTCGCGCCCGGCACCGAGAAGGCGCGCTCCAGAAGCGGCGCCACGCTCGACATGGCGAGCCCTGTCCGCAGGGGCATGACGGCGCCGATGGCCCCCGACAGGCGCACCACGGGCACGATGGGATGGGCATAGGTGCGGTATTTGCTCGGAAGAAGGAATTGCAGACGTGCCGGGAGCATGGAGGAGAACGCTGTTTGAGCCATGGCCTCTATGTAGGGTGCACGGCCCGGCTTCCCAAGATGAACATACCGTTAGGGAAGTTGTCGGGCACCGTTCAGTTAAGAGCGTTTAAATCTTCATCATGGACAACAGCCCGGTCGTGACACCGTTTCACTCCGGTGTCTGGGCGGAGTTGAGGAGAGAATGAATGCGTAAGCTGATGTTCGGCCTTCTTGGTTTTGCGGCCCTGGGCTTCGGTGCTCTGTCAGTGCAGACAGCGGAGGCGCAGCCCTATTACCGGGGCTACGGCTATCGCGGTCCCGCACCGGTCGTGACTGTCCAGTACGGGCGCCCCTATTACGGCCGTCGCTATTATGGACGTCCCTATCGGGCTTACCGCCCCGTCCGCACCGTGCGCCGCTGCTGGGTCGAGCCCCGGCGGATCTGGAACGGCTACCGCTGGGTGCGTCGCCCGATCGAGGTCTGCCGCACGGTCCGCAGACCGGGTTATCGCTGGTGATCGGAAAAGCTGCCTACCATTGCTCTCGTCATGGCCGGGCTTGTCCCGGCCATCTCACTTTTGAGGAGCGCCACGCCTTTTCATAGGAGAGTGGCCTCGCCCCGGTGCAAGGCTTCGGCCTGCGGGGTGAACCGCCCGTCAGGGCCGTTCAGAATCACTGGCGGCAGGATGCTCAAGGGAGCACGGCTGCCTTTGATTCCGGAAAGCAGGAAGCGAATCGCGGGCCGGTCGGTGCTTGGATGGACGAAGCGGAGCTCCAGGCCTCCGAGCCATTTTTCCACGATCTGAAGACATTCGGCCACCCGGTCGGCCCGGTGAATCAGGACCAGCTGCCCCTTTGGCCTGAGAAGTCCTGAGCAGGCCTTGAGCCAAGCCTCCAGCCCGCCCGCCGGCAGGGCGTGAGCCGCCGCCCGGCCCCTGTCCGGCGAGATCCGGGCCTGCCCCTCCTCCAGGAATGGCGGATTGGTGAGGACGAGATCGACACTCTCCGGATTCAGTCCCGCGGCCCGGCGCGAGGCCTTGTCCAGCACGTCCGCGACGGCCACCTCGCCTGGGACACCATTGTTACGGCAGTTCCGGCGGCAGAGTTCCGCGAGATGAGGGTCGCGCTCCACGAAGGTGAAGCGTGCGCCCTTCTCCCGAGTCGCTATCATGAGCCCGACGGCCCCCGTCGCCGCGCCCACATCCATCACGACATCACCGGGCCTCACCGGCGCCGACGCTGCCAGAAGCACCGCATCCGTGCCGGCCCGATGCCCTTTTTCCGGCTGAACGAGATGGACGCGCCCGCCCAGGAGCAAATCCTCCGTGATCTCAGCCATCGTACCCTCACTCATGCCGCAGCTCGGCTTCGAGACCGGCCTCGGCGATCAGGCGGCGTGCCTGCCGCAGATCATCCTCGGGCACGAGGATCCGGCGGGGAAAGGCGCCCGTCATGCCCTCCAGGGCGCTCATATGCGCGTCGGCGACGAGAACTGGGATATTGGCGTTTTCCAAGAGGGATTGTAGGAAGCCAATCAGAACGAGATCGTTGGTGCGGACGATTTCGACCATTGGCCTGAGATCCTTCCCTTGCGGTAAGCGTTTGCATTGCAGCATGGAAAGTGCCATGCCACGGTGATCGATATTCCTACCGGCCAAGCCGGCCGGCAACCCGGGTAGTGAGACGTGGGCGTCGTCGTTCCGTTCGAAGACAAGCATCCCGAGAAGAATGCGAGCATCGAGAAGCTCGTATCCCTTGTGGCCTCCGACATGGAACGGGTCAATGCGATGATCCTGTCGCGCACGGGCTCCGAGGTCACGATGATCCCGGAGGTGGCGAACCACCTGATCTCTTCCGGCGGCAAGCGCCTGCGGCCCATGCTGACGCTCGCGACCGCCGGTCTGTCCGGTTACGAGGGCGACGGGCATGTGAAGCTCGCGGCCTCCGTCGAGTTCATGCACACGGCCACTCTCCTCCACGACGACGTGGTGGACGAGAGCGACATGCGCCGGGGCAAGATCGCCGCCCGAATCAAATGGGGCAACGAGGCGAGCGTGCTCGTCGGCGACTTCCTGCTCGGCCAGGCCTTCCGCATGATGGTGGAAGTGGGTTCCTTGCGTGCCCTCGACATTCTCTCCGCCGCCGCGACCGTGATCGCCGAGGGCGAGGTGATGCAGCTCGCCGCCGCCAAGAACACGGAGACCACCGAGGACGAATACCTCGCCGTGATCCGCGGCAAGACGGCGGAACTCTTCGCCGCTGCCTGCGAGGTCGGGCCGGTCATCGCCGGCCGGCCGAAGGCCGAGCAGGCCGCCTGCCGTTCCTACGGCATGAATCTCGGCATCGCCTTCCAGCTCGTGGATGACGCCCTCGATTACGGCGGCAAGGCCGCGACGTTGGGCAAGAACGTGGGCGACGATTTCCGCGAGGGGAAGATCACCTTGCCCGTGGTCCTGTCGTTCCGCCGCGGCACGGACGAGGAGCGCGCGTTCTGGAAACGTGTGCTCGAGCAGGGCGAGATCGAAGATACGGATCTCGAACAGGCCATCGCCATCATGCGCCGTCACCGGGCGCTGGAGGACACCATCGAGCGTGCCCGCCATTACGGCGCCATGGCCCGCGATGCCCTCGCCCTCTTTCCGTCGAGCCCGATGAAGCAGGCGCTTCTCGACGCGGTCGATTTCTGCATCGCCCGCGCCTATTGAGCGGGTGCACTTTCG
>KI912070.1:15948-17197 GCA_000517005.1 Microvirga lupini
CTCTAGTGCTTTCATGTCACAGCGGGCGCAGCGGGTATCGCCCTTGCCTTCCGAGCATGACAGGCTTGTTCTTTTTACAGAACAGATCGGTTGACATAAAAATCAGCCGGTATAGAAGGATTCCTGTCTTGAGGCGGGTCGCACCACCTTAAGGCCGCGGCGATTTGAGACGAGCAGCTTGCCCCGCGTCATCAAAGGCTAAAGCGCCACGAGCGGCCTCCGCCTCGTGGTTCACGAGGATTGATCGGCTATGACGCGCTTGACTTGCACAATGGCATCCCTACCCGCCCCTCGCCCCCTGCAGGCTGAGCGGTGTTGTCGCTTCCCGGCCTGATCTTTCTCCCACTCCCGAACCACATGTCCGGCTTCGAGTTGAAGCCCGGATCCACTTTGCCTGAAAGGTACTCCCATGTCCGTTTTCACCCGTCGCACCCTCCTGTCCGCGACCTTCGCGCTCGGTGCCGCTCTGGCCGCCACGCTGCCGGCCGTCGCCCAGCAGAAGAGCATCAAGGTCGGCGTCATGTCCGGTGCCGAGGAAGAGGTGGCGCAGGTCGTCAAGAAGGTCGCGGCCTCCAAGGGCCTGAACGTCGAACTCGTGCCCTTCTCCGATTACGCCCTGGTCAACGAGGCACTGGAGCGCAAGGACCTCGACGCCAACGCCTTCCAGCACAAGCCCTATCTCGATGCGCAGATCGCGGCGCGCGGCTACAAGATCATCCCCGTGGGCTTCACCTTCGTGCAGCCCATCGGCCTGTACTCCACCAAGGTGAAGACCGTCGCCGAGCTACAGAGCGGCGCCAAGATCGGCATTCCGAACGATCCGAGCAACGGCGGCCGCGCGCTCAACCTGCTCGCCGCTGAAGGCGTGATCAAGATCAAGGAAGACAAGGGCCTGTCGCCGAGCCTGCTCGACATCGCCGAGAACCCGAAGGGCATAAAATTCTCCGAACTCGACGCGGCGCAGCTGCCGCGCGCCCTGCCCGATCTCGACGCTGCCGTGATCAACACCGACCACGCGCTCAATGCCGGCCTCGACATCCGCAAGGACACGATCGCGGTGGAGAAGCGCGAAGGCAACCCTTACGCCAATTTCGTCGCCGCCCGTCAGGGCGACAATCGCCCGGAGATCAAGACCTTCGTGGAATCCTATCAGTCGCCGGAAGTCGCGAAGTTCCTGGAAGAGCGCTTCAAGGGTGCCATCATCCCGGCGTGGTAAGTCACTTCAAAGAAGATCGACAATCTCAGCGCG
>KI912070.1:17297-18920 GCA_000517005.1 Microvirga lupini
ACTCTGCCGGAAAGTGGATCGTTGCCTGCCCAACCAAAGAGTTGATCGTCACCGAGTTCGCCAAGGAGCAGGTTGGCACCGCTGTTGCCGATAAGAGTGTTGGCGAGTTCATTGCCGGTGCCGGCAAGGGCGCCAGTGCCGGTCAGGGCGAGGTTCTCGACATTCGCGCCCAGCCTCTGACTGATGCCAGACATCACCAAGTCGGTGCCGCCGGAAGCGGTTTCCTTCACAGTGTCGCCGGCTGAATCGACAAAATAGGCGTCGTCGCCATCTCCACCCGTCATCGCGTCCGCCCCGTCACCTCCGGACAGGACGTCGTTGCCCGCGCCGCCCCAAAGCACGTCGTTGCCACCGGCTCCGTTCAGCGTATCGTTGTGATAGCCGCCATCGAGTTTGTCAGCGCCGCTCGTGCCATTCCAGACAAGACCCGTTACATGAGCTGGGCTCGAATAATGCGCCGTTACTATGGCGTTCGCGGGCTTGTGCTGGGTCGTGTAATCCGTCCAGAGGACGTCTCGCCCTCCTTCTGATACCGGAGCCATCGGATTTTCGAAGGAGTAATAGCTCCAGAGGAACGACCCGGCGAGCCATTGGCCGCCATAGTTCTCCATCACCTTGAACAGGGCTTCGTAGCAGTCGACCTGCTCCTGAGGGTCGTATGTACCGCTCCCGCCGAACACGCCGGGGTCCTTGTTCGCCCCGTCCACGCTCTTGTAGCCGACCTCGGTGAGGATCACCTTCTTGCCGTATTGCTCCGAGAGCGCCTTGTAATAATCGACGACGGATTTGCCGCCGTGCAAAGTATCCCGGATCCAGGGGTTGAAATGCGGCTTGACCCAGGCATCCACGATCTGATCGACGGTCGGATCGTTGATCGTCGAAGAGGGAATGTAAGCATCGACGCCGATGTAGTCGACCTTGTCCCAGAAGCCGACCTTCTGCACCGTGTCATAGGTGGCCGCGTAGGTGACCTTGCCCGTATAGACGGCGCGCACGGCATCGATGATCTCGATCCATTTCTCGGTATAGGTCTTGCCGTCGCTGCACACCTTGGTCGGATCGATCATGCTATTCATTTCGGTGCCGACGCACATCATCTCCGCGCCCCCCGCCTGCGCCGCCTTGGCGTATTCGACCATCATGGCCTTGTAGCTGTCGAACCAGGCTTTCAGGTCGGTTGGCGCAAGCTCGGCGCGCCAGACGCGATTGTTCGTTTCCAGATGCGGCTTGAGCACGACCTTGAGGCCGCGGGCCTTGGCCTCGAGAATGGATTGCTTGACCTGCTCGAAGCTGTCGCTCTCTTGGTCCCATTTATTGTTCGGATCGCCGAGGTTCAGTCCCGTCGAGTTGCTGAATTTGTCGGCCTGGAAGAAGTTGGGGATGATCGTGACCGTGTTGGCACCGGTGGCGACAATCTGATTCATGGCCTTGAGGCCGTTGGGATCGAGGATTTGCCCGCCCCAATAGGAAGGCTGGGTGATGCTTTCCCACTCGAATATCTGTTCGGAAACACTCATGGCTCGGGTCCCTCTTCTCTCTGGCAACCTGCGGCGAATCTTAACAACCTAGTTCTTTTTTACATTTTATAACGTTTCATATAATATTTGCCATTTCGCCAAATGG
>KI912070.1:19020-20228 GCA_000517005.1 Microvirga lupini
CCACACCGACCGCCGTGCCGTAGCGCGACCAGAGCGGCTTCACGTTGCGCACCCGCTTGAGATCATAGCCGATCGGCGAGGCGCGCCAGGCTTCCTCGTAGGCAGAGACCTCGTCGTTGGCCCGCCCCGCCTGCAGCGCCGCGAAGACATGGTCGGCGCAGAGCAGGCCCGACAGGATCGCATTGTGGCTGCCCTTGATGCGCGGCACGTTCACGAAGCCGGCCGAGTCGCCGACGAGGCAGCCGCCGGGGAAGCTCAGACGCGGCACCGACTGCCAGCCGCCCTCCATGATGGCACGTGCGCCGTAGCCGATGCGCTTGCCGCCCTCGAACACGTCGCGCACCATCGGATGCGTCTTGAAGCGCTGGAACTCGTCAAAGGGGGACAGAGTCGGGTTCTTGTAGTTGAGGTGCACCACGAAGCCGACGGACACCAAGTTGTCGTCGAAATGGTAGAGCCAGGAGCCGCCGCCCGCGTTGTTCGGCAGCGGCCAGCCCATGGAATGGCGCACGAGGCCTGCTTGAAACTTCTCCGGCTTGACCTGCCAGAGTTCCTTGATGCCGATGCCGTATTTCTGATGGTCGCGGCCCGCATTGAGGCCGAAGCGCTCGACCATCTGCTTGGTGAGGGAACCACGGGCGCCCTCGCCGAAGATCGTGTACTTGGCGCGCAGCTCCATGCCGCGGGTGAAGTTGGCATTGGGCGCGCCGGTGCGGCTGATCCCCATGTCGCCGGTGGCGACGCCCACCACCGTGCCATCCTCGATCAGCACTTCCGCTGCCGGGAAGCCGGGATAGATCTCGACGCCGAGCTCCTCCGCCTTGCGGCCGAGATAGCGGGCGACGTTGCCGAGCGAGCCGACGAAATTGCCGTGGTTGTTCATGAGCTTGGGCATGAACACGTTGGGCAGGCGGATGCCGCCGGCATGGCCGAGATACATGAACTCGTCGGCGGTCACCTGCGTCTTGAGGGGCCGATCGGGGTCTTCGCGCCACTCGGGCAGGAGGCCATCGAGACCGATGGGATCGATCACTGCGCCGGAAAGAATATGCGCACCGACCTCGGAGCCCTTCTCGACCACGACCACCGAGATGTCCGCCCCGGCTTGCGCCGCCTGCTGCTTGAGCCGGATGGCCGTCGCGAGGCCGGCCGGACCGGCGCCGACAATGACGACGTCGAACTCCATCGATTCACGGGCGGGCAGATCC
>KI912071.1:0-630 GCA_000517005.1 Microvirga lupini
TCAGGTTGCCTTCAGGGCTGCTCCCTCGATCACCACGCCGTGGATCACGTACTTCCAGAGCGCCACAAGCAGTTTCCTCGCCAGTGCGACGATCGTGACCTTCTTCATCCGCCCGCCCAGGCGGCGCACCCGATCATGATACCACAGCGCAAGGGCTGATCCCGGTTGATGTCTCAGCCAGAGCCACGCCATCTCGACCAGGATGGCGCGCAGGCGGGGATTGCCGGCTTTCGACACGCCCTGCTCGTGATCGATCCGGCCGCTCGTCCAGGGAGTTGGCGCCAAGCCTGCATAGGCCGCCACCTGCCGCCGGCTGTCAAAGTGTCGGAACAGGCCTTCCGACCACAGCGCCCCGGCAAATCCGGATCCGATCCCCTTGAGGCCGAGCAGCATCTGAACCGCCTTCGACGGGGCCGCCTCCCGTTGTGCCGCGGTGAGAAGGGCATCGCGTTCGGCCTTCACGGCTTCGATCTGCCGCTCCAGCAGCTCGAAGATCTCGAGTTCACGCCGCGCCACAGCTTTGAGATGCGGCGGCAAGGGATGTCCATCGCCGGTACGAAGCTCATCCAGTCGGTCACGCCTGTCCGGACGCCGCGGGTCATCGTCGGCAATGCCTTGCGAGAAGAACAG
>KI912071.1:730-849 GCA_000517005.1 Microvirga lupini
AAGCTGATCTGGGACGTGATCTCGGCCATCAAGGTCGGGGAGACGGGTTCCGCCTTCGTGCTGGACAGGCCGGGCCGGCTCGTGGCCCATCCGGACATAGCCTCGTCCTGCGAGGGGCC
>KI912071.1:949-3900 GCA_000517005.1 Microvirga lupini
CCGAAATCCGCTTTAGTTGTTGGCCAGCTTCAGATCCGTCAGGGCACCTGCGTAAAAGCTGACGTTGTGGAACGCGTTCTTGGCGATTTCCTCTGCCACTTCGCGCGCCTGCGATGGATCTACCCCAAAGACCACGATGCGGGTGTTGTGATCCTCCATCGGGAGCCGCCCGTCGTCCTTGGCCTTGGACACGTCGGCCTTGGGCAGATGGCGTGCGCCCGTCAGGGTGCCGGCCTTGAACTCATCGGCTGAGCGCGTGTCGAAGAACACTGCGGTCTTGTCGCCCTCACGGACGTACCGGATGCCCTCAGGCTCAATTTGCGTCACGCCGACCAGCGCCCGCCAGACCGGGATCCCGAGCTGGTAGCGGCGCACGCTCGTGTAACCTGCCGCAACCAGCTCCTCCGCCAGCCGCTTGCTCTTCCCGCAGAATGGCCCGTTGCAATAGAGCACGAGCGGAGCATCCTTCCGGTCGCCCAGCACCCGCCCGATCTCGGCGACATCGGACACATACGCCGACATCGGCATGCCAGGTTTGGGCGCGACATTCACCGCTCCAGGGATATGGCTGATCGCAAACTCCAAGTGCGGCCTGGCATCGAAAACCGCGGCGCTCTTGTCGGCGAGGATCCGGCGCAACTCCTCGGTTGAGACCTCCGGCGTCTTGTCGTTCGGCTGAGACAAGGTGGCCTTCATGATGTCGGGCGAGGCTTGGGCGAAGGCCGGGGCTGTTGAGAGCGCAACCATGCCGAGAGTCGAGGCCAAAGCGCCGATCAGGGCAGGCCTGAGAGCTTGGTGAGACCGCAAGGACATTAGGGTACCTCCGTGACGGATGGGATCACCGCTCCAAGCCGAGCCATCGTGCTGGCACCCGGCTGGTCACGAGCGTATGGGGTGGCCGTTAAAGGCAGGCCAAGTCACTGCCCTCACCGTGTCGAACCGGACTCCATGCGGGACAGCCAAACAATCCATGACGATGCTCCTGGGCACGATCAGGGACAACGTGGATATTGTTCGATCACGGCTCCACATCGTGGCGCACGATTTTACGCCATCCTGGTCGGGAGCAAACTCGCCCAAAGGGAGGTGGGGCGTTAGCGCGCATATGCCCACGCCCGTCGCGGGATCGGTCGCCATGAGCCTGTCGTTCGTGGACATGATGGCGAGGAACGTCATGGCCGGTTCGCGATCAGAAGCAACCGCGCATTGGGGGTCGCCGACCGCGGTGCCTATGCGGATCGTGGGATGAGGCGTACAATCGTGGAAGCGTATGGAGGGTGCCATGAAGCGCAATCCCGCCCCTTCGTCTCACGTGCAAGATCCAGGATTCCAGAGCCGCCGCCAGGTGCTCAGGCACCTGGGTGGATTGGCGAGCCTGCCCTTCCTTGCCGGGCTGGAATCCGCATCCGCACAAGCCTCCATGCCGCGCATCGGCTTCCTGTCCGTCCCCCCGCAAGGGCACTCGCCCGTCTTCGGGGCGTTCCAGGAAGGATTGCGCAGCCACGGCTACATTCCCGGACAGAACGTCGTCCTCGAGTGGCGCGGCGCGGAGGGAAAGGACGAGCGACTGCCGCAACTCGCGACCGAGCTGGTCAACTCGCGCGTGGACGTGATCGTGGCGGAGACCTACCCGGCCATCGTCGCCGCGAAGAACGCGACCGGCACGGTGCCGATCGTGATGGCCGTCAGCAGCGACCCGATCGAGACCGGGCTGGTGGAGAGCCTCTCGCGGCCCGGCGGGAACATCACCGGGCTGACGACCCTGTCCACCCACCTGAACGGCAAGCGCCTCCAGTTGCTCAAGGAGGCCTACCCCGGCATGTCGCGGCTTGCGCTCGTCTGGGCCTCCCTGGCGGCCCCGGACAAGGCACCGGGAATCAAGGAGGCGCAACGGGTGGCGCAGGAGCTGGGCCTCGAGATCCAGTTCTACGAGATCCGGAAGAGCGACGACTGGGAACAGGCGATCCGGGCCGTGGCCAACGCGCCGACGCCGCCCGACTCGGTGTTCCAGCTCTGCGATCCGGTCACCCTCAGCCGGCGCAAGGCGCTGGTCGACTTCGCGGCCCGGACCCGCCTGCCGTCGATGTACGAGATGCGGGAGTACGTCGTCGAAGGGGGCTTGATGGCCTACGGCCCGAGCCTCGCCACGATGGGCCGTCGATCGGCCGACTACGTCGACAGGATCCTCAAAGGAGCCAAGCCGAGCGACCTGCCGGTCGAGCAGCCGACGAAGCTCGAACTCGCGGTCAACCAGACGACTGCGAAGGCGATCGGCCTCGACTTGCCACAAAGCCTGCTCGCCTGGGTCGACGAGCTGCTCGAGTAGGCTCTCGCGCAGGAGGTGTCAGGGCTTGCTTCCCGTGGGACCGAATGGCGTCTCGTGTCCGCCTGCCCGGCGGATGAACTTCCGACCGGCCCACAGGGTCGGCTGAGAGGCATGGGCCATGATCAGACGGCGTGTCCGGTTCCGTGGCCTCTTCCGAAAGTACTTCCTCGTGCTGTTCATGGCCGTGGTCGTTCCGCTCGCGGCCAACGGCGTCAGCGAGGCTTGGTTCGGCTACCGCGACCAGCGCGCCATGCTCACCCAACTGCTCGGCCTCGAGGCGCGATCGGCCGCCGCGAGGATCGAGGGCTTCCTCGACGGCATCACCAACCAGCTTGGCTCGCTGGTGCAGCTTCCCTGGAGCGAGGAGCCGGACGCGCGGCGGCAGATCGATACCGTGCGCCTGCTGCGTCAGGTGCCTGCTATCGTCAGCCTCACCCTGGTCGACGGCGCCGGACGGGAGCGGCTGCACGTGTCGCGGGTCGGCCTCAGCCGGACTGAGAGCCGAACGGACCGCTCCGCCGATGCGGCGGTCACCGGTGCCCGCTCGGCCCGCATCTGGTATGGCGAGGTCGGCTACTATCGCGGCTCCGAGCCGTACCTGACGGTGGCGCTCTCCGGCAGCCGA
>KI912072.1:0-1234 GCA_000517005.1 Microvirga lupini
TCATGGCCGGGCTTGTATCGATTGATTTGGATTAGAGTGCTTGTCCGGAGGGGCCTGTCGGGGCTCCTCCGGACGGACAGGAGGCCGCTGATCCGGGCAGGCTGTCGGAAGCCGAGGCCAAGCGAGGCCCTGTCTGTTTCTTCCCCAACCCGAACAGTTGAGAGGGCGATTGAGCCCGCATCACAAGCCAGGGGGAGGCAGAATGATAGCACAGGATGGCATCGCCGGCCTCGACGTCTCGAAGGAGCGCCTCGACGTTTTCGTGCGCGATGTGGGCTGTGGGCTTGCGAGCCCCACCACGGAAGCGGGTTTGACGGTGTTGATCGACCGCTTGCGGCGCCTGAAGGTCCGCTGCATCGGTCTGGAAGCCTCGGGCGGGTATGAACGACGAGCGGCCCACCGCCTCGGCGAAGCCAGGTTCAGCGTGTTCATGCTTGATCCGGCTCAGGTGCGGGCCTTCGCCAGGGCGATGAAGACGCGGGCCAAGACCGATCCGATCGACGCCGCCATGATCGCCCGTTACATCGCGGCGGCGGTTGACCGTCTGGTTCCCTTCACGCCCGATCCGCACCGGGAGCGGCTGAGCGCTCTGACCGGTCTGCGGCGCAGGCTGGTCGCCGAGATCAGCGAGCACAAGTCTCTCATCGACACCGCCGAAGATCCGCTCGTGCGCTCCACCCTCGCCAGGCGGCTTGCCGCGCTCACGGCCGATCGGGATCTGGTCGAGACGGCGATCAAGGCGCTCATCGCAGACAGCCGGACGCTCAAGCCGCGCTTCGACACACTCAAGGCCACCCCCGGCGTCGGGCCCGTGCTGGCCACCGTGCTGCTCAGCGATCTGCCGGAACTGGGGCGGATCAACGCCAAGCGGATCGCCTCCCTGGTCGGCGTGGCGCCCCATGCCCGTCAGTCCGGAAAGGTCGAAAAGGCCGGCATCTGCTCGGGCGGACGCGCCCAGGTCAGACGCGTGCTCTATATGGCGACCTTAAGCGCCATCAAAGCGCGCATGGGCCATCTCTTCCCGTTCTATCCCCGGCTCAGAACGGCCGGGAAACCCTTCAAGATCGCCATCGTCGCCACCATGCGAAAGTTCATCACGATCCTCAACGCCATCCTCCGCGACAACGCACCCTTCAGGCCCGCCTAATCGACAGTTGCTTGGCCCGGCCATCCCGATCCCGTGAAGCACCGCGCTTTCCCAATCGGGATCACCGGCACAAGGCCGGTGATGACG
>KI912072.1:1334-5669 GCA_000517005.1 Microvirga lupini
GGACATGGCTTCCTCCTGATACGCAGCTTCAACGCTTGAGCGAGCAGATAGTTTACATATGAACGATCTGCTCGAATTCTCAAGTCATTCTAACCAAGGCACCTTCCTAGCTTCATTGGTGCGCTGCTGAAAGTTCTCTTTCCGCATAAGGTTATGAAGAAAATTCAACTTGCTCCCAATTTTGGGAACATGTATGTCTCTGTCATGCTTGTGATCGGCATTTCAAGGCTCGAAGCCTATTGGACCCTTCATCCGGAAGCGGAGCCCTCCTTGAGGGCTCTTCACGCCCTGCTGTCCGCCGCCTCCTGGGGCAGTGCGCCCGAGCTGGTGCGGCAATGGCCTGCCATGGCCCGCGAGGACAAGGGCTGCGTCAGGCTCACCCTTGCCGACGAAGGATGCGAGGTTCTGATTCAGGTCAACTTCGCCCGCAAAATCGCGCAGATCCAAGCCGTGAATGCCCTTTTGCCCCATGGAGCGACGAGCGATGACCGTCAGCGTACAACCGATCAGGTCCCTGGCGGATTACGAGCAAGCCCTGCGTGAGATCGAAACGCTCATGGACGCCGAGCCGAGCTCTCAGGAGGAGGATCGGCTGGAGGTCCTGGCCGCCCTCGTGGCCGCCTATGAGGCGAAGCAGGGCGTGACGGTCTCGGCCGATCCGATCAGCGTGCTTCAACTCGCTCTGCGCGCGCAGAGCAAGGGGCAGAAGGACGTCGCCGCGGCGCTCGGCTCGCGCTCCCGCGCCTCGGAGATCCTGAGCCGGAAGCGGCACTTGTCGGCCGACATGATCGAAAAGCTGTCGCGAGCCTTCGCCATTCCCGTTCATCTTCTGGCGGCACCTTATGAAGTTGCCACGGGGCGCCTGCGCCGGATTCTCGTCGGCGGCGCGGCTGCGGCGGCTGTCGCTCTCGGCCTCATGGGTGCCGGGACAGGCCTGCTCTTCTGGCATTATGGCCAGGATCTGCCGGATGCGGCTTCGCTCGCGAGCTATCGGCCGCCGGATCTTGCCCGGACCGACGACACCGGACGCCTGGTGGAGCGGCGCAGCTTCGTCCCCCTCTCCCAGATCCCGCCTCACGTGGTGAAGGCCTTTCTCGCGGCCGAGGATCAGGATTTCTATGACCATAGCGGCGTGAGCACGCGAGCCATCCTGCGCGCTTCCCTGCAGAACATTGCCAATCTCGGCGTCGATCCTGCGGGCGGGAGCACGATCAGCCAGCAGGTCGCCAAGAACGTGCTGCTGCCGGGCCAGCCTCGCTCCGTGGAGCGCAAGATCAAGGAGCTGCTTCTGGCCCGCAGGATCGAGGCTAGCCTGACCAAGGACCAAATCCTCGAGATCTATCTCAACCAGATCTATTTCGGCGGCAGCGCCTACGGAATCGCGGCTGCATCGCAGACCTATTTCGGCAAGGAGCCGGCGGATCTCACCCTGGCCGAGGCCGCCTATCTCGCGGCCCTGCCGAAGGCGCCCAATCATTATCGCTTGGATATGGCCGAGAACCGAGGAAGAGCGAAGGACCGGCGGGATTGGGTTCTGGCCCGCATGGCCGACGATGGCCTCATCTCGCCCAATGCGGCCCATCTCACGGCGGGCGAGCCCCTGGTCAACGCCAATTAAGGCGCGACGATCCGGGCGATCCTGTGCAGCGCAACAGCATCCCGGGTTGTCGATCCCACTTGGGATGTTTACAAAGAGGCATGCAGGATCATCTGTCCGGCCACGCAGCGTTCTACACGCTTTTCGAGACCTCTATCGGCCTCTGCGGATTGGCTTGGAACGAGCACGGAATCATTGGCTTTCAGCTCCCCGAGGACGATGCATCCAAGACCCGCGCCCGCCTCGCCAGGCGCTTTCCAGGAATTGTCGAAACCCCACCGCCACCGGATATCCAGGGTATCATCGCCGATGTGATAGCTCTGCTGCGGGGTGAAGCGCGCGACCTGTCCAATGTCCCGCTGGACATGGATGGCGTCTCGGACTTCGACCGCCGTGTCTACGAGATCGCCCGCAGCATCCCTCCAGGCCGCGTGCTGACCTACGGTGAGGTTGCATCGCGCCTCGGCATCGACAACGCCCGGGCGATCGGCCAGGCTCTCGGGCGCAATCCCTTTGCCGTCATCGTGCCGTGCCACCGGGTCGTCGCGACGGGCGGGAAGCTCGGAGGCTTCTCGGCCAATGGCGGCGCCACGACCAAGCGCCGCCTCCTCGCCATCGAAGGGGCCAGGCGCGATGAGAGCCCGACGCTCTTCGACCTGATCTCGTGAGAATCTGATTTAAAATTCGGCACAACCCCAAGCCCTCATCCTGAGGAGGACTGTCAGGTCCGTCTCGAAGGATCAGGGCGCCTCCAGAGAGCACTGGAGCCTCCTTCGAGACGGTCGCTGCGCGACCTCCTCAGGATGAGGTCAGAGTTTGGTGAGCCAGATTGAGAGCAAGATCTGTCAGGTCCTTTGCCGCCCTGAGTTGTCCACAGCCCTCGGAATGCTTACATACGACCTATGCAGGATGCCCCTTCCGACCGCGATGCTCTCCAGACGCTGCTCGACTTCCATGTCGAGGCGGGGGTGGATCTTGCGCTCGATGAGACCCCGCACAATCGCTTTGCCGAGCCCAAGGCCGAGCGCCCCCCGGCCAAGGCCGCGGCTCAGACTTCCGCGCCCAAGGCTCCTCCTCCGTCCGCTCCTTCTCCCCGTGCCCTGCCGAAAGCGGCTGCGGGCGCGCCCGAAGAGGTGGCGAGCATGGCCCGCGAGCAGGCGCGCCATGCCCAATCCCTGGAGGAGCTCGAGGCCATTCTCGCAGGCTTCGACGGCTGCGCCCTGAAGTTCTCGGCCAAGAACCTCGCTTTTGCCGATGGCAATCCGGAAGGCCGCGTGATGCTGGTGGGCGAAGCCCCCGGCGCGGACGAGGACCGGATCGGCAAGCCCTTCATGGGCCGCTCCGGCCAGCTGCTCGACCGTATGCTCGCGACCATCGGGCTCGACCGTAGCCAAGTTTACGTCGCCAACATCGTGCCCTGGCGCCCGCCAGGCAACCGCACACCGACCCCGCAGGAAGTGGCGATCTGCAAGCCGTTCATCGCACGGCAAATCGAGCTGGCTTCTCCTGAATTCCTTCTCTGCCTCGGCGGCCCGGCCGCCCAGAACCTGCTCGGCATCAAGGACGGAATTCTGCGTACTCGCGGCCGCTGGTTCACCTACAAGACCGAGGACGGACGGGAGGTCAGGGCACTGCCGACCCTGCATCCGGCCTACCTCCTGCGCCAGCCCCTGCAGAAGCGGCTCGGCTGGCGGGATTTTCAGGCTCTGCGACGGGCTCTGGACGGTCGGGAGTAAGGCGGCTGCCGTAGCCCGACTCGGAACCGGTCTCTATGCTTACGCCTTAAGCTCGTGCGGAGCTTCATACCGCGGCTGGAAGGTGGATCATGCGCTGGGAAGACTTTCGAACCTCGTCCAATGTGGAAGACCGTCGCGGCATGGGTCTGCCCGGAGGTGCGGGTGGGCTCGGCATCGGAACCATCGTGATCCTTGGCCTTCTCGGCTGGGCGCTCGGCATCGATCCGCGCATCCTGATCGGCGGCGCCGAGATGATGACGGGCGGAGGTTCCGGCTACCAGCAGCAACAGGGTCGCCAGGGCACGCCGCAGGACGAAATGGGCCGCTTCGCCTCCGCCGTCCTCGGCAACACGGAAGACGTATGGAGCACCGTGCTGCCCCAGCAGGCCAATCGGCAGTACCAAGCGCCGAAGCTCGTGCTCTTCTCGGATGCCACCCGCTCCGGCTGCGGCGGCGCGCAATCGGCCATGGGACCGTTCTATTGCCCGCTCGATCAGACCGTCTACATCGACCTCTCCTTCTTCGAGGAGATGCAGCGCCGCTTCCGCGCCGGCGGCGATTTCGCCTATGCCTATGTGCTGGCCCACGAGGTCGGTCATCACGTCGAAAACCAGCTCGGCATCCTGCCCCGCGTTCAGGAGCGGCAGCAGCAGGTCGGGCGAGCCGAGGCCAACCAGCTCTCCGTCCGAGTCGAGCTGATGGCGGATTGCCTCGCCGGCGTCTGGGCGCACCATTCCAACCAGCGCTGGCGATCGCTCGAGCCGGGCGACATCGAGGAGGCGATCCACGCGGCCGAAGCGATCGGCGACGACCGGCTGCAGAAACAGTCACAAGGCCGGGTCGTTCCCGATAGCTTCACTCACGGCTCCTCGGAGCAGCGCATGCGCTGGCTCACCACTGGCTTGAAAGCTGGACAGATCCAGGCCTGCGATACGTTCCGGGCGAGCAGGCTTTAAAACAGAGACATCTGATGTCATCCCGGGGGTGCGCAACAGAACCTGG
>KI912073.1:0-590 GCA_000517005.1 Microvirga lupini
GCACCTGAAAGCCGCTCGGTCGCGTTGGAGGCTCTGATCCCACCCGTACTCCAGACGCCTCCGGTCCACCAGTGCTGCGGGATGGATCATCTCCAGCCCAGGGGATCATCCAACGGGCGCCAAACGCCCATATCTTTTCGGAAGGTCCCTGATGAACCAGCAGTTTGAGGCCGTACAGAAGTTCGGCATAGACAGCTTTGATGCTACTGTGAAGGCTTTCGATGTTGCCTCCACCGGCACGAAGGTGCTTGTTGCCGAGACGGTCGACTACGCCAAGAGGTCGTTTGACGACGGTACGGTGGCGTTCGAGAAGCTGGCTGGCGCCAAGTCGATCGACCAAGCCATCCAGATTCAGACCGAGTATTTCAGGAGCGCGTATGACGCCTTTGTCGCACAGTCGACCAAGACCCGTGAGCTCTACACCAAGCTGGCTCAGGACAGCCTTGTGCCTTTCGCCTTCCTGCGCTCTACGGCGGAGGCCGCTGTGGCTTCGACGAAGGCTGCAACCCGCGTGAAATAAAGCCGGCCTTACTGGTCAATACAGAACACCCGGTTGGGTGGCCGGGTGTTTAGCTTTTAGGCAAGGCTCG
>KI912073.1:690-1327 GCA_000517005.1 Microvirga lupini
CTGAAGCCGTTCACCAGATTCGCCAGGTGCTGCGCATCAAAATCAGAAAGCCAGACGTTGCGACGGCCGGCGCGGTGACAGACCTCACCGGCGATTGCAGCGGTAGCGCGTGAGCACTCCGCCGCCTGCAATTTGCTGAAGCCGTTCACCAGGTTTGCCAACGCCTGCGGATCGAAACCAGAAAGCCCGGCCTTGGGGCGGCCGGCGCGGTGACAAACTTCACCGGCGATCGCAATTGTAGCGCCGCGGCAGTCCTCTGGCCACTTGCTGAACCCGTTCACCAAGTTCGCCAACGCCTGCGGATCAAACACAGGCAGCTGGTCGGCCCAGCCAGCGACCCGACGCGCGATCGCAACGGTGGCTCCGCGGCAGTCCTCTTGCCACTTGCTGAACCCGTTCACCAAGTTCGCCAATGCCTGCGGATGAAACCCAGACAGGCCGGCTTTTTCATCGACGAGGCGACAGACCTCATCGGCTATGACAGCGGTTGCTTGACGTGAGTTCCCCAGGTCCCGCGCCTTGCTGAACCCGTTCACCAGACTTGCCAAGGCCTGCGAATTAAACCCAGACAGGCCGGCTCTTTTATCGGCGCGCTCACAGAGCTCACGGGCGATTGCATCGATAACCCTGCAACACT
>KI912073.1:1427-1626 GCA_000517005.1 Microvirga lupini
CGCTCAGGCGATGGAAGATCGAATAGCGCGTCTCCGGCTCCGTGGCCAATGGCCGGCCTTGCATGTCCACCACCGGCAATCGCATCAGTCCTGCTTCACCCTGTGGCGGTCTGGGCTCGTGGTCCATGGTTCGCAAAACCTGATGAACGTCGAAGACGGACGCGGGATGGTGGGACTGGACCGTCGCGGCATTCTGCGC
>KI912073.1:1726-5440 GCA_000517005.1 Microvirga lupini
GCAGGTTCCGACCAGGCGCTTGACGGTGCCATCATGACGGCTCCCTCGGCCCGCGATCCGGAGATTCTGAAAAAGTTGGATGCGGTGGCGGGGCGGGTGCTAAACCCTTTGAGAGCGTGACCGCGAGCTTCTTGCGTACGCGACATCCACAGATCCATCTTCACTCGATACCCAGGCAGGCTTGACCCCATGGACCAGCGTCTCCTCACCGACCTGAAGTCCGCGATCCGCTCGATCCCGGATTATCCGAAGCCCGGCATCGTGTTCCGGGACATCACGACCCTGTTGGGCGACGCGCGCGCCTTCCGGCGCTCCGTGGACGAGCTCGTCCATCCCTTCGCGGGCGGGCGGGTCGACAAGGTGGCGGGGATCGAGGCGCGGGGTTTCATCCTCGGCGGCGCCATTGCGCATCAGCTTTCCTCGGGCTTCGTGCCGATCCGCAAGAAGGGCAAGCTGCCCCATGAGACGGTGCGGATCGCCTATTCGCTGGAATACGGCGTCGACGAGATGGAGATCCATACCGACGCCATCGGCCAGGACGAGCGGGTGATCCTCGTGGACGATCTCATCGCCACCGGCGGTACGGCTGTCGCGGCCACGCAGCTCCTGCGTCAGATGGGCGCCAAGATCGTGGCGGCCTGCTTCATCATCGACCTGCCCGATCTCGGCGGTGCCCAGAAGCTGCGCGATCTCGGCGTCGAGGTGCGCAGCCTCGTCAGCTTCGAGGGGCATTGAGTTCCGGGTGTCATCCCCGGCGCACGAAGTGCGGGAAGGGGATCCATTCAGACGCTCGGCGCTATAGATTCCCTTCCCCTCCGCTGACGCTCCGGCCGGGAATGACACCAGGCCGAATATCTCAAGCCCGCCTTTCCCAGAACACCATCCCGTCGAACGCGAACACCTCTTCGCCGTGCTGGTTCGTGCCGGTGTTGTGGTGGAACACCAGTCCCCAGCCGGGGCGGGAAGCGGAGGTGCGCTTGGCGGTCACGGTCGAGCGGTAGGTGATCGTGTCGCCCGCATAGACGGGCTTGAGCCATTTCAGGTTGGTGAAGCCCGGGGAGGGGCCGAGCCGTGCGGGCCGCTGGCCATGGGCAAGCGCATAGGCGCGGATGCGGTCGCGGTAACCGACCATGTGCTTCATCCACACGCTTGCCGTGTGCCAGCCGGAGGCGCAGAGGGCGCCGAACAGGCTGTTCTTGGCAGCCTCCGCATCCACATGGAAGCGCTGCGGATCGAACCGGCGGGCGAAGCCGATGATGTCCTCGGGCGTGAAGGTGTAGGAGCCCAGCTCCTCGGTCTCGCCGATGACGAGATCCTCGAAAAAGGGATTAGCCGAGATCGGCGGAATTTCCCGCTCCGGCGCGGAGCCGGGCAGGGCGTCCGCCGCAGCCCTCAGGGCGCTGCGGCTCTCGCCTTTGAACGGCTCGGCATCCTTGGTCGCGAACATGATCCAGTTGGTCTGGGTCAGAACGGTCTCATCGGCCTGGTTCATCATGTCGAAATGGAACCGCACCAGACCGAGCGAGGGCCTGCTTTTGGAGATGCGGCTCTCCAGAACGTTCATGCGCGAGCGCAGGGTGTCGCCGGGCCGCACGGGCTTCAGCCACTTCACCTCCTCGATGCCCGGCGATCCCATGGAGGAGGAATCCAGGATCAATCCGTCGGCGAGGAGGCGCATGTTCAGGCTGCAGCTATGCCAACCCGAGGCGATCAGCGTGCCGATGAAGCTGTCCTTGGCGGCGATCTCGTCCACGTGGAAGGGTTGCGGATCGTACTCCCGAGCGAAAGTCAGGATGTCGTCCTTCGACACGGTGAGAGGGCCGAAGGTCTGGGTCAGGCCCGGAGGAAGATCTTCGAACGTGCGCATGAGCAATCCCTTGTTGAGCCCGCCTTAATGCATCGGACCCAAAAGTGGAATCCACTTTTGGGACCCATCCGATGCACAATCCCTTAAGCAGCGCATCGTTGGCGCGGAAAACCGGATCCACTTTTCGCTGACGCGGCCCTTCGGGTCCGCACGATGCGCTGGCACAATGGGCTGCCCGAGGGGAGGCCCGCCGCCGCAATCGTGGTCTGACGTCCAGGTGCACCTCGTATGGCCGATACCGATCCGGATTACCTGATCGCGGACAGGTCTCAGGGCGAAAAATCCCCGGCCGCGTTGTGCGCCAGCCGGATCGGCTCGGGCAGGCGATATTTCGGGGAACAGCGCAGAACGAGCTCTGCGGCGGTGGGGATATCGGCCAGGTGGCCGGGCGAGATGAACATCGGATTCTTGGACGTGCGGGTCCGTAGCGCCACGCCTATGGTTTCCTTGCGGTCGATGAGGGGCGCAGCGGAGCCTTTCTCTTCGCCCAGATCCTTGTAGCGTCCGCACAGGAGCGTCTTGCCGCAGCCGATGGTGGGGCGCTGCAGCCACAGGCCCATATGGCTCGCGATCCCGATGCGGCGGGGATGGGCGATGCCCATGCCGTCGAAGAGGAACACGTCCGGCTCGGATCTCAGCTTCTCGAACGCCTCCTCGAGCACGGGACCCTCACGGAAACTCAGAAGGCCCGGAACATAGGGAAACGGGGTCGGGCGTTGCGCCAGCACGGTCTCCACCGGCAGGAAGCCCGGATAGATGACCACCACGATGGCCGCCTGCGACTGCTCGTTCTTCACGCTGACATCTACGCCGGCCAACAGTTGAACGGCATCGAGATCGATGGGACGGTCGGACACGACCTCCGTTCTCAGCTGCTGCTGCAGGGCAATGGCCTCAGAGGGGGTGAGATTCCAGTCGTGACGATGGTGAAGCTGCATGATGGCGCATTGAAGAGGACAAGGCTTTAACGCTCAAGGTTCCGGAACGATCCGATTTGATCCGGATCATGGGCATGGAGACAATTCGTCCCTTAAAGGACAGGTTGACCCAAATAGGACATGCGTTCATGCCCGATCGGATTGAGCAGGAGACAGGCATTGGCCCATTCAGCCGCCACAGGCCGCAGCATCCCGATCATCAGCCCGGCCGAGGGTGTTTCGGAGGATCTGATCCGCCAACTCGTGGAAACCTTTTATGACCGGGTGATCCGCGATCCGGACCTCGGGCCGATCTTCCACAAGGCGCTCTCCGGCCGCTGGAGCCAGCATCTGGCGCTGATGGTGGATTTCTGGTCGTCGATTGCGCTGAGAACCGGCCGCTACCAGGGCAAGCCCCAGGCCGCGCATTTCGGCCTTCAGCTCACGCCGGAACTGTTCACCCGCTGGCTTTCGCTGTTTGAAAGGACGGCTCAGGAAATCTGCGAGCCGGATGTGGCGGCTTTCTTCATCGATCGTGCGCAACGCATCGCGGAGAGCCTGCAGATCGGCCTCGGGATCGGACCGAAGGCGCTGCGGCTTCCTTAAGGCGAATTCAGCGCTCCCACCATTCCAGCTTGTCGTTGCCGCTCTTGGGCAGCAGGGACGAAATGCCGATCATGAGAAAGCCGCAGGCCACGAGCACGCCGACGAAGAATTCGGCATTGCCGAGCCCGGGAGATACGAAGTTGTCAAAAAAAGCCTGCATGGACCACATCCTCCATGCAGATCTTTTCGCAGAACGGCCCTGAACGGACGAAAAAGCCCGCGTTCAGGAAACTGTCAGATTGGCGGACCACCCATCTCGTCGCTGAGCTTGTGCCGGTGATGCCGCTTGCACCACCCTCTCACCTCACCCTGCGCTACCCTCGA
>KI912073.1:5540-17328 GCA_000517005.1 Microvirga lupini
GTCATGGCCGGGCTTGTCCCGGCCATCCCGGTCGGAAGGGCGCGGCGCTTCAATCCATCGGGATCACCGGCACAAGGCCCGTGATGACGTGAGGAGGGTGGCAGCCCTTTACGAGCCAGGCTCTCAGGATGAGAGCGGAACGGAAGATTCTTAGGTATTGAACCGGAAGTGCAT
Source organism: Microvirga lupini (assembly GCA_000517005.1). GTDB lineage: Bacteria > Pseudomonadota > Alphaproteobacteria > Rhizobiales > Beijerinckiaceae > Microvirga > Microvirga lupini. Next base: position 5,715 of record KI912073.1, read on the forward strand.
CACGTCGCCGTCCTGCACCGTGTATTCCTTGCCTTCCAGCCGCAGCTTGCCCGCATCGCGCGCGCCGGCTTCGCCCTTGAGGGAGACGTAGTCGGAATACGCGATCGTCTCGGCGCGGATGAAGCCCTTCTCGAAATCCGTGTGGATCACGCCGGCCGCGGCCGGAGCGCGCGTGCCCTTGGTGATCGTCCAAGCGCGGGCTTCCTTCGGGCCGACGGTGAAGTAGGTGATCAGGCCGAGAAGGTCGTAGCCGGCGCGGATCACCCGGTTGAGGCCGGGTTCCTCGAGGCCCACGGCTTCGAGATAGTCCTTCTGCTCATCAGGCGGCAGAACCGCGATCTCGCTTTCGATCTTGGCCGAGACGACGACGGCCTTGGCGCCTTCCTCCTTGGCCCGCTCGAACACCTTCGCCGAGAACTCGTTGCCCTTGTCGGCGGAAGCTTCTTCCACGTTGCAGACGTAGAGCACCGGCTTGGATGAGAGGAGGCCGAGCATCTGGAACAGGCGCTCTTCCTCAGGCTTACGCTCCACCAGACGGGCGGGCTTGCCGTCGCGCAGGAGGGGCAGGGTGCGATTGACGAGATCGAGGGTTTCCTTGCCTTCCTTGTCGTTGCCCTTGGCCTTCTTCTCGAGCGCGGTGACGCGCTTCTCGAGGCTGTCGAGATCGGCGAGCATCAGCTCGGTCTCGATGGTTTCGATATCGGCGATGGGATCGATCTTGCCTTCCACGTGGGTGATGTCCGTATCCTCGAAGCAGCGCACCACATGGGCGATGGCATCGACTTCGCGGATATTGGCGAGGAACTGATTGCCGAGACCTTCGCCCCGCGACGCGCCCCGCACGAGGCCCGCGATATCCACGAAGGTGAGGCGGGTCGGGATGATCTGCGCCGAGCTGGCGATGGCTGCGAGCTGGTCGAGCCGCTCATCCGGAACCGCCACGTCGCCCACATTCGGCTCGATGGTGCAGAACGGATAATTCGCGGCCTGCGCGGCAGCCGTCTGCGTCAGTGCATTGAAGAGGGTGGACTTGCCCACATTCGGCAGGCCGACGATGCCCATCTTGAAGCCCATGGCCTCACTCCTTGTTCTATTGGGCCCGTTCTCCAGGCCGCTTCACATCCGTCCAGCCTCTCGCCTCCATGGCGAGATGGACCTTGTTCTGAAAGCTCCCGTCCTCGCCTTTGGCGAGGAGGGCAGCGTTGTCCGCGATGATCCGGCACAGGTCGTTGACCCAGGCCTCTTCGCTTTTTCCGAAATCGCCCAGCACATGGTTCTGCACGAGAGCCTTGTGGCCGGGATGGCCGATGCCGAGGCGCACGCGGCGATACTCGTTGCCGCAATGGGCCGAGATCGAGCGCAGGCCGTTATGGCCGGCATTGCCGCCGCCGATCTTCACGCGCAGCTTGGCGGGCGGAAGATCGAGCTCGTCGTAGAAGACCGTCACGTCATGCAGCGGGATCTTGAAGAAGTTCTGCGCGTCTCCCACCGCTTGGCCGGACAGGTTCATGTAGGTTTGCGGCTTGAGCAGCAGAACCTTCTCGCCGCCGATCACCGCGTCGGCCGTCTCCGCATGGAAGCGCTTGCGCCAGGGCCCGGCATTGTGCACGCGCGCGATCTCGTCCACGGCCATGAAACCGATATTGTGGCGGTTCCTGGCGTAGCGGGATCCGGGATTGCCGAGGCCGACGAAGAGGCGCATCGCTTGGTCCTGCTCATAAGAAACGCTCCGGCCTTGCGGTCGGAGCGTTGAAGCCGGTCGATGGGCTTAAAACGCCCGGTAAGGCCTTTAGGCGGCAGGGGTGCCTTCAGCGGCCGGAGCCTCGGCAGCCTCTTCCTTCATGCCGGTCGGGGCCACGACGGTGACGAGGGTGAGGTTCTCGGCGGAGGTCGCCTTGGCGCCGTTCGGCAGCTTGATGTCGTTCAGGTGGACCGAAGAGCCGATGTCGAGACCCTCGACCGAGACTTCGATAAAGTCTGGGATCGAGTCGGACGGAACGAGCAGTTCCACCGCGTGCTCGACGATCTGGAGCGCGCCGCCGCGCTTCACGCCCGGGCTCTTCTCCTGGCCGACCACGTGGACCGGCACCACGACCTTGATCGCCTGACCCTGCGCGAGACGCAGGAAGTCGACATGGACGGGGAAGTCGCGGACCGGGTCTAGCTGATAGTCGCGCGGGATGGCGCGGACTGTCTTGCCGTCGACATCGATCTCGAAGATCGTGGTCAGGAAGTGACCGGCGAAGATCAGCTGCTTGGTCTGGTTGAAGTCGAGGGCGATCGCCTGGGCCGGCTGGCCGGCTCCGTAGATGACGGCGGGAACTTGGCCTTGGCGACGAACGGCCCGGGCGGCCCCCTTGCCGGCCCGGTCGCGCGCCACGGCCTTGATTTGCTTTACTTCGCTCATGGTCGTGGTCCTTTGAATTGGGTTGAAAAACCGATGGCCGCCTTTAGGCGGCCATGAGGTCCGCGCCCGTGCCTCCAAGGGTGTCGAGCGGGCGCGAGGCGGCTTATAGAGAACAACCGCCGAAAATGCAACAAGTTGGCTCGTTCCTGTGGCGCTGCGGCGACGCAGCTCAGCCGAACTGCCGCGTGGCCGTGATCGTCAATGCGAGCTTCCTGAGGAGGTCTGCCAGCTGGGCCTGCTCGTCCTCAGTCAGCCCTTCGAGCATGGCCGCCTCGACGGCCATGTTTTCGCGAAAGGCCTCCTCCGCGCGCCGGATCCCTTCCTCCGTCAGTTCCACCGGCAGGCTGCGCCCGTCACCCTCGGCGGCGGTCCTCCGGATCAGGCCCGCCTTGGTGAGGCGGTTCAGGCGGTCTGTGAGGCCGCCCGACGAGATCATCAGGGAGCGGAACAGCTCCGTCGGGCGCAGCCGGTAGGGCGGGCCGGAGCGAAGCAGCGAGAAGAGGACATCCGCTTCGCCGCTGTCCAGTCCGTGCGCCTTGAAGATGGCCTCGATGGGCGGACGCGCCGTCAGCGTGATCCAGCGCGCCCGACCCAGGATGGCCATGCCGCGGGTGTCCACATCCGGGAGCTCCGCCGCCCATTGGGCGCGCCGTTCGTCGATCCCGTCCCGGGCAGGCGCGGAGGAGGTTCTCTCAGTTTGTCTTGACATCGAGATAATCGTCCATTTATCTTTGCGTCAAGGTAATTTCCTGCCGCGGCCCTTGCAACACCTCGCAGCCGATGGCGCAGGTAAGCCTCTCCGTAGGTGTCTCCATGATCGCAGCGCGTCTTTCCACCGCCTCGGAATCCGCTATCGGATTGCTCGGCCTGTGCGGGTTTCTCTTCGCCAGCCGGATCATGATGAACAAGGTGGCGCTGGACGCAGGCGTTCAGCCCTTTCAGCTCGGCGTCTTCGCCAATCTGGGCGCCGGGTTGTTCCTGTTGCCTTGGCTGGCCGCCTTCCGGCAGAGGATCCCGACCGCGCCGGAGCATCTGGCGCTCTATGTGATCTTAGGGCTCGTCAGCTTCGCGGTGCCCAGCGTGCTGTCCTATTTCGTGGTCGAGAGGGTTGGCCCCGCCTACACGTCCATCGTCTATTGTCTCTCGCCGCTGCTCACCATGAGCTTCGCGGCGGGCTTGGGCATCGAGCGGATGTTCATGCGCCGCCTCATCGGAATCGTGATCGGCTTCACCGGAATGGTCGCGCTGGTTCAGCAGCAGATCCTGCAGATCGATATCGCGCAGCCGGTCTGGGTGGCTGTCGGCCTGGCGATCCCCGTCTGTGCCGCGGCAGGCAACATCATCCGTTCGGCCTGGTGGCCGAAGGGCACGTCGGCGCTCGCCTTCTCCTGCGGCGCTTCGCTCAGCTCGAGCGTGATGGTGGCCCTGATGGCGCCCGTCTTCGAGACGCCCCTCGGCTGGCGTTTCGACGAGCCTGCGATCCTCTCATGGCTCGTGGGCCTGGGAGCGATGTCGGCGCTGTCGCAGGTGATGAACTTCCGCCTGCAGCAGATCGCCGGACCGGTGGTGTTCAGCCAGATCGGCTATTGGGGCACGGGGTTCGGGGTTGTGCTCGCCGCCATCCTATTCGACGACGTGCTCACCGCTTTGTCCTTCGCAGGCCTTGCCTGCATCATGGCCGGCGGCATCCTGGCGAACCGCCGGGCGGAGGACTGACGGAGCAGGAATAGGCGGCCATGACCTAGCAGACCATGACCGCGATCGACGATCAGTCGAACAGGCTCGACACCGAGCTTTCCGTCGCCGTGCGGCCGATGGCCTCGCCCATGAGCGGAGCAATGGAGATGACGCGGATGTTGTGGGCCACCTTCACGGCCTCGGTCGGCATGATGGAATCGGTGATCACGAGTTCCTTCAGCCGGGAGCCCGCAATGCGGGCCACCGCGCCGCCCGAGAGGACGCCGTGGGTGATGTAGGCATAGACCTCCTTCGCGCCTTGGGCGAGGAGGGCGTCGGCGGCATTCACCAAGGTGCCGCCGGAATCCACGATGTCGTCGACGAGGATGCAGGAGCGGCCGGACACGTCGCCGATGATGTTCATGACCTCCGACTCGCCCGGGCGCTCGCGGCGCTTGTCGACGATGGCAAGCTGCGCATCGATGCGCTTGGCGAGCGCGCGGGCGCGCACCACGCCGCCCACGTCAGGCGAGACTACCATGCGGTTGCCGCCGTCAAGGTTATCCTTGATGTCGCGGGCGAGCGTCGGCGCGGCGAAGAGGTTGTCGGTCGGGATGTCGAAGAAGCCCTGGATCTGACCCGCATGGAGATCCAGCGTCAGCACTCGGTCGACGCCCGCATGGGTGATCAGGTTGGCCACGAGCTTGGCCGAGATTGGAGCGCGCGATGCGGATTTCCGGTCCTGCCGGGCATAGCCGAAATAGGGGATCACCGCCGTGATGCGGCGCGCGGAGGCGCGGCGGAGCGCATCGGTGATGATCAGGAGCTCCATCAGGTGGTCGTTCGTGGGGAAGGAGGTCGACTGGATGATGAACACATCCTCGCCGCGCACATTCTCCTGAATCTCGACGAAGACTTCCATGTCCGCGAAGCGCCTGACCTGGGCCTTGGCCAACGGAATATTGAGATAGGCGGAGATGGCCTCCGCCAGCGGACGATTGGAATTTCCCGCAACGAGCTTCATGCAAGCAACTTTGGCTTCGAGTGACCGATAACACCCGCTGCAGAATGCCATAATCCCTGCATGGCCGGGCGCAAGGCTCTTAGCAGTGATATAAAGCCGTCACAATACATGGAAGGCTTCCAATGTGCTGCAAGTTTGGCGTGTCGCCATGCAGTCACTGCATCGCGACGGGAGGCTCCTCACCTGAGACCTCCGCTGTCTGAATAGGTGCTTCGGGCGCAGCCGGCGTCTCGAAGCTGGTTTCGGACTTGGCGGCCGTCAGGAATTCGGCGATCTCGTCCATGCTGGCCTGCGCCAGCTTGGCAAGGGTCGCCTTGTCGAGATCCGAGATGGAGGAGGCGGGGACGGGGCTCGATCCGGCCAGGCGCTTGGCCCGGCGCTTCTGGGAATCGAACACGTCCCAGACATAGGCCACCTTGGTTTCCCCGTCTTCGGTCGAGGTCGACAGATAACCACGCACCCGGTAGCGCGCCTGGGCGCTGGCGCCGACGAGATCGACCTTGCGGTCGGTGGCGGCGCTGGTGAGCTCGTCGACGAGGGCTGTGCGAATGGGAGCCGGGGCGCCGTCGATGCTCTCCAGGGCAACCGGCACGCCTTCCGGCGACCCGCTGAACGAGCCCTGGCAGGCTCCCAGAGCCGCCGTCAGGACTATGGCGGCAAGCCGCCCCGCAAGCTTCATCCCGGCCATGAGGGTCCCCGTTCTTGTTCTTCGTAAACGGAGTCTTAAGCTTAACGGAGACTTCCGTCCAGATCAGGCACGCTTGCGCAGCCGGAGGGCAAGAGCATCGAGCCCGAGGGCAAGGAGGCCTGCCGTCAGGCCCCAGAAGGCGGAGCCGATGCCGAGAAGCGTAAGACCTGAGGCTGTAACGGTCAGGGTCAGGACTGCCGGAAGGATCTTCGATGTCTCGGAAAGGGCGGAGCTCAAGGCGCCCATGAGGGCAAGTCCTGCCACCGTCCTGATCAGCTCGGGAGGCAGGGCGGCGATGACACCGATCAGGGCCGCGCTGAACGCGGCGATTATCAGGTAGCACAGGGTATAGAACGGCCCGACCATCCAGCGCTTGGCCGGGTCCGGGTGGGTGTCCGGTCCGGTGCAGATCGCGGCCGAGATCGCCGCAAGATTGCTCGTATGAGCGCCGAAGAAGGCTGTGACGATTGAGGCGAGGCCGGAAACGGCCAGGATGGGCCGCGACGGAGGGGTGTACCCGGATGCCCGCAGAACCGCGAAACCGGGCAGGTTCTGCGATGCCATCGTGACCAGGAAGAGCGGAATTCCCAGTCCGATCAAGGCTGTCGGTTCCCAGACCGGCCTGATGAAGGTGAGGGTGGACAGGCTCAGATCGGAGGCAAGAGGCCGAGCGAGGCCGCCCCCGAAGGCGAGGGCCAGGCCCACGAACAGAACGGCCAGCACCGCGAAGGCTGCATTGTAGAGGCGAACGACGAGGAAGATGCCGACGAGGGGCAGGACGAGGCCAGGCGCGGCTTGAGCACTCTCGAACACCGCCATCACGAAACGGATGAGAATGCCTGCCAGCATGGCGGCGGCGATCGGTGTGGGAATGCGCTCGATCAGCCGCCCGAACGGCTTGATGAAAGCGGCCAGCACGATGAGCGCGCCTGCCAGAAGAAACGAACCGACCGCCGCATGGATGGAGATGCCGCTGGAGGCTGCGATCAACGCGGCGCCGGGCGTCGACCATGCGGCAACAACGGGAATGCGATAGCGAACGCTGAGGATTCCGCTGATGGCCGCCGTCGCCAGGCATAGAGACGCCACCCAGGACGAGGTCTGGGCCGCGTCGGCACCCACCGCCTGGGCGGCCGCGATGATGATGGCGATCGTGCTGCCGAACCCCACCAGGGCCGCGACGACGGCTGATGTGACGATCGACAGGCGCATAACCGGCTCCGCTGAACTTGCAGGAGCTTAGCCGTTTAGACCGAACGGAAGGGCTGCGCCAGTTCGTCGGCGACACTTTCCTCGGGAGTCGCGAGCCCTTAAATCTCCCTCATGAGTCGCAATACCTATAATGACGTCCCGCCGGATATTCTGGACAACGAGGAAGACGATGAGTCCGTCGCCATCGAAAGCGGCTCGGATGTCGAGTTCGATCTGGAAGCCCATCCGGGCTCGGTCCAGCGCGGCACCGAGGTCATCCGGCATTTCTGGACGACGCTTCCCAATGCGCCCGGCGTCTACCGCATGCTCGATGCGAAGGGCGACGTGCTTTATGTCGGCAAGGCGAAGAGCCTGAAGAACCGCGTCGGCTCCTATGCGCGCGGCCAGGCGCATTCGAATCGCATCGCCCGCATGATCGCCGAGACTGCCTCGATGGAGTTCGTCACCACGGCGACGGAGACCGAGGCGCTGCTGCTCGAGGCCAATCTCATCAAGCAGCTCAAGCCTCGCTACAACGTGCTTCTGCGGGACGACAAATCGCTGCCCTACATCCTGCTCACCGCCGATCACGAGGCGCCGCAGCTCGTGAAGCATCGCGGCGCAAGGAAGCGCAAAGGGGATTATTACGGCCCCTTCGCCAGCGTCTGGGCGGTGAACCGTACCATCAACGCGCTGCAGCGCGCGTTCCTGCTGCGCTCCTGCAACGACAGCTATTACGAGAACCGCACGCGGCCCTGCCTGCTGTTTCAGATCAAGCGATGCTCGGGTCCCTGCACGAACGAGATCTCGTCGGAGGATTATGCCGAGCTGGTCTCCGAAGCGCGTGCTTTCCTGTCGGGCAAGTCGAACGCGGTGAAGCAGCGCATCACGGACGAGATGCAGCTGGCGGCCGAGGAGCTGGAGTTCGAGCGCGCCGCCCGCTGCCGCGACCGCTTGGCTGCCTTATCGGCCATCCAGGGCGTGCAGGGCATCAACACCCAGTCGGTGGAGGAGGCGGACGTTTTCGCGCTCGACGAGCAGGCGGGCCAGTTCTGCGTCGAGGTGTTCTTCTTCCGCAACTGGCAGAACTGGGGCAACCGCGCTTACTTTCCGAAGGCCGACAAATCCATGAGCCGGGAGGAGGTCCTGGGCTCCTTCCTCGCACAGTTCTATGACGACAAGCCGGCTCCACGGCTGATCCTGCTGTCGCACGAGATCGAGGATGCCGAGCTGATGGCAGCGGCACTCTCCACCCGCGCCGAGTCCAGGGTCGAGATCCATGCGCCGCAGCGCGGCGAAAGGCGCCAGCTCATCGAATACGTGCTGCACAATGCCCGCGAGGCGCTCGGCCGACGGCTCGCCGAAACCTCGTCGCAACAGAAGCTCCTCGTGTCCTTGGGCCAGGCCTTCGGTTTGCCGAAGGCGCCGAGGCGCGTGGAGGTCTACGACAACTCGCACATCATGGGCACCAATGCGGTGGGCGCCATGGTGGTGGCGGGAGCGGGCGGCTTCATGAAGCAGCATTATCGCACCTTCAACATGAAGTCCGAGGACCTGAAACCCGGCGACGATTACGGCATGATGCGCGAGATGCTGCAGCGCCGCTTCGCCCGTCTGGTGAAGGAGGAGCCGAGAGGTTCTGATGCGGACGGGCAGGCCGGCGATGATGGGTTTCCCGCCTGGCCCGATCTGGTCCTGATCGACGGCGGCAAGGGCCAGCTGGAGGCCGCCCGTCAGGCCCTGGCCGAGGTAGGCGTGAGCGAGAACGATGTGGCCCTCATCGGCATCGCCAAGGGGCGCGACCGGGACGCCGGGCGCGAAACCTTCTTCAAGCCGGGCGAGCCGCCCTTCAAGATGCCGCCGCGGGACCCCGCGCTCTATTTCGTGCAGCGCCTGCGCGACGAGGCTCACCGCTTCGCCATCGGGGCGCACCGCGCCAAACGCAAAAGGGAGCTGGTGAAGAACCCGCTCGACGAGATTCCCGGCATCGGGCCGACCCGCAAGCGGGCGCTCCTGCACCATTTCGGAACCGTCAAGGCGATCCAGCGCGCGGCCCTGGAGGACCTGATGAAGGCGCCCGGGGTCAATGCCGCCACGGCCCGCGCGGTCTACGACTTCTTCCACGAGAGGGGCTGAGCATGGGTGTCCGCAGCACAAAGGGACAGGCCGATCTCACATTGCCGTGTTCGCCGAATGGCGGCGGTGTGCAACCGGGATCTGTCCGATTGACGGACCGCCCGTCCTCATGCTTCCTGCAGTTGTGATGAAGACCGTTTCCGCCTTGAGCCGCTCGAAGGCTTTCAACCTTGCGAACATGCTGACCTATGGTCGGCTCGCCGCGGTGCCGGCCGTGGTCGGTCTCCTGTTCTGGCCCGAGGATCATTGGTCCCGCTGGCTGGCCCTGATCGTGTTCGCCCTGGCGGCGATCACCGATTACCTCGACGGCTATGTGGCGCGCACCTTCGCCCAGCAATCGGCCCTGGGACGCATGCTCGATCCCATCGCCGACAAGCTTCTGGTGGCCGCAAGCCTGCTCATGCTGGTGTCGGACGGGACCATTGCGGGAGTGTCGATCTGGGCCGCCATCGTCATCCTCTGCCGCGAGATCCTGGTCTCGGGCCTGCGCGAGTTCCTGGCCGAGCTGAAGGTCAGCGTGCCGGTCAGCCGGGTCGCCAAATGGAAGACCACGCTCCAGCTCGTCGCCTTGGGGTTCCTGATCGCGGGACCGGCCGGCGAGACGGTGCTGCCCAACAACACCCTCATCGGCACGATCCTTCTGTGGATTGCCGCCATCCTGACGATCTATACCGGCTGGGATTACTTCAAGAACGGCATCCATCACCTCATGGATGAGGGCTAGAGGGAATGAAGCTCGTCTATTTCGCCTGGGTCCGCGAGCGGGTCGGCAAGACCGACGAGCAGGTGGCGTTGCCGGACGGCATCGAGACGGTTGCCGATCTGGTGCGCTGGCTGAAGGGCAGGGGCGAGGAATATGAATATGCCTTCGAGAACGAAGGCATCGTCCGCGCCGCCATCGACCATGTTCACGTCAAGCCCGAAGCCCGGATCGCAGGGGCGCGGGAAGTCGCCTTCTTCCCGCCGATGACGGGGGGCTAGCTCCCACCAAGGAGCAGGATCCGATGGCAGCCGACATCCGCATCCAGGCCGAGCCCTTCGATGCCGCCGCCGAGACCGCGATTCTGACGGAGGGAAGGGCGGATATCGGGGCCGTCGTCGCCTTCACGGGCCTGTGCCGTGACGAGGGTGGACGCCTCGCGGCCCTCGAGCTCGAGCATTATCCGGGCATGGCCGAGGCCGAGATCGGCCGCATCGCCGCGCAGGCTCAAACCCGCTGGCCGCTTCTCGGCCTCACAATCATCCATCGTTTCGGCAGGATCGTGCCGGGTGAGGGGATCGTGCTTGTCCTCACGGCCAGCGCTCACCGCCAGGCCGCCTTCGAGGCGGCCTCCTTCCTGATGGATTACCTGAAGACCCATGCGCCTTTCTGGAAGCGCGAGCATCTCAAGGATGGAACGGTCGGCGCCTGGATCGAGGCGAAGGAGGCCGACGACCGGGCGGCGGAAAGATGGGGTTAATCGGCGCTTGACGTAACCTCACGACGGGATGAGCATCGTTCGTGAACGACTAGCGCATCGTGCGCAAAAGTGGACCCGGTTTTTCGCTCGAACGATGCGCCAGCTCGGAGAATGAGCATCGAATGGATCCTAAAAGTGGTGTCCACTTTTAGGTCCGATGCTCTAGGGAGGCGTCCCATGCGCAGCGTCGCTGTCTTTCTCGGCCTGATCGCGGCAGCCCCGGCCTTGGCCCATGAGGTGCCGATGTCTCAGACGGCTCAGGCTCCCGCTCACAATCCGCTCGACTGCTATTGCCGCGCTCAAGGAAAGATGTTCGCGCCCGGGGAGAAGGTCTGCCTCAAGACCGCTGAGGGGCCCAAACTGGCGCAGTGCCAGATGGAGATCAACGTGATGTCCTGGAGCATCACGGACGTGCCCTGTCCGGAGACATAAAAAACGCCGCCGGAAATGGCGGCGTCGAAACTATGGAGATTGGTGTTCGGCCCCGACAGGGGGCTCGGTGTCGTCTTAGAAAACGCCGGTGAAAACGGCGCAAATAAAGGAGAAGGAAACGCAGACGGCGGCGATGTTGAGCTTGGACGTCCAGTCGAGGTTCGACGTCAGATGCATCTTTGCCCCTTTCACTGTGAGGAGGTTTGGACCCCCTGTCTGAATGGAGAGGTACGCTATCAAACCTCCACGATCCTGAGAAGCGCTTCAGAGGGGCTAGTACAGCGTGGCCGGGAGCGATGTAATCGTTAACAAAAAGTTAAGCCTTTGTTTTGCTGAGGAGAATTTTTGCGAAAATTTCGGCGAAAAAAGTTCCTGCTCAATTCTGTCGCACCCTGCTCCGACCGGGATTGGTGTGCAAAGGAGTGCCTGGAGCCCTCGGATCGAGCCGGCTAACGTATCGGAAGGAGAGCGCTCGGCGTGCTGGTGAATCCCCTTCCCTCCGCGGACGCTCCGGGCGGGGATGATACTGTCCCTCTCATATCCTCCCCGTCATGGCCGGGCTCGTCCCGGCCATCCCGATCCTATGAGGCGCGGCGCTC
>KI912073.1:17428-21677 GCA_000517005.1 Microvirga lupini
CGGGCCCCAAGGTGCTGGCTCTTTGAGACAAACGAATACCCACCCGCGTCAGGCCGGACGAAGCGCAGATCCGGGATGACACAGGGAGGCAAATCCCGGATCCCCGGCACAAGTCCGACGATGACGGAGGAAGATCCGACGCTCAACCCTCAATGCGTGCGACGCTGACTGAGAACCAAAGGTCCGCACGATGCCCAGGAGGGGAGAAACCCGGTCGTTGACGGGATGTTTACGTCCTTGAGCCAGTCTCGCGCCCATGCGTCGTGGGTTAGTTGCGTTTTTTGCCCTATCGCTCATCGGGCTTGGGCTCACCGGTTGCGGGCTGTTTCGATTCGAGCAGCGCGAGCCGTGGCGTGCCCAGGCGGAGGAAGCCTGTCTGTCGCAACGCCTCGTGCAGCCCTCCGCCTATATGGCCCTCAGCTCCAAGATCGACGGGCCGGGCGTCTGCGGCATGGATTATCCGTTCAAGGTCTCGGCCTTCAACAACGGCGCAGTGGGGCTGAAGTCGAAGGTCACCTTGGCCTGCCCGATCATTCCCCGCATCGATACCTGGCTCGACGAGATCGTCAGGCCGGCCGCCCAGATGTATTTCGGCGTGCCGCTGGCCGACGTCAAAGCCGGCTCCTATTCCTGCCGCCCCCGCAACAACCAGAGGGGCTCAAAGGTTTCCGAGCACGCCTTCGGCAACGCCATGGACGTCATGGCGTTCGTCTTGGCCGATGGCCGGGAGATCTCCGTGGTCAAGGGCTGGCGAAGCAGAGATGTCGCCGAACAGGACTTCCTGCGCGAAGCCTTCGTGGGCGCTTGCCGCTACTTCACCACGGTGCTCGGTCCAGGCTCCGACGCTTTCCATTACGACCATTTCCACATCGATCTGGCGCGGCACGATCCCCGCGGCGAGCGGCGGATCTGCAAGCCGATCTTGAAATTCGCGCCGCGAATCGACCCCGAGCGCAGCCATGAGATCCTCCAGAGCGCGGCGGCTTCCGGCGATCTGGCTCCTGTCGATCTGGAACAGGATGTTCCGGAAGGAGAAGCCTACATCCCGCCGGCGCCTCCGCCGCCGTCTCCGGCCATCTCCGCCCCGGTTTCCCCGGCACCGCGCTATTCCTCCGGCAGCGGCTATGCGGCCGATCTGCCGGGGCCGAATGCAGGATCCTCAAGGGTTCCCACATCCCAGCCCTATTCCCAGGCGCCGTTGCCGCCCGCGGGCCGTCCTCTCGAGCAAACCTACGCTCCGCCCAGATCGCCGGGGCGTTCGGCGGACGAGCCGATGATGCTGAACCGCCACGCCATCTATTAAAGCGTAAGCGGATCTTGACCTTCTCAAGCGTCGCCCACATGGTCGGTGTTACACAGTCTGAAGACTTGGTGGAGCATTCGAATGAAGTGGCTGGCGGCTATCATCTCCTGCATGCTGTTGAGCGCGCCTGCGCTTGCGCGTGAGATCACGCCCGCGGAACGGCGGGACGAGCCTTTCGACGCCTCGCTGCCGGCCTGCGCCGATCCCTCCGTGCTTCAGAACATCTCCTCGCGATTCGCGCGAAAGGAAGGCCGGTTCTGGAATTCCGACCTCCAGCTGATCGGCTTCGAGCGCATCCAGGAAGTCGGCTGGCGTCCCTGGGGTCTCGACTACATTCCCCGCCGCTACTGCACCGGCACCGTGATCGTGTCCGACGGCTACAAGCGCAGGATCAACTTCTCGATTCGCGAGGATCTCGGCTTCATCGGCATCGGCTGGAACACGGAAGCGTGCGTCGACGGCCTCGACCGCCATTATGCCTTCGCGCCGCATTGCACGCAGGCGGCCCCTTGATCCTGCGCCGGTGGCCAGCGCATCGTGCGAAAAAGTGGTCCCGGTTTTTCGCGTCCAACGATGCGCCAGCAAAGAGAAGAAGCAGCGGATGGATCCCAAAAGTGGTTCCCACTTTTGGGTCCGCTGCTTTAGCCTTCGTGGGCGCCTTTCTTCTCTCGATCCTTCCTTCCGCGGCCCAAGGCCCCCGGGAGGCGAGGGGCGCCCCGATGGGGCAGTTCGACTTCTATGTCCTGGCCCTGTCCTGGTCGCCCGGCTTCTGCGAGAGCAGCGGCAGCCGGAGTCGGCAATGCGACAGCGGCAGCGGTCTCGGCTTCGTGACCCATGGCCTGTGGCCGCAGCGGGAGCAGGGCTATCCCAGCTTCTGCGAGCCCAGTGGCCGCTTCGTCCCGCAGGCGGCCATGGCCGACGCCAAGGGGCTTTTCCCCGACGACAATCTCGCGCGCTATCAATGGCGCAAGCACGGAACCTGCACGGGTGAAAGCCCGAGCGGCTATTTTCGCGCGGTCCGGCAGGCCAGGGAACTCGTACGCGTTCCGGACAGTTTCACCGGCCTGGACAGCCGGTCCAAGGTGCTGCCGAGCGAGATCGAACGCGCCTTCATGAACGCCAATCCGGGCTTGCGTCTCGACATGATTTCGGTTTCCTGCGGACGGCGTATCTTTCAGGAGGTGCGCATCTGCCTTGCCAAGGATCTGCGCGGCTTTCGCCAGTGTGCCGAGGTTGATCGCGATGGTTGCCGCGCGGGCGAGATCACGGTCCCGGCGGTGAGATAGCGCATCGTCCGATGCGCATAACGGAAAAGAGCATTGGATCGATCTCGACAGTGGAATCCGCTTTCGGGTCCGGTGCCGTAGGACGACAATGAATTATCGCCATGCCTTTCACGCCGGCAATTTCGCCGACGTCATGAAACACGCTCTTCTCGTGCGCATCCTCGTCTATCTGCGGCGCAAGGAGACGCCGCTGCACGTGATCGACACTCATGCGGGGGTCGGGCTCTACGATCTCGCCGGCGACGAGGCCGGACGGACGGGGGAGTGGATCGAAGGGATCGGGCGTCTCGACGAGGCCTTCACGCCCGAGGTGGAGGAGATCCTTGCGCCCTATCGGAGCGTGATTGCCGAGGTGCGCGCGCGCCACGGCGAGACCATCTATCCCGGCTCACCCGGCATCGTGCGCGAACTTTTGAGGCGGCAGGACCGGGGCGTGTTCGTGGAGCTGCATCCGGCCGATCATGCGATGCTGAGCGAGGCCTTCAACGAGGTCACGAATCTCAAGGTGATGCATCTCGACGGCTGGACGGCGCTTCATGCCCTGATCCCGCCGAAGGAGAGGCGCGGCCTCGTGCTCATCGATCCGCCTTATGAGAAGCCGAATGAGCTGGAGCGGCTCGGGACGGAGCTGCTCATCGCCTTGAGGAAATGGCCGACCGGCGTCTATGCCGGCTGGTATCCGATCAAGGAAGTCGGGCCCGTCGATGCGGTGGCCGCGCGCCTGCACGAGCAGAGCCCACGCCCGGGCCTGCGTCTCGAACTCTATGTGGACGACCCACGTGATCCGTCGCGGCTCAACGGCAGCGGCCTCTTCGTCATCAACCCGCCCTGGTCTTTGAAGGAAGAGGCGGAGACGCTTCTGCCCGCCCTCGCGGAGCGCCTGTCTCGCAGCGGCTACGGAGCTTATCGCTGTGAGGCCTTCGGGCCTCCTGCTTAAAACCAATTGCCGCGCTGGCCTTGAGCGTTCATGACTGCTGCCATTCGCTCAATAGGGGTCATCAATGCTCGTTCTCCGCTCCTCGCCCGCATCGCCCTTCGGCCGGAAGGTCAAACTCTCGGCCTCGATCCTCGGACTGTCCGATCGCATCGAGATCGTCGATGCCGATACCTTGAATCCTGAGGATTCCATCCGCCAGCAGAACCCACTGGGCAAGATCCCCGCGCTCATTCTGGAAAGCGGCGAGGTGCTCTACGATTCCCGCGTGATCGTCGATTATCTCGATCATCTCGCCGGAGGCGGCGGCATCATTCCGATCGGTCCGGAGAGATTTGCCGCCCTGCGCGATCAGGCGCTTGCCGATGGCATCACGGATGCGGCGCTGCTGCAGGTCTATGAAAGCCGCTTCCGTCCGGAAGACAGGCATGAGCCGAAATGGGTCAGCCATCAGGCGGACAAGGTGCGCCGCGGCCTCGACCACGCGGAGGCCCATCTCTCGAAAGCAGGCCAGCCTCTCCATATCGGCCAGATCGCTCTTGCCTGTGCGCTGGGCTATCTCGATCTGCGTTTCGGTGGCCGCTGGCGCGAGAGCTATCCCAGACTCGTCGCCTGGCTGGCGGATTTCGAATCCCGCGTCCCGGCCTACGCCAAGACCCGGGTGACGCCCTAAACGAAAAAGGCCCGGGGTGACCCGGGCCTTTCGCCGATTGTGTGAGCGATGGC
>KI912073.1:21777-22056 GCA_000517005.1 Microvirga lupini
TCTTAGTAGGTGCCGAAGCGGAAGTTCAGACCAGCGCGCACCACACCGAACTCGGCCTCGTCGTCGACGAAGTCGTGGTCCTGGTCGAGGTTGACGTACAGGCCTTCGATCTTGGCCGACAGGTTGTTGGTGAAGGCGTACTCGAGACCACCACCGACGGTCCAGCCGTTGGCGTCGTCCGCGAAGGCGAAACCACCGGTGGCGTAGATCAGGGCACGGTCGAAAGCCACACCGGCGCGGGCGCGCACGGTGCCGAACCAGTCGCTGTTGTTGAAGTCC
>KI912073.1:22156-44448 GCA_000517005.1 Microvirga lupini
GTCGTCGAGGATGCCGTCGCCGTCGAAGTCGAAGCGGTCGTCACCACCGAAGTCAGCGTACTGGATGTCGCCTTCGAGACCGACCACGAACGAGCCGATCTGATAGTTGTAGCCGGCCTGCGCGCCGCCGACGAAGCCGCCGTCGTCGTCGAGGTCAAAGCGACGACCGTCGATCGTCGTGATGCTGTCGTTGGCATTCCAGCCGTAGCCGGCGTTCACACCGACGTAGAAGCCGGTCCAGGTGAAGACCGGAACAGCAGCGACGATCGGAGCCGGAGGCGCGGAGCGAACCGGGAGGTCCGCAGCGGAAGCAGCTCCGGCAAAGCCGAAGAGAGCGACGCTGGCGAGAAGAATCTTCTTCATGGTTTCTCTTTCCTAATCGATGTCATGCGGGCTCAACCCAAATCCCGTTGGGCCAAGCCAAGCACTGTCCGTTTATAGAGCGACAACCGGTCGAGGGCTGTGACCTGACAACCACAGCAGCAGAAGACCACCATGGCAGGATTGTGGCGGCAATGTGCGAGTTCCCCCTTGCGCATTGCCGGAGTCCTTAACGCACAGCTTGGCCGTTGGTTCGACGACAAAGCGAAAAAATGTCATTTTCTTGTCCGATACGCTGAAGCGCTGTGATGTGCTTACATTTCAAGAGGTTGACCATGAATAAAGCCGCTCTCGTGACCGGCGGTGCGCAGCGCATTGGGCGGCGAATCGTCGAACGGCTCGCCAGCGAGGGCTACACGGTGGCAATCCATTGCCGCCGCTCGACCGGCGAGGCGGAGGCAATTGCGACGCGGATCCGGGAGCAGGGCGGACAGGCCGCCGTCGTCCAAGCGGATCTCGCCGATGGAGCAGCGGTCGAGCGCCTCGTGCCGGAGGCGGTCCGGGCGCTGGGTCCGCTGACGCTCCTCGTCAACAACGCATCCGAATTCGAGCCGGACGAGGTCGAGACACTCTCGCAGGATCGCTGGGACCGGCATTTCGCCGTCAACCTCCGCGCGCCTGCCTTTCTTGCCCGAGACTTCGCGCATCAGCTTCCCGCCGACAGGCAAGGCTGCATCGTCAACATCGTCGACCAGCGCGTGTGGAAACTGACGCCGCAGTTCTTCTCCTACACGCTCACCAAGGCGGCCCTGTTCTCCGCCACGCAGACCATGGCCCAGGCACTGGCCCCGCGCATCCGCGTCAATGCCATCGGGCCCGGTCCCACCTTGTCGAACACGCGCCAGGGCGATGAGGATTTCGCCAAGCAGAGCGAGGCGGTGCTGCTGGGGCGCGGCGGCACGCCGGACGAGATCGCCGATGCGGTGCTCTATCTCGCAAAAGCCGGCAGCGTCACCGGTCAGATGATCGCCGTCGATGGCGGCCAGCATCTGGCCTGGGAGACGCCGGATGTGGTCGGCATCAAGGAGTGAGTGCGATCGCCGAGATCAGCCGGCCGTAATCCGGCTCCTTGCGATGGGTGGTGCGGCGATAGCTGAAGAACCGCTCCTCGTCGGAATAAGTGCAGAGCCCGAGATCGGTGAAGGCTCCAATGCCGGCCGCTTCCAGCCGCGCACCGATGAAGCCCGGAAGGTCAAACATGGCATGGTCCGGCCTCTCGGCCGCCGTGAAGAAACGCTCGTACCCGGGCGCCTCGTCAGTGAAGCGCCTGATGAAGTCCGGGCCGACCTCATAGGCCTTCTGGCTGATCGTCGGGCCGAGCACCGCGACGATGTTTTCACGCCGGGCGCCGAGCCGCTCCATCGCCGCAACGGTGGATTCGAGCACGCCGGTCACGGCGCCGCGCCAGCCGGCATGAGCGGCCCCGATCACGCGTGCTGCCGGATCTGCAAACAGCACCGGCCCGCAATCCGCCGTGGTGATGCCGAGGGCAAGACCGGGTGTCGCCGTCACCATAGCGTCCGCCTTGGGGCGATCCCCGCGCCAGGGGCCTTCCACGATCACCGCATCGGGCGAATGGACCTGATAGACGCTGATCAGGGCATCATGTTTGACCGCCAGCGCCTCCGCCATGCGGCGTCGGTTCTCCTGCACCTTCGCAGGCTCGTCCGACGAGCCGATGCCGCCGTTGAGGGAGGCATAGATCCCGTCCGACACGCCGCCCTGGCGGGTGAAGAAGGCATGGCGGATGCCGGAATGGGAGGCGAGGGCAGGCGCTTGAATGAACATGGCTCGATCTCAGGAAGAGGGAGACAGGGCAGGCAATCCGGGGACGGCTGCGATCCCCTCATGTGTAACGGCTAAAACCTTAAACAGATCACCCATGCCCGTCGGGCCGCGCTCCGTCAGGCGCGCCAGTGCCCGGTCGATGTCGGTTGCCTGGGCCGGCGTTGCCCGCGCCTTCAGGGCGGAGGCCCTCGCTTCGATGCCGAGCGTCTGGAGAAAATCGCCCTGGGTGGCGATGCCGTGAGCGCGGGTGTTCCCGGCAACGGCGGCCTGGGTGAGGCGGTGGAAGTCCACATGGGTCGTGAGGTCTGCTTCGCCCGGCTCTTCCAACGGATCGATGGGCTCATGCGCTTTGAGCGCCTGCAGGGTGTCCCCGAAGGCAGGCCCCCAATAGCCGTAATCGAGGATCAGGGCCGCTCCCGTATGGCGCGCCAATCGCCGGGCGAGCTCGCTCATGACGTCGATGGAGGCGCCTGGCCATTCGAGAATGTCGCCGGGTTTCAACGGCTTTCCAAGAGCGGGCTCCGGCTCCGGACGGAGACCGAAGATCAGGCGCTCGCCGTCCAGGCCTACCAGGCGCTCGCACCAGCCGCGCTCGGTGCCGACGAACTGGCGCACCGGCAGAGCGTCGAAGAACTCATTGGCGACGAGGAGGGTGGGACCTGGAGGCGCGTCCTCGATCCGGTCGTGCCAGTGAAGGGAGAAGCCCGAAGAGGCGAGGGCGGCCTGCTGCTTGTGTCTCAGAGATGGGCTCGTTTCGACGAGATGCACGGTGGCGGCCGCCTTGAAGTCGGGCAGGAGTCTCGTCGCCCGCAGCAGATCGGCCATCAGAGTGCCCCGGCCCGGCCCCAGCTCGACGAGCCGGCAGCCGGCGGGGCGTCCCATCCCGTTCCAGACCTCCAGCAGCCACAAGCCAATCAGCTCACCGAACATCTGGCTGATCTCGGGAGCCGTGGTGAAGTCGCCGGCGGAGCCCAGCGGATCGCGGGTGGCATAATAGTGCCTCAGGCACAGGCTCATGTAGCGCTCGACCGTGATCGGCCCTTCGAGCGCGATCAACTCGCGCAAGCTGTCCCTGAGCGGCTTCACGCGGCCTCGACCGCTTTGGAGGGCCGCGTATAGCCGCGCACGGCCATGACGATGCAGCCGGCGCCGGCCAATGCCATCGGGACGGAGAGGAGCATGCCCATGGTGATGCCGCCACTGAGCGCCTGGACCGACGATCCGAAAAGAAAGCCCAGCTGCGCGTCAGGCTCGCGGAAGAACTCGGCTAGGATGCGGGCCACCGCATAGCCCAGCACGAAGATGCCGCCGAGAAGTCCCGGCCGGCGGAAGCCGAAGCGGCGCGCGGCGATGGCCATGACGACGAACAGGATGAGGCCTTCCCCGAAGGCCTCATAGAGCTGGCTCGGATGCCGGGGCTCCGGGCCTGCATGAGGAAAGACGACCGCATAGGGAAAATCAGGGGCGGGACGGCCCCAGAGCTCGCCATTGATGAAGTTGGCGATGCGGCCGAAGAACAGGCCGATGGGCGCGACCACCGCCGCCATGTCGAGCATGGCCAGCGGATTGAGCCCGCGCGAGCGGGCAAAGAGCACGATGGCGAGCACCGCTCCGAGGAAGCCGCCATGGAAGGACATGCCGCCCCGCCAAATTGCGAAGATCTCCAGCGGATGGGAGAGATACGAGGCCAGATTGTAGAACAGCACGTAGCCGATCCGCCCGCCCAACACGACACCGAGCGCCACCCAGACGATGAGATCGTCCACATCCATCGGCTTCGGTTGTCTCAAGCCGTCCCAGAGATCGGCCTTCGCCGCGAGGCGCTTGGCGTAGAACCAGCCGCCTAGGAGGCCGGCCACATAGGCCAGCGCGTACCAGCGGATCGCGAAGGGACCGATGGAGAACGCCACGGGATCGATGATGGGAAAGGAGAGAGGCATAGGCGGGCCTTGTTCGAACGGGTTGCCATTGGACCCGCCGGGCACGGATCGTCAACCCTGTTGCAGTTTGTGGCAAATGCGCCCATCTGTGACGTTCCAGGGCTTTAAAAGCCTGCCGAACGCTGTGGATGTGAACTCATGACCCAATCGTCCAACCGGATCTTCGATGAACTCGCCCGCTTCGCCACCGATGCCGCCGGAGCGGCGCAGGGCGTCAGGAAAGAGGTCGAGAGCGTGGTTCGCAGTCAGTTCGAGCGCCTGATCAAGGATATGGACGTCGCCACCCGTGAGGAAGTCGAGGTTCTGCGCGAGATGGTGGTTGCCGCCCGCGAAGAGAACGAGCGCCTTGAAGCCCGGGTGAAGGACCTTGAGGCGAAGCTGGCTTCCACCGCTGGCGTGAACCCCGCGACGCCTTGATCCGAGCGGGAATCCGGTTTGCGTCCGGCGCGGGTCTCCTGTTGTGGACAGGTGAATCCGGCGCATTGTGACAAAGGCCGAAATCTAAGACTGTCGATTCATAAGCTGATTCGAGGCGGCGACAGCGGGATCTCCGAATATCGAAGGTATTCTGAGTACTTCTTTCGAATAGTGCCCGGATCAACGCAATGGTGTTGCCCGATATGTTTACCATATTCAGGCAATTGAGCGTCCAGGATCGACATGTCGCAGATTCATCTTGAAATCGATCGCTCGGAACATCCTCTCGATGTGGTCGAGCGCCTCGCTTCCCTGCGGCACTGGATCTTCGATCGGGCCGAAGCCGATGAGATGTCGATCTCGGTGGCCGGGCGCTGGGCGGATTACGACGTCGCCTTCACATGGATCGAGGACGTGCAGGCCATGCATATGGCCTGCGCCTTCGATCTCAAGGTTCCCGAGCGGCGGCGCCAGGAGGTGCTCCAGCTCATCGCCTCCGTCAACGAGCAGCTCTGGGTCGGGCATTTCGACCTGTGGAGCACGGAAAACGTGGTGATGTTCCGCCACGCCCTGCTGCTGGCGGGCGGGGCCGATCCGACTGACGGGCAATGCGAAACCATGCTGCGGGTCGCGGTCGAGGCATGCGAGCGGTATTTCCAGGCCTTCCAGTTCGTGATCTGGGCCGGCAAGTCGGCCCGCGAGGCTCTCGACAGCGTCCTGTTCGAAACCGAGGGCGAGGCCTAAACCTTTCTCGACAGGGCAGGGTGGGCGTGAATAGAGTGCGGCCCTGTCTCTCCATTCCGTCAGGTTAAGCCCATGTCGTCGAACGCCTCACATCTGCCGTCATCCCTCATCCTCGTCGGCGCCGGCAAAATGGGCGGCTCCATGCTGGAGGGTTGGCTCAAGGTCGGCATGAAGCCCGAGGGCGTCACTGTTCTCGATCCGCGCCCCTCCGAGGAGATGACGCGCTTCTGCCGCGAGAATGGCATCGCCCTGAACCCGGCCAGCCCTGCCGCGCCCGATGTGCTGGTGCTGGCGATCAAGCCGCAGATGCTCGACGAGGCCGCCTCCGCGCTGAACGGCACTCTCGGGCCGCAGACACTCATCATCTCGATTCTTGCCGGCAAGACCATCGGCGATCTGCGCTCGAGACTTCCCGCATCCGGCGCCATCGTGCGCGCCATGCCGAACCTTCCCGCCAGCATCGGGCGAGGGGCGACCGGTGCCGCCGTCAACGAGAAGGTGAGCGAGACGCAGCGCCTGATGGCCGATGCGCTCTTGAGCAGCAACGGCATCGTCGAATGGTTGCCCTCGGAAGACCTGATCGACGCGGTCACGGCCGTGTCGGGTTCGGGACCGGCCTATGTGTTCCATTTGGTCGAATGCCTCGCTGACGCCGGAACCGCTGCTGGATTGCCCCCCGAATTGGCGCAGCGCCTTGCACGGGCCACGATCACCGGAGCGGGGGAACTCCTGTTCCAGAGCGATCTGCCGCCCGCCACGCTCCGGCAGAATGTCACCTCGCCCGGCGGCACCACCGCGGCCGCGCTCGACGTCCTCATGCGCGAGCCGAACGGGCTGACGGCGCTCATGCGCGAGGCCGTGGCGGCGGCCAAGCGGCGGGCGGAGGAACTCGCGGGCTAAGCCTTGGGCTTACAACGGTCGGCCCCTAGATTAATCCTCAATGGAAGATGTTGAGGAGATTGAGCGTGACTGCTGACATTCCCACGGATAAGCGCAAGGCTATCGTCGAGGCGCTCATGGATCTTGCCTCGCGGCAGTCCTGGAACGAGATCGAAATCACCGATATCGCGAAGGCCGCGAATGTGTCGCTCGCCGAGTTCCGCGATCTCTTTCCCTCGAAGGGCGCCGTGCTCGGCGCGCTGTCGCGCCAGATCGACCGGCAGGTGCTGGAGGGAACGACCGACGATCTTGCGGGCGAGCCCGCGCGGGAACGCATCTTCGACGTCTTTATGCGCCGCTTCGATGCCTTGCAGCCCTACAAGCAGGCTCTGCGGCGGATTTTCCAGGATCTGCAATACGATCCCGTCTCGCTTGCCGCGCTCAATCAGGTATCGCTCAATTCTCAGCGCTTCATGCTGGCGGCGGCGGGCATCAACACGGAAGGGCCGCTCGGAAAGCTGAAGCTCCAGGGTGCGGTTCTGGTCTATGCCAACACCATGCGCACGTGGCTCGATGACGACGACCCGACGCTCGCCAAGACCATGGCGCGGCTCGACCGCGAGCTGCGTCGTGCCGAGCGCATCCTGGAAGGCGCCGAGGATCTGCGCCGCCTGAGCGCGCCTCTGCGCGCGGTTGGACGGGCCCTGATGCAGGGGCGCAGACCGGCACGCTCGGAGACCCGTCGCACCGGTGAAGGCAACGGCGACACGCAGAACCCGGCGGCAGCGATCTAAAAGAGGTTAGGGGCAAAAATGGATCAGGTGAGTTCGACAACGGCGTCCATCACGTTCGATGATTTCTTGAAGGTCGACATTCGCGTCGGCAGGATCGTTGCCGTGGAGCCGTTTCCGCAGGCGCGCAAACCGGCGTTCAAGCTCACCATCGATTTCGGCCCCGAGATCGGCACCAAGCGGTCCTCGGCGCAGATCACGGTGAACCATTCGCCGGAGGATCTCGTCGGATCTCTGGTGATGGCGGTGGTGAATTTTCCGCCGCGCCAGATCGGGCCGTTCATGTCGGAGGTCCTGACGCTCGGCGTGCCGGATGCCAATGGCAACGTCATGCTGATCCGTCCGGATCGCGACGTGCCGGTCGGCGGAAGGCTTTACTAGATCAACCCGAGGGGATCATGTGGAGCCTTCATCGTTTCACACTCGGCGCCGCCTTCTCCTTCATCCTTTCAGCGATGGCAGCTGCCCAGCCTGCGACGAACGGTCCGCGCACATCACCGCTGGATGTACCGGTTGCGGATATGGAAGTCGTCGCGCCGGATGTTTATGGCAGTGCCTCGTCCCTTGCAGCCGGCGGAGGTTCGCCGCTCGATATTGCATTGGCAATCGTTGGAGACTTCGAGGGCACTACGCAGCATATCGTTCAGACGAATGAAGGCGGTGAGGTCCCGTCTGCCACGAAGATTGCGGTGTTGCGCGACGGCCTTCTGGACGATTCCGTGAGAGGCGAGCGATGGGACATCGCCCTCACTCGAACCGGCGCAGGAGCTTGGGCCATTCGCGAAGTGAAGCGATCTTGGCGCTGCCGGCGCGGGGAGCACACAGATCGTTTCGCAGCACAGAGATGCCCCTGAGGGCGAAGAAGCATTCCCGGGTTCATTCAACGTGAGGCATGTCCATGAAGAGGTTCCGTGCAACCAGTTGGATCGTCCCAGGATTGGTGGGCGTGGCCTCAACGAGTGGAGCATTCGGTGGAGCGGCGCTGGCGCAGAGCCCTTCCTTCTCCTGCGACAAGGTGCAGGCCGGCAGCATCGAAGAGATGGTTTGTACCGACAGTGCATTGTCGTCGCTCGACCGCAGGCTGGCCGATGTTTATGCACAAGCCTCCCGCAAGGCGGTGAACGAGCATCCGCCTATGCTGCAAGCGGAACAGCGCGGCTGGATCAAGGGACGCGACGATTGCTGGAAGAGCGACGACAGGCGTGGATGCGTGGAAGGGGAATACAAGCGCCGTATCGCCGAATTGCAGGCGCGGTATCGGCTCGCTCCCGGCATCGGTCCCGTGACCTTCGTCTGCGACGGCGATCCGCGTAACGAGGTGATCGCCACGTTTTTCCAGACCGACCCGGCGACGCTGATTGCCGAACGCGGCGACAGCACATCGCTGATGTATGTTCAGCCGTCCGGAAGCGGAGCCCGCTATCAGGGCCGCAATGAAAGCTTCTGGGAGCATCAGGGCGAGGCGCTGGTGACATGGGGCTACGGCGCACCGGAGATGCGCTGCAGGAAGGTGCCTTGAGCAGGTTCAGGCCGGCAGCCGCACCGTTGCGCGCAGGCCTCCGAGCGGGCTGTCACCCAGCACGATGTCGCCACCGTGGGAGCGGGCGATGTCGCGGGCGATGGCAAGGCCGAGGCCCGATCCGCCTTCATCCTGATTGCGCGCTTCATCCAAGCGCACGAAGGGCTTGAAGACTTCCTCGCGCATGTCGACCGGAATGCCCGGCCCGTCGTCGTCCACATGTAGGACGAGCCAGCGTGTTTCGTGATTGGCGGTGATCTCGATCCGGTCGCCGTGCCGTGCCGCATTGGAGACGAGATTGAACAGGAGGCGGCGGAAGGCGTCGGGCCGCACGGTGATCATCGGATCGCCGATAATCTCGAGCTCCGTCACATGGCCCTGCCGTTCGGCGTCGAACTGAGCCTCTTCGAGGAGTTGGCGCAGATCCGTCGCGATCGCCTGCTCGCCCGCATCGCCGCCTTCGCCGCGCGCGAAGGCGAGATAGCCTTCGAGCATGCGGCTCATCTCGTCCACATCACGCTTGAGATCCTCGACCTCCGGCGTCTGATCGAGAAACACGAGCGAGAGCTTGAAGCGCGTGAGAATGGTGCGCAGATCGTGGCTGACGCCGTTCAGCATCGTTGTGCGCTGCTCGATGTTGCGCTCGATGCGCCGCTTCATCTCCATGAAGGCGTGGCCGGCCTGGCGCACCTCGCGCGCGCCGCGCGGACGGAACTCGATCTCGCGGCCTTTTCCTAAGGCTTCGGCCGCTTCGGCGAGCCGCAGGATCGGCCTGATCTGGTTGCGCAGGAACAGGATGGCGATGCCGAGCAGCACGAAGGACGACCCGCCCATCCAGACGAGGAAGATGTGCGAATTGGAGGCATAGGCCTGGCTGCGCCGCGCCAGAACGCGCATGACGTCGTTCTGATCGAGCTTGATGCGTATTTCCACATAGCTCGAACGCCCGACGGTATCGATCCAGTACGGACGGTCGATCTGGCGCCGCAGCTCGTCGGTCAGGGTCTCGTCGAGAATGTCGAAGAAGGGTTTCGGGCCGGGCGGTGGCAGATCGGTGTTGCGTAAGATGTCGACGTCGAGCTGGAGCCGTTCCGATGCGATCCGGGAAAGCGTGCTCGCATCCTTGTCCTGAGGATAGCTCTCGTAGATGTCGATGAGGGCAGCAATATCCGCTGTGACCGCCGAGGACAGGCGCCGCGTGACGAGCTGATAATGCCGCTCCATGAAGACGTAAGCGACGACGGATTGCAGCAGGATGACGGGCGCGATGATGATGATGAGCGCGCGGGCGTAAAGCCCTTTCGGCAGAAAGCGTCCGAACCAGCGCGCGACCTGGTCGAGAGGCGAGTAGCGCAGGGTCGCTCCGATCTTCATCGATCGATCACGAGGCGATAGCCGATGCCGCGCACTGTCTGGAGAAAGATCGGATTGGCGGGATCGATCTCGATCTTGCGGCGCAGCCGGTTGATCTGAACGTCCACCGTGCGCTCGTTGGCGGCAATGCCGTTGCCGGCGAGCGCCTCGCGCGGAACGTTGTCGCCCGCATGGCTGCCGAGAATCGTCAGGATCTCGCGCTCGCGCTCGGTGATACGCACCACCTCGTCGCCGCGCCGCAGCTCACCGCGGTCGAAGCGATACGAGAAGGGACCGAAATGGATGACCTCCGGCACGTCGGCGCTCGGTACGCCCGGCACGGGCTGTGTGCGCTTGAGGATGTTGCCGAGGCGCAGCAACAGCTCGCGCGGCTCGAAGGGCTTGGGCAGGTAGTCGTCCGCGCCGATTTCCAGGCCCATCACCCGGTCGGAGGCATCGGCCCGCGCCGTGAGCATCAGGATCGGCACCTGCGAGTGCTCGCGCAGGCTGCGGGCATATTCGAACCCGGTCTCCCCCGGCATCATCACGTCGAGCACGAGGGCATCGAAGACGAAATTTCCTGCTTTGGCCCGTGCCTCGGCCGCGCTGGCAGCAGCCGTCACCCGGTAACCGTTTTCGGTGAGAAAGCGGGCCAGCAGATCGCGCAGGCGGCGGTCGTCGTCCACCACGAGGACGTGCGGGGCATGGTCGGGAATGTCGATGCGTGCATCCATCGGGCTTCAAGCTGCTTTGTCGGGCCCTGATTATCAGGTTTTCTTAAGGCCGAATACGAGCTGCTTCACATGGGCGCTGTCGTCCGGATCGATGAGGCGTAAGAGATAGCGGCTGACCGTCTCCTTTGCCTCCGGCTCCATCTCGGACAAGGCCCGCATGATGCGGCGGGTCTGCAGCTTGGCGAGCTTCAAGGCCAAATCGTGGCCTTTGGTAGTGGCAAAGAGCAGCCTCTGGCGTCGGTCGGCTGTGCCCATCCGGCTCTCGATGAAATCTTTCTCGATGAGCTCCTTCAGGACCCGGTTGAGACTCTGTTTCGTGATCCTCAGGATATCCAGGAGCTCCGCAATCGTCAGGCCCGGCTGGCGGCTGACGAAGTGCAGGACCCGGTGATGGGCCCGCCCGAAGCCGTATTCGTCCAGAATCCTGTCGGGATCGCTGACGAAGTCGCGATAGGCGAAGAAGAACAATTCGATGAGGTCATAGGCCGGCTGTTCGGCCAAGATATCCTTGCCGGTATCCTTGCCGGATTGTTGCGATTTCAAAGCCGGGATTACGTCTGGCACCATCCTGTTCCCAATTTTTATGTCAGCCTTGTTGACATATCTCAGGACGATTGTTACTCGTCAAGCCGCTTTCGCGAAATGAATGAAATTGAAATTGGCTGGAAGCGAACCGGAAATTACGCGACCCCGGTCGCCACAAAGGTCGGCATTCAAGGAGAAAAACGATGTCCGCGACCCCCTTCGATCAACGTGATGGATGGATCTGGTACGACGGGCAGATCGTACCCTGGAAGGATGCCCAGCTCCACGTCTTGTCCCACGGGCTCCATTACGGATCCTCCGTGTTCGAAGGCGAGCGCGCCTATGGCGGCGAGATCTTCAAGTCGACCGAGCATTCCGAGCGCCTCAAGAAGTCGGCCCAGATCCTCGATTTCGAGATCCCCTACACGGTGGCCGAGATCGACGCGGCCAAGCGTCTCGTG
Organism: Microvirga lupini; assembly: GCA_000517005.1. Lineage (GTDB taxonomy): Bacteria > Pseudomonadota > Alphaproteobacteria > Rhizobiales > Beijerinckiaceae > Microvirga > Microvirga lupini. Next base: position 33,689 of record KI912073.1, read on the forward strand.
CTGGAGAAGAACGGGCAGAAGGACGCCTATCTGCGTCCGGTCGCCTGGCGCGGCTCGGAGATGATGGGCGTTGCGGCTCAAACCAACAAGATCCATCTCGCCATCGCCTCCTGGGAATGGCCGAGCTATTTCGACCCGGCCCAGAAGATGAAGGGCATCCGCATCGACATGGCGGAGTACCGCCGCCCCGATCCGGCGACGGCTCCGTCGGCCGCGAAGGCGGCGGGGCTCTACATGATCTGCACCATCTCCAAGCACAAGGCAGAGCGGAAGGGCTATGCCGATGCTCTCATGCTCGACTGGCAGGGCCGCGTGGCCGAGTGCACCGGCGCCAACGTGTTCTTCATCCGGGACGGTGTCGTGCACACGCCGATTGCCGATTGCTTCCTCGACGGCATCACCCGCCGCACGGTGATCGACCTCGCCAAGCGGCGCGGTTTCGAGGTGGCGGAGCGCCGGATCATGCCGGAGGAGCTGTCGAGCTTCAACGAATGCTTCATTACCGGCACGGCCGCGGAAGTGACGCTCGTGTCCGAGATCGGCCCCTATACCTTCCAGCCTGGCAACATGACCAAGGTGCTGATGGAAGATTATTCGGCCGAGGTGCAGCCCAAGAGCAAGGCGGCTTGAGGCTGTCACTAAGCCGCCAACCTGAGCCCTCATCCTGAGGGCCGCCAAAGGCGGTGTCTCGAAGGACGAGGGCGTCTTCCGTGCTCTCTGGAGCCTCCTTCGAGACGCCTGCTCCGCAGGCTCCTCAGGATGAGGTTGGTTTCCTGAAAAGGACCTAGACTGTCTGGTGCGGAGCCTCAAAAATCCTCCGCGTCGGGGATGCGGTTGAAGGCGATCTTCGCCCCGGCATAGCCGCCGGGGATCGTCACCCACGGACCCCAGTGCAGAAGGGTCTTGCGGTGGGTGACGTTAAGCTGGTCGGCGATCGTCGACAGATATTCCATCCGGCGTTTGAGCTGCGCCTCCGGCGCATCATCGAACAAATCTTCCTCGATCTCGGCCAACGGTACCAGATCGTGCAAGGCGACATGCACGCTGCGGCTGCGGTGCATCTCCTCCCGCTCCGCATGGAGGAAGAGGCGGCTCAACGAGGCCAGCAGGGACGGGTCGTCCCAGGTCGGCGGGAAATGCTCTTCCCCGTACCATCCGGCGCTGTCCCGGTCGGTGAGCCACAGGGCGAGCGCCCGGGCCGAGAACCCGGCGCGGCGCATCCGGGCCGAGGCCTTGGCGAGGAGAACGCGGGCAGCCGCATAGGCTCCGTTCAGGGAGCGCCACTCGGCCGGCAGGACGCGCCCGTGGCCGAATATCCGCCGCCGGGTTTCGGGGCGTTCTACCGTATAGCCGTGAAGTCCCATCCAGAGCCGCTCTCCCTCGACGCTGCCCCAGAGCCGGCGCAACTCCTTGGGCTGGAGGCGCCAGAGCGCGGCCATGTCGCCGACACCCGCGCGGGCGAGGCGCGCCGCATTGCCTCTGGCGATGCCGGGAATGTCGGTTAGGTCCAGGGAGAGCAGGCGCCCCGGCAGATCGTCCGGGTGAAGCGCCACGAGCCCGTCGGGCTTTTCCATCTCGGCTGCGATCTTGGCCAGGACATCGTTGGGTCCGAGGCCGACCGAGCAGGTGAGGGTGGGGCCGATATCGCGGGTGATGACCTCCTTGACGCGCTGCCCGATGCGGAGCGCCTGCGGCCACTCGGCGGGCAGGAGGGCGCAGAGCATTTCGTCGATAGAGCAGACCGCCTTGACGGGAACGACCGTCTCGATGGCTTCGACGATGGCGTGGTGCAGCTTTACGTAAACGTCGTGCCGCGCCGTCACGAGAACGAGGCCGGGGCATTGTCGGCGGGCATCGCGCACGAAGGTGCCGCGCTTGAGGCCCAGGGCTTTCGCCTCCCGGCTGACGGCGATGAGGCCCGTGTGCTCCGAATCGACCGGGATCACCCCGACCGGGCGGCCGCGCAGATGCGGCTGAAGATGCTGTTCGGCGCTGGCGAAGAAGGAATCGAAGTCGACATAGAGCCGTTCGAGGCCAGTCGGTTTGCGCATCGCCGTCCACCTGCGTTGTGTAGATGGAACAAAGCAAGAACACAGACTTGGCGGCGAGTCGATGGCCGGATCTGTGGATAACGGGGAATAATCCGCGGGAGTAATCCGCCTTTCCTTGAGGAACCAACGCTCTGCGGAGTTGTTCTTGTTTCAGAACAAAACCGGAACAATAGGAGTCCCGCATGTCCTCGCATGGTAAAGCGACGAGCCGTTCCGCCGTTAACCATAAAGCTTCCGCAGAGGCAGGTAACCCGAAGGTTAATCCTGATCTTTCCGACAACCAGATCAAGGATCCGGATGAATGGGTCTCCGGCGACGAGCCGATGACCGGCGCCCAGGCTTCCTACCTGAAAACCCTGTCCGAGCAGGCACACGATCCAAAGGCCTTCGATCCCAATCTCGACAAGGCCGAGGCCTCGAAACGGATCGACCGGTTGAAGCACAAGTAGGGATACTGAGGCCGTCGCGCCGTCGCTGTCATCCCCGCGAAGGCGGGGATCCATAACCGCTACTGGTGCAGGACAAGCGAAGCGGATCACATTCCGCTTCGCTCGCAGATGTCGTGTTTATGGATCCCGGGCTTCCGCTACGCGGCCCCGGGATGACAGCGGGTTTCAAAATCGGACGGCCCAGCCCTTCCGCAACCCTTAAATCATCACCACATATCTCCCGAGAGCATCGTGCTCCAAGGGATGGAAAACAAAGACGATGATGAAATTTGCTTCTCGCCGCAGTCGGGTGATGGTTGCCCTGGCGGCCGCCTTGGTCCTTGCCGGTAGTGCGGCAGAGGCTCGCGTCGGGCGGGGAAGCGGCAGCTTCGGATCGCGCGGCGCACGCACCTATACGGCCCCGCCGGCGACCCGGACGGCGCCTGAAGCGGCAGCCCCGATCCAGCGCTCGCAGATTCCGAACCAGGGTCCGAACATGACCCGTCCTGGCACGCCGGCCCCGAACGTGGCGCAGCCGCGTCGTTTCGGCTTCGGTACGGGCCTGATGGCGGGCCTCTTCGGCGCGGGCCTGCTCGGCATGCTGTTCGGTCACGGCTTTTTCGGCGGCCTCGGCGGTCTTGCCTCGATCCTCGGCCTTCTGCTTCAGATCGGCCTTGTGGTCTTGGTGGTCTCCCTCGCCATGAAATGGTTCCGCAACAGGCGCCAGCAGCCGGCCTATGCAGGCGCTGGTCAGGGCTATGCCCGCTCCATGGGCGGTAGCGTGCCTCCGACGGGCGGACGGCCCATGACCGGCGGCCTCGGCGGTGGCCTGGGTTCCGGCTTGGGCGGTGGTCTCGGAGGCGCCCTGGGTGGCGCCCTCGGCGGCAGGCCGCAGCAGGCGAAAGCCCGTCCGGGCGTGCGCGACGAGATCGGCATCGGCGAGAAGGATTACGCGGCGTTCGAGCGCGGCCTTGTCGAAATGCAGGATGCTTATTCGCGGGAAGACGTCGCCAAGCTCTGGCAGCTCGCCACGCCCGAGATGGCCGGCTACATCCAGGAAGAGCTCAACGACAACGCCGCCCGCGGCGTCGTGAACAAGCTCTCCAATGTGCGCCTCAACCAGGGCGATCTGTCGGAAGCCTGGCGCGAGGGCGACACGGATTACGCCACCGTCGCCATGCGCTTCGGCATCACCGACGTCATGGCCGACAGAGCCACGGGCCGTGTGGTGGAAGGCGATCCGAACAAGGTCGATGAGGCAACGGAACTCTGGACGTTCCGCCGCGATCAGGGCGGTCCCTGGAAGGTCTCGGCGATCCAGCAGGCCTAATCACCGTCGCAGTTGAATAAGGAAAGCGGCCGGTTTTCACCGGCCGCTTTTTCGTATCGAAAAGAACCGCAACGATTACTCTGCCGCTTGGCGCCGGCCCGCATGAGAGCCTTCGCGAACCTCTTCGATGATCTTGCTCACGAAGGCATCGAGATCGCTCGGATTGCGGCTGGTGATAAGGCCCTGATCGGTCACGACCGTCTCGTCGCGCCATTCTCCGCCGGCATTGATCACGTCTGTCTTGATCGAGTGATAGGACGTGCATTTCTTGCCTTTGATCACGCCGGCCTCGATGAGGAGCCAGGGCGCGTGGCAGATGGCGGCCACCGTTTTGCCCGAGGAGTAGAAGGCGCGAATGATCTCAAGCGCTTTCGGCTCGACGCGTAGCTTGTCGGGATTGATCTGGCCGCCGGGCAGAACGAGCGCGTCGTATTCCGCCGGGTTCACATCGTCGATGTCCTTGTCGACGGACACGGTCTTGCCCCAATCCGTCTTGTCCCAGCCATAGATCTTGCCAGATTTCATGCGCGATTTCGGAGCCGCGATCTCGACGGTCGCGCCGGCATCCGAAAGCTTCTCTTGCGGCACCATCAGCTCGGACTGCTCGAAGCCGTCGGTCGCCATGATGAGGATTTTGGCCTGTTTGATGTCAGGCATGATGGTCTCCATTCGGTGTGGGGATCTGCTTGAGAACGGATGGGATGGGGAGGGGGTTCCTGCGAGAACCGAAGCGGAACCCCGTTCGCGTGGGCCTGTTGACCCAATCACGGATTCCGAACAGTCGAGGAAGGAACGATGGTCAATCCACGAAATCCCACGAACGAACCCGTGCCCGGCGGCAACATCCCGAGCGAGGTTCCGCCGGGCACGATCCCCGATGAGGAGCCGGATATCGGCCCGACCGGACCACGGACGCCGTATCCCGTCAACGACCCGGGCATCACCGATCCGAAGGGGCCCGGCTCGGAGCCTGATTATCTGCCCGGCAATCCGACCGATCCCGGCACGCGCTATTGAGACAAAATGTGATGCTCATCATGAGCCGGCAGCGTCTGCGCGCCGGCTCATATCTCGATGATGGCGTAGGGTTTCCCGGTTGGCTTCTCGATATGCCTGGCGACATTGTAGACCGGCTGGCCACCCGGCGTGCGACCCTCGAAACGGCCGCGATGCGCATGGCCGTGCACGATGGCGTTCACCTTGAAGCGGTCGATGGTTTCCGCCAGCCGCGACGAACCCAGGAACGGATAGATCTCCAGCGGCTCGCTCTCGATCGTCTCGACGATCGGAGCATAATGGAGAATGACCATGGAGCGTTTCGCACGGACCTGCCGCATGGCGTTCTCGAGCCGCAGCGTCTCGTTCATGGTCTCGCTGACGAACTGCTTGATCGCCGGTTCGCCGAAGGAGCCGAGCATCCGGCGCCCGAAGCCGCCGGCAAAGCCTTTCACGCCGACGAAGCCGACGCCGTCAATCTCGACGGATTGTCCGTCGAGAACCCGCATCCCGGCATCGCGGAGAATATGCGTCACTTCTTCATGAGCGCCGCATTCGTAATCGTGATTGCCGAGCACGCCGACGACGGGAATCGAACAGGACTTGATGTCCTGCGCCAGAAGTTCGGCTTCCTTGGGCCTTCCTAGATCCGTCAGATCTCCGGCCAGAACCAGGACATTCGCCTCCTTGGAGATTTCACCGAACAGATCGCGATAGGAAACCCAGTTGTCCTCGCGAACGTGAAGGTCGCCCATGGCGGCGACCTTCATGACTTGCTGTGGTTCGTCACTCATTCCGCCATTCACCTTCGCCGCCGACATCGGCGAAGCCCCATTGCTTGACATCGATCTCGTAATCGATGCGGGAGAACATCCGCCCGCGACAGACCTTCATCTGCGGCGGCGGAAGATCGAGCTGTTTGGAGAGCCTGTCGAGAAGCTCGTCCATGACCCAGCGCGGAACCTTGTCGCGCTCGGATGGGTAGATCCAACGGAAGTTGAGCAGGTGCATGAGCAGCACCTCCCAATGGACTTCCATGTAGGCGAGCAGGGCGTGCCAGTCGATCTGATCGTGGGCTTTCAGGATCGTGTGCGCCACGTCGGCGCCGTCATAGCGGTGGCGCAGCTGGATGAAACATTTCGACCAGACGAGCTCGGTCGGTCCGACGATGCGCACGGGAGAGCCGAACACCTCGATCTGGCGGGCGCGCTCGAACCATTGATCGCCGATCGGCATGGTGCCGTTCGACGAGGCGAAGATCACGTCGAAGAAATACTGTCCCTTGAAAACCTTGCCGAGCCAGCGATCGTCCTCGATCTCGACGGAATAGCCGATGCTCTTGAAATGCGACAGGACCCGGGTGTAGTCACCGGCCTTGCAGAAGATGTCGAGGTCCTTGGTCGGTCGGGTGATGCCCGTATAGGCGGACAGCGCATAGGTGCCGGCGAGCAGGAAGGGCAACCCGAGGTGGTTCAGCTCCCGGAGCGCCTCGGCATAGAAGGCTTCGGATTCCGGATATTTCAGGGTCGGTTCCGCCTTGGCGTCCATCATGGGGACGCCTGGATGAGCACTGGAAACGAGATCTGGATCGTGCACTGCCATGGCCTTGTCCAAGCGCGGCCAAGAATGCCCCGCGTTCGACAACAGAATGGCCGTAATGAAGTTCCTTACCGGCCGAGCTTAATGCCGGAAGGACCCGGTTCAGGCTCGGATCCGCCTCGGCTCGACAGCCTGGCCGACGGCTGGAGCGCCAAGGCCGAGAGAGGTCCAGACGCCGGGCAGGTCCTGCTCGAACTCGGCAACGAGCTTCTGCAGTTCCAGAGCGTGGTCTTGTCCCGTTACAGGCTTGCCATCCTTGAGCAGGCCTTGCCCGGCTTCCGCCAGGGTCTTGTCGAGGAAACGGACGAGGTCCGTTTCCTGGTCCTGCAGAGCGAGCCACAGCAACTGGGGCATGCGATCGGCCGCGACGCCCCCACCTGTGACCGGTGAGGCGAAATAGTTGTATTTGCGCTCGACGCGCGCCTCATCCGCCACAGCCCTATTGAAGCGATCCGTCTGAAGCTTCCTCTCGGCAAGACCATAATCGGGGAGGCAGGGATGGCATACGCCGAGAGCTATCAGGAATGTGATGGCCTGCGCCAAGTGGTTGAAATGGACGTCCTTCAATGCCGGCTCGCTCATGATCTCGCGGAGTGTCTTGGGGCCCTGCTCGAGCGTGGCGATCAAGGGAGCATAGATATTGGGCTGCAATTTCACCGTGTACCGTATGCCTTGCACCTCGCGAGGGATCTTGCCGTTCCTGGCAGACAGAGCAAAACCCACATCGAGCCATTTCTCGCGCATCTGGCGAGCGGACAGGCGGACCGGACCCTTGATGAAGATGTCGCGCCAGAACTGCTGATCGACGATGTGATCGCGCGTTGTCTGCCGCAGGGCCACGTTGTCGATGCCGGACAGGAACTCCCGCTGCTCTTTTGTCAGGTTGATGTCATCGATGTTGTCGAGCGCATTGCCCGGGCCGACGAAGGTCAGCTTCGCCTCGCCAAGCTCCTGCGCCACGTCCATGAAGTAGAACGGGGTCAGGTCCCGATTGAAATATTCGTGGGCGACATAGTTGGGGTTCTGACCTTTGATTCTTTCGAGCCGCTTCGCCACGATCGGGTGATTGGCGAAGTAGCGCGTATCCAGGCCGGCGAGCTTCTCGGCGAAGGCGAGCGAGGCGGAGACGCGCGCCTGCAGGGAGTTCGATGTCCCTTGAGCGGCCGCATGTTCCACGAGCAGACGCCTGAGCGGCATCACGGAGGCCCAGCCCGGCATGCAATTGTAGGAGATGTAGACAAGGCCGCCGGGTTTCAGCCTTTCTCGGATGAACCGCACGATCATCTGCCGGTTCTCGGGCGAGATCCAACTGTAGATCCCATGCAGGGTGATGAAGTCGAAATCGGGCAGGTCACTGCGGTTCAAGAATTCGGCAAAACTGTCGTCGTAGAAATGAACATTTCCGAGCCGCGCCGATTGCGCGAGCGTCCGGGCGCCGACGATGTGGCCAGGATTGAAGTCCGTCGCGTGAAACTGGATATGCGGGTTGGCAGCCGCCAGCAGATTGGCCGAAAAGTCCTGGCCGCAGCCGAGCTCGCAATAAGCCAGGGGGCCCGCGAGGTCTGGTGACTGAACGCCCTGCAGGAGCGCCATGAAGCCGAGCAGGCTCGGGGTTAGCTCCCGATAGAAGCCGTAGGTATACCCGACGTCGACAACGTAACCTGATGACCAGCTTGCCATGACAATGCCCTAACCACCCATGGGCGCCGGGAGCGCCCGATGGAATAAAGATTATATTATTACATTGTCAGCTTGACGTATCGGGATCAACCCCTTTCTGGTTGCGGCGAAACGGCCCGAGAGATGTGGGTTGAGCCTGGCGCATCGTGCGGCCCGTCGGAGCGCCGCCACAGCGATGCCGGCCCAGAGAAGGAACATTGGAACTGCCCCCCGGAATTGGAGGGTACTGTCCATGTCCGATGCGCTAGTGATCTCCGTGGGAGACCCGGACATCCCGTGGGCTGTTGAGGATCTCGAGCAGGCTTTGGGCGATGTGACGGGCTTCGTCATCCTTTAGGCGCAGCAGGAAGGGCGGCATCATGCCGGCCTGGAGGGCCACCACGGCCATGCCGTGCTCGTCCATGCCGACGTCAATCGTCTGGGAGGTCACGTCGACCATTTCCTCCGGCATATCCTCGCCTTCCTCGGCGGTCTCACCGATGGCAGCGAGCAGTTGGCTCACGGCCCTGACCAGCGAGCGGGCGGCATGGGGGTCCATGACCACGGCGGTCGATTGCTCGCCCTTCTGGAATGCCAGCTGGATGTTGTCGCCTTCGAGCGTGACGGAAATTCCTGCCATAAGCGTCCTCGTCTTTCCCATCCCCATATGGGGAGTGCCTGCGTCAGGGGAAAGGCAAAGGCCTTGGTACGACAGATGCGCCTCGCCCCCAAGGGGAGAAGCGCATCCTGGTAAACCGGCAAGGGGTCCGGTCGTCAGATCCCACTGCCCGAGGACCCGCCGGTGCGCCGCCGAGTCGATCCGACCGTGCCGGCGCCTGCGGTCTCCGGCACGCCGGTGCTGCCGGCCCCCGCGGCGCCCGTCCCGGATAACATGGTGCCGGCAATGCCGGCATCCGCCTGCTGCTGGATGCGCAGATTGTTCTGCACATGGGTGACGCCGAAGACGGACTCGGCCAGATCTTCCGCGTGGCGCTTCTCGAAGCGGCTGTTCACGGTGCCGGTGAGCGTCACCTCGCGGTTCTCCACCCGCACCTCGATCTCTGAGGCGTCGATATGCGGATCGTCCGTAAGGCGGTCGTTCACGTCATCCATGATGCGGGCATCCGAGCGCTGGTAGCCTTTCGGCCCGCGGCCCCGGTGCTGCCCGGCTTCGCGCATGTCCCGTTCGCGGCGCCGTTCCGCATCCTCGTCACCGAACCAGGACCGGACCTCGTCGCCGGCCCGCTCGAGGAAGCCGCGATCCTCGTTGTAGTCGCGGGAACCGCGCCCGAAGCTCTCCGATCCGTACCGGTCCCGGCCGTAGCGATCCTGCCCGAACTGATCCGGGTCGCGGCGGCGGCCGGTGCCGAAGAACGGCCTCTCGTAGCCGCCGCGATCGTCGCCGACCACGTCGCGCCAGTCGAGGGCCGAGCCGCCTGTGCCGTAGCCGGCCGAATCCCCATAATCACGCTCGCGGAAGTCGCGGTCCCGGCGCCAACCGTAATCATCGTCCGAGCGGGACCCGCGGTCATATCCCGCGCTGCGGTTGCCGAAGCCGCGGCGGGCGATGTAGCCGTCGTCCTCGCGGTCGCGCCAGTCGAAATCCGGATTGCCATAGCGACGTTCGTTGGCCATGAGAGCGTTCCTCATCGTTGTGGGTGGGCCACCCGGGGTGGCGTCGCCCAACCAACGTGAAGGCGCGGGCGAGTGTTCCTGGAGCCCGGATCAGGCCGCAGCCGAGGTTTTTCAACGCGCCGCTCGAACGGTGCGGCGACCTTCGCATTGACCGGAACAGGGCTTTCAAACGAACCGAGGCTGAACCATGACGGACCTGTCCGGATTGAGCGACGAGGCGCTGGCGGTCTTTGCCTTCGCGGCCTACCATGAGCTGTCAAGCGGCCAGCGGGTCCGCAGCGTGGTCCGGAAGGACGGCGTCGGCCACAAGGCAAGCGACGCCGCCGTGGACGAGCTCGACGGACGCGGCCTCATCAAGGCCGACGGCCACGAGATCGTCTTCACGCCGGCCGGCGAGGAAGCACTGCAGGGCATCGTCGCTGCCATTCGGAACGTCCGAAACGCCTGAATTTCCAACGAGGTCCACTTCCGCCCGTGAGGGGGCTTGCCTTGTAATTGCCCCATCTGTGTCCTAGGTACAGCCAATCGACATTTGGCCGGACGACTGGGCTTCCCGCTTTGGCACTGCCGGGCGCACGTTCCTTCTCTCTACCATCTATCGACTAGCGGATGACTGGCCCCTGGCCCCCATCCACGTGCAAACGACAGTGAAAAGGATTTCCCATGGAACAGGGAACCGTGAAGTGGTACAACGAAACCAAGGGTTATGGTTTCATCCAGCCCGACAACGGCGGCAAGGACGTGTTCGTTCATGCGACCGCTCTCGAGCGCGCCGGCATGCGCGGCTTGCGCGAAGGCCAGAAGATCTCTTACGAGCTTCAGACCGACCAGCGCACCGGCCGTCAGTCTGCAGTGAACCTGCAGAACGCGTAAGGTTTAATGCCGGAGGACGTGCTCGCACGTCCTCTTGCATATGGCCGTTCCGGTTCAGGGGCGGCTTTTTTGTTATGAGAAAGGCTTTGCATGGCAAAGGAAGAACTGATCACCTTTGAAGGACTTGTGACCGAAATTCTGCCCGACGCGCGCTACCGCGTGCAGCTCGACAACGGGCACGAGGTCATC
>KI912073.1:44548-47746 GCA_000517005.1 Microvirga lupini
GACCTGGAGAAGGGCCGGCTGATCTTCCGTCACAAGGATTCGGGTGCCTCTTCCGGTCCGCGTCCGCCGCAGCGCGGCAGCCAGCAGTTCCGGCGTCGACTAAAACATTCGGCGCCCCGTGAGGCAGCGCCGAATGGTTCAAAGCTTTATGGCTGCTCGAAGCTGAGGTCAGGCGACCGCGTGCATCACCGAGAGGGTCACGCGGTCCGGGCCGAGATCCTCCTCCATGTCGGTGAAGTGCATCAGCTCGGCCAGCCGGTTGCGGGCGCGGTTGACGCGGCTCTTGATGGTGCCGACCGCGCAGCCGCAGATCTCCGCCGCCTGCTCGTAGGAGAAGCCCGAGGCGCCGACCAGCAGCAGCGCCTCGCGCTGGTCGTGAGGCAGGCGGGCGAGCGCCTTCTGCAGGTCCTCGAAATCGAGATGGGGCATCTGGTCCGGCTGCACCGAGAGGGAAGCCGCGTATTTGCCGTCCGCATCCTCCACCTCGCGGCGGCGCTTGCGGTATTCGGAATGGAAGAGATTGCGCAGGATGGTGAAGAGCCAAGCCTGCATGTTCGTGCCGGGTTGGAAGCGGTCGATATTGGCGATCGCCCGCATCAGGGTTTCCTGCACGAGATCGTCGGCGCGGTCCACGTTGTTCGTGAGCGAGATGGCGAAGGCGCGCAGGTTCGGCGTCGCCTTGAGCATGGAATCGCGCAAATCGAGATCGATACTCATGATTGCTGCTTCTCTCCCTTCACGCCGTCGAGCCGGTTGATGATCTCGATGAACCGGTCCGGCACCGGCTGCTCGCCCAGCGCCAGCGTGTCGTAGAACTGGCGCAGCCGTTGGCCGATCTGGGTCTGGACCGAGCGGCTGAGGGCAGGGGAAGCGGACTTGCGAAGGCCAGGAATCGGCTCTGGATCGTCGTGGGGCATCACATTCGGATTCTTCTTCTGCATTGGGTTGTCCTGGTCCATCGAGGATAGCGACCTCCCGCAGGGGTCGCACTGACGGCGGCGCCCAATCGCCGAGGAGCTAACGTCAAGCCAGGGTGATCGTTCCGCCGCCGGGCCTACCTCGTCCGGACTCATCCACAGGCAAAAGAGACGGGAACTTTTTCTCTTACGGCCAAGTTTTCATGGCACATCGTGCGGAAAAGTGGATCCGGTTTTCCGTACAAAACGATGTGCCAATTTAGATCGAGCATCGGAGGAACCCAAAAGTGGGTTCCTCCGATGCTCTAGCAGAACGCCGCTATCGCGCGGCGGGCCAGTGTGGAGGGAGTATTTTCCATGGCACTCAGCACCATCCTGCTCATTCTCGTCATCCTGCTGCTCATCGGCGCTGTGCCGGCCTGGCCCTACAGCCGCGGCTGGGGCTATGGCCCGAGCGGTATCCTGGGCGTGGTCCTGCTCATCCTGATCATCCTGCTGCTGATGGGACGGCTCTAGACATTTTGGCAGCACGGGACAGCGAGGGCGGCCTTGGGCCGCCCTTCGCGCTTTGAGACGGGACCCGTTCATCCAAGGCGTCAGAGGAACGGAGCCTCCGTTCGGGCGAGGTTCAGGCAGTCTCGGGTAGAGCAACCCTCCATGTGTGCTCACGTTCGCTCTCTGAGAGCGTCAGGAGTTATGTCATGAAGGTTCTTGGATGGACTGCCGCGCTGAGCCTGATCCTGGTCGGATGGGCGGGCAGCGCCTCCCCCGATCCCTGGAAGGACGAGAGCGGCAAGGGCCGCTGGCGCGGCGGCTATGAGCGCAGCTACGACTATCCCGGCCGAGGTTATGACTACGAGCGCCCCCGCCGTGAGCGGCGCGCCTTCAAGCAGGAATACGACGACGGCCGCTGCAAATACGAGCGCAAGCTGGAGAAGAGCGGCGAGTACAAGGAAGAGGTGAAGTGCCGCGGCGGCTATCGGTCGAGCTACCGGTATTGAGCTTTTGCCCGCGTGAGGGTTCAGGTGAACTCGCTTAGCGCGAAGATCGTCATGAATCCGATCCCGATCGCGACGGCGGCCGATTGCTGGTAGTGCCGCTCCTCCGCCTCCGGCACGAGATCGGTGACCGTGAGATAGAACATGCCGCCTCCGCCGACGGCGAAGAGAAAGCCGAGCACGGGCATGGGCAGACCTCTCAACGCAAACCAGCCGATGAGCGCCGAACTCAGCAGGGAAGCGCCGATCAGGCCCGTCCATTTGAGGACGCGCCCGACGGGGCGCTTGCCCCCGTCGCGGTTCTGATCGCGGATCAGCTCGCCGATGCTGAGCGCCTCCGCGATGTTGTCGATCACGATGGCGGTGCCGACGATGAGGCCGAGCCCCGGCTCGATGGCAGCCCCGATGCCGATGCTCAGTCCCTCGATGAGCTCCTCCGTGCTGGTGCCGCCCGCCAGCACCGTGACCTGATCCCCCCGCGGCCGGTGGCTCCGGTGAAAGCGCTCCACGGCCGGCTTCTGCTCCGCCTTTTCTCCGACGAGCTTGCCGTGGTTGATGAAGAGATCGAGCGCATAGACGGCGATGAAGCCGCCGGTGAAGCCGACGATCGTCATGGCAAGCGAGCTCAGTTCGAGGGCCTTCGGCACCATCTCGAAGCTGATCGTCGCGAGCAGCACCCCGCTGGCGAAGCCGAGCGCGAGCGACATGAAGAGCGTCGTCGGCTGGCGCTGGAGGGAGATCAGCCCGCCGAGCGGAGAGGCGAGCGCCGCCACGACCGCAATGCCCAGAACCATGAATGCCGACATGAGACATCCCCGCCCAGTCGCGCCGCAGAGACTCTAACAAGCGGGGGCGGGTTCGGTTCATTGATGCGCGTGTGGAGGAGGGACGGGATGCTCTCAGGGTAAGCGGCATCCCCTGTCAGGACGGCGTCCACGGCGGCCGGAGCCTCGCCTGCCTGCGCTGCTCGTTCCAGTAGGCCCGGTATTCGTCGAGCTCGTAGCGGACCGCATCGGCGAAGAGATGGCGCTGCTGCAGGTAGCAGGGCGGCCCATAGCCGCCCTGGCAGCTTTCGTTCCTCCGGCACGTGCGGTTGCGGCAGATCTTGTGCGCCCTGAGCAGATCGGACAGGCGGCGCAGGGTGTCGTCGAAATCGGGCATGTCGAAGAGGGGAATGTCGTCGTCCTGGTTCATGACGGGTCTCTCAAGCAATGGGGACGGAAAGGAATGGATGAAAAGGGCAGGGATGAAGAAGACACGGGCCTCCGTTCCCGGGGCCGCAC
>KI912073.1:47846-49830 GCA_000517005.1 Microvirga lupini
ACTCGAGCTCAGAGGCTGGCTCATAATTACTTCGGCATCTCGTCTTGAGAATGAAGACCTCATCTTGGGCCCGTTAAAGGCTGTCTGAGCGCCCAAACCGCGGGCTCCTGAAGCGATCGGAAGACCTCGAAACACTGCGATTGTCCCTCCTTTCCTATTATGAGCCAGCCTCTCAGGATGAGGGCAGAACTAAGGAAGGCGTGGATGGCCGGGACGAGCCCGGCCATGACGGGAGGGGATAACATGGGCTGTTTCCCCTCTCCCACGTGGGAGAGGGAGAAGCGCTTGGCTGGCTTCACATCTCACCCGATGCGATCCGCTTGCCCGCAAGGGAAGGGCAAGCGCGGTCATCCTTTGACGAGGCGGCCTTCCAGGCCTTTTAAGCCGCTTCAGCGGGGCGCGGAGGCCTGCGGCCTGCCTGTGCCGTTCAACAGGTCATGGACCCGCAGCCAGAACCGCACGGCGGCGGGGTTCAGGTCTCGCTCCTCGAGAAAAGCCCGCAGCAGCATCTCAGCGCCAGCGCCCTCGCCATAGCAGCCGACCATGTCAAGCCAGCAGATTGGGGCGGATGACAGGCTGCGATTACTCCGCCCCGAGCGGCGGGCCTGTGAAGCGCAAGCTGTGCCGGGCTGCGGCGGCGCCAATCTGCTCCATGTCCTCAGGGATGCGGAAGCCGCCTTGCGCCATTTCTGTGAAGAAGTTCTCGAACCCGCCAGGCGTCAGGATGGTGAGATGACGGCTGGGCTGGACGCCTATGATGCGGAACGTGTGCTCCCGACCGCGGGGGACAAAGACGGACTCGCCGGCGCTCTTGATGATGGTTTGGCCTTCCAGCCAGAACTCGCATTCGCCCGTCAGGATGACGAAGGTCTCATCCTCTCGCTCGTGAACATGACGCGGAGGGCCACTGCCGACGGGCCCCAGGATGTCCACGATGGCCATCGCGCCATCTGTTTCCGCGGCAGTAAGGATCGTTTTGTAGCGGACACCCAGCCACTCGATCACACCAGGGCCCGACAGCTCCTCATGCATCGTGTTCTCCGTGAGGCTCATTTGGCTGAACCGAGTTTACCTTGATCGTGGGTGTTCAGGAAACAAGCGCCAATCCTTCGTCGCAAAATACGCAGGCGGCGAATGCCGCCTTGATGTTGTCGAGTTCATCGCTGTCGCTAGGGCGCTTGAGCTGGATCCGAAGGCGCTGATCGATCAGATGATGCGGGATTAGAGTAGACTATGCGTCGCTCAACGTCATCCTGCTCTTCCTTCACATCGCCGAAGTGTTAGCAATGCCTAAAGCGCTTTTGGTTTCAGTGTAGAGCATAGCCGGCATGCCTGATCCAGCCTTTGGCATCTTTTGCGGTGATGGTGTCGAGGGCTGGTTTGAGCTCTGCTTCCAAGGCTTCGAGCGTGCGTGCGGCTTTCGCCTTGAGCCGCTCTTTGACCTTGGCCCAGGCGTGCTCGATCGGGTTGAACTCAGGCGAGTAGCGCGGCAGGTACAACAGCCCAATCCCAGCCTGATCGAGCAGGTCCCGCACTTCGGCGGCGTGATGCGGGCGGAGGTTGTCCATCACCAGAATGGCATCCGGCTTGGTGCGTTTGAGAGCCGGCACCAGGATCTGCTCGAGATAGGCCAGCAGCACCGGGGTGGAGGTCGACGCCTCGATGCTCATCGTGGCGACCAGGCCCTCACAGGCGAGCGCCCCCAACACCGTCAGCCGCTGCCAGGAGCCGAGTGGGATGGAACCATAGCCCGCTGCCCGCGTGGAGCGCGCGCATGGGTACGCGCCATCTTGGTGGTGACGCCGCTTTCATCCAGGAATACCAAGCGTTCTACAGGAAGGGCGTGCTCATCTGCTGGCGGTAAGCCTCGCGCTCGGCGGCAATCTCGGGCCCTCCTGCTCGGCCGCCCGAAGGGTCTTTTTTTGGGCCGCAGCTTGAGCCGCTTGAGTGCCTCGCAGATCACCGCCAGACACACCGTCACGCC
>KI912073.1:49930-50774 GCA_000517005.1 Microvirga lupini
ACGGCCTGTTATGACTTGAGCCCTTTGCACCTGGAGGCGTTTTGCTCGTCCTGACGAGGAGGAGCCATGCTGACGGATACCCAATGGGCGATGCTGGAGCCACTGGTGGAGCAATGCCGTCCCAAGGGCAAGACACCGCCGCAGGATCTGCGTCGAACACTGGATGCCATCCTCTGGCGGCATGAGAACGGCGCCAAGTGGCGCGCTGTGCCGACGGAACTGGGGCCGTGGTGGCGCGCCGCTCAGACCTTCATCCGCTGGGCCCGTCTGGGTGTCTGGGAGCGCCTGCTCAACCTGGTGCAGGAGCGCGGCATCCAGCTTGGAATGACCTTCCTGGACGGCACCAGCGTGCGCGCGCATCAGAAGGCCGCCGGGGCTCGCCGAAAAGGGGCTCTCAAGCTCAACGAGACGATCGTGAAGCGCTTGGTCGGTCTCGTGGCGGCTATGGCACCAAGGCTTGCGTGATCGCCGACGGGCTCGGACGCGCCATCGCGTTTCGCATTGCACCAGGTCAGGCGCACGAGCTGCCTGACGCCATTCCGCTGCTCGACACTCTGCCGAGTGTGCCCCGCTGGGTGGTGGCCGATCGCGGCTATTCCAGTCACAGCTTCCGCGAGCACATCTGGAGCATCGGTGCGAGGCCGGCGATCCCGGCCAAGGCCAATGAGGCGCCGGTCACCTGTCCGGAGTGGATCTACACCAACCGCAATGTCGTCGAGCGGCTCTGGGCTAGGCTCAAAGAGTGGCGAGCCGTTGCAACCCGCTACGAGAAGACCGCCCGATCCTTCATGGGCGTGCTCTGTCTTGCCGCCACTCTCGACTGGATCAAGCGCTAACAGGCCGT
>KI912073.1:50874-52724 GCA_000517005.1 Microvirga lupini
CCCCCTATATATAGTGTGAAGATTGTTAAGAGTGTGGAAAACTAGCTAAGCCACAGAGACTCCTCCGAGATTCCTTTTCGGGATTCTGCAATGGCCAAGCTTTGTCGGCTCAGAGTCGGGTCGAAATGGGACGAGATGTCGTGCCGGCAGATCAATTATCCACGCAATCCGCACATGTTAACCCCAGCTGACACACTGCTGGGCCACCATCTGGTTCATACTAGCCGTTACGGAAGTACTGCACCCGCATTTAAGAACACGACGTTGCTCCGAGCTTTCTGTTGAAGGAAGCTAGCCCAAGCATCCATCAGCTTGCGGCGCTTCTCTAAGGCATCGCCGCGCCGATAAGCGCGCTCGACCGCATCGCCTACAAGATGAGCCAGAGCAGCTTCAGCTACTTCTCTTGGAAAGTGCGTCCGTTCTCCTGCCCAATCTCGGAACGCACTGCGGAAACCATGCACGGTCACATCAACCTTCATCCGGCGCACACCATCTCCAACGCCATGACGGACAGGGGCCGTCCGGGCTTTGTGCCGGGGAAAACAAGTTCGCTGAGCCGCCTCTGCTCCATCTCGCGAAGGATCTCGACTGCTCGGGCTGAGAGTGGCACCCGATGCGCTCGCCCTGCCTTCATGCGAGCGGCAGGCACAGTCCAAACACGCGCCTCAAGGTCGAACTCGTCCCATGAGGCTCCGAACACTTCACCGGACCGGGCTGCAGTGAGGATGGCAAACTCTAGAGCACGAGCAGCGATGCCTTCGCGCTCCCGCAAGGCCACCATGAACTCAGGCACTTCATCGAAGGCATCGCTTTGTGGTGCCCGCGTGTAAGCTTGGCCCGCTTCGGCAGAACAGCCTCAAGATGACCGCGCCACCGCGCTGGGTTCTCACCGGGACCATGACCCTGCGCACGGGCAAAGTCGAACACCCGCTCAATGCGCCCCCGCAGGCGGGAAGCTGTCTCGGGCTTGGTAGTCCAGAGAGGCTGGAGAACCTTCAGGACATCCTCCGTGCCTATCTCAGTCACTGGCTTGCTCCGGAGGGGGGCACAGTACACCGTGAGGGTCATCTTCCATTGAGCGCAGTGCTTCTCGTTTCGCCAGGAGGAGGACATGCTCTCAATCAGAGCGTCAGCCGCCTCGCCAAACGTCATCACCTTGGGCTTATCCCGTGCCGCGATGGGGTCGAGACCCTCCGCAAGCTTCTGCCGGGCCTCCGCAGCTCGTTCTCGTGCCTTGGCAAGCGGCACATCGCGCAGTGAGCCCAGTCCCATCTCCCGGCGCTTGCCGGCCACCTTCCACATGAACACCCAGGAGCGGGCACCTGTGGCCGTGATGTTCAGATAGAGCCCTCCCCCATCAGAGTGCCGTCCAGCGTTCGTGAGTGTTGCGACCGTCCGAGCGCTCAACGTGTGCAGCTGTCGTGCCATATCCCCTATCCTTCCCCACCTTCTTCCCCACCTCTGAGGCTGGATTGTAGCGGATGAAGTTGGACATCGTAAGATGTACAGCGTTAGTAAAAACACATGATTTGAGGAGATTTCCGGATTCTGCTGAACGGGGTTGGACGCTAGTATGGCGGACGCTCCCTCCGCCATTTATCCTGACGCCGATCAATGCTCCTAGTTTCAGCTCATTGAGCAGCCATCACAGGCCTGTGCTCTTCGCAGCATGGTTGTGGCTCAGCCGGCTTGCCGGCTGAAGGCGCGCACTCTCTCGCAATGCCACAGATACCTTGGCTTGAGATGATCCATCGAAAGGGAGGTGGAATGAGCGTGCGCCCCCAGAACAATGCTCGTCTTTGTCGTTCTGTGTGACCCTAGACCACCGGGCATTCATGAATCGCGGAAGG
>KI912073.1:52824-53417 GCA_000517005.1 Microvirga lupini
CGGCGCCCCGACGTGATGCTCTATGACGGCTCGATGTCGGAATGGACGCAGGATCCCGGCAGGCCTGTCGTTACAGACGCGGATCGCGGCAAGTAAGCCTGCAACCTGTTTGGGCGGCTGCAACAGATCATCGATCAGGTCGTCCGTATGCTCAAGGCCGACCTGATGAGATGGACCTCAATAGAGGCTTCCACTTTTCATGTCCGATGCGCTGGAGCATTTTCCAGCAAACCAAGAACAGAGATGATTCCACGCAAGCGGAAACGCTCTAGTTGGCGCCTGAACTCTGGGGTCCACCGCCATGCTGCCCGGCTGCAACGGACAGACCGTACCTGATGCGGGCCCACAGGCGCTCATGGCCGTAATAGAGCACGAGCTTGGTCACCACCTCGGTCGCGCCGATGGCCGCCGCTAGGCGGATATCCTGGGTCAGGACGGCCGCCGCGCCTATGGTCGCAATAGACCCGATGACACGCCATGACATGGCCTTGAGAGCGCTCCTGCGCTTCTGCTCACCGGACCATTTGATCCAGGCCAACGGCGCGTTGCTCCGCACGACCTGGAGGTTGACAAGCTGCTCGGCTCCGGCGCCG
>KI912074.1:0-1520 GCA_000517005.1 Microvirga lupini
TGTCGACGACGCGGGGCAGCGTCTCGAACTGGTGGAACGGAGGCGGAGAGGACAGGGTCCATTCCAGCGTCGTCGCACCCTCGCCCCACGGATTGTCGGCTGCCCGCTCCTTGCGGACGAAGGCATAGACAACGCCGAACATGAAGATGAAGAGGCCGGCGAAGAAGATGTAGGAACCGATCGACGAGACGAGGTTCCAGCCGGCGAAGGCATCCGGGTAATCCGCATAGCGGCGCGGCATGCCGGACAGGCCGAGGAAGTGCATCGGGAAGAACAGCACGTTGGCGCCGATGAACGCGACCCAGAAGTGCAGCTTGCCGATCCACTCGGGCATCACGTAGCCGGTGATCTTCGGGAACCAGTAGTACATGCCGGCGAAGATCACGAAGACTGCGCCGAGCGACAGCACGTAGTGGAAGTGAGCCACCACGTAGTAGGTGTCGTGCATGTAGCGGTCGACGGGAGCGTTCGCCAGCACGACGCCGGTGACGCCGCCGACCGTGAACAGGAACACGAAGCCCACCGCCCACTGCATCGCCGCCGTGAAGCGGATGGAGCCGCCCCACATGGTGGCGATCCACGAGAAGATCTTCACGCCGGTGGGAACCGCGATCACCATCGTGGCGAACACGAAGTAGGCCTGAGTCTGCAGCGAGAGGCCGACGGTGTACATGTGGTGCGCCCACACGACGAACCCGACCACGCCGATCGCCACCATGGCGTAGGCCATGCCGAGATAGCCGAAGATCGGCTTCTTGGAGAAGGTGGAGATGATGTGGGACACGATGCCGAAGGCCGGCAGGATCATGATGTACACTTCGGGGTGGCCGAAGAACCAGAACAGGTGCTGGTAGAGCACCGGATCACCACCGCCCGACGGCTCGAAGAAGGTCGTGCCGAAGTTGCGGTCGGTCAGCAGCATCGTAATCGCGCCCGCGAGAACCGGCAGCGACAGGAGCAGCAGGAACGCGGTCACCAGCATGGCCCAGGCGAAGAGCGGCATCTTGTGCAGCGTCATGCCCGGCGCGCGCATGTTGAGGATCGTGGTGATGAAATTGATCGCGCCGAGGATCGAGGCCGCACCGGCGAGGTGCAGCGCCAGGATGCCAAAGTCGAGCGCGGGACCCGGATGGCCCGTGGTCGAGAGCGGCGGGTAGACCGTCCAGCCGCCGCCGAAGCCGAGCGAGCCGGGCGCGCCCTCGACGAAGAGCGAGCACAGCATCAGGCAGAACGCTGCGACAGTGAGCCAGTACGAGATGTTGTTCATCCGCGGGAAGGCCATGTCGGGCGCGCCGATCATGATCGGGATGAACCAGTTGCCGAAGCCGCCGATCAGCGTGGGCATCACCATGAAGAACACCATGATGAGGCCGTGGCCAGTCACGAAGACGTTGAAGGCCTGCGGATTGGAGAAGTACTGCAGGCCGGGCTCCTGCAGCTCCAGGCGCATGGCGATGGAGAGTAGGCCGCCGACGATGCCGGCCGTGAAGCCGAAGATCAGGTAGAGCGTGCCGATATCC
>KI912074.1:1620-3925 GCA_000517005.1 Microvirga lupini
GGTCAGGCGATCCGCTGGATCAACCTGGATCCGGGGAACTCCCATACCGTGACGGCCTACCATCCGAAGAACTTCGAGCGCCCGTTGCGCATTCCTGAGGGTGCCGAGCCCTGGAACTCGGACTACCTGCTGCCGAACGAGAGCTTCTCGGTCACGCTCCAGGTGGAGGGTGTTTACGACTTCTACTGTGTTCCGCATGCGCATGCCGGCATGGTCGGGCGGATCATCGTCGGTTAGCTTGGCCAGTCTCCAGCTGCCAACGTGTCGGCGCAAGCGGCGGGCGGGGAGCCCATCCCCGAGATTGCGCTCCGGGCTTTCCCTCTGTCGACGAGATCATGCGCCGCGGCATTGTCAAGCGCGTATAATGGCTGACCGATAGCGGCGGGAACTTTTCTTGCTCCCGTCGATCCAATGATCAGCCACCGGGGCCTGCCAGACCCAGATGAGGGGGCCATGATCCGCTCGGTTGCCTATTCGAAGGCGGTTCTCGCCGGCATGGCGGGAGCTACCGTTTGGGAGATCATCGCCCGGCTGCTGATCTGGGCCGGCGTGCCCTTCTTTGATCTCGTGATGACGCTCGGGACCTTAGTCCTCCCCCATGCGCCGGCATGGGAGGCTTGGTTGGCCGGCATGGCGGTTCACTTGCTCGTCGGCGCGATCTGGGCCGTGTTCTACGCCTATTTCTTCTGGTCCGTCCTGCCGCTGCGCCCGGCGCTCCAAGGTCTGGTGTTCGCCTTCGTGCCCATGCCGCTGGCGATCTTCATCATGCATCCGCAGTTTGATCTCATGCACCCGCTCGTCCAAAGCGGCCACATGTCTTCCTCCGGCCTGTTCGGTTTGAACGGCGGGGTGCATGAGCCGCTCTCCATCGCGGCCGGTCACCTGATCTGGGGTACCGTGCTGGGCCTGCTTTATACCCGGCCGGTCGGTTACCCGGCGAACCGACCGCCGCGCCTGAGCCACCGGCCCGCCGGAGCACGCTTACCCGCCAGCTCAGCTCCCGACCCGGTCGATGAGAGGTTTATGTTCGCCACCGGCATCGAGTGCAGCTACCCCACTCTCGAGGGCGGGCGGTGGCGCATGGACCAAATGGCGGCTTGCGGCCATTACCGCCATTGGCGCACCGACCTTCAGCTTGTGAGGGATCTTGGGCTCCGCGATCTGCGCTATGGCCCTCCCCTGCACCTCATCTATCGTGGTCCCGGTCAATATGAGTGGGCTTTCCTGGACGAGGTCTCGGCCGAGATGCGGCGGCTCGGCATCGTGCCGATCATGGACCTGTGCCATTTCGGTCTGCCGGACTGGCTGCAGAACTTCCAGAACCCGGAGGTGCCGCAAGCGCTCGCTGACTACGCCAGAGCCTTCGCTCATCGCTATCCGTGGGTGCGCTTCTACACGCCCGTGAACGAGATGTATGTCTGTGCCAAGCTCAGCGCATTGGAAGGCTTGTGGAACGAGCAGTGCCGGGACGAGCGCGCCTTCGTCACGGCTGTGCGCCATCTTGCAAGAGCCAGCGTGCTGATGATGCAAGCGATTGCGGAAGAGCGCCCGGATGCCGTGTTCGTCAACAGCGAGAGCGGCGAGTTCTACCAGCCCTGCTGCCCGGATCCCGAGATCCGCCGCATCGCAGCCTTCGAGAATGAGCGGCGCTTCCTGCCGCTGGATCTCCTCTACGCCCGTCCCGTGCACGAGGAGACGCGCGCCTACCTCCACCAGCACGGTATGCCGGCGGAGGAGTACGCGTGGTTCATGCAGCAGGATGTGCGCAGGCGGGCCATTCTGGGTGTCGACTATTACGAGTGGAACGAGAAGCTCATCGACAGCAACGGGCATGCGCAGGCGCTGGGTGAGCTGTTCGGGTGGTATGCCATCGCGGACCAGTACTACCAGCGCTACCGGCGGCCGATGATGCATACCGAAACCAACCGCATGGATGCCCGTGACGGGCCGCGCTGGCTGTGGCGGCAGTGGCACAATGTGGAGTTGATCCGCCAGACAGGTGTGCCGGTCGTGGGCTTCACCTGGTACTCGCTGACCGATCAGGTTGACTGGGATATCGCGTTGCGAGAGCCGCTCGGCAACGTCAACCCGGTCGGCCTGTTCGACCTCAATCGTGATCCACGGATGGTCGGCCTCGCGTACCAGCATCTCGTGCGCCTCTTCGGGGCTGACCTCAACGAGGCGCCACCCATCGAGGTAGTGCTGGACGAAGCGTCGAAGGTCGCCGCACAAAAGGTAAGGAGGCTCCATGCTTAGGATGCTGCAGGCCCACGGCCTCGATGCCGGTCCGACCCAACGGCCGCTT
>KI912074.1:4025-10892 GCA_000517005.1 Microvirga lupini
GACCGGGTCCTACTAGTCCTATGAAGCCGTCCAAGCGCTGATTTCCCTGATCAGGGAAGGGGCGCCCGCCTCGGTGATCAGCCTCAAGCTGAAGCGCTCGATCACAGAGGTCAGGGCCAAGATCAACGACCTTGGATTGACCGCGCCGGCTGAGGCCTGAGCAGGGTGGAGGAGGCAGGGACTGGAACTTCCAACATCGCCTTCTCAGCGGGCGTGAGGTGCCGGACCGCGCCCCTTGGCAGATCCCCCAATTGCAGGCCGCCGACTTCGATCCGCACAAGGCGAAGCACGTCCGCTCCTACCGCACCGAGCAGGCGACGGATTTGGCGATTTTTACCTTCGCTGAGGATGACCTCAAGCCATGCGGTACGGGGACCAGCACGGAGCACCCGAACTGATTTCGCGACGAGACGCTCGCCGTCGAGCTCCATGCCTGCTTCAAGCCGTTCCAACATGTCATCGCCTGGCAAGCAGTTAACTTGGACGTGATAGACCTTCTCGACATTCGACGCGGGATCCAGCACACGCTGCGCCCACCGTGTGTCGTTGGTCATGAGCAGCAGGCCCTCGCTCGCCTTGTCGAGTCGTCCAACGGGCGTGACGAACGGGAGGTCGAGCCCTTCCAGGCAGTCGTAGACCGTCGCCCGCTCCTGTGGATCGTCGCGGGTCGTGACCAGGCCGCGCGGCTTGTTGAGGATCAAGTAGACCTTGCGTTCGGCCACGACCGGCTGGCCATTGACCGTGATGCCAGCGCGTCTGGGATCGACACGGGCCGTCACGTTGCGGACAATCCGGCCGTCGACGCACACGCGTCCCTCGGTGATCAGGGTTTCGGCTTGTGTGCGGGAGCAGAAGCCGAGCTTTGACAGAGCGCGCGGCAGGCTGACCACAGCGCCGTTCGGACGCCGCGGCCTACCCGCGCCCCGCGATCCGGGCGGTGGTTTCATGATGATGTCGTTCCGAACGTCAGCTCGTGAAGAATTGCTGCGTGCCATGCGCCTCGATGGCGCCCGCAAGCCGCGAGAGCGCATGCACGTAGGCGGCGCTGCGCAGGGTGATGCCTTTGTCCTGAGCAAGCGCCCAGATGGCATCCCCTTCCAGCTCCATCATCGACCTCAGCCGTGCATGCACGTCGTCGACGGTCCAGTAGTAGCCTTGCCGGTTCTGCACCCACTCGAAGTAAGAAACGGTGACACCACCCGCATTCGCCAGGATGTCTGGAAGAACGACGACGTTCCTGGCCTTGAGGATCTCGTCGGCCTCGGGCGTGATCGGACCATTTGCAAGTTCGAGAACGACGCGAGCCTTTACGCCGGGAGCATTACCCTCGTGAATCATGTCCTCCAGGGCCGCCGGCACGAGCAGTTCGCAGTCGACCGAAACGAGATTGTCGGCAGGCAGGAGAGAAACACCCTCTGAACCTGCGAGGCTCGTGACGGCTCCCTGCCTCTTGGCGGCTATCAACTTCTCGATGTCGAGGCCCGACGGACAATGGATTGCCCCCTTCGAGTCAGAAACCGCCACGATGCTGTATCCGTCAGCGGCCAACAGGCGCGCGATATGCTGGCCGGCATTGTCGAACCCCTGGATCGCGACCCGTGATCCTGGCTCCAGCCCGATTTCTTGGGCCAGGCGCAGGACAAGATAGTAGCCGCCCCGGGCGGTTGCATCGTCACGCCCGAGCGAGCCCCCGAGGGCAATGGGCTTGCCCGTGATCACGGCCGGAGTGGCTTCCCCCACGATGGAGGCGTATTCGTCAGCCATCCAGCCCATGATCATCGAGTTGGTGTAGACGTCGGGCGCCGGGATGTCCCGGTCAGGCCCGACGATCTTGGAGAAGGCTTGGATGTAGGCGCGGGAAAGACGCTCCAGCTCGGCCTTCGACAGGGTGTGAGGATCGACCTGCACGGCGCCCTTGCCGCCGCCATACGGCAGGTTCATCACCGCGCATTTGAAGGTCATCCAGAAGGCAAGCGTCTCCACCTCCTCCATGGTCGAGCCCGGGTGGAAGCGGATGCCGCCCTTGGTCGGGCCGCGGGTGTCGTCATAGCGGCAGCGCCAGGCCATGAAGGATTTGCGCGAGCCGTCGTCCATGCGGATCATCAGGCGGACCTTGGTGGTCTCGCGCGGGTACTTCAACTTTTCGAGAACGTCCGCGTCGAGGTCGAGGTGCCGGGCTGCTTCGTCAAGGCGTGTCAGGGCTTGGTCCAGCATGGAGGCTGCATGCAATTGATCTCACTCCTGTGTCAGTGATGCAGTTGAGGTAGGTTGCCGTTCGGAAGCCTTAATGGCGGCTTCCGCTCCGGAGCGCAACATCTGGGGGAAGGCTGCGTCGATCCGGAACAGCCGCATCCCGCTGTTGTCCTCGCCGGCTCCCTACTCCCTTCGCGCGAGCGCCTGTGGCGTTCGCAACCTTGCATTCGCGGGCAATGGGGCTATCTTGAAGGTGTCATGATCACGCTCGTGAAGAATCTCCGCCTCTTGGTGCACGGAGGCTGCCTCAAAGCAGGCAGGTAAGCCCGAGATCCGGCTGGACCGCTTGGGTCGCCGGGGCTCGGGGACATGAAGTCTTTCTCCATCCATCGTCGAACGGTCGCATGCGCTACCTGGCGCATATCGGTCGGTCACGTCTGTTCATCATGCGGGAGAGCGCCTGCGCCGCCGCGGGATGATCATTCCGAGGAGATAGTCATGAACACGCAGAACGAGCTCCCCCCGATCACCCTCGCGACCAACGACTATAATCGTCTGCTGTTCACCGTGATGATGCGGCAGAAGCATAATCCCCAAACACCTGACTTCCTGCTCGCCGAACTGCGTCGGGCAGAAGTTTGTCACCCGGCGGTGCTGCCGGAGGATGTCGTTTCCACGAACTGTCGCGTGATCTATCGCATTGACGACGATCCGAAATCGCGGGCGCACCTGCTCGTTCATCCCGAAGACCTGATCTGGACCGGCGCCGAGATCTCCGTGACGACACCGCTGGGAACGGCGCTCCTCGGCCTGCGGATCGGGGATCGCATGTCGTTCTTTGAGAAAGAGGGACAGGTCCATGAGGTGTTCGTGGAAGGCATCGGCCTCGTTTCTGGACGATGGGCGGATGGTAACCCGCATCCCTGGTGGCATCACTTGGGCTTGAGGCAAGCAGAAGACATGATCATCAAGCAAGACATCCGTCCGCCCGTAACGATCTCGACGAGCGACTATGACCGGCTCGCGTTTCTCGCATCCTTCGGCCTGACCAGTCATCAGGACCGCCCTGCAGCAGCGATGCTTGCCGACGAGCTGATCCGTGCGACGGTCCTGACACCCCGCGCCATTCCGCCGTCCGTGGCCACGATGCACTCATGTCTGGAGTTCCGCGATGACGTCACCTGGAATGTCCGGTGTGCTGCGCTGGTTTATCCCGATGAGGATGACGGGGAAGCCGATTGCGTCTCTGTGCTGTCGCCGGAAGGCGCAGCGCTGATCGGCCTCAGCGAGAGGCAATCAATCACGTGGCGGACGGAGAAGGAGTGGCGCAGCCTGACGCTGCTCCGCGTCCTCTATCAGCCGCATGGACGCTTCGTCGAGCCATGGAGGGAACTGTCATGACGCCCCTTCAAGCGCCATCGCCGAAGCGTCCCGTGCGTCCGATGAACTCCAATCCTTGCCGTTGATGTGCGGGCAGGTAGGAGGCGGATGCTTGCCGGGCTGCAGTCCTGGGTCTGCCGGATCATGGATGGAGGACCTGAGATGACGAGCCAGGTGCTTTCTTCCATCGTGCTTATCCTGGACTGTTTCCTGGTCTACCAAGTAGCCATTCGCTCAGGAACCCTACGACACCCTGGCGATCGCAATACTCGGGAATGAACGATCGAGCGAGCCGACATCAGACCGGGCAGCTTCAGGACCACGGTGGCGTGTCAGGCATCCTCCGTATCCAGGCGCACAATAGCCTTGAGAACTGCATCCCCGCTCGGGGATGTGGCGACGACCACCTGACGAAAACCCGCCGGCCGGAGTGCCTCGGCCACCTTGCGGCTGATCGCGACCGCCGTCATGCGGGCGCAGGCGTCTACGATACCGGATGCAATGACGAGGCTGCAGAACACCGCCGCCGTCCGGGCAGACAGAAACACGGCGACATCGATACGACTTTGAGAAATCTCGTGCATCGCTCCCGGGCTGAGGCGTTCCACCGCAACTGCCCGGTAAACGACCACCCGGTCGACTGCGAACCCGGCTGGGGCAAGGCCGGTGCCGAGGTCGAGCGCGATGTCGCGGCCGCTGAGATGAAGCAGCCGCCCCGCCTGCGGATCGGCGTGACGCCGGACATGGGCGATGAGGCTCACAGCGGTTCCACCGGCAGCCTGCACATTCGAGAATCCAGCAGCCTGGAGCGGCGCCGCCGTGGCCGGCCCGACGGCAAAGACGGGACAATCCCGACGAACACCGGGCACCTGGAGCAATTCCCGCGATGCATTGGCGGAGGTGACGAGGAGCGCCGCCCTGCCCGCAAGGACGCCGTGATCCCAAGGGACCGGGACGATCCTCAACAGCGGTTCGCCAAGCCACTCGACGCCATGGGCCGAGAGAACCGCCCCGAGCTCCTCGGCTTGCTCCGCTGGGCGCGTGAGCAGAACCCGCATCAGGACCACCTGTCGCCCGTGCCATCCGGGGGCGCGGTTCCAAGCGGCACGAAGGCGCCAGTCACCCGCGGCCCGACGGCTTCGACCTCGACACAGACATCCAGTGTTCCGGTTGAACCAATCAAGGGCATCCGGTGGCCGGTCCGCAGCCCGAGAAGGGATAACCCGGTCGGAGTCAGGACCGACAGTTCGGCCGGCGGCCACATGCAGTCGTCCGGGTGGATCAGCATGCGCTTGTCCGACGTGTCTTCACTACCAATCCGGTATGTCACGAACGTATTCAGCGTTACGACATCGTCCGGAAGCTCATCCGCAGTGCATACGGTCGCTCGATGCAGTTCCTGCAAAAGCGGCGCAGCGAGCGGATGGCATTGCTCCGCCAGTTCCCGTGCCGTCTGCATCAGGCGGCTATGATCCCGGGCTGGCATCAGGATCGGGGGCAGCTTCAAAACGTCATTCATAGCGGCCCTCCGTCGTCAACCGCTCCGAACTCTGGACTTGGGGGATCAATTCACGCGTCGGGCGGTCGTCCGCGGCAAGCGTGCAACCCGGTGGAAGGATGGCTGTCGCCGCAATCTCCACGATGGCAGCCGGCTCGACCAGTCCCGTGACTTCCACCAGCACCATTGCCGGATAATGGTGGCCCATGATCTCGCGGTAGACGATACCGAGTTCCCGCAGCACGGCCCGGTACTGATCGATATCGAGCACGTACCAGGTCATCTGCGCGATGTGTTCGGGCGCCCCGCCCGCCTCAGCCAGGACTGTCCGGAGGTTCCGCAAGGCCTGGCGTGCCTGAGGAACAAGTCCAAGGGATCGTCACCCGTCCCGCATTGTCAGTGGCGATCTGCCCGCCGACGAACACGAAGGTGCCCGTGCCGGCCATCGCATGCGAATAGCCGCGTGGACTCGGCCACTTGGGTGGATTGATCTCGCGCAGCGGGTTCGCCATCGATGGCGGAACGATAGTCATGGTATCCTCCTGTCGGACTCCGCAATGAGGGCGAAGCCATGATGATCTGAAAAGCAGCCCGGCGATGTCCCCGGGACAGCGGCGCCTGACCGGCTACCGCCGCCCGCGGGGATCAGGATCCTGCTTTCAGGAAACCTACGGGCATTGGATCATCGCGCAGCGAGGCCGGCTCGAACGATGGAGCAAGCGTGAATGCCGCCCGGTGCACCTCGGGCGTGTAGTAGTGCGCCTGGACCTGCAATCGCTCGAATCTCTCGCGAAGGACCTTGCACGGGGGACGCAAGGCATCGCGGGACTCGCCGGCTGCGACCAGCGCCAGCATGCCGCCGGCATAAGTCGGGACAGGAGCCAGATAGGGCCGTACCCCGGGAAAGGATGCGGCCAAGCGCCCGCACACCGTCTCCAGCTCCTTCGGCTGGAAGAACGGAGCCCCACTCTGGACCGCAATCATCCCACCGGGACGAAGGCGGGTTCGGCAGGCCCTGTAGAAGGTGGCCGTAAACAATGGCTCCCCTGGTCCTACCGGATCTGTCGAGTCAATGATGATGACGTCGAACTTCTCCCGGGTTTCCGCGATGTAACGTGTGCCGTCCATCACCAGAACGTTGGCCCGCGGATCGGAAAACGACCCATCCGATACGTTAGGCAGGTATCGTCGCGACAGGTCGATCACCTCGCCGTCGAGTTCGACCAGCGTGACCCGCTCGACAGGATGCTTCAGCACCTCCTTCAGCGTACCTCCGTCACCACCACCGATAATGAGCACATTCCGGGCGGAGCCATGCGCCATCAGCGGAACGTGGGCGATCATCTCGTGATAGATGTGGTTATCACGCTCCGTCAGCTGCACGACACCATCGAGTACCAGCACCTTGCCGAAGATCGCGTTCTCGAAGATCAGCACGTCCTGAAACTCGGTCCGCCAATGGTAAAGCACCATCTCGATGGAGAGCGTCTGGGCATAATGATCATAAAGTTTTTCCTGAAACCACGTCATAGGATCACTCCCCGCTTGTGCTCGGCGAGCGTCACCATCCCGGGCAGGAACACGCCCTTCAAAACCTCGATAGCCTTATGAGGCTGCGCGTTGCCGCACATGAACACGTCGACGGCCGCGTACGAGATCTCGGGCCATGTGTGGATCGAGATGTGGCTCTCGGCCAGGACCGCCACGCCGGAGATGCCGCCGTTCGGCGAGAAGCGGTGGAGATCGACGTTCAACAACGTCGCGCCGGCGCAGTCTGCAGCAACCCGTAGCGCCTG
>KI912074.1:10992-14175 GCA_000517005.1 Microvirga lupini
TGTTGCAGAACTTGTGGCGACCTACTTAGGTTTGAGGCATGCCAGAAGTCGACGATCAGGTGGGTGCCGGCGAACACCATGCCGTCGCGTTGGATAAAATGGTCGAGGCGGCTGTCATCAGCCGGCGCATTGGCAGCGGTCGGTACGATAGCGAGGGGTGTTGTCCGATCAGGATGACGCGAGTGGTTTTCGAAGCCGTGCGCCGGCGGGCGCAGGTCAGGGCTGGCGATCACGATGAGGCGGTTGATTTTTTCCATTCAGTTCTCCGCTGGCAGGAATTCTGCCGGTTACAGGGCAAAGGTGGTCCACGCGGCCGGGGGTCGCGTGGGGCATCGTTCGGGTGGCGTGCTCGAGGCATGTGCGTTTAGGCGGGCTCGGGCTCCGCAGCGGCTGGTTCGCGGACCTGCAGCACGGTCAGACGCTTCGTCTCTCCGGTGCGGGTGGTCCAGTCGATCGACTTGCCGACGGGGAGCCCAATCAGGGCGGTCCCGATGGGGGTGAGCACCGAGATCCGTCCCTTCGAGATGTCGGCTTCGTTCGGGTAGACGAGGGCCACCGTCTGCACCCGCCCGGTCACGTCGTCGCGAAAATCGACCTCACAACCCATGCAAACGGTGTCGACGGGATGGCGGCCCGTGGGAAGGACATGCGCACGATCGAGTTCATCCGCGAGTTCGGCTGCGACCTCTGGCATCGTGTGCGCGGCCGCGTTGGCGAGCACCGAGAGCTTCTCGTGATCATTGGCCGTCAGGGTGATGCGGGGCTTTGCGGCGCCAGTTCTCTTTGTCATGTTCGGTCTCCTGTTCTGTTGTGGGATGCCAGCGCTGGTCACGCCGCGCTTGGTCCTGGATCGTCATCGTCATCCGACATTGGTGGCTCAGAACGCCTCTCCGGTTCGGTACGTCGCCGCGGAGTGAACCGGACAACCTTGCTGTCCGGCTGCTCCGTGTCGTGGCCTCCAGGCTTGGATGTAGGATCGTCCAGCGACTGCTGCATGGCACGGCCTCCTCTGGTTTCAGCCTGGTTCTGGGCAAGTGCTGACCTGAGCGTCCTCGCCAGAAATTCTGCCGTGGGACGTTCGGACTCGGGACGCGCTCCATTCACCCGCAGGCTGCTGTGCCGGCCTGCCGGATAAACGGCGTTGTTCTCCGCCATGCGGAGTATGCGTTTGAAGATGTTGAGAAGCATACCGCGGCACCGGATGCGTCAGCACCCGGCCTCACAAGATGTCTGAAAGGTTAGATATCCTGGAGCGCCCCGAGCTCGGGACGCGCACGCGCGTTGAGCTCGGGGCTACTTGCCCGCGATGAGGTTGCCTGCCCGGTGCAGACTGCGATGATATTGTGGGACGCTCAACATAATACATTTAAGGTGGTGCACATTGCCCCGTTTGTCAAATTGCCGGCAGGCGGTGTGGCGGAATGTCCGGACTCGGGCTCACGCCAGGCGTCGCATGTCAACAACGTGTACAGCGCCTCGGCGTCATCGGCAGATCTGAGGCATTCGGCCACCTCGGGATCCCGCAAGCGCCGCACCACGCAGGCCAACGCCCGCAGATGCGTTGGATCATCCCCGTCAGGGCTCAAGAGAAGGAATGCCAGATCCGACGGCATGCCATCGACCGCGGCAAAATCCTGGGCTGGTCGAAGGCGGGCAAAAACACCCAGAGGCTGCCTGAGGCCGGAAAGGACGGCATGTGGTATCGCGATTCCTCGTCCGAAACCGAACGTTGAGTGCTGTGCCCGATCAACAACCGCCTTATGAACCGCGAAGCGGTCGAGAGATGCCTTTTGAGCTGCAACAGAGCTCATCTGGGCGATCACGTGCTTTGCGTTGCGGGATCGTAGGCTTGGAATGATGCGTCGCGGTGTGATCAGAGATGCCATCGTGATAGGTGCCATCGCCAATACCGGCCCAAATCTTCAGGCCGCCTCGTGCTTTCGAGAAAACAGGATTTGGATGCGATGACCCGGACGGCGCATTGAAGCCGTCACGGGCTTAAGTGCCCGTTTGGAGAAGGCCTGCTCGGTAGAGCAATCGCTGCAAGATCGTCCGTGCGTTCATGACATGACACCAACGCTGACCTTAGAGGTAAGTTCAAGCTGGCGCCGATGGCTATCCTTAAGGGCGTCCTGCGAAGACGGACCAAGGCCTAGAAGAGGCTGTTTTCTTGAACTGTTGCCGTTCCAGCCTATGTTGAGGGTGCCATGTCGAGGCTCAAGAGTTCTTTCCATCCGACCGCAGGAACGGCCCACCTCCCCTCAGGCTCTTGAGCCCGGGTGCAAGGCACGCGTCCTGCGGCCGGGGATTTCGTCGACCATCACTCCCACCCAAGCGACAGATAGCCCGCTGGGATCTGTCTGGCTGCAGATTTTTGTAGGCGAGAGATCCGCCTGAAGATGATTATGAGTTTCAGGAGAAGAAAGTATCTATGTCAGACGTATCCGTCATCATTTCCACGGCCGATCATGCCCGGCTTCGACGGATCGTCTCAGATGGCATGCGAATCCGGAGAGTGCCGCCATCGGCGCGGTGGCTGGAGGCTGAGCTCGATCGGGCAAAAGTCGTCAGTCCCTCAAAACTTCCGGAAAATGTCATCTCCATGCATTCGGTCTTTGAATTCCAGGATGGGATCACAGACCAAGTCCGACGGGCTACCCTCGTCTACCCGGGCGAAGAAGACCAGGGGATCGGCAGGATTTCCGTATTGTCGCCTCTCGGCTCTGCGTTGATCGGCCTCGCCGAAAGGCAGTCGATGCATTGGCGTGGGGCAACCGGCGAATGGTGGACGCTGCGGGTCATCCGGGTGAACCGTCACCCTGAAGCGCGCCAGGAGGACGCCTCCGCCCAGCCCTGACCGGGTCTTCTTATCCATCTTAAATTGCCCTCCTGAACAGAAGGGCCGGAGTTAACCCCGGCCCTTCCTTGTTGTTACGCGATGGTTCTTGGTTATGCGGTGGCTCCTGCGCGGACTTCCTCGCGTACGGCACCGTCGAGACGACGCTTCCTCCGTCTAAGTTGCACCGCAACCTTTTCAAGCGCCAGATCGAAGGCTCGATAGCAGTCGGGTGCTGACGCCTCACCGATCATCATCCGGAAGTTGCCGACCAGGATATTGATCGTACAACAATACGATTGACCCTCCCTGCGAAAGCCAACGCTTGCGTGGTTCAACTCTTGGAA
>KI912074.1:14275-18396 GCA_000517005.1 Microvirga lupini
TCTCTGTCGTCGTCAGCAGCCTCTCTCGAACCTGTTGAGGCTGAGCATCTCCAAGGTCGATCTGAAACCCGTTGATCCGGATCGGGGAGCTTAGATTCTCGCCCATGACTGGTATGTCTCCTTTCGATTGATCATGATTGTGGAATTCAGATGACTGGCCGCTCACGGCTCCGGTCGTTGCCGGTCAACGGCATCGAAGTCTCAGTGGTGTGCCCGCCGCACCTTGGGTCGATCCCGTAGGCGCACCAGGGACATCGCGCGGCGGCCCGCGGCAGATTGCGTTTGCAGGTTTTGCACACAGTTCGGCGATCATGACGATGCATGATGGATTTCCTCGATGTTGGGCTGCGGCAAGGGATTATCGGTGTTGTTCCGGCCCGAACGCGTATGTCGCCGCGACATAGGCCGCCAGGATCAGCGAGAGCGATGCGAAAAGTCCCAACACGCTCACCGATGCCGCAAAACCGAACGTCTCGCCGAGTGTCTCCCAGAACACGAGTTGTGCGATCGTCAGCGTGACGAACGTTGCCAAGGTGGCAATTGACATGACTTCACCATTCAGCCGCTCCAACGAGCGCGCCGTTCCTGACAGTTTGCTTGTGTTTGCACGTGAATTCGTCCGCAGGCAGATCAATCCGCCGCACCACTGAAAGAGTTAATCGATCGACGAATTCTGATGTCGAGCACTCATCCCCGGACGTGATGTGGCGTCCGGGGCTCAGGCTCCCGTCTTCAGGCGGCCTGCACGCAAAGTAGAAATGGTGCGGAATGTGTTCATGACACGACTAAGGTCGGCTACAGAGTCGCCAATGTCAAGTTGAACGACTGCGTCGGAAAGCATCATTTGACAAAACAGCTGGCCAACCTAACTTGATCCTACCATGATGCGGCTCTCAGCATATGTCCGTGGCCTCTGCCACGCCGGAACTCTGATCGCAGGACACTAACCCCGTGTCCCGCCGTTTGGGCGCGTGGACCCGGGGCTCCTGAGGCTTTCCAAACAGTTCGACCGAAAACCTCCGACCGCTGATCGGCGCCCGCTTTATGGGCCTGCCCCTCAGCACGGGATTGGCGGTGTCGGAAAGCCAACTCGTTTTATGACCGGAAACTCACGATGGCTAGCTAAGTGAGATGAGCAAAGAATCGAAAAAGAAATCCTTGAGCTATCGGGTCTCGACGCCCGAGGAGCGAGCCAAGCGTCAGGCCGAAGTCAACAAGCGCTGCGAGTACATCATGATGCTGAAGGCGCAAGGCCTGAACTACGCCACCATTGCTTGCCGGCTGGGCCTGAGTCCCAGCCAGGTCAGCAAGATCGCAAGAGACTACATCCACCGGATGCACCCGTAAGGGATTCTTCTGCTTGATCCCTGAAGAGCCCATCTGCAGCAGCCACCGACTGCGATATTGGAAAGGAGAGCATTGTGTCGGTTTCCTCACATCAACTGTCGTTCAATCATAACCACTCGAGCATGCCGCCGGATGCCGAGGAACTGGCCCGGGATCTATTCGAGCGTGCCCGCCCCACCGATTCGTTCGACGACCTCAAGCGGCGAGCGGCGCTCAACCGGCAGGAAGCGGGCCGGCTCAGGCATTGGATCAGAGCCGCACAGGCGATCGCGGCAGACAGGCAGTTGCGCCAACCCTAACGGCGCCCGGGCTGTCCTTCTTCGTGTGACGAACCCTGTCAGGCCTAGCCTTGGGGCGCTTTTCATCAGTGAAAGAGTTCTTGGTCACCTTATGACTAAGGGGGGTCGATAATTTGTACTTCGAATTACTACATAGAAGCCGAAGATCAGCTGCTCTGCGTTCGTGGATTCTTGAAATCCGCAAATCTCTACTTATATTGAGGCCATGATGACGACATTGCGCCATTTTTCTCACCTTCGCACGGGGTGCCTCCAAGCAGGCCACTGAACCCCGGAGACCGGCCTACCTGCATCCAGCGGCCGCCCTTCGGGGAATGACGTTTCCTGAACAACCTCGGACACCCTGCCCCATCCCACGGGGCCATCGCGGCTTGCGCCCGGTCAGGTCCATCCTGAACCCTGCACGCCGCGCCACGCGAAGGAGAAGACATGAACGCAAACTTTCGTCGGACGCATGAGCCGCTATCCCCACATCTTCTGCTGCGCCGTGACGGCTTCCCTGCCTCGAACGGCTCCGACCCCATCACGCTGTGGCCATGGCGCTTGAGACGGGAGGCTGTCGGGAACCCGGATCAGGGAGTCGATCCCAGCGGCAACAAACACCAGTCTGGACATCCGGCCGCTGCACCCGACAACGCGTCACAGACAAGCGGCAGGTCGGCGCATCCCGGGACCGTTGCCGACGTCATGACACGTGACGTGGTCTCCGTCTCGACGGCAACCCCGGTGAGCGAGATTGCCAATATCTTGGCCGGCAAGAGGATCAGTGCGGTGCCGGTGGTTGACGTCGATGGGCGTCTCGCGGGCATCGTGAGCGAAAGTGACCTGATCCGCCGGGCCGAGATCGGGACCGAGCGCCGTCGGTCCTGGTGGCAAAAGGTATTCCCTGATGCGCAGGCGACTGCATCCGATTACGTCCGGACGCATGGCCGCAAGGCACAGCACGTCCTGACACCGCGGGTCGTAACGGCCACCGAGCACATGACCCTCGCGAACGTTGCTGACCTGATGGAGAAGCATCGCGTCAAGCGGCTTCCCGTCGTTCGAGGGGATGACCTCGTCGGCATCGTCAGCCGCAGCGATCTCGTCAAGGCGGTGGCCCGCCATCACGCTCCCCTGTACGCCGATCCGCCCACGGATGACGCGATCCTGCGGGACCTGATGGAACGCGTCGATGCGCTTTCGCCGGCTCCCCGGCTCATCAACATCTCGGTGCATCGAGGGAACGCGGACATTGCAGGGCTCGTGGGGTCTGGAGCCGAGCGCGAGGCGATCCTGGTGGCGGCGGAGAACACCCCTGGGGTCCGCTCGATTCAGGACCGGCTGCTCCTGCGGCCCCGCTCCATTTCGTGACGGAAGGATTGGTCCATTGACACGTCTTCGCGCAGCCCTCATGGCGGCCATCTTGTTCGGCGGCGTATGTCTGGTGCTCGGAACGCTCGGAGTGATGATGATCGACTCCGAGCGGGTCCTCATGGTCTACGGCCTGGGGGTTCTGGGCTTCGCCACATGGGTTTCCCAGGACACGTATCGAGGGTGCGAGGCAGAACCGAGCGATCCCAAGGCCCGAGGAAACACTGCTAGGGATGATAATCGATGCCTTCGACAGTCTCCTTCGGGCAAGCGAGGAGATTGTGAGGGTCGACATCCTTGAAAAGGCTACCAAGCGCTGCGGGCCGGAGAAGATACTTCTCTGGCCCGCAGCCGGAAAGGCCATCGCAACCGGGCCTTCCGGACCCGCATGTGGCGATAGCTTATCGTTCTCTTGATGTGCCTCCACAGGCAAGGCCCGGGGCCACGTTGCACCCGCTAATCCGACCTGAGAGATTGTCCGAGTTGTCCGTGTCGTCCAGGAGTTCGCTCAGGACGAGCTGATGGTCGCGGCCTCATCGAACCAGGGAACGGCGGGCTCAGGAGGGCCGTTGGCCCGCCCTTCTCTCCCCACTCAGAGGTGGCCAAACGAAAAGGGCGGCTGGAGCTTTGCCCCAACACGCCCGTCCGTGGATGTCTTTGTAAGCGGCCCGTAAGGGTCCCACCCTGGTAGCAGAGTGAGAGGTGGGAGCTCGCAACGCCCACCCCTTCTTGGACAATATACTCAACAGCACTGCCGCTTTGAAGTTTCCCCGTTGGGGAAGCCGCTTTTCATCAACAGCCGACCTCGCCGGATCCCATGTGACGAACCAAATTCCAGAATCAACGATGCGGGAGGTCCGTTGAGCCTTCCGACTCTCCAAACCCGAGAAGGGGGGCCATAAATATCTTGTCCCGCATGGGCCGGTATGGCTCGTACGTGACAGGATAACATCGAAACGCGGTCGACCAAGGCGGGGATCTTGGAGTTCGGGTTCACTGCCACGAAGCCGCTGCCGAACTGGCCACCCTTGCCGGTTCTGTTGCAGCTTTGAAGGTCTCCTTGCCTGGACTATGACGTGCGTGCGGTGGGAGGGGGTTGGCGGTGAAGCAGAATAACAAGAA
>KI912074.1:18496-18651 GCA_000517005.1 Microvirga lupini
GCAGTTCCCGATCAGCTACCGTGATCTTGCATGCATGTTCTCTGACCGGGGTGTGCAAGTGGACCATACAACTCTCTTTCGCTGGATTCAGGCTTACGCTCCCGAACTGGACAAGCGCGTGCGTCCGCATCTGCGCATGACCAATGGTTCCTGGA
>KI912074.1:18751-23193 GCA_000517005.1 Microvirga lupini
GCAGAAAACGGGTTCTGGGCCGAGGCATCGTCGAGAATGACGCTCTCCTGCGTGCGCACGACGTAGTGGAGGACCGACACCGGCAGCATGGCCGTGGTCGCCGCCTCGTCGCGCAGCTGCACCGCGACCCTGTCGCCGCGGGTCGTCGCATCCGCCACAATACGCGGCTCTGCACCACTCGGGAAAATCAACAGCCCACGCTCGGCACCCGCTTGCTCGATCGCAGTGCGCATGAGCGTGTCGAGCAGCTTGTCCAGGACGATCTCCCCCGACACGACCTGTGAGACATTGATCACCGTCGCAAGGTCGAGATGCTCGACCGGCGCCCCGATCGTGCCGGTCGGAGCGGGCGCGCGTTCCGCCTCTCTGAGGTGTGGGTAGAGCTGATCGAGCTGCCGCACCTTCCCGTCAGCTCCCCACCTCCGATAGCAGTGCCGGGCGTTCCGCAGATAGAGATGCGCGATCTGCTCGAACCCACGTGCCGCGTAGAAGCGCGCGGCCAATTCATAAGCCAAGCCTTCGTTCTGAACGAAGGCCTGATCGCGGGCTGACCGGATGGCCTGCTCATACAGCCGTTCGGCATCCAGCTCCCGGCCTTCGAGGCGCGCAATCTCCGCGCCGACCAGCGCGGCGCGGCTCTCGAAGTTCTCCGGGCAGTTCTCGGCCCACTCCTGGAGCTGGCGGTGGTGGCCCGCCAAGGCTTGTCGGTCTTGATTCCTCTCCGCGGCAGATGCCGCGCCGCAGAGCGAGGCCAGCATGAGCGCAGCGTAGAAGTGGTACTCCGCCCGCTCGAAGATGGAGGGCGACATCCATAGGAGGCGCTCTGCTTTTGCCGCCGCCGCGACAGCGCCGGCATGGTCATCGGCGAGCACGCGCGCCTGAAGCTTGCGGATCCAGTACAAGCAGGCGGCGATCGCCAGGCGTGAATCCGCCTCCAGATGATGCTCGAACCGCTCCTCGTCGCACTGGGCATCATCGAAGCGGCCGAATGCCGGCGTGAGACCGCGAAGCGTCCGGATCAACTGGAGCTGTGCGGTGATGAGGTCGACGACGAGCCCGAACCGCGCCTGGCGCGCGAAGTCGAGCCCGGCCTCAGCCTCACGCTGCACCTCGGCGAGTGGATCACCGCTGGCGAGAAGTTGTGTGATCAGACCGTTGCAGCTAAAGGCCGCGTAAGTGAGGTCTCCCGCCTGCTGGGCTGCGTCGAAGGCGTGCCGCGCGGGCAGGCGGGCCGCCCGAGGACGCCGTATCGAGGGATTCGCGAGGTTTCCGAAAGCCAGGTAGACCCGGGCCTTCAGGCGGTCCATCCCCAGCTGTTCCACTAGGTCCAGACCGAGCTGGCCGAAGCGGAGTCCCGCTTTATAGTCGCCGAAGTACGGCCCCAGCACGGTGCCTATCGCGGTGTAGGCGTAGCACGATGCGTCGCTATTGCCGTGCTCCAAGCTAAGGTTTCCCATGCGGCCGATGACAAGGCAGCGCAGGTTCTCGTTGGTGAACAAGGCCGGAGTCACGAGCGCGGTGAGAACCTCTATCGTTCCGCACGTGACCGGATCTGTCATGCGCGGCAGGTCGAGCAGCGTCTCGATCGGGCGGTCCCCGAGCTGCCGCCATATCCGTGCGTATTCCTGCCGGACTTCCTCTCGCGTCGGATGCGCCGACCAAGCAATGCCGACGCGGCGTAGGTAGTCGAGACCGACCGCGACAGCGCTGTCATTTCGACCGAGAGTCATGAAGAGATCCACCTGCAGTCGGGTGACGATAGCCAGGTTCGGGAGGCTGGTAGTGCGGCTTGCCAAGCCGGCAAGCCGCGCCTCCGCGTCCATCAGCAAGCCCGTGAGGAACTCGCATTCGGCCCGGTGCAGCTCGAGCGCGAAGGCGAGCTCGGGTCGGCGCTCCCACGCATCCTCTGGCAACAGCGCCTGTCCGGCAATGAGATAGGTCAGCGCCGAGACATAGGCGGTTGAGGCCCTGGCGCGCCGGCCTGCGAGCAGGTTGAGCTCGGCGAGCCGCTCCCGCTCCTCAGCCGCGGTGATCAGGGCAGTGCCGCGGTTAAGCTGGCTCACAATCTCGAAGACGCGCGCCTCGATCGCTTCCGGCGGCGTGCGCGCAACGAGCTGACGGCCAATCCGCAGGTGCTCAGCGGCCCGCTCGCCTTCGGGAATGAGCGCATAGGCCGCCTCCTGCACGCGGTCGTGCAGGAACCGATAGGTCCCTGCCTGCCGGAACACCAGCCCTGCCCGTATGGCCTCCAAGAGCGCAGCATCCGTCACGGCCTTGCTCGTGCCATTGACCATGCTCA
Organism: Microvirga lupini; assembly: GCA_000517005.1. Lineage (GTDB taxonomy): Bacteria > Pseudomonadota > Alphaproteobacteria > Rhizobiales > Beijerinckiaceae > Microvirga > Microvirga lupini. The sequence goes on from KI912074.1 coordinate 21,051, forward strand.
GGGTGGCGATCGCCGCGCCGTTGCCCAGGCAGGCGAGTTGTCGCAGTGCCGTCTGGGCCGCTTCGGGCAGACGGGTCAGCTTGCCAAGCATGAGGTCCACGACATTGTCGGTGAAGCCCTTGGCCTTGATCTGCTCAAGATCCCACGACCAGCGCATCTGGCCATGGTCGAAGGTGAGCAGGCCCTCCTCGGCGAGCGCGGTGAGGAACTGGATGGTGAAGAACGGGTTGCCGGCGGTCTTCTCGTGGACAAGCTGGGCTAGAGGCTCGGCGCCGTTCCGCTCGCTGTGCAGGGCATCGGCGATGAGCCGACCCACAGCGCCGAGCCCGAGCGGCGCCAGCACGATCTCCTGCACCGACGCTCCCGCTTTCCGAATGGCTTCGAGCTTGCGCCGGAACGGATGCGTGGCATCGATCTCGTTGTCCCGATAGGCGCCGATCAGCAGCAGGTGCCGCACGTCCGGCTGCGTCAACCAATCCTCGAGCAGATCGAGGGTGCCAGCATCGAGCCATTGCAGATCGTCCAGGAACAGCGCCAGCGGATGCTCCGGCCGGGCAAAGACGCCGAGGAACCGCCGGAAGACCAACTGGAACCGACTCTGCGACTGCTGCGACGGCAGTTCTGGGACCGGCGGCTGTTCTCCAATAATGAGCTTCAGGTCGGGAACGAGGTCGACCATGAGCTGGCCGTTAGGGCCGAGAGCCTCCAGCAGGGCGTCGCGCCACGGCACCAGCTCGGCGTCGCTCTTGGCGAGAAGCCCACGGATCAGGCCTCGAAGTGCCTGTGCGAGTGTCGAATATGGGATGTCACGCTTGAATTGGTCGAACTTGCCGGACGCGAACAGACCGCGCGGGGGCACCAGCACCTTATGCAGCTCATGGACGACGGAAGACTTGCCGATGCCGGAATAGCCGGAGACTAGAACCAGCTCCGGCACGCCACTCGTGACCACGCGGTCGAAGGCGGCGCGCAAAGTGTCGATTTCAGGCTCTCGCCCATATAGCTTCTCAGGGATGAGGAGCCGGTCGGGTGTGTCGTGGGCGCCGAGTGGAAAGGCGTCGATGTGACGCTGAGCCTTCCACGCGGCCAGGCAGTGTCGCAGGTCGCTCTCCAGGCCAGCGGCGATCTGATAACGCTCCTCGGCCGTCTTGGCGAGTAGCTTCATGGTAATCGCTGAGATGGCGCCGGGGACCCCCTTCACCCGCTCGGCAGGCGGCACCGGCTTCCTGGCGATGTGGCAATGCACCCATTCCATCGCATCGGACGCCGCAAACGGTAGAGCGCCGGTGAGCATCTGGTAGAAGGTGATGCCAAGTGAATAGAGGTCACTGCGGGCGTCAATCGAGCGGTTCATGCGCCCGGTCTGCTCAGGCGCCATGTAGGCCAGGGTGCCGACGATGGTCTCCGGCGGGGCGGGCGCCTGGCGCTCGCGCGGCAGCCGTGAAGCGAGGCCGAAGCCGGTCAGCCAGACTTGGCCGGTGGCGGAATTGACGAGCACATTGGCCGGCTTGAGATCCTTGTGGACAAGCCCGCGCTGGTGGACCTGTCCCAAGGCCGCAGCGATGCCGACCGCGAACTGCAAGAAGCGCCCCACCTCCATGGGGGCGCCAAGCAAGCGCTCGAGCGGCTCTCCCCCCGGGTCCTCGAGCACCAGTATGGTGCGACCGAGGTCGCGCACCAGTTCCAGCGGCCGCACCGCCCAGGAACTGTCCAGCGCATCTCTTAAGCTGTACTCGCGCGCGAGACGATCGAGACTGGCGGGCGTTGGGGGCTCGGCGGCAGGCCACACGGCCAGCACAGCCTTCCGCTGGCCGTTGGGGTCGAGGTGCCAGCCCCGGACGAGGACGCGTTCGCCGTCCTGTCCCAAGAGCTGGAAGCTGCTCTCCCTCTCAGTGCCGAACTGGAAAGATCGCTTCAACGGCAGCACTCCGAGATCAAGCGGGTGGCCGCTGTCGACCAACTGCGCCACCATGCCTTCGCCTAAGCCGGCCAGCCCGAGCTTCGACAACGATTCTGTCACATCCGGTGCGGTATGACGATGAGCTTTCTGACACGAGGCGCCTTGTTGCACGGATGAGCGATTTGGCGACCGAAGCTGGATGGCATAGGAGGACTGTGCCGTCCTGATCTCGGATTTCCACTG
>KI912074.1:23293-23486 GCA_000517005.1 Microvirga lupini
TTTCAAGCAGGTCGCCGGCTTCGCTGTAAACGGGATGGCCGACGCCGTGGAGGTGCTTGATCTCGCCGTCCGGAAGGACGATCCGGAAATCTGTTTCGGAGTCTCCCCTGATACGAACAGCCCTTTCTGCGTTTGCGAGCCACCTTGCCCGATCCTCCGGATGAATGCGCTGGAGAAGCGCCTCGAAGGACGG
>KI912074.1:23586-37298 GCA_000517005.1 Microvirga lupini
TAGAGGGGGATGTCACGTTAACCGAGTATAGTCGGCGAGACTCCCGACGAGGTCGGCTTTTGCACAGCCCAAGTCGCTGATTATCCGGGACACGGGATTTTTGCTTGACGAGTACAGGGCAGTATTTCTCGTTAACGTGACATCCCCTACCGCTGACAATCTACGCGAACCATCGGCATGCCCGCCCCATAGCCCGGCACGTACGGGATCGACCGCCATGGTGGACGGAGACCACAAGCCCTCTCCTGTGACCTAGACGACTTCAAGGCGTCCCAAATCTCGTGACGAAGGACCGGTAAGCGTCAAAGTGTGAATTTAGAACAGAAGTCATGAAGATCGCTTCCCGGCCCGAGCACGGAGCTCCTGATGAAAGGCTTAACTCAGTGTCCGCCTACGGCGCCTGGGCAATGATGAACCGGCCAGCTTATCGCTTTGCCCTGGCACGAGAGTCATCGGCCAAAGCTGACGAACAGTCTCCGGGTCGATCTCGGATGGGCCACGACGTATCATATCCACCAGAACCTCCCCCAACCGGACACCAAGTTCCTGAAGCGACAGGCTGAAGCAGGTCAGCGGCGGCGACAGGAAGCGACAGGTCGGATTCTGGCGGAATCCGATGACCGACAAATCGCGGCCGGGCTCGAGGCCTGCTTCCCCCAGGCTGCGGTAGAGGCCGATCGCTAAGGTTTCCTGCACGAGAATGACGGCTGTCGGGCGATCTCGTATCGCCAATAGGTCCTGCCCCAGTTGATATCCGCCAGCCTCGGTATTCGGAACACGAACCACAAGACCGGGATCGAAGGGGATCCCATGGGCAGCCAGTCCCTCACGATAGGCTTCCTCGAAGATGTATCGGTTGTTCACCTCCCGCGCCGCCATGCCGAGGGCTATGCGGCGGTGGCCTAGGTCGATGAGACGAGTTACCGACTGCTTGGCCACTCCTTCGAAATCGAGATCAATCCAGGAATGGGATCCCCCCGAAAGGCTGCGGCCCAGAGCCACGAACGGGATGCGTCGCTTGATCAGGTAGTCGATGCGGTGGTCGACCCGCTGCGTGTCGGAAATGATGAAGCCATCCGCCAGATGCCGCTCCACGGCTCGGCGCAGGTACTCGTCTTGGTCCTGGTTCGAGGAACAGGGAAGGATGACGAGATCAAGATTATGACGCGCTAGGACCTCCTGTACCCCTTCGCTCAGCGTCATGAAGAACGTCTCGCCAAAGCTCATTCGATCAATATTCGTGCGCATCATGAGCGCTACGGTATCGGTTGTTCCCTGCCGCAGGGTCCGCCCTGAATGATTGGGGGCATAGCCAAGCTTGACAGCAGCCTCCAGCACGCGCCGGCGGGTTTCTGCATTGACATCGCTACGACCGTTCAGCGCGCGGGATATGGTGCCGATCGAAATATTCAGATGGCGGGCCAGTTCCCGAATTCCAACCGATTTACGCTCCACAGACGTCCTAGCCTCCCTCACTCCATCACGGCTACCTGCATAAAGCTCTTGACAATCCTATCGGTCAACCTCAGTTTCGTAAACGTTTACGGCGCCCACCAAGAGGCCCGAAACGGGAGGAAGCTATGGAGTTGCGAGCCGTACTCGTCGGCTGCGGACTCATGAGCCGGCGCTGGCTCGAGGCTGCCACACGTATCGAGGGACTGACCGTTGTCGGGCTGGTGGATATTGATCCGTCGAGAGCCCGAAGCCGGGCCGATGAGTTTGGCCTTACGCACAGCATTGTGGGCTCCGATCTCGATGCGATGCTATCCACCACGAAGCCGCAACTCGTGTTCGACATCGTCGTGCCCGATGCTCGGTATGACGTCGTTCGGACGGCCTTCGCCCATCGATGTCATGTGCTCAGCGAAAAGCCGATGGCCGCTTCGCTCGCGGATGCCCAATCCATGATCAGCTCCGCGCAGGAGACCGGACGCATCCATGCGGTCGTTCAGAACCGCCGTTACATTGAGGGCATTCGGAGGATCAGGTCGTTTCTTGCTTCCGGCGAGATCGGCGCGGTCACAAGCGTTCACAGCGACTTCTTCCTCGGCCCGCATTTCGGCGGTTTCCGCGAAGCCATGGAGAACGTGCTCCTTCTCGATATGGCCATCCATACGTTCGATGCGGCCCGTTACATCATTGGTACGCAGCCGCAGGCGGTCTATTGCCATGAGACCAATCCCAAGAGCTCCTGGTACGCCCACGGGGCGAGTGCCTATGCCATCTTCGAGTTCGAGGAAAACGTAACCTACACATATCGCGGCAGTTGGTGCGCGCAGGGTTTGCGCACGAGCTGGGAGAGCGCATGGCGCGTGATCGGCGAGTACGGAACACTGGCATGGGATGGGCACGATAGTTTCACGGCGGAGCGCGAGCTTCAGACAGGCGGGCTGCTGCGCGATGCCGAGGCGATTCCGGTTCCGTCCCTCACGCCGGACGCCCGTATCGGCGGCCATGAAGGTGTCATGAGAGACTTCGTGGAAGCGGTCCGCACGGGCGCTGTGCCCGAAACCATCAATTACGAGAATATCAAGAGCTTGGCCATGGTCTTCGCGGCCATCGAGAGCGCGAAAGCCCGGCAGAGAATCGCTGTGATGTCAGGGGATCTTTCCTGATCCGATCACGGCAAGAGAGGCGGCGCATGATGAGGACGACATGACGATCAACCCACCGCCCAACCGGACGACACGAAAAGTCGCTTAGACGCGGCCCAGCAAGGATATCGCTCATGGCTTCTGTTACGTTGCGTCAGGTGTGCAAGCGCTACGGATCCTTGGAGGTGATCCCAGGCCTCGATCTGCAGATTGAGGATCGTGAGTTCGTTACCCTCGTGGGTCCCTCCGGCTGCGGAAAGTCAACGCTGCTGAGGATGATTGCCGGACTTGAGACGATCAGTGGCGGCGATGCCTATATCGGTGACGAAAAAGTCAACGATACCCCGCCCATGCATCGCGATGTGGCGATGGTGTTTCAGAGCTACGCGCTCTACCCGCACATGACCGTGGCCGACAACATGGGCTTTGGCCTTAAACTTCGCCGGCTCGCGGCTCAGGTGATCAAAGAGAAGATCGGCACCGCCGCAAAGACACTCAATCTGTCTCCCTATCTCGCACGATTTCCGGGGCAGCTCTCCGGCGGCCAGAGGCAGCGCGTCGCCATGGGTCGTGCCATCGTGCGCAATCCGCGCCTTTTCCTGTTCGACGAGCCGCTCTCCAATCTCGATGCGCAGTTGCGAGTGCAGATGCGGACCGAGATCAAATCTCTTCACCGCCGGCTGGGAAGCACCAGCATCTATGTGACGCACGACCAGATCGAGGCCATGACCATGGCGGATCGGATCGTGGTCATGAACCACGGCCGGATCGAACAGCAGGGGGCGCCGGAGACCCTGTACGACAAGCCCGCGAACATGTTCGTGGCAAGCTTCATCGGCTCGCCCGCCATGAACTTCCTCAAGGGCGTTATCGCAGACGGCCAACTCCGGTTCGAGAACGGGTCGATGCTGCCCCTTGCGGAGGTAGCGCCGCCATCTCTGCCGGCGACGACCGGCCAAGCGGTCGTGCTTGGCATCCGGCCGGAACGCATCGACATCAGCTTCGACCACGGTGGTTTGGCGGCGACGATCATCGAGGTGGAGCCCACCGGGCTCGACACTCACGTCATCTGCGATCTCGCCGGGCAAATGGTCACCGTGAATCAGCGTCACCGCTTCCATGCGACGCCCGGCGATCGGGTCTACCTGCGGTTCGACCATGAAAAACTTCACTGCTTCGATGCCGAGGCCGGAGTGGCGCTCGACATGTGACAATAAAGAGAAGGGCTGAAGGTCACAAACGAAGAGCAATGCTCAGAAGGAGAGGAACGAACATGAAGCAAAGTCTTAAACAGGGACTGGCTTTCGCTACAGCAATGTTCATGCTGGGCGGAACCGCGCTCGCTGGCGAAAAGATCGTCATGTGGCATATCTTCGGCAATGCCACGGAACCGTCGCTTGCCAACATCGCGAAGTGGGACAAGACGCACCCCGACAATCCGATCGACCAGAAATTCATTCCCTTCGGCCAGCTCTCACAGCAGCTGATCAAAGGCATTGCGACAGGCGACGTGCCCGACCTCATCACGATCGACAACCCCGTCGTTGCGAGCTTTGCCAGCCAAGGAGCCCTGGAAGATCTAACAAACCTCGTCATGGGTTCCCAGGTGATCAAGAAGGAGAACTACTTCACCGGAAGCTGGAACACCACCATTTGGAACGGACAGCAGTTCGCGGTCCCTGGCGAGGCCAACACCCTGGCGCTCTACTACAATGCGGACATGTTCAGGGAGAAGGGCCTTGATCCTGACAAGCCGCCCCGCACCTGGGCCGAGCTCAAGGCTGCGGCTGAAAAGCTCACGGATCCGGCAAAGAACGTCTATGGCATCGGCTTCTCGGCAATCCAAAGCGAGGAAGGAACGTTCCAGTGGCTGCCATTCCTGCAGCAGTCGGGCGGCAACCTGAAGGATCTCACCTCCGCGGATTCGGTTGCAGCCCTGACCCTATGGACTGATCTCGTGAAGAACGGCCAGGCCTCCAAGGACGTGCTCGTGAAGCGCCAGTTCGAGATGACGAGCGCCTTTCTCGGCGGGGCTTCCGCCATGGTGATCAGTGGTCCTTGGGAACTGCAGCGGATGGACAAGGACGCCAAGTTCGAGTGGCGGGTCGCGACGCTGCCCGTACGCGAAGGCAAGAACATCGAGGCTTCCGCGCTCGGTGGATATGTGTGGGGAATCCCGAAGGGAGCCAAGAACCGGGACTTGGCCTTCAAAGTCATCGAGTTCATGTCCGAACCCGATCAGCTCAGGCAGGCCTGGTCCGGTGGGCGGCTGCCGCCGGTGGCGACCATCACGATCGAGAATCCCACCAATCCCAAGGCCTATGAGGTCTTCCGCAAGCAGATGGAGGTTGCGAAGGCGCGCGGACCCCATCCGGCCTGGCCGCAGATCTCTGCCGCGATCCAGACTGCCATCCAGACCTCGCTGACCGGACGCGCGAGCCCGGCCGATGCGCTGCAGAAGGCCTCTGGGGTCATCAAACCGCTGCTCGACAAGAACCCGATCGAGGGCCTCTGACAAGCGCCGATCCCGGCTCCCCTCCCCTGACCCGCCCGGCCTCCAGTCCGGGTGGGCCTCAGCAAGAAGGATCATGGCATGGCTGTCTCCGAACTGACGACGCTTGAGAGCACCCAAGCCAGGGTAGGATTGCGGCGCCGATCCCTCGACCGCATCCTCGACTCCGTCGGGATTTGGCCCGTCATGGTCGCCGCGACAGCCCTGTATCTCGTGGTCTTCGTTGGCTACCCGGTGGTCTATAACGTGGTGATGAGCCTCCAGGACGTGACGGTCAGCAATCTGCGCAGCTTTGACCGTCCCTGGGTGGGCCTTGCCAACTATGAGCGGATCTTCTCGGATCCGCTCTTTCCCTTGGTGCTGGGTAATACGGCTATTTTCGTCGGCCTCAACGTTGCCCTGCAGTGCATCGGCGGCCTTGCGGCTGCGCTGTTCTTCCAGCAGCAGTTCCCCGGAGCGAGCTTCCTTCGCGGCCTTGTCTTGGCCGGCTGGATCCTCCCGCCTCTCGTGATCGGCGCGGTGTGGAAGTGGCTCCTCGCCTCCGATAACGGCATCCTGAACTATGCTCTGACAAGCCTTGGGCTGCTGGACAGCCCGGTTTTCTGGCTCTCCGATCCATCGACATCCCTCATTGCCGTGACCATGGCGAATGTCTGGTTCGGCCTGCCCTTCAACATGATCCTCATAGCGGCAGGCCTCGCGGGCATTCCCCGTGATCTGTACGAGGCGGCGGCTCTTGATGGCGCAGGACCACTCCGCCGCTTCATGTCGATCACGCTTCCGCTTCTGCGCCCGACCCTCTACGCGCTCGTCGCGCTCTCGACCATCTACACGATGCGGGCATTCGACCTGATCTGGACCATGACCCATGGTGGCCCCGTCGACTCCAGCAACATCTTTCCCGTGTGGTCGTACAGGTTGTCTTTTGAGGTCTTCGATTTCGCAGGCGGCGCCGCAATCTCCACGTTGATGCTGCTCGTCGTCTTCCTCGTGGCGCTCGTCTATGTGCGCAGCGTCCGGGCCGAGAAGCAGGTTTAGGAGCAAGTCGATGAACAACGTCATCGTTGGGCCGCGTCGCTGGATCCTGCTCACCCTCGGGGTGACCATCGCGGCCTTCTATCTCTTCCCCGTCTACTGGATGTATGTCTCAAGCTTCAAAGCGTCGTCCGAACTCAACGCGAGTCCGCCGACCTTGCTGCCCGAGGCCCCGACCCTGGCTGCCTACACCTGGATTTTCACCCGAGAGAATATCGCTAGGTATCTCGGCAACAGCCTGTTTCAGTCAACCAGCGTGACGCTCCTGACCCTGCTTCTTGCGACAGGGGCAGCCTATGCGCTCTCACGGGTGCGGTCCTTCTGGATGGACGCCGTGCTTGTGGGCATCATGCTGTCCCAAGTCCTGCCGCCGGCACTTCTGGCGACTCCGATGTTCGTCATTTTCCGGCAGATTGATCTGATCAACACCCAGACAGCCGTAATCCTCGCGACAACTACGAAGACCCTGCCCTTCGCGGTCATCATGTTGCGCACGACCTTCGCCCAAATTCCCATCGAGCTTGAAGAGGCGGCCCGGGTCGATGGCTGCTCGCGGCTGAGAGCCTTCTTCAGCGTCACCCTGCCCCTGGCCCGCATCGGCTACATCGTCGTGGGAACGCTGGTTTTCCTGCTCGCCTACGGCGAGTTCGTCTATCCCGTGTCACTGGTCAACAAGAACGAACTCCAGCCCGCAACCGTCGGCCTCTATGGCTTTGTCGGCGCCGATTACTCCGACTGGAGCAATGCAATGGCCTTTGCCAGCATCTTCGTCACGCCCGTGATCGTAATCTTCATGCTGCTGCAAAGGCGCATCGTCAGCGGGCTCACGGCTGGCGCGCTGAAGTAACACCCCTTTCCACCGATCACTAGAAAGGCCTGCAATGTCGAAACCGCTGAACATCACCATCTGGAACGAATTCTGGCACGAGCGGAATAATCCGGTGGTTGGAGAGATTTACCCCAATGGCATCCACGCTGTCCTGGCCGATGCCATGCGCAAGCGCGGTTTCGAGTCTATCCGCACCGCAACGCTCGACGAGCCGGAGCATGGATTGTCACAGGAGGTTCTGGACCAGACCGACGTGCTGCTTTGGTGGGGTCACAAGAAGCATAACGATGTCTCTGATGAGGTCGTTGCCCGCGTTCACGCTCGGGTTCTTCAGGGGATGGGCATGGTGGTTCTGCACTCGGGCCACTACTCCAAGATCTTCAAACGTCTCACGGGCACGGCCTGCACTGTCAACTGGCGCGAGGATGGTGAGCGCGAGCGGATCTGGGTCGTTACGCCCGAGCATCCGATCGCCCAAGGCCTGGATCGCTATTTTGAGCTTGAGAAGGAAGAGATGTATGGCGAGCCGTTCGAGGTCCCGGCACCGGACGAACTCGTCTTCCTAAGCTGGTTCAAGGGTGGGGAAGTCTTCCGCAGTGGTTGCTGCTACGTGCGAGGACGGGGACGCATCTTCTATTTCCGCCCCGGGCATGAGACCTTTCCCACCTACTACGACCAGACTGTGCAGCACGTGATTGCCAATGGCATTCGCTGGGCAGCTCCGGTGATGATGGACCGAGAACCGCCTGCTAACGTGAAGCGCGATCCCATCGAACCGACTGACTAGGGCGTGTCAGCTGACATCTTGGAATGAGAATATCGGGCTTACGGCAGCGTTGGACATCAATAATGAGACAAACGGAGCGTTTGGTTTCTCACTTTAATGTCAACTCGGCATTGTCACGGGAACGGCTGACGGGTTGGGCTGATACGAGGTAGAGTAGGGGATGCCACCCGTCTCCTATGCCCGTCACCAATTCTCGCCCGAGATCCTCCAGCGCGCCGTGTGGCTCTATCTCCGCTTCACGCTCAGTTACCGCGACGTGGAGGAGCTCTTGGCCGAAAGGGGGCTGGAGGTCGGTTCTGTCGCAACCGTGGAGCTGGGACAACAGGATAGAAGCGAACCTCCCTCGACGGTCAAGCAGCGAGTCGCTCGAACTGCTCAGCGAGCGAGGGCTGCCGATTCCCGGCATACTTTGCCTGCCCTTTGCGCATCATGTGCACCATTTCGATGCCGCTCAGGATCGCGCGAGCGCTGTTTACTGACTTGAACCCGAGCATCGGGCGGACCCGTCGCTTGACGGCACGATGATCCTGTTCGATGCGATTATTCAGGTAGGCACTTTGGCGGATCCGGATCGACTTCAGTTCGCGTCTTGATCGATCTTGGAGCCGGTTTTCCGTATCGCAGGCCAGAATGGCCTCCCGGTTCGTCTGGCTTCCGTCGATGACAATCCGCTCAGGCCGACGATGCCGCTTGAGTGCCTTACTCAGGAAGCGTTTGGCGGAGGTGAGGTTTCGCCGCTCGCTGAACCAGAACTCGACGGTGTCGCCGTTGCTGTCGATGGCTCGGTAAAGATACGTCCATCGACCGCGCACCTTGATATACGTCTCATCCACATGCCATTTCCGGCTGACGGGTCGCTTGCGTCGATTGAACCGCTCGAGAAGCTCGGGGGAGTAACGGACCACCCAGCGACCGACCGTGGCGTGGTCGACGGAGATGCCGCGCTCGGCCATCATCTCCTCAAGATCGCGTAGGCTGAGGCTATAAGCCAGATACCACCGCACGCACAGCAGGATCACGGATCGATCGAATTGCCTGCCCTTGAACATCTCGTGTCACCCTCTCTCACCAGCGCAGGCCATAGCCCCACGAGAGGAAAGAAAGAGTTGCGACAGAACCGCGGGAAGCGGTGCTGTTCCGCGATGGTCTTGAACGCCTCGTAGCAGATCGCACCCGCCGGTCCGGCGTCCTCGGGCGAGGCAGGTCGCAAGCACACACTCATCGACTCCTCCTTGTAAGCGAACTCGCCACCGCGTGGGGCCATGCGCGTCGGCGGCTATTTCTGTCCGACCGCCATCGAATACGGACCTTGCAAGGGCTCGATCCGGACATTCTTGAAACCGGCCTCCTCCATCCAGCCGCGGCAATCCGCGCCCGTGTAGTCGAAGCCGGCTGGGGTCTCGATGAGCATATTCAGGCTCATGAGCAGACCGAAGGCATTCTCACGCCGCTCGTCATCGATCATGGCATCGTAGACGATGAGCGCACCCCTGCTCGGCAGCGCCTCATAGGCCTTCCGCAGGAGCAGTTTCTTTTCGTCCAAGCTCCAGTCGTGAAGAATGTGGCCCATCACGAGAACATCGACACCCGGGAGAGGATCTTTGAAAAAGTCGCCAGCCTGGAAGGTCACGCGCTCATTGATGCCCTGCTGGGCCACATAGCGCTCGAACACCGGGCGGACGGTCGGCAGGTCGAAGCCGAGGCCGGTCAGGTGAGGGTGAGCGCGGGCAATCTCGACGGTCAGGCCCCCCTGGGCGCAGCCGACATCGGCAAAGGTGCGATACTCGCTCCACGGGAAAGCGCCTGCGATGGCCCGAGCGGTCGGCAGGCTTAAACCCGTCATGGCACCGAGAAACAGCTCAAGCCGGGCAGGCTCCGCATAGACGGCGGCGAACAGGTCGGGCTCGCCATGCCGGGTTTCGTTCTGCGGCAAGCCAGTCCGGAGCGCTTCGGTGAGGTTGCCCCAGAACCGATAGAGCCGCCCGTTCATCATCTCGAGGATACCCCCGACATAGGAAGGCTTGTGGCGGTCAAGGTAGAGATCCGTTTCGGGGGTGTTCGTGTATCGCCCGTCTGAGCCCCGCTGCAGCATGCCGAGCGCCACCAGGGCGTCCAAGAAATCGCGTGCGCTGCGCTCGTGCAGGCCTACAGCATCACGGATCTGGGTACCGTCCAGCGGTCCGTTCTCGGCAAGCTTTGTAAAGAGCCCGAGCTCCACGGCGCTGAGAAGCGTCTTGGAAGGCCAGAAAGCGCTGCCGATTTGCAGGATTTTCTCGGGAGATGGAGCTGCCGTCTGCGTCATGGAATGGGTCCTCCACTGAGAGCCTGGGCTGTGGGCCATGGGCGCCGCTTTGCGGAGCAGGCCGGATACTTCCGAAGGCGGATCGTCACCGCGCCCGAGCGGGACGATGATGGAGGAGCGGATACAGATTACGACTGCAATCCGGTGTTACCCCGCCGGCAGACCCTCGTCAGCCCGGGAGCCGCCATCCTGTTCGGGGGTTAACGCAAGGGATGTTCAGCCTTGTCATGTTGCTGACTTTCCCAGCATTCCACCGAACCTCAAAGATTGCCGGGGCGCTCGGATCCGCCCCTGGCGGGGCGCACCTGATCAGGACCGGTTCTGGTCCGGGCGAAGACGGGCCGGGACCGGCACGGCGTAGAGTTCGAGACGATGGCTGACGAGCCGGAATCCAAGCTGCCGCGCGATCTCCTCCTGCAACCTCTCGATCTCAGCGCTCCGGAACTCGACGACGGTGCCGGTCTCGAGATCGATCAGGTGGTCGTGATGTTCTTTCGACGCCCGCTCATACCGGGCATGGCCGTCACGGAACTCGCGTCGCTCCAGAATGCCCTCGGCCTCCAGGCGTTTGACCGTGCGGTAGACGGTGGCGAGCGCGACATGCGGGCACCGGCTTACGACACGGCGATGCAGTTCGAACACATCGGGATGGTCCTCAGCCTCCGAAAGGACCTGAGCGATCAGCCGGCGCTGGCCCGTCAGCCGCATGCCCTTCGCCCGACACTGCGCCTCGATCCGGTTCGTTCTCGACGGAGCCGCGAGTCCCCGCGAGCCCCCTGCCTTCGCAGGTGTCCTGCGGGTGGCGCCGATCCTGTCGTCCGGAGCCCCATGGCCCGAATACTTGGTCTCGCGAGCCGACATCGAACAATCCTCACCTGCTAGACCTTCACCAGGGCGGCGGTGGCATACATCAGCGACAGACCTGCCACGAGCCCGCCGATGACACCGACCGGGATCGATCCGCCTTTCCACCGTTCGTCGAAGCGGCGGAGATAGGCCCCAACCTCGACGATGACCTGGAGGATGGCCCCCGCGCCGACCGCCAGCGCAAGGGCCGACCACTGCGGGCTGTACGCGAGGCTTCCGAGCCATATGCCCAGGATGGCCGGGGCGCCTGCCAACAGCGCCAGCCAGACGAAGGCGGACAGCGGCGGCGGCTCCTTCACCAGGGGTGCAGCAATCCCGATGCCCTCGGTGATGTTGTGCAGCGTGAAACCGAGCACGAGGAAGAGGCCGAGCCCCGCGGCGCCGGCCGTGAAAGCCGCGCCGATGGCGAGGCCCTCGCCGAGATTGTGCAGCCCGATCCCGAGCGCGATGTAGGTCGCCAGCGCCAGCCCGGTCGGGGCGCCGCGGCGGCGGCCGACGGCCCACAGCAGGAGGAAACTGACTAAGGCGGCGAGCACGACCATCACATGCCCCTGGAAGGCAGCCGCCGCCTCCCCCGCCAACTCCAGGGCGTCCTCAAGTGCGTCGACGAACAGGAAGGCGAGCAGACCAATGGTGAGGGCGAGCAGGAAACCCATGCCGCGCGATCCGACGCCCCGCAGCGCCGGGTAGAACATCAGCCCGATAGCAACCGGCACGATGCCGACGAAGGCTCCCAGCACCGCCTGCGGCACGAGCTGGCCCGAATGGGCCTCCGGGGTTCGCACGGCGACTGGGATCTCATGGTCGAAGGTGGTTCCCGTCTTCGTCACGATCCGAACCGCGTGCGCCTCGCCCAGGGTCCAAGGGAAAGGAATGTGGATCCAGGCGGTCGCCAGCCGGGCAAGGCCGCCCGGCGGATCCTGGGTGAACGTCCAGTAGGCGTCATCGACCTGCACCTGCGCGATGGTCACCGGCTCGGAGCCGCCGGCCCGTACGAGGAGGTGAATGCCGGTGTTGTCGAGGACGCGGCGTTCGAATGTCAGTCGCTCGACGGGCGGCGCGCCGTTGTTGAAGGCGCGGAGCGGATCGGCCACCACGAGCCATGCTGCCGCCAATCCCAGAAGGAACAAGGGCAAGATCATCCAGAGTGCGATCGCATGCCCTGATCGGCTCCTGGTCTCGCGTGGGGGAGTAACAACCGCTTCGGAGCCCGCGAGATCGTTCATGCGGCGGCCTCCACCACATCGAACATGCCCACCCAGCCGAGCTCGGTGAATTCCGACTGATGAGCGTGGAACATGTACAAGCCCGTCTCGTGATTCCGGTAAGTGAACTCCAGGATGCCGCGTTGGGCCTGGCACTGCATGACGGTGTCGATGGTGCGCAGCGTCGGCGTCAGGGTCGTGCCGTGGTCGTAGTAGTCGAAGAAGTTGCCATGCAGGTGCAGCGAGTTGATCGGGTCGAACTCGACCACGTTGACGAGGTAAATCCGCACCGGCTTGCTGCGAATGACGGTGATCGGGTGCTTGGCATAGTGATGCGCCACCGTGTTGACGGCGTAGACCTCGTTCTCGCCATCGAAGTTGGTGTCGAAGGCATTCATCACCATGACAAATTCCTGCCACTCCCGGTTCTCGGGCGTGCCGAGAAGACGCGAGCAGGCTACCTCGGCCTGCTCGGGATGACGCGCCGGATCGGGATCGATGACGAAGACACCGTACATGCCCTTGTGGATGTGCCGCTTCAGCGGCAGCGCGTGGCAGTGATAGAGGTGGCAGCCGAAGGGGAACGCGTCGAACTCGTAGATGAACTCCTCGCCGGGACCGATCTCGCCCGCACCAGGGACGCCGTCCATGCGGGCCGAGTGGATGCCGTGGAAGTGAATGGAGTGGCGGTGGGACCCGTTGTTGTGGAAGACGATCCGCACCCGGTCGCCCTCGGTGACGCGCAGGCTCGGGCCGGGCACGCGGCCGTTGTAGGTCCAGGCGGGGAAGAAGACGCCCGGCGCGATCTCGATCTCCTTGTCCTCGCCTGTGATCTCGAAGGTCCGCAGCGTGCGCCCGTCCGGCAGGGCCGAGGTGATCCCGGTGTCCCAGTCGGTCAGCAGCAATGTGGGGTCGAAGCCGTTGGGGGCACTGCCAACGTCGCCGACTGTGATCATGTTGCCATGGGCGCCGTGGTAATCGGTCGCCTTCGGTCCAGGTGGCGGGGTTGAGGGGGCATGCCCCGTGTGCGAACCCTGACCGCTCGCGGCGACCACGCCGAGCAAGGAACCGCTTGCCGCGGCAAGGCCACCCCAGAGAAGATAGCGTCGGTCGAGGGTCTCCTGAAGCCAGCGACGCATGTCGAAGGCCCTTCCCGCTTTTGCAAAGCATTTGCAAGATAGCGCGATTTCCGCCTCCACTCAATAGATTAGCTGCGGCCGACCTTGATGGAGCGATCCTGCGCTCGGCGGAGGAGACGTCCGGCAACTGGCGCGTCGGCCTGGGGACGACGAGCGGTCACCTCTCAGCCAAGGGTCGCAAGAACCGGGAATGTCTCCAGGAGCCAGTACGACATGGTGGTGATCCAGCCGGTCAGGAAGGCGATCCCGGTCAGTACGAGGAGAGCGCCCATTGTCCTCTCGACCAGCGGGAAACGGGAACGCATGCGCTTGAGAAGCGCGACGAAGGGCTTCATGGCGAAGGCCGCGAGCAGGAAGGGAATGCCGAGGCCCGCCGAATAGGGGGCAGCGCAAGATGTGTTCCTGATTGAGCGCCGGCATTATCAACCATGTGTAGACGCCC
>KI912074.1:37398-37578 GCA_000517005.1 Microvirga lupini
GCCACTGCGGTCACCGGGCCCACTCCGGGAATGGTCATCAGCCGGCGCGCCGCCTCGTTTTCCTTGGCCCGCTGCGCGACCTCATGGTCCAGACGGGCGATCTGCTCGTCCAGTCCCCGGAGTGTCTCGATCAACATCTGGAGGATCGGGCGAGCGATCTCAGGAAGTGGCTCGTCCGGA
>KI912074.1:37678-55656 GCA_000517005.1 Microvirga lupini
GGCGGCTTGAAGCACCGCGGTGACTTGACCCTCTGGCTGAGCGAGGCTGCTAAGGGCTTGACCAAAATCTCCGGAGTAAGAGAACGGTGCCATAGCCAGCGACGGTAATATTGTGATATCCTTGCGCAAAGTATGTCGCCGTTGGCAATCTGCCGTTCCTGCGCAGCCTGACAACTGCGCAAGTGCTCAGTGTACAGCCGGAGCGAAAGCCCGGTCGCGGGTTTAACCCGTTAAACAAGTAGCCGCGGATCATGGAACTCGCCGTCGCCCTTGGCCTGATCGTCTTCAAGGTCGCGTTGTTGATTGCGATCCTGCTGCTGCTGCCCTTGCCGTTCACCTGGCTGGAACGCAAGATCGCCGGGCACATCCAGCAGCGGATAGGGCCGATGCGTGTGGGATGGCACGGGCTGCTGCAGCCGGTGGCGGACGGGATTAAGCTCCTAACTAAAGAGGACCACATCCCGGCCGAGGCCGATCGCTTCTTGTTCAAACTGGCGCCAATCCTGGCACTCGCCCCGCCCTTCGTGGTGTTCGTCGCGATTCCCTTCGGGGAAACTGTCTCTGTTCTCGGCGCCGAGATCACGCTCTACGTCTCCAATATGAATGTGGCGCTCCTTTTCATTTTTGCGGTGATCGGGATCGAGGTCTATGGCGTCATCTTCGGCGGCTGGGCCGCGAACAGTAAATACGCGGTCCTAGGGAGCCTCAGGACCTGCGCGCAGATGATCAGCTACGAGATCCCAATGGGGTTCGCGGTCATTGGCGTGGTAATGCTGGCACAATCCATGAGCCTGCTCGAGATCGTGCGGGCGCAGGCCGATGTCTGGAACATCGTCTACCAACCGGTCGGGTTCTTCGTGTTCTTCGTGGCCGGGCTGGCCCAAGCGCAGCGCGTTCCCTTCGACCTGGCGGAAGCGGAAGGCGATCTGGGGGCCGGATTCCATACCGAATACAGCGGTATCCGCTTTGCATTCTTCATGATCAGCGAATACACTATCATGCTCCTGGTGTCGGTCCTGGCGGTGATCCTGTTCTTCGGCGGCTGGAACGGCGTGCTGATCCCGTTGCCGCCGCTCGTCTGGTTCCTGCTCAAGGTCGCATTCTTCATCTATTTGTTTATGTGGTTCCGCTTCACTTTCCCGCGCTACCGCTACGACCAACTGATGGCGATCGGGTGGAAGGTCTTGCTTCCACTGTCATTGGCGAACATAATTATAACTGGTGTTGCTTTAGGGGCCGCAGCGGCCCCATAGCGAGGCGGCGATGTCGCGCGCACTGGACAGAAGTGGAACATGGATCGGCTGGGCGTTCTTCGCCGATCTGGCGGACGCCCTGGCACTAACCTTCGGCTACATGTTCTCCAGATCCGTGACCATGCAGTATCCGGACAAGGAAAAATGGCTGCCCTATTCGCGTTACCGCGGGCATCACTTCCTGAAGCGCGATGCAGAGGGCGAGATCAAGTGCGTCGCCTGCGAACTCTGCGCGCGGATTTGCCCCTGCGACTGCATCGAAGTCATCCCCTACGAGGACGAGAAGGGCAACCGTCGCCCGGCAAAATTCGAGATCGACATGGCCCGGTGCCTATTCTGCGGGCTATGCGAGGACGCCTGCCCGGCGGACGCGATCGCGCTTGGACAACAGTACGAATTTTCGAGTTTTTCCTCGCGTGACCTGGTGATTGGGCGTGACAATCTGCTCGACAAACCGGGCAAGGCAATGATCGGCGGCAGCGTGGTCGCCGCGCGCCTGAACACCGAACAGGAGGTGCTGGTCGAGGCGAGCGAGCTGCAGGGGTACAACTGGTGGCGGAATATCCGACGAACGTGAACACGCGCCAGCCATCAAGCTGGGCCGTGCAGACAGGAGGCTCAGATGCTTGTCGTCGAAATCTTGCAGACCAAGGCTCCTGAAATCATCTCGGTCCCTCCAAGCCAGACGATGGTGGAAGTCCTGCGGCTGTTTCGGGACAAAAACATCGGCTTCGTAGTCGTTAGCCGCCGGCCCGGGGAGTACTTGGGCACGCTGTCGGAGCGGGACTGCTGCAATGCGGTGGCTGAACACGGAACCGAGGCACCCCTGATGCGGGTCGCCGACATCATGAACCGCAGCTTGGTGACCTGTTCGGCACGGGATGGGCTGCCCATGGTGATGGCGATCATGACCAAGCGGCGCACGCGTCACGTGCTAGTCATGGACGGCAACGCCCTTGTCGGCGTTGTCAGCATCGGCGATGTGGTCAAGCATCGGCTCGACGAATTCCTGCGCAACGAGCAGGCGCTGCACGATTACATTGCTGGGATCGGCTATCACTGATGCCGCCAACCCGGGGTGCAGACGCAAGGTTAGAGCAGGCTGTAGGGGAGCCCGGCAATGCCTCAGTCCAGATCCTCAGACCCCGCCCCTGGTCCGGCGTCGATGGCGATCTCGACGGCTGCGCGCGCCTTGTGAACCTCCACCGGACATGGGTATTCGCCCCGACGCATCAGGCTGTTGAGACGCAGAGCTCTGTAGTTTTCGGGAACGAACACGAGGCCTCTGGGAAAACGCTTGTTGACCTTGAGCTGCGCCGTCAGTTCGCCCTGGGCGGATCGCACGACCACCTGATCGCGATCCGAAAGGCCAAGCTGTGCGGTATCTCGCGCGCTCATCTCGACATATGGGTCATCCGCGACCGTATTCAGGATCTCCGAGCGTTCGGAAAGGTATCCATTGTGGAACAGGCAGTTGCCGGTGACCAGCATGAGCCGGTCGGCTGCCTTCGGGGCAGGCGGAGGGGCGAAGAGTTCGCCAGCCGGTGGTGTCGGGGCCGCCTTCGTGAATGCTCCGTCGGCGCCGAGCCCGTCCTGCGTCAGCCCCCGATAGGCCGGAACTAGCCGGGCAATCTCGCCGAAGATCTCGCCTTGCATCGATGGTTGCAACGTCTGGTTGCGGAGCGCCGCGACGAAGTTGAAGATCGCCAGATTGCTACGCGCTTCGAGGACGGGTTCGCGGAACTTGCAGACCTTCTGGACCCGGCCCTCGTTGTTGGTGAACGTGCCGGATTCCTCGCCGTAACCCGCCGCGGGCAGGACAACATCGGCCAAGCCCACCGTATCCGTGAGGAACGTGTCCTGCACAATCAGGAGATCGGCGGCGCCAAGCGCCCGCATCACGAATCCTCGGTCGGGATAGGCCATCACGGGGTCGCTTCCGACGACATAGAGCGTGCCCATCCGGCCCCCGTCACAGAGCTCCAGCATGGCGTCGAAATCCGCGCCGGGTTCAGGCAGGATTTCGGTGCCCCAGGCCTGTTCGAATGTTGTGCGCGCCGCGTCATCGGCGACCGCGCACAGCCCCGGCAACGCCGCCGGCAGAACTCCCATGTCCCAGGCGCCCATCTGGTTGGCTCGGTCGAAGAGGAACTGCATCGCCGGACCCTTGCCGAGTACGCGGAGAAGCTGCAACAGGTTGTTGAGCTGCTGCAGCGTCGCGCGCGCTTCGGGTGATCGAAGAAGGTCAGTGCTGACAAGCACGGCGACGCTCCGGCCGTCCAGCAGCGCGGCGCCCAGACGGTCCGGCCCATCACTGTCGGTAGTCGCCGCTGGCCCGCCGGCTGTCGTGCCGATGTCCGCCAGAACGTCGCCCAGCAAGGTCTGATCAACCGCCGCCGCTAGCCCGGCCGCCACCGCGGCAAGGCTCGCCGCCTCACCACCCGGTGGAACGCGAACGACCGCCCGGGCATCGGCATCCAGACGGGATGGTCGCGCCGAGAGCATGAGCAACCCGGTCTGCCGCCGCCGCGCACCGTCCCGCAGCAGGTATTCGGTGACTGGGTTTTCGTCCGTCACGTTGCCGCCGACGACGAGCACGCAGTCGTTGCCAATCACCTCCTCCAAAGACGCGCGGGTGTAGAAGTTCGTCACCAACGGGCCGAGCGTATCGAAGGGCGTGGACCAACGCGACGAGCAGTCGATGTTGTTGGTCCGGAATACCGTCCGCATCAGCTTCTGGAACTGATAAAGCATCTCGCTGGGTAGGCGCGGCGACGCTAGCCCGCCTGCAGCCTTGCCTTCGACGGCGGCCAGGCGCCGGCCCAGATAGTCTCCCGCTTCATCCCAGGAAACCGGAACCAGGGCGCCATCACGACGGATCATCGGCTGCTTGATCCGGTCTCGGCTTTCGACAAAGTCGAGGCCGAAGCGCCCTCGCACACAGAGCGTTTCGTGATTGACCCCGTGCTCCCACTTCGACCGGACGCGCATGAACTCGCCCTTGCGCGTGCCGACGGTCAGCTGGCAGCCGGTGCCGCAATGCGCGCAGACCGTGTCAGTCTCAACCAGATCCCAGGGCCGCGCCTTGTAGCGATAGGGAAAGCTCATCAGCGCGCCGACCGGACAGACCTCGACGCAATTGCCGCACTGGTCGCAACTCGCGAGGCTCCCCTCGAAGCCGGTGACGGCAGTATCCATGCCCTTTTCGACTGTGCCCAAGGCGACCGCGCCGACGACCTCCTCGCACATCCGGACGCAGCGCTGGCATTGGATGCAGCGGTTGACGTTCATGATGATGACTGGGCTGAGACGGATGTCCTCGGTGTGGAACACACGTTTGGCATCGTGGAACTGGCTTTTGCGGGGCCCGTAGGCCATCACCATGTTCTGAAGCTCGCACTCGCCGCCCTTGTCGCAGATCGGGCAGTCGAGGGGATGGTTGGCGAGCAGCATGTCAAGCATGGAAGAGCGCGTTTCCTCGATCAGCGGCGTGTTGGTCCGCACCACCATGCCGTCGGCGACTGCGGTGGCGCAGGAAGGCTGCAGCCGCCGCTGCCCCTCGATCTCCACTAGGCACATGCGACAGGAGGCCAGCGCCGGCAGTCGCTTCAGATAGCAGAAGGTCGGGATGTCGATGCCCAGACGCTCAGCGGCCTGGAGCACCGTAGAGCCCGCCTCCACTTCCAGCGTTTGTCCATTGATCGTGACGCTAACCATGGCTTCCTCGCGGCCCTTTCCCTGCGCGCCCCTCAGTGAAACGGGCATCTCCGCTCCTCGATATGGGCAACGAATTCATGCCTGAAATGCGCCAGCGCCGCTCGCAGCCCCATAGCCGCGCCGTCGCCCAGAGCACAGAACGTGTTGCCGAAAATGCCCTTGCAGAGCGCCTCCAGCTGTTCCAGATCGCCCGGCGCGCCCTGCCCCGCCTCAACCCGGCGCAGCACTTTCACGGCCCAGTTCAACCCTTCGCGGCACGGAGTGCACTTGCCGCAGGACTCGTGGTGAAAGAACTCGATGATCCGGGCGGCAACCTTAACCATGCAGGTCGAGTCGTCTATCACGATCACCCCGGCCGAGCCGAGCATCGAGCCGGCGGCGGCCAGTGAGTCGAAATCCATCCCGACGTCCAATCCACGCTCTGGGATCACCGGCGCCGAGACTCCGCCGGGGATCACCGCCTTGATCTTGCGCCCCGGTGGCGGACCGCCAGCGCGGTCCTCGACCAGCTCGCGCAGCGGTATGCCCATTGGCAGCTCGTAAAGGCCCGGTTTTCGCACGTGTCCGCTGAGGCAATAGAGCTTCGGGCCTGGACTCTTGTCCGGGCCGATGCTGCGGAACCAGTCCGGTCCCCGCGCCACGATATGCGGCACGCAGGCCAGCGTCTCGACGTTGTTGATCACGGTGGGGCTGGCGTAGAGCCCTTCGACCGCCGGAAACGGCGGTTTCAGACGCGGCTGCGCGCGCTTGCCTTCGAGCGAGTCGAGCATCGCGGTCTCCTCGCCGCAGATATAGGCGCCGGCGCCGCAATGAATGTGCGCGACGAAGCTGAAATCCGAGCCGAGGATCCGCGTTCCCAAATAACCCTTCGCATGGGCCTCAGCGATCGCCTGCTCCAGCCGCCGGATCGCCAGGACATATTCCCCGCGGATGTAGACATAGGCGGTTTCCGCCCCGATCGCGTAGGCGCTGATCGCCAAGCCCTCGATCAGCTGGTGCGGGTCACGCTCCATGATGATTCGATCCTTGAAGGTGCCCGGCTCGCCCTCATCAGCGTTGCAGCACAGGTATTTCGGCTTGCGGACTTGCTTCGGCACGAAGCTCCATTTCGCCCCGGTCGGGAATCCGGCCCCGCCGCGACCGCGCAGGTTGGATTTCTTGACGAGGTCGATGATCTCGTCGGGCGTGTGCTCGCGCAGCGTCTTCGCCAGCGCCTGATAGCCGCCGCCGGACTCGTAGGTCGCGAGCAGATGGCTATCCGGCACGTCCATGCTTCTGAGAAGGACCGGTTCGAACATGGCGCTACTCTCCCGGCGATCCTGCGTCGGCGAGATCGGCGCCAGTCGCATGCTCCTCCACCGCCGGCAGTCTGTCCAAGAGCGCATTGATCCGCGCGATGTCGAGGTCACCGTGATAGTCGTCGCCGACCTGCATCACCGGAGCCATCTCGCAAGCGCCGAGGCATTCGACGGTCGAAAGCGTGAATAGCCCGTCCGGGGTCGTGCCGCCCTTCTCGATGCCTAGTACTGCCTCTAGATGCCTCAGCAGGTCCTCGGATCCGCGGAGCATGCAGGAGACGTTATCGCAGAGTTGCAGGTGGAATATCCCCACCGGCTCTGTATGGAAGAGGGTGTAGAAGGTCGCCAGCTCGTAGACCCAGATCCGCTCGACACCAAGGATGTCGGCGACCTCTTCCAACACCGGGCTGGGAAGATGGCCATGTTCCTTCTGCGCGATCAGAAGCGCGGGCATGATCGCCGAACGCTGATCGGGATACCGCGCCGCTGCCGCCTCAATCTTTTCGCGCATGTTCATCGCAGCGAAATCCCCTGCTACTTGTCCACTTCGGCCATCACTGGGTCGAGGCTGCCCAGCACGGCGATCATATCTGCCAGGTAGTGCGCATTGGTGACCCCAAACAGTGCCTGAAGGTTGACGAACGACGGTGCCCGTACCTTCATACGGAACGGTTTTGCCGACCCGTCGCTGATGATGTAAAACCCGAGCTCGCCCTTTGGCGCCTCGATTGCCGAATAGACCTCGCCCTTCGGCACCTTGAAGCCATAGGCAGATAGGTCGAAATGCTGGATGAGCGCTTCCATCGAGCAGTGCACCCTATTCTTGTCCATCGGGAAAGCGATTGTGGGCATGTCGACCTGGAACGGTCCCTCGGGCATCTGGTCGAGGCATTGTTCTATGATCCGGACGCTCTCGCGCATCTCCTCAACCCGGCATCGCCAGCGCGCGTAACAATCGCCCTCATCGCGGGTAATGACGTTGAAATCGAGCCGGTCGTAGATCTCATAGGGCTCGTCGCGGCGTATGTCCCAGTCGACGCCTGAGGCCCGCAGGTTCGGGCCGCTCAGGCCAAGTTCGATGCCGTCCTCGGCGGAGATCACGCCGATGCCCTGCGTGCGCTTCAGAAACACCCGGTTGTTCTCGATCAGCCGTTCATAGTCGCGGATCCGGTTCGGGAAGATGTCGCAGAACTCCCTGATCTTGGGGAGGAACCCGTCGGGCAGATCCTCGCGCACACCGCCGACCCGGCAGAAGGAGGTGTGCATCCGCGCCCCGCTGATCATCTCCAACAGGTCCATGATCATTTCGCGCTCGCGCATGGCGTAAAGCAACGCGGTCATGGCGCCCAGATCCATCGGTAGTGCGCCGGTGATCAGGAGATGACCGGAGATCCGCGCCAGTTCGGCCATCAGCACGCGGATATACTGTGCGCGGATCGGCGCTTCGATGCGCAGGAGCTTCTCCACCGCCAGCGCGAATGCCAAGTTGTTCGATGGCGGACAGAGGTAGTCGAGCCGGTCGGTCAGCGGAAAAATCTGGGTATAGGTGAAGCTCTCAGCCAGTTTTTCAGTGCCGCGGTGGAGATAGCCGACATGCGGGTCCACGCGCCCGACATATTCACCTTCCATCTCAAGGACGAGCCGCAGCACGCCATGCGTGCTGGGATGCTGCGGGCCAAGGTTGAGAAGCACCTCCTTGGTGTCGAGCGCTTCGCCTCCTGGCCTGCTCAGTTCCGTGACTTCCGTCATCTCAAGATCCTGGCATGGAATGGTCCCTTATGGAATGTTCCTGGTGGCGAGGTCGGGCTGCGTCGGCGGCGGGCCTTCAGCGCCAAACGGGTTCAGCTCGTCCTTGTAGCCCCGGAGCGGAAAGTCCTTGCGCTGCGGGAAGCCCTCGAAGCCTTCCCACATGTAGATCCGGCGCAGGTCGGGGTGGCCCTCGAACCTGATCCCGTACATGTCCCAGGCCTCGCGCTCATGCCAATTAGCGGTGCGCCAGACCCCCGTCACCGACGGGATCTGCGGCGGATTGCCGAGGCGGCACTTGATCCGAACGCGCCATTTGTTCGGCAGCGAATAGAGGTGGTACACCACCTCGAAGCGCGGCGCTTCAGGGTAATGATCGACCCCGCAGATGTCGGACAGGAAATTGAACTGCAATACAGGATGTTCCTTCAGAAACCTGCAAAGCTCGACGATCATTTCAGGCGAAGCGGCGAAGGCATGAACGCCGTGAGCGAAGCCAAGATCCTCGATTGCTCCTCCGAAACGCTCCACGATCGGGGCGCGGTTGAGAGGCGTCTCCATCCTCATGGCAGCGCAACCCGGCCCAGAGGCGCCCCAGCCAGCGCCCGGGATTTCTTGATCTTTTCCTGAAGCAGAAGGAAGCCATGCATCAGCGCCTCGGGCCGCGGCGGGCAGCCAGGGACATGCACGTCCACCGGCACGAAGGTCTCCGCCCCCTGCACCACGGCGTAGGTGTTGTAGACCCCGCCCGAGATTGCGCAGGTGCCCATCGCGATGACCCAGCGTGGCTCCGGCATCTGATCATAGAGCCGGCGCACGACTGGCGCGAATTTCCGCGTCACGGTACCGGCGATGATCATCACATCGGACTGGCGCGGCGAAGGTCGGAACACCACGCCGAACCGGTCGAGATCGTAACGCGCGCAGCCCGCTGAGATCATCTCGATGGCGCAGCAGGCAATACCGAAGGTCTCGGGCCACAGTGCCGACCTTCGGCTCCAGCTGATCACACTGTCAGCCGTGGTGAACAGAACGCTGTCGCGGATCGCGTTGTTCACGCCTCCCATTCCAGCGCCCCCTTCAGCCAAGCGTAGGCGAAGCCCACAAGAAGCAGCAACATGAAGACGAACATCTCGACATAGCCGACCAACCCGATCTCTTTCAGGACGACGGCCCAGGGAAAGAGGAACATTGTCTCGACATCGAAGACCACCAACAGGATCGCGAGGATAAAGAACTGCACCTTGAAGCGCCCCCCGGCGGCCTCGCCCGCCGGGTCCATGCCGCATTCATAGGGCATGTTCTTCGCCGGATAGGGATTGGACGGGCGCAGCAGCGAGGAGACAAAGAGCGTCGCCACCGCCACCAGAACAATTCCGGCGGCCATGAAAAGAACTGGCAGGAATTCCATCCCAGTCATATCGCACTACCCCGGTCACCCACCGAGGGCTTTGCTCAGGCCGTAACCGGCACTATTCGGGCCCGGTGATGCCGGCCCCCGGCAAGCGGCTTGGGCATTCCTTTCTTGCACTACAAGAGTATTCCGTCTGCCGGATCATTGCAAATCCAATCGATCAGCCGCCAACCGCGGAATGCTGGGCAAGCCTCAGAAACCACGCCGGAAATAGGCCGATCCCGATGGTGCCGGCGGCGGTGAGAGCAAGCGTTGCGCGGACCGAGGGCGTCAGCGCCGGGTCGAATGCGCCCTCCGGCTCACGCATGTAGATCACCATGACGATGCGAATGTAGAAGTAGGCGGCGATGGCGCTCAGGAGCACTGCGATCACCGCCAGCAGGATGAAACCCCGCTCGACTAGCGCGACCAGCACGTAGAACTTGGCGAAGAACCCGGCCGTCGGCGGAATGCCGGCCAGAGAGAACAGATAAAGCAGCATCAGAAGTGCCAGCCCGCGATGCGACCTGGCGAAACCCGCGTAGTCCTCGATGACTTCGCCCGAGAAATCGCCGTTCCGCATCATGATGACGGTGCCGAAGATGCCGAGATTCATGAACGCGTAGATCAGCAAGTAGAGCATCACGCCGGCGACCCCCTCTGCACCGCCGGCCACCACCCCGAACATGGCGAACCCGGCATGGGCGATGCTGGAATAGGCCAAGAGGCGCTTGAAATTGTCCTGCACAAGCGCCACAAAACTGCCGAGCGCCATCGTCACCACCGCAATAATCGCGACGATGATCCAGGCATCCGAGGCCGCGACCAGCGGGTTGAGGAACACCCGCAGGATCACCGCGAACCCGGCCGCCTTGGGGCCTACCGACATGAAGGCGGTGATCGTCGTTGGCGCGCCTTCATAGACGTCCGGCACCCACATATGGAAGGGCACCGCGCCGATCTTGAAGGCCAGCCCCGCGACAATGAAGACCACCGCCAGCAGCAATCCGGGATCACGCGGATTGCCGGTCACCGCCGCAGCCATCCCGTCCAACTGCGTGGTGCCGGTGAGCCCGTAGACCAGCGAAGCGCCATAGAGGAAAATCCCAGTCGAGACCCCGCCAAGGATCACGTATTTCAACGCCGCTTCGTTCGACCGCTGCTGCTGCCGCAGGAAGCCGGTCAGCACATAGGTGCAGAACGCCATCAGTTCTAGGCCCACATAGATCGACAGGAGGTCTGTCGCCGAGGCCATGATCATCATTCCCGAAAGCGCGAACAGCAGCAGGACATAGTATTCGCTGCTGCCGATCTCTTCGATCTCGGCATATTTTCGCGAAAGGAGGAATGTCAGACCGGTGGCTAAGTAGAACAACACCTTGAAGAAGACCGCGAAGCGGTCGGCGATGAACATGCCCGTGTATGCCGGCCGCACCTCGCCCGCCAGCATGAGTGTCCCCAAGGCGGCGATCACCACGACCACGACGGAAGCCCAGACAAGGAAATGTCCCTGCCCCTTCGGCACAAATTGTCCCAGGATCAGCAGGACGCAGGCCCCGGCGACCACCACGATCTCGGGCAGGCTCGCGAGGATTGACTGGAAAAGCGCGGCGGCGGTCATTGGCGCCCCCCCTTACCGTGCACCTGCGCCAGCAGATGTTTCACCGAGGCGTCGATGATGTCGAGAAAGGGTTTCGGATAGAGCCCGACCCAGAGCACGAAGACGGCTAGCGGCAGGATCGCCGCCAGTTCGCGGGCGTTCACGTCGCGGATCTTGAACCGCGCGCCGATGCTGGCCGGACCGAGCGCGACTTTCCCATACATGCCAAGCAGATAGGCCGCGCCCAGTAATGCCCCCAGAACGGCTGCCGCGCCGACGGCCAGGTTAGCCGCAAACCCGCCCGACAGCACGAGCAACTCGCCCACGAACGAGTTCGTTCCCGGCAGCGCCATCGACGACAGGGTGAACAGCGCAAGCAACGCCGTATAGATCGGCGCCGCTTTCATCAGCCCGCCATAATCCGCGATGCTGCGGGTATGGGTTCGCTCGTAGATCAGGCCTACGAACAGGAACAACGCACCCGTCGTCACCCCATGATTGAACATTTGCAGGATGCCGCCCTCGAGCCCGCGGGGGTTCAGTGCGAAAATCCCAAGAGTCACGAAACCCATGTGGCTGATGCTGGAATAGGCCACCAGCTTTTTCAGATCGTCCTGCGCCAGGGCAAGGAACCCGCCATAGACGATAGCAAGCGCCGAAAGGGCCAGCATCAGCGTCGAGTAATACACCGACGCCTCTGGCAGCATCGGCAGCGAGAACCGCAGGAACCCGTAGGCGCCCATCTTCAGGAGCACGGCGGCGAGGATGATGCTGCCAGCCGTCGGTGCCTGCACATGGGCGTCCGGCAGCCAGGTATGGACTGGGACCATCGGCACCTTGACTGCGAAGGCGATCAGGAATGCGAAGAACAGCCAGGACTGGACCGGGAACGGCAAATCCTGCGCCGTCAGGGCGAGGATGTCGAAGGTCTCGCCGCCGTGGACATAGAGCACGATGACACCGATCAGGAACAGGACGCTGCCCGCCAGCGTGTAGAGGAAGAACTTGAACGCCGCATAGACCCGGCCGTCGCCGCCCCAGACGCCGATGATGACATACATGGGGATCAGCATCGCCTCCCAGAAGACATAGAACAGGAACAGGTCGAGCGCGCAGAACACCCCCAGCATCAGCGCCTGCATGGTCAGCAGACTAACCATGAACTCCTTCACCTTGCGGTCGATCGCGACCCACGAGGCGAGCACGCAGATCCAGCCCAACAGCGCGGTCAGGAACACGAAGAGCGCGCTGATCCCGTCGATGCCAAGCGCGTAAGTGATCCCGAGCGCGGGCACCCACGGGCGCGTCTCGGCGAACTGCATCTCGTGGGTAGTGGTGTCAAAGCCGGCCAGCATCGCGATGCAGAGTGCGAAGTCGAGGACGGTGACACCCAGCGCCGTCCACCGCACCGCATCGTCGTTGCGGAGAAACATCAGAACCGCTGCCCCGGCGGCGGGGATGAACACGATCAGGCTAAGCAGCGGAAACGCCATCGCCCCCCCTACCGCCATGCCACGGCGAATACGGCAATGGCCGCGATCACACCGGCGATCATCGCCAGCGCGTAATGGGTCACGACGCCGGTCTGGAGCCGCCGCATGGCCTCGCCGCCGCGCAGGATCGCGCGGGCGACGCCGTTCACGACGGCGTCCACACCGTTGAGATCGACCTGCAGTCCCGCCCGTGCCGTCCCGTGCAGGAAGGGCAGCACCGCGGTCTCGGACACGTCGCTCACCGCCTTCTCGTAGCGCGCCACCGGTTTTTCGGCGAACCATATGAAGAGCCGCGCGCCCTTGCGGTAGAACCAGTCGGTGTCGATGCTGATCGTGTTCTCGGGGGCGAGAGCCCTGAGGAACAGCACGAACCCCAACGCGGTGAACATCAGCAAGCCGAGGCTCTCGGTGACATGGACGCCGGTGTAGGGTTCGAAGTCGACCGGATGGGGCAGAAGCCTGTAGAGCGGCTGGGGGAACACCCCGATCGCGACGCAGAGCGCCGCCGCGATGCCCATCGCAACCAGCATGTTGCGAGGCGGTTCCCGCGCATCCAATCTCTGGTCCGTGCCGAAGAACATGAAGTACGGGAGCTTGAGCCCGGTGTGCAGGAACGTCCCTGACGACGCCATCGTCAGCGCCAACACCACCAGCGCGCGGTGATCCTGTCCGGCGGCCGCCATCACCATCGATTTGGTGACGAAGCCTGAGAAGAACGGAAATGCTGAGATCGAGAAGGCGCCGACCATGTAGAGCGCCACAGTCATCGGCATGGTCCTGTAGAGCCCGCCGAGCTCGGTGAGCTTGCGACGCCCGGTGACGTAGATCACCGCCCCCGCGCCCATGAAGAGAAGCGCCTTGTAGAGGATATGGGCGAAGGCATGGCTGGCGGCCCCGTTTACCGCCATCTCGGTCCCGATGCCGATGCCCGCCACCATGTAGCCCACCTGGCTGACGATGTGATAGGCCAAGAGCCGTCGGCAGTCGTTCTCCAGCACCGCGTAGATGACACCATAAAGCGCCATCACGGTGCCGAGCCAGACCAGAAGCTCGGTCCCCGGAAACGCCCGCGCCAGCACATAGACGGCAGTCTTGGTGGTGAAAGCGCTCATGAACACCGCCCCGGTGACTGTCGCCTCCGGGTAAGCGTCGGTCAGCCAGGCGTTGAGCGGCGGCACCGCGGCGTTGAGCATGAACCCAGCAAGGATCAGGGAGGCGGCGACTCCCATCCCCCCCTCGATCGGGCCGAAGAGCAGCGAGCCGGTAGCGAGCCCGTGGAGAATGATGCCGCCGAGCAGGGCGACGCCGCCGGTGATATGGACCATGAGATACCGGAACCCGGCGCGGATCGCCTGCCTGCTGCGCTGCGCGAAGACCAGATAGGCAGAGGCAAATGCCATGCCTTCCCAGAACAGGAACAGGGTCAGGTAGTCGCCGGCGAACACCACGCCGAGCGCGCAGCCGACGTAGACGAACGCCGCCATATGCTGGCCGGCGCGCGTCAGGTGCAGCGCGTAGACCATGCCGATCAGCGCCATGACGGTGAAAACGGTGGCGAAGACGATGCTCAGCTTGTCGACCTTCGCAATCAGGATGTCCTGCCCGATGAACCGTGCCGCGCCGTAACTCCCCGGCGGTATCGTGAGCACGGCGAAAATCGCCAGCGCCGGGATCAGCAGCAGATAAGCCTTGCGGACTGATCCATTCAGGAAGGGGATCGGCAGGGCGCCAAGAATGAACAGGAGGGCGGGATGCACAAAGTCAGTCATAGTAGTCCTCGGGCCGCATCAGCCCGCCCTGATGGCCGAGGAGCTTGGAAACGAAGATCAGCAGCACGCAGGAGCCGAAGCCGTAGATGGCCGACCAGCCCGGCAGCCGGTCCCACGGGTATTCGGCATGTGCGCGGAAGACCAGAAAGTCGGCGATGACGACCAGAACGAGCACCAAATAGAACAGCCGGCGGCGCTGCTTCGCAAATTCCCCATCACCAAAGAAATCGACGACGCGCTTGATCATCTGACCACTCCTTTCGCCAGGGCGAGAAAATATTCGGGGAAGATGCCCATCAACACCGTCAGGATGGCGGTCGCGACCAGCGGGATCGTCACCATCGGAATTTCACGGACCGTCGCAGGGCCATCCTGAGCCTCCGTCGCGAAAAAAGCGACATAGCTGACCGGCAGGAAGTAGGCGGCGTTCAGGACCGAACTGACCAGGAGCACGATCAGGAACGCGAGCTCCCCCGCCTCCACCGAGCCCAGCGCCAGATACCACTTGCTGACGAATCCGGCGGTCGGTGGAATCCCGATCATGCTGAGCGAGGCGACGAAGAACGCCCCCATCGTCCAGGGCAGCCTGCGGCCGATGCCGGCCATGTCGCTGATGTTCCGCTTGCCAGAGGCGCAATAGATCGACCCGGCGCAGAAAAAGAGCGTGATCTTGGAGAATGCATGCGCCGCAATGTGGAGGATCCCGCCGACCATCGCGACCGGCGACAGCAGAACCGCGCCCAACACGATGTAGGAGAGCTGGCTGACCGTCGAATAGGCAAGCCTAGCCTTCAGGTCGTCCCGCGTCAGGGCGTAGATGGACGCCATCAGGATGGTGAACGAGACCAGATAGGCCGTGGCGATGCCAAGCCCCAGCCCGTCCATCAGCCCCGCGCCGAAGACATGGAACACCACCCGCAGCACACAGAACACGCCCATCTTGACCACGGCCACCGCATGCAAGAGTGCGCTGACCGGTGTCGGTGCCACCATGGCGGCAGGCAGCCAGGCGTGCATCGGCATCACCGCAGCCTTGGCGAAGCCGAAGAGATAACAGAAATAGACGACCGTCAGCAGCGCCGCCGAGGCATCGACCCCCGCCAACAGCCCCCCCGCCACAAAGTCGAGCGAGCCGGCGATCTGGTAGGTTAGCGCCAGCGCGGCGAGAAGCACACTTTTCGACGCGCCCATCAAATAGACGAGGTACTTGCGGCTGCCCGTCCATCCCTCTTCGTCCTCGTGGTGGTAGACAAGCGGATAGGTAACGAGACTGAGCACCTCGTAGAAGATCACCAGTGTGAACAGATTGGCCGCGAAGGCGCCCCCGACGGCCGCCGCGAGGCTGGTGGCGAAGCATGCGAAGAACCGGGTCTGTGCGTGCTCGTTCAAGTGCCGCATGTAGCCGATGGAATAGATTGCCGCCACGATCCACAGCAGCGACGAGACGGTGGCAAACACCATGCCGAGCGCATCGGCCCGGAAAGCGAAGTCGATCCCCGGCAGAATTTCGAACAGACGCAAATCGACCGTCCCGCCCGCCAATACCGTGGGCGCCATCGAGACGACAATTGCGAACATGGCGAACGCCGCCAACGGCGAGACGGCATCCCGGAGTTTCTGGCGGTTCCTCAGAAGGAGAACTGCAAGTGCCGCCAGGACTGCTACCGCGACGGCGAGCAGCGGCCGGATCGAAATCACCGGGTCCAAGCCGCTATCCTTTCATCATGTTCACGTCGTCGACCTTGAGGGTGGACTTGTTCCTCACGAGGGCGACCAAGATGCCGAGCGCAATGGCAACCTCCGCCGCCGTGATTGCGATGACGAAGATCGCGAAGATCTGCCCGCGGAAGTCGTCGTAGTAGTGCCCGACAGCGATGAAATTAATGTTGACCGAGTTAAGCAGGAGCTCCAGCGACATCAGAACGACCAGGATGTTGCGCCTGAGCAGCACCCCCGCCGCCCCGATCACGAACAGGACCACCCCGAGCACGATATACCACCAGAGCGGCACCATCACCTCGGCTCCTTCCGCGCCAGCACGATGGCGCCGACCAGAGCCGCCAGCAGGATGACGGAGGCGGCTTCAAATGGCAGGAGGTAATCGGCGAAAAGCGTTACGCTGAGCTGTCTGATCTCGCCACCGGTGCGCATAGCGACGGGCTCCGTGACCGAAAAGCGGTCGCTCCAGAGCACCAGCACGAGCATCTCGACCCCAAGCAGGACGAGCAGCACCAGAGCCGGCAAGTTGCTACCCGGCAAGAACCGCTGCAACACCGCTTCACGCACATCGGTCATCATGATCACGAATAAGAATAGGACCATGATTGCGCCGACATAGACGAAGATCTGGATGACAGCGAGGAACGGCGCCTCGAGCAAGACGAAGATTGCCGAGATCTGCAGGAAACATGCCATCAACGCCAGTGCGCTGTGAACCGGATTCCGCGCCAGGACCATGATCAGGGCCGTGATCACGGACGCCGCAGCGAATAGAAAAAAGAATCCCTGATCCATCGACGCCAACCCTCCGATGCGAACTATCACTCGGCGGCGACACGGCCGGATTTGAGATAACTGCGCACTTCAGATGCGTTGACGAATTGTGCCCTAGTCTCGGATTTTTCTCAAGATTATCGTGATTTGGCGCTGCATCGGCCGTTTCATTGGTGGCTTCATCGAAGCCTGATGCAGCCGTGCGGACATCGTTCTGGCGGCTTGGCGAGAGATCATTGATGACCGCGCTATACGACCGATAAGTTCGGCTGAGGCAGTCCGCAAGCGGCTTTTTTCCCGTCCGGCTTGGGCGAGGCGCCGATACTGAGGGAAGGCATAGGCGATCATGGTCATCAGCGCGTGTCGATGAAATCCTTGCCAGGACTGGCCCTCGAAATGGTCGAGTCCAAGGTCCTCCTTCACCTGCTGATGGGCCTGCTCGCACACCCATCGCGCTTTGGGAGATGTCACGTTACCGCGGATTACTGCTCTATCCTCGTCAGGGAAAAACGTCGCTCCGAACAGAATCAGTGGCTTAGGCTAGCAAAAGCCGCGCTTATCGGCCGTCAGTACCACCATGCTCAGTTAACGTGACATCCCCTGAGGGCCTCCCCTGTCCAGACTTGAAAGGCTCAAGTCCTTTTCCCGCCAAGAACAGGATCCTGAGCCGATGACGCCTTCGGGAAGATCACGGACAGCCGGAGAACAGAAGACCAATCAGCGATCTTTTCCCGGTCCAACTCCCCGCTTGGTACGAGCGCTCGCAAGCCGGGGCCGGAACAAGACCTCACATGGGGATGGTAGGATCAAGGCGGTTTGCGGCAGACGGACATGAGGCCGATCTCCGAGATAGTGCGGATCCTAGGTCGGAGCCTGATGCGTGAACCAGGAGCCTGTCCGGTTCCAACTCACATGCGGTCGCCGCTCTGATCGGCTGGCATCGTCAAGTTAACCGGTGGGTGACCGGATCGAAGCATATGGGAGGGATGAAATCGACCTGTCATCCCCGCTATGCCCGTCACCGCTTTCCGCCTGAGGTGATCAGCTATGCCGTATGGGACCGTGTTGCATGGATCAGTTGGTGAACACACTCCGCCTACCCCATGCCCTTAGCTTAGGCGATGCGAACGTTCTTCGGGCCTCCAAGCTCAAGCATGCGGTTCAATGCATTGATAGCAATGGCGACCTCTGTCCTGCGATGCCGATCCGTCCGAGA
>KI912074.1:55756-55883 GCA_000517005.1 Microvirga lupini
CTAAGGCGTGTGGACATTCGGGTGCCTTTGGGATTCCCGCCGTAGAGAAAGTTTGATTCAAGGCTGCAAACTGGAGGTCAGCTTTGAATCGGTGGGTGCTCAAGGGCGAACAGTGGGAGCGTGTCGC
>KI912074.1:55983-59902 GCA_000517005.1 Microvirga lupini
CCCAAGGACGCCGCTTACCTCAACCTCATCGAGCCCTGGTGCAAGATCCTGCGCTCGCTCGCATTAGCCGGCCGACGCTTCGAGACCTGGGACGAGATCGTCGATGCGGTTCACCGCTCCACGGTCTACTGG
Organism: Microvirga lupini; assembly: GCA_000517005.1. GTDB lineage: Bacteria > Pseudomonadota > Alphaproteobacteria > Rhizobiales > Beijerinckiaceae > Microvirga > Microvirga lupini. The sequence goes on from KI912074.1 coordinate 56,116, forward strand.
AATGCGCACCGCCATCCCTTCGTCTGGGGCCAACGCCGTCGGCATCGGCCGCGTCGCTCACCCGGCATCGCTCTGCTGCCGAGGGCAGCATGACTTCCCGGATGAACCACTAATGCGGAGCAAGACCACGGTGCCGCATCCCGGTCCCTCGTGGCAGCCCCAAGCTCCCCCGGCCAGGCAACCACACGAATACATCCGCGGTGGCACGACCAAGATCCTGACCCTGTTCCATCCCGCCTCCGGCCAGGTGCGCCTCCATTCAGTGCCGTGCTGCACGAATGCGGTGCTGCATCCGTGGCTACGCGAGCGTCTCACCGCGATCCTGGCCGAGTTGCCTGCGCCCGCTGCGTGTGATCCAGTGACCACGCATGCGGCGTGGGAGGTCTGGCAGGCGGACCTAACCCTGCGCTTCACCTTGCCAGAGGACTTGCCGCCGCTGCGGCTTCTGCTGGTGTGGGACAACCTCACCGGCCACAAGACGCCCGACCTGGTGCTGTGGCTGTGTGCGCATGGGATCATGCCGCTCTACACGCCCGTGGGCGGCAGCTGGCTCAACATGGCGGAGTCGATCCAGCGTGTGCTCAAGCGCCGGGCGCTCGCTGGGCAGCATCCCCACAGCCCTGCGGAGATCGGGAGGTGGTTCGAGCAGACGGCGCGCTGTTGGAACGCACAGCCGGCGCCGTTTGTCTGGAACGTGAAGCGCCGGCAGCGGCGACGGCGCTCCGCGAAGGAGCAGATCCATCGCGTCGGCGGTTCCGGAGCGTGCACCCGCCAGCCGCTTCCTCAGCCCAGATCACAGGCATCAGCAGAATGCCACGTCCCATGACAGACGACCCACTAGTAGCGACCCCTGCGCTCGAACTCCCGCTTCACGTCATCCAGCCTGCGCGTCAGACCTTCGATGGTTCGGGTGACGTCGTGAACATCATCGCGGGTTACAGCTCCTGTCTGGTCGGCAGGAGGCGCAGGCGGCAAGCTGGTATTCCGTCTGGCATCAGGGCAGTCTGGCAAGCCATCACGCTGGTAGCGGAGGCTGAGAGTGTTCCCGAGTCTAAAGTAGTGCATCCACCATCAGGATCTCGCCATAGGGAAGACGCTTTTTGTGCCAGAATGGAAGGGCAAGGGCTGAGACCATTGTTTGCCTGTTCTTATGTGCTGTTATAAAATATAATAACACACGGTGATCATGATGGCATTCAACCAAGTGCGACACTACGTGCAGAAAGCGCGGAAGGTTTATGGACACCCTTTGCACCAAGGTCGAGGAGCGGCTGCCGTCTTAGAATGGGCGGGCCGAGAGGTAAGGGCCCGCCTCTCTCGGCAGCCCACGCTCATCTCGTATGTCAACAGGACTCGGCTAGTCTGGCCACGCCGAGCCTCAAGCGTCGGCATATGTGCTGCCTATGGTTTGGGCGAGTTCCAGGACATGGCGTTTGTCCTTCATATGTTGCGCCCAGAGGATCTGTTCTGTGACGTGGGCGCCAACGCTGGCGTTTATACCGTACTGGCAAGCGGTGCCGTTCGATGCCAAACCGTGGCTATTGAACCAGTTCCCTCAACCTTTGAGGTCCTCAAGAGCAATATCACGATCAATGAAGCATCAGATCGGGTTGATGCTCTCAACTATGGGGTCGGTAGCTCAAGGGGCACACTGCATTTCACAAGTTCCTTATGGTCGTTCAATCATGTTGTTCCCGATAAGGGAGATGACACGATTGAAGTACCCGTTGACACCCTCGACAACCTGCTGCAGGGACGTATCCCGCGCGTGATCAAGATCGATGTCGAAGGGTTTGAGGGTGAAGTGCTGAAGGGAGCGCGACAAACACTCGCTGACCCTGGCCTAGCAGTGGTGCTGATGGAGGTCAGTTCACAGGTAGCGCGGTATGGTCAGACCAAAGAGGGTCTAAAAAGCCCAGCTTATCGACATGGGCTTCGATCCGTTCTGGTACAGCCCGTTTGAGCGCCGATTGATCCAACCCGGAACTCCCCAAGAGCGGCAGTATAACCTAATCTTTGTGCGTGATCCGGCGTTTGTCACCGAACGTTTGACCACTGCGCCAAAGTACAGGGTGCATGGACGAGAGCTCTAAAACTAGGCCTCAGAGAGAAGCTTGACGGCACGATCCAGCCTCGTAACATTAACAGCAACGGGGCATTGTTATTGGTGTCACGGGGAGGCGATCACATGGCTCAGGGCAAGTTCGTCGCCTACTACCGGGTCAGCACGGCCAAGCAGGGGCGTTCCGGCCTTGGGTTGGAGGCCCAGCAGGAGGCGGTGCGCTCCTACCTCAACGGCGGCAGCTGGCAGCTCGTGGCCGAGGTGGTGGAGGTGGAGAGCGGCAAGCGCAACGATCGGCCCAAGCTGGCGGAGGCCCTGCCTCTGTGTCGTCTGCACGGTGCGACCCTCATCATCGCCAAGCTGGACCGCTTGGCCCGCAACGTGGCTTTCATCTCCAACCTGATGAAGTCCGGGGGTCGAGTTCACTGCCGTTGACTTCTCCCAAGCCAACCGCCTGACGGTTTACATCCTGGCGGCTGTGGCCGAGCATGAGGCCAAGGCCATCTCGACCCGCACGAAAGATGCTCTGGCTGCCGCCAAGGCCCGTGGGAAGCGGTTGGGTGGGGATCGGGGCAATCTGCCTGCCGTGGCCAAGGAAGGCGCCAAGGCCAGCGTTGCGGCCCGGATCGCCAAGGCCAACAACCGCACCTCAGACCTACTGCCCATCATCGGAGAGCTGAAAGCGTCCGGTGCGGTTTCGCTCCGGCAGATTGCCACCGGACTGAACGCGGGGATTAGGACTGCCCGAGGTGGCGCATGGAGCGCCGTGCAGGTTCAGCGGGTTATAGAGCGGAATTTATAAAGTTCAGAAACCGTTGAACCACAGCATTGTATCTATTTGATCAAGCTTTCAGGAACAGCTAAAAAGTTTTCATTATCAGGATATCGTCGATAACGCTCCTTTATTGAGTAGCCATGATACTCGATGAAATTAGCAAATTCTTCGGTGTTATCATCATCTACCTCTACAAATAGAGTAGGATGGTCTCTCTTGATTGTATCGGAAAGTCCTTTGAGGACCTTCAATTCCATTCCTTCTGTGTCAATTTTGATAAAATCAACTTTGATGTTTCTCAGTATTTCGTTGCCGGTCACAAGCCTTATGTTACCGCTGGAGTCGTTGAGATTGAGTTCGGTGCGACCGAGATTGCCGATCGTTGTAGTGCCGATAGAGGCATAGCCTGGGGCGTCTGACAGACCGACGGCGTAGTGTGTGATCTTTTCGTGTAGATCGTTCAGGCTGATGTTCGCGCGAAGGATGCGGTAGGCAGCAGGATTCAGTTCAATAGCGATAACCTTGGATGCATCCATGAATAGGGCTGCGTACAAAGCGTGATTTCCAACATTGGCGCCGACATCAACGAATGTGCCACCTTTGAAAGTATTACGGATAATATTCAGCTCCTCTGCTTCGTAAAATCGTTGTTTTAGGTGTTCCCTCTGAATTATATCACGCGCATCCGCAACAAAAAACCTGACTGTAGTGCCGTCTATACTGCAAGAAACCAGTTTGCCATCTATTACTTTATCTGGGTCATAGGAGGCGTGGGGATTGTAGCGTATGATGTCAAAGCCGAAACCCCGGATTGCTCGTTTTAGAGGACCTTTGATAACTTTGAGCATGGAATATATCCCCAAATAGAGGTTGAAGATTCAGCTCTCTGAGGAGGGTAACAACGAGTGCTTTACGACATTGGCAGCTATTTAGGATAAGTCGTATCTAGA
>KI912074.1:60002-60246 GCA_000517005.1 Microvirga lupini
GCGGCGACTATCCGGTCCAGTCGTTTGACTTCCTCGGCTATAGCTTTCGGCCGAGACAGGCAGCCTGGCGCGGTGGTCGTTACGGCACCTCCTTAGGACTGGTTGCGCCGAGCGCTCGGATGGAAGCTGTCGATCCCGCAGCATTGGTGGAGCGGCGGAACCTGGATGCGGGCAGACGCAGAGCCGCCGACGCGCCCGAGTGGCTTTCAGGTGCTCGCGCGCCGATGGGTGGTGGAGCGGACCA
>KI912074.1:60346-60886 GCA_000517005.1 Microvirga lupini
GCCTTGGTCCAGACCTGCATCGTGCATCTGATCCGCTCGTCCCTGGCTTTCGTGGCCTACAAGGATCGAAAGGCCGTGGCGGGAGCCTTGAAGGAGATCTACCGGGCCAAGGATGCCGAAGCCGGACAGACCGCCCTGGAGGCGTTCGCCCAATCGGTCTGGGGCCGCAAGTACGAGGCCATCGCGGCCGCCTGGCGGCGGAACTGGACGGCGGTGATCCCGTTCTTTGCCTTTCCCGACGAGGTGCGCCGGATCATCTACACCACTAATGCCATTGAGGCGCTGAATGCCAAGTTGCGTCGGGCGGTGCGGGCCCGCGGTCACTTCCCCACGGATGAGAGCGCAACCAAGTTGTTATTCCTGGTCTTGAGGCAAGCGCAGAAAGAGTGGAAAATGCCGCCACGCGAATGGGGAATGGCCAAAGCGCAATTCGCCATTCTCTTCGAAGGCCGCTTCAGGCCGGTCTGATGAAACCGGCCCTTACACGGAAATTCTGACAGTCCCAAGGGGGACTTATCGTCAGGCCATCGGGCGCTCGCG
>KI912074.1:60986-61203 GCA_000517005.1 Microvirga lupini
GATTTCGAGTACGCGCTCATCGATGGCACGATCATCCGCGTCCACCAGCACGGGACGGGCGCTAAAGGGGGACGGGACTGTCGGGAATTTCGTGTGGGGCCTTACGATGATCATGAAGGAGACATCGCATGGCACGCCGCAAGGAATCCCGGATCCCGGACCACCTGCTCGATCAGCTGCTAGCTGGCGCTGACGCCAAATCGGCTTTTGCCAAGGA
>KI912074.1:61303-66178 GCA_000517005.1 Microvirga lupini
TTGGGTATCCGTCAGCATGGCTCCTCCTCGTCAGGACGAGCAAAACGCCTCCAGGTGCAAAGGGCTCAAGTCATAACAGGCCGTAACAGCCTCAAATGGTCATTGCTTTGAATAGCTTTGTAGCGACAGTAACTGCTTATCCCCGCGAGCGTAGCTGCTTTACAGCGCTTGATCGAGGGCTGCCAGGGTGAACATTTGTACAATTCGTTCATCCATAATGGCTAACGCCAAGGCTGACTCGTTAGATTGTCGTGACAATCATAAACGAGCGCGCCGCCTCCCCCAGCTGGTACTCCAGCCGACCAGCCTCACAACGTGTCTGCTACAGGTTCGCACCCAGCCACAGCCAAAGAGGATCTCCTCCCAAGCAAAGGCAGGTGAGCGGCAGATTCATGTGAGCACGAAAGGTTGCAGGCGCTGGCGGCGCCCCAAGAACCATCGTCTCATTAACGATCCATCGTAAACTACGATGAATATAGCCGCTGCTTAACTCCAGAGATGTGTCGGACGTGGCTTGATAACCTATGGCTGTCCTGCCGGATGCGAAGGGCAGATCCATTCATGCTCCGTCTTCACATTATCACTTTGGCTCTCCGAGAGAGTTATCCCGCTCCGCTGCCCTGCAACTGGCAGCCCCATCAACTATCTAAATTAGTGTTGGTCATCGGGCTATATGGCACACCTGAACCATAGGAGCTTTTCCGCGCCGCACTGAGGTTTGGCACCCTCCCCGTAGCCGCTCCTCACCTCCCAGCTGGCCTGCACGGGCCGGCCGCTGGTGTCAAATAATAGCAGAGCTGACTTGACGCAGGCTCAATGCGAGATGTGCCTTCGAATACCTAAGCCCTGATCCAGTTTATTATTGATTTCGTCTACCTCCCGTGGAAGGGCGAAAGCGCCAGAGACATAAAAATCACCCACCGATTAACACCTTTAGCTTATAGCACCTGCAGAGAGTTTTATTTCCATCCCCGTCATGCTAATCTTCCAAAATTGTCTCCATTGCTTGTGGAAGCCCATGGCGCGGATCTATTCAGCCCCATATGGTCTATCTAACAGGTTGCGGTGTTGGTCGTTGCCATATGGTAGTATCAACTGTGTAGTCCCCATCTCCGATATGTTCGCTATTTTATTGGCGAACACAACTTCTCGCGCCTTATACTATTGGGTCTCTGCCGGCACGAATGGTGAAGCCGATAAATTCGACGTCTTTAGTGTCATTTTCGGAGCACTCTTGCTACCGTGCTTTGCAAGCCGTAGCCTGTACGAGCCCAAATGCACAAGCAATCCTCGCGCAGCCTACAGCGCTATCGTGATTTGCTCTTCTGTCATTTCGGCGTTTGTAGCCGGAGTTTTTTTTATTCTTGACGCGAGCCCCGCGATCAGACTCGGTCACATACTTCTGTTCTCTATCGTGACACCCGCTCTCATCATCATACAACGCATTGTCGTTGCACGTTGCGTTTCGTACGCGTTCAAACAAGATATTATACGTGGACGAACAATCGTCCTCATTCGCCAGAGTAATGACGAGATAGCTCAGGCGAGCCAGGACTATGCGCGACTCGGCTATCATGTTTCGAAGCTGTTCGTCGTCCCACCACGTTCAGATTGCATCTCCCCATGCGAGCACTGGACAGCATTCGCGCAGCAGGTTGCAGCCTATATCGAGCGGATACAAGTTGACGAGGTGCACATCGCCGTCGATTGGGGACATTGGCAGGGCGTGAAGAGCGCTGTAGCCGAACTGCAACGAACACTCGTCGCAGTTCGACTCTTACCAGATGCAACCGCGACCGAGGTATTGAGGCACTCGCATGTAAACGTGCCGGGAGACGTTGCTTTTGAAATTCTGCGGCCGCCGCTGACGCGGGCTGCCAGAGCTCGCAAGCGAATGTTTGATATTGCTCTTTCAATTCTCGGCTTGGCAATCACTGCGCCCATCTTCCTAGTGATCGCATTCGCAATCCGACTCGACTCGCGAGGGCCCGTTTTCTTCCGCCAGACGCGCCGTGGCTTCAAAGATAGCGTCTTCCGGATCTACAAGTTCCGCACTATGACTGTTCTTGAGGATGGCCCAGTGGTAAACCAAGTTACGCGCAACGATCCTAGGGTCACCCGCGTTGGGCGCTGGCTTAGGAGGACGAGTCTTGATGAACTCCCACAACTCCTTAATGTGCTCAAAGGTGACATGTCACTCGTCGGCCCACGCCCACACGCGCTGGTGCATGACTTTGAGTTTAGCAATCTAGTCAGCAGTTACGCACTCCGGAGTTACGTAAAGCCTGGCATTACTGGTTGGGCGCAGATTCATGATATGCGTGGCGAGGTATCCACTCCTGACTCGATCCGTCAGCGTGTTGAAATGGACATCCAGTACGTTAAAAATCAATCACTGCTCCTCGACATTGAGATCTTGGTTAAGACGTTTTCTCATCTCATTCGACACTACAATTCAGCTTAGACGCAATGCGCAAAGACACGTTGTGCTTGGCGGCAATCTCAGCCTTGATCTTATAGGGTTCTGTGGCACGTGACCGCATCTAGAATGATCGGGGTTCAGCCGGATACAGTCAGCTCGTTAAAGCAATGCCGCATGTGCTCCCAGCAAACAGGAAGCGGGACCTGCCCTTTCTAAGCCAAGGTGCGATAAGCGCGAAAACATCGGCCTGCAGTACACTGACAGAGCTCATCAGAAATCACAATGTAGGAGGTGTAGACAGAACACCATCTATACTGTTTCCAGCAGATGTGCAGCATCAGATTCTTCAAACACCGCGATGCAGAGCAGATCAATCATCGGAGTACAACCTCCGCGGACACCCGGACGGATGTTAGACATGGCACTAAGTTGCCGACGTCGTTGAATACCAGCTTCGAATGTGTCTCGCCGCACGAAGACCAGACGCGCCTAGGCGTGTGGATGCTGCCAACAATAGAACAAATTTCAAAGGATTGACGGCTATCCTAAAGCCACGATAAGTCTCCCAACTCACCGTTCCTCCTTGCGTTGCGTGGATGCCATACCTAAACATCTCTTCATTGAGCAACTGAAATAAAAGGATCTTTATCGGCTCTGGGGCGCTTCTTGCAAGTGACTCAACCGTATCACACATGCAGTGTCTGACATTTGTTCCGGTATTGAGCGTGACCCTGTTTACAGCATCTTTATGGTAGATCGCGGTCACTCCAGGCGCGACCCGCACGCAGCCCATTGAGGATACTCGCAGCCATGTGTCCTTGTCGCCTCCTCGTCCTGCTCGGCCCTCGGGGAACAGGCCAGCTTCATGGAGCGAGTTGCGTCTAAATGCGGATGAAGAAGTCCAAATTGGACACTTACGCAGGTCGACCCATATCTGCAGGAGTTCTTCAAATTTTAAAGTTGCGTCAGAACGCTCACGCATATGCGCCGTGTAAGAGTCGACTCTAGCGCGTCCGTCACTATACTTGCTTATATAGCCCGCGAATATGCCGACTAAATGTTCTGGCGTCTCCGCAGATGTGATACCTTGCGCGAGATTGGCGAGGTGCGTCGGAAACCACTCATCGTCTGCATCTAGGAACGCGATCCAGTCGCAAAGGGCCGATCTGATGCCAAGATTCCGGGCGGCGTACCCGCCTGCACCTGGAGGACCACGCTTGAGGAGCCGGACACCATGCAGGGAATACTGCATCACAAGGTCCGCCCCACCATCCGTCGAGCCGTCATCCACGACGATCACCTCGCAGGGCGAATATGTCTGAGATAATACGGACTCAATGGCACGACAAATATGTGGTGCCTTGTTGAACAGTGGTATGACAACCGAAAAGTTTATGTTTGAAGCCAGGCTTTCCTGACATATCAAGCTGGACATTTCGCTGCCTCGTCAAGAGCAGGAAGAACTTAAAGCGGAAACACCTCACGTTAACCTATTTACGCAGCGGCCGCGACAGCTCTGACGCTCTTCGCCGAGAACATATCAAGCGCTTGCGGATTATAGTGCAGGGTTCCTCTTAGACATCCTCCATATTGTGCCTCCCAAGTTAAGCGTCACCCGATCACAGTCCATAGCTCCAAGGCTGGCACCTGACCCACATAAGCTTAAAACATCTCATCCGTCGTTGCCCCTCGAACAGCATCGGGGCCATCCGGCTTCAGGGACGCAGGCCGACTAGGAAGGTGGCGCACTTTCAACTGTTCCTGGGTGTGTGGCACCGACCACCAATCCCGACGCGGGGGAGAACCCATAACGGCAGCAGCGCCAATGCCATCGGCGAAGCCATTGAAACTTGGAGCAATCAAACGCTGCCATACCCGCCGGTATCTCTTCTCGCGAATCATGCCCGCACGATCCTACTCAGCAGATATTGGGCTAATCTTGTGTGCGCCAGACCTATGCCTCAACGCGAGCGGCTGATGATGGATATCGTAGCGATCGCAGCGCCTCACTGATGTAGTTCAGCCTGGAACTCCACGAGCGTGATGTCGGATCTGGCATTCAGGTGAGTATACAAGAGCGCTTCATGCCGCCCCAGAATGTATGGCTGAAGTCGCCAAACGCGGCCGGAACTCAGCTCACACCTCCACGAAAGCACCGCACCAGCTTCACAGCTGCACAAAGCCCATGTCAAGGCACATAGCTACCTACCTGATCCACCGGCCTTTCTCGACCGCACGCACAATTCGGTCACCCATATCGCGGGACGGCAGAGCTGGTATGGGAGACCTTCCGGCCGATTCCGCGCAACCCAGCTCCCACCAGCATCAGTCTTAAAATGCACACGTGAGCAGCGTTGTACGCTATGAAATAATCATCATATCCCCTTCGTCAGCGACACTGCACAAATCAGTTGACCTCCCAAAAGCTTTCAGAGATCAGGGCGAGTTCGTTT
>KI912074.1:66278-66559 GCA_000517005.1 Microvirga lupini
GGCCTGGCGGCTCTCGATCACCCTGGAGGCAGCCTTCTGCATCGAGGCGCTGGAAGAAGCCTTGGCCTGCTACGGCAATCCTGCGATCTTCAACACCGATCAAGGCAGCCAGTTCACCAGCCACGACTTCACCAGCGTGCTGCTCAACAATGACATCGCGATCAGCATGGACGGCAAGGGGGCCTGGCGCGCCAACGTCTTTGTCGAGCGGCTCTGGCGCAGCATCAAATACGAGGAGGTGTATCTGAAAGCCTATGACAGCGTGTCCGAGGCTCGTGCCT
>KI912074.1:66659-67118 GCA_000517005.1 Microvirga lupini
GCCGTCATCCGGCATGCGCAACGGAGACAAGGCAGGGCATCGCCCTGGCTGATCGAGTTGCTCAAGCGCAAGCCGCCGAAGCTGGCCGCGGTAGCGCTGGCCAACAAAATCGCCCGGATTGCCTGGAAGCTCATGGTGTCGGGTAAATGCTATAGCGCGCAAGCGGCATCGACCGAATTGGCGTGCGCAGGATAGAGATCAGTCGGACACGGGGAACAACCAGCAACTCTTCCGTGCTGATCTGATGCCGGACCTTGCAAGGACACGAGCAGATGGTGTGATCGATCGATCCAAGACGCGTGAAACTCCGCATGGCCCTACGGCAGTGATAGGCCGCAAGTCTGTTTGGAACTCGTGTCGCGGAAGCCATCTTGGCCGCGGTCAGGTGCGACCGCAACAACAGGCCGTACATATGACCGCAAGCGAACCGATCAAACCATACCAAAATCTTCTTGCGAG
>KI912074.1:67218-71541 GCA_000517005.1 Microvirga lupini
TTACTTCACCCGGCTCCCGCTCAGCGCGGTAGCTTGAACCCGGCAGACCCTCCACTTATCAGGCCGAGCACGCTGTTCAAACAAACCGAGCCACCTCATGGATCATGGGGAAGCACTCCAATGGTGTGCTGGTTGCTCCACGTGCATAGGTTTACGGGACTGAATTAAGGCACTCGCAGTAATTAGATCTTGGTCGGGGAGCTCAGCAAATCTCCGGGCCAGCTTCTCTCTTGGAATGTTAGACGGACGGATGTTCCGCTGCTCTGCAACAACCTCTAGGCCAAGCGCGCGTTGTAGCGCCACATGCTTGGAGAACGGCACACGATTGACGTGACTGCGCCGCCTCCCTTGCACGAGCGCCCATGTCAAGTTTGAACAAGTCCAGTGCCCATTCCATGATCGTGTGCGTCCAAGCGATTTGAAGTCGATCTCGTGGGACATGACGCCGCCTGGACACAACCATCTATTGAGCGCGGCATAGATCGACTGCAGGTCGATCGGATTCTGTAGGACCGTCTGGGATACAATGAGATCCACGCTGCCTGCTGGAACGTCAGATATCTTCCACGGAGCGATGTACGAAATGGGACCGCCGGTGCAAGGCTCACGGAGGCTAGCCCTGATATTCGCAAGCCGGGCCGGATCGAGCATAACCTGAAGGAAGTCGTCTGTAAGTATGTCGTTCGGAAACTGGTAGTTGGGCAGTCGGGGAAACACTAGCGGGAATTCATTCTCGTCCGGTATCGCCGCGCGCTTGTGAAACAATTCTACCAGCTCATCGAAGATCTGAAGGTTTGAAACTACATTGGCATAGCGGATCGTATCAAGTGCCACGTAATGGCAAACACCGGACAGTAGTGCGGCAAGGCCGAGACCTAAGGAATCGCCAGGGCCCAGTTCCGCCATGACTTTAAACTGCGTCCCTAGACCGTTGATCTTCAACCACCAGAGATGGCGTAGCCATACGCTGTAGCAGTACCTTGCCGATATGCTGCCTCCCGTCCGGCGCGCGGTCAAAAGCGGGAATCCGGGGATGTAACTTGCGACACCGACAACTAGCGGCACTAACCTAACTTCCATTTTAGTGATCCTCCACCTAGTGTCTCTTGGGCTTCCGTCTTGCCATCATATCATCGGACCTGGAGAGCTATAATCAGGTGAGAGGTTGATGTGTCTTTTTAAATGCAAGCATCGCTGATCGTTGGAAACCATCTAACGGGAGTCTCGCATCAGTCCGAAAGGAACTCCGGATATAAGGGCTTTGACGTAGCGCTCTTTTTGATAATTGCCGTTCAAAGATACACGGTTCAAGCTGGTGATCCTTTGAATACTCTGTGCGTTTAGCATCCCAGGTTGGTTCGTCACGGCAACAGAGAAGCCCGATTCAGCTACTGCGTCTATCTCTCGATCGCCTACAGCATGTGACCTTCCATAGGGATAGGCGAATGTGTCCGGATACTGACCAGTAAAGTCTTCGATCGCCTTTGCTGATTCTTGTAGTTCAGATCTCAGCCGCTCTGCGCTTACCCGACGGAGGTTAACATGTGAGACTGTGTGCGCGCCGACGCTCGCGAGGGGATCTCTGGCAAGTGCATGCAACTCCCTTTCATCAATAGCAAGACTGTCGACAATCGCGATAGGATCGATACCATGCTCCTGCGCAGCCTGATCTATGCTTGCGACCACCTCATCCTCGTCACATTCTTGCACAAGCTTCGTCAGCTGCTCGAAGGCTGCCAGCTTCTGTCGCCGAGTTTCGGTTTTGAGCGTTACAGCGCCCGAATTTAATATCAATCTGAAGGAAGGTACCTTTCGGGTCAGGTACTCTGCCGTTTCCCACCACATTGTCCGAGTGCGGCTAATAAAGCCTTGTGCCACAAAAATGGTGTACGGCACCTGATACCTTCGAAACACTGGTGCCGCGAACTCTACATTGTCGCGATACCCGTCATCGAGTGTGAAGCAGATGAATCTGCGGACGTCTGAAGGTTTGCTGAGGAGCTCCGGCAAACTGTTGAGGTGGACGGGCGTAAGGCCGCATTGAATCGCCGTGCGAATGGCTTGCTCAAGGAACTCGGGCGTCACAGACAAGAGAGCATTAGGATCAAAGCCTAATGAACGCCGAGGACGGACATGGTGAAGAGTAAAAATGATTCCCCGACCTGCTTGCTTTGGAAAAATGTACGGAGCGCCGGAGAGCGCAATTGCCTCCAAGCCAGTCTGAATTGTCGCGCGCTTGATGAGTTGCTTAGCCGTGGAGAGCAAAGGACCGCTCATTTGCAGGTAGTCTCCGGTACTTGCTTGCTCGTAAGTCTTGGGATGATCGCAACGTGAGTGCGCAGATGACATATGTATCGCACATCGGATTTCTGGACAGGCAACTGAGTGCATAGCGACCCAATCGGCTAAACTTACCTCATATCATACTGAGCTGAGACGAACGGCCTGCTTGCTTTGCCTGCGGTGACGTTGATCATTTGCTAGTCCTTTGAGGCTTGTCATGTGAAGCGTCCTTGAGAAAGTTTTCAGTCTACTATGAGGCCCATTATTTCTGTAGGTTTCTATTAGCAATAATGTCCAGCGACCCGCCGCTTCGGACAGACGAGAAACGCGCGCTTGGATTTATGTTGACTCGGGCATCCTGAACAGTGAGTTCTCCACGATGTCCAATTTCGAATACAGTGGTCGTGCTGTCTGTATCTTCGATTTGGCAACCGACAATTCGAGCCGTTGCACCGTCTGCAATCCAGAAGTGGTTCTGCGCACCGCGTCCACCACGCTTGTGGGGATCACGACTGACGCAATCTTTGATCGTGCTGTTTCCCCAGATCCGGAAGTTGCGCTTGTTGTCTTCTGAATGTGCTCGAAGCAGACTGGTTTGAATGGACTTCAAATCGTAACCCGCATCAGTTGATCCGGACGCGACGGTATCCTCAAACTGAACATTGTAGACATGCCGTTCTGTGGTGAAACCATCACCGTTCCAGTATTCGTGCGTGCTGTCATAACTATTGATCATTGTTACGTGCCGCAGCAATACGTTGTGGACAGTGCCCTCTAGTGCGACTCCAATAGCAAAATTATCTCCGTCTTGCCTCTCACTGTCACCTAGTACCTCTTCTATTGTAATGTTCTGAGAGGCGCTTTGGAGCCGGATAGCTCCTTTTGAGTAGCCGCGGACGACTACTCTCTGGATATGAAGGCCGTTGATGTTCGCCGTCTCCTGTGGGTTGCCAGGATGATTTTCGACGAAGCGCTGAACATTTCGGGCTTCAATTTCTCTTATGACTAATCCTTGGATGTCGTTTGTAATCTGAAAGCATCCGTTGCCTTGGTTACGAAAAAAGATTTGCTCGAAGCGCAGATTGTCAGCGCCAGAAGAAAGGCGGAAGACTTCTGACCCTGATTTACCTTGGCGGCTCCATGGATCCGCACGGGTCCCTACGATCTCTGCTTTCATTGGCCTTCCGCTACTGTCCGTACCGGCGATCGTAACCGGCGCTTCCGGAGCGCCACCATTCTTAACGACGATTGGTTTATCAGTTCGGTAGGGGCCGTCGTCGGCTTTGAGCAGTACCTTTCCACCTGGCCCGGCCTTGGCAATGAACATAGATAACATTCCCAAGGAACCGGCGTTCGCCCAATCTGATCCATTCTGGATTCCGACTGGATTTGGCGCGATATACAATGTGCGGAACTGGTCGTCTGTTGCCAAGCTAGAATTTGCTGATGCCAGGAATAGAGCCACTGCCAAAACCCAGTACCAAGCAAGGATCGCGCGAGATGGGTTCCCGTTCATGACACTCCCCCTAGATAGGTTTTAGGAGCAGGATGGTGTACTAGCTAATTTAGCTGGTCTGCTAATTTAGCGAGCACCAGGCACGCATCGGTATGCTGGAGCGCTCTACGATGCGAATACCGGCGTACGTCCGAAAATGATTTTATCTAATGTACTTTATATTCAATATGTCAATCTGACTAGGCAATATCGGCGAGAAGATTATCCGAGAGGTTCGCTCTGGCCGATGTTGATTCGGAGCAACGAGTTAGGAAAGGCTACGGCAAAACGATGGTCTCTAGAGATGGATATAGTTGGCAGAACACGTCCTTGCTGCCCCGCATAGGAGGGTGCCGGACGCACAGGCTCATATAACGGCAGCCGTTTGAGCGCATCTTCCGCTCCTCGCGTGCCATCCTGATTTCACCACGCGCATATCGACTATAGCACCGCGCGTACACCCATTACATAGCTCTAAGCTGCGATAAGGTCGGTCTGCGCGACGTCGAGGGCGGTAACGGACGTGCGCAATTAGCGCTCACGAA
>KI912074.1:71641-78148 GCA_000517005.1 Microvirga lupini
CCTTACTCTTGCAGAGAGCCGGTCGCCGCTCACCTCCTCATGGCATCTTTACACTGGGTCAAGCGTGAGCTGGACCAGCCTCCTTCCGGTCCGCTTTAAGGCTGGCTTCGACGGGCTTTGGCAGCACCGCCCTCTCAAGCAGAACCAGATCAGCACCTTCTTTCTCGACCCGACCAGCATCCAGGTGCCGCGTCGCGCCCGACGAACCAAAACCGACCGCGTCAATGTCGCCACCATGCTGCGGGTGCTCATGGTTTACTGCCGAGAGGACATAAAGACCTACAGTGACGTTTCGGTGCTGACCGTCGTCGAGGCGGATTCGCGCCGCACACATCGTGAGCGCAGGCGGCTCCCGCGGGAGCGCATCCAGCATACCAACCGCATTCAGAGGCTTCTTGCTGCTCAGGAGCTTCTTGCTGCTCAGGACATGTCAGGCTTTCGACCAGCTCGCCGCGAGTGGGAACAGCAACTTGAGCACCTGCGCATTGAAGTTGGCCGCCTCCTGCCGCCTTACCTTAAATGGAAGGTCCGTCGCGAATGCCGGCGGCTTGCAGCGTTCAACGAAATGAGCACTGCAAATGAGCGCATCCGCGATCAAACGATTGCAGGGAACTCCTCGGATCCAAAGAATGCGACATCGCTTCTGTTGCGCCTGAAGGGACCGGTCCTGCATTCGCGCAAGTCCTCAATCAAGAAGTAATCTACCGAACCTTTGCCAACCGGCGATCTCTCGCCCGCTACATTGGCTCTGAGCCTCGGCTGTTGGGTGACGAGGTTCGGGACGACATCGCGGTTATCCGTGCTAGTGACACCGAAAGCGAGCCACTGGTTGAGATGTGTCCCGTCGCTCAGAAAGTCCCATCCCATGGATGACCCATCCTGGTTCGGAGGACCGCGCTCGGCCAGACATGGGTTTATGCGGCTTCGGCCTACTTAGTCGATCTGCTACCACTTGCCCACGCACGCTGATCTGCCCCAAATCGGACCAGTCCATGTGCCAAGTATATGATTGGCAAAGCGGCCCGCTCCGCGACTGCTGCATCGGGGCATTCACAGATCATTCGGCTCGTGAGTCCACAGACATTCCAATCGGCGGCACCAGTCAGCAACCGGACAGGACCGATGAGAGGCGTCGTGATGAAATGATCGACATGGCGTTGGCCGAACGCAAAGGGCTCCAGCGCTGCTGTTCGAACGGACACAGCGGTCCGATCGACAATCGGCGGATCCCTCGACAGTTCCATGGATGACGCGCTTAAATTGTAGCTCATGACCTCGTTTTTAAACTAAGTCGAATCGAATTTCCTCAAGCTTTATTACTGTATTGTGGACGAAACCTTGCTATAGATTATTTAGCCGATTATAATCTCTCACCCTGGTTGATTTCTTTCAATCTCGCTTGACAGGTCTCAGAGGTTTACTGCCTTACCCTGTCTGTATCGCAACGGTGCTTGGCTTTCCTTAGGAAGTTTTGGGCTGCTTCTTAGGAGTTAAGCCCTATCAGCAACACCAGGAGCGCCCAAATGCTCAAAACAGTCGCGGTTATACTTGCAGCTGGATGCGGTGAAAGAGCGGGCTTCACAAGACCCAAGCAATTAGTAAAGTTGGCAGGGCGACCTGTTATTGCGCATGCCCTGGAGCGTTTTCAACTGCACTCGGGCGTTGACGAAATTGCAATTGTAACAAGTCAAGCTTGCCGAGATGAAATAGAAGAATTGGTTAGGCGAGAACATCTAACCAAGGTCAAGAAAGTTCTTCTTGGTGGACACGAGCGCTACGAGTCCTCACTAGCTGCGATTCGCGCGTATGAGCCTCGTGAAGGGGAGACTGGACCGGCCTTGATCTTCCATGATGCTGTTCGCCCTCTTGTCAGCGAGCGCATTATATCAGATGTCATTGATGGCCTCGCACACTACAGTGCGGTGGACGTAGCCATTCCTGCGTCAGATACAGTCATCGTGTCTGATCCGGACACGGACACAATCACTACGATTCCCGATCGGCGACATACGAGGCTTGGACAAACACCTCAAGGATTTCATTATGAGGTGATTCGGCGGGCGTATGACATCGCACTTTCGGATCCTAGCTTCCGCACGACAGACGACTGCGGAGTCATCGTCAAATATTTGCCGGATCAAAAGGTTTTCATAGTTCCTGGTGCACAATGCAATATGAAACTTACCTACGCCGAAGACCTAATGATTATTGATAAGTACATGCATTGCAATGCTGCGCGGAGACATGATGCCACTCCTGAACATATACTTCTATCTAGAATACAGGATCGGACAATTGTGGTACTTGGCGGCACTAGTGGAATCGGCTTTTCGATCGCGCGATTGGCGCGCGCCTACGGAGCGCGGGTCCGTATAGCTAGCAGGTCGACGGGAGTAGACATTGCAAACGAGGCAGCTGTACGGAACTTTCTGCACGAAACTGCAGCTGAGTCCGGTCGCATTGATGCCGTCGTGAACTCCGCCGCAGTCTTAGAACGGGTGCCACTTGTCAACATGAATATGGAAGAGGTGGAAGACAGTATCAGGACGAACATTCTTGGTGCCTTCACCGTGGCAAAAGCGAGTTACGACCATCTGCGTCAGACAGGTGGCCATCTCCTTTTCTTTGCATCGAGTTCGTACACCTTTGGTCGAGCACAATATTCGACCTATAGCGCCGCAAAAGCGGCGGTCGTCAATCTGACCCAAGCCCTCGCAGACGAGTGGTCCGCGGTCGGGATTCACGTTAATTGCGTTAACCCTGAGCGGTGCAAGACCCCAATGCGTGAAAAAGCGTTTGGTTATGAGCCACCAGACACCCTTCTGGATCCCGACGACGTCGCTCGCAAAGCGTTGAGTATCCTGATCGGCCGATCAACAGGGTTCATCTATGATGTTGTCAAGAACCAAGGTCGCTAAACGTCTTCAGCAACTTACGAAAGCATTGTTGAATACAGTAGTTTACCCAATTGGCATCATAATGCCACGATCGCGCAAGCGATGGGTGTTCGGTCATCAAGGTGACACGTTTGCCGGAAACGCAAAGTATCTTTTCTTATGGATGACCTTGAACCGTCCTGACATCGATGTCGTTTGGCTGACAGGAGACAAGGTTACCCGCGATAGTCTCGCTGCATCCGGTTATAAGTCATATCTTCGCTGGTCGTGGTCTGGCATACGCGTTGCTCTATTCTCGCGGGTTTTCGTATTCTGTCACAGTGTAGTCGATACGAATTTACAACTCAGCCGTGGCGCTTTGCTGTTGAACCTATGGCATGGGGTTGGATTGAAGCCGATACAATTGAATGAGAAGGGAAGCGTAATCAGTCAGCACCTGAAGTACCAATCCAAACTACTGACCAAGGCTTTTTATCTAGGGTCCCTTGTCAAGCCGGATTGGGTGGTAACGACTTCTGATTTCACGCAAAAACATTTCGCCGACCAGTTCGGCATGGATATAGCTGCGTGCCCAAAGCTCGGGTACCCCCGCCTAGACGTCGTAGCTGACCCCATTCTCTTAGAAGCAGCCAAGGTGATCAGTCCTTCACAAGAGATTGATGCAGATTTCGGAGCATTCAAAGAGGTTTATATGTACATGCCAACCTTCCGCGACTCCGGGCGGCCTTTTCTGGAGGAAGCGCTACCAGATCTGGAAGAACTTTCCGAGGCACTACGACAGCGCAACGCTCTGCTTTATATCAAACTTCATCGGAAAACTGAGCTAGAATTCGCAAGCACTTTTCCAAACATCAAACCCTGGCCAGAGCAAGCTGATTGCTATATTTATCTCTTCAGATTCAACCTCCTAATCACTGATTATTCATCGATATTATACGATTACATTTTTTATAAAGGAGCAGGCGTAATCATTTACACGTTTGATTTCGATAAATATCAAAAATTTGACCGTTCCTTATTGTACTCCTTCGAAGAAAATATCATCGGAACACGCATCTCTGATTTCGCTGGCCTCTGCCTTTGTATTGCGGAGGGTACTGCGCTTGCTGCAATATCTCCGTGCGATTTGGGCCGAATACGAGATAAATTTTGGGGAGAATGCGCCGCCCCAGTCTCACCGCAGATTGTGACCTATATTGAATCCCAGATCTACGCCAGACGGAAATCTGTTCGTCCTAAACTGAGCTATCTCTCACGCTTACGTACATAGATATCTCTCACGCTTACGTACATAGATCGGAAAGTGGCTGCCCATGCTGAAAGTAGCTATCATTCATCGGTCTCACAATCATTAAACGGCACATCAGGCAGAGACCTACAGTGCGAACAGCCGACAAAGTCAGTTCGATCAATTTGCTTCAGCGCTTATACCGGCAGCTGTCGCGAAAGCTCCAAATTCGCCTCTGGGTCATACTGGCAATGATGCTCGTCGGCGCCGCTCTTGAGGCCATGACTCTCGGAGCAGTCCTGCCTTTTCTTGCCTTTGTGAGCGCCCCTGAAACAGCTTGGAATTATCTCGGCCGAGTAGGCATCAAAAGCTTAGCCGGTTACCACCCAGGAGATAACCTGTTGATTGTTGCAGCGAGTGTGTTCATCGGGTTTTCGGTTATGGCTGCAGTCTATCGAACTGCTCTGCTGTGGACGATGAACAAATTTGTACTTGCTTTCAACACGGCTCTTTCCACCAAGGTCCTACGCAATGTTATTCATCAAGACTACACGTTCCATATTTCGCAGAATACGAGTAAAATATTATCAAGCATCCAAGATGTTCGCCAAATCGGATCAACGATCCTTCAGCCATTGATGCAGGTATGTGCCTCCTGCTTGTTAGGCCTTTCCATCGTCGCAACGTTGTTCTTCATCCATCCAATGATTGCTACAATTGCTTTCGGCAGCATCGGTCTCGCCTACATCACGATCAATGCTATTTTCCGATCAAAAGTACAGGCCCGGGGAACCGTAATTGCGAAGCTTCAGGCTAAGCGCCTTCAGACCGTTCAGGAGGGGCTTGGCGGTATTCGCGATATTCTCCTCGATAGTTCCCAGCATATTGTACTGGATAAATTTACGCGCGTCGATCGTCAGGTGGCCACAGCCTTGACAAGCAACAATCTCGCTGGATCAGCCCCACGCTACGCTATTGAAACGATTGGCATGATACTGATCACCATGGCGGCTCTCTATTTCAACCAGCAACCCGGTGGTCTTGCGGCTGCGCTGCCTCTTCTCGCCACTCTTGCTCTTAGTGCTCAACGGCTGTTGCCTCTTATGCAGCAGGGGTATTCGGCAGCCGTTCAGCTTCTAGGTCATTGGAGCATCTTCGACGAGCTATTGAGTATTTTGGAAACTCCGGTTCCAAGCGAGTATTTCCTTCCTGCTCCATTGAACGCCCTTCCCTTTCAACGAGCAATCGAGTTCCATGGCGTTAGTTTCCGCTATCAACCGGAACAAGCCTTGGTGCTTCGCAGCATAAATCTGGCCATTCCCAAGGGCTGCCGCGTCGGAGTAGTTGGAAAAACGGGAAGTGGCAAAAGTACATTGACGGACCTCATTATGGGCCTGTTGGAGCCGAGTGAAGGCCGGATCACTGTTGATGCAGTTGAGATCACTGGCGTGAACCGGCGCGCATGGCACAAGGCAATTGCTCATGTGCCGCAGACAATCTATCTTAGCGATTCATCAATCGCTGAGAACATCGCCTTCGGCGTGCCGTCAGACCAGATTGACATGCACAGGGTGCGCAAGGCCGCCGAGCAGGCTGAGCTGTCGTCCTTTCTAGATACGCTGCCATCCGGAGTCGAAACGTTTGTAGGCGAGCGGGGAATTCGGCTCTCGGGCGGCCAGCGGCAACGTATCGGAATTGCGCGCGCGCTTTATAAAGGTCCATCGGTGCTAATTCTCGACGAAGCGACTAGCGCGCTCGATAGCGACACTGAAGCCGCAGTTATGGGGTCAATAAAGCAACTTAGTCGTGATCTTACAATTGTGATAGTTGCGCACCGACACAGCACTCTGGATGCATGTGACTTCATCATTCGATTGGACAACGGCGTAATTTCGAATACGGAGCTGTTGCACCAAAGAACATTAATGACGTGATCTATCGAAAGTGCTTTGCTCTAAGTTTTGAAGTTTTGAGCGCTTGTTCGGTGACAGTTGTATGTCGGGAGGCCACTCGCGACGAATCAGCTCCGCCAATCTGCATCAACACATCCTTACCGCTATCGAGCGGAGAGACCATCCCAGAGATTGGCCACGGGAACGGAGAGTTTTCCGGCTCCTGCGCTGAGCCCCTTCTTTGGATCGCCGGAGGCTAGAGCATCGGACTAGAAATTCGACTCCTGGGGTTTTGGGCTGGTGCGATCTGTGATTCACTTTCTGGAACGGGAGGTGGATCATGACCCGGAGCTTCTCCTTGGATCTGCGCGTGCGGGTTGCGGCCTTTGTTGAGGCGGGCCATACCTGCCGGGCGGCGGCCCGGCCCTTTGGCGTCAGTGACAGCTGTGCCATTAAGCTGCTGCAGCGGAAACGGCAGATGGGCTCACTC
>KI912074.1:78248-78525 GCA_000517005.1 Microvirga lupini
TGGATTTGCTTCGCTTAAGTGGAGAGCGGTTTGGTCGCTATTCGGCCAGCCTTTCGAACTGAACCGGGCTGAGGTAGTCGAGTGTCGAGTGACGCCGGACGGGGTTATAGAAGCCGTCGATGTAACGCCCAAGCGCCTCCTTGGCCTCGGCTCTGGTCTGGAAAACGGTGCGCCAGACCAGTTCAGATTTCAAGGTCTTGAAGAAGGTCTCGACGACGGCATTGTCGAAGCAATTGCCTTTCCCTGACATTGAGATCCGGATGCTGTGTTTCCTCAA
>KI912074.1:78625-82146 GCA_000517005.1 Microvirga lupini
AGACCGAACAACATTCAGCATACCGATCACAGCTCGTCAGGGTCGAATACCCGTGGCATCCGCTCTACGGCAGAAGCCTGCGCGTCTGTCAGCGCTCCGAACGCAACGGTACTGAGACCCTCTACCTGGAGGATCGCCCAGGGTTCAGCCGAGAGCTGCCGGCCTGGATGTGCAATGCCGCCATCTGCGCGGCCATCACCGTCGGCCCTCCTGTCATCCAAGTCGAAGCGCTGAACCAGCTTCTGACCCTTCTTCCCACCATCGCGCCGAATTCCTCCAAGGGAGCATCATCGGGTTCCTTGCTGAAGGAGGAGACTTCGGATGAAGCGACCGAGAGCCCGTCCAGGCGCGCCACTCGTGCTCGGCCTGGAGTGCGAGGCCGTCAGGCCTCTGATCAAACACGACACGACGGAGTTGATCGAAGCTCTGGCCAAACTTCTCCTGGCGGCTCTCGGCCACACGGGGGAGCAGTCCCGCGAAGAGGGAGAGCCTCATGAACCCGAAGATCACACCTGATCACCTCAGCCGTGGTGCTGCCGTCTATGTCCGCCAATCCACCCCTGGGCAAGTGACCGGTCACACCGAGAGCCAACGACGCCAGTATGCCCTGGTGCAAGCCGCACAGACGATGGGTTTTGCGGCCGTTGCCGTCATTGACGACGACCTGGGTCGCTCCGGTTCCGGATTGACCGCCCGGCCCGGGTTCCAGAAGCTGGTGGCCTCAGTCTGCGCCGGGTCGGTTGGGGCTGTCTTCTGCATCGAAGCGTCTCGCCTCGCGCGCAATGGCCGTGACTGGCATCACCTGATCGACCTGTGCGCTCTGGTCGGAGCGCTGGTCATTGATCCTGATGGCATTTACGATCCTCGTCTGGTCAATGATCGTCTGCTCCTGGGTCTGAAGGGCACGATGTCCGAGTACGAGCTGAGCCTGCTGCGGCAACGGGGACTGGACGCTCGGGATTCCAAGGCCCGTCGCGGTGAGTTGCGCTTCACGCTGCCGCCGGGCTACTGCTGGACGGAGGACGGACGCATCGAAGTGGATCCGGACGAGCACGTCTGCGCCACGATTCACCTTCTCTTCCGCAAGTTCCGTGAGCTAGGGAGTGCACGTCAGGTATTCCTCTGGATGCGTCAGTCACAGCTGAGGCTGCCAGTGGTGCGCCGCAATCTCGCAATCTGCCGGATCGAGTGGCAGGCCCCGGCCTATCACACGGTTCTGCAGGTTCTGCAAAATCCCCTCTATGCGGGAGCCTATGCGTTCGGCCGGACCAGCCAGCGCACCCATATGGTGGATGGCCGCGCGCGTAAGACCGAAGGCCACCGCAAAACGATGCCGAACTGGAGCGTGCTGCTGCGCGATCACCATGTCGGCTACATCAGCTGGAACCAGTTTGAAGAGAACCAGAGGATGATCGGCGAGAATGCCCATATGCAAAAGCGCGCGTCCCGCAAGACGGCCCGCGGCGGGCGGGCTCTCCTGACTGGCTTGGTCCGATGCGGCCGCTGTGGCCGCATGATGCGGGTGTTCTACGGCATGCGATCCGGTCATGCGCATCGCTACCAGTGCCGAGGCGATGACGCGCATGTCGGTTCCGGTCTGTGCATCGGCATCGGAGGTGTCCGGGTTGATCGTGCGGTGGCCCATCAGATCCTCGAAGCCGTATCGGACCGTGCTGTCGACGCGGCGATCCTGGCAGCCGATCAGGTGAGCAAAGCGGCCGATGATATCCGGCAGGCCCTTGAACGGGAGCTTGAGGAGGCCCGCTATGAGGCATCGCTGGCGGCGCGGCGCTACGATCTTGTGGACCCGGCCAAGCGGCATGTGGTGCGGGCTCTGGAGGCGTGATGGAACACAGCCCTTGAGCGGGTGGCCCACCTCGAACAACGCGTGGCTTGCGTGAAGGCCGAGGCAGCCACCCGCCCGAAGATTGATCGAGCCGCCCTGTTGCAACTGGCCTATGACCTGCCCGCAGCCTGGAATGCCCCCACGACCGATGCACGGACCAAGCAACGGCTGGCCCACCTCGTGATCCAGGAGGTCGTGATCGATCTGGATGACGCATCGAACGAAGCGGTGGTGATCGTGCACTGGATCGGAGGCCGTCATACCGAATTGCGGGTGCCCCGGGTCAAGACCGGGCGGTACCCGGTCGACCGGGGCCCGAGCCCGGTGGCGGTGATGCGCAAACTTGGTGGCCAGTGGCCTGACCGGGAACTGGCCGTGACGATGAACCGGATGCGGTGCAAATCGGCCGATGGGCAGTCCTGGACGACGGTGCGGGTGCAGGAGTTGCGCGAGCGGCTCGCCATTCCAGCGTTTGACCCGAGTTTGGCTCGAGAGCCAACGATCAGCGTCGATGAAACGGCGGCGCGGCTGAAGATCTGTGTCGGATCGGTTCACCGGTTGATCCGGCAAGGAGTTCTTCCGGCCACACAACTTATGCCATCGGCACCCTGGATGGTTCCGGTTGCCGCACTCGACACGGAGGCGGTTCGGATAGGCGTGCAGGACATTGTTGCGCGCCGGCCGCGGAACTTCGCGGTGCTGCAAGGTGATAAGACGCTGAGACTGCCCGGGATCTAACCGGAGGGATGCACTATGTCATACAGTCGCCGGATCGCATCAAGCTGGTGTTCTGGGACGGCACCGCCGTGGAGCGTGGTGGTGCCGTGATGGTGCGCATGGGCTGGCGTGTGGCGTCAGGCGGCCAGAGCCTTCAGCAGCGGCCCGACCCCCAGGATGTTGATCATCCGCTTCAGGTTGTAGGCCAGCACGTGCAGGCTCATCTCGGGTTTGACCTTCTCCAGGGTCTTCATCAGGAAATGGGTGCTGCCCATCCAGGCCTTGATGGTTCCAAACGGATGCTCCACCGTCTGCCAGCGAACGGCCATGGCCTCGGGCATGCGCTCGAGCCGAGCCTGCATCCGGTCGAGCTCATCCTCGTGCTGCCAGCGCTTCACCCGCTTGTGCTTGTCCGGCGTGCAGCGGGGCTTGAGCGCGCAGGCCGAACAAGCTGTGAGGTTGCGGCAGTGATCGATCGTGTCGCGGCGATCTGAGCGCACCTTGCCCCTGGTCAGGTGCTGGCCGGCCGGGCAGGTATAGCGGTCATGCTCGGCGTCGTAGACGAAGTCCTGTCCAGTGAAAAGGCCACGTTTGGTATTGCCGGAGGTCTGGATCTTAGGAACACAAGGCAGCACGCCGGTGCCCTCGCAGGCCAGCACCTCGTCACCGTTGTAGTAGCCCCGGTCGGCCAGCACGGTGAGTTCCTCGCATGCCATCACGTCCCGGGCTTGCCGTCCCATCGAGAGCAGTTGTGTGCGATCGTTGCCGACATTCGTCACCTCATGCGCCACGATGAGATGATGCTCGGCCTCCACCGCCATCTGGACGTTGTAGCCCATAATGCCGGTGCCCGTGCCGCTGGTGGCCATCGACCGAGCATCCGGATCGGTGAGCGAGATCTGCTGGTCGGGCGCGGCCTCCACCTGCTGCTCCATGTCTTTGAGAGACTGCATTTGCC
>KI912074.1:82246-82885 GCA_000517005.1 Microvirga lupini
CGGTGAAGTTCTTGTCGCGGTTGTTGACCGCCTTGAACTTGGAGCCGTCAAGAGCAACCACCGCGCGGGAGAACAGGTTGAGCTTGCAGCACAGCTCAACGAACTGCGCGCATGCCGCACGGATGGCTTCCGTTGTCGCGGCGGAAATCGGCAATGGTCTTGAAGTCCGGCATCAAGCGGCCGGTGAGCCACATCAGCTCGAGGTTGCGCTGGCTCTCCCGTTCCAATCTGCGGCTGGAGGGGATGCGGTTGAGATAGCCGTAGATGTAGATCCTGAGCAGCGTTGCGGGATGATAGGCCGGGCGACCTGTGACATGCGGGACAACCCTGTCGAAGCCCAGGGCGGCTACGTCCAGCTCGTCAACGAAGGCCTCAATGATGCGCACGGGATTGTCAGGCGCCACGTAATCGTCGAGACACGCGGGCAGCAAGGTCGCCTGCCGGCGGTCCTCTCCTTCAACGAAACGCTTCATCTTGCCCTCCGCCGATCATTATCAGCTTAGCATATCGACGCGTTTCCACACAGGCTGGACCCAAGGCGGCCATTTGCGTCGGTGCAGCAGGTTGGCCTACTTTAGATGCGACCACTCCTGCGATGGCAGGTCGCCGGAGTTCCCACGAGGGTTCAACGATAGTCGC
>KI912074.1:82985-83116 GCA_000517005.1 Microvirga lupini
AATCTTCTCCTTGAGGCGGGTTGTCCTGACCTCGGTCTCCTCACCACCCTGCCGGTCGGCCCGATTCAGCGCCGCCAGGTAGCGTGCAATGCTGGCCTCGACCTGCTCGATGCGCTTGGCCACCTTGGCGA
>KI912074.1:83216-92130 GCA_000517005.1 Microvirga lupini
GATCCGGCAGGGCGGCGTCTCTTGGCGGAAACTCCGCCAGCCTATCGCATAGTTCGCTTCGCCGCCCCCTGCGCTCGCACATCACCCGCCAAAATGGCCAAAGTCGAGCTAATATAGTAGAAACTGCTATCTAGTATTCGGCTTTTGAGGTAGCGTTCTAACGAGCCTGTGTGAAAACTCGAATCAGTGTGATCGAGACGAACTATTTGTACAAGTTCACACCCCTGCACCGGGAATTTCCCGGTCTCCGCAGGTATGCAAGACACAAAATTGCTCCAAGCAGCGGCCCGCCAACGTTTTTACACAGCCTCTAACGAGACTTGGAACTAAACTAGGTGTCTTCATGAATAATGATTTGGTATCGGTCATTATACCAGCATACAATGCTGCCCAGTTCATTGACAGGACTCTTCTTTCTGCCTGCAATCAAACTTATCCAAGGCTAGAGATCATTGTGGTTGATGATGGATCAAGTGATCAGACAGCTGAGATAGTCGGAGAGGCCATGCGTAAGGATCAGCGTATCCACTTAGTACGCCAAGCCAATCAGGGCGTTGCAGCTGCACGAAATAGAGGAATCCTACATTGCCGCGGCGATTATATTGCACCTCTTGACGCGGACGATCTTTGGCACCCCACTAAAATTGAAAAGCAGATGCGCGTTTTAAGGCATGGGCCGCAAGATATCGGGCTTGTATACACACTTTCTCGTCGTATAGATGCTGACGATTATGTGATCCGCTCGGAGAAACGATACACGCCAGAAGGCTGGGTCTTCCTGCAGCACATAAATCAGAATTTTATTGGCAATGGAAGTTCATTATTGATGCGCCGATCCGTAGTGGAAGCAGTTGGTGGATATTCCACACGTCTCCGAGAACTTGGAGTACAGGGATGCGAAGACTTCCTTCTACAGCTTCACATTGCTGCGCAATACACCTTCGCCGTAGTACCTGAGTTTTTGGTTGGATACCGTAGGACGGCATCGAGTATGTCCAGTAACCACGTAAGAATGGCCCTGTCGCGCAAGCTTGTTTTGGAAAGTTGCTCTGAACAACGCAATCCTGTTGCTCAACAAGTTGTTCGTAAGGCAATTTGCGAACACAACCTTTGGATTATTCTCTCAGCCTTGAAGCATGGCAAATACAAAACGGCCGCTCAGGCGTGTGCAGACGTCATAAGTACCAAACCGCGTAAGCTCACTACCCTTCCGAGATTGGTTTTAAAAAAATTCGTTGCCAAGAGAGTTCAACGTCGTAAGAAAAGCATGCAACCTGTGCACCGCCAACTGTTCCATGAGTATCAAGAATTAGGAAACGCGGTGGAAGCAACTAGTCCTAAGCACCGCCAAGCGATGCTCAAGCTCAAAATTCTTGATGACCAACTCGGGCCGAGTCGGGAGTACCTGTTCAGCAACGCGGAGCTAGGGTCTGGTTAGAGTAGCAGCACCGTCGACTTGAGCCAATCGTCTCCATGGGGAAAATCATGAGAAGAGTATTGGTAGCTGGGGGCGCTGGATTCATTGGCTCTCATCTTGTCGATCGTCTTCTCGCGCGAGCTGATATCGAGCGAATTGTAGTGGTTGATAATCTCTGGACAGGCCTCAGAAGCAATCTAGCTCACACCTCAGATTACCGACTCTCCATCGTTCAATCAGATACTGAAACATTTCAGTCGGACATAATGTTCGACGAGATCTATAATCTGGCATCTCCAGCGTCCCCCCCTTGGTACATGAAGGAGCCGGAACGTACCATCTCAGCAAATGTTCTCGGTACAATGCGCCTCCTTGCTCTTCTCGCCAAGGGAGGAACGTTCTGCTTCACCTCTACATCAGAAGTTTACGGCGATCCCCTCATCACACCTCAGCCGGAAAGTTACCGCGGTTCTGTCGACTGTACTGGCCCACGCTCCTCCTACGACGAGAGCAAACGCTGTACCGAAGCCCTCTTATTCGAGAAAAGTCGTGTTCAAGGCACAAACGTAAGAGTAGCGCGCCTGTTTAACGTCTACGGCCCCCGCACGCGTCCAGATGATGGACGCGCTGTTTCAAACTTCATCACGCGGGCCCTCGTTGGCCAGCCGATTGTTGTCTATGGCGATGGGCGCCAATCGCGCAGCTGGGGATACATCGATGATATCGTGGAGGGACTTGCACGGCTCTTCTGGCTCACCCCAATCGATCATCGCGGCCCAGTCAATATTGGAAACGACAGGGAAATTTCAGTGCTCGAGATTGCGCGGTATGTCGCAAGCTTAATCCCTGGCTCAACAATCATTCATGTAGATCCCGTTCCGCAGGACCCCACCAACCGACGCCCTGATCTGACCGTTGCGCACCAACTACTGAAAGGATGGACCTGCTGGGTTCCCTACGAGGAGGGTGTGAGGCGAACGCTTCAATGGTTCCGTGACCAAGCACTTAATTCAGCAGCACACCAACTTCCGCAAATTCTTCAAACGAGTCCTAACGGAGTCGCCGAACCTATCGTCTCAGCCACTGCAACATCAATGTCCCTTGCAGGCAGTCATAGCAGATGAAGGTAGTTCCATCTGGGCTGACCGAAAATAGGGTTTGGTCGAGATCTACAGTCCCGGTGTCTAGGTGATTTTGGGCAAACGGGATGGTTCAAACCGAGTTCCTTCGGCTAGCTTGTCCAAGTATGGTCGCTCCGCTGGTCTACGTAGAGTTCTTTGTCGCTAGAGCAAGAAACTTGAGTTTAATACGTTCCGTTTCCCAGGAATATCAGGAAAAGGAAATCAAGCGGTGACAAGGGCCCACGGTCGACAGTCCGTATCCGTAGTTATCACCACGTTCAATCACGCTCAGTTTCTGGATGAAGCTATTGCGAGCGTTCTTGCGCAAACAGTGCCTACTAATGAGATAATAGTAATTGATGATGGTTCAACGGACGATACTCGGGAAGTTTGTTCGCGATATCCGGCGGCAAGATATGTTTGGCAGCCCAACTCAGGCTTGTCCGCAGCTCGCAACACCGGGATCAGAGAAAGTAAAAGCAAGTATATCGCGTTTCTGGACGCCGACGACTTTTTAGTGCCAGATACCATACAGCACGGACTCGACTGCTTTGATGTGAACGGCGATTGCGGTTTTGTTTTCGGAGGACATCGCGGTGTTACGTCCGCGCGGGCCTGTCTCTGGAAGAGATTGCCAGACGGCCGTGACGATGGCTACGTCAGGTTGCTAAGGGGCAATTACATCGCTATGCATGCAACCGTTTTGTATCGCAAAGATGTGTTAGAGGCTGTTGGTGGTTTCGATACGGCACTTCCTGCATGCGAAGACTACGAAATTTATCTGCGGATTGCACGGATCTACCCCATAGCTTCCCATCCCAATCTTGTCGCCGACTATCGGCAGCATGAAACGAACATGTCTCGGGATCCCAAGTTGATGCTGCTTACCTCTTTGTCAGTGCTGCGAGCGCAGCGCAGCTATGTTGCACAGGACCAAGACATGAGACGCGCGCAGAAACAAGGCATTCGTTTCTGGCAAGGCTACTACGGTACCGAATGGATGAAACAAACAATTGCAACTTTCCTTATCCCCGGTCGTAGGCGCCAAGCACTGCAAGATTTTGGTTCGTGCGTTCGAAATGCCCCTTGCGCTGTTCCGCTCCTAGCGAGGGACGCATTGAGGGGTGTGGTGCGATCAGCAGAGGCTACGCTACCGTATCATCTTCGTCGTACATTGCGGAAGCTGTTAAGAGCGCCGCCGCCGCGGCTGCCTGTTGGCAGCATTCGTTTCGGAGACTTGCGTCGGCTTGATCCAATAGACCCCACATTTGGTTATAGCCGAGGGCTACCAATTGACCGGCATTACATCGAAGCTTTTCTCGACCGCTGGGCTAACGATATTCACGGACGTGTGTTGGAAATCGGTGATTCATCATACACAGCTAGGTTCGGTGGCGATCGCGTGACGCAGAGCGATGTGCTCCACGTACGAGCTGACCATCCAAGCGCAACGTTCACAGGGGATCTGTCGACGGCTCACCACATCCCGTCTGATATATTCGACTGTATTATTCTTACTCAGACGCTGCACCTGATATATGACTTCAAGGCAGCACTCCGGACGCTCCACAGAATCATCAAGCCCGGGGGAGTGCTGTTAATAACGGTTCCCGGAATCTCCCAGATTGATCCGGGGGAATGGGGTCGAACCTGGTACTGGGCGTTCACTTCTGCATCGATCGAGAAGCTACTTAACGAGCAGTTCGGAACGAGCGTTAATGTAGAAGCGCATGGGAATATCTTAGCCTCAGTCGCCTTTCTTCACGGAATATCCTCTCGGGAGTTGCAGCGTGAGGAGTTGCAGCATCAGGACCGTTCCTATCAGGTCTTAGTTGCTGCACGAGCCGTCAAGGAGAGTAGTTAGTGTCAGTGAGAGCATTTCGAAGCGCGCGAAGACTCCTTAATCAAATAAAAGTTCAATGGCTGGCAAGTAGTAGTGCATGTATCTCTAATGAGCCTATCACAAGCTTCTCATATCCTTATGAGGTAACTTCGGCTGAGATCACTGAGTAAGCGAGCAGCGCGCGGGTCCGTACTACTGACGCGAACGTTTGGCGTTCCGATGCTAGCCGCTCAGAGCCCCGGCTACAGGTGCTAGATTGGAATGGGCCAAATTCCTGTTCCCAATACTATGCAAAGCAGCCCCACCACTGTTTTCGATATGTTGAATTAAGTATTGAAATGTGAGGGTAAATCAAATGGCTATTGAAAGCGACTCATCCTCCAGTGAATCAGATCAAATATCTAACGCGCCGTTTATTTCGATCATAATGCCATTCCTCAATTGCGAGAAGTACATTCAGGATTCAATCAGAAGCGTTCTGGCCCAGAGTTATTCGCGTTGGGAGCTGCTGTTGGTCGATGATGGCTCTACTGATGGAAGCACCCAAATAGCTCGGCTTCATTCGGAACTCTACCGAGACAAGATTACTTACCTAGAGCATCCCCGACACGAAAACTTAGGTGCTAGCGCATCAAGGAACCTAGGTGCACGGGCTGCCAAAGGATCTCACATTGCTTACTTAGATGCTGACGATTTATGGGTACCGCACAAACTTGAGCAGCAAGTAAAGTTGTTGTCCAAGTACCCTGATGTAGATATGATTATTGGAGCGACAAAATACTGGTACAGCTGGGCTACACCTCACAAAGAGGGTATTAGCGACAACATTATCCAAGTAGGAGCACCGCAGAATAGATTGTTTGAACCAGGACAGCTACTTGCGCGTCTTTATCCTTTCGGGCAAGGTGCTGCTCCTTCCGTAAACACAATATTGATACGAGCTAATCTACTAGAACGTATAGGGGGGTGGGAAGACAGTTTCCGAGTAGCGTACACAGATCAGGCTTTTCTGGTTAAGGTATATCTTACAGCGACAGTGTATGTATCCGAGGAGTGGTGGGACTGGTATCGACAAAGATCTGACTCTAGTTCGCATACTGCGCTAGCTGGTGGTAGAAAGAGAATTGTACGCCTGCAGTTTCTACAGTGGTTTGAGAAATACATACTCTTAACCGGCCAAGGCGGCTTTTATGCCAGAGTACTCTTAGTGAAAGCAATGCTACATTATCGATATCCCGGACTGGCGCGTCTCTGGTCCGCAGGGCGCAGTCGGATTGGGGTTAAACTCCGGGGGATTAGCTGGTGACCAGTCCAGAATTATCGAGCATAGATGCCTCGGAACCGGAGCGACCTACTCCAGAACTCGTGTCCGTGGTTATTCCTGCATACAATGCTTCTTCTTACATAGCAGATGCGGTCCGGTCTGCCCTATGCCAATCTCATAGCAATATTGAAGTGATCGTAGTTGATGATGGATCTCGCGACGAGACGCCTGCGATTGTGGCTAAGTTGGCCAAACACGACCGCCGGCTCCAACTTGTCTGTCAGCCGAATGGAGGAGTAGCGTCCGCACGTAACACTGGCATTGCTTACTCCAAGGCGAGGTTTGTTGCGTTTCTAGATGCCGATGACATCTGGCACCCAGATAAAATTGCACGACAAATGCAGTTGATGCGAAATGGATCCTCGGATTTAGGGCTAGTCTATTGCCGGTATAGGGACATTGATGACGAGGGTCGGGTAACCGGTTATCCTACCCATCCACCTTACCACGGTGATGTGTTCGCTGCTCTGGTTCTATTCAACTTCGTAGGAGGTGGCAGCGCCGCGCTGATCCGGAGATCATGCTTGGAGGAAATTGGAGGTTTTGATGAGAGCTTGCGAGCGAAAGGTGCGCAAGGATCTGAGGATACGAAGCTGTTTCTCGCAATTGCTGAGCGATGTGATTTCGGGTTTGTTCCGGAGTTCTTAGTTGGTTATCGGCGAACCGCCGGGAGTATGTCACAGGACTCTAGCCAAATGTTAAGATCGAGGGCACATGCACTAGCTGGCGTTCAACAGCGGCATCCAGAGCTTCCGAGAAAGTTATTTCGCTGGGCGCGAGGCGAGTGCTGCGCTTGGTTGGCGGAGGAAGCCTTCTACGGAGGCCGGCCGGTTACGGGAGCCCTGATGCTTCTTCGAACGATACTGCAGGATCCAGCTGCGGCTATTCGGCCTCGAACAATGGCAGCGATGCGGTCGGGATTACGGAGGACTCTTCGCTCTACCCAGAGCCTTGGGTGGGCTGTGCGTATTGTGGAGCAGTATCGTTGCAGAGACAGCGAGTTCGGAGAAGACAAGGAACCAACCGTACTTGGTAAGCTCTTTCTTGAAGTGCCCCCATCCGTAGGCGTGAAGCCTAACATGGACTTACATTTTGCCTCAATCCAGCATTTAAGGTTTGAAGCACGACGGCAGGCTTTAGTCTCAGCCTGGCGGATCAAACGACGCGGCATCCCGGAAATATCTAGCAGTCGCTTGATGCCGCAGCCCTCGACTGGTGGGCAGAGAGCGGAAGAAGCATGAAGTTACTCTCCCCGAAATCAGCAGTAGAATTTGCCCTACCTTCCCTTAGTACTCTACTGCCCATCGTGGGGCCCAGCATTTGGGCTGTCCCGCTCATCGTCGTACTCGGGATGCTATCGGCGGCAGCGGAAGGTGCTAGCATAGGGCTCCTAATACCTCTTCTTAATGAGGTGTATTCAAACGACCAATTGTCATCTAGTACAATTCTGAGTCCGCTTGAGAATTACGTAAGCTGGCTCCCCACGGAGAGGCGAGTCTTAGCCCTTACGGTAACCGTTTTTGGGCTATTACTTGTTAAGGCTATCTTGCAATTTTCATTCAGCGCGATCTCTCTCTGGTTCAGCGGCACGGCAATTCGTGCTCTCCGAAGTGCACTCTTTGGTCAACTCCTTCACGTCGGATACTCCTTTTTTCCTGGGCGGGAGCAGGGGCGACTATACGACATAGTTCGGGGGGAGACATGGCTTGTCGGCGAACTTCTGGTAGCTTTCTGTCAGTTGTTAATAAGCATATGCACTATATTAGCATTCGGAATACTTTTGATTTCGATTTCATGGCAGCTTTCCCTTTTGGTATGTGGAGGAGTATTAGCAGCTAGCTTATTAATCCGGCTAGTAATGCGCGATGCAAACCGCTTCGGGCACGAGCTTATGAACGCAAGCGCTGCTCTGACCGACATAACGATAGAATTACTTGGAGCTATGCGGTTAATCCGGCTTTTCGGTCAAGAGAGACGCGAACAGGAGCGTTTCGATAGAGCTCTCGAACGGTCGCGTGCCGCCACATTCCGTACTGAACTCGCTGCTGTCGCAATTTCCCCCCTGACGGAAGTTCTGTATGCGCCAATTTTCCTCTTTATTCTGCTATTCGCTTGGTCATCACAGATAAACTCAGCAGAATTTACGACGTTTCTTGTCTTGCTTTACCGATTGCAGCCCCACATCCGACGCATTGCTCACTTTCGAGTCCAAATAGCAACTTTGACTCCCGCGCTTGCACAGACGAGTGCTTTACTCAGTCCCATAGGCAAGCCCTACATTGAGGATGGGAGTCAACCTTATGAGGGTTTGCGGGAAAGTATTAAATTCGCCCGCGTAAGTTTTACTTATTGCAGCTCGGCAGGCGAAAGCCAAGCGATCAAAGACGTATCGTTTGAGATCAGAAGAAACAAGATCACAGCAATTGTCGGCGAGTCAGGCGCAGGGAAGTCGACTATAGTGAACCTTTTATGTCGGCTGTACGATCCAGACAGAGGCGACATTATTGTGGACGGTACGGCGCTCCAGAACCTATGTCTTTCGGATTGGCGCGGCAGATTGGCTGTTGCTGGTCAAGACACTGAACTGCTTGGAGATACTATCTACGATGCGATCGCCTATGGTCGAGCCAGTGCCGATCATGCAGCTGTGATAGCGGCTGCGCGTCAAGCGCATGTAGACCAATTTCTTGAAGATTTGCCAAATGGTCTCTCCACAAAGATTGGCGGGAAAGGCTTACAACTCTCGGCAGGGCAAAGGCAGAGAATCGGGCTTGCGCGAGCGTTGCTGCGATCTCCGGAAATCCTGATCCTGGATGAGGCTACGAACGCGCTTGACAGCTTGGCTGAAAGCTCCATCGAGAACGCTCTAGCCGAGTTAGCCGGCAGCACGACGATGATTGTCATTGCTCATCGATTGAGCACGGTCCGCCGAGCCGATCATATAGTCGTTCTGAAACGAGGAAGAATCATCGAACAGGGTAGGCCCGATGAATTGCTTCAGAATGAGGGATTATTCGCTGCTCTATGGTCGCTTCAAAGCAGCGGCTTTCAGGTAGGTACGGCCCGTCTTGGTGAGTAGTTGTGGATTGTGGAAACGGTTCGAGGGCGCCCGGAAAGTTGAATAAGCGTAGGTCGCATCTGGGGCAGATCGGTCACATGGATCGTAAGCACTCGGCGTGCGCCCTCTTGTGAGAATGATGTTTGCGCGT
>KI912074.1:92230-92615 GCA_000517005.1 Microvirga lupini
TCCCCGTTGCGGCGCATCGTCGATGCGATCTTCTCTCTGCTGCGCACCGGCGCGCCATGGCGGCTGCTGCCGCACGAGGATCCCCCGCGCTGTGCCGTCTTTTCCCACTCTGCCCAGTGGCGCGAGGATGGCACAGGGGAGCACGTGACCCAGACCCTGCGCGAGAGCTCTCGCCGCACGATCGGCCGCAATCCTCAGCCGACAGCGGCGATCATCGCCAGCCAGTCGGTCAAAACCACTGAGATGGGCGGGCCACGTGGCTACGACGGCGGCAAGACGATCAAGGGCCGCAAGCGCCATCTGCTCGTCGATACACAAGGCACTCTGCTGAAGAACAAGGTGCATCCGGCGGACATCCACGACCGTGCGGGCGCCGCGCTGTTGT
>KI912074.1:92715-93081 GCA_000517005.1 Microvirga lupini
TCGGGTCTGCAGCATCTCTTCCCGGCCATCGAGCTGATGTGGGCCGACACGGCTTCTCGAGGATGGAAGGATTGGCTGTGCAGAGCGCTGGGCTGGAGGCTGTCGATTCCGCAACATGGGTGGACCGGCGGCGTCTGGACGCGGGTTGGATCGGAGCCGCCACTGCGGCCGAGTGGCTTTCAGGTGCTCAAGCGCCGCTGGGTCGTCGAGCGGACACTGGCGTGGCTCACCGCCAATCGGCGGCTGGCCAAGGACGATGAACGCTTTGTCGAGACCGGCGAGATGCTGCTCTACCTCGCGATGAGCCGCATCCTGCTGCGGCGCCTCACCCGCAAATAGGAAAGATAATTGCTCACCAGCCTCCTA
>KI912074.1:93181-97129 GCA_000517005.1 Microvirga lupini
TATCGATCAAGAGAAGCGGCTTTTAGGGGTTTTTGGGAATAGGCAAGGACCGCAATCTGTAGGGGCCCACAGCCGGAAAGGGCTATGGGATTTCGCGCCCGCCGTGGGTTCTCAAATGAGCCTTACGAAAGGCTCCTTTCACCCTCCTTGAACTGCTTCAACCTCCATTGTGACGTGAGGTAGCGCGGGCGAAGTAATCCAGCCCTTATGTTAGTCTAGTCGGTAAATGTCCTTGGGGGTCAAGGAGGTTCGTCATGTGCAAGAAGCGGTTTTCGGTCGAGCAGATCTGGTCTGCCTCCTCAAGAGTGGCTTTCCCTCAAGCTCGGCATGACTTGGGTTGAGCGCCTGGAACATATGATTGAACGAGTTTAAGCGGCTAGTGAGGGGGGTGCAATGGAGATGTCATGGGCAGGGCGTCAGTCACAAATGGAGGAATGGTATAGGTGGTTCACAAATGAGCACGGCAATCCTGTCGAGTCACTGAATAACGAGTACAAGCCGTACATTCAAATACTTGCAGACCTGCAAGGTACCGTGCTTGATATTGGTGGTGGTGCTGGACTTGCCGGTGCTTATATGAAACCAGGGACTCAATACATCGTTATTGATCCAAGTTCGATTTGGCTGGATGAAAGCTGGACATCAATCCGTAAGAAGTTAACCCCTGAAGGTGCAAGACCAAACTTCATCATGGGCGTTGGAGAAAAGCTTCCTTTCCCTTCAAGCAGTTTCGATGCGGTCTTAGCATTCTGGAGTCTGAATCATGCATCTTCTCCGAAGCAATGCATTGTAGAGATGTACCGAGTCTTGAAACCGCATGGGAAGGCTCTCCTCGTGTTAGAGGATATGGAGCCTTGTTGGATTGACGTTGCACGTTTAAGTTATCAAGAATTGAAAAACAGGTTAGGAAGGCACGTTGATAACCCGATAGATTGGCATCAAGATACAATCCCCACCATCTGGCCTACTATCGGAGGAGATGTTATTAGATCGAAAGCTACTATTTGTTACAAACTTTCTGGCAAAGCGTGGCCTCTTCAGATTGATCATCTGCGAATTAAGGATAGAGATCTCCGGTATTGGCTTCATGGTCGGTTTCGAACCGTCAATCGCGATTGGTTAGGAGGCTACTTGAGCTATGAATTGGAGCGCTGCCCTGACAGCTCATGGTAAGCTGTAATGCATGACCGATCCTTTCATTATTACTGTACGCTCGGTTAAGCAGCTATGATCCGGCGGGTAGCGAGATGGGCTCAAAGGCGCCTAATGCCACGAGTGAATCCTGCCATCCTTATGTACCACCGCATTGCCGACCCACCTCTAGACCCGTGGGGATTGAGCGTGTCTCCAGACGTTTTCCGAGATCAGCTCGAAGTGCTGTCGAAGGAGCGTCAAGTTCTATCTATGGACGCAATGGTCGATCACCTGCTTCACGGCAGTCTGCCCAAGGATGCGGTGGCAATCACCTTCGATGACGGCTATGTTGACAACCTTCTGGTCGCAAAGCCCCTGCTCGAGGCTGCTGGCATTCCAGCCACGATATTTCTGAGCACGGCCAGCATAGGGCAAACAGAGGAGTTTTG
The DNA here is from genome assembly GCA_000517005.1 of Microvirga lupini. Lineage (GTDB taxonomy): Bacteria > Pseudomonadota > Alphaproteobacteria > Rhizobiales > Beijerinckiaceae > Microvirga > Microvirga lupini. The sequence goes on from KI912074.1 coordinate 94,765, forward strand.
GTGGGATCTGCTCGCTCGAATGATTGTCTTGCTTCGTGGGTCGATGGGCTGCCGTTTTGTGATCAGCGGGCAATGCATTGTCATCGACCTTCCTGCGTTAGAAGAGAATGGAGCGCCGCGCAGCGACTGGCGGACTGATAGTGAGCCGCAGAATGCCCGGGAGCGCACCTACCTTGCCTTGTGGAGTGCGCTACAACGATGCCGGCCTGAGCAGCGTGAAGAACATATGTCGGAACTTCAGGCTCTTTTCGCTCCCTCCATGCCGTCGCCCAATGATTTCCCAATGTCCCAGGAACAAGCCCGCCGACTCCCCTCAGACTTGATTTCTGTAGGTGGGCATTCCCGCCGGCATCACCCGCTTACAACCTTTCCCCCAGAGCTCCGTCGGCTGGAAATTGAAGGATGTCGAAGGGACTGCGCTAGGATCGCCGGCGTTCTCCCCACGGGTTTCGCCTATCCTCATGGCGATCGTGACGCTGACACGATTACATTGGTGCGGGAGGCCGGCTATAACTGGGCCTGCTCGACTCAGCACCGTGCGATCAATCGCTTGAGCTTCGATCTATACGATCTTCCCCGGATTGCCGTTGGCCAATGGAGCGGTGCAGAGATGTTGTGGAGACTAGAGCGTCTCCGTACCTAATTGTCCAGGTGCAAGACCTCCTTGGCGGCAGCGACGACTTGCAGACTTCGGGGAGGTGCCTTTGAACAGTTTCTCCAGATCACGATGGCTGGAGATAGTATACCCGAGCACCTCGCCTTGAACGTGCCCGTTGAAGCGCTCCGCAAAACCATTCGTCTGAGGTGTAGGGGGCTTCTTCTCTATTCGGCGGTTTAAGGTCAAGCGCTTTCAGGCCTTCCACGTTCCCGGTGTTTGACGTCACTCGCGGGTCTTGCTTCTCTTCGGGATCAGCTCTCGGGCTCTCCCAGTATGGGATCAGAAGAATGAGGCGGCCCAATCTGGCACCGTCACATTAACGAGTCGGCCCTGAACAATGTCGTTTGATCAGGCGGCAATTGGATTCCAGAGGTCGTGGGAAGTATCCGATTGCGCGGATGAACTCATCAGAGCCGCAATGATCCAGGCCACACAAAGCCTGAGCCAGTTCAGGATCAGCCGCAGATTGTGCCCGGCCGCGACGAGGAGCGCATTCATGGCGTCGCCGGCTGCTCCGAGCAGGTGATTGCGTCCAAGCCGCCCGTCCGCCTTCATGTGTCCGATCATCGGCTCGATCGCGGATCGCCGTCTCAGCTCCGGTTTGATCGTCGGCGTGAGCCCACGCCGCTGCCGGGCAATGAACACGCGCTCCTTCTTGGCGTAATCATGCCCGCGATAGCCCTGGTCGACGTCAATGCGCGCGGGCTCCACGCCCGACATGGCCATGACCTGATCCACCGTGGCATTGAGGGGATGACCGTCATACGGATTGCCCTCCAGCGCCGTGGACGCGAGAACAAACCCTTCCCGGTTCGTCACCGCCACCGCAACCTTCGCACCGACCTCGTACGGCCGATGCGCTTTGCCTTTCGCGATACACACCACCTCAGGCGCATGCAGGCTGTAGAGCTTGTTCTTGCTCGTGCGCTCCTGAACCAACAGACGCTCCGTCAGGCCGAGCAGGCCAGCCAACCGAAGAGCGAGCCCGCATCCCCGGAGACCTTGCGCGCCACGTCCCGATACACTCGTCCCAAATAGGTCTTCAGCCGCTTGAGCTCCCGCTGCATGCGCCGCATCTGGCGCGCATGGGCATAGCGGCCCACCTGCACGGCCGCGCGTTTGGCCAGACGCGTGTAGGCCTGCCGCAGCTTGAGGCCATGCCGCTTGGCCTGCCGCACCAGAGCCAGCAGGGCTTTGAGATCCAGTTTGGCGTCAGTGGGATGGCCTTGGGCGTAATTACCCACGCCCTTGTCAGCAGCCGCAATCCCTGAATCCATGGGGAGATGGATCGCACTGATTTGCAGCGTCTGACGAAGGAAGAACTGATTGAGCTGGTGCTGCGGCTGCAGCGGCCGCAGAAGACCTCGCGAACCTCCTCCAAGCCTCCCTCGAGTGATCGTAAGGAGCGTCGAGATAAGGCCAAGCCCGGCGGCCAAGCCGGGGCATGACGGTCACAGCCGCGCCATGAGCGAGGAGGCCGATCGCCTTGTCGACCATCATCCCGACCAATGCCCGTGCTGCCGCACGCGGCTGTCGACCGATCTTCCTACCGAGACCGTGAGCGAACACGACACGATCGAGCTTGCCGCGATCAAGCCTTTGATCGAGCGTCATCGGCGTCTTGGGGTTCGGTGTCCGTCCTGTGGGGCGCGGGTTGTTGCCCCCGTGCCAAACGCCGCAAAGGGGACGCCCTTCGGGCCGCGCCTG
>KI912074.1:97229-98170 GCA_000517005.1 Microvirga lupini
AGCAGATGAACCGCCTCGGCCCGGTCGATGAACTTCAGCTCCGCCAGCGCCAGGATGCGATTGCGGTCGAGCGAGAGCTGGAAGGCAAAGTCAAAGCTCGCCAGGGTCTTGACCGTGGTCAGCCGCGCCATCATCAGGGCCGCCTTGATGCGCCGGCTCTCGCGCAACGTGAGCTCTTCCAGCAGCAGGTGATCGAGAGCCTCGATGCCATTGATCTCACCCTGCTCCATGCGCCGCAGCGTTGCGTCGAGCATCTCCAAGGCGCGGGGCATCCGCAAGCCAACGAGGCTTCTTCTGATGCTCTCGAGAGTGCTGTGTGCATGGCCTGTCATGCCCGCCCTCCCTTGGCGGCCAGGTGATCCGCTACCGCCTGATAGAAAGCCAGCGAGCGACGCGCGACCTGATCGCCCGGGCGACCAACCACAATTGTCTCGGACGAGGCCAGGGAAGCCTTCGCGATGAACCCCTGGCGATGGGCTGGATCGACCCGCGACCGACGCCGACCTTCGAGCATCGGATGCTCGGCCACCACCCGGCCCTGGTCGAGAATGCGAATCCGGTCGGGGAGTTGATGCACCTCGACGATGCGCCGGGTGCGATCTGGAACGCTGTAGTAATTGCCGCCGATCGACACGAGACCATCATGAGTGACCCGACATTCGAGCTTGAGCAGGGCATCGAAGGGGAACGGCGGCAGAGGCTGCAGCTCCGGCCGCTCAGCGGCAAAAGCTTCCGCAACGATCCGCTGGGTCGTGCCGTGCAGGCGGGCGTTGGCGACCGTGTCGAGCCAGTCGCGCAGTTGGGCATTGAGGTCGTCGAGATTGCAAAAGCGGCGCGCCAGGAAGAAGTCCTGCCGGATATAGCTGAAGGGCCGCTCGACCTTTCCTTTCTTTCAAGTTCGGGACTGCAGTTCGTGCTGACACTCAAGCGCGTATAGAGTT
>KI912074.1:98270-98465 GCA_000517005.1 Microvirga lupini
ATAGGGATGCGTGAACGCTTCGCCGGTCGCAGGACAGAAGGCCCCGAAGATGTAGCCTTTGGCGCGCCGACCATAGTCAATCTCCTGCTTTGCCCGCTCGGCCGGTCGCGTCCGGCTCTGCACCACTGGGTGCGCCAGGCCGAGCGTGACCAGGGCCTTCGTCCGGGGCCGACGAGCGCGGAGCAGGAGAAGATC
>KI912075.1:0-931 GCA_000517005.1 Microvirga lupini
GCACTCCGATCCTGGCTTTCCGGAATGGGAAGCCTCCTCATCGACTTGGCAATGGTGGGTGGGGAGGCTTTTGCCTTTAATGGAACAGGTTACGCCTCGGCAGTTGAGGGCCTGCATCGACCTTCTTATCGAGTGGCTTTACCTCGGGCTCCGGCGACAGATGCACGACGGCTGCCAGGATTGCCGCTGGCCGGATCTTCATCTCCTGATCAACCACCTTCAGGAGCTCATCGTCCTTTGCCACATATTCGAGGACGCCCAGCAGGAAATGCGATGATGTCGCCGATTCTCCGATCGTCTCAGGCTGGAGGCCGGTGACGTTCAGAAACTGAATGATCCGGTCTACATCCGCGACAATGAAGTTCAGGACTTGGATGGCGATACTCTCGGCGTCGCCTCGGCCGGTAATGGTTCGGCCCTGAAATGTCTCGGTCATGTCAGCTTCCGCCGTGTCCCGTATCTGTCGGCACGTGAGTGTACGATACAGCCTGTCCTGGAACGATAGCAGTTCTAAGCCAGCTCAGAAATGCCCATTTTCCTTATGTGTGGATGAAGCATGTCATGGTGATCAGCGAGGGGCAGGCACTGGTCGGGCGCCGATGGATGGGCAGTCGCCCAGGCCTACCGCAAGCGCATTCCCGATCTGCCCGTCGTATATGTGACAGGCTATGCGGAGCAAATGCGGCCTGTCCCAGGAGGGTCGTCATCGCGAAGCCGTATAAGATGGCTCGGGTGATTGGCGTCCTGAAGGCAGGCCTCCCTTAAGTGATGCGAATTTCGCAGAAGCGCCGTTTTGGGACTGGCCTCGCATCTGTCGGCTTAGCGACATAGGGTAACAATTCGGTGGCATCGCCATAAGGATGTTCGTTCCAGGCAGATTTCCTGGCTAAGTCCGAACCCGGCAACTCAAGACAGGTGAGGCGGGTGGCAT
>KI912075.1:1031-2428 GCA_000517005.1 Microvirga lupini
CGTCAGCACTCATGAGACAGATCGGGTGAGTTGAAGAAGGGAGAGGTTCTGGTTCATCGTAGCCCCTGAGGACGTGACGATGAGACAGAAGCCAAGACCGGAGAAGGAGCCGGCCGAGACGGTGGTGAAGGAGATCCGCCGCGCCACCCGCCAGCACGCCTCCGCCGAGGAGAAGATCCGGATCGTGCTGGAAGGCCTGCGCGGCGAGGACAGCATCGCCGAGCTCTGCCGCCGTGAAGGCATCCCGCCCAACGGGTACTACCGCTGGTCCAAGGAGTTCCTCGAGGCCGGCAAGAAGCGCCGGGCTGGCGACACCGCCCGCGAGGCCACCTCGGACGAGGTCAGGGGCCTGCGCCGGGAGGCGGCCCTCAAGGAGGTGGTGGCCGATCTCACCCTCGAGAACCGCCTGCTCAAAAAAGCATGCGCGGGGATGGGGAGGACGGCGCATGAGGTACCCGGCATCCGAGAAGATCGAGAGCATCCGCCTGGTCGAGCAGTCCCATCTCTCCGTACGCGAGACCCTGGAGCGGATCGGCAGTCCACGGGCAACCTTCTACCGAGGGTACGATCTCGACCAGACCGGCGGCCCTGAGGCTCTGGAGGATCGGCGTCCCTGCCCCAAGCGGGTCTGGAACCGCATCCCCGATGCGATCCGCCAGCAGATCATCCAATTGGCGCTGGACGAGCCGGAGCTGTCGCCGCGGGAGCTGGCAGTGCGCTTCACTGACCAGCACAGCTACTTTGCTCCGAGGCTTCTGTCTCCCGGCTGCTCAAGGCACAGGATCTGATCGCCAGCCCGGCCTTCATCGCGATGAAGGCATCAGACGGGTTCAAGGACAAAACCACCGCGCCGAACCAGCTCTGGCAGACCGACTTCACGTACCTGAAGGTGATCGGCTGGGGCTGGTTTTATCTCTCGACCGTGTTGGACGACTTCTCGCGCGATATCCTCGCCTGGAAGCTCTGCGCCACCCTGAAGGCCGAAGATGTCACCGAGACCCTGGAACTGGCGCTCCGAGCCTCTGGCCTTGAGCAGGTGGAGGTGCTGCACCGGCCGCGGCTGCTGGCGGACAACGGCTCAAGCTACATCTCGTCGGATCTGGCGTCCTGGCTGGAGGGCAAGGGTATAAGCCATGTGCGTGGGGCGCCGTATCACCCGATGACACAAGGCAAGATCGAACGCCGGCACCAGACGCTCAAGAACCGCATCCTGCTGGAGAACTACTTCCTGCCGGGTGATCTGGAGGCGCAGATCGAGGCCTTTGTGGCGCATTACAATCACCGGCGCTACCACGAGAGCCTCGACAATCTCACGCCCGCCGACGTCTACTTCGGACGCGGAGAAACCATTTTGATGGAACGAGAAAGGATCAAACGACAGACCATCCAAACCCGCC
>KI912075.1:2528-4978 GCA_000517005.1 Microvirga lupini
GGACCATCGATCATTGGACATATGCTGGGACGCCGCAGAAGCCCAGCGGCGCTGCATTCCATAGTGGCACGGTCCGCGAAATTTGAGGTTCGTGTGGGCAGTGACGATCAGGAATGGAGAATAGGGGCAGTCGGCTTTTGACCTGACAGTGCCATGAGGGTCTTCAGTACAACCTTCAGCAAGTGCTCACGGCTTGTGGGCTTTTCAATCCAGGGCACCCCTTGGAGCTCACTGGGCATGTCCTGCCTGAGCGGGTACCCGGAATAGATGATGAATGGGATCTCCCGTCGGTTGAGCTCCCCTGCCAGCTCTGTGACAGGGCCGTCCTTGAGCATGAAGTCGACAATGGCGATGTCAGCCATGCTGCTAGCCAGCCAGGCTCGCGCCTCGGCCATCGACCCTACGGTCTGCACGGCAATGCCGGCATCCTCAAGATATGTCTCAATCGACATGGCAATGAGCGCTTGGTCCTCGATGACGAGGCAACAGGGCTGATCTGCGATTTCTCTATTCATAAACTCACCGATAAAGGGGGCAGAGAACCCGGCATTCACTTAGGTTGACCTGAGCTGCTCCAAGATGGCGCGCACATGGGCTCGGATCTCGGCATCCGATCCTGGGCCTGAACGATTGTGATCTGGTCCCAGCTCGGCCGTCAGATAGAACAGATAAAAGCCGTTGAAGCGGGCAGCCTCTGAGACTGCCTTGACAGAAAAGCCAGGCGGCAGGCGATCGGAGGGATGGAGAGCTCGGACAAAGAGCCACTGTCGCCCTGCTAGCAAGTCAGGGACGGGACGGTCTATGGGCGCGGCACAGACAAGGCTGTCGCATCCAGAGCGGCGGAACAGATTGTACGTGCACTCAAGCCCTGTGGTCCTGAGCTTCCCGTCGCCTGGGTTCTTACTTCGATAGATTAGGACCGATGTCATGCCTGAACGAGCTCAAAGGAATTCTCTTGCCAAAGAGGCCAAGGAGGGAATCGAGTGGGAGGAATGTCAGGAGACATTTCCTTAATATCCGGCTCGATAGGTTTGGTTTATTAACTATGTTAATGTAGAAGCGCTTTTGACGGCATTCTGCAGAATAGTTATTGAAAGTATTCCGGTTCGCTGCTGGCAAGACGGAGGGGCAGATTAGACTAGGTTTTTTTACCAGTCGTCTCTCGGAGCCGCTGCGCTAATCTTTCCAACACTTCAGAAAGACACCTTTATCCGGCTCCGTAAATGGGTTTCTGCTCTCACCAGCGCGGGGCTGCGGCGGAGGCTCCACTCGGTCGACTTCCATCGAGACCTTGACGGTCAGCACCCGCTGGCGGTGTTCGTTCCTGACCTCGACCGTGACCTCACGGCTATCATCCTTCGGCCGACGATCGCGCCCGATCTCAGCCGCGGTAGTCGCTGCCTCACGCCCGGCGGCGTTCAGGCTGTCGAACTCGAGGCCCTCTTCATCAGGGGCGAAGCTTGTTCCCTCCCGCACGTCAAAATAGAACCGAGGCACCGCTCCCTCCTGAAAGGTAAAGATGAATGGAGTTTTTATACCTAAACAGACAGGGCTCAGACAAAACTAACATAGATCAAAGACAGATGTTCAGTTGTGTGATACAAGTAAATTATTATCAGCAACCGATCAGTAGGCGCCGATACCTGAGAGAGACGTGTGCTCCCGCCTGCAACAGGAGGAGCGCCGTCATGCACACTTCGTTCCGTCCCGATTACAATCCGCTCATCCGCAAGCTGGAGAGCGTCTTCGCGCTCACCGATGACGAGCGGCAGGCGCTCGAAACCCTGCCGATGCAGGTCGCGGTCGTCAAGGACAACCAGGATATCGTGCGCGAGGGGGATCGTCCCACCCGGTCTTGCCTGATCCTGAGCGGCTTTGCCTGCACCTACAAGATCACGGCAGGAGGCAGGCGCCAGATCGTGGCCTTCGCCCTTGCCGGTGACATTCCCGACCTGCAAAGCCTGCACCTGACGGTGCTGGACATCAGCATCGGGACCATCAGCCCGTGCCGGGTCGGGTTCATCACCCACGAGGCCCTGCGCGAGATCTGCCTAGGCTATCCCCGCCTTGCCGCAGCCTTCTGGCGCGAGACCCTCATCGATGCGGCCATCTTCCGGGAATGGGTGACGAATGTCGGCCAACGCGAAGCCTACCAGCGCATGGCTCACGTCCTGTGCGAGCTGCTGGTGCGCCTGCGGGCGGTGGGTCTGGCCGAGGACCATATCTGTGAGCTGCCGATCACCCAGGGCGAGTTTGCGGATGCGCTCGGCGTGACGCCGGTTCACGTCAATCGGGTGCTTCAGCAGATGCGGGCCGACGGGCTGATCGAGCTGAAAGGCGACCGGCTGAACATTCCCGATTGGGACAAGCTGAAGCGAATGGGCGAATTCGACCCCACCTACCTGCACCTGGAGAGCGATCAGGCTGCCGCATGACCTTCACCCTTCAGC
>KI912075.1:5078-5559 GCA_000517005.1 Microvirga lupini
AGCTGCTCTATCCAGCCGGGTTGTCCGGGTGTGAGTTTTGGTTCTGAAAAGGCGACGCAGGTTGTTTAACTGCGTCGCCCTATTTGGTTTTCGCTTCGCCGTATTTGCTTCACAGTCCGTCAGGATCCCACGGGTCTGGGTCAGACTACACCTTAGGAACGTCGCGAAAGGGCCCGCAGGATGAGCTGCGAAGCCAATCGGATTGGCAAACATCTGACGGAATGTTTCGCATTATTTGGAAGGCGGATTCGCACTATTTGAGCGAATGTCCACTTGTAGGGACAACATCTGGATAAAAGCGATTGTTCTTTTATCCGCCACCCTAAGATAGATGTAGTTTGAAAGCGGTTGTGAGGACCGGAAAAGCGATTATTGCAGCAATATCCTAAGCGTAAAAGGTACGCATCCGCCGAAGACCGCGGAATCTCCGGTCGGGGCGTGGTAAAGTGGGGGCATGGAGATTGACCACGACAAGATCGAT
>KI912075.1:5659-5959 GCA_000517005.1 Microvirga lupini
ACGGCTCTGGCAGCGGCTTTAACTCTCGCACCGGCAGCTCATGGTACGGCACCAACAATTCGAATGGATCGTCGGGGTTCAATTCCAGGGGCGAATACTACAACTACAATCGGAACACGGGTAGCTACTATAATTATGGCACGGGGGAATACAGGTATCGTGGCCGCCGCTACTAAACACGGGCTCGTTTTTGCCCTTGCGGTCACCGCTCAGTTCGCTCTTCTCGCGCCGCCTGCACTCGCCTGGGATGGGACGGACACAGAAGGAAACGCAGTGGTGATCGAGAGTGGTGAGCTTGTG
>KI912075.1:6059-21441 GCA_000517005.1 Microvirga lupini
ATGCGGATTGCGACAGGCTTTGAGGAAGAAGGTATGATGGTCCTCGATGAGGAGCAGCGGCTGGTGGCGGTGCTGGTGCGCCTCTCGGACGAGAACGAGGTAGCTCCTGGGCAGTGGTACGTGGAAGCAGGCTTTGGCCAAATTGATGGGGTCAACCACCCCGCCTTTGCCGATCTGGAGACAGCCCAGGACTGGATCGGTCAGCGCCTTGCTCGTCGGAGCTGAGACGGCTTGGCAGTTCCATAAACAGCCGTCAGCAAAATCCGCCACCCCTAAGTCGGGGATTGGGCGTATAGGATGCTGCGAGCCTGGAATGTCTCAAAATGGCACGAGGCTGACCTTAGCCGTACTTCCGCACTGCTGGGATAAGCCGACCTTCGTTCAGGCCTCTGGTACTACCGAGATTGACTCAGAGCGGGCATTCCTCTTGGAGGTAGATGCCGATTCTTTCCAAAGGTCCTCGGACACAGATCTGCGACCGACGCGTCAAATCCGACACTTGGAAGGCTCTGCTCATATGCGGCAGAGCTCGGCACGGTTGCTTGTTTTACCCTCCGGCACGAACTAACATGCTAGTAAGTTTAGGTTCGCGACAGACGAACCGAACTTGGGAAGAACGCTACCCTAGGAGGATCAGATGACACGCGTCGCTCGCCTCTCTGCACTTGCTTTCACCGGCTTCCTGTTCACGTCCGTCGCGGCCATTGCCGGCCCGAAGATGGTCTCGGGCCCTGGTCCGGACCCGAACTGCTTCAAGCCCTGGAACGCTCAGACCAAGTACATGCAATGGGAAAAGAAGCCCGGCCCTTACCGCATCGCGGTGGTAAACGGCTTCGTCGGCAATACCTGGCGCATCCAGATGATCCAGACCGCCAAGGCCTATGCCGAGCAGGCTGGGATCAAGGAGAAGATCAAAGAGCTGAAGGTCGTCTCGACCGGTACCGACGTGGCAGCCCAGCTCGGAGCCATCGAGGACTTCATCAACCAGGGCTTCGACGCGATCATCACCATCGCGGTAGCGCCTGACGGCTTCGATCGCGTGATCCGCCTGGCCGACCGCAACAACGTGGTGATCGTACCCTTCGACAATGTGCTCGACACTGATAAGGTCATGCAGGTGAACGAGGACCAGCTCGAGATCGGCCGCCTCTCGGCACGGCATCTTCTGAAGGAGCTGGAAAAAAAACGCGATGGCAAGATCCTCGAAGTGCGGGGCCTGCCCGGCAACTCCGTCGATCGTGACCGCCATCTCGGCTTTCGCGAGGTGATGGAGAAGGAGGGCAAGTTCCAGATCGTCGAGGTCGTCGGCAATTGGGACGACGGTACGGCCCAGAAGGCCACGGCTGATGCGGTTGCTGTGCACGGCAAATTCGAGGCGGTGTTCACGCAAGGTGGCTCGACGGGCTCTGTGCGTGCCATGATGGACGCCAAGCACCCCCTCGTGCCGATGGCTGGCGAGGGCGAGAACGGCTACCGCAAGCTCATCGCAAAGCATGCGAATGAGGGGCTCAAAGGCCTCTCCTACAGCCAGTCGCCCGGCCTCGTGTCGATTTCCATGAAGGCCGCGATCTCGGCCCTCGAGGGCAACCCGATGCCTCAGCTCATCTCGGTGCCGATCCCGGTGGTCGACTACACGACGCTCAAGGACAGCGTGAATTATTGGTCGAACCTCTCCGACAACTTCTTCGCGGCCAACGAATTCCCGGCCTGCGGTGTGAACGTTACGGCACCAGAGATCATGGCGAAGGACGCCAAAAACACGCAATAAGAAACACGCAGCCAAAGTGCGTGCGAACCTCTCCCGGCTTCCCGCCGGGAGCGGCGTTTCCTCTGAGTCTCGAAGAGGTCTCATGCCCGAACCTGCGTCCTTCTTCGCCCTCGAGAACGTCTCCAAACGATACGGAGGCGTCCATGCCCTGCGGGATGTGAATTTCGCGTGCAGCCGCGGGTCGATCCACGCGGTCTTGGGGGAGAACGGCGCCGGCAAGTCGACGCTCATGAAGATCATGGCGGGCGTGGTGCAGCCCGATGAGGGCTGCATGACCCTCGACAATGTACCGATCGCATTCCCCGACCCGGCGGCTGCGAACCGCGCCGGGATCGTCTGCATCTTTCAGGAGCTCTCGCTGATGCCGGAGCTTACGGTCGCGGACAACATCACCCTGTCGGCGCCTCCACGCCGCTTCGGCCTCATCGACGGTCGCGCGCAGCGCCGGCGTTCGGAGGAGCTGCTCGCACGCGTCGGCTGCGAGGACATCAACCCGTCGAGTCGCGTGGCGGATCTGCCGCTCTCCCGCCGTCAGATGGTGGAGATCGCAAAAGCCCTTGGGCGCGATCCGAAGCTGCTCATTCTCGATGAGGCGACATCCGCACTCACCGCCGCTGATGTGGACCGGGTCTACCGCATGCTCTTCGATCTGAAGGCGTGCGACTTAAGTATTGTCTACATCTCCCATCGCATGCATGAGATCGAAGCACTGGCGGATCGCTGCTCGGTGTTCCGCAACGGGCGGCATATCGAGACCTTCGCCAAGGGCGTGCGGAGCCACAACGAGATCATTGGTCTCATGATCGGCCGCGAGATCGAAGGGCAATTCCCGCCGAAGCTCGAACGGCCACGGCCGCCTCCCTTCATTCAGGTCAGGGATCTTGCCTGGGAAAACCGCCTCAGCGGCGTGACGCTCGAGGCCGGGCGCGGTGAGATCGTGGGGTTGGGAGGCCTCGACGGCCAGGGGCAGAAGGAATTGCTGCTCGCCCTGTTCGGCGTACTGCGCGGCGTGCGCGGCACGGTGACGGTGGAGGGACAGCTCATGGCTGTGTCGTCGCCTCGGGCTGCGAAAGGTGGCCGGGCCCGCATGGCATTGGTGCCGGAGGATCGCAAGAGCGAGGGGCTCATTCTCTCAATGTCGATTGCCGACAATCTCTCTATGGCCTCCCTCGACCGCCTCGCGCGCGGACCTTTCATCGATGCAGAACGCACCCGGGCTGCGGTGGTGCGGGCGACCGAGCAGTTGCGGATCAAGATCGGCGATGCGGCCGATCCTGTCTCGACCCTGTCGGGCGGCAACCAGCAGAAGGTGGTGATCGCCAAGTGGCTCGCGACAAATCCCGACGTGTTTCTGCTCAACGATCCGACCCGCGGCATCGATGTGGGCACGAAGCAGGAGATCTACCGTCTTATGCGGGTGCTCGCGGATGCCGGCGCCTGCATTCTGTTCTATTCCACGGATTACGAGGAACTGATCGGCTGTTGCGACCGGGTTGCCGTCATGTATGATGGCCGCATCGTGCGCGAGCTCGAAGGCGAAGCCATCACCGAGCGCAATCTCATCGCGAGCGCGCTCAACATCGTCGAGCAACGGGAGACGGCTCATGTCTGATACCGTGCTCGCCCCCGTCAATGTGGAGCCGGTGGAGAGGACAAGCACTCGACGGGGGGGCCTCAGTCTGCGGCTGCAGCAGCATGCGAGCATTCTCGGTGCAGTGGCGCTCTTCGTCCTGCTCTATCTCTTCTATCAGGCGAACCATCCCCGCGGCTTCACCGGGCAGATCCTGATCCAGAACGCTAACGAGGCTTTCGCGCTGGCGCTCGTCGCCATGGCGCAGACGGTGCCCGTTCTCATGGCTGGCCTTGATCTCTCGGTCGGTGCCGTCATGACGCTCGTGGGCTGCATCGCGAGCCATCTCGTCAATGGCAGCCCGGGCGAGATCGCAATGGGTATCGCAGCCTGCATCGCGGCAGGCGCTGCCTGCGGCTTCGGCAATGGCTGCGTGGTCGTCTATGGGCGCATCCAGCCCATCATCGCAACGCTTGCCACGAGCGCGATCTATATGGGCTTCGCCCTCATCCTGCGGCCGACACCAGGCGGCAACGTGCATGAGGACCTCTCCTGGGCCGTGACGAACGATGTGCGAGAATTCGCAGCGACCTTCGGGCTTTTCGACGACGGCGAAGCGCCTTGGTTGCAGCCCATTGCCTGGATCCCGGTGCCTCTGATCTTGCTGGCTCTCATCATCCTTGTGGTCTGGGTGCCGTTCACCCGATCTGTTACAGGCCGCACGGTCTATGCAATCGGGTCGTCCGAGGGCGCAGCCTACATGTCGGGGCTGCCGATCGATCGCGCGAAACTTGCGGCCTTCACGCTGGCTGGCGTCTTTGCCGGGCTCGGTGGCCTGTTCCTCGCGCTCCAGACCTCTTCCGGCAACGCCGATATCCCGCAGGCCGGCGCCTACACGCTGAATTCCATCGCGGCGGTGGTCATCGGCGGCACGTCGCTCCTCGGAGGTTCTGGCAGCGCCGTCGGTTCCATGATCGGCGCGCTGGTGCTGCGCACCATCTCGTTCAACTTCCGCATCTTCGATGTGGCGCCGCTGCTCCAACCGCTCTTCGAAGGCTTCGTGCTTCTCGCAGCCGTGAGTCTCGGCGGCCTGAAACTACTGCGGCTCAAGAACAAGCTTGAGGTGTTCCGGTGAGCACGACCGCCGTCCCGAGTTCCGCACCGCGTGGCCTCCGCCTCGGGCCCGACGACAAGCCCGTTATCTTCGCAGCCGGCTTCGTGCTGCTCATCCTGCTCGTCGGGACGGGCTACACCCTCTTCACGCAAGGCAGTGCGCCTCTGCTGCAGCCGCAATATCTCCTGCAGCAGCTCCAGGTCGGATCCTTTCTCGGTATCGTGGCGGCCGGGCTCATGCTCGTGATCCTGCTCGGCCATATCGACCTCTCAGTGCCCTGGACCCTGACCGCTGCCGCCATGATGGCCACGGCCGTCGGCGGGCCCTGGGCCATCCCGGCCGGGATTAGCGTCGGCCTCCTGGTCGGCATCGTCAACGGCATTGGCGTCGCATATCTGCGGGTGCCGTCCATGATCTTCACGCTCGGCGTGAACGCCGTGATGCGCGGCCTCATGGTGGCCCATACTGGCGGCTTTGCCCCGCAGACTGCGGCCACCGATCTGATGCAATATCTCGCGGTCGCCCGCATCGGCGGCGTGATCCCGGTCGCGCTTCTCGTCTGGCTCGCCGTCTCCGTGGCTGTCGTGGTGATCCTCACGCGCATGACGCTTGGTCGCGCCATCTACGCCATCGGCAATCGCGAGCGGGCGGCCTATCTCTCGGGCATCAACACGAACCGCGTCATCCTCATCGCCTTCGCGCTCTCCGGCGCGGCAGCGGGCCTCGCCGGTGTTCTTCTCGCCGGGTATTCCACGAAAGCCTATCAGGGGATGGGCGACGCCTACCTGCTTCCAGCCATCGCCGCCGTCGTCATTGGCGGCACCAACATCCTCGGCGGGCGCGGGCGCTATCTCGGCACCCTCGTCGGTGTCATCCTGATCGTGCTTCTGAACTCGGTGCTCTCCATCATGCAGATGCCTGAAGCCGGTCGACAGATCATCTACGGCACTGTCATTATCGCGATGCTGCTCGTCTACGGGCGTGGGGGCCGTCTAACTGGATGACACTTGATCATTTGGGCCGCCCGCAGGTCGAGAAACTACCCGAGGCCATTTCGCACCGGCCCGAGTCGTCACTGATACGTTGAATGCGCCTTGTTCTTCTGACGAGTTCTGGCACTAGGCCGAAGGTCCGGAGCTGGCACATCCCGGACGAAGGCCGAATGTCTTTTTACGGTAGGTACACCAGACCTTCCTGAAAGACAGGGAATTCCTTGGTTTGACTCAGAGCTGACTCTAGCCCGTCGGCCCCCAGTCCTGGGCGGCAGTTTCGCGTCCTATGGCACGGCATCGACGAGGATGATGCCGCTGGATTTCACTATGGCGAAGTCCGGCACGTGCGTGCCCATGCCATAGGCGAGGACCGTGGGGAGGCATGTCCAGGACACTACATCGGGATCGACGTCGAGCAAGCCGCCGAGATCGCCTGCGGCCTATAGTTCCGGAACAGGGGCACTCCGCGGCAGCGGACGGTGCCGCGGGGATGGAACGGGATGGCGGATGCGCGCTCGCGGATGTGGGTCAGCAGGTCGGACGCATCGTCGGCGACGATGCCGGAAGACGAAATGATGGATATGGGTAAGCTCGTCCCAATGCGGACGGCTCAGGGCCGGCGCGTGAACCGAATGCCCAATCCTCCAGTGGCTCCCTGAAAGTTGATAACATTCGATGCCTGATAACGCAATTTTCTCGCGATGCCCTTCCTTAACGCCGTCTGACGGATTAGATTGACCGAATGGACAGTCAAGATAGCCTCAGCTCCGTGAAACGTGACCGGCGTGCGACGCGGAAGCTCGATCCCGAGGGGGTCAAGCAAAACATCCTTGATGTTGCAACCGAGGAGTTCGCTCAACATGGCCTGAGCGGAGCCCGGGTGGATGCAATCGCGGCTCGCACCCGGACCGCCAAGAACATGATCTACTACTATTTCGGAAGCAAGGAAGGTTTGTACCTGACCGTCCTGGAACGGGCCTATGGCCGCATGCGCACGGCGGAAAGAGAGCTCAACCTGGATCAAATGATTCCGACGGAAGCCATCCGAACGATCGTCGAGTTCATCTTTGACTACCAGGAAGCGCATCCCGACTTCACGCGGTTGGTGAGCATCGAGAACATCCATCTTGGCAAGCACATCGCCCACTCGCAGTCCATCCGGACGCTGAACCAGAGCGTAATCGACGTCCTCGACCGTGTTATCAAGCGCGGCCAACAAGAGGGGTATTTCCGCACGGATGTCGACACCTTCGACCTGCACATGCTGTGCACGGCCTTTGGCTTCTTCCGGGTGTCGAACCGACATACTCTTAGCGCCCTCTTCAATAAGGATCTGAATGATCCCAAACGGCGCGCGCATCAGCGGCAGATGGCTGCCGATACGATCCTCGCCTACCTGCAATCTACGGCAACCGCCCAAACGACACCCTCTGGCAAGAAGCCAACACCTGAGCGAAAAAGAGACCGGGCGATTTCCGCAGCCTAGCCTTGAACCAGGGCTGCTTGGCCGATGGGCCTTGATTCGAGGCGGGGAAATCTAGGTTCATCCGACGCGCCAGAAGGTCCGGGGTCGGGCGTCCGGCATCCACCCAATGGTTCAGCGGCGATTTCCGCTTCGGCCGACCTCGACGGCGGTTCCACTGCATGTCTGACGTCGTTCGACACGGCGTTCATTGGCAAGGTCTTGGTCACCGGCGTTCTTGGCGCCCTGACGGTGTCTGACATCACCCGCCCGCAGAACGCCAGCGTTACTCTGTTTCGGCCATAGCTCTTGGCCATTCCCCGGAGTGCCGGATTCAAGCCCACTTTGCGTCTGACCACGCGATCGTGACAGCAATCGGCGAGAGGCCACTTGACAGCCCGGCCCATGCGGGTACAAGTAAGACTGACCAGTCCGTCAATCTTGCGGGAGCCGCATGTGACAGAGACCATTCTGATCCTAAACGGACCGAACCTGAACCTGCTTGGGACACGCCAGCCTCACATCTATGGCGGCGAGACCTTGGCGGATGTGGAAGCCCAGTGCAGAAGCCTGGCAGCGGAACTCGGCTTTGCCATCGACTTTCGCCAAAGCAACCGCGAATACGAGATCATCGACGCCATCCACGAATACCGCATCACCGCGAGCGGGATCATCATCAATCCTGGCGCCTTCACTCACACCTCGGTCGCGATCCTGGACGCGCTCAACGCCTGCGAAGTGCCGGTCATCGAATGCCACATCTCGAACGTGCACAGGCGCGAGGAGTTTCGCCACTACTCCTACGTATCGCTTCGCGCCGACGGGGTCTTGGCTGGCTTCGGCACGCACGGGTACCAGCTCGCAATCCGCCATATCGCTCAACTCGCTAAGAAAGAGACCGCTTGAGCGGCGCATCAAGTCGATGGCGATGGTCCCGGCACGGGGACCGATCGTCCGGAAGCATCATCGGAGGGAACGATCGATGAGAAGGCCCAGTTCGCCCATCAGTGGATTTGCCTCGGCTCATCATCCCGGCAGTTTCAGCCGGAGTGAGCCATGTTGAAACCCGTTCGCATTGCCGTTGCCGGCGCGGGCCTGATCGGGCAAGCCCATATCAAACGCATCCTCGAAGAGCCTCAGGCAGAACTCGCTGCCATCATCGATCCCTCGCCGCAGGCAAGGGCGCAGGCCGAGGCTCTCGGCGTACGCTGCTTCGCGGATCTCGAAGAGGGACTGAGGCTTGCCAAGCCCGATGGCGTCGTGATCGCCACGCCCAACCAGCTTCACGTTCCGAACGGTCTCAGGGCCGTCGCCGCCGGTGTTCCGATGCTGCTGGAGAAGCCTGTGTCGGTCGATGTCGAGAGTGCCCTGCGGCTGGTCGAGACAGCCGAAGAGGCCGGGGTCGCGATCCTAGTCGGTCACCACCGCCGGCACAGTCCGCTGATCCAGCGCGCCCGCATGATCGTGGAGTCCGGTCGCCTTGGCCAGGTGACGGCCGTTACCGGGCTCTGCCTGTTCCAGAAGCCCAACCAGGGTTACTTCGACGGTTCAGGCGCGTGGCGGAGTGCAGCAGGCGGCGGCGTCGTCCTGATCAATCTCATTCACGTCATCGACGACCTGCGCAACATCTGCGGTGACATTGTCGCCGTTCAGGCGGCGGAGTCGAACGCGGCTCGCGGCTTTCCGGTTGAGGACACGGCGGCGATGGTTCTGCACTTCGCCAGCGGTGCCCTCGGGACCCTGACCATCTCGGACGCTGCGAATGCACCATGGAGCTGGGAGCTGACCTCGGGCGAGAACAAGGCTTACCCGCAGACCGACCAGTCCTGCTACCTGGTGGCAGGAACCAAGGGCTCGCTGACCGTCCCGCGTCTCGAGGTGTGGAGCCATGAGGGTGACGGCTGGTGGACGCCGATCCAATCGGAGCGCAGCATCATGCCGGAGCAAGACCCCCTGACCTTGCAGATGAACCACTTCTGTCAGGTCATCCGCGGCGAGACGACGCCGATCCTGGACGGCAGGAGCGGCACGCGCACCTTGGAGACGACGTTGGCGGTCAAGACCGCCGCTGCGACGGGGCAATTGGTTCGGCTGTCCTGATTGGAACAGCCGCTCAGGGACGGCCCGGCTCTAGTCGGGTGAACAAGAGGGAACGTCATGGTCATGCCCAATGAAGGCGCCCAACGCACCGCTCCTTTGCTTGATGCAGGTGGCGTCTGCTTCCAGGCTGCCGAAACCACGAGCGGCGGAGCCGTCGGCCCCAATGTCGCGGCACAGTATGCTTCAGCCCAGCCTGTCCTGGCTGGATTGATCGGATCTGGCATTCAGGCTTCCCGGACGCCTGCGATGCATGAGCGCGAAGGGGTCGAACAGGGCCTGCGTTACATCTACAAGCTGATCGATCTCGACGTGCTCGGGCTTGGACAGGAAGCCCTGCCCGAGCTCGTGACGGCTGCCCGGCGCATGGGTTTTGCAGGTCTCAACATCACCTATCCCTGCAAGCAGGCCATTCTCCCCCTGCTGGATGAGCTGACACCTGACGCGCAAGCCCTCGGTGCGGTCAATACCGTCGTGTTTCGGGACGGGCGTGGCATCGGCCACAATACCGACTGGTGGGGCTTTGCGGAAAGCTTCAAGCGCGAACTGATGGATCTGTCGCGTGACCGGGTCGTGCAACTGGGTGCCGGAGGCGCGGGCGCCGCGGTGGCGCACGCCTTGTTGACCCTTGGCATCGGAAAGCTCGAGATCGTCGATACGGACAACGTCCGTGCGCAGCATTTGGCTGCGGGACTGTGCGAGCGCTTTGGCAGCGAACGCGCTGCGGCGGCCGATGACATAGGAGCGGCCGTGTCGCGTGCGAAGGGCATCGTCAACACGACGCCCGTCGGAATGGCCAAATATCCGGGTATGGCACTTCCGGCGCCGCTCCTGCGTCAGGATCTCTGGGTGGCGGATATTGTCTACTTCCCGCTTGAAACGGAGTTGCTGCGAACGGCCCGAGCCCTGGGGTGCCGCACCATGGGGGGTGGCGGCATGGCCGTATTCCAGGCCGTCGGAGCCTTCCGTCTCTTCACCGGGATCGAGCCCGATCCGGAACGAATGATTCGACACTTCCAGTCGATGTGACGTGTCCGAATCAAACAAGAACAATAAGGACGCAAACCAGAGGAAACGCCCATGAACATGATCGTGGAAGGCTACTTCAAGCTGCTAAAGGTCCTGATTGCCCTCTTCCTGGCGATCATGGTCGTTCTCGTCTTCGGCAATGTGGTGCTGCGCTACGCCTTCAACTCCGGCATCACTGTCTCCGAGGAAGTCTCACGCTGGTTGTTCGTCTGGCTGACCTTCCTGGGCTCCATCGTGGCCCTGCGCCAGCATGGCCATCTCGGTGTCGATGCCCTGGTCAGACGCCTGCCGAATGCGGGCAAGCGCGCCTGCCTGATCGTCACCCAGCTCCTCATGCTCTACGCCACCTGGCTGCTGCTCCAGGGCAGTTATGAGCAGACCATGATAAACTGGGATGTGGCAGCGCCGGCCTCCGGCCTCTCGACCGGCTGGTTCTATGGCGTCGGCATCGTCTTCGGCGTCTCAACCGGCCTGATCCTGCTCGCCGATCTCTACCGCACGGTCAGCGGCAAGCTCTCGCAGGAGGAGCTTGTCATGGTCAAGGAGTCGGAAGAGCAGGAGGAGCTCGAGGCGCTCCAGCACGAACTGGCCGAGCGCGACCGCCGCGAAAGTGAGCTCGCCACCCCCGTATCCCCAGCTCGGAGGGCCCAGCCATGACCATCGCCATCTTTGTCGGTTCCCTTCTTGGCACCATGGCCATCGGCATGCCGATCGCCTACGCCCTGCTCATCAGCGGCATCGCCCTGATGTACTACATGGACCTGTTCGACGCCCAGATCATCGCCCAGAACGTCATCAACGGCGCCGACAGCTTCCCGCTCCTGGCGGTGCCGTTCTTCATGCTGGCCGGCGAGATCATGAACACGGGCGGCCTGTCGAAGCGCATCGTGGACGTCGCCCTGGCGCTGGTGGGCCACGTGAGGGGCGGCCTCGGCTATGTGGCCATCCTGGCCGCCTGCATTCTCTCGGCCTTGTCCGGCTCGGCCGTGGCCGATGCGGCGGCTCTCTCGGCTCTGCTCGTACCGATGATGGTACAGGCCGGCCACAACAAGGCGTTGTCCGGCGGGCTCATTGCAGCCTCCGGCGTGATCGGCCCTGTCATCCCGCCCAGCATCGGGTTCGTGATCTTTGGCGTGGTCGGTGGCGTGTCGATCACAAAGCTTTTCCTGGCCGGACTGGTGCCTGGAGTGCTCATCGGCATTGGCCTCGCGCTTGCCTGGTGGTGGGAGGTGCGCAAGGAGACTATCGCCAGCCCGCCCAAGAAGTCCGGGCGCGAAATCCTGAGCGCACTGCGCGAGGGTGTCTGGGCCTTGGTGCTGCCCTTCATCATCATCTTCGGGCTGAAGTTCGGTGTCTTTACCCCCACTGAGGCGGCGGTGGTGGCGGCTGTCTACTCGCTGGTCGTGGCGGTGTTCGTCTACCGCGAGCTCAAGATCTCGGAGCTGTTTGCCGTCTTCGTGACCTCGGCGCAGACGACCGCCGTGGTCATGCTGCTGGTGGCCGCGGCCCTGGTCTCGGCGTGGCTGATCACGGTCTCGGAGATCGCGACTTCCGTGGTCGACCTGCTCCAGCCATTTATGGGCAACCAGACGCTGCTGCTGATTGCCATCATGGTGCTCGTGGTCATCGTCGGAACGGCCATGGACATGACTCCCACGATCCTGATCCTGACGCCGATCCTGATGCCGGTGGTCAAGGCGGCCGGCATCGACCCGGTCTATTTCGGCGTGCTCTTCATCGTCAACAACTCGATCGGCCTGATCACGCCGCCGGTCGGCACGGTGCTCAACGTGGTGGCGGGAGTCTCACGCATCAGCATGGAGGACCTGATGAAGGGCGTGTGGCCCTTCCTGCTCGCGCAGCTTGTCGTGCTGTTCCTGATGGTGCTGTTCCCACAGCTTGTCATGTGGCCAGCCAAACTGATCGGGGGCTAAGTCGAAGTCTCAACATCAACGGTGCCGTAACAAGTGGGCACCTTGGAGCAAGCGTCTAAACGGGAGAGAAAACCTATGACACAGCTTAAATCATTCCTTGCGCCTTTTATCGTTGGAACAGCCATCTTGCTGTCTGGTCAGGCGAACGCTCAGATCAGCGAGCGGACACTTCGCTGGGCCCAGCAGAACTCCCTGGAACATCCCCAGGGGCAAGGCGCCCAGAGGTTCTCCCAGCTCGTCGAGCAGAAGAGCGGTGGCAAGATCAAGGTTCGCGTTTTCCCGAGCGGGCAGCTCGGGGGCGATTTGCAGAACGTGTCTGCGTTGCAAGGCGGGACACTCGATCTGATGGTGCTCAATTCCGGCCTGCTGAGCGCACAGGTCAAGGACTTTGCGGTCTTCGACCTCCCGTTCCTCTTCAACACGCCGGAGGAAGCCGATGCGGTCGTCGATGGCCCTGTCGGTACGAGAATGTACGAGAAGCTCCAGGAAAAGGGATTGATCGGCCTGGGCTATTTCGACCTTGGATTCCGCAACATGACGAATAGCAAGCGTCCCATTGCGAAGGTGGAGGACTTTAGCGGGATCAAGCTCCGCGTGCTGCAATCGCCCCTGTTCATCGACCTTTTCAACACGCTCGGAGCCAACACTGTCGCAATGCCGTTTCCGGAAGTCTACACAGCCCTGGAGCAGAAGGTCATTGATGGTCAGGAGAATCCATTCACGGTGATCCGGGACACGAAATTCAGTGAGGTGCAGGGCTACCTCTCCGTCACACGCCACATCTACAACCCGCAATCGGTCATCATGAGCAAGCGAAGCTGGGACAAGCTTTCGAATGATGAGAAGAAGATCATCCGGGATGCGGTGGATGAAGCTGAGGCCTACCAGCGGAAGGTTTCCCGGGAGCAAGCCACAAAGGCACTGGAGGATCTCACGAAGGCAGGCATGAAGGTGAATGAGGTCTCACCTCAGGAGATCGCCCGCATTCGCGAAAAGATCAAACCCGTATTCGACAAGTACGCAAAGGAAGTCGGTGAACCTCTCGTCGCAGAGGTCAATGCGGAAATCGCGAAGAAGCGTGCGTCCAACTGAGGCCACCGCCAAATGGCCTGTGCGCTGGCAGCCACTCCGCCGGCGCACAGGTCCCGATCGACCGGATCACATATCAGGAAGGTAGCAAAGCCGTGCAGACCGCCATCGCCACTGTTTGCCTCAGCGGTACGTTGGACGAAAAGCTCCAGGCCATTGCGGCAGCCCAGTTCAAGGGAGTCGAGATCTTCGAGAACGATCTGCTGTCGTTCAACGGAACGCCGATGGACGTCCGCCGTATGGTCGAGGATCTTGGGCTCGTTAACGCCGTGTTCCAGCCCTTCCGGGACTTTGAGGGCATGCCGGAGCCGAAGCGCGCCAAGGTGTTCTCGCGTGCCGAGCGCAAGTTCGACGTCATGCAGGAGCTTGGCTGCGACTTCCTGATGGTGTGCAGCAATGTCTCGCCCGATAGCCTCGGTGGCATCGACCGGGCTGCGGCGGACTTCTACGAGCTCGGGGAGCGGGCGGCCAAGCGCGGCATGCGGGTGGCATTCGAGGCGCTGGCCTGGGGGCGCCACGTCAATGACTACCGCGATGCCTGGGAGGTTGTCCGCCGGGCCAATCACCCAGCCGTCGGACTCGTCCTCGATTCCTTCCACATTCTGTCGCGAGAGACGGACCTGGCGGCAATCCGCTCCATCCCGAAGGACAAGATCTTCCTCGTCCAGATGGCGGATGCGCCGAAGCTCGACATGGATTACCTGTCGTGGAGCCGCCATTACCGCTGTTTTCCGGGGCAGGGGGATCTGCCGATCGATTCCTTTATGGATGCCTTGCAGGCAACCGGCTTCGACGGGCTGCTCTCGCTCGAGATCTTCAACGATCGCTTCCGGGCAGGCTCTGCCCGCAGCGTCGCGGTCGACGGGCAGAGGTCATTGCTCTTCATGCTGGATCAGCTCCAGCGCCGGACGGGCGTGCCGGTCCCAGGCCTACCCAAACTCCCACCTCGCGCGACCAGCCACGAGGTGGAGTTCGTCGAGTTTGCAATGGATGAGCAAAGCTCCAGGCCGTTCGAGCATGTTTTGACGGGACTCGGCTTCGCCAAGGCTGGTAGGCATCGATCGAAGGATGTCACTCATTGGCGCCAGGGCGACATCAACATCGTGGTGAACAGCGACAAGGAGGGATTTGCCCATTCCTTCAATATCACCCACGGACCATCCGTTTGCGCCATCGCGTTGCGGGTCGATGAT
This sequence comes from Microvirga lupini, assembly GCA_000517005.1. Classification (GTDB taxonomy): domain Bacteria; phylum Pseudomonadota; class Alphaproteobacteria; order Rhizobiales; family Beijerinckiaceae; genus Microvirga; species Microvirga lupini. The sequence goes on from KI912075.1 coordinate 20,308, forward strand.
GCCCCCGCGACGATCGACCGGGCTGTACAGCTCCTCGATCAGCCGTTCGCACAGCCCGTGGACCCGGAAGAGTTGAACATCCCGGCGGTTCGGGGCCTGGGCGGCAGTCTTCTCTACTTTGTCGATCACAAGAGTGGCCTTGACCGTCTTTGGGACACCGACTTCGAGCGCGTGAGCGATGGCGATTTCGAGGGAGCAGGGCTTACGTCGTTCGATCACATCTCCCAGTCGATGCACTATGAGGAGATGCTGACGTGGCTCCTCTTCTACGTTTCCCTGCTGGACGTGGGGAAGACGGCGGTCCAGAACGTGATCGACCCCGGCGGCGTGGTGCAAAGTCAGGTCGTGGCGACCGAGGACGGCGCCTTGCGCCTCATCCTCAATGCCTCCCAGAGCCGACAGACCCAGTCATCCCGTTTTCTGACCGGTATGTTCGGCTCGGGAATTCAGCATATCGCACTCGCCACCACGGACATTTTTGCGACAGTCGAACGGCTGAAAGCGAGCGGGGTCGAGCTGCTTCCGATCCCCGAGAACTACTACGAGGACCTTGAGGCGCGCACGGACCTTTCGGAGGACGAGATCGAGCGGCTACGGGCCGGCAATATCCTCTACGATCGGGAGGGGGCCACCGAGTTCTTCCAGGTCTACACGAAAACGCTGGAGAACGGCTTCTTCTTCGAGATTGTCGAGCGTCGCGGGTACGAGGGCTTCGGCGCCGTGAACGCCCCGATCCGCCTTGCCGCGCAAACGCGCCTGGCACCTCCTCCGGAGGCGCCGCAGTTCTGACGAACCAGGGAGACTACCATGCAGGAGCAAACGCCGTGAGTGAACTCAGACGGCCCAGCCTTGAGCAGCAGCAGGCCAGGAGCCTGGAAGGTGGGTACTATCAGCGGGACCGGAGCTGGCACCCGGCCGCGCTGACGCCACAATACAAGACGTCGGTGCTGCGCTCGCCGCAATACCCGCTGCTGTCCCTCGACAACACCATCTCCGAGATGACGGGGCCGTGCTTCGGCCACAATAAGATCGGGCCCCTCGACAACGACCTGATCCGCAACTTCGCCAAGACCGGCGATGCCATCGGCCAGCGCATGATCGTCTATGGCCGCGTGCTGGATGAGAACGCCCGCC
>KI912075.1:21541-24341 GCA_000517005.1 Microvirga lupini
GTTTCAGAAACTGACGACACTCAAAGAATCGCCCTCGCAGACGGCGGGCCCCTACGTCCATATCGGCGCAACGCCGAACTGGGTCGAGATCACCGGCGTGTGGGACGAGGACCTCGGCCTCGTCCTGGTCGGCCCCGAGACCAAGGGCGAGCGGATCATCGTCAAGGGCCGCATCTTCGACGGCAGCGGCAACCCGATCAAGGATGCGCTGGTCGAGATCTGGCAGGCCGATGCGGACGGGCTCTACAACAGCCCGGAGGAGAAGCGCGGCCAAGCCGATCCGAACTTCGTCGGCTGGGGCCGCCAGCCGACCGACGGCACCACGGGCGAGTACCGCTTCGAGACGATCAAGCCGGGCCGCGTGCCCTACAAGGACGGCCGCCTCATGGCGCCGCATATCACGGTCTGGATTGTGGCGCGCGGCATCAATATCGGCCTGCATACGCGGCTGTATTTCGGCGATGAGGAGGCGGCCAACGCGGAATGCCCGGTTCTGGCGCGCATCGAGCACAAGTTCCGTCTCGCGACCCTGATCGCCGCGCGCGGCGAGGAGAACGGGATGCCGACCTACACCTTCGACATTCGCCTGCAAGGTGAGAGCGAAACCGTGTTCTTCGATATCTGATTCTCATTCCAGGACCTGTTGTGATGAACCCCGTTGTTATTGCCGTCGCCATCACCGGCTCCGTGCCGCGCAAGAAGGACAACCCGGCCGTTCCAATCCTGCCGCCTGAGCAGGTCGAGAGCACACGGGAGGCTTACGAGGTCGGAGCGACGCTCGTACATATTCACGTCCGCAACGACGATGAGACCTCCTCGTCCGATCCGGAGCGCTTCCGGCAGGTGAAGGAGGGGGTGAACCGCCTCTGCCCGGGGATGATCGTCCAGTTCTCCACCGGCGGGCGCGGGCGGGACCCGTCTCTCCGCAGCAGTGCGCTATACCTGAAGCCCGACATGGCCTCGCTGTCGACCGGATCGGTGAACTTCCCGACCATCGTGTACGAGAACCACACCAGTCTCGTCGAGGAGATGGCCGGCAAGATGAAGGGATTCGGTATCAGACCCGAGATCGAGATCTTCGATCTCTCGCACCTGCACGGGGCACGGCGGTTGGCTGACCGGGGTCTGCTCGACGAACGTTCACACATCCAGTTCGTCATGGGCGTGCAGAATGCCCTGCCGGCTGAGGAAGGCCTGCTCGACATCCTGTTGAACGAAGCCAAGAGGCTGTTCCCGGCCTGCACGTGGACGGCCGCCGGCATCGGTCGCCATCAGGCCCAGGTCATGGAATGGGCGCTGGCGCGTGGGGCCGATGCGGTCCGCACCGGGCTCGAAGACAACGTCCGGGTCACCAAGGACCGTCTGGCCGCTTCGAACGCCGAATTGGTGACATTGGCGGCCGACGCGGTGCGCCGGCACGGCCGGAGCATCGCCACTCCCGACGAGGCCCGCGCGCTTCTCAGGATCGGGCCCGCCCCAGGCGAGCAAGCGGCTTAGTTGAGCCTCGTATTCCCCTGCTGTCGATTGGATCTCACCGATGCCCATGCTCCAAGTGAATGGTGTCGAACTCTTCTATGAGCTGAGCGGGCCGACCGATGCTCCGATTGTCGCCTTCTCGAACTCCCTCGGCACGACGTCAGCGATGTGGGATGGGATCGTTCCGGCACTGCGAGGTCAGTACCGTGTCCTGCGTTACGACACCCGCGGCCACGGTTGGTCCCGGGTCGTGAATGCTCCCATCACCATTGATGACCTTGCCGCTGATCTCACTGGTCTTCTCGACGGTCTCGGGATCACGTCGGCTCATGTGGTCGGACTGTCCCTGGGCGGCATGACAGCTCAGGCGCTTGCGAGCCGTTACCCGGATCGTGTGACCAGCCTGACCCTGATGGCCACCTCAGCTTACATGCCAAGCCAGCAATCGTGGGACGAGAGGGCGTCGCTGGTGCGCGAACAGGGAACGGCTGCCATCGTCGAGCCTACAATGGGGCGCTGGTTCACGCCGGATTACCTGAGGCAGGCACCGGAGCAGGTCACTCCCGTGCGTGAGGCTTTCATCGCGGTTGATCGGGCAGGCTATGCCGTCTGCTGCAACGCTATCGGGCGCATGGATCTGCGACCTGTTATCGGACGGATCTCCACACCGACCCTCGTGATCGCGGGAGCGGATGATCCGGCCACGCCTGTCGCAATGGCGGAAGAGATCCGATCCACGATTCCCGACGCCGAGATGATCATTCTTCCGCGCGCCGCGCACCTGCTTGCAGTTGAACAGGCCGAGAAGGTCGCGGCCTATCTGGTCTCGTTTTTGGATCAGCATCGCGGCTCCGAAGACAAGCGAGCTCTGGGTGCAGTGCCATTCGGTGCTGGGCTCTTGAACCGTAAGAGCGTGCTGGGCGAGGAGCATGTGGAGCGCTCGCTGGCAAAGGCCGGAGCTTTTGCCCAGCCCTGGCAGGACTTCATCACCCGGACCGCCTGGGGCGAGGTGTGGGGCGATCCGCGCCTGCCGTGGAAGACACGCTCACTGGTGACGCTGGCGATGATGGTGGCCCTGCACCGGGAAGAGGAGTTCAAGCTGCACGTCAGGCCTGCATTGAAGAATGGAGTTACGTTTGGCGAGTTGCAGGCGCTTCTGTTGCAGAGTGCGATCTATGCCGGCGTGCCGGCCACGAACGCAGCGTTTCGTTGGGTCAAAGATGTGCTCGGTGAAGAGCTAAATTGAGGACAGATCACTCACGAGAATGGCAGGATGATGGATAAGGTTTACAGCGATGCGCGGGCAGCGCTGGCCGGGGTGGTC
>KI912075.1:24441-27212 GCA_000517005.1 Microvirga lupini
CCGCGCCTGCCGGAGCAGGGGAGGAAGTCTGATGGCCTGGACCCGTGACCAGATGGCTGAGCGCGCGGCCAAGGAGCTGCGCGACGGTTTCTATGTGAATCTCGGCATCGGTATTCCCACGCTGGTTTCCAACTACATCCCGAAGGGCATGCGCGTGCAGCTGCAGTCGGAGAACGGCATGCTCGGCATGGGCCCGTTCCCCTTCGAGGGCGAAGAGGATGCGGACCTGATCAATGCCGGCAAGCAGACGATCACCGAACTGCCGACCACCAGCTATTTCTCGAGCGCCGATTCCTTCGGCATGATCCGCGGTGGCCATATCGATCTGTCGATCCTCGGCGCCATGCAGGTAGCCGAGAACGGCGATCTCGCCAACTGGATGATCCCCGGCAAGATGGTGAAGGGCATGGGCGGCGCCATGGACCTGGTGGCGGGCGTCAAGCGCGTCGTCGTGGTCATGGAGCACGTGGCGAAAGCCAAGGACGGCTCGGAGGATCCCAAGCTCCTGAAGGCGTGCAACCTGCCGCTCACCGGCACCGGGGTGGTGGATCTCGTCATCACCGATCTCGGCGTCTTCTCGATCGACAAGAAGGGCGGCACCGGCGTGACCCTGATCGAGCTCGCCGACGGCGTCACGGTGGAGGAAATCAGGTCCAAGACACAGGCCGAGTTCAAGGCCGCCTTGGGCTCAGGCCGGTCCACCACTGCCAAGGGTGAGTGAGGTTGGACAATGGATTAGGAGTTCTTCTTCAAATCCAGACAAACAAGGACAGACGGCAGGCAAGGCCTACCCCAGCAGCGAGGCATAGCGTTGCCGGCGAAGCATACAATGGACTTCATCAGCTTCGCCGATTGCCTTCAGCATCATGTGAGCTGTGAGACGAAGTTGCCCAAGCAGCGAGCGAGAGCCGGTCGGCTTCTGGACTTTAGGAAAACGATCAACGCGAGTGTTAATGATAGCCATGGATCCGTCTTTCGGATTAAGAACGTAAGCTCAGGCGCTTCCTCAAATCATCTTATCCGAAACATGGGCTGCGCTGTTCCTTGTCGGTAGGTGAGGAACAGCATGGTTCAACTGCAATTATCGCATGACACGGGCGTCAAAGGAGTCGAGATATGCATCTCGTGGGGATTCTGTAGTGCACCCCATGCACCAGCAGCCGTCGATAGGCGCGCAGCAGAGCTGCATTCAGCAGAAAAACCACCAAGCAGCAGGTAAGTGCCTGGGCGAATGGGATATTTTCCGTTTGCGATCGCGGAAGGTTTCGAGGGCTCGGTTGGGGACGGTCCCAGCGCCACCATCATGGTGGACCAACGGTAGACATATTGCTGATGATATGAATTTTTTCCGAGCGGACATATGCCAGGGCTTGTCCTATAATTCATACCGTTGACGGGCTGCCTAGCCAAATATGCATTTTACCGCCTATCTACTATACATCCCACCACTTCCCTATTGACCATTTCATAGGGTTTGCATGGCCACTCGCCTTCACTGGCTGTTCAGAGTTGAAGGGCTGCTTGTGGCACTTCGGCGAAATAGACCAAATGTCGGCTCACGAAAGGAGCAGCAGACGTTCCTGTAGGAGCAGCAATTTCCTTGCCTGACCCTTTCCAGACGTTCAAGCAGCGGAGTGCACTTCACCAGCACAGTGTGAGCTGCGGCCATCGACTGGCACCAGCTATCCGAGACGAGTGAGCTGCCCCGTCTCTGCCGCCTGCTTCACAGCCGCTATAACTTTAAGAGTGTTCAGACCTTCGCTCCCTGAGACACGTGGGGCTTCCTCGCCACGAATGACCCGGCAGAAATGGCGGATCTGCAAAGCGAGAGGGTCCGCCTGATCGACACGAATCCGCTCCTGATGGATAGGCTCATGCCAGCCTCTTTTCTGGTTGTTGTACCAGACATCCAAGTACGGGATCGTCATGGACGCATGGGTGCCCCCAATCTGATGGGAAGCCTCACCAGTCTGCGGATAGGCAGGGTTTTCGCCTGTCGTGAGTTCCCAACTCCATGGCGCGACGATCGCGTCGGACACGGTGATGGTTCCGAGAGCTCCGCTCCCAAAGCGCAACAGAATGGCAGCGCTATCCTCGACGGCGTTCCCACGGGCCGCGTTGGACTCGATCGCTTGCACGGAGACGACCTCGCCGCAGAGATAGCGGAGACTATCGACGTCATGGATGAGATTGAGGAAGACGGGACCTGCACCTTTCTCGCGCCGCCAGGCAATGTCGAAATAGTCGTCGGGCTTATAGAACCAACAGGTGCCATGAACCGCCAGGATTCGGCCCAGCCGACCGGACTCGATTGTTTCCTTCGCCTTCTGGATCAGCGGATTGGGGCGACGATGGTGGCCGACCAGGAGGGGCACACCGGCACTCTCGGCCGCTTCCACAAGCTTCTTTGCTGAGTCGATGTCATCAGCAATTGGCTTCTCCACCAGAGCAGGGATGCCGGCGGCGACACTTTCCAAGCCGTTGGCGGCGTGAACTTGGTTCGGCGTTGCGATGATGATCCCGTCAGGCCGAACTATCTCGATCAGAGCGGAGAAGCTTGGAGCCCACCCAACCCCGACGTCCTCGGCCAGGGCCTTCCCAGTCGGTGAGGGATCGACGACGGCCATGAGTTCTGCGTCGGGTGCGGCTCGCACATGCTCGATGTGCCTTTTGCCGATCAGCCCAGCGCCGAGCACGGCGAGTTCCACTTTCCTGGTCATCGCATCTCCCCCTCGATCATGAGACGGAACGAACCGGCGCGGGTTCTCCGC
>KI912075.1:27312-42750 GCA_000517005.1 Microvirga lupini
GCGTGAGCGCCCGATGGCCTGACGACAAGTCCCCCTTTAGCGCCCGTCCCGTGCTGGTGGACGCGGATGATCGTGCCATCGATGAGCGCGTATTCGAAATCCGGATCCCCGGACAGCGCCTGGAAGAGCTGCTCGAACACGCTGGTCTGAGCCCACTGGCTAAAGCGGCGGAAGACTGTATTCCAGTTCCCGAACATCTCGGGCAACTCCCGCCAAGGCGCTCCGGTGCGCACCATCCACAGCACCGCCTCCAGGAACAGCCGGTTATCCGCTCCCGAGCGGCCGGGATCACCGGCCTTGCCGGGCAGCAACGGCGCGACGCGGGCCCACTGCTCATCCTTCAGCACCAAACGATTCAAGGCTGACCTCCAGTTTGCAGTCTTGAATCAAAGTTCGAACGCGACGGGAATCTCTCAGGTCGTCTGAATGTCCACAGGCCCTAGATTAGTTCTGGGACTGATCGATAAGGCGGGCGAGGCGCTGAAGGGCCAACGGGTACCCTTGCGTGCCGAAGCCGGCGATCACTCCCGAGGCGACGCAAGACACATAGGAGTGGTGCCGGAAGGCCTCGCGCTTGTGCACATTCGAGATGTGTACCTCGATGATCGGGAACTCGCAGGTATTCAGCGCATCGAGAATGGCGACCGAGGTATGCGTGAAGGCAGCCGGGTTGATGACGATACCGCCCGCACGCTCCCGGGCTTCATGGATCCAGTCAATGATCTGATACTCGGCGTTGCTTTGGTGGAACGCAATCTCGAGATTGAGCTCCTGTGCCACCCGCCGGCAATCCGCCTCCACATCGGCGAGGGTCTCGTAGCCGTAGATCGCAGGCTGGCGCTTTCCGAGTAGGTTCAGATTGGGACCGTTCAGGACGTAGACGATGCGGCTCATGGCGTTTTTCCTGTTGTAGTCTTGTATCTTGGTGTCAGCAGAGGCGCCCGATGCGGCCCCACCGTCATTGCTCTCCCGCACGAGCCGTCGGGAAATGGGATGTCCTCAGCCTAGGGGCTGATGATGCGTGGCCTTCCTCGGAGAAGCGGCTACGGCGATTGCAGATCCTGGACCCGGCAGCTCTCAAACAGGGTTTGGGTCGCCTCGAAGACGTGCCGGGCGCGAGCCTCCGCTGGCGCCGTGCTGTCCATCGGGACCTCAACCGAAAGGCATACATCGTCCGGCAGCATGGCAAGCAGTTCACATAGGGGCAGATCTCCGTGACCGGGCGGGAGACGCCTGGACCGAGCTTCCTCGATGATGGCCTCGGTTGATCCCGGTCGCGTTGCCGGAGCATCGCAGAGCTGTGCGCTGCGGATCCGTTGCGATGGTACGGCCTTGAGATCGCTGGGAGACCCACCTGTGCGCGAGAGGTGGAGGGCATCGACGAGAGCACCGCCGTTGGGGCGGCCCGCTGCCTCAACGACCCTAACGGCTTCCGGAAAGCTGGAAACCTGTCGCCAGGCCATGCACTCCAGATCTACGCCCATGCCGAAGCCGGCGGCCAGATCGCAGAGTTTGGCGAAGTTCGCTTCGAGCCGACCACGATCCGGATCGTCACCGCAGACGCTCAGCCTCCTGGCTCCCAACTCACCTGCGGATTCGAGTATCGCCGTCAGCCGCGTCGCCGCAAAGTCAGGGTCGATGATCACGAACTCGATATCGTAGACGCTGACCCCTTCACCTTGCATGCGCTCCCTCATCTCGCGCATGGCGCTGCTGCCGACCGGGATGGTGTAGTAAGGGGCTCCTGGGAATGCAGGGTGCAACCGAAGGCCCACGGCTGCATAGCCGATCCTTGCCGCCAGGCTGACGAGGTCAAGCGGCGGAACCTCCAGGACCGTGAAATGAGCCAGCCCGAGCGGCGGCGCGTCTTTGGCAATGATCACGATGGTTCCTCCCAGACCGCGGCCTTCTCGCCGCTTGGTTTCGGACCGCGGCGTCAGTCGCCGTCAGCTTGCGAAGCGTCGTTGAGAGCCGCAGCCAGGGCCCTCTTGAGGTTGGTGCCGGTTCTGTCGATGTGACGGCGCAAGGTCTCGCAGGCCTCTGATGATCGTCGTGCCACGGCCGCCTCAGCAATCGCGCTGTGTTCGCCCCGGACGTCGCGGTCGCCCGGATTCGTCGCAAGGAAGATCCTGCGATAGCGGTCGTTCAGATTATGCAGCACTGAGCAGAAACGCAGGAGAAGAGGCATCCCACAGCCTTGGATCAACTGCCGGTGGAAGTCGTGGTGGGCCTCTTCCCAGGCTTCCAGGCTCGCCGGACGGGAGGGATCGCGCTCGATACGATTGAGGCGGTAGAGCGAGCGCATGACGTCGCTCTCCCATTCGAGATCGCCCTGTTCGATGGAGTGTTTGAGAGCGAGCGATTCGAACTCGACGCGAAGGCGGGTCACTTCGGCGAGGTTGCTTGTGGAGACTGGAGCAACCCGGTAGCCGCGTAGGTCCTCCAGTTCGACCAGCCCGTCCGCGACCAGGCGCGAGAGGGCTTCGCGCAGGGGGCTGAGGCTGATGTCGTAGCCGGTGCGCAGCCGGTCGAGGTTGATTTTCGAGCCCGGCTTCATGTCGCCCCGAAGGATCGCCTGACGGATCTCGTGCGAAACCCTGCTGGCGATCGTCTTCTTCTCCCCGTCTTCGGGCGGGTGCTGCATGACCTTCATCTCACCGACGATCACTCCTGACCTCCAATATGGACCCTTTGCCTCAGCTTCACGGCTCAACTGCGAGCGGACCAGGCAGGTCCCTATGCAACACAATACAAACAATCAGGCGAATGCGAATGCCGAGCCTCACTCGCTGCGAAGATACCACCAATAATCGCCGATTGACAAGATAATCGATTATTCGTAATTAAACGATCATTCTAAGCCCCGCAAGAGGGTTGGCCGAGCCGCTCGACCGCTACAGAGGCCTTTGAGGAGGGAACGGATGATCATCCAGCGTCAGGAAGACGTCACAACAGCCGCTCTCATCGTCATGGAGCAAACGACGGATCCGCGCCTGCGTCAGATCATGGTCTCGCTCATTCGCCACCTGCACGGCTTCGTCCGCGAGGTCCGCCTGACGGAGGAGGAATTCCGCGAGGCCACTGCCATCCTGAATGAGATGGGAAAGCTGGCGAGCGACACCCACAACGAGATGGTCCTGATGGCCGGTTCGCTTGGCGTGTCGTCCCTCGTGTGTCTCCTGAACAACGGCGATAACGGCACGACGGAGACCTCTCAGTCGCTGCTCGGTCCATTCTGGCGCCTGAACTCGCCACGTGTTGAGAACGGCGGCTCGATTATCCGATCCGATACGCCTGGCCCAACGATGTTCGTGACGATGCGAGTCGTGGATCGGGAGGGGCAGCCGATTGCTGGCGCCGAGGTGGATATCTGGCATTCCTCACCCGTCGGCCTCTACGAGAACCAGGACCCTGACCAGGCCGACATGAACCTGCGTGGCAAGTTCACGACCGATGCTGACGGCCGCATCTGGTTCCGCTCCGTGAAGCCCGCAGGCTATCCAATCCCGACGGACGGCGTCGTCGGACGATTGCTCGAGGCGCAGAACCGGCATCCCTTCCGGCCGGCTCATGTTCATGCCCTCGTGTTCAAGGAGGGTTACAAAACCCTGACCTCGCAGGTCTATGCCGACGACGATCCGAACCTTGAGATGGACGTTCAGTTCGGCGTGACCCGTGCGCTCGTCGGCAAGTTCGACCGCCATGACGAACCGCATCCAAGCGAGCCCGACGTGGAAGTGCCCTGGTACTCGCTCGACTACACATTCGTGATGGAGCCGGGCGAAGCCCGCCTGCCGAAGCCGCCGATCAAGTAACCCTTGTCCCAGACCTGGCCCGCGGCAGCCGCCGGCTGGCCCCATGTATGAACGGATGCCACGATGCTGACCGATGACGAGCGCCGCCGCGGCGCAGAGGATCTCTACAACGCCGATCGCGAGCGGAGAGTCATTCCGCAGTTGAGCCGGACCTTTCCCAACATCGAGCTGGAGGATGCCTATGCCATCCAGGGCATGTGGGCCCAGAAAAGGATCGCGGACGGCGCCCGGATCATCGGCCATAAGATCGGTTTGACGTCCCGCGCCATGCAGATGGCCTCCAAGATCACCGAGCCCGACTACGGCTATCTGACGGACGACATGCTGTACCGGGATGGCGCCCAGATCCCGGCCGGGCGCTTTATGGCGCCCCGGCTCGAGGTGGAGCTTGCCTTCGTCATGAGCGAAACGCTGGAGGGGCCGGGCATTCAGATCTACGACGTGCTGCGGGCGACCGAGTTCGTCGTGCCGGCCCTCGAGATCATCGACTACCGGACGGAAGTGCCCCGTGCGATCACGGACACGATTGCCGACAATGCGGCGGCCGGCGGCATGATTGTGGGCGGCCGGACCGTTCGTCCCATGGATGTCGATATCCGATGGGTCGGCGCCACGCTCTCGAAGAATGGCATCATCGAAGAGTCTGGCGTGTCGGCCGCCATCATGGGCCATCCGGCTGCGGGAATCGCCTGGCTCGTCAACAAGCTCCACGCCGTGGGTGCCCGGCTCGAGAAGGGCCAGATCGTCCTTGCGGGCTCCTTCACGCGGCCCGTGTCCGTTGCGCCGGGCGACGTGATCCACGCGGATTATGGGCCGCTTGGAGCGATCGGCGTTTCGTTCGTCTGACAGGAGAGGGCCGATGCAACTCCCCGAAAATCGATTCAAGCAGGCGTTGAACGAAGGGCGGCAGCAGATTGGGCTTTGGTGCGCCCTGTCGAGTTCCTATGCGGCAGAGGTCGTCGCCGGGTCGGGGTTCGACTGGCTCCTGTTCGATACGGAGCACTCGCCCAGCGACGTCGCGATTGTGTTAGGCCTGCTTCAGGCCGTTTCGGCCTACGACGTCTCTCCGATCGTTCGGCCGGCGAGTAACGATACGGTGCTGATCAAGCGCTACCTCGATATCGGGGTTCAGACACTACTCATCCCATACGTTCAGTCGGCTGAGGAGGCACGCAGCGCAGTCGCGGCGATCCGCTATGCCCCGGATGGGGTCCGGGGCGTCTCGGCTCTCACCCGCGCAACCCGCTTCGGCCGGGTGGATGGCTATGCCCGCCGAGCCGCCGATGAGCTCTGTCTCCTGGTCCAGATCGAAACCCAGCAAGCGCTCGATGAACTCGAAGCTATTGCTGCCGTCGACGGCGTGGATGGAATCTTTATCGGACCGGCCGACTTGGCGGCGAGCCTCGGGCATGTCGGGGACCAGGGGCACCCTGACGTCAAGGCCGCCGTTGAAGATGCCGTGCGGCGGATCCGAGCCTGCGGGAAGCCCGCCGGTATTCTGACGGGAGACACCGTGTTCGCCCAGCGTTGCATCGAGATCGGCACGACCTTTACCGCCGTTGGCGTAGACCTGGGCGTCCTAGCCCGTGGCACGGAGAAGCTCGCACGACAGTTCCAGGCCGAGGATACGTCCTCGCCGCACTCTGTGGCCAACGCTCGTTGAGGAGAGGCTTATGTTCGCAACCGCCGACCTCATCGATGCCCATGAAGCCGTCCTTCAATCTTGTGATCTCCAGTTTCGTGACTTCGGCGGACGGACCCGTTTCCATGGGCCCATCCGGACGGTCGCCTGCCGTGAGGACAACGTGCTCGTTCGTGCAACCTTGTCGCGGCCGGGCCATGGCGATGTGCTCGTGATTGACGGTGGAGGGTTGCTGCATCGCGCCCTTGTCGGCGATGTGATTGCAGGGCTTGCCATCGAGAATGGCTGGGCCGGGATTGTGGTCAATGGAGCTATCCGGGATGCCGCCGCGATAGCGGCGATGCAGATCGGTCTCAAGGCGCTCGGCACCAATCCCCGCCGCTGTGCGAAGACCGGCGTCGGCGCCGTCGATGCCCCAGTCGCCTTCGGCGGCGTGATCTTCATGCCTGGGGCTCACCTGTACGCCGATGAGGATGGGATCGTGGTCTCCGAGCAGGCGCTTGAGATCATCGAGGGCGGCTGAGCCGCATCACGAATGCTCGGAGTGCCGCATGCAACAAGAACAATGGCGCTTCGAGGAGGTATCTAACCAGGAGGAAACACATATGAGACACCTCAAGTCACTACTCACAGCAGCTCTCGTCGGAGCCGCTGCCTTGCTCGCAGGCGAGGCGAGCGCCCAGGTGAGCGAACGGACTCTCCGCTGGGCACAGCAGAATTCCCTGGAGCATCCACAGGGTCAGGGCGCGAAAAAGTTCGCCGAGCTCGTCGAACAGAAGAGCGGCGGCAAAATCAAGGTCAGGGTGTTTCCGAGTGGTCAGCTTGGAGGAGATCTTCAGAACGTGTCGGCCCTTCAGGGTGGCACGCTGGACCTGATGGTGTTGAATGCAGGCCTGCTGGTCGGCGTCGTGAAGGAATTCGCCGTTTTCGACCTGCCGTTCCAGTTCAACACGCCGCAGGAGGCGGACGCTGTCGCGGATGGCCCTGTCGGCAAGAAGCTGTTCGACAAGCTGCCCGAGAAGGGCCTTGTCGGACTAGGCTACTTCGAGCTTGGCTTCCGCAACGTCACCAACAGCAAGCGTCCCATCGCCAAGTTGGAAGACCCCAGGGGCTCAAGCTGCGGGTGCTCCAATCGCCCCTGTTCATCGACGTGTTCAATACACTGGGAGCCAACACGATCGCGATGCCCTTCCCGGAGGTGTACACCGCCATGGAACAGAAGGTCATCGACGGGCATGAAAACCCGTTCACGGTGATCGCCGACTCGAAGCTGTACGAGGTGCAGAAGTACGTTTCGACGACCCGTCACATCTACAACCCGCAATCCGTGATCATGAGCAAGAAGAGCTGGGACAAGCTCTCGGACGAGGAGAAGAAGATCATCCAGTCGTCCCTTGACGAGGCCAAGACCTACCAGCGCCAGGTCTCCCGCGAGGCCGAAGCCAAGGCGATTGCGCTGCTCAAGGAAAAGGGCATGCAGATCAACGAGGTGTCGCCTCAGGAGATTGCCCGCATGCGCGAGAAGATCAAACCGGTTCTCGACAAGTACTCCAAGGAAGTTGGCGAGGCTCTGGTTGCCGAGGTGAATGCCGAGATCGCCAAGAAGCGAGGCACGAACTGATCTCCCTGACTAAGGTGGGCTGGCTTCCCGGCCCACCTCTTTTTGGCAGCCGCTGGCCCGGCACTTGCCATGTCGAGCTTAGCCCGGCCGTCCGTTAAGGCGATTCGGTAGTGACTCCAGATATACGCGGCGGAATGTCTGAAAATGGCACGTTCCTGACGTACGCCGAGTGTCCGCAACGGGCCTGAGACCCGACAAAGCTACATTGACCGACAAAAGAAAAGGCCGCCCGGTTGGGCGGCCTCTCGGTTCGATTAGTTTGGCGAGGTTCCCATACGATTGCAGAAGAACCTCGTCTCACGCTTCACTGGGTGAGGCGGGCTAATGCGCGCATTGAGTAAGCACTTTCCCGAACTATGGCTATCCTATGCGAGCGTCCTCAACTCCCACTGTAGAGGATGGCAAAGGATGGCTCAGCCCTTCCGCTAAGTAGTTGTAAAAACCTAGCTTTATTTTTGAGTTTGCCTCACCATCTCGCGGAAGCATGCCATCACTCTGCCTCACCTCCGAGAGCACGCTGTCGTTTGGATTTGGTAGAAGGCCGTTATGGAGTGCGGAACCGTGCTCTGCCGATGTATCCTGCCGTAGGGCTGCTGGGGGGCGTCAGTGGAACAGCAAGAAGACTTCGACCGAACGTTGATCATGGGCAACGGCGGGTCCGGCAAGACTTGGCTTGCACGCAAACTCGGCGACGTTCTCGGGCACCAGGTCATTCATCTCGACGATCTGCATTGGGAGCCGGGCAACTATGGCATCGCTCGGGATCGGGCATTGCGAGACAAGGACGTGCAAAGAGCGGCTGAAGCGGATCGTTGGATTATGGAGGGCGTCTACGGCCAGCTCGTTCATATGGCGATGGGGCGTGCCACGACCTTGATCTGGCTTGATCTGCCCGAAGACGAGTGCATGGCCAACATTCGGCGCCGCGGAATTCAAGGCAATGGAAGTCAGACGCGCTTCCAGGATCTGCTTCAGTGGGTGGCCGAGTATCGCATTCGAAAGAACAACTGGAACTCGTTCGACGCACATAAATAGCTGTTCGAACTCTTCCCTGGCCCGAAGGCGCTGCTACTGAGCCGTGCCGAGATTGCCACCTATCTCGACCGCATCTCATAGTTTGAGCGGCTCCTGACTTCCGAGTACTCCCTCTCTTGGTCCAGATGCTCGATCACCCGCATCAGCGCTGCCTGATCCCTTTTTTTACTGATGGTTAGGCGCCACCTCTCAGTCGCGATCCAGCAGACAATCAATGAACGCCCGCAAAGTCGGTGAGACGTGGCGGCGGTTCGGATAGTAGAGACGCAAACCTGGGAAAGTCGGGGAGTAGGCTTGGAGCACCCGGACCAGCCGCCCTTCGGCAATCCAGTCATACATGCGCTCATCAAACACATAGGCGATGCCCATGCCTTGAAGCGCACCCTGGAGCACCAGTTCCGGGTCCGTGGCGATCAGGGGGCCATCGACGGCGACTTCGAACTCTACACCATTGTGCACGAACTCCCAGCGGTACAGGCTACCATCGGTTGGCCAGCGCCAGTTGATGCAGCTGTGCCTATGAAGGTCGGCAGGGCTCTGCGGGATCCCGCGCCGGTCGAGATACTCAGGCGAGGCCACCGCCAGCATCTCCATGTCAGGCGTGAGGCGCACCGCGATCATGTCCTTCTCAAGGCGCTCCCCAATGCGGATACCCGCATCAAAGCGACCGCTCACGATGTCGGCCAGGGCATCCTGAACCACCAGGTCCAGCACGATCTCCGGATTGTTGCGGTGAAAGCGGCCGAGGCGCGGCGCGATCAGACTCACGGCGGCCACACGAGGCACATTGATGCGTAGGATCCCAGCAGGGCGGTTACTGGTTGCGACTGCCTCGGCCACCGCATCATCAAGCTCTTCCATGGCCGGTGCCAAGCGGGCGTGGAGCCGCGCACCTGCTGCTGTCGGAGCCACACTGCGGGTGGTCCGGTTCAGAAGACGCACCCCCATGCGCTCCTCCAGCTGACGGATGGTCTGGCTCAACGCTGATGGGGTGATCCCCAGATGTGCGGCTGCTCGCACAAAGCTCTTGTGCTCCACGACGGCCGCAAAGGCATTAAGGCTCGCAAAGTCTGACGCCCGCATTATACCGCTTCAGCTAAATAACCTACGTAGATAATGCCGGATTATCTAAATTCCGCCAGATGCCATCTTGCGGCTCGGATCCGCCGTTCTGGCGGACTTTGCTGCATGGAGTTCCGCATGAACCAGCCTCTGACCCTCCAATCTTATCGCCTGCTCGGCCGCTCGGGCCTGCGTGTCTCACCGGTGGCTCTTGGAACAATGACGTTCGGAATCGACTGGGGCTGGGGCGCCGACGAGACCGAAGCCCGGCGCATTTTCGACATGTATGTCGATCGGGGCGGCAACTTCATTGACACCGCCAATCAGTACACCAACGGCTCTTCCGAACAGTTGCTGGGGCAGTTCGCGGTCGGAAAGCGCGACAGCCTGGTGCTAGCCACCAAATACACAGCGGCGACCCGGCCAGGCGACCCGAACTCGGGCGGCAACCACCGCAAGAGCATGGTGCAATCCGTTGAGACCAGCCTGAAGCGGCTCAAGACAGACTACATTGATCTCCTCTATCTCCACGCCTGGGACTTCACGACCTCCGCCGAGGAAGTGCTCCGGGCAATGGATGATCTCGTGGCGCAGGGCAAGGTGCTCTATCTGGGTGTCTCGAATATTCCAGCTTGGCAGGCGGCTCGGTTCCAGACCCTGGCCGACCTTCGCGGCTGGTCGCCGCTCGCCGCCCTGCAGATCGAATACAGCCTGGTCGAACGCACCGTTGAGCGTGAGCTGATCCCGATGGCTGCGGAACTCGGAATGGGGGTTCTCCCCTGGTCGCCGCTCGCCAGCGGGGTCCTCACCGGCAAGTACAGCCGTGCAGATCTGGGAGCTGCGGTCTCCAGCGACCCGGTCGGCACCCGGCGCAATGTTGCTGCGGCGAATGGCTCGCTCACGAAGCGGGCATTGAACATTGCCGACGTTGTCGGCGAGATCGCGCAGGAGATGGGCCGCACGCGAGCCCAGGTCGCGCTGGCATGGACACTCCTCAATCCTGCGGTGACCGCTCCGATCCTGGGAGTGCGCACCATTGCGCAATTGGAGGACAATCTCGGAAGCCTTGAGGTCTCCTTCAGCGAGGCGCAAATCGAGCGCCTGAATACTGTCAGTGCGATTGAACTTGGCTTCCCCCACGCCTTCCTGCGTCAGCCGATGGCGCGGCAGGTCGTGACCGGTGGGGCGTATGTCCGGCCACGCGCCTGACTTGAGGATCGTCGGCGCTCCGATCGGAAGGTCTGCGCGCCGCCGTCCCAGGCTTCGTCTCACCCGGCTTTCGAGTTTGCCTCAATTTCTCGTGGAAGTACCCCATCAATCTGCCGCACCTCTGAAAGTACGCGGTATCAATTTCGGGTAAGGTCGTTGGTGAAACTGGTCAGAAAGCCTGGTCAAACATTGCAGGAACAGCCGGGATCGGACTATCTGAACTGACCTGTTTCGCCATCATGGGCTTACCCGTGACAATCTTGAACACCCCTCGGTTGCTCCTGCGTCCCTGGACTGAGGATGATGCCGACGACCTGTTTGCCGCGTTCTCTGATCCAGAAGCAATGCGGTATTGGGATGGACCGCCGAAGCAGAGCGTCGAGGAAATCAAACAGGACATCCGCGGCTCTCGGATGGCCCACCCTGACACCCACGCAGGATGGGCGGTTGTTCTGAAGGATACAGGCCGAGCCATCGGGTTTGTGAACTATCACCATCGGGACGTTCGGAATTGCCGCCTGGAAATCGGTTATATCCTCTCTCGCGCATTCTGGCGCAAAGGGTTGATGACCGAGGCCGTTTCGGCACTGCTCGACTACTGCTTTGATCATCTACAGGTCCATCGTGTCGAAGCGACAACAGACCCTAGTTGAGCAAGCGTCACATTCTCAAGTAGGTGAGCATAGTGCCGCTGCGCCGTCTCGCTGTTGCCGCCCAACTCAGCCGCTCGTGCCGCGCTATGGACGGCGCGAAACCGGCCAAGCTCTGTCTTCTGGACAACTTCGTACTCGCGTTGCGCCCCGGCATAGCGGCCCAACATCCGCACCATCTCTCCGGTGCACACATGAATAGTTTTGATGGTTGCTTGCTGAAAAGCGCATTTCACACAGATCGATTGTAGAACTCTATTCCAATACAAATTATAAAGTCTTCAGCGGCAGAATGCTTTCAACAAACCAAGAGCGTAATCTTACGAAGCGTTTATAATATTAGAGCAGCTATCATTAAGGTATAACTCTAAATAGCTAGCAGGCAGATCAATATTTGTGTTAGCTCGAAATAAAAGGCCAAGATTAGCGCGACGCGAATAACATAGTTTACGCTTGCGCACTCAAAGCTGCGGGTACATGGTCTTTACTGTCGGGGAAGCCGACAATACAGGAGTTGGCGCTATGAAACGGATATTATTGACAATTTTAGCGTTGGCCGCGGTAACGTCATTTGCCCTCAGCCCAACAACTGCTTTTGCGAAGCGGGTGACTGAATGTACCCAAGGCGGCAGTGATAACCCCTGCCCAGACCCAGCGGGAAACCCTGGCTCCACCGTAACTTCGGTGCCTCCGGGCCATGTGGACAATCCTAACCCCAATCCGGAGAATGAGGCGGACGAGTGCACAAGCCCAAATCCAAACGTGTGCCCGTGACGATTAACAAGCCGTCCGATGCTGCCAAACAGCCGGAGCATCGGCTTTCCGGAGCGACGCCAGAGGCTAGCTCCTGACACTGCGACCCTGACCATAGTCAGGGTCACTGCTGCCACATGGCATCTCTCTTTCTGATCATGTGCGCAACCATGCGAAAGCCTGTCGTTGTCATCCTAGGCCTGATCGGGATCACGCTCACTGCCGCGGCGCCGCTCAAGGATGGACCAAGGGTTGCTGTGGGCGAGAACACTGATCTCCGCCTCTTGCCTCGATATCAACTCGCTGCTGTCATTCGGGGCGAGGCGATCACCAAGGTGCTGGCAGCGGGCACGGTTCAGCCAAGCACCAGCGTTGTCGTGGGCTCGCAGGTCTCGGGACAAGTGAAAGCGGTTCTGGTCGACCATAACGATCTGGTCACCCAAGGCCAGCCTATTGCCCGCATTGATCCTCAACTTTTCGCCACCCGCGTGGCGCAGGCCCAAGCCGATGTCGACGTCGCCGACAACGCCCTGCGGATCGCCCGTTCGGCGATCGCGGCCTCGGTGGCCGCCGTGGCCCAAGCCGAGGCCGAGCGCGCCCGCGCAGACGCGGATGCTAAGCGGAACGAGGTCGTGGCCGAGAACGCCCGGCGCCGGCTTGAGCGCAAGTCCCTTCTCATGAAGAGTGGCTCGAGTTCGGCCAGCGAGGCCGAGGATGCCCAAGCTGCGCATGAGGTGGCCCTGGCTGAGGCGAACGCCGCCAAGGCGCTTGTGAAGGCGCGTGAGGCACGAGTGCGGGAGGCCAGCGGCAACCTGATGGTCGCTTGGTCGCGGGTCGGTCATGCCGAGGCGCAGCTCCGCCGCAGCCGAGCGGCTCTGAGCCAGGCGGAGGCCGATCTTGAGCGAACCGTCATCCGCGCCCCGGCCGACGGCATCGTCATCGACCGCAGCGTCTCCGCCGGGCAGACCGTGGCCGCCAGCTTTCAGGCACCGAGCCTTTTCATCATCGGCGACCTGCGCGCTGTGGCGGTCGAGATCGCGATCGACGAGGCTGATATCGGCCGCATCCAGGAAGGACAGTCAGCGACGTTCTCCGTCGATGCTTATCCGGGCAGGGTGTTCGCCGGAAGCATCACCCAGGTTCGCAAGGCACCGCATACGCAGGAAAGCGTGGTAACCTATACGGTAGTTCTGAGCGCGGATAACAAGAACCTGATGCTATTTCCAGGCATGACCGCCAAGGCTGAGATCATTACGAACCAGAACTCCGATGCCTTGCAGGTTCCGACCGCCGCCCTGCGCTATCGGCCCCAGGGGATCCCAGTTCCATCCAGGTCGCACGTCTGGGTGTTCGACGGCGGGAGCATCCGGCCGGTGGCGGTGCAGGTAGGCGTCAGCGAGGCCGAGTTGACCGAAGTCGCTGGCGCGCTGGACGAAGGACAGACTGTAGTGATTGGCGATGTCCCGTCTCCCACACCCCATCGGCCGGACGTGGCGTGGCGCCGGATCGGCGTGAGGGTCGCCGGGTGGATGGAGCCCGTGCAGGCGGCGCTGGCCGGCATGGTCCGACACTAGGGAGGTCGGCATGGCAGACTGCCTGATCGCGGCCGAGGGGCTGAGCCGGCACTACCGCCTCGGCGGGCGCACGGTCACGGCGCTCGCGGATGTTTCCATCGCTATCGAAACCGGCGAGTACGTCGCGATCACCGGCCCTTCCGGCTCTGGCAAGACCACTCTGATGAAGATTCTCGGGTGCCTGGATTCTCCCAGTGCTGGGCACTACCGCCTCGACGGCATTGAAGTGTCTGGCCTGTCTCCGGACCAGTTAGCCGCAACCCGCAACCGCGTTCTCGGCTTTCTGTTTCAGTCCTTTTTGCTGCTGCCCCAAAGCACCGCGCTGGAGAATGTGGAATTGCCGCTGGCCTATGCGGGCGTGCCGCGGGCGGAGCGGCGGCGGCGGGCACGGGAGGCGCTGGCCCGGGTTGGCTTAGCCGATCGCGAGGATCACCGGCCCGCCCGCCTGTCAGGCGGTGAGCAGCAGCGAGTGGCGCTCGCCCGAGCGGTGATCAACTATCCCAAGCTGCTGCTGGCGGACGAGCCAACGGGCGCGCTTGACCGCGCCTCGGCCGAGGTGGTTCTGCGCCTGTTCGCGGAACTCAACTGCGCGGGCGTTACGATCGTCCTAGTGACACATGATATGGCGGTGGCGGCACATGCCGAGCGGGTGCTGCGGTTCCAGCATGGAAGGCTGGTGGCGGAGGACAGGAGGGCGGCATGAAGCTTGCGACCACGCTTGTACCGGCCCTGCATGCGCTGCGGGTGCACCGGCTGCGCACTGGGCTGGCGCTGCTCGGGATTGCCTTCGGGGTCGCCGCGGTGGTCCTCATCGTCGCCTTCGGGTCGGCCGGGCAGGCCCAGCTCGATGCCGAGATCCGGGATCTGGGGGCGGATGTACTCGCCGTGGTACCCGGAGCAACGAGAAACCAAGGAGCGTGGCGGGCGGCTGGCAGCTTGCAAACCGTGACCGAGGCCGATGCTGAGGCGATTGCGCGGAATGTCGCCGGGATTGTGGCCGCCGCCCCAGTCGTCAGAGGGGCTGTGCAAGTGGTGTTCGGCAACCGCAACCGTGCGACGACCCTGCGCGGCGTAACACCAGCCATGTTCGAGGCGCGCCCTTGGCCGGTGGTCAAGGGCCGCCCGCTCACCGATGAGGACGTGCTCCGGTCCGCCAAGGTCGTGCTGCTGGGGGATGGGGTGGCGCAGACCCTGTTCGGCGAGGCCGATCCCACCGGACAGGTGATTCGCATTAGGCAGGTGCCGTTCACTGTCGTTGGCGTGCTGGAGGAAAAGGGACATAGTCTCGGTGGGGAGGATCTCGACGATCAGGTCTTCGCTCCCTTAACCACTGCACGCAAACGTATTCTGGGGTTTTTCCCTGGTCACCCGACTGCCGTCGGCGGCGTGACCCTGCGGCTCGCGGAGGGAACCGACATGGACCACGCGAGAGAAGCGGTGCGCAATCTCCTGCGCGAGCGCCATCGCCTGGCTTCGGATCAACCTGATGACTTCACCGTACGCGATCTCGCAGCGGCCAAGCGAGCCCAGTCACGCTCTGACTGGATCATGACTATCATGCTGGCTGGGGCCGCCGCCGTCTCGCTTCTCGTCGGCGGGATCGGGATCATGAACGTGATGTTGGTTTCCGTCAGCGAACGCCGGCAGGAGATTGGATTGCGCATGGCCATTGGCGCCCGTCGCCGAGACATCGGCTCGCAGTTCCTGATCGAGGCTGGCCTGCTGGCGCTGCTGGGCTCAAGCGCCGGGGTGGCAGTCGCCGTGTGTGGCGCGGCGGCCTTTGGAGCAGGAGCAGCGCTCCAACGTTCAGAGACAATGGGGGCCGTCCTCGCAGCCGTCGTGATTGCCGCTCTGATCACCCTTCTCTCCGCTCTCTATCC
The DNA here is from genome assembly GCA_000517005.1 of Microvirga lupini. Taxonomy (GTDB): domain Bacteria; phylum Pseudomonadota; class Alphaproteobacteria; order Rhizobiales; family Beijerinckiaceae; genus Microvirga; species Microvirga lupini. Next base: position 42,554 of record KI912075.1, read on the forward strand.
TGCACGCAAGGCTGCCCGCTTGGATCCCGCCGAGGCCTTGACGCAGCAGTAGCCTGGGAGGCGACACTCGCGCTCACCCTACGGAGGCATGCCTATGTATCGGCCGAGCATCCATGGAGCACGTGAGGGCTGGTGTGGTGGGCTCCGATGACCAAAATGTAGGGCAATACTTCACCTATGGCTAAGGTCCGGAATTG
>KI912075.1:42850-58426 GCA_000517005.1 Microvirga lupini
CGAACTTCCGCTTTGGACAGGACCATCGGACGTTCCTGTCGATGAACGAATTCCACTGCCTGACCCGAAGCAGTCCTTCGGGATCTCACAACTCGATGTGCTGACGGTGGCTTCCCAATATGCTCTAACGCACCTTCATCCGGCTCTGTACAGGGCTTGGAGTCGAATGCACGTACGATTGTCCCACGCGTGCGCAGGCTCGCTTCGATAACGTCCATTGAGGCCCTCACCGGCGTGACCTGCTGCCTGTGCTCGTCTCCAAAGACGACCTTCGTTCGGCAGGGTGCCTGCAACCAATTCGGCTATAGTCTTGACTCTTATCGGAGAACTGGCGCGGAAATGCCAGCTTCTTCTCCTCGAGTGGCAGTTTGAACCAGGAAACTAAGTCTTACTGACGAGGGTTGAGGGTCCTCCGCATACCTAACAGGGTGTGGCGACTGCCCTTGGTGCGCTCGCCTGATTTTTGCGCTGTCTTCGTTCCTGACACTCTTAGGAGCGAACGGTGATCCGCAGTCACCAGGGTTAATCCGTCAAGCATGTGCGCGACGAGGCTTGCTGTTGCAACTTTGTCCAGGCAGAAATCCTGCATGCGGGCTTCCGGATTACCTAACAGGGGCGTAGTCACGCCACCCGGGTTCCTGTGCATGAGCACTAGTCCGCGCCGGCCCGCCTCAGGACCACAGCCTATCGTCGGCTCACGGGCGCTGCATGTACTTTAAAGTCGCATTTCGGTCAAAAAAGTACAGATCAAATGCAGTTGTGGCTGTAGTCGACCGCCAATCCCCATCGTAGGCTTTCCGACAAGCCTTCCATGGGGAGGGGCAGAGTGGGGGCCTCATGGCGTCTTCAGGTCAAGTGGCGCGGTACGATTTCATTATTGCCGGCGGGGGCTCCTCCGCCTGCGTAGCCGCGACGCGGCTCATCCGTGATTTCGGCTGCCGCGTGCTTCTGATCGAGCGGGGGGCAGCCAGAACCGCGTCCATCATGCGCATGCCCGCGGGCTACATGAAATACCTTGCCCGTGATGACTTTCTTGAAATGCATCGGACCTTGCCTCAGGAGCGCCTGGGAGGGCGCGCGCCGATCGTGCCTCAGGCGAAGGTTCTGGGCGGCGGCAGCGCCGTCAATGCCATGGTCTATATGCGCGGCCAGCAGGAGGATTACGACGCCTGGGATGCCTATCTCGGCGCAGGCTCCGGCTGGTCCTACGCGGATGTGCTTCCGCACTTCAAGGCGCTGGAGCGCAACACTAGGTTAAACAACGCCTACCACGGGATCGACGGCGATCTTCTGGTCTCCGACCCAGGCAATCTTTGCGACCTTACGCAGGATTTCATCCTTGCCGCCCAGGAAATGGGCCATTTCTACAATCCGGATTTCAATGGCCGCCGACAATCAGGCGTCGGCGTGATGCAGCACACGATGGGCCGGAATGGCGCTGGGCGGATGGTGCGCTGCGATGCCGTGTCGGCCTTCCTGTCCCAGGTGTTCGACGACCCGCGCCTGACGGTGGTGACCAATGCGCTCGTCACCAAGATCGTCATCGAGCATAGACAGGCGGTTGGTGTGGAATACCGTCAGCACGGACAGACATTGCGCGCCCACGCCAACCGGGAGGTGCTGGTCGCTGCCGGCACCTATAACACGGCGAAACTCCTCATGCTGTCGGGTATCGGTCCGGCGGATCATCTTCGGGAGCACGGGCTCCCCATTGTGGCGGATCTTCCGGGAGTTGGAGCCAATCTGCAGGACCATCACGAGGTGCCTGTCATCGCATCCACGAACCGGCCTAGCGGCTATTTCGGACAGGACAGGGGCTGGCGCATGGTCCGCAACGGTCTGCAATACATCTTGTTCGGCACTGGCCCGGTGACGACGACAGGGATCGAATCCTGCCTGTTCTATGATCCTGATGACGGCAAGCGGCCCACCATTCAGCTCTACTGCGCCCCGATCGTCTATCTGGACCGAGATGTCTCGGACGCGAAGCCAACTTACGGCGTCACGCTCACCTCATGCCTGCTGCGGCCGAAAGCGAGGGGGAGTGTCCGTCTGCGCAGCGCAGACCCGTCCGATCAGCCGCTGATCGACGCGAACTTCTTCGGCCACCCCGACGATCTGCGCCTGACGGTCGCCTCGCTTCATGTCGCCCGGCAACTGCTCGCGACAAAGCCGATCAATTCCAAGATCGCCCAGGAGCTTCTGCCCGGCAGCAGCATTGCAAGCGATGAGGCGCTCATCGATTACTGCGGCAGGACAGTCAAAACCAATTACCACCCGTCCGGCACCGCCCGCATGGGACCCGATGACGACAGGATGGCCGTGCTCGACAGTCGGATGCGCGTGCGAGGCGTCCGCGGCCTGCGGGTGATCGACTGCTCCGCCATACCGTTCATCCCGTCAGCGAACACCAACGCGGCGGCCTTGATGCTCGGTCATCGCGCGGCCGAGTTCGTCGCGGCGCCAAGCCATCAGTCCGTTGAGAGGCGGCCTTACGAAACTCTGTCCTAGAAGAAGGGAGATCCTCGGGAACTTGTGACTGACTGACCTGCTCGTTTTGAATTTTTTGCCGCGCCTCTCCAAAGGAGACGCGGAATAATAACCGCCAAAGAGCGGACGTAAGAGGAAACAGCCTGCTGCACCATATGGAGGGCGGCGCAATGGAACGTAAATCAGTCCCCGTGTATGAGGTCATCGTATTTCCACCATCTGCTTCGTTTCGGTGGAATGTCCATGATTATCCCCACCATCTCGCGAAGTGGCACTATCACGTCGAGTATGAACTGCATCTGATCCAGAACTCGTCGGGCACCATGATGATCGGCGATTATGTCGGCCCCTTCGAGCCCGACTGCCTCGTTCTGACAGGACCGAACCTACCTCATAATTGGCTGAGCGACACGGGAAGCCTCACCATACCTGACCGCGATATGCTGGTTCAGTTCAGCCCCGAATGCGCCGACCGCATCTGCGGCAACTTTCCCGAGTTCGAAGAGATTCAGTTGCTCCTGGCGGAGGCTGCCTTCGGGCTCCTGTTCTCGGGCGAGACCGCGCAAAAAGGCGCTTTCCTTCTCCGGCATATCGGCCGCACACAGGGCGCCCAGCGGATGATCCTGTTCCTGGATCTGCTGGCAACATTGGCGAAGAACCCGTCCGAGCGGAAAATCCTGTCGCATCGCGCGCCGGCTGCGACCACTCCCTCCCGCCCATCGGAGAAGGCGGAGCGCGCGATCAACTATATCCATAGCAACTACTTCTCCGATATTCATCTGACAACGGTTGCTCAGCTTTGCGGAATGGATCCCAGCGCGTTCTCTCGCTTCTTCAAGAAGCAAACAGGCCATACCTTCGCGAAATTCGTCAACCAGACGCGTATCTACTCGGCCTGTACGCTCCTGGCTCAGACGGACAGATCCGTCACTGAGATCTGTTTCGATGTGGGTTTCAACAACATTGCGAACTTCAACCGTCAGTTCGTGAAGTTCTGCGGTCAGACGCCAACCGCCTATCGCAGGACGGCACATCGCTGCGCGACATCGTCGTCCTCCCCGGTGCAAGAGCGGACTTTCGTGCCGGCCACATACGGATCTCACGAGAGGAAGGACAAAAAAGTACAGATCGCGATGAACGGAGGCGTGGAAGTCTTCGCCACCGCTCCATAAAATTCTCTGGACGTCGTGCGAAGCGTCCGGTGCCTTCCAGGAAATGGATAGGGACACTCCGTTCTGCCTCGCTCGCCCAGCGCCTGCGAAACAAGACATGGTATGCCTCCAGAAGGAGGCGCCGCTCATTTGGACTTCAAGCAACGCCAACCAATTGGCTTGGGGTCAAGTTCGGGAGGAAAACGCGATGTACCACTTTAAGAGTCTGGTTGCCTCGACACTCACCGCAGCATTGCTGACGAGCACGTCGCCAGCCTTTGCCGACTTCTGGTCGGATGCTGCAAAAGGCCTCAAGGGAACAACCATCCGGGGCATTTCCGAGAGCACGCCACCATCCAACTATGCCAAGGATGTTCTCGGCCCGGCCTTTACCAAGGCCACCGGCATCAAGGTCGAGTTCGAGGCCACGTCCTGGGACCAGATGTACGACAAGGCAATCAAGGACATGGAGGCCAATACCGGCATCTATGACTTTGTGTATATCGAGCAGGACATCATCTACAGCTATCTCGCCCGCAACTTCCTGGTGGATATCACGCAGGCGCTGAACGAAAGTTCTAACCTCAAATCGCCCGATTTCGACGTGTCGAAGTTCACGAGCTTCGTCGACAACTTCAAGAACGACAAGGGCGATCTGTTCGGCGTGCCGATGGAGGCCTTCGTCAAGGTCTATCTCTACCGCAAGGACCTGTTCGAGGACCCGAAGATCAAGGAGGCCTACAAGGCCAAGTACGGAGTCGACCTGGCGCCCGCGAAGGATCACAAGGAGTATCGTCAGATTGCCCAGTTCTTTACCGAATGGGGCAAGGCCAACGGGCAGGAGCTTTGGGGAACGACCGTTCAGGCGGCCTCCGGTCATCCTGCTTCCGTTTATGAACTGGTCGAAAGCGTCCTTCCCACTTTCGGCGTCTACAATTGGGGCATCGACACCAAGACCTATGGTGCATCGGTCGCCAATGGCGGGCGTCTGAACAGCCCGGAGGCCAAGGCGGCCTTCTCCTGGTGGATCGGCAATCTTGCCTATGCGCCGCCGGAATCGACATCGAGCACTTGGGATGAGGTTGCGGCAACCTTTGCGGCGGGACGCGTCGCGCAAGGTCTGGTCTACGGCGAGAACGCAGCCTGGATTGCCACCGACAGCAAGAAGTCGACCGTGATCGGAAAGGTTGGAGTTGCGCTTCCACCTGTTGAACCCGGCGTCATCGACCAGGCGGCATCCGGAGCGGGCTATATCGGCTACTACGATGGAGGCGCCTTCGGCATTCCTCATTCCTCGAAGAACAAGAAGGCCGCTCTTCTCTGGCTGCAATATATCGGCCAGGAATCGGTGCAGGCCGATTGGGCCCTCGCCGGATCCCGCATTACCCACAAGGCGACCTATGACGATCCGAAGGTCAAGGAACAGGACAAGAAGGTCGACGGCTACTACACTCTCATGCGAGACAAGGGCCCTCTCTTCCGTGGCGCTCCTGCGTTCCCGTTCCACAACCAGGTCCGTGAGGCGATCGCCCCCTTCATCTATCAGGCGATCACGGGCGAGTTGAAGCCTGACGAGGCTCTCGACAAGGCCGCTGCGGCCGCCGACGCTGAACTAAAGACCCTCGGCTATCGCAAGTGACGCCTTCTTTCCTTGTGATGAATAGGCCGCCGCGCTCCGGTGCAGCGGCCATTTGAACCCGGATGTCCCGAACGGCAGCGATCGGTTGGTAGGAGCACTCAATGCGTTCGAATTCGGTGGGATGGCTTTTTCTCGCGCCGACCCTCCTCATCCTTTTTGTCTTCGGCGTTGTTCCGTTCCTCTACGTTCTCGTTATCGGATTCATGCAGTGGAACAGCTTCGCAGCCAACCCCGACATGCAATTCGCATGGGCTGAGAATTTCCGGCGTCTCGTCTTTGACGAACAGTTTCTGTATTCTTTGTGGCTTACGCTCAAGTTCGCGTTCTTTGCGGTGGTGACCGAGATCGTGCTCGGCTATTTCCTGGCGCAGCTCTTCATGCGCGACTTCCCCGGAAAAGGCCTTTTCCGCACCATTCATACGCTGCCGCTTGTCATCGCGCCCATCGCCGTCGGCGCCACGTGGCGACTTCTCACGGTTCCCGGTCTCGGACCGCTGCCATATTACCTCAACCGCTGGTTCGGATACGAATTCAATATCAGCCGCTATATCGACCAAGCCTTCTTCACCACCGTGATCATGGACGTATGGCACTGGACGCCGCTCGTCACATTGACGCTCCTTGCAGCCCTCTCGTCCCTACCGAAGGAGCCCTTCGAGCAGGCTCAGATCGATGGCGCAAACCGCTTCCAGATCTTCTGGCATATCACGCTGCCTCTTCTGAAGCCGGCCATCCTCGCCACCGTGTTCATCAGAATGATGGATGCGCTCCGTACAGTCGATGAGGTCTGGATGCTGACCGGCGGCGGGCCAGGGGCGGCCACTCGCTATATTGGGCTCCACATCTGGCGTGTCGTCTTTCCGAAGACCGATTACGGCTATGGGTCGGCCATGTCTCTCATCACACTTTATCTGACCATCGTCATGTGCTGGCTTCTCTATGCGGGCCTTGTCGCAAGACGCGATTTGAAGAGGGCAGAATGATGCGTCATCTTCGTAAGAGAGCGCCTGCATCGCTTGGATCGATCCTGTTCTGGATCATTGCGAGCCTGATCACGCTCCTCCCGATCTACTGGATGTTCGCGGTCTCGGCCAAGAGCCGGGTGCAGCTCTTCGGAAGCCCGAGCTTCCTGATATCGAGCTTCTTCACCGAGAATTACACGAGCACGCTGAGCGACCCGGCCTTCCAGCGTTACATGATCAACTCCATCGTGATCGCCACCTCGAATGCGCTGCTGGTGACGGCCTTGGCCCTGCTCGCGACCTACGCTCTCTCCCGATACAAGCTGCCGGGAAAGGAGAACCTGTTCTTCTGGACCATCACGAACCGCATGGCGCCGCCGGCCGTGTTCTTGTTGCCGCTGTTTCTTCTCTACACGAAGGTGTTCGTGGTCGCGGATGTCAAGCTGTTCGATACAAGGATCGGCCTGATCTTCCTCTATTGCGTCTTCAACCTCCCGTTTGCGATCTGGACGCTGCGCGGGGTTGTCGACGGCATTCCCAAGGAGCTGGACGAGGCTGCTTTCGTGGACGGAGCCAATACCTGGCAGGTGCTGACCAAGGTCATCCTGCCGCTTGCGAAGCCTGGATTGGCCGTTACCGGCATCCTCACCTGGGTCTTCGCATGGAACGAGTATCTGTTCGCGGCAACGCTGACCAGTGTGAACGCGCGCACGATTACGACCGGCCTTGCCGAGTTCGTTACTGTCACGGGTACGAACTGGGGACGAATGGCGGCAACTGCGATGCTGACCCTCGTGCCCGCTCTTCTGGTTCTTGGCCTTGCACAGCGTCACATCGTGGCGGGGCTTACCTTCGGTGCGGTGAAGGAGTGACGAATGGCCGACGAGACTGAGCAAGCTGTCGTGGCACGCCGCGGTTTCCTGCCGATCGAGACGAACGGGTTCGACCGCGTCTTCATCGCCGTGGTCGTATTCGTGGCTCTGCATTTGTTCTGGATGCGCTTCCGCTCGGTGTGGCGACCGTTCTGTCGTTGATCATCGGGGCGATCATCGTCGCGCGTGGGTAGGAGGACTCTTGATGAAAGCACTCGTTCTTGAGGAAAAGGGGAGGCTCTCCCTACGCGATCACATCGTCGAAGAGCAGCTCGGCCCTCGCGACGTGCGGATCCAGTTGAAAGTGGTAGGCGTCTGCGGCAGCGATGTTCATTATTTCACGCACGGTGCCATTGGTCCTTTCGTGGTGCGAGAGCCGATGGTTCTCGGTCACGAGGCCGCAGGCGTCATTACGGAGGTCGGATCCGATGTCCGCGATCTCAAGGTCGGCGACCGCGTCTGCATGGAGCCAGGCATTCCCGATCCCAGCAGCCGCGCCACGCGCCTCGGGCTCTACAATCTCGATCCGTCCGTCCGGTTCTGGGCCACGCCCCCGGTGCATGGTGTCCTTCGCCCCAGCGTTGTCCATCCGGCGGATTTCACGTTCAAGCTGCCGGACAACGTGTCGTTCGAAGCCGCTGCGATGGTGGAGCCGCTGGCCGTCGGCGTCCACGCGGCGACAAAAGCCCAGGTGAAGCCGGGCGATGTCGCTGTGGTGATCGGCGCGGGTCCGATCGGCCTTGTGACAGTGCTTGCCGCGCTGGCCGCCGGATGCGCCCGTGTGATCGTGACCGATGTCGATGACGACAAGCTGGCGCTCGCCGGCACGCTGGGGCCCGTCACGCCCCTGAATGTGCGCAGCCGCGATCTGAATGAAGTGGTGAGGGCCGAGACGAACGGGTGGGGCGTCGATATCGTGTTCGAGTGTTCCGGCAACGAAAAGGCCGCCGCCGACGTGTTCGATCCGCTCCGGCCCGGCGGCTGCGTCGTCTATGTGGGCATTCCGCTGGAGCCCATCGCCTATGACGTCGCCAAAGCCCAGGTCAAGGAAGCGCGCGTCGAGCACGTGTTCCGTTATGCCCATGTATTTCCGCGCTGCATTGCCATGCTGGCGTCGGGCGCCATCGATGTGAGTCCGCTCATCACCCGCACCTTTCCATTCTCGAAAAGCGTCGAGGCCTTCGAGTATGCGGCGTCTGCGCCGAAGGGGGAGGTCAAGATTCAGATCAACATGCAGGACGAGGCCTAACGGGAAAGATCATGGCGCCAGTCACCATCAGCAATGTCAGAAAGCGTTATGGCTCCGCCGAGGTGATCCACGGTGTTTCGGTGGACGTCCAGGACGGGGAGTTCGTCATCCTCGTCGGGCCGTCCGGCTGCGGCAAGTCCACGTTGCTGCGCATGATCGCCGGGCTGGAGAACATCTCCGGCGGCGAGCTGCGGATCGGGCCTCGGGTGGTCAACGATGTGCCGCCCAAGGAGCGCGACATCGCCATGGTGTTCCAGAACTATGCGCTCTATCCGCATATGACGGTCGCGGACAACATGGGCTTCTCCCTCAAGCTTAAAGGGGCGTCGAAGTCCGAAATCAAGGAGCGGGTCGATCGCGCGGCCGATATCCTGGGGCTGACCAAGCTTCTTGACCGCTATCCGCGCCAGCTCTCCGGCGGCCAGCGCCAGCGTGTCGCCATGGGCCGCGCCATCGTGCGCGATCCGCAGGTCTTCCTCTTCGATGAGCCGCTCTCCAACCTCGACGCCAAGCTGCGCGTCGCCATGCGCACGGAGATCAAGGCCCTGCACCAGCGGCTCAAGACCACCACGATCTACGTGACCCACGACCAGATCGAGGCCATGACCATGGCGGACAAGATTGTGGTGATGCACGATGGCATCGTCGAGCAGATCGGTGCGCCGCTCGAGCTCTATGACCGCCCGGCGAACCTTTTCGTCGCCGGCTTCATCGGCTCGCCCGCCATGAACTTCCTCAAAGGCCATCTGCAGGGAGGTCGCTTCGTCGCGCAGGACGGCACCGCCCTGCCGGTCACCGTTCCGCCTGCGGCTTCCGATGGGCAGCCCGTTGTCTATGGCATTCGCCCAGAGCACATCTCCCTTGGAACCGGTCATGCCGCGCATGTGTCCGTGATCGAGCCAACGGGCTCGGAGACGCAAGCCTTCATTAGACTCGGCGACAATCCGCTCGTCGGTGTTTTCCGGGAGCGGATCGCGCTGCAGCCGGGTGCGCGCCTCGACGTCCGGTTGGATCCGGAAAGGGTGCACCTGTTCGACAAGGCGTCCGGGCAGAGATTGGCCTGAGGGGGCGCCGCGATGATGAAATCGGGGTGCTTCCGGGGAGGTTCGGATTCGCTGCCTGCGACAGGGATGGGGTGCCTGACGATGGATACCACCCTGTCTGCAGGTGGCGCTTGGATGTGCGTGTGAGGAACGATCAATGGAATTCCAGGGCAAGAGCGTTCTTGTAACAGGGGCAGGCAAGGGAATTGGCCGCTCGACGGCGAAACTCCTTGCCGAGCGTGGCGCGCAGGTCGTGGCGATGACCCGCACCAGGAGGGATCTCGACAGTCTTGAGGGAGAGATCGGCTGCCGCTCGATCGTCGTTGATCTGGCCGATGCGGCGGCGACGCGGGAGGCCGCGCGGGCCGCGGTGCCGGTCGACTACCTAGTGAATTGCGCGGGAACGACCGCGCTCGATCCCTTCCTCGACGTCACTACGGAGACGTTCGACTGGATCTATGCGGTCAACACTCGGGCTCCCATGATCGTCGCTCAGGAATATGCACGGGACCGCGTGAGCCGCGGCCTGCCGGGGGCGATCGTCAACGTCTCATCGGTCTCGTCTTTCATCGGGTTCGCCGATCATGCGGCCTATTGCGCTTCGAAGGGTGCGCTCGATGCCCTGACGCGCGTGATGGCCAATGAACTGGGGCGCCACCGTATCCGGGTGAATTCCATCAACCCGACGGTTACCCTCACGCCCATGGCGACGAAGGCCTGGAGCGATCCCGACAAGTCCGTCCGGATGCTCTCCCGCATTCCTCTCGGGCGCTTTGCCGATCCCGAAGATGTCGCGGAGGTGATCCTCTACCTGCTGAGCGACAGGGCCGCGATGCTGAACGGCCTGGCGATGCCAGTCGACGGCGGCTTCATGATCAATTAGTCCCAAGGGGTAGTCGGCAGAGGTCTTCGACAGGTTCAAGTCACATGGCTCATTCCGTATCCCTTGCAAATCTCGCATCCGTTCCCGAGGCCGTTGCTCGGCCACGCTATGACCATGGGCGGCTGCGGGCGGGAATCCTTCACATCGGCGTCGGAAACTTCCACCGCGCCCACCAGGCAGTGTACCTCGACGACCTGTTCAATGAAGGGAAGGATCACGACTGGGCCATCGTGGGTGCCGGCGTGCGGCAGAGCGATACCGCCATGCGGCACGCGCTCGAGCGGCAGGATTGGCTCACCACGGTGGTGGAACTGGAGCCGGGGGCCAATCGCGCCCGCATCTCCGGTTCCATGATCGATTTCGTGCCCGTGAGCGAGAACGGCCAGGCCATTGTCGCGCGCCTCGACGATCCGGCGATCCGAATCGTATCGCTCACCGTCACGGAAGGCGGCTATTGCATCGATCCCGCGACCGGCGCCTTCAATCCCGATCATCCGGAGATCCGGTATGATGCCGCTCACATGGATATGCCCCGAGGCGTGTTCGGCGTCCTGCTGGCCGCGTTGAAGCGCCGCCGCGACCGGGCGCTCGCTCCCTTCACGATCATGTCGTGCGACAACATCCCCCATAACGGCGGCGTGACCATGGAGGCGGTTGCGGGCCTGGCCGACCTCGTCGATCCGGCGCTTGCCGCCTACGTGCGCGAGGCCGTGGCGTTCCCCAACAGCATGGTGGACCGCATCACCCCTGCCACCACCGATCGGGAGCGGACCCTCCTGGAGGAGCGCCTCGGCGTCGCGGACAACTGGCCCGTTTTCTGCGAGCCGTTCCGTCAATGGGTACTCGAAGACCACTTCCCCGCCGGACGGCCTGCGCTCGAGGAGGTCGGCGTCACCTTCACGCCGCATGTGGCGGCCTTCGAACTGATGAAGCTGCGCATCCTCAACGGCGGCCACGCGGCGATCGCCTATCCGGCCGGGCTGCTCGGAATCCATTTCGTGCACGTGGCGATGGCCGATCCGCTGGTGCGCGGCTTTCTCGACAGGCTGGAGACGCAGGAGATCATCCCGCATGTGCCGCCGGTGCCGGGCGTCGATCTGGCCGATTACTACCGGCTCATTGCGAACCGCTTCGCCAATCCAGATGTGGGCGACACGATTCCGCGCCTGGCGCAGGACGGCTCCAACCGCCAGCCCAAATTCATCCTGCCCTCGACGCGCGACCGGCTGAGGGCCGGCGCGGATGTGGCGGGACTGGCCCTGGAATCCGCCCTCTGGTGCCGCTATTGCGCCGGGACGACCGACAACGGAGACGTCGTCGCGCTGAACGATCCCAATGCCGAGCGTCTGACGCCGGCGGCGCTTGCGGCGAAGGACGATCCGGGCGCCTTCCTGGCCTTGCGCGGCATCTTCGGCGACATCGCCGATTCACAGCTCTTCCGCGCGCGCTTCGCTACCGCGCTCACCAGCCTCTGGCGCAACGGCACGCGCACCACGCTGCAGCTTTATCTGAGCGGCGATCTCGCCTGACTGGGGCCGACCGGGGAAGCCGCGAGCGACCGCATAGGGGATGACCGCCAATGTATTTGGGAATCGATTTAGGCACCTCCAGCGTCAAGGTCATCCTTCTCGATGAGGGCGGCACACTCGTCGGCGAGGCCGCTGCCCCGCTCACGCTGTCGCGGCCGCGACCGCTCTGGTCCGAACAGGACCCGCAGGCCTGGTGGGACGCCACTCTGATCGCCGTGGCCGCCCTGAGGGAGCGCCATTCCGTCGACGGAGTGTCGGGGATCGGGCTGTCCGGGCAGATGCATGGAGCGGTTCTGCTCGACGAGCGCGGGCACGTGCTCCGGTCCGCGATTCTGTGGAACGACGGTCGGGCCGGGACGGAGTGCAGGGAGCTGGAGCAGCGCGAACCGGAGAGCCGCGCGATCACCGGCAATCTGGCGATGCCCGGTTTCACCGCGCCGAAGCTCGTCTGGGTGGCCAAGCACGAGCCGGATCTCTTCAGGCAGACCGCGCGGGTTCTGCTGCCCAAGGACTGGCTGCGCCTGAAGCTCACGGGTGAGGCTGTCAGCGAGATGTCGGACGCGGCCGGCACTCTCTGGCTTGATGTGGGACGGCGGCAATGGTCGCCCGCCATGCTCGCAGCAACTGGCCTCGATGAGCGGCACATGCCACGCCTCGTAGAAGGAACCGAGATTGCGGGACGGCTCTCGCCAGAAGCCGCCGCCTTGCTCGGCATGCGGCCCGGCATCCCCATCGCCGGAGGAGGAGGCGACAATGCCGCGGGAGCCGTCGGAATCGGCGTCGTGCATCCCGACATGGCCTTCGTCTCCCTCGGCACATCGGGCGTAATCTTTGTCGCCGACAAGACCGTGAAGATTGATCCGGAGCGGGCGGTCCATGCCTTCTGCCACTGCGTTCCGGGCATGTGGCACCGGATGGCCGTGATCCTGTCGGCCGCCGCCACGTTGTCATTCGCCGCCCGCCTGTCCGGCGCGGCCGAGGAAGCGTCTCTTCTGCGGGAGACGGAGACGGCAGGTCTTGCGACGGCGACGAAGAGCCGTCTCGTCTTTCTGCCGTATCTCAGCGGCGAGAGGACGCCTCACAACGATCCGGCTGCTTCCGGCGTGATCTTCGGCCTTGATGGAGCGACGACGCGGGCCGATCTGGGTCGCGCTGCTCTCGAAGGCGTGGCCTTCGCGCTGGCCGACGGCCTCGATGTCCTGGAGGCCAGCGGCGGCAAGATCGGCGGCCTCTCCGTCATCGGCGGCGGTGCGCGCTCGAAGCTGTGGGGGAGAATCCTGGCGGCCGCGCTCCAGCGGCCGCTCACCTACCATCATGGCGGCGAGGTCGGGCCAGCTCTCGGAGCCGCGCGGCTTGCGAGGATTGTGGTCTCCGGAGCCAGTTTGGATGAAGCCTGCCCCCCGCCGCCTGTCTCGTTCGTGATCGATCCGGAGCCGGAACTGACGGAGGCCCTTGCACCGCGGCGCGCGCTGTTCCGCCAGCTTTATTCAGACCTGAAATCGTCCTTCGCGGCGTCCGTATCGTGAGAGAGGCGCCGGTGCTGCGTAAACGATCTGGCCTCAATGCGCATCGGTTCCGACAGGAAGGACCGAGATTGGAGATGCATTCATGACAATCGAAGAAGGAATTGCTCAACGCTCCAACCGGAGAATGACCGCGATCGTCTGTCACGGCCCGGAGGATTACCGCGTCGAACAGGTGGAGCGTCCCGTGCCGGGAGAGCGCGAGATGGTTCTGCACATCGCTTCCTGCGGGATCTGCGCCAGCGACTGCAAGTGCTGGTCCGGTGCCAAGATGTTCTGGGGCGGGAGCAATCCCTATGTGAAGCCGCCGGTCATTCCCGGGCACGAATTCTACGGGCATGTGGATGAGCTGGGGCCGGGGGCGGCAGAGCATTTCGGGGTCGGAGTGGGCGATCGGGTCATCGCGGAGCAGATCGTGCCGTGCGATCAATGCCGCTTCTGCCGGTCGGGGAAGTACTGGATGTGCGAAGTCCACAATATTTTCGGCTTCCAGCGGGTCGTCGCCGACGGAGGGATGGCCGAATACATGCGCATTCCGCGGACCGCCCGCGTGCACAAGATCGACGATGGAATCTCGGCCGACGACGCGGCGATCATCGAACCGTTGTCGTGTGCGATCCACACGGTCAATCGGGGTGATATTCAACTCGACGATGTCGTGGTCATCGCAGGATCAGGTCCGATCGGCCTTATGATGGTTCAGGTGGCGAAGCTCAAGACACCGAAACAGCTCATCGTCATCGATATGGTCGACGAGCGGCTTGAACTCGCGAAGTCGTTCGGTGCGGATGTGATCATCAACCCGCGCAAGCAGGACGCCCTGGCGATTGTCCATTCTCTGACTGACGGCTATGGCTGTGATGTCTACATCGAGGCAACCGGCTCGCCAAGCGGGGTCGAGCAGGGCCTCAATCTCATCCGCAAGCTCGGCCGCTTCGTCGAGTTCTCCGTTTTCGGCACACCCGCGACGATCGACTGGTCGATCATCGGCGATCGCAAGGAGCTCGATATTCGGGGAGCCCATCTTGGACCCTACTGCTATCCCATCGCCATCAACCTACTTTCTCGCGGATTGGTCACCTCGAAAGGCATCGTCACTCACCGGTACCGTCTCGATGAATGGGATCAGGCCATCGCGGTGGCGAACTCGCTCGACAGCATCAAGGTCCTGATGGAAGCGCGGAGCAGCAAGGGATGAATGTGCGACAGGTTTTCAGGCTCTCGGGCTTGCCAGCATGAGCGGCTCGTCAGGTCGCCGCTCCGCTGTCTCGGTTTGGCCTCTCTCGACAGCCCTCCATGCAAGCCAGTTTCGAGGCAAGTGCAGATATTGTCGAGGTCGGCGTCCACTTCACCATCGATGGCCAGTTTACCGTCTTTCACGACCGGATGCTGGACCGTCGTACCAACGGCAGCGGCGTCACCCGTGAGCACTCCATGGCGGAGCTTAAGACGCTCGGCCTCGGCTACGGCTACAGGACGGAAAAGCCTTTCCTTTTCGGGGAGGGGCATCGGTCTGATACCATCACTGGATGAGGTCCTGACTGCCTTCCCCACTCGCAGGTTTCTGATCACCGTCAAAAGCCGGGTCGCTTCGAGGGTGAGAAACTCGCGCCGGACATTGGCAGACTGCCTTCGGAGCGGCGTGTACGTCTCCTGTTCTCCGGCGGTGATGAGCCTATTGCCGAGGCGCGGCGCTGATTGCTGGAAGTACGGATGGTCTCGCGCGGCTCGCTCAAGGGTATCGTCAAGTTGTTGAAGAAGGACGTACTGACCCCTATACGCATCCAGACTTAGGCGAGGCTCGCGATGCCCGTCACCTCAGCCCAGACCTGGAAGGCCCGAGCACGAGCCCGACGATGATCCGCGGCGTTGATATTGGCAGGACGACGGAACAGGTTTGCAACTTGCTCATGAACCGAGAGGAAGCGTTGCGCCTGCCCGGCCGACTTGAAGCGCTTCATGATGCGCTCGCGTCGTCGGGTGGGCTGATGACTATTCTCCGCGCGGTTGTTCAAGCCTCGATGCTGGCGATGTTCCACGCTGGGCATGATCTCGCGCTTGGCCGCGCCGTAGCTGGCGAGTTTGTCCGTGATCATCACGCGGGGCACCATGCCCTGCTTCTTGAGCAGCTTCCGCAGCAGGCGCGTGGCGGCCTTGGCGTTGCGGCGGCTCTGGACCAGGATGTCGAGCACAACGCCGTGCTGGTCCACGGCTCTCCAGAGCCAATGCTTCTTA
>KI912075.1:58526-71866 GCA_000517005.1 Microvirga lupini
GTCGCGCCAGGGCGAGCCCGTGCGAAAGCGCCAGAGGATGCCATTGAGCACCCGGCGGTCGTTCACCCGCGGCACACCCCTCGGCTTGTTGGGCAGCAGCGGCTCGATGATCTTCCACTCGAACTCAGTCAGCTCATGACGGCGCATCAGATCCTCCCAGGATGGGAGGTGAATCATCAACTCACTGCAAATGAAAGATCTTTTATGGGTTCACGACCTAATTGCCTGTCGAAAGTAGTCTATATGCCTGTTTCTAGGGTCTATATGCTTGTCGGGACACAAACACACCAGCTTTCTTCTGATGGATGAAAGCTCGTTGTCATGGATGAACTCGTGCTCTGGCACAACTACGTCGCCCATGAGCTTGATTCATGAACGGCTTCCCAAAAAGCAAAAGCCCCATAGCGGATGCTATGGTGCTCTAAGACGGTCGCCTTGTTCCTGAGGAATTGGCTTTCTAGATACACATTTCCCGCAGTATCTGCTTCTATTGACCTGCGTAATTGCTTTTAATCAGCTGATAATCGCTTTTATTCAGACAACACGGCACCGACCGTCTGGTTGGCGCCGAGCGCGTTCCCCTGGATGAACTCTCGGCGAGGATCCACCACGTCGCCCATGAGAGGTCAGGAATGATCCATCCGCTACCAATTAATGGGCTCAGCAACAGGAGGGGGAGCTTTCCTATTCTAGCGTCAGGTCCCGGAGGGTAGGGGATCCGTTCCCTCATTAAGTATGGCAAGGTAGCGGCGATAAGCGAAAACACGCCCACGTCTGCGGCCCGTAACCTCCTCAACGATGCCAAGCTGCTCAAGATCGGCGAGCGCAGCATTGATCGTGGGAGCGCTGAGGCCAGTTCGGCTGACGAGCAGATTGGCCGTAGCAAATGGGTTTTGCTGGATAAATTCATGGACACGCAGGACTGAGCCAGCACGCTCACTCCTCTCAGTGATCAACTCTCGATCTTCCTTGAAGAGCCCGACAATACGCGTCGCAGCCTCAAAGGCCTGATTAGCGGTTTCCGCAAC
The DNA here is from genome assembly GCA_000517005.1 of Microvirga lupini. Lineage (GTDB taxonomy): Bacteria > Pseudomonadota > Alphaproteobacteria > Rhizobiales > Beijerinckiaceae > Microvirga > Microvirga lupini. Next base: position 59,555 of record KI912075.1, read on the forward strand.
GCCATCGAGGAAGAACTCGAGCCAAGCTTCCCACGCGCCGTGCTCCCGGACCTCCTGAAGAAGGCGGTAATAGTCTGCCCGGTGGCTCTTCAAGTAAAGGCTGAGATACAGGAGCGGCTTTCGGAGCACACCATGAACACAGAGGAATAAGGTCACGAGCAAACGCCCGATGCGGCCATTGCCATCGAGAAATGGATGAATCGTCTCGAACTGGACGTGAATAAGGCCGGCTTTGATCAGAGCCGGCAGCCGGGAATGGTCCTCGTGCATGAACTGCTCGAGAGCGCCAAGACACGAAGCAAGCTCTGTAGCGGGTGGCGGGACGAAGAGGGCGTTGCCAGGACGTGTGCCACCAATCCAATTCTGGGAGCGCCGGAACTCACCCGGGCTTTTCGTGCCGCCGCGGCCGCTCTGAAGGAGACGGGCATGCATTTCACGGATGAGACGCAGCGAGAGCGGTAAGTCGTTGAGACGCTCAAGCCCATACATCATCGCATCGACATAGTTGGAGACTTCACGAATGTCGTCGATGGGCTGCCCGGCTTGAGCCTCAGTTTCGAACCGTAACAGGTCTGACAGGGTGGATTGAGTACCTTCGATCTGGGATGAGAGCACCGCTTCCTTCCGGACATACATATACAGGAAGAGCTCCTGTCGCGGCAGGAGCATGGTCACCCCATCAAGGCGCCCGAGCGCACGCTCGGCTAAGCTAAGACGCTCAAGAAGTGGCAGGACGTCGATTGGCGGGATAGGAGGAAGCGGCGGCGGCACAAACGCGCGTACGGTTTCTCCAGCGACAGGAGTTTCGACAAAGCGGCCAAGCCGCAGATTAACGGAATCGGTAGCAGTCATACCCGGACTATTCCGAGTGCGTACTAATTAAGCAAGGTCACATTCTCTTAATTAACGGTGAGCTTAGGATAAGCAGGCTTAAATAAGCCAGCGCAGAGGCCCAGAAGGGGAGAGCACCCTTAGATCCCGCCCATTCAAATTCCCGGACTAGACAGGATTCGTAACGCTATAAAATTCGCATAATCAACATTTTGACAAGCGAGCTATATCGAATGCTGTGCTAGGATGCCCGTACTCAATTCCATCAATGGTTCTCAAGGCAGAGGCATCCACCACGGATGCGCGGGGCTGTAGGCAGCCCCTTGATGATCTCAACCAATCGGATCTGAGAATTTCAGAGACTTCGCAGGAGCCACGACGCTACATCGTGGCTTGAGGGCAAATAGGACGGGTCAAGATCCGGTCGGCCGTATGAATGGCGGCTAGCAGGCTCAGTCCCGTGTGATAGCCAGGATCGAGGTCAGGCGTTGCCGGAACGAAATCAACCGGTCCATTGCTAGTCAGGGTCTGATAGGCCAGGGAACCCCGCCAGTAGTGCGTGAAGAACGCATGGTCGGCTTGCTCCCAGATGCGCAGGACCTCGCCGTCACCAGTTGCAGCGAAGCACAAGGCGGCAGATCGAATGGTTTCGGGCAGAGACCACCAGGGGCAGTAAAGACTTAAGGAATCGCCGGTTGAGACTGAGACCGACAGGCAGAGGCCGGGTCCAACGAAGCCCCGCGTGAAGGAAGAGACCAGCACGGCCTGAAGCTGTTGCACTAAGGCGGGTTCGGCACCGCCCTGCAGATGGTCCAGTGCGAAGCCCACGAACTCGATAGCATGCCCGACATTGCAGACATCCGTTCCCGGGACATTGAGCAACAGGCCGCTCTCTGGGTCGAAATGATGTCCGAGAACATGGGCGATGAAGCGATCTGCGAAAGCTGAATGCTCGCTCAGCCCCACGCGGTGGAGGAGGCCCGCCGCGCCGAGGAGGATCATCCGCGGACCGAAATCCTCAGGCTCATCCACAGCCTCACGCGGCGAGAGGCGACGGCGCTCATCCATCTGAAAGCGCTGCTGCTCGATCGCATCGACGACCTCGGCCAGATAGTTGAGATGCTCGGGAAGGTCTGCCGGAGCATAGCGCACAGCTCCAGCGATGAGCCCCTTGGCGAAGAAAGCATCGGAATAGGTGAACACCCCGTCAGCGGCAGACTGCCGGTGCAGCACGCCGCCGGAATCCGCATAGACAGGGTTCAGGTCGCGGTCATAGCAGAAATAGCCGTGTCCATCGCGGCGCTGCAGATCGCGGAGCGCATGATAGAGAGCGCATCCCGCTTCATCGAGCTCTGCGGCCAGTGTGGGTTCCTCCGTCTCGAAGAACTCCGCATGCGTCGCAACCGCCTCAAGCCCCCGCCCCTGGATCCAGCCGTAGAGATAGGCGGGCCCGCGTACCCCATCTGCGTCTCCATAGGCCGCGAGGCTCAGGCTGTTGACCTTAGTGTTGAGGAAGTCGCCGACAAGGCGCGGGCGCGTGAGCATCCAGCGTAAGGTCGCCGCATTGGCCTGCCTGTACCGTGTGCGTGCATCCGTGAGAGAGAAGCCCGGTCCCGTCATTCCTTTAATCCCGTGCTTGCCACACCCTGGACGAAGTTCCGTCGCAGCAGTACGAACAGCGTGATACTCGGAATGAGGACGAGCGCGGAGGCCGCGCTCAGCCGTCCGAGATCAACTGTGAAGCCGGTCTGAAACAGAGCAAGTCCCACCTCGATCGTGTAGCTGTCCCGGGTCGTCGCTACGATCAAAGGCCAAGCGAAGGCAGTCCAAGCCTGGAAGAAGGCCAGCACTCCAAGAGCTCCGAGAGCGCCGCGCAGGAGCGGGAGAACGATCCGCCAGAAGATCCAGAGCTCTCCGGCACCATCGATCCTCGCGGCCTCCAGCAATTCGTCTGGGATTGAGTGAATCACGTTCTGCCGGATGAGGAAGATCCCGAAGCTCATCACCAGATAGCCCAGCAGCAATCCCCAAGTGGTGTTGAGGATGCCGAGCGCCTTCGCCTGGAAATAGAGTGGGATCATGTAAACCTCGAACGGCACGATGGCCGTAGCGAGAATGATGGCAAAGAACACATTGAGCAGGCGGTAGCGAAACTTCCCCAGGATGTAGCCGGTAATCGCCGACGTCGCGAGAATGCAGACGGTGGACAGGACCGAGAACAGGATGCTGTTCCCGATCCACCGCAGCAGCGGGGTGTCAGCCAGTACCGCCTTGAAGTTCGCGACGGTTGGATCGTCCGGAATGACCGTCGGTGGCCAGGCCAGCATCTCCTGTGGCGTCTTGAACGCATTGGAGACGAGAAAGACCAACGGCAGGATCATCAGCAGGCAGACGGTCGTCAGCACCACGTCGATCATGATGTTGATCAAGCGCTCTTTCGAATGCCGGGACATGCCACGGCCCTTGGTGTTTTTGGGGTAGGCTCTCATGAGCGGCCTTTCTCCCGCAGCAGCCTGAATTGGATCAGAGTCAGGACCAGAACGATCGCCAGTAACACCACTGCCTCGGAGGCAGCGTAGCCAACGCGGTAGTTTCGAAAGCTGTTCTCAAGCATGTCGAGTACCAGAACGCGCACCTGCCGTCCCGGCGCGCCTTGGGCATCTGAGGCCAGTACGAAGGCTTGGGCATAGACATTGAAGCCTGACACCAGGGTGACGACGGAAACGTACAGCGTGATCGGCTTGAGCAGTGGGACCGACAGGTACCAAAAGCGCTGAGGGGCTGACGCGCCATCAAGCTCGGCCGCCTCGTAGAGTGAGGTTGGTAAGCTCTTGAAGCCCACAAGGTAGATAATAACCGCATAGCCCAGCGCCTGCCACGAGCAGAGAACAATGACGCATAGCACCGAGAGGATTGGATCGAAAAGCCAGGACTTGGGCGCGAATCCAATGCTGGTCAGCAGCGCATTCAGCGGGCCGAGACGGGCATCGAAGATCCACTTCCATGCCATGGCCGCGGGCACGAGCGACACGACATGTGGAATGAAGATCGCCGCCTCATAGAAGCCGGCAAAGCGCGAGTGGGTGCGGTGATAGATGAGAGCAGCCAGCACCAATGCCAGCGGGATGGTGATGAGCAGGACGCCGAATGCAATGATGGTTGTATTGAGGAGCGCTTCCCTGAACAGGGGATCATCGGCGAGTTCCTCGAAGTTCGCAAAGCCGATGAAGGGCTTATTCTTCGATAGAATGTCCCATTTGTGCAGGCTCAGACGCAGGGTATCGCCAACGGGATAGATCCGGACATAGGCAAAGATCGCCAATGTCGGCAGGATCGCGAGAAGCGCGAACATCCATCTCTTGCGCTGCACCAGGATACCTCTTTAAACTCCGTCCGGTGCACGACGCGTACCGGACGACGCAAGACCCAACGGAGCGGAGGCTACTTCCCGAGAAGACCTTCGCGGCGGAGGATCTGATTGGTCTCGTCCGCGGCCGATTTGAGGAAGGCATCAATAGCCGCATCATCTTTGGCCAGCGACGCATTGCGAAAGGCATTGGTGAGCTGGGCGGCCAAACGCGTCAGTACCTCCTCGATTGGTCCGATTGCGGGCAAAGTGAAGAACTTGTAGTCTTTTGGATAGTTCACAAAGGCGCTGAACGCCGGAATTGCGTTGGTCACGCTGGAATAGTCAACGCCGGAGCGATTCGGCAGCCAGCCAACATTCTTGAGAAGCCATGTCAGGTTCTCGGGCTCATTGGTGGCCATGACGAAGTCCCAGGCCGCCTTGGCGTCAGCGCCCTCGGCCTTCACATAGAGATTGGTCGGCAGGGCGATGGAGCCATGTGGCAGCGGGGCGGTAGCATAATTGAGGCTAGGTGCCTTGGAGGCAATGTCGCCAATTACCCAGGATTCGCGGATGAACATGGCGGTCTGGCCGCGCTCAAAAGCCTCCGCGTCGGCCGGCATCTCGGGCGTGACGGTCTTGAGAACGTGCACGTTCTGCAGGTACTGCTTGAGCGTCGCGCGACCGGCCTCGTTGGCGTAGTTGGCACGCCACTTGCCGTCGGCCGTCGGCTCAAGCACCGAGCCGCCATATTGGAATAGATTGATCCAGAACTTCTCAGCGATGCCTTGCCCGCCGCCGGTGAGGCGCAGACTCCAGCCGGAAACAGTCGGATTGCCGTCGGGCCCCCGCTTCGTCAGCTTCTCGGCATACTGGGTGTACTCCTCCATGGTCCTGGGCGGCGTGGTTAGCCCGGCCGCCTTGAACATATCGGTGTTGTAAAACAGCGCAGCCTGCCCGCGGAACAGGGGCACGCCGTAGACTGCGCCCTCATAGCTTGCGTTCGATGTGAAGAACTCGTCGAAATTGGCCTTGTCCTTGACGAAGTTGGCCACCGCGTCGGGAGCCTTGGGCAGGAGGTCGTTCTCAAGATAGCGGCGAACAGTCGAGCCTTGGAGCTCGATCACGGTCGCACCGGCAACACCGGACGTGAGGCCCAGCGCGATGCGTTTCTCATGCTCGCGAAGAGCGATGGCTTCGACCTTTACGTTGAGATTTGGATGCTTCGCTTTCAGGCCCTGGGCCACGTGCTCGTAGAACGGCGCCATTTCCGGATAGCCGCTCCAGACAGTGACGGTCTGGGCTGAGGCAGCGGACAGCCCAGCGAGCATGAACGCTCCAAAGGCCGAGCCGAGCAGAGCAGTGCGGGCAGGACGCCGCTGCAGTGAAGTCGGAGTGGCAGAATTCAGCGCGTCGATCATCCCGTTCCCCTGTTGTTGATGGTGTCGATGCTGGCAAACGGAAGGTTCTCATGCAACCGGTTGCGGGTCAAGGAGCCCCCTGTGACTCGGCAGGACGGTTATCCCACTCCAATCAGTCAGCCGCTTCTCCCGGAAAGAAGAGCAATGGCCGCTTCGGCCAAAGCCTCGGCCGATCCGGCGGCGAAGGTGGCCGGCTGACCATAGTAGCGGTGTGCCTCGTCAACCTCATATCCCCCGAACGCATATTCGGACGCTGGAGGGATGTAGCCGGGATTGTCTTCCGCAAAGCCAATTACGAAACTCGGATCGCCCGACATCGTCTGGCGGATCTGCAGCGCCGTCTCCGCGAAAATTTCTCCCGGAAGGGCAACGATCGGCACTCCTCCCCAATTCAACACGGAGATGCGCACCTCAACTGGTTCCAGAGGGCGCCCTGCAGTTTCTTTTGCCCAGGTAATCCAGTGGGTGAGCAGCGCTGCGCGAGCGGGATCCGCAGTCTCCCGCTCGCGATACCAGCGCTCCGCCAGGGCCTCTGGGGTCTCCGTTTCGCGCCGGTCGAAGCCGAGGTGCAGGATACGGTTTGCCACCGAGACGTGTTCTCCCAGTGGAACCTCGTCGGCTTGGCATGCGGCGGTGGCAATCCGCTCGCCGTAAGCCTGTGCGGACTCGAAGCTGCGATATGTGCTGGATGCGAGGGTGATCGAGGCATGTGCCGAGTGACCAGTATTGGCGTCTCCCGCGCAACCGGTGAGAAACAGGGCCATGGCGCCGGGATTGGCGGCCTCAAGGCGCTCGCGCACATAGTGTGGGTAATCGGCCGTCCAAAGCCGGTTGTCGGCACCGAGCACCACTGGGTGACAGGCATAGGCCGTGATCACTGCCATTAGGCCGCCGGCAGCGTCTTGGATGCGCAGAACCGGCAAGGAAGGGTCGATCATGCCATCGGTATGGCGACGGTTTCGAGCCACTCCGGGGTCTGTGCCCCATCCTGCGGTCAGACGGGCGGGCCGCGTGGACGACACCGCCTTGTTGATCGCGTGCACACATGCAGCTTCCAGCCGCTCAAGATAGGCTGTGTCGGGCTGTTGGCTCAGGCGACCCGTCATGGAGACGGGGCCACCATGCGTATGCAGTGCCGTGACAACCACATTGTCGGCAGGCAGCACGCACCGTTCGCGGATGCGCCGCGCCATGTCGCCATGAAGACCGATCACGTCGGCGACCACGAGGGCGGTATCCTCCACCACGACGGCACGCGCTGTCAGGGAATCATGTGCGCCGAGCGCAGGTTCGCTGCGTGCCGCAAATCCCGAGAGGGCGAGCCCTGCTGGCGGCGTGATGTCCACCAGGGCTGTTCCGGCGCGGATCATCGCGAGAACACCTGTTCGCCTTGCAGCCAAACCGCCGAGATCTCGAGCCGGCGCTGTCCCTCCTGCCAAGCGAATTGCATCAGATCGGCCGGGGCTCCGACGGCGAGGCGGCCCCGGCTTCCGACGATGTGACCGGGATTTTCCGTCGCGAGCCTGAGACCGTCGCTGAGCGTCAGTCCCGCCATCTGAATGGCGATGGCGACATTGGCGCAAAGCGGCAGTCCGGCGCCGGCGAGATACGGTGTACCGGCAATGCCGACACGTCCGTCGGCTGTGACCTCGACCCTGCCGCCAACAGGCTGCTCGTAAAGGCCGGGTGGCATGCCAGCGAGTGCAACGGTATCCGAAACCAGGGTGGCCCTCTCAAGACCCTTTGCCCGGAGCATCGCCTTGAACGTGTCGGCCGGGAGATGATGACCGTCTGCGATGAAGGTTGCAGTCAACCGGTCGTCGGCGAGTTGGCTCCATAGGAAATTGGGGTGACGGGGCAGGGTGGCTGCGGCGCCGTTGCCGAGATGTGTAGACAGGCTCGCTCCCGCCGCGGCGGCTTCATGGATCTCCTCGGGCGAGGCGGCTGTGTGGCCGAGAGCGACACGAACGCCACGCTGTACGATAGCCGAGATATAATCGATTGCTCCGGGCTGCTCAGGGGCTAGCGTGACAAGTCCGACGAGATCCGAGCTTGCCGCCTGCCAACGCTCAAACTCGGCGAAGGAGGGCGCTCTCACATGAGCGATTGGGTGAGCGCCGCGCGGCCCGTCAAGCGCTGAAATGGAGGGACCCTCCACGTGAACGAACGGAACCATCCTGGCTACAAATGGAAAGCGGCGGCGGGCTTCCGCAATGACGGTCAGCGCGCGGACGATGTCGGCCTCCGGCGCAGTGATCAGGGTCGGCAGAAAGGTTGTGACGCCCACCGAGAGCATATGGTCCGCCAGCGTCTTCACCCGCTCCGGCGTCAGCTGGCCGTCATTAAGATCAAGGCCTGCGAAGCCGTTCACCTGCAGGTCGATCAGGCCGGGTGCAACATAATCATGACTTGTTCCGTCTACAATCTGGATCGCGGCGATAACGCCGTCCTCAACCGTAATGGCGATGGTCTCACCGGTTGCGGGATTGCGTCCGAGAATGTTACTGGACGAGTTCACAGAGCTCTGACCCGATTGTAGAAATTCGCAATGAAGCGTGCATTGGCCTCGTCACCACCTGGGGCGTTCCCGCTCCGCCACACGGGCGGCTCAATGCCGCGCTCAATGAGCTTTGATACGGTGCGGATTACCAGGCAGTTGAGTGCGAAGGCATTGGCAAAGGTTGAAATCGCCGCAATGTCCTGGCTCATGCCGGGAACGCGCACGACCGCATCACCAATGGGGACCTTGGTGTCCACGACGATGTCGACCAGGTCGTGCAGGTTCTGACGGGTGGGATGCCGGGCTGGATGCTCGGGTGAGGTGTTGCTGGCGTGCTCGCGCGAACTGATGCCAATGAGAAACACGCCGCGCGCCTTGGCTTCGATGGCGGCATCGATCAGAGCCGCGTTGATACCATAGGCGTTAACGAGGATGAGAAGGTCACCTTGGCCAAGCCGCTGGTTAGCGATCACGACCTTGCCGTAGCCGGGCGTGCGCTCGATCGCCATGGAGCGCAGAGCCCCGTTGGAAAGCAGCGTTCCTTCGTCAAGAATGGCGCTGACATGCATCAGGCCTCCCGCACGGAAGAACACTTCCTGCGAAGCGAGATTCGAATGTCCGCCTGGACCGAAGATATGAATCAGTCGATCAGCCGCAATCTGATCCGCGAGACGAGCGGCGGCCCTGTCTGTCGCGGTACGCTCCTCCGTCAGGAGGCGCTGCATCAGGTCCGTTGTGGACGCAAGATAGGTGGCGCAGAGGGCATCGGCATCAATGAACTCACCGTTCAGCATCGGGGTCGGACTCCGCATCAAGATAGAGGGTGCAGTGAGCCTGCTGACGCAGGATGCTGGCCGGGCAGGTGGTTGTCACTGGCCCATAGAGGCTTCGACGGACGGCATCCCGCTTGGCAGAGCCTGGGACGATGCAGAATAGGCGATCTGCTCGCAGGAGGCGCGGGATCGTTAGCGTCAATGCCTGCTCGGGAACATCGTCGTAACGCGCGAAGCATTGATCATCGACCTGCTGCTGGCGGCAGGTCTCGTCAAGAGCGACAATCTTGACGTCGAGCGGGTCATAAAAATCCGCTACGGGGGGGTCATTGAAAGCAATATGGCCGTTAACGCCGATCCCGAGGCAGACGAGGTCAATCGGCGCCTCGATAAGGCGAGCCGCGTAGGCCTCGGCTGCCGCAGCGGGATCCGGTTCAGGGACAATGTGATGCACAGCCGCGAAGGGGAGATGAGCGAAGAGCGCTTCATCAAGCCAATAGGCGAACCGCTGCGGCGCATCTGTGGAAAGGCCGATGTATTCATCCATATGAAAGGCTGTCACCCGGTTCCAGTCAATTCCCTGCTCCTCTCGAAGGCGATGAAGGGTTTCTGCTTGGCTAGGTGCGGCAGCAAAAATCATTCGCACTTGCGATTGGCGGCTTAGGCGCTCTCGGAGTTCAGTCGCAATCGCGCTGGCGCTGGCGGCCCCCATCTCTGCCCGCGTGCGGTAGCTCTCGACACGAAGCTGATCGACGGAGCGATGGCTCACTGGGGCAGGGGGCTGGGTATGGGTATGGGTATCCGTCACAGTAGCCTCGTAGTGCGGCCTGCCTAGCTGGTGAGGTGGGCTCTTGTACTCTGACTCTGTCAATGGCATGAACTAAACCCTGCAACCGGTTGCATGTCAACAGGCTGACTAGAGCAACGACGTCCTGAAGGAAAGGGTGGGGCATTGTACTTGAATGAGACGGCCGGTACTGCCTGCTGGCGGTTGGTAATCGAGGGGCAACGGTGAGTGGGCAGAAAGAGAAACTGACCATCAAGCACGTGGCGGAGGCAGCGGGCGTCGCCCGCTCCAGCGTCTCTCGTGCCTTCACGCGCCCGGAGATGCTGAGCCCTGAGACGGTCAGGCGCGTCCTGGATGCTGCCGAGAAGCTTGGTTATGTGCCCAACCAGACGGCGCGTGCCTTGAGTACGGGGCGCCATGGGAATGTCGCGTTGATTGTCCCTGATATCGCCAATCCATTCTTCCCGCCATTGATCCGGGCTGCCCAAATGGAGGCTGATCGATCGGATTTTTGTGTGTTTCTCGGCAATTCCGATGAGGACCCAAAGCAAGAAGACAAACTCGTGGGCCGTTTCGCAGGCCAGGTCGAGGGGCTCATCCTCGCCTCATCGCGTTTGTCAGACGAACGCATCCGAGCCCATGCTGCTCAGCGGCCCTTGGTTCTGATCAATCGCGATGTCGAAGGTATTCCTCGTGTTCTGATCGATAGCGGCTCTGGTGTGCGCGAGGCGGTGGCCCATCTGGCGGAGCTTGGACACCAGCACATCGTCTATGTCGCGGGACCGGCAACATCATGGTCGAACAAGCAACGCCGACTCGCAGTGCGTAAGTCGGCCGAGCGCCTGAGACTGAAAGTCGACATAGTAGCCGCCGTCGTACCGAGCTATGACGCAGGGCGTGAAGCCGTAGCGGCGATCATGGCTACAGGAGCCACGGCTGCAATCGCATTCGACGATCTGACCGCGCAGGGGATTCTGGCTGGACTGGCGGATCGGAAGATCAGTGTCCCTGGCCAGTTCGGGGTTATTGGGTGTGACGATGTGCTGGGTGCCGCGACATATCCGTCTCTGACAACGGTCTCGAACCGATCTGTAGAGGCTGGCAAGGCAGCGTTGTCATTGCTCGTCGAGTTGCTGCAAAGCCAGTCAGCTCGTGACATCCGTTATGTGTTGGACACCCACTTAGTCGTCCGCAACACAACCATCGGCCACAAAGAGTGACGGGAAAGGTTCTGCCACTTGAACCCTTTGAAGAGGGTAGCGACATTCTAACGAGATAACATTTCGTACAAGGAGAATTTTGACAAGCAGTTCGCGTTCGAACCCAAGGCATGGTTGCCTTGCAAGGTGGTCACCATGTGCTCCACCGTTCATCGTTTAGATCTGGGTTGCTGTCTTTCTGTTGGGAACCCGGCAGAGGAAGCACTTGGATGTGAAGCTTCGGTCTGGATGAAGTAGGTGTTGATCAGAGCCGCAACCTTTCGGCCCAGCGCCCGATCCTCTTCAATGTTGCCCGTGTCGAGGATCTCGAGCCGGATCTCGAAATCAGGGTCACAAATGAGAATGGTCGGATCCTGCTCGCCGCCGTCTCTCGGGCTGTCCAGGAACCAACCCTCATCCGAGTTCGGGTCTTCCACGGTGAGACCCGCATTGAGGCTCTCGACAAGATATCTGGCGAGATGATCGTTGATCCGCGTGCCATCGTCTTCGCCAAAGATGAGCCGGGCCTCACCCCGGGGATCCCGGATGACGTGCTGCCGATCTCGTCCGGGGCGGGCGATGAAGAGGGTCCATTGTGACGATGGGCTGATGGGCTGTTCTTCTCGCGAATTTCGTTGAAGACCTGAGCAAAGCTGTGTTTCTGCGTCAAGCATCGCCCCGGCACAGTTGCTTCAGACACTGATTTCGCACCCTCTCACACGACCAAGCTCCAGAACGAGCTTTTGCGGCCATGGTGGGCTTTGAGGCGTCTCACGTAGGCGTCATGAGCCTCGAACCTGCCGAAGTCCTCAATCCGGTCAGCAAGGTTCTCGCACTCCTCGAGGTGGCGAGCGGCATGTTGATACCGCTTTGTCCGATTCCGCTCCAGGGCAAAGTCAATCAAGGCCCGGCGGAGAACGGTGGCCGCAAGAGGATGTTTTGCCTCCAGTGCAGCCGCGGCCGGTGCTAGGATCTCGTAGAAGTCGCCGTTGAGTTCGTCGGCACGGGCAAGCACCAGGTGTGCGGCTTGGTCCAGCGCCGGCCAGCTCACCAGAAAACCCAATGCATGGTGCATGCTCGAATGGCTCAGGGCATGGGCGATAGCCCGCTCCTCAGCCTCAAGATCCTCAAAGTCGGGCAGGCGCTTGAGATAGGTGTGCAGGTGCTCCGGGTTGAGTGAGCGCTCGAAGCAGGCCCAGCGAAACGCCTGCGCCTCATCCGCTCGTCCGAGGGCCTCGAGAACCGCAAGCCGCGTCTGCTCCCACTCGACAGGGATCCAGCCGGGTCGGTCCTGATCGATGGCATTGATCGCAGTCCAAGCCTCGTCAGCACGGCCCGCAGCCAGGAGCCGTTGTGCGATCTCCACAGCAACACTCGGAACGCCTCGGGCCTTCTTACTTTGCTGGGCGATGAAGGCGTCCACATCCCCCTGCGCATCCGCAATCGCCTCCAGGG
>KI912075.1:71966-79189 GCA_000517005.1 Microvirga lupini
GGGCATGCCGGCATCGAAACCACCCAGATCTACACCCATCTCGACACCTCCCGCCTCTACCACATGGTCAGAGATCTCCACCCGCTCACTGAGGAGCAGGACGAGGGCGAGCCTCCAACTCTGCTTGGGAATGCAGCTATAGCAATACAGCCCTGATGCCGGCGTGTGGTAGAATAGGTGCTGGACCGCCGATCCGGGAGGTGAGTGATGATCCGGGCCTCATGCCACACCGCCGACAATGCCCTGGCTCTCGAGTTCGACGCGACGCCATGGTTTATCGAGGCTGACCGGCAGAGCATCCTGCACCTCACCAGGCAGGGTTGGTCCAGTACGTGGATTGCCGATGCCCTCGAGACACATCCTGGCTATGAAGGTCTCCATCAACTGGTGAATTATGCCGCCACCCGGCTGCGGGACGAGTCGCTCGAAGACCCCACCTGGGATGCGCTCAACTGCAGTGTCAACCAATCGGATGCAATGCACTGGCTGGCCGAGAATAGGCCCGACATTGCGACACTAATCCAGGATCAACACAAGCCACGGTAACTCGCCGCAGCTGGGGAGGTCTACGCGTCTCTCCGGCTGAACCGTCAGTGGAGCAAGATGAGCTTGTCGGCTGGATGGAGACGATCTCGAGCACGTCCTCCATCGTCATGATCTCATCACAAGATGTTTGTCGCTGTGCTGCCCGTTCCCAGCTCTAATTGTCTTGGCGTTGAGCCTACTGATGCGGCCATCAGCGTCGCTTCGCCGTTGAGGTCAGCTGACAGCACCAGATAGAGAATCCAGTTTACTACGTCCACCGTGCGTGTTTCACGAGGTTCAGTCTGAGGCAATAATCCTGGCAGAAGGAATGAATAGAGATGAAACCTCACGACAGGGAGATAAGACATATCGATGGGGCTGACGCTGGGCGCATGAGATCTTATGGCTACGGATGATGACTTGACGGCTCCTCAGTGCGCTTACAGCCTTCTGAGAGGGGACGCCACAACGAATAAGTTCGCCAACATGATCAAGTCCGAACTGGTTCAGAAGCTCGCCGAGCGCGATCCGCATTTGTCCCGTCATGATTTCGAAGTGATCGTGGATGCTATCCTTCACGCCATTCGCAATGGACTTGCCCGTGGCAACCGGGTTGAACTCCGTGGCTTCGGAACATTCGCAGTGCGCAAGCATGCGGCTCGCATAGGTTGCAACCCACGCACCAAAGATCCGGTTTCGGTTGCAGAGAAAGTCGTCCCTGCCTTCAGAGCGGTCAAGGAGATGCATCAGCGCCTCAATCCTACAGCAATCCGACAGCAGAACAGAAAAGTAGCAAGGGCATTGAATGCTGCTGATAGTGTCCGTTACATCGACGTTTAAGTCTCTGTTGTTTTCGTTGCCACCACAGCGAGCACGAGCCACGACGATAGGTTGTCAGTCTGCAGCTCAATCGGCTCCCTCCCCTTGATAGCGCCTGCACCAGTTAACAGAGGAAGGGTAAGCCCAGGATCGTTATTCGAGACGATCGATCATGGGCTGCGTGATCAGGCAGACGCCACTGTCGGTACGCCGGAAGCGTCGCGCGTCAAGATCCGGATCCTCTCCCACCACAAGTCCCTGCGGGATGCGCACGCCACGGTCGACGATGACCTTGGACAGCCGGGCCGAGCGGGCGATCTCAGCCCCTGGCAGCACCACGGCTTCCTCCAGAGAAGCGTTGGAGTGAACACGAGCTCCGGTAAACAGGAGCGACCGTCGCAGGACTGCTCCTGAGACGATGCAGCCGCCGGAAAGGACGCTGTCTATCACCTCCCCTTCCCCGGATTCATCCCGCGTCAGCTTTGCCGGCGGGGTGATCTCGGCATAGGTCCAGATCGGCCACTCCGTATCGTAGAGATCTAAGCCTGGAGCTGCCTGGGTCAGATCGATGTTTGCCGCCCAATAGGCATCGAGCGTGCCGACATCACGCCAGTAGGCCTCCGCCTCACTGGACGACCGAACGCACGAGGTCGTAAACCGGTGCGTGACCGCTTTGCCATGCTCCACCAGGTCCGGGATGATGTCCTTGCCGAAGTCGCGGCTTGAGCCCAACTCGGCGGCGTCCCGCCGGAGTTGCTCCAGCAGAAACCGGGTGGAGAAAACATAGATACCCATGCTGGCCAGTGCCATGTCGGGATTATCCGGCATGCCAGGCGGATTAGCGGGCTTTTCCAGGAACGAGATGATGCGATCGGTCTCGTCGATGGCCATCACGCCGAAGCCGGTCGCCTCCAGGCGCGGCACCTCGAGACAGCCGACGGTCACGTCGGCACCCTGGCTCACATGCTGCTGGAGCATGACTTCATAGTCCATCTTGTAGATGTGATCACCCGCCAGGATCACGATGTACTCGGGGGCATAGCTCTCGATGATGTCGATGTTCTGGTAGACCGCATCGGCCGTGCCCTCGTACCACATCGTCTCGGACACGCGCTGGCTGGCCGGCAGGATGTCGAAGCTCTCGTTGCGCTCGGAGCGGAAGAAATTCCAGCCGCGCTGCAGGTGGCGGATCAGGCTGTGGGCTTTGTACTGGGTGGCCACAGCGATGTGACGGATGCCGGAGTTCAGCGCGTTCGAGAGGGCAAAGTCGATGATGCGTGACTTGGCCCCGAAGTACACTGCCGGCTTGACCCGTTTGTCGGTGAGTTCCAGGAGGCGGCTGCCCCGTCCACCGGCCCGAACATAGGCCATGGTGCGGCGGGAGAGCGGGGCAGAGGCAGGGCTCGTCGGCATCAACATTCCTCCCATCCATGCAGGTCTTAGCTGGCCCGCTAAGCTTCTATGCTCAGAGATGAACGGAAGTTCCTCAGCAGCAAGGGAGAATATCCGCCAGAGGCGGCGCCTTACACCATCAGGGTGATCCTTGTGAGTTCCGCCCAGACGTGCCAAAGCCGGTTTCGAAACTCCTCCGGATGGAGTTGGTCGATCATAGAAACCTGGAATGGAGCGACTTCCGACTCTGCATGGTAGGAGAGGAAGGATCCATGGACGGAATGAGATGAACAGTGTACCTTTCGACATCATTCCGGCGTGGCGGATCGCACGGTTGAGAGCGGCCTTGCGCGATGCGGAACAGCGTGGCGCAAACCGGGATGATGAGGGTCGCGATCTGCCCCACCGTGCCCTTCAGCGTCGCTTCGCCCTGGCCCGAGAATGCGCAAAGCATGGATCAAGACTCGCCTCCAGGCTAAAGTCGACGCGGAAAGGCCGCAGCTTTCCGCACCTGAAACTGGTCATCATCTGGCGGGCCATCCTGAGCCATCGCCCCTCGGGTTGGAAGCAGGGCGACGCGGCGCCATTTGGCAGCATTCGCAAAGCGCATGATCAGGCTGTTGCTGCGTGCCGCGCTGCGAGCCTTGCGCCACCGCGCTACCGCACCGTCTATGTCCTGTGGCATCGCGGCGTGCCACCGGCGGACGTCATTGCGGCGTTGCGAGACGAACGTCAAAGTTCACTCGATTGACAAACGGGTGGCTTGTGCCTGTCCTGAGACCGCTCGTAAGGGCATGTTTCTGTCGTCCGAGACTTTCATCATCCTCTGCCCCGGTGCATCACCCTTTCGATCTCCTCGCCGCCAGCGCCGACAGCTCCCGCCGGGTCGACTGCCGTTTCCAACTCCTCCGGGGCAGCAGCGACCAGGCGGTTTTTGCGCTTTGAGGCGAGCGCAAAGTGCGCCAGCAGCGCGAGCAGAGCCATACTGGGCATCACCGTCGCCAACGCCGTCAGGGGATCGCTGAAGAGCAGAGCCGCAACGGCAGTGCCAGAGAGCCCGGCGCCAATCTGCAGAAAACCGGCAAGAGCCGAGGCCGCACCGGCCACCTTCGGAAAGCCCGCCAGGGCTGCCGTGGTGGCGCCCGGGATCACCAGGGCGCTGCCGAAGGCCCAGATCAAGACAGGACCCATGGCTGTGTACAAGGAGAGCGGTAGAAGCCGTAGACCAAAGCCAAACCCCAAGGCTGACACCGCAACGAGCATCAGCCCGACCGGGACCAGCCGCATCACCTCAATCCGACGCAGCAGCCGACCCGTGACTGCCGCCCCTAGAGCATAGAAGCCGGTCTGCGACAGCATCACGAGACCGAACTGGGTGGGTGTCAGTCCAATCTTCTCCATCAGGACAAAGGGGAGGATGACCGCCATAGTATAGAACGCGCCGACCGCACACCCGAGGACAAGGCTCCCCCGCATGAAGCCTCTGTCCATCAGGAGCATGGCGTAGTTCCGCAGGACCTGCCCCGGATAGGCCTGTGTGGGATCAGGGGCAGCATTGGTCTCGACACACCACAAGCCTATCACCAGCAGGGCGACGATGCCGTAGACCACCATGACGAGAAAGATCGCATGCCAGCCGAGGGTACTCAGGAGCACGCCGCCGATCGTGGGCGATACCGCAGGTCCCACCGCCAGCATCAGGCCGATCAGGTTCATGATGCGTGCGGAGCTCTGACCGGTGAACTGGTCGCGCACGATCGCTCGTGAGATCGCTACGCCTGCGGCGACCCCGATGCCCTGGAGGGCTCGCCCGATCAGAAGCCAGATGATCGAGGGCGAAAAGACGGCAATGACACTGCCCAGGACATAGATAGAGAAAAAGCCGAGTGCGACCGGGCGCCGGCCGAAGGCATCAGACAGGGGCCCGCAGACCAGCTGGGCAAAGGCGAAGCCAAACAGATAGACCGACAAGGACATCTTGATGGCCGCCGGCGTGGTGTGCAGCACCTCGACGAGCGCGGGCATCGCGGGTGTGTAAAGCGCCATGCTGACGGAGCCGAGGGCCACGATGAGGGCTCCGATCACAGCGGTGCGGGTCTCGGACATGAGGGGCTTCATTCCTGCCCTCTCCCCGGCTCGCCGCCAGCAAGATTCGCACGCATGCGCTTTAGGAGGGTTCGGAGTATCTCAACCTCTTCGGGACGGAAGTCCTGCAGAGCCTCATCCTGGACTTTCCTCGTGATCCCCTGAACCTGCTCGAGGGTTGGTTGTGCATCAGGGGTAAGCTGCACGATTTTGGCGCGTCGATCCGTTGGATCCGGCTCCCGCGCGATCAGGCCCCGGCTCTCTAATTTGTCGAGAAAGATGACGAGCGTCATGGGCTCAACATTCATCTGAGCCGCGAGTGCTGTCTGGCGTGAGGCTGGATAGAGGGCAACATAGGCCAAGGTACGGGCTTCGCCGGCCGTCAGTCCCAAACCAGCCTCCTCAAAGGCCCGATCGATCTGGAGGCGCAGAAGCCGTGCCCCATCCACCAGCAGGAGGCCAATCGTCTCTCCGGTGTATTTCGTAAGCATCCCTTATTATCGAGTAGACTTACTAAATGGAGAAGGCTGCCTGCGCACAATGCTGACCAGCGTCACTGGTATGGTTGGAATAGCCCGCCACCCGAAATCCGGATGAATTTGCGAGCCGGCGGCACTCTGGTGGCTCCACCTGACGTGATTTGAACGTGCAGCCTCGTTGGTGGCGACCCGGGGCGCTACGCTGCCTCCCCTCATTAATCCTGAACTCGCCACTTTATTGCCACGGTTCCCTTGCCCAACTAGCCTCCTTCGCGTGACGGATCGGTCACCGAAGGGGTGGAGCATGATGTTCCACCAGAGGGACACACGAGGGACTCGAGACGAGAATGGCGACTGGCACTGTTAAATGGTTCAACGAGACCAAGGGCTACGGCTTCATTACGCCTGACACGGGCGGCAAAGATGTCTTCGTTCACATCAGCGCGGTCGAGCGCGCCGGCCTCCGAAGCCTCAATGACGGGCAGAAGGTCTCCTACGAGGTTCAGGCGGACCGCCGGACTGGCAAGGAATCGGCTGTCGACCTGAAGGTCTAAGACCTCTCACATGGAGCGGGCCGCCCCGCTTTGCTGATCAGCCGCTCCTGTTTTGGGGCGGCTTTTTTGCGGCTCCCGACCCTGTCGAACAAACTCGGACGATAGGGACTAACTAAGTACGGCGCCAAACAGAGCAATACCGGGGAGCCTAGCCTGGGCGCCAGATCAAATTTGAGCTTGGTTTAGATCACATTGTCTGAACTCGCCGATGCTGGGCTGGTCCTGGAGGAGAACCTCGCGGCTGTGGCCACCTAAAGCGTTGGTCAGGTGCGGGTGGCGGACCTCATCGCAACATATTACGGCAGCCAGCGCTTGACGACCGACAGCACTGGGAAGGAGATCTATGGCGGGTCCGACCTCGTGGTCGTGCGCGGCGACTTCGATGTGCTGGTGCAGCTGTCTCTGCCTGATCACATCCGAACCACCGTGGAACAGGCCCGGGTCTACGATGCCGCCTCAAGCATCTTCCCCGGGATGCTTGCCTCGCGCCGCAACTATGACGTGGCTCAGGGAATATGAACGCTCGTGGCCAGTGGCACTCAGGTGTCCTGGAGCAATCCTAGCGCATCGGAGGAGCAACGGGCGCCGAGATCGCCGCTCTTGAAGCCGTTCGGGCTGATCCCGCGTTGCACGTGGTACACGCCTCTACCTTCGAGGTTTATCGTGAGAGCCAGGCTCCGCCGCCACAGGCGACCGTGTACTTTCGTGGGGTGGATGAGCATGTCGGATGGTTGACCAAGTACGTGATGGTTCAGGCGCATGACAACACGTGATCAGCGGATCGACATTTCTGTCGATGACCAGCGGATTTCCGGCACCCTGGTCACTCCCGCGACCGGGATGCGCTGGCGGCCTACGACACCCTGGTCGGCCACTCAGCCGTCGACAAGCAGGCCATCGCGGTGGTGGGCAGTAGCTATGGCGGCTATCTCGCCGCGATCCTCAGTTCATCGCGCCCTGTGCGCTGGCTTGGCTTGCGCATGCCGGCCCTCTACCAGGACGAGGATTGGCCGCTGCCGAAGCAGCAGCTGAAGAAGTACGGTCTTGCCGACTACCGCCGCGGGCGGGCGACACCTGATCAGAACCGGGCCCTGGCCGCCTGTGCGGCGTTCAGGGGTGACGTGCTGGTGGTGGAGTCGGAGCACGATGACATCATCCCGCACCCGGTCATCGAGAACTATCTGGCAGCGCTCAAGGGGGCACACTCGCTGACCTACCGGGTGATCGAGGGGGGCTGATCATGCCCTCTCTGACGAGCAGTGGCAGCAGGCCTACACCTCCCTGCTGCTCAACTGGGCCACGGAGATGGTGGCGGGAGCCCGGGAGGAAGGGGCCGCACTCAGGACACGCGCGCATCTCCAACCCGATC
>KI912075.1:79289-79481 GCA_000517005.1 Microvirga lupini
GCTTAGGCGCCGCGAACCGGCTTGCCTAGGGACACGCATCGCTCTGATGGTTCGAACTGCTCCCAGAGGAGCGGCAAGATGGGACTAAGCACCGGTTGGCAGACGTGTTGATGCTTCTGACTGTCTTCGGGAGAGCCCGCCCCCTGCCGCGTTGGGTTTAATTTGGAATGAGCAAAAGCCTGTGATCATCTA
>KI912075.1:79581-82168 GCA_000517005.1 Microvirga lupini
CCGATGTTGCCGATCCTTGAGGCTGTCGTTCAAACCAGCAAGCCGCTGCTGATTGTGGCTGAGGACATTGAGGGCGAGGCTCTCGCCACCCTCGTGGTGAACAAGCTCCGCGGCGGTCTGAAGATCGCCGCCGTCAAGGCGCCGGGCTTCGGTGACCGCCGCAAGGCCATGCTCGAGGACATCGCCGTGCTCACCGCCGGCCAGACGATCTCCGAAGACCTCGGCATCAAGCTCGAGAACGTCACCCTCGACATGCTCGGTCGCGCCAAGCGCATTCGCATCGACAAGGAAAGCACCACGATCATCGATGGAGCTGGTTCTACGCAGGACATCGAGGCCCGCGTGGCTCAGATCAAGGCGCAGATCGAGGAGACCACCTCGGACTACGACCGTGAGAAGCTGCAGGAGCGTTTGGCCAAGCTCGCAGGCGGTGTCGCGGTGATCCGCGTCGGCGGCTTGACTGAGATTGAGGTGAAGGAGAAGAAGGACCGCGTCGACGACGCGATGCACGCCACCCGCGCTGCGGTGGAAGAAGGCATCGTCCCCGGCGGCGGCACGGCTCTGCTGCGCGCCAAGACTGCGGTTGCCAAGCTCACCAGCGACAACCCGGACGTGAAGTCCGGCATGAACATCGTGCTGCGCGCCCTTGAGGCTCCGATCCGCCAGATCGCCGAGAACGCGGGCGTCGAAGGCTCGACGGTGGTTGGCAAGATCAACGACAACACCTCGTCGGACACCTTCGGCTTCAACGCTCAGACGGAAGAGTTCGTGGACATGCTTCAGGCTGGCATCGTCGATCCGGCGAAGGTCGTGCGCACGGCTCTCCAGAATGCAGCGTCCGTGGCTGGTCTCCTGGTCACTACCGAGGCCATGGTGGCCGACGCTCCGAAGAAGGAATCCGCCCCGGCGATGCCAGGCGGTGGCATGGGCGGCGGCATGGGTGGCATGGACTTCTAAATCCTGCTTCCAGCGAGATGTGCGAAGAGCCCCGGAGTGATCCGGGGCTTTTTCATTTGGGTCTGACTGCGTGGCGTCGATCGCTGGGAATGTGTTGCGCTCATTCTTTGTAAACAGTTTCGAGCAGACGATGCGCCTCGTGTTTCCAAGCCAGTTTGTTCCACAGGTGCTTTCATGAAGAATGCTCGACGCTTCCTCGCTTCTCCCTGCATCGCCCGCCTCATTGCGAGAGAGCGAGGGGTCGTCCGTCAGGTCGTGGAGGGTTATCTCTCGTCCCAGCCCGGCAAGGACCAACTGATCCGGCTGGAGGCGGATCAAGCTCACTTTGTCCTGTCAGGACAGGATCCAGAAGGGGATCTGGTGGAAAAACTAGCGCCGCTGCCACGAGAACATGCCGAAGCGTTGTTTGGTCTCTGCGTTGGGCAGATCTCCTACGACCGCGTCCACCTGCCTCCCCGAGCCGGCCTCAGCCATACGATTCAGCTTGACCGCGTCGTGTACCCCGGCAGCCTGGATCTCATCACAGTCGAGTTTGACGATGATCAGCAGGCACAAGCCTTCGAGGTCCCGACGTGGTTCGGCCCTGAGGTGACCACTGAATACACTTACGAGTGGCGCTATATCGCGCTGAATGGCCTGCAGTCGCATCACGAGGTGCCGCTCTCAAGCCAGCAGGTCGAAGCGGTGCTCGATATGCTCGATCAATCCCGGCCCGCTGCTCAAGCAAGCAACATCTCTGCCGCTGATGACGTCATTGTTGCTCTCAGCCGCTCGCTTGAGACGTCTGGCCTCCTGAAGACGCCGAGGGAAACGACCCTTCCTCCAGAGACGGAGCCTCTCGCTGAAGAGCCTCATGAGCTGAAGAAGAGGACAGCTCAATAACCTGAGGCTGTGCCTGACACGTAAGCGAGCGCTGCCATGGTTGGGCAGCGCATTTCTATTGGATGCGTCGCTAGCTCTGGCTTCAAGCGGCATAGACCAAATTGTGAGATTGGATTGGCTGCGGCGCCTCACCTGGGAGAGCCACTTCAGGCCTCGCCTCTTTTCCCGGGATTGGGCCTTGCACGGGGTGAAGCGACACAAGCAGCTGATGGTCTGAGAAAGGATTGTCTAAATAGGACCCCGGGGAGCGCTTAGCGCTCCCCGGGGCTACGGTGTGGAGATGAGATGAGGCCGGCAGGCTACACCGACTGCTAGAGGCTGAGCCGATGCTCGTTCGCGTGTGCCAGTCCGGTCTGCTGCCAGTCTCAGTCCTCGTCTGCTCCACCCGTTCCAATGAGGATCTCGCGCTTGCCCGCATGATTAGCGGGTCCAACGATGCCCTCTTTTTCCATCCGCTCCATGATTGACGCAGCCCTGTTATAGCCGATCTGCAGCCGGCGCTGGATGTACGAGGTTGAGGCCTTCTTATGCCTCACCACAATCGAGACGGCCTGGTCGAACAGCTCGCCCGATCCTAGCCCTATCTCGCCGTCGTCGAAGTCCGGCGTTTCCTCGGGTTCCTCTTGCTCCTCGTCCTCGGCGGTGACAGCTTCCACATAAACGGGTTGGGCCTGCCGCTTGAGATGAGCAACAACTCGTTCGACCTCCTCGTCGGAGCAGAACGGCCCGTGCACGCGCGTGATCCGCC
>KI912075.1:82268-82726 GCA_000517005.1 Microvirga lupini
TCGGAGCCGGCCATGTTCTGGTGCTTCACGCAGGCGATGCCCTGGCGAATTCCTGGCGCTGCACGTTGCGCACATAGCCAAGCATGCCCGCGCTGCCGAAGTATTCCTTGGCCAGGTTGTCGGTGGAGAGTGCCGCCGTGTGGTAGGTCGGCAGGGTGATGAGGTGGTGGAAGATGCCGGCGCGCTTGGCGCCGTCCGCCTGGAAGGTGCGGATGCGCTCGTCGGCCTCCTTCGCAAGATCCGTGTTGTCATAGTCCACGCTCATAGCTTGGCCGGTCATACTGCGACACGTCCTTGCCCGCCTTCTCCCAGGCGTCAAAGACCTGCTGGCGGAAGTTGAGGGTCCAGTTGAAGGACGGCGAGTTGTTGTAGACGAGCTTCGCGTTCGGGATGACCTCGCGGATGTGGTCGACCATGCCGGCGATCTGCTCCACATGCGGCTTCTCGGTCTCGATCCA
>KI912075.1:82826-84023 GCA_000517005.1 Microvirga lupini
TCGCTTTGTTCTGGTTGAGGGGCTGCATCGGCTCGAAGCCTGCAAGGCCCTTGGGGAGACAACGGTTCCCGCCTACCTGGTTCAGGCTCGCAGGCATTGATCTGCGCCGGGGGCGTTGCTGGGCGAAGACAGAAGCCTCACATGGAAGGAGTCACCTCTGCGATCGTACCTGTCGCGCAGTTATCCAGACTGCCGGGCTGACCACCAAGCTCAGAGGCTCCCGACACCATGCACGGGGAGCGATGTCTCACCCATAGCAACACTTTAGGCTCAGACCACAACCAGCACCTCGCCCATGGTGATTTCAGGTTCCCCGTTGATGACATCGACCAGGCTTCCCCTGATCCAGGCGAGCGCCTTTTCGTTGGCCGCCAGAGCCGCCTCTTTGCTCTCGAACAGGCTCACGGACCCGCCGACCCCATCCCCGGCATCGAACACGTAGTAGGCTTGGAAGCCAGGAGATTGCTTGAGCACTTGGCCAAGGCCACTCTCGGCTCGCCGAGCCGCCTCAGCCATCGAGCTGATGTGGTTGAACTTGCGGATGACCAAATACATGGTCGCCTCCCGCTGTAACAAGGAGCTGCGGCACTATACCACCAAACCAACATAGCTGAGGGACCAAGGCCATTAAGCGACGCGACACTCCAATCAGATGGATAACGTGGCCCCGCCATGGTGCTTCGGATCGCCGAGACTTGCCGGCTCTGCTGATGAAGGCGGGCGCTTAGCTCCGCTCGTCACTCTGCTTGACGATGATCGGCACGATCATGTCGCCCCAATATCCTTTCTCAGAATGGCAGCGCTTGACCCTTTGCAGCTCTATCGACAGGCCATGATTGACGCAGTTCATCACGGCCTCATTCACCCGATGAAGCTCATTAGCAAGGATCCGGATGGCGCCCTCTTGATCAGGAGACATCGAGCTGGCAGCGTCTTCGAAGCGGCTCTTCAGTTGGGGCTTTTCAGAGATCGTCATGTGCTTCACTCCTGTTAAAGTCAAAAGGCTGACCGCAGCATCGCCCCTACCGGAAGGCTTACGGCCTCTGTGTCGTTAGACTTCGGTAAACCGCAGGCGCGAGGTGCAATCGACTAGCTTCGACTGCGACTCTGCCGCGCCCGCTGATCTCTCAGGCCGCAAACTGGTTCATGGTGTTGTGGGCGCCGCCTGCCTTGAGGGCGGCCTCGCCCGCGAAGTAC
>KI912075.1:84123-84514 GCA_000517005.1 Microvirga lupini
CAGCAGGTCCGCACCATTCTGCAGCGCCGTGATGCAGTCGAGCACGCAGCGGTCCTCGCCTGTGCCGGGGCGGAATTGAAACAGATTGCTGGCGAGCCGCTTCGGACGCATGAGCTTGCCGCCCCGGTTGATCACCACATCGCCATTGGTGCAGTTCTCCGGCGTGATCTCCTCGCAGTCGAGGAAGCCGTTATAGAGGTCGCCGATATCGCCCGGCTCACGGCTGAAGGCGATCTGCTTGGTCAAGCCTGCGCCGAGCGAGTCCGTGCGCGCGACGATGAGGCCGTCATCGACGCCGAGCTCGAGGAAGGCGTAGCGGATAGCCCGGATCTTGGCGAGAAAGTCCTCATGCGGAACAGTGACCTTGCCGTCCTGGTGGCCGCACTGCTTC
>KI912075.1:84614-85817 GCA_000517005.1 Microvirga lupini
CGCGCATCGGGCATCGGCTGGGCACCCCTTCCTTACTCAGGTTTGCCTTTCTGGAGCGCCCTCTCCATTTCACGCATCATCGCCTTCTCGATCTCGTCGAGATCGACCTTGATGATTTGATCGCCGGTTTGTGCCTTGGCCTTGGTCACCGGGACTTGCCTGGCCTTTGGGCGGTTAATCGCCATTCGGGTCTGGGCGGGGAAGCGGCCCTCCAGGGTATCGATGAGGCTATTGAGTGCCGCATCGGACAAGGTGATCTCCGGAACCTCATCGAGCCCTTTCAGGGCGATGGAGTGATTGGTGTAGCGAGGATCTCCGGTCACCTCAGGACCAAACCATTCCAGAGGCTGGAAAGCCTGCGCCTCGGCCGCGGTGTCAAATTCCACCGTGACGAGATGCAGGGCACGGGGACGGGCAATCTGGTCGATCAGGGCGTGGCGGTCGCTGATCGGCAGGGCCGTTCGCGCATAGTCGACCGCACCGGCGCAGACATCGAGCAGCGCATGGGCGTGGCCCACCGGAACCTCGGTCTCTTGCTCGACGTCGCCATCGGGTCCTGCGGACCTGAGGATGAGGAGCCCCCGGCTTTCCTCAAGGCGGACCCAGGAGGTTCGGTCCCGCTGCTCCGGAAAGAAGCCTTCGATCTGGCGCAAGCCGCCCCTCTCCCGCTGGATGAGACGGGCGAAAGAGGGGGTGAGGAGGAAGCGGCGACGAATGGTCATGAAACCCAAGGAATGAAAGGACTTGAGAGAGGGTTCTTAGGTATACGGCGCAGGAGAGGCAGGGCAACCCGGAACCCGGCAATATGGTTTCCGCTCAGCCGCCAGCCTTGAGCCTGAGACTTCTCCTTCTCGCTGATTTGCCGCTGGGTCAGGTGCTAAGGATCATCGTCACCAGAGGCCAAGACTTCGGGCAAGCTTCAGTCGGAAAATGAGAGTGATGTAGTGGATCTGCTAGCCTGTGCGGAGGATACAAGGACGCCTTGGCAGAGGTGGGGTCTTCAAACCTCGACCAAGGCGTTCGTGATCTAAGGGCGAGAGACCACACGACGAAAATCGGCGTCCGGTCGATGACAGCAAGGCGCTCACAAATGACAACGCCCTGACAGAGTTAGCCGTGCGGGGCTCGCTGTCAGGGCGCATTCTGTATGGTGCCGGTTGCAACACCTACCCGCGAATAATACCGGAGCGAGGTCAGTGATTC
>KI912076.1:0-209 GCA_000517005.1 Microvirga lupini
CGCCAACTCTTTCTTCCTGGAGGCGAAAGGCTATGCAAGCGACCGACCCCACGTCCACCACCCGGAACGAGTCTTCTGATCAGGCTACGATCTTTGTTTCCCTGGAGCTCAGTCGCGCCGTCTGGCTCGTAACCGCCTTGTTGCCAGGGGCAGCCCAGAAGATGTCACGCCATCAGGTGCCAGGCGGCGATCTGGCTGGGTGCTGAGCC
>KI912076.1:309-599 GCA_000517005.1 Microvirga lupini
GACCAGATTATTCGCATCGGAATGGATACGTCCAAACATGTCTTTCAGCTGCATGGGGTGAACGCCGCCGAGGAGCCGGTCCTGCGCAAGAAGCTGCGGCGGCAGGACATGGTGGCCTTCTTTGGCAAGCTGCCGCCGACGGTGATCGGCATCGAAGCCTGTGGCGGATCATCACTTGGGCACGCCTGCTGCAGTCGCTGGGTCATCAGGTGAGAATGCTCCCACCGCAGTTCGTCAAGCCTTACGTCAAACGCGGCAAGAACGATGCCGCCGATGCCGAGGCGATCTGC
>KI912076.1:699-1833 GCA_000517005.1 Microvirga lupini
ACTGACATTGGGATGATTGGGATCTTCTCACCCTGTCCATTGTCCGTCCAAGCCGCATGGCTACAAGGTCAAGATCGTCGATCCGGTGGTTTTACGGGCTTGCAGATCCTGATGGGCTTTGGCCGCATCGCTCAGTGGATAAGTCTGATTGACCTCGATTTTGACCGCCCCCGAGCGCACCACCTCGAACAGATCCTGCGCGATCGCCAGAAGATCGGCCCTTTTATCGGCATAGGTTCTCAAGGTGGGGCGCGTCACATAGAGTGAGCCCTTCTGGGCCAGGATACCGAGATCAACGGGTTCAACCGCACCAGAGGATTGCCCGAAGAGCACCATGAGCCCTCGTGGAGCAAGACAATCCAGCGAGGCGGAGAAGGTGCTCCTACCAATCGAGTCGTACACCACCGGAACCATCTTACCTTCAGTGATCTCCCTCACCCGCTCGACGAAGTTCTCGCGCGTGTAGACGATGGGATGATCGCAGCCGTGGGCCTTTGCCAACTCCGCCTTCTCGTCGCTGCCGACTGTGCCGATGACAGTCGCGCCCAACGTCTTGGCCCACTGACAGGCAATGAGGCCGACACCGCCGGCAGCCGCATGAAACAGGATGGTGTCCCCTTCCTTGACCTTGTAGGTCTGCCGGATGAGGTACTGAGCCGTCATGCCCTTGAGCATCATGGCGGCTGCCTGCTCATCAGAGATGCCGTCCGGCAGCACGATCAGGCGGTCTGCTGGCATGACCCGCACCTCCGCATAGGCCCCTTGGGGACCGCCCGAATAGGCCACCCGGTCGCCGACCTTCACGTCCGTGACGCCTGGCCCAACTGCCTCGACGACGCCAGCCGCCTCGGTGCCGAGGCCGCTTGGCAGGGATGCAGGGTAGGCGCCCGAGCGCACATAGGTGTCGACATAGTTGAGGCCGATGACCGTATGGCGGACGCGGGCTTCATTCGGCCCTGGTTGGCCGACGTCTACCTCCTCCCAGACGAGAACCTCAGGCCCTCCGGTCTCATGAAAGCGAATTGCATGAGGCATGATGAAATCTCCTTGATGGCAAGGACATCACCTTAGGAGGCGGTTGAAGGTCTGCAAGGGGTCAGGAACCGAGATTCCCTGCGCGTTGGGAACGTCTGG
>KI912076.1:1933-3730 GCA_000517005.1 Microvirga lupini
CGTTGCCACCGTGCGCGGCGATGAACATGGCGACGGCCGACCGGCAATAGGATTCGATTTCGTTGTCGTCCTCTGCTCTCGCCTCATCGAAGCGTGCGATAATCAGGAGATCGGATCCTTTGAAAAGCGCGGCAAACAAGCGGGCGGACCGGAGAGGATCGGGCACGTTCAGAACCGCCTTCGCGTGCAACTGACGCAACAGGGCCTCGATTTGGGCGATGACATGGGCGGGGCCGGCTTCGTAATGGAGCTTGCTTAACGACGTTTGATTCGTCTTGTCGGCCATGATCATGGCTTCGACACTGCGGACGTCCGGGCTCAACAGCGTGCGAAGCAGGGATGATCCCACCGCCATGAGCTGATCTTCGGCCGAACCGTCGACGCCTTCAAAAAGTGCCTGTGGTGCAAACTGATGGCAGCGGGCCGCGATGGCCGCGCTGAACAGCGCCTCCTTGTTCTCGAAGTGCCGATAGATGCTGAGCTTGGATACCTTCGCTCGCTGGGCGACCTTGTCCAATGTCGTCGCTTGAAAACCCAATTCCACAAAGAGTTCGCACGCGGCGTCGACTATCGTTTGGCCAAGCGCCTCGTTGGCGGGCCGGCCGCGCCGGCCCTGGCTAATTTCGGTCACGACAATTCCAGTCCTTGACAGTATCCTAATTCTTGCATTACGATACCATGCAGTGTCTAAAATGTGCAAGCCAGGCCCAGCCCAACCACAACACGGAGCTTATCACCATGGATGACGTCATCATCATCGGCGGCAGCTTTGCCGGTCTCGCCGGTGCCCTGCAGCTTGGCCGTGCCCGCCGCAAGGTCACCGTTCTCGATACCGGCCTGCCGCGCAACCGCTTCGCCGGCCACTCGCATGGCCTGCTCGGTCACGATCACAAGCCACCGCTGGACATCCTGGCCGAGGCGCGGCAGCAGCTGGCGCGTTATCCCACGATCAGGCTGGTCAGTGCCCGGGCCGACAGCGTCTCCGGTGCCATCGACGATTTCTCCGTCCTCACTGGCGATGGCGAAAGCCTTGGGGCGCGGCGCCTGATCCTGAGCTATGGCGTCGCCGACCAGATGCCTGATGTTCCGGGCTTTGCCGAAGGCTGGGGCACGTCCATCGTGCCCTGCCCCTATTGCGACGGCTTTGAAGTCGCCGGCCAGCATTGGGGCCTCGTCTGGTCCGGCCCGCAGTCGCACAATCAGGTCAGGCTGTTCCACGATTGGACCGACAGGTTGACGCTCTTCGCCGATGGTCACGACATTCCACCCGATATCCGGGCCGATCTGGCGCGCCGCAACATACCTGTCGTCGATGGCCGGATCATCGAGATCGCCCATCACGGGGGCCATAGCGCCACCGTCAATCTCGATACCGGCCGCAATGTCGCGGTCGACATCCTGTTCGCCCATCCGCGCAACAAGCCGTCCGCAAGCCTGCATGAATCACTAGGCCTCGCCACGGTCGATACGCCCGTCGGCATCGCCCTTAAGGTCGACGAGCGCCGCGAAACCAGCATGCCCGGCATCTACGCCGCCGGCGACCTCGCCAACCCCCTCATGCCCTCGGTCACCACGGCATCATGGCACGGCGCGATGGCGGGCATCTTCGCCCAGCAGTCGATGCTGGTTTGAGAGCCCAGATTCCCTTCTCCGGTTGCCGCGGGCAATCATATTCAGAAGGTTGCGGGCAGCGGACGGACCGGGCGCTCTACCTCGCTAAGACCTTCGGCCGCAATCGTGTGGTGACGGAGGCACCTGCCGAGCGACGCCGCCTAGCCCCGCAACTTTCGTGCACTT
>KI912076.1:3830-4278 GCA_000517005.1 Microvirga lupini
GGCTGATCAGCGAGCGCGCGCGACAGCGGGCCGACCTCGAACGCCAACTCCACCGCGTCGTCGATCGCCGCGTCCCGCGTCCCCCCTCGCCGAATGGGATGGAAGCATCGAATGGCGCGATAGCGATATCGGTGAAGCCGGCCGCCGTCAGGATACGCGCCACCCGCCCCCGGTCGCCGAACGAGAATGGGCCGGGCGCTTCGGGATCGGGCGGCGCGGTCGGCGGGACGATGCCCTTGATCGCGCTCATCGGCAAGCGCACCCAATCGTTCTCGCCCGCGCCGCGCCAGCAGACGAAAGCGACCCGCCCGCCCGGCCGGAGCGCGCGGCGCATATGCGCGAATGCCCCTGTCGAATCGTCGAAGAACATCACCCCGAAACGCGAGAACAGGATGTCGAACGCGCCCTCGGGCAGCTCGGCGCTGCTGGCGTCGGCCACCCGGAACAG
>KI912076.1:4378-4854 GCA_000517005.1 Microvirga lupini
TTCGAACACGAAGACCGAGTTGCCATCGTACTCCGTCGCGCCGCCATAGCTGCGGATGTTGGTTGAGACATTCCGGATCCGCACATCCTGCACCGTCAGGTCGTGGTAGGCAGACCCTCCGGCTGGGTTCCAGCCCTTGAGCACATGCTTGATCCCTGGATCCGGACGATAGCTGAAGTGAGTCGAGTGCGCCTTGTTCATTGTGGCCACATCTGGCGTGGCGGGCGGACGGGTGCCGTCGCTGTAGTCGGTGGCAATCCGCACCCCCTGCGGTGTCTCGATCAGGAAGGTGGCGTGGCCGACAAACGTCAGGCCAACCTCATCCTGGCCTAAGGCAGCCCATGAGAACCGCGTGTCTCGCGAGGCGATCAGGCCAGGGCAGCTTTCCGGCTCGGCAGCCGCGACAGGCGTGGTGAGGCTTAGGCCAATGCAGGTGGTGATCAGAACGGCCACTCGTGCAAAGCTCAGCATGGGTG
>KI912076.1:4954-17853 GCA_000517005.1 Microvirga lupini
TAAGTCCCTGTCGGCGGGGATGATGTTGCTTCGAAGCAGCATCGATCACGCCAGTTTCAATGTGGCTCGCCAATCCTAGAAACGGCAGTAGCTTGGCGACTATATGAGCAACCTCAACGCGGTTACTACGCAGCTCTTGCCGTATGTGGCAGGAGCTGGTTTCATATGGTGCTCTGTCCTCTTTGTCCTATGGGTTGGGCGCGTGCAAAGGGAACAAGCTGATCGGAATTCTCGCGGGACCAGACGAAAAACCTCAAACGTCAACTCGATTCCCTCAAAATCTCTGTAAGGTTGGCTGCCGTCGTTCGGCTCAATTCGCTGCTGCATGCGGCAATTCATCGAGCCGAGTCGTATATCGCGGTGAGCGCCGGTCGAATTTTGCCTCCCATTCGCGCTTTTTGATGCCGGTGGCCGCCGGCATCAACGCACCGTGGCCGAATTTCTCATTGATTGCATCGAGGACCGACATAAGGCGACCAGACTTTTCCCGATCGCGTGCATCGAAGAGAGGGCGTGTGCCGTTCCCGGCTGGGATCAGGTCATCCATGATGATGCCGGCCTTCGCGCAGGCGTAGCCTTCTCTAAAGACCGCACGCGCACCGCGCCTGGCAGCATTTATCAGGTCGAGTGTGTCGGCCGACGAGTCCGGAAGGTGGATCGTCTTGGCTCTCCATGCGCATTTCTGCAATAACGCCCGCTAAGCGGCTTTTGGGTGACGTGAAACACCTGATTTCCGCGCAACGCTCTTGGAGCGTGGAGTTGGATCGCGCAAACGGCGATTTACTGCGCGACAAACTCCGTCGGAATGTGGGATTGTACGATAATTCCTGATTCGAGGTTTGTCGTATATGTTGATCGGTTACATGCGGGTATCGAGCAGTGATGAACGCCAGTCGGTCGCCCTGCAGCGTGATGCCCTGCTTGCGGCCGGAGTGGATGAACGTCACCTGCATCAGGATCGCGCTTCAGGGGCACGCGATGATCGACCGGGCCTGAAGGCCTGTCTCGGGGAGTTGCGCAATGGCGACGTGTTGGTTGTCTGGAAGCTCGATCGACTGGGCCGGTCGCTCTCCCACTTGATTCGGATTGTCGAGGACCTGAAGACACGCGGTGTTGCCTTCCGATCTCTGACGGAAGCGATCGACACGACAAATTCGCACGGCGCATTTCTGTTCAATCTGTTCGGCTCGCTTGCCGAGTACGAGCGAGCGCTGATCACCGAGCGGGTCAATGCGGGCCTAGCTGCGGCGCGCCGTCGCGGCCGCAAGGGCGGGAGACCGCCGGCGATTGACGCGGAAAAGGTCGAGCAGATCCTGACCGCCCTTGAAGCTGGCACCAGCAAGGCGTCCGTGTGTCGGACGTTCAAGGTGCCGCGCTCGACGCTGATTGACACTTTGCGGCGAGCTGGATGGTCCGGACCCGGGAAAAAAGACACGCCTCCATCGGCTTGAGGGTGGTCGTCGTCGATGCCCTTCCTCGATGCGCAGTCGCGCACCACTCTGTTCGAGCCGCCCGACGTTTATGAAGAAGCCCTGGCGCGTTACGCGCTGTCTGTCGAGGATGTCGCTTTCGCCAAGGCGCATCGCCGGTCGCATAATCGTCTGGGCTTTGCCATCCAGCTCGCACTGGTCCGTGATCTCGGTCGCCCGCTCCGCACAGGGGAACTTCCGCCTCAGGCGGTCATCTCGGTTGTCGCCGATCAGCTTGGCATCGACCCTGCAGTGTTCGGGCTCTACGCCCAGCGGGAGGAAACCCGCCGCGAGCATGCACGAGAGATCGTCACGGCACTGGACCTTCAGCCTGTCCGGACGAACGATTATCGCATGCTGATCACTGCGGCTGCTCGTGAGGCGGCCTCGACCGAACAAGGCGCGCCGATCACCAAGGCGGTGATCGAAGTCCTCAAGGACAGGAAGCTGCTCGTTCCCGTGCCTGATCTGCTGATACGTCTGGCGATGGCGGGCCGGGCGGCGGCGCGGCGACAGGCTTATCGCGAGCTGATCCGGGGCCTGGAGCAGCCGTCCATCAAGGCGCTCGATCAGCTTCTCGTTGAGCAGACCGGCTATCGGAGCTACCTCGGCTGGATCGCGGAAGCTCCTGAAGGGGCGAAGCTGAAGAACCTCAAGGGCCTGATCGCTCGCCTTGAGGTTCTGCGTGTGGCCGCCATTTTCGATGATCGACGCAAGACGATCCATGCCAACCGCTATGGGATCGTCGCCCGTGACGCCCGCATTTTGCACGCGCGTGAGATACGACGCCTGACGGTCGATCGTCGTTTCGCCACGCTGACGGCCTTCGTCATCGAGAGGCAGGCGTCGATCACCGATCTTGCGGTCGACATGTTCTGCAAGCTGATCGGCAGCACGCGTCGCAAGGCCGAGATAACACGCAAGGAGCGCCGCCTGAAAGAGGCGGACGTTCTCGAGGGGGTGGCCCTCGATCACCTCAAGCTTGGTGAGGCGCTTCTGGATGCCCGTGAGAGCAACACCGATCTCGCATCCGCGATCACGGCCTCTCTCGGCTGGGACGGATTGATCGCGAGCATGGCGGCAGCCAGTTCCGTCGTGCGCCCTGATCGCAGCAATGAATTCGACGAACTCATCGAGCGGCACAAATCGCTACGGAAACTGGGCAGACTCATGTTCGGCACGTTCTCGTTCCGGTCGTTTCGCGCCCATGATCCGGTTCTGAGGCTCGTGGACCATCTGCGTGCACTCTACTGCGGCCGGAAATTGCCAGCGCAGTTGCCGCTCGCGTTCATGACCCGCAAGTGGCGGCGGCGTGTGCGCTCGGACGGCATCAATATCGACCTGTGTGCATGGGAAGTTGCGGTGCTCGTTCACCTGCGAGAGCGGCTGCGCGCCGGTGACATATGGGTCGATGGCAGCGGGCGTGGCGCAGTTTCGAGGATCATCTTCTGCCACGGCCGATCTTCGCCCTGACGCGCGCCGAAGGGCGGCTCGGGCTTGCCATCCCCGACAGCTTTGCCGAATGGCGGGCCGAACGCACCACCACGCTCGATGCAAAGCTGAAAGAGCTGGCCAAGGCGGCGGCTGCCAACGCTATTCCGGATGCGGCGATTTCCAACAGGGGCCTGTCGATCTCGCCGATCCGCGAGGAGGAACGCGACAGGATCGTCGCGCTCAGTCGCCGGCTTTATGTTCTGGTGCCGCGGATCAGGATCACCAGCCTGCTTGCCGAAGTCCACAGTTGGACCAGGTTCCTTGACAGCTTCACGCATTATCGCACCGGCGAAACTGCAAACGACGAGGCGGCACTGATGGCCGCGATCCTTGCCGACGCCACCAATGCCGGCGCTGAACGCATGGCGGAAAGCTCACGCGGCGTCACGATCCACCAGATGATGCTGATGGTGGATCGGCATCTGCGATCGGAAACCTATGCCACAGCGACCGCCGTTCTGGTCGACTCGCAGCAGGCCCATCCCTTCGCCGCGGTCTGGGGTGACGGTCATATCTCATCCTCGGACGGCCGGTTCTTTCCGGCCGGAGGGCGCGGCGAAGCCAGCCTCGAATACAATGCGAAATACGGCAAACGGCCGGGTGCGTCGATCTATGGCTTCCTGTCCAACCGTTTTGCTTCCTTCTTCTCCCGCATGATCCAAGCCTCCGAGAGCGAAGCGCCCTACGTGCTCGACGGCCTCCTTCACAATGAAAGCTCCGTCGAAATCCATGAGCACGCCACCGATACCGCCGGCGCGACCGAAACGACGTTTTCCATGTTCCATGCCTTCGGCTACCGGCTCATCCCCCGTATCCGCAATCTCGGCAATCACAGGCTCTTCGTCATTGATCCGGACCCGGCCTACGAACCGCTCGACGCGCTGATCGCCGGAGCCGTCAACATGGAGGTAATCGAGCAGCACTGGGATGAGGTTCTGCGGCTGAAAGCCTCGATCGGCGCGGGTCTGGTGCCGCCGTCCGTGATCCTCAAGAAGCTGTCAGCATCACCTCGGCAAAACCGCCTCAATCAGGCCCTGCGCGAAATGGGTCGGATCGAACGTTCGATCTTCATCTGCGACTGGCTGCTTGATACAAAGCTACGGCGCAGGTCGCATGCCATCCTCAACAAGGGCGAAAGCCGCCATGCCCTTGCTCGCGCCGTCTTCCTCCACCAGCTCGGCGAGTTGCGCAGCCGCATCGCCGAAACCATGGCCTATCGGGCTTCCGGTCTTAACCTCGTCATCAACGCCATCATCCTGTGGAACACCGTCTATCTCAGCCGCGCTGTCGATTACGTCCGAGGCCAGGGTATCGTTATTCCGGACGAGTTGCTTTCCCAGGTCGCACCGCTCCCATGGGCCCATATCGCGCTCGCCGGCGACTATCTCTGGAACGAAATTGACCGACCCCTCGAACGTTTCAGGCCGATCCGCGCGAACCGCTTCAATCCAAACAACTTCAAATTCCCTTAGCGGGTATTATTGCAGAAATGCCCACGGAGCCCCTAGATTGAACATTTCTTATATCATGAGTGGAGTTGGAGGAGGTGCTGCGTTGAGCCGACATGCTCGAAACGCATTATCTTCTGCACCCGTCGTCGCAGCGTTTGTCCGGAGGTCTCTGCGCGGTTGTTCTCTCCAGGTCCCTGCGAGTCGCGCATCTTAGGGCTGCGCTCCCGGTGAGCGTCTATATAGGATCCCATCTTTGGGGTATATGAGATAGATCTCGTCATCCGTTCAGAGACGCACGACCGCCGTCTCCTCCAAGGCGTAAATCCGGAACCGCTCAAAAGAGCCTGCAATACGCCCGACGGCATCGCGTCGATGCACAACGCCGTCCTCAATGAAGTGATCGCAGAACAGCGTCAGGGGTCACTCCGCCTTGGGCAAAACCAAATCCCATTGGGCTTTCAACATC
Source organism: Microvirga lupini (assembly GCA_000517005.1). Lineage (GTDB taxonomy): Bacteria > Pseudomonadota > Alphaproteobacteria > Rhizobiales > Beijerinckiaceae > Microvirga > Microvirga lupini. Next base: position 9,835 of record KI912076.1, read on the forward strand.
TCACTCTCAGTGGTTTGCCCGCTCGAAACCCACCTGGCAATCAGTTTGCCACGGCAATGCCTGCCGGGTGTAAGTGATGGGGCAGGATCTCCATGTCGATGCCATAGACCTCCCGAAGCACTTCCGGTGTCATGAACTCGTTGACGCTTGCACTGACGACGAGCCTGCCGTCTCGCAACGCAAGGATGCGGTCGCAAAAGCGCGATGCCATGTTCACGTCGTGCAGCACGACCACGACGCTGCGCCCACCCTCATGCGCGAGGTGGCGGATCAGAGTCAGCACCTCAATCTGGTGGCTGATGTCCAAGGCCGAGATCGGTTCGTCGAGGAGCAGGCAATGCGCATCCTGCGCCACCAGCATGGCCAGCCAGACACGCTGGCGCTCACCTCCCGAAAGCATCTCCAGATAGCGGTCGGCCAGGGCGCCAGTGCCGGTCACGTCCATTGCTTCCATCGTGCGTGCCCGGTCGACTGCCGTGAAGCGACCGAAGGGACCGTGCCACGGGTACCGGCCCAGGGCCACCACCTTCCGGACGATGAGTTCGCTGCTGGTCTGTGGATATTGAGGCAAATAGGCGATCCGCCGGGCCAGATCACGCGGTGCCCAATCGGCCAGCGGACGCCCCTCGAAGATAATGCTTCCCCCACTCGATGAACTCTGACGAGCGAGAAGCTTCAGGAGCGTGGATTTGCCCGATCCGTTAGGCCCGACGAGGCCGACCACTTCCCCGCCTCCAATCCGGGTGGAGATAGGATGCAGGATCGGCACGTCACCCGCATGGAAGCGCACGTTCTCCAGCGTGAACCCACCAGTACCGGCCGTGCTGTTTGTGTGCGAAGTCGTCGAACTCATGCTGCTCGCTTTTGAAGAAGCCAGAGAAGGATGGGAGCACCGATCAAGCACGCGACAAGGCCAGTCGGCAGTTGGAACGGAAAGGCGACCATGCGGGCTGCCCAATCGGCGGCGATCAGGATCGCCGCCCCGGCCAGCGCACTGGAGATCAGGCCGGGCGCCACCTCGGTCACGCCGAGATGGCGAACCAGATGCGGGGCGATCAGCCCGGTGAAGGTAAGCGGTCCTGCCAGGGGCGTGGCGCCGGCGGTCGCCAGCACCGCGAGAGCGATGAGAAGGACGCGAACCCCGGCGATCGGCACTCCGAGCCCGATCGCGGCCGTCGCCCCGAGCGGGAGAATGGAGAGCCAGCGGATGAGGCACAGAGCGCCGACGATGGTGACCACGGCCAAGGCGAAGGCAATCGCCACCGATTGCGGCTCGAAGGACGATCCGGCTCCCGTCAGCCATGCCAGGAGTTGAAAGGCGCGCGGGTCCCCAGCCGACGACAGGAACCCGATGACCGCGTCAAGAAGCGCCGAGAGCGCGACACCAGCGAGAAGCAGGCGTTCGGGTTGGAAGCCGCTCCGGAGCGCCAGCAGGAGGATCAACCCGAGAATGACCGCCGCACCAATCGCTGCCGCTGTCGTCAGAATTGTCGGAGTCGGTGCGAGTCCGATGAACAGAGCGATGGCCATGGCGAACGTGGCGCCGGCGCTCACGCCCAGGATCTCCGGGCTTGCCATCTCGTTCCCGGTAAGCCGTTGCAGCAGGAAGCCAGCCGTACCGAGGAGCAGGCCGGCTATTGCCATTGCAAGCACCCGGGGCCACCGGAACGGAAGGATGTCCCCCATCTGGGCTGACGCCAGCAGTTCCCAGGTCCCGTCAGGCGCCCGTTGCAGGACGAGGGCTACGATCGCAAGCAATGTCACGAGACCAGCAAGACCAAGCGGCAACAGCCGCGAAAGTCTGTCATCTGGCAAACGCCCTCGCACCGAGGGGGCCGAGGACTGCACCGGCCGCAGGGTTGCGGTAACACGGGGCAGAAGCCACAGGAGAATCGGCGAGCCGAGGAGTGCCGTCACCGCGCCGGTCGGCAGCAGATCCGCATAGAACCCCGTCAGCATCTGCAAAAGAAGATCGGTCACAAGGAGCAGCAGACCGCCGATGAAGCTTGCTCCGGCAAGCCTGCCGGCGAAACTGCCCACCCCGGATAGCCGCACGATCAGTGGAGCGACAAGCCCGATGAATGCGATCACGCCCACCGCGCTTGCGGTGAAGGCGGCCAACAAGGCCGCGAGAGCGACTGCGAGCAGACGCAACTGGGCCACATGCAGGCCGAGCCCCCGCGCAGCGTCCTCGCCGAGATCGAGAAGCGAGAGCGGACGCACGAGGAGGAGCGCGAACGGCACGATTATGGCAAGGCGAAGCGCCAAGTCTGCGGCCGGCGTCCAGCTCTGCTGGCTCAGGGAGCCCGATCCCCAGACGAACAGGCTCGCCAGATAGCGGCTCTCGATCAGCGTCAGTGCGGCCGTCAGGGCACCGCAATAAAGGGTGACCAGCATGCCGGAGAGTACGAGCGATAGCGGGGAGAAGTCCTGCCTGCGGCTCAGCGCAAAAACCAGCATGGTGGCGACTCCGGCACCGGCAAGCGCGACGACATCCCTCCCCCAGCCGAAGAGTGCGGGAAGAAGCAGCGTCGTCGCACCCAACGCCAGCCTTGCGCCGGCATCGATGCCGAGCGTGCTGGGCGAAGCTAGGGGATTGCGCAAAGCCTGTTGCAACAGCGCGCCGGAGGCTCCGAGCGCCATCCCGCACATCAAAGCCATCACGAGCCGTGGCAACGTGGCGTAGACGAGTACCATCCAGTCGGCATCGTAGGCCTCGGACGGCCCGCGGAACAGAAGCGCCAGTCGGGGTCCGAGCACGAGCGCCAAGAGAACGAGCGCCAGTATGGCCAGCCCCCCTATGAAAAACCCGGCGCCGACGCGGGAGCTTACCGTCAGGGTTTCGGACTCATCGCTCATGGGTTGCGCCTTTCCAGCGCGTCGAGCAACAGCGCCGCCCAGCGCCGGGCCGCAGGCACGCCGCCGAAGGCAAGGACCGGCGGCAGGAGCGGGATCGGTCCACCGGCGCGCCTGAATGGCAACGATCGCCACAGCGGGCTGCTTTCGAGAACAACCCTGACATCCGGCTCCATGTAATCGGAAACCGCCACCGCTTCGCCGACCTCGGCCAGCCGCTCGATCCCCACGGTTGCAAATCCCCAGAAGTTTCCCTCGCCCTGCCAGGCGTTGCGCAATCCGATGCGGTCGAGGACGTCCTGCGGCAGTCCCGGCCGCGCATAAACCCGCGCGTGCCGCGGGTCGAGAAACGCAAGGATTACGATGGGCTTGCCGCGAAAAGGCTTCGCCCGCTCGGCACAGGCGTCAAAGAAGGCTTCGGTTTCCTTCAGGTAGGCCTCGACACGGTCCTCAAGTCCTAGGATGCCACCAAGTCGCCGCATCGAGGCGATTGCCTTCGGCAGCGGTGAGCCGCCTGGCGAATAGAGGGTGATGCGCTCCACCGGTGCGACGCGGCTCACCTTTGGCTCGACCATGGCGACGAAATCCGTGGTCAGGATGAGATCGGGTTTGAGAGCGGCGAGCAGCTCGACATTCGGGGCAAAGTTCGATCCGATATCGATCGTGCCGGCCGGCAGCGGCGGTTCGGCAACCCATTTCCCCCAATCGCGGGCATCGGTCACGGCGATCGGCGGCGCGCCGAGCACGATGAGTTGCTCCGCCAATCCACTATCGAGAGTGACGATGCGCAGGGGACGCGCAGCCGCCACCGGCGAATGTAGGAAGGGCGCAGCAAAAAGCCCGCCCAGTACCGTACGCCTGCTGATTGTCGCTTTCTTCAAGACCCGAACCCCAGCAGATGCGCTAGCTATCGCATCATCAAACAATGCACAACACCCTCGTGATCCCTTTCGATTCGGTACGGACATTCGTGCGCAGTGATCATGTGGCGACGGACCCTGCCTCCGGAGGACGGCGAGCCCTGCGATATCACCAGCGATAGGTCGCCTTAGCCGTGAGGCGGCGCCCCTCGCCGTAGAAGCAGAAGAACTCGCGGTTGCCACAGGAGGCGACATATTCCTTGTCGAAGAGGTTGCTCGCATTAAGGGCAAATTCGTAGTTATCGCGCTTGTAGCTCAGTGCGGTATCGAGCACGGTCGCGGCGGGCACCTTGAACGTGTTCGCATCATCACCGAAGCTCGACCCAACGTAACGAACGCCAAGGCCCACGCCCAACCCGTCGAACATCGAGCCATTGCGAATCGTGTAATCGATCCAGGCCGAGGCGCTGTGCTCGGGAACGGTCACCGGCACCTTGCCTTCAAATCCACCATCCGGGTCCCTCGTGATCTCGACATCGAGATAGGTGTAGGCAAACCGCAGATCGATGTTCTCGTTGAGGCTGGTGACAGCTTCCAGCTCCAAGCCATTCGACGTAATCTGACCTGTCTGACGGGCCTGGAAGGTCCCTCCCACGTTATCGAAGCGGATCGCATTGTCGCGCACGATGTTGAATACGGAGGCCGTGAAGAGCGCGTTCCAACCGACGGGCGCGTATTTGACGCCGGCTTCCCACTGGCGCCCTTCCTCGGCGTTGAAGAGTTGGCCCGTGGCGCTGACGTCAAGCGGCGGCAGGAAGGATTCCGAATAGGTGATGAACGGGGCAACCCCGTTGTCGAAATTGTAGATGAGCCCAACCCGGCCCGTGAAGGCGCCGAGACTTTTCTCCGACTCCACACCGGTCAGGCGTTCCAACGCTTCGGTGTTCGCCCAGTCGTATCGGCCGCTCAGGAGCAGGGACAGCTTGTCGAACTTCATCTGGTCCTGCAAGTAGAGGCCGACCTGATCCTGCCTCACGTTGCGGTCCTGGTATGTCCCGACACGTGTCACAGGGCTGCCGTAGACCGGATTGAACACATTGATTGGGCCTGTGACATATGTGTCGAAGAGATCGTCATAATCGGTCCAGCGATAGTCGAGGCCGGCCAGCACCGTGTGATTGACTGGGCCGGTGCCGAACTCGGCCTGCACCTGATTGTCGACGGAGAACGTCCCGAGCTTGGAATCTGCCGTGCCGGCGCTGCGGTTCAGCAGGCCCGCCTGCTCGTTCAGGTATCCCGCGCCATAGACGGAGGCTTGCTTGTTCGCCAGATAGGAATAGCGCGCATTCTGTCGGAACGTGAAGATGTCGTTGAACTGATGGCTGAACTGATATCCGACACTTGCGATATCAGTGTTGTAAAAGTCGAAACTCGGCTCACCGAGAAAGCGGCTGACCGGAATGCGTCGCCCGTTGTTCGGCCAAACGGTTCCCGACGCGGGAAGGAACTGGAGGCCCCATCCGGCGCGGTCGCGCTGGTAGATGCCGGACACCGTGAGAGAGGTCGCCGCATCCGGATCCCAGGTCACGACGGGCGCGATGAAAATTCGGTCGTCCTTCACGAAGTCGACCTGGTTCTCCGAGTTACGCACGACACCGGTGAGCCCGTAGCCGAAGGGGCTTCCCTCGCCCGCAGGCCCTGATAGATCGAAGCGCCCCTCGAGAAGCCCGAAGCTGCCCCCGTTGATCTCGATCTCGCGCCGCGTCTCGCTCGTCGGCCGCTTGGTCACGTAGTTGACAAGCCCGCCCGGCCCGTTCTGCCCATAGAGCACGGACGAGGGTCCCTTGAGGATCTCGATGCGCTCGGCGCCGTAGGGATCGAGCCCGAAGAAGTTGATGCTGGCCGTGGAGGGCAGCCGAAGTCCGTTGACGAAGCTCGAGTTGGCGGTGGAATCGAATCCGCGGATGTTGAATCCGCCGAAGCGCGTGTCCGCGCCGCCCGTGATCTCGGGCGTCACGCCTGACGAGTACCGGGTCGCGCCACGGATGGTGCGGACCTCCTGGCGTTCGATCTGATCGCTCGTCACGACGGAGACCGACTGCGGGGTTTCGATGAGAGGCGTGTTCGTCTTGGTGACGCTGAAGCTGCGCTGGGCGACGAAACCTTGCTGTTCATTGGCCTCGCCTGGCCCCGTCCCCTGACTGTTGGCCGCTCTCTCGGCACTTTCACCTTCGACCGTAATGGTCTCGAGTTGGATCTCCTGCGCATCCGCAGGGGACAAATGCATGCACAGGACCATGGCTACCGAACTGAGCGTGCATGCCCGAACGCCCCATTTCAGGGGATTACGGTGGTATTGCCAGTTCGACATGCAGAGCCCCATCACTCAATCTAGGATGTGGTCATATCGTTGAAAATCCGCTACGCCGTCAATGATCATGTTCTCCGCGCAAGTTTACATCAAGGCGTGTCACATTTGTGCATCAATTCGCTAAGAGAAGCGCCTAGTCCGGAGCGGACGTCTATTTTAGAACTTCTCCAGATTTTGAGCTTCAACAGGGAAACTATAATTCTCTTACTTAGAAATGGTCTAAATGAACGTCTTATTCCAGAACAAACCTCTTCGAACGCGCATGATGCCGGAACACTCGTGCGTACGACAGGTTGTGTAAGAGATTTGGCGGTGGTTCGAGGAAGGTGCGATGTTGAGCTAGCATGTGAGGCAGTTCGGCGACTTCACATATGCCGGGGCACGGTTCATGCGAGCGCTTGCGGCGGTCATGGAATGGGCGCTGCCCCGCGGGGCCGATGCGGTCCGCGCTGGGATCAAGAACAACATCCGCGTCGTCAAGAGCCGGCCCACCGCCCTAAAGCGGAGTTGGTGGCCTTGGCAGTCGAGGCGGTGCGCAGTCACGGCCGGCGCGTTGCTATGGCTGACGAGGACCGCGCGCTTCTCGGGATCAAATCTGAGAGATGAAACCCTGGGCGTCGGATGGAAACACCCATGGGCTTGAAAGCCCAAAGGACTGCTTGTGGTAATCTTTCACATTCCGATCGCCTAGCGAACGTCGGCTCATGACCGTCGAAGTGGATCACGCGCCTACATCTCAGGAGTGCCACTACCGGACCTTCATTTTCCAAAGATCTAATGTCAGGAAAGCCCACTCATGGAACGAGACCGTCTTCCCTAGGCGTGCTCAACCCGTAGACGTCCGCGATTCGCTCCAGCAGCCGTCCACTTGCTGCATCCCCCTGCAAGTCTTGAGCGAGCTGATTGTCAACGATCAGATGCGAAAGGCCATGGACAAGAGCCCACGCGCCGAGGGCCGCGTCGCGAGGCGAAGGAGATCCTCGATCGAGGGTTGCCCGTTGCAGAACACCGAATGCTTCCTGGGCTGCTTGCTCAAGTTCGGGGTGCGATTGCCGATCCAACCCGCTGCCGAACATCAGCCGGAACAGGCCTGGATGAGCCGAGGCAAAGCTCAGGTACTCCTGGCCAAGAGCCAGCATTCGGTTCTCCGGTGTGGCTGCTGATGCCTTCTCGAATGTCGTCCGCAACTGCCGAAAGCCATGAGCCGCAACGGCAGCCATCAGGGCTTCCCGCGTGGGGAAGTGCCGATAGGGCGCATTGTGAGAGACCCCTGCAATACGCGCCGCCTCGCGCAGACTGACAGAAGCCGGGCCGTCCCGCTCGATCAGTTCGGTCGTAGCCTCGATGAGGGCATGTCTCAGATCCCTGTGATGGAAAGCCTTGTTCGGTTCGGGTTCGCGTGTTGACAATGTCAACATCTCCTCACATGTTGGCGCTGTCAACTTGGCAGATGACAGAGAGCCGTCAACCGTTTCTGGGGGTTCCACGCTTGGTGAACTGGACCTCATCCATGCGCTGGGGCATGGCAGCGGCACTGGTCTTCTTTGGAATGGACCATCTGCTGACACCGGACCGGTACCTGCCGATGATCCCATCGGTGCTGCCGTACCCTGCGGAGATCGTCCTCCTTACGAGGCTATGTGAGCTTGCCGGGGCGATTGGGCTTCTTGTCCCTTGGACCCGACACTTGGCAGGCATTATGCTGGCCATCTACTTCGTCTGTGTGTTTCCAGCCAACATCAAGAATGCTGTCGAGGGCGTGGCCGTCGATGGTCTGCCGACGTCGTCCTGGTATTACTGGGTCCGCCTTCTGTTCCAGCCGGTGGCGATCTGGTGGGCTCTTCGTGCGTCCGAAGTGATTGGTCCCCGCCGCACCCGGCTCATAGCTGGGTACGGTCGCGCAGGCGAGGTTTGAATCGGATATTCTGTGTC
>KI912076.1:17953-18076 GCA_000517005.1 Microvirga lupini
GTGCTGCCGATGCTCGACGCTGGGCATCACGACCATTTTCGCTGCGCTGTAGCTGGCCAGTTTGTCCGTGATCATCACCCGAGGAGCCATACCCTGCTTCTTGAGCAGCTTGCGCAGCAGGCG
>KI912076.1:18176-22065 GCA_000517005.1 Microvirga lupini
CCGTTGCAGGCCTTCCGTGAAGATCATTAATCTATTTTGCCGGGGATCTGGTCACTGCGACAGCGCCTGCAGCAATGCCCTGCGGAAGACCTGGGCGGCCGGCCCGAGTGGCTCATCCAGACGATGGACAAAATAGGCTTCCGTGGTCAGCTGTCCCTTTCGACCAAGCGCATTTGTCTCAAGGCGTACCAAACGGTTCTCGTGAATATCGCGTTCCACCTGCCAGACCGGCAGGCGGCCCCAACCGAGGCCCGCAAGGATCATGGCATGCTTGGTGTCCTGACTGCCGACGCGGCAGGTCTGTGGCGACAGAACGCCGAAACTGCGTCCTTCGGATAGTGGCGTTGGATCAGAGAGAACGATTTGGAGGTGGTCGGCGAGATCGGGCAAGCCGATCATCTCGCCGTGCGGGCGCAGCCCCAGCGGATGCTTGGATGAGACGACAGCCACCTGCTCAATCGAGGTGATCGCCTCGAGTGAAATACGCGGGTCGCGGAAGTCCTCGCCAACCAGAATGGCCAGCGCGCTCCGTTTCTCGACCAACGCCGCAATGGGGCCACCCAGTGGCTCGACGGCCAGCCGGATGGAAACCGCTGGAACGCAATCCGCATCTCGCTCAGCGCAGTTCCGACCCGTGCAATGGGAAACAGCGTGTCGACTGTCAGCGAAAGTTCGAGTTCCACGCCCTCGCCGATACTGCGGGCACGGGCCCGCATCGCATCCACTCTGAGAAGAATGTCGCGGGCGTTGGCCAGAAGTGCCTGTCCTTCCGGTGTGAGGGTCGGCCGGTGTCCGGACCGGTCGAACAGGGCAACGCCCAGTTCGGCCTCAAGGTTAGCAATCGCATGACTGACGGCCGACTGGACACGCGACAGCCGGGCAGCTCCCGAGCGGAAGCTGCCACTCTCCGCAACGGTCACAAAGGTCCGCATCTGATCCAGGGTCAGGCCATTCAACATGATCTATTCCGTCGATCGAATCTATCAATCTAATAGCACTTCCGCCGATATGCTCGAGCGATATTCTGCCGGTCGTAGCCTGATCGATCAGCTAGAGGAATGGTGATGACGAAGGTTCTGGTGCTGTACTACTCATCCTACGGTCACATCGAGACGATGGCCCAAGCCGTCGCTGAAGGGGTCCGGGAGACTGGTGCCGTGGCCGTGATCAAGCGGGTCCCGGAGCTCGTCTCGGAGCACGTTGCCGAGAAAGCCGGGTACAAGCGTGATCAGCCGGCGGAGATCGCGACCGTCGCCGAACTGGCGGATTACGACGCGATCATCGTCGGAACGCCCACCCGTTTCGGCAACATGGCCTCCCAAATGAAGAACTTCTTCGACCAGTGCGGCGGCCTGTGGTTCGAGGACAAGCTGGTGGGCAAGATTGGCAGCGTCTTCACCTCGACGGGCAGTCAGCATGGAGGCCAGGAAAGCACCATCCTTTCAGTTCATACGGTCCTGTATCACTTGGGCATGATCGTTGTCGGGATGCCCTATACCTTCAAGGGCCAAGGCCGGATGGACGAGATCACCGGCGGATCGCCCTACGGCGCGTCGACCTTGGCGGATGACGGCAAGGGCGGCGACCGCCAGCCAAGCGCCAACGAGCTGGATGGCGCCCGCTTCCAGGGCCGCCATGTCGCTGAGATTGCTCAAGCCCTTTCGGTTGCCCAACTGACAAAGGCCGCGTGATGACAGCGGCAGCTTACGGAAATCCTGGCATCGACACCCGCTGGGCCACCGTCGCTGTCGTGGTCGGATCCGGCGTTGTGACCGCGCTGCAGGTTGGCAAGGCGGCGATTGCCGCGCCGATGCTTCAGTCGGATCTGGGGCTCGATCTCGCGGCAGCTGGCTGGCTCACGGGGATCTTCGCCGTTCTCGGGCTCGTGGGCAGTATCCCCGCTGGGGCGTTCGTGACTGCCACCGGAGACCGCCGGATGCTGATGGTCGGCCTTGGAACCATTGCCTTGGGCACGGTGATCGGCGCGGCGGCGCCAGGCTACTCCGTGCTTCTGGCATCCCGTGTTCTCGAAGGCTTCGGCTTTCTTCTGGTCACCGTTGCCGGCCCTGCCATCCTCCACCGGGTGGTGCGGTCCGGGCAGCGTGATCTCGCCTTTGCGCTCTGGAGCTGCTTCATGCCGGCTGGCATGGCGCTCGCCATGCTCGCCGGACCTCTGTTCAGCGACTGGCGCATGCTCTGGTGGTGCAATGCAGGACTAGCGGCCGCAGCCATCACCGCCGGAGTGGCGCTAATCCCAGCTTACCCAGTGCACCAATCGATTTCCTGGAGGAGCCTTGCGGCTGATATCATGCGCGTGCTGACGAGCGTGGGGCCCGTCCTGCTGGCCGTCAGCTTTGCGCTCTACAGCATGATGTTCTTTGCCCTTTTCAGCTTCCTCCCCGTGTTGCTGATGCAACGGATGGGAATCGACCATGGCACAGCGGGGCTTCTCAGTGCTCTGGCCTGCGCAGCGAACGTCATCGGCAACCTAGCGGCTAGCAATCTTCTGGCCCGTGGCGCCAGCCGTTCTGCATTGATTGCCGGTGCGTGCCTGATCATGGGCCTTGTCAGTCCCGGGATCTTCCTGCCGATCTTTGCCGATCTTTGCCGATACACCAACGTTCCTGCTGTGCATCCTGTTCTCCGGCATTGGCGGGATGATCCCGGCTACTCTCATCTCGTCAGCGCCGCTTCTGGCATTGTCCCCGGCGCTTGCCCCCGTGGTCATCGGCTTGGTGATGCAGGGCAGCAATCTCGGTCAGGTGATCGGTCCTATCGCTGTTGGTGGTGCAATTCAAACCTACGGCTGGACAGCCGCCGTCGGAATCGTCTCGATTGCGGGAATGATCGCCGCCATTGCCGCCCTCGCCATCAAATTCGATGACGGCAGAGCCGCTGACGGGGAGGCATGAGGAGACGCTCGATGGAGTCACTGTTCGAGCGTCTTTGTGCGGCTGGAGCAGAGACACGGCGCAGGGCTTGCAGGGCGAGTTGCTCGGCTAATAGCAGTGGCACTGGGCGCATCGTCAGGGTACTTCGTGGATGTGCCAAGAGCCACAATTCTTGGCCTCCTCCACTGATCGTTTCCTGTGACCCAGAAGAGACATCGGGCGCTCCGACATATGGCGCCCCATTGCGGCTCACGCACGCGACGGTTTAGTGATGCAAGCGGGTTATCCGCGCATGCCGCCCATCCTATCTATCGTGGTCTTCACCATTGCAAGGTCCAAGAATGAGCAACTCACTCACGATTCGCCCTGTCACGCGTCAGGATTTTGACCAATGGCTTCCTCTTTGGGAGGGCTACAACGCGTTTTACGGTCGCTCGGGCGCAACGGCTCTCGCCGCGGAGATCACCCAAATGACCTGGGCGCGCTTTTTTGATGCCTATGAGCCAGTCCACGCCCTAGTGGCTGAAGGTCAAGGACAGCTCCTCGGCATCGCGCACTATCTGTTCCACCGGAGCACAACATCGATTGAGCCCAGCTGCTATTTGCAGGATCTTTTCACCAACGACGCTTCGCGTGGAAAAGGGATGGGCAAAGCTCTCATAAATGGAGTTTACGGGCAGGCCCGGATAGCCGGTGCAGCACGCGTCTATTGGCAAACACACGAAACCAATCTCACGGCTATGAAGCTCTACGACAAGGTGGCGGAGCGTTCTGGATTCGTGGTGTACCGGCATTTCTTCTGATCAAAGTTATTTTCCCGGCACCTGCTCGGGACTGGCGATGATCAGTGGCGGTGGTGTTGGCGGAACAGCGAAAGAGGTTTCCAACCTGATCGTGGGCAGAGAGGAAGCGCTGGGCCTGTCCGGCGGACTTGAACCGCTCCATGATGCGTTCGCGTCGTCGGGTTGGCTGATGAGAATTCTCAGATGAGGTATTCG
>KI912076.1:22165-22345 GCA_000517005.1 Microvirga lupini
ACGGATAGAGGCTGATCTCACTGAGCAGCGGATCTCGTTCTCGGAGGGCACAGACCCTCGCGATTGGGAGGATCTGCCGACTCCCGATGGACGGATGGTCATCGGCCTGGACGGCGGCTACATCCGCGACTGGCGCGACAGGAAGAAGAACTTCGAGCTCATTGTCGGCCGGTCCATGCC
>KI912076.1:22445-24090 GCA_000517005.1 Microvirga lupini
ACCATGGCGCGCGACACGCAGCTCGGCCTCGACTTCCCGGTCATCAACTACTTTGACGGCCAGGGCTTCATGGTCCGCAAGAAGCTCGGCGTCTCCTCCGCCAAGGAGCTGAACGGCGCCTCGATCTGCACCCAGCAGGGCACCACGACCGAGCTCAATCTCGCCGACTTCTTCCGTGCCAACAACATGCAGTACCAAGTCGTGGCCTTCGCGACTACGGACGAGGCGTTGAGTTCCTACGAGACCGGCCGATGTGATGCGATCACGAATGACGCATCGGCGCTCTACTCCGTACGTCAGAAGGCTTCCAACCCAAACGATCACATCATTCTGCCCGAGATCATCTCCAAGGAGCCGCTCGGCCCGGCCGTCCGCCACGGCGACAACCAGTGGGGCGACATCGTGCGCTGGACGCACATGGCCATGTTGAACGCCGAGGAGCTCGGCGTGACCAAGGCCAATGTCAACCAAATGAAGAATTCCGACAACCCGGAGATCAAGCGCCTGCTCGGCACCGAAGGCAAGTTCGGCGAGGCCGTCGGCCTGACCAACGACTGGGCCTACCGGATCATCAAGCACGTCGGCAACTACGGTGAGAGCTTCGACCGCAACGTCGGGGAGGGTTCGCCCCTGAAGATCAAGCGTGGCCAGAACGCGCTCTGGACCAACGGTGGTCTCCAGTATGGCACCCCGATCCGCTAGGAGATCGGATCTATCGGATTTCCTGAACTGCTGGTGGAGTCGGATCGGCAAGGCATTACCCGTCGGGGACGCAAGAGGAGAACAGTTCCAATTGGCCTGTCTTGAAGTCCGGAACGGGTCAAGGACCGCCTCTAGGCGCAGCCGTGGAGAGGTCCCTTCACCCCGCGGGTCCGGACATTCGGTTTACTTCCGGGAGGTGCCAGGAACCGACGTTTGCAGCATAGTCGACCCAAGTGCGTGCGCCGCAAGTTCCTCCGCCGGTATCGCATCTGAGTTGCGCGGTGCGTCCCGAATGGAGATCATCCGTCTACGCCGGTAGCCCAGCCAATCGAAGCCCTTCTCGCAACAGCGCCTCGTCCTCTGGGCGCCGAAGGTATGAGGTATCGACGAACCAATCGACGTACTCGGGAGGTCCCGCATTCGGATCCCTGCGCCACACCTGCCGGACGCCTTCGACAAACCAGGTGGCACATCGCTGCGCCAACTCCCCTCGCTCCAGGAGACCAAACGCGGCACTTAGAAGCAATATGTCCCGGCGGTGCCGGTTGGGTTGGCCCGCCATGCGGTATTGGAGCTGCGCAATGACCTCCTCGTACTGCCGCAGAAAGAACAAGACCCTAGCGCGGTAGTAGCTGTACCAGTGCGGATGCCGGGGGTTCAGGTGCAGGGCGAGCTCAGCGGCCGGCAGACCTTTTTCCGCCCTCCCGAGGCAGGCCTGGGCCCAGGCCCAGAAGATCTGGATGGTCGCGTCATTGGGGTTCATGGACTGGGCAAGGTCGAAGTGACGCTCGGCCCGATCGAACTCACGCCAGGTGAGAAAGATGTAGCCCGCTGTCGACTGCACCCGCGGTTCGGTTGGATCGACCGTCAGCGCCTGCTCAGCGAGCCGACGCGCCTCAATCCGGTTTGGATCCTGCTCGCGCGGCAGTCCTACGCCCAGATC
>KI912076.1:24190-25338 GCA_000517005.1 Microvirga lupini
TTCGCTCCCAGTAGTTTCGCCGCGGACCTACCTGCCGAGTTTCAGTGAATGGGAAGACCAGGACTGAATTGCTGGATCGTCTCCTGGTTGAAACTATTTCTTCGGTCACGCCCACGCTTGGCGCAACAGGCAGACCGATCTCCCTATCAGGAGCAGGCAACATGCCGTCCCTGAGTGCCGACAACGCTAAACAGTATAGCGATAATCAGAAGCTCGCCGCACGGGCACGCATCAACTCCAAATACACGGTCGCCGAGATCGGTTGGTTCCCGTGGGTTGCAAAGCAGTTGCCTCTTCAGGCAGGGCATCGGGTCCTCGACACCGGCTGCGGCCCCAGATGGTTCTGGGCAGCATCGGTAGGCAAATGGCCGGAAGGACTCGACCTGATCCTAGCTGATCTCTCGCCCGGCATGGTCCACGAGGCTGTCGAACGGTGCCGGGTATTGCCGTTCAGATCGGTTCAGGGGCAACAAGCGAATGCGTCCGCTCTTCCCTTCGAGGACCGCTCCTTCGATGCGGTGATTGCCATGCACATGCTCTACCATGTGCCGGACCCTGCGAAAGGGATTGCGGAGATGTTCCGGGTCCTAAAGCCCGGGGGCTTCCTGGCGGTAACAACCAATGGCGCCGACAACATGCGCAAGATGTACGAGTTGACCACCGTATTTGGCTGTGCACCGTCTGACCCTGCAGCCGCAGCTTTTGGCTTCGACACGGCCCAGCGCCTGATGCAGGGTCAATTTGGCAACGTCTCTATGGCGTTGCACCCGGCTGGACTTCGGATCACCGACCCGGAGGATGTCTTTCTCGCCCTCACCTCCTACCCGCCGGGCGATGAAGCCAGTGAGGCTCACCTGGCCGACCTCCGGAGAGCCATCGCTGAGGCATTTGAACAAGGGAACGGCATCCTTGAGGTTGAGAAGCAGGTTGGTCTGTTCATCAGCAGGAAGATCGCCTGAGCACGGTCGGCGCCGACAGAGATCCCGGTTCACAAATCGTTCCGCTTTCAGCATAGTCCCGCCAAGTCACTGAAATCACGCGGGGCAGACACCGTTGGCCAGTTCGGCATCTCAGATTAGGCGTGCCAAACAACTCGATGCGCTGGCAGCTGTCCTTCCGATGGCGGCGACCGATCGCTATGCCAAGGT
>KI912077.1:0-714 GCA_000517005.1 Microvirga lupini
AGCGTGAACTGCTCGACACGGCCATTGACACCGGCACGGACGACCGTCTTCCCCAGATCCACCTCGGCCTGCGCCAGTTCGGCCACGGTGCTGGGGTTCTCGGCGGGGAGCAGGCTTGTCAGGCGGGCTTCCGCCTGCGACTTGGCGGGCGTGGCGGCGTCGATCGTGCCCTGACGTCCTTGCACCGCGACCTGGAGCTTCTCGATGTCGCGCACTGCCACGGCGCCCGGGTTGCGCCTGTAGATTTCCTGTTTGGTCTCCAGTTCGTCGACCGTCTGCTGATAGGCGCTCTTCGCCTCGGGGATCCTTCCTTCGGCGCCAACGATATCCGCGCGTGCCACCACCATGGCGGCATCAGTCTCGGCAATCCTGCGCCGGGCGGAAAGCGCCTGGAAGGGTCATTCGGTTACTGTCATCCTGTCTCGCGGCTCATCCTGGCTCACCGGTTCAGGACCGGATTCGGGATGAGGACGGTGCGGTTTCCAGGTCTGCCTGAATTTCAGGCGCGGGGATGGCTGGCACGCCATTCCGACGGGGTCTGCCCGCACCAGCGCCGGAAGGCGCGAGTGAAGGCGCTCGGCTCGGAGTATTTCAATGTGGCGGCGATCTGGCCCAGTGCCATGTCGGTGGTCTCCAGCAACTCGCACGCGATCTCGAAGCGGACCTCGTTGGCCACCTGCCGGAAGGTGAGCCCCCGGGTGCGCAGGTGGCGGC
>KI912077.1:814-2556 GCA_000517005.1 Microvirga lupini
GTTGGACACCTCGGTGAACGTGAGCACCGTCGTGCGGTCCGTGCACGCCTTGGCGAACAGGTCCACCACCTGCTCATCGCTGTCCGGCACCCGGGGCAGTGAGATCCGGACGATCTTCAGGCCGAAGCGTTTCGCCCGGATGTCCCAAGCCTCGTTGTTGGTGACGTGGTTCTGATCCCAGATCACGATCTCGTCGCCGGGCTTGAAGTTGAGGCCGTTGGTGATGACGCTGTTGCCTTCGGACGTGTTGCGGGTGAGCGCAATCTCGTCCGGCGCCGCGCCGATCTGGGCCGCCACCTTGGCGCGAGACGCCTTCAAAGTGTCGTTGAACTGCGCCCGGTTGTTGAAGGACACGTCGTAGTCCTCGACCCGGGTCAGCGTCTCGACCTTGTCGGCGACGGACTGGAAGGACGGGCACAGGTTGGCGCAGTTCATCGGAACGGCGGTTTCCGGGAAGATGAACTGGCGACGGACCAGCTCCCAATAGTCCTCGCCGCCGGTTGCTTGCGCTCGGGCGATGTTCTGCAGGGCCCCAGTAGTGGCTGCGAAGGCCGCCACGGCGCCAGCCTGTTGGAGGATGGACCGGCGGGTGATGGAAAGCGGCATGGCCGACTCCTTTTCGTTGAGCTCCTCGCCCTGGCGATCGCAAACCGGGGCACAAAACGGCGGGGATTCATGGGGCCGGATCGTGCGAAGCCCCGTGGCGAGGCCTGCCAAGGGCGCACACCTCGCGCCGGGACGGTCCTCACGTTTCCCACCTTTCCGGCCTTATGTTAATCCAGCGAGAGCCCTGCGCTTGATCGACAGGGACAATCCCTTGACAGTTCGGGCCATCGACATGGAGTCGCTGACGGGCGATGGACCGTGTCACGCCGACGCCAATGCGCCTCGTGGAATATTGGTATGGGACCTGCCCTCTATTGCTGGCCAGACGTGGGTCGCGCCGGATACAGGTTACACCCCTCTGTGTCCCAAACTGGTAAGGAACAGTCCCAAGCCATCAAGCAGGACACGTCCCAGCCCGTAGGCTGACGGTTGGAGGAACCATTAGGAGACCTGAGATGCGGAAGGGAATGATCGGCTTCGTGGCGGCCTTGTTCATCGTGGGCGCGCCTTTGGCTCATGCACAGCAAGCCACCACCAGCCCAGGCGGCCCGCCCGACCATGGACGGCTGAACCCGGCCGAGTTCAAGATGCTGACCGACATTCGCGTCGGAGTGATCAAGGCCGCACTGCAACTCACCCCGGAGCAGGAGAAACTCTGGCCCGCCGTGGATGAGGCGATCCGCGCCAGGGCCGAGACGCGCTATCGCCGGCTGGCCGCGCTGGGAGAGCGCATGGACCAGGTGCGGGACGTCGATCCTGTGCAACTCTACCGCCAGCGTGCCGATGCCCTGGCGGATCGTGCGGCGGGCCTGAGGAAGCTGGCCGATGCCTGGCAGCCGCTTTACCAGAGCCTCACGCCCGACCAGAAAACGCGGCTGCGCCTCGTGACGGTGCATGCGATCGAGGGTTTGCGGACCGCCATGGAGAACCGCCGCATGGAGATGGATGACGGGGAGGACATCGATCTGTGGATCCTCCCCCAATGAGCGGTCACACGGAAGCGCCCGCCTGACGGCGGGCGCAGGGGCAGCACGAGGATCGAGGGGCCTTGCGGTCCATGAAATCCCTGTCCGGAGGGGCAGCCGCTCGACAGCTTCGGCGAGTGGCCGTGTCACCCGCGTCGCACGTCACCCCGC
>KI912077.1:2656-5321 GCA_000517005.1 Microvirga lupini
CCGCGCCTCGATGGACGCTATGTGGCTCAAAGCCCCACAGCTTACGGGCAAGCCAGAACAGCTTGCATGTGGCACCGGAAGGACCGCTTCGGGTCAGGCACTGATGTTCGCGGATCTTTCGGAGTGTCCGTTTAGGTGACGATTGCTGCCGTTGGGCTTAGGTCTCGGGTGTGGCAATTGGAGACATTCCGGGCTCACAGCGCCTTGCAGGTCAAATCCCCGGCCGCTGACACGTTGAATTTCGCTAAAGCCCATTTAGGAAAGTCGCGAGCGACAGCCGCTAACACAGCCAAAGCGTTGGCGGCGCTGTCAGCTTCTCCATTTTCAAAGTTACCTTCGTTCCTCTTTACTGGGGACGGTCGTCATTACCCTCCGTAGGACCTCAAAAATCACTGCGGTTGACCAACCAAACAACAGGACGCCGTTCATCGCCGTCACTGGCCCGAGCAAATGCCAGCGCTCTGTCGGCGTCACGTCACCGTAGCCGAGCGTCGTGTAGTTTACAAAGGCGAAGTAAATGAGATCGGTGCCTTCAGGTGCAACGCCGACGATTGCGTAAGCCAATGCCCAAACGAGCACCTCTGCAAGATGCGCAGCCATCAGGAACGACACGGTTGCAGTCATGACGGCAATCAATTGAAGCGATTGCCGTGACGTTGTAATGGCAACCGCAGTGCGTGCCGCCCACATGACAGCCGCCATCAAGAACGCATGGATGGCGATGTTGCAAAGACTGACGGCGGCTCCCATGAGAATTTGGCGCAACATGCAGACCGCTCCGGTGAGGCCGATCACAGAACCCGGGGTGGCAACAGGTAAAGCGTCATCGCGAAGATCAGGTACACCAACAGGACGAGCACTCCGACAAACCACGCCGAGCGCCCGCTGTTGGTCACCAGGGACACGGTCATGGTGGCGATGAGCATCATGATCACTGCGCCTGGCCAGAAGTGCAGGTTCATCGGTGCCGGGCCGACGACGTAACTGAGCAACACCAGCACTGGCGCGACGAAGAGTGCGATCTGGGCCGAGCTCCCCAGCGCGATGCCTACGCTCAGGTCGAGCCGGTTCTTGCGCGCGCCGGCAAACGCCGAGGCCATCTCCGCCGCAGCGCCCACCAGCGCCACGACGACGAAACCCACGAATGCGGGGGTCATCCCGAATGCCACCGCCGCCTGCTGCACGGATTCGATGAACACCTCGCTCACCAGCGCAACCAGGATCGTGACGCCAGCCAGCGTGGTCAGGGCCAAGCCCATTGGCCACGGCGCCTCGCCCGTTTCGGCATGATCCACGCCACCGAAGAATTCGCGATGTGTCTTGAGTGTGAACAGCAAGCCCAATCCGTAGGCCGCGATGAGCAGCACAGACAGACTCACACTCAACCTGTCGGTCACCGCTGATCCCGCGGTGGAATCGGCTCCGGAGACCGCCGATGGCATCAACAATGCGATCGTGGCCAGAAAGAGCAGGCCCGCTTGCAGACGGGCGTTGACCCGGTTGTATTCCTGCACGTGGTGCTTGAGCCCGCCGAGCAGGAACGACGCGCCCAACATGAACAACGAGTTGGTGACAATCGCCCCGGCGATTGATGCCTTCACGAGCGCGTATTGCCCAGCGCGCAACGCGGCCAGCGCGATGATGAGTTCAGTGAGATTCCCGAGCGTGGCGTTGAGCAGGCCGCCGACCGCATCGCCCGTCTTGGCCGCGACGGATTCGGTGGCGTGGCTCAGCAGCACGGCCAGTGGCACGATCGCCAGGACGGACAGCACAAAAAGCAGCGTGTGCGCTTCGGGCGTGAGCTTCTGAGCGGCGAACACCACGGGCACAAAGGCCAGCAGCCAGAGCAGGGGATTGTGGCGGATTTCCTTAAGCAACAGGTTCATAGGTGCAGCCTCGGCCAATCTCGGTTGCGCCTACTTCTCTCAAGTATCGCTCAGGCGCTGCACGACATGAGCATCCTAGCATCGCCGCCAAGTTTCGCAGAACACCCTTTATGGAGCCGGATAGGATTTCACTTCGGTGTATTCTGAAGCCGATTGTCCGGATGCTCACCCTACTCCTGTCAACATCCGGTTTAATCCACTCTGATGGGAGCCCCAGCCAGTCGGCGGTGACTTGAAGAACTTTCAAGGGAATTCACCTTCTGGGCGTGATGGAGTTCAGTGCCAATGGCATTATGCCCTCCTTCCAGGCATTTGCTCCAACCGCGAGATGGTCCGCCGAGGGTCACGGACAGCCCTTCAGCTTATCCGTGTAAAGGTCCGCTTTTCGCTCCTGACCTGCCCTCCCCTCTCCGACTGTCGTGGATGTCCAGCTACGCTTACCTCGGACAGCTAAGCTGTTGATATAATTAAGCCTGGTTGCAACGAGGGAAGGTGAACAGCGATTGGGGGCAGCGCAAGAAGTTCCCAATGACACGATAACGCGGTACGTAGCAAGAACGTGGGCTCCTCAGTCGACCGAGAGAAATCTCTAATGGCTGAATACAGGCTGGATCTAGAGCAATGGCGGTTCTGACGGAGCCAGCGCACCTCTGTTATCTCTTTGTGAGAGCACTACTTTCTGAAGCGAATCAGGATCACATGCTAGACACGCTGCACTAGATGCCTGAGCAATTACCCAGGGCAAAACAACTGCCGAAGAAGGATGGCTCTGTTGCATT
>KI912077.1:5421-6421 GCA_000517005.1 Microvirga lupini
CTCAGGCGCTTTCGCCGGCAGGGGTAGCAGCGTGATGTTGGATGGCACTTTCAGTCTGGTCGAGACATGCCAGCCAGCTTGGTCGAGCAGCAGCACGGCGTGCGCGCCGGGTGCTACAGCCTGGGAGATCTCGGCCAGATGCAGCGTCATGGCCTCTGTCGTGCAGCGGGGGAGCACCAGCCCCGCTCCTTTGCCCTGGGCTGGGCAGATCGCGCCAAAGATGTAAGCAGACGCGGTCCGCAGATCGCGTGGCGCTGAGGGACGCGTGCCGCGTCTGGCCCAGCGCCGGGTGATCTTGTTCTTCTGGCCAATCCGGGCCTCGTCGGCAAACCAGATTTCTACAGGGCGGCCATCGGCTTTGTCCTTCGCGATCTCCTCCAGACGCGTTGGGAAGTCTTTTTAAAAGCAGCCACGACCGCTTCGCTTTTGGCATGATGACGCGGCCGAGCGGACAGCTTACGGAAGTTCAGGTCCCGCAACTCACGGCTGAGCGTTTGTTTGGAGATCCGGATCCGGTACTCGTCCCAGAGCCACTGCATCAGGTCAGCCAGGCGCCAGCGCACCACTCCGTGGACGGCCGGGATCGGGCCGCTCTCGATCATCTCACTCAGACGCTGACGATGCTCGTCGCTGAGGATCGAGGGCTGGCCTGGCGCCTTGCCATCCAGGAGCCCATCGGGGCCGCGGTCATTGAAGCGCAGGACCCAGTTACGCACGGTCTGCAGGCTGACCCCGCCGACCGCGGCCGCTTGGCTACGGGAGCCGCCCTCGTAAATCACCGCCAAGGCCAGCAAGCGGCGGGTCTGCGGCGCATACTTGCTGCGGCGGGCAAGCTGGCGCAGGCGAACGGCATCGTAATCAGGCCGGAGGGCGACGGGAATGGACATGGCAAACCTCCTCGCTTGCCATGTTGAATCACATCTCAAGGGCTTTGAGGCTGCGACGAGTAGCTCTCACCAAGACGGGGTATAACTCCAGCTGTATAATGACGGGGCGGTTT
>KI912077.1:6521-7332 GCA_000517005.1 Microvirga lupini
CACCGTCAGGTTAACGCGACAGTGACTGGATGTGGGCATAAGCGAGGGTATGAAACCGACCCGTCCTTCGCGCTACGCCCGCCACCGCTTCCCGGCTGAAGTCATCAGCCATGCCGTCTGGTTGTACTTCCGGTTCCCGCTCAGTCTGCGCATGGTTGAGGAGATGCTGGCTGCCCGAGGGATTGAGGTCAGTCATGAGACGGTGCGGCAGTGGGCGCTGAAGTTCGGCCAGAGTTTCGCCAACCAGATCCGCCACCGTCTTCCGGCACCCGGAGACAAGTGGCACTTGGACGAAGTCGTGATCAATATCTCTGGCAAGAGGCATTGGTTGTGGCGCGCTGTGGATCAGCATGGGGTGGTGCTCGACATCCTGGTTCAGAGCCGGCGCAATGCCAAGGCGGCCAAGCGCCTGCTGCGAAAGCTGCTCAAGAGGCAAGGTGTCACGCCTCGTGTGATGATCACGGACAAACTGGCCAGTTACGCTGCGGCCAAGAGGACGGTGATGCCTGGCGTGGAGCACCGCCAGCATCGAGGTTTGAACAACCGCGCCGAAAACAGTCATCAGCCGACGCGACGACGGGAGCGTATCATGAAGCGCTTCAAGTCAGCGGGTCAGGCCCAGCGCTTCCTCTCCGTTCACGATCAGGTTGTAAACCTCTTCCGCCGTCCCGCCCACACCAACTCCGCCGATCACCGCAAGGCCCGAGCCTTGGCCTTTACGACCTGGGCCGAGGTGACGGGCCTTGGTGCTGGCTTCTGACTCGATAAGTCCGTGGGGCTCTGTGACATCAGTCCGTTAACCTGACGGTGC
>KI912077.1:7432-8263 GCA_000517005.1 Microvirga lupini
TCCGCGAGCTACAGGTGCAGTGGGCGAAAGAGGTCGGGCAGGATCGCTTCGAGGTGTTTCTGGAAGTATTGAGGCTCCTTGGAAAGGAGCAGACCCGATCATCCTGAGCCCGCTCCAGCACGATTTGTCCAAACCACCTAGTGGTGTGAGTTTGAAGTTGATTTGCAGTTTGGCGATGCCGGGAGCAGTCTGAGAGCGTCTCTGGCGGGAGGTTGCCATGGCCCGTGGACCCAAGCTGATTGCGTTGTCCCTCACCCCAACGGAGCGGGAGATCCTGCAGGCCCTTGTTCGCCGGCGAAGCACCCACCAGGATGTGGCGATGCGAGCCCGCATCGTGCTCGCCTGTGCCGATCCTCACGCCCCCAACACGGCCATTGCCCAACGGCTCGGTGTCAGTCGGCAGAGCGTCGTCACCTGGCGCCAGCGCTTCTTGGCCCACCGCCTGGATGGCTTGAGTGATGCTCCCCGCTCCGGGGCGCCGCGCCGGGTCGGCGATGATGAGATCGAGCACCTCATTGCCTTAACCCTGGAGAGCCAACCGGCTGACTCCACTCACTGGTCCACCCGCAGCATGGCCCAGCACGTGGGGCTGAGCCAGACCATGGTGTCGCGCGTCTGGCGCGCCTTCGGGCTGCAACCGCATCGGCCGGAGACCTTCAAGCTGTCGCGTGACCCTGCCTTTGTCGACAAGGTCCGGGATGTGGTCGGGCTCTACGTCAATCGACCTGAGCGGGCGCTGGTACTGTGCGTGGACGAGAAACCGCAGATCCAAGCCGTTGAAGGCACAACGCCCGTTCTTCCGATGCGTCCGGGAGGCACCGTCAGGTTAAC
>KI912077.1:8363-12450 GCA_000517005.1 Microvirga lupini
CAGGCTGAACTGCTCCACCCGCCCGCTGACGCCGGCCCGGACAACCGTCTTGTCCAGCTCCACCTGCGCCTGGGCCAGCGCGGCCTCGGCGCTGGCCTTCTCGGCCGGCAGCAGAGTGGCGATGCGCGTCTCAGCCTGCTCCTTGGCGGCGGTGGCGGCATCGATGGTGCCTTGCCGCCCCTGCACGGTCACCTGAAGCCGCTCGATCTCCCGCGTGGCCACGGCGCCCGGATTGCGGCGGTAGATCTCCTGCTTGGTCGCCAGTTCGTCCACGGCCTGCTGATAGGCGCTCCGGGCCTCAACGATCCGGCCTTCGGCCGCCGCGACATCGGTCCGCGCCGCCACCAGCTGCGCGTCGATCTCGGCGATCCTGCGGCGGGCGGTCTCCAGCGCCGCCTCCTGCTTCGAGCTGTCGAGCCGGAAGATCGGCGCACCCTGTTTGACCTCGCCGCTGACTCCGTCGACAAAGATTTCGGCCACGCGTCCGTTGGTCTCCGGCAGGACCGGGACGGTTCTGAAGAACACGGTAGCGCTGCTCGTCGAGGGATGGTTGTAGAAGATCACCGTGATCAGCCCGATGGTGAGCATCAGGCAGGTGATGATGCCCCAGCGGAGCTCGAACCACACCGAGAAGAGGGTGATTTCCTGGCCGATCCGCTTGCCCTGGCCGTAGCGGCGGTAGAGATAGTCCGGCAGGATCGTCAGCAGCGAGCAGAGAAGAAGCTCAAGCATGGATCAGCTCCCTGTGTTGACCGGAGAGATCTGCGGCTTGGGACGGGCCGGCTTCCGGGCGGGGGTGATGGTCTTCGGCACTTCAATGGCGCCTGCATCCGCCGCTTCGGCGGCGCCTTCACTCGCCTGCTCGGCCGGCAGGCTATGGGCGCCGATCTCGTCCGGCTCGTGGGCGGCGCCCTCCCCGGGCCTCAGGCCGGCGATCTTTTCCAGGGACCCGGCCATTCTGCGCAAGGGGTTGCCGAAGTCGGGGATGTCGATCAGGGCGAGCAGCAGGCCGGCAACCCAGAAGATGTGCTGGTGCGTAAACAAGGCCAGCAGGCCCAGCACGGCGACGATCTCGAACTGCAGCTTGTGGGACCTGTGCGCCATACGCTCGGGCAAGGTGTGCAGGCGCAGGAAGAGGAGGCCGACCGCCAGAACGGCGAGCACCAGAAACACTGCCATGACCACCATGAACACATCGGTCTCGCCGGGCGCGGTGATGAACGCTGGCAGATGGTGGGGGGCGGCAGGATTGAGCGCTGCGGTCATACCGTCTCTCCCATTGAAGACGCTGAGGCGCTTCCAGGGCTGGTCCTCTCCCCGCTCGCCGCAGCCAGTTCGGGAGATATCGCGAGCTCGGCCTCCGTCCCGGCGATGACCTCCTCGACTGTGACGCCCTCCTGCGTCTCCAGAAGAGTGGCCCTGCCATCCGGAAAGCCGATCACCGCGAGTTCCGTGACGACGAGGTCGACCGGCCGGTCCGACGTGAGCGGCAGTGAGCACTCCCGGACGATCTTCGGGCGGCCCTTGGCGGTGTGCTGCATGGCGACAATGACGCGCTTGGCGCCGGCCACCAGATCCATGGCGCCGCCCATGCCCGGCACCATCTTGCCCGGCACCATCCAGTTCGCGAGGCGGCCGTGTTGGTCGACCTGGAGGCCGCCCAGCACCGTGAGGTCGAGATGGCCGCCCCGGATCAGGCCGAAGGACATCGCGCTGTCGAACGTGGACGCGCCAGGCAGGGCGGTCACGGGTTTGCCGCCGGCATCAGTCAGCCACGGCAGCGCCATGCCGGGATCGGCCACCGGCCCGGTGCCGATGAGGCCGTTCTCGGACTGGAAGAAGACATGCATCCCCTTGGGGACGAAGTTCGCGACGAGGGTCGGGATGCCAATGCCGAGGTTGACCAGCATCCCGTCGCGCAGCTCCTGCGCGATGCGCTTGGCGATAAGGGATTGCGCGTCCATGGTGTCAGCCTTTCGCAACGAGGTAGTCGACGACCGGAGCGGGCGTCATGACGTGGTCCGGCGAGACGACGCCGACCGGCACGATATTCTCCGCCTGGACCACGACGGTGTCCGCGGCCATGGCCATCAGCGGGTTGAAGTTGCGCGCCGTGAGGGCGTACTGGAGATTGCCCAGGTAGTCGGCGATGAAGGCGTGCACGAGCGCGAAGTCGGCGCGCAGCGCGGGCTCCAGCAGGTAGTCGCGGCCGTCCACGGCAATCGTCTGCTTGCCCTCCTCGGCGATGGTGCCGATGCCGGTGGCGGTCAGGATGCCGCCGAGCCCGAAGCCACCGGCGCGGATGCGCTCGGCGAGCGTGCCCTGCGGGACGAGGTCCACCTGCAGGCTGCCCGCGAGCATCTGCTGCTGCGTCTCCGGATTGAGGCCGATGTGGCTCACGATCACCCGTCGCAGGAGTTTGGCCGTGATCAGCTTGCCGATACCGATCCCGGGCGCCGCGGTGTCGTTGGCGATCACCGTCAGGTCTCCCCTCTTCTGCCGCACGATCTCATCGACCAGCGGCTCCGGCGTCCCGACGCCCATGAAGCCGCCGATCATCAGGGTGGCTCCGGCCGGGATCATCGCGACAGCCTCCTGAAGAGAAATTGTTTTCACAGCAGCCTCCTCATTGTGCGGTCCAGCCGCCATCGACCGACAGGGCGGCGCCGCGGATCTGCGCCGCCGCGTCGGAGCAGAGGAAGGCGGCGAGCGCCCCGATCTGCTCCGGGGTGGCGAATTCGAGCGAGGGCTGTTTCTCGCCGAGCAGCTTCGCCCGGGCGTTATCCCCGCTGAGCCCTTCCCGCGCGGCGATGTCGTCGATCTGCTTCTGCACCAGGGGCGTCAGCACCCAGCCCGGGCAGATGGCATTGCACGTCACGCCCGTCGTCGCCGTTTCGAGCGCGACCACCTTGGTGAGGCCGAGCACCCCGTGCTTGGCCGCCACATAGGCGGCCTTGTGCACCGAAGCGACGAGCCCATGTGCCGACGCGATGTTGATGATCCGGCCCCACCCCTGGCTCTCCATCCGCGGCAGAACCGCCCGGATCGCGCAGAAGGCGGCCGTGAGGTTGATGGCGAGGATCGCGTTCCAGCGCTCAATCGGGAACTCCCGGACCAGCGCCGTGTGCTGGATGCCGGCGTTGTTGACGAGGATGTCCACGCCACCGAGATCGCGCGTCGCCTGCGCGATCATCCCATCGATCTCGTCGGGCTTCGACATGTCGGCGGCGCTGTACGTCACCCGCACACCATGCGTGTCGGCGAGTGACGCGCGCAGCCGGTCGATCTCGGCCGGATCGCCGAACCCGTTCAACAGCACGTCGGCGCCCGAGGCTGCGAGGGCCCCGGCGATTCCAAGGCCGATGCCGCTGGTCGAACCGGTCACCACGGCGGCCCGGCCCTTGAGCATCCCAGGGGCAAGTGGCTGGGCGCCGGGACTCTTTGAAGCGGAAACGTCCATGGCTCCCTCCTTGTCGGGCTGCCGCTAACATCCGCTGCAGACGCTACGCAGGGTGCGATCAAGACGGCGATCCATCTCGCGCAGCTTTCTGTCGATCTCCGTTTGGCTTTTCTCCGCAGCGTCCTGCGTGTCTGCCTGCTGCTGAACGGACGAGGGTGTTGGCTGACGGAGCTTTGTCCGATCAGGTGCCGATGACGGCTGGTCGGGCGTCTGGGCCCAAGCGGCACTGCCGAGAAGAAGGGCAAGCGTCACGGCGCCGATGTGCCTGTGCAGCGACAAGAGACTGGACGGCATCGTGACCTCCGTTGGTTCACACGCTCACGCGTGGGGCGACCTCACGCCATGATGCTGAGCCCGCCGTCGACATAGGTGGTCGTCCCCGTCAGACGGCGGGCAAACGGCGTCGTCAGGTAGGCCGCCGTGAGGCCGACGTCATCGATGTCGACCAGCTCGCCGATGGGGGCCCGCTCGATGGCCTCGGTGAGCAGGACGTCGAAATCCTTCAAGCCGGAGGCCGCCCGGGTCTTCAGCGGGCCGGGAGAGACAGCGTGCACCCGGATGTGCTTGTCCCCCAATTCATAGGCGAGATAACGCACGGCACTCTCCAGTGCCGCCTTCACGGGCCCC
>KI912077.1:12550-12884 GCA_000517005.1 Microvirga lupini
TTCATCGTGCGCCGGTGCATCGAGAACAGGCGGGCGATCCCAGCAGCGGAACAGGTGTCCCTGAGCAGCTCGGTCCGGAGCACCCGGCGAAGATCCTCAGTGAGGGGACCGAAGCCGTGGCCCGGCAGCGGCTCGCCTCCCCGGCGGGTGGACGAAATTTCCATCGCTCCCTCCCTCGTTCTGGCAGCTCAGCCGCCGGACCAGCCAGACATTAGCCCCTCGCTGATGATGGCCCCGCCAAACCGCCCCATGCTCGCACCTTGAGCCATTCCAGCATGTCGGACGTAAGCTCAGATGAGGCCGGCCGATCCAGCCTGGCATCCAAAGCAGCCCT
>KI912077.1:12984-13775 GCA_000517005.1 Microvirga lupini
CCGCTGGCCGTGCTGAGCCGCGTCCTGGGCTGGAACCGCAACCGTCATGGTGGCCTCCCGTTGTGCTCTCGATGGGCTGTCGCGATTGGTTGCCAGGTGTTGTGCCAAAGGGCTTGCAGGATCCGGGCTTAGGCCCATGTCCGCGACAACCCAGCTTGTTTGCCGAGCTCAGTATGGCCGTTCCCACATCCGCTGCTTGACCCGTTGGGCCATCGCATTAACAGTTTGGGACTATCGTGCTGAAATGAGCGGGATCACCATCTGGTCCCATCCCGAACCGACAGGTTTCCCGGGCGTCCTGCGCTGAGCGCCAAGCCCGCTGGTTGGGGGCGACCGAATTCCGGCATGCCCATGTTTCATCCGCGCCGGTGATCGGCATGGCGGATGTTGGCTCCGCTGCCCCCTCACCCCGCCAAGGTCAGCATGGAGCGAACAGCAAGTCGCAAAGGGCCAGAGCATGCCCGCATCCTTTCCTTCGCAAGCCTCTGACTTACTCCATGCTATTGGCGGCATGACCGGATTGGGAGGGTCGGTCGGGGCCCGGACGTGGGCGGTGAGGTTTGCGGGGCCGCCGCTTCTGGACACCGGGATGGCTCGCGCGCCATGCCGACGGGGTCTGCCCTGACCAGCGCCGGAAGGCGCGGGTGAAGGCACTCAGCTCGGAATATCTCAGGACTGCCGCAACCTGACTGAGCGCCATGTCGGTGTTTGCCAGAAGCTCGCACGCGATCTCAAAGCGGATCTCGTTGGCCAGCTGCCGGAACCCGAGGCCTTCAATATGCAGGTGCCGG
>KI912077.1:13875-14667 GCA_000517005.1 Microvirga lupini
AGTTGTTTGCGATGCAGGCCAAAGAATTCGCCCAGCTGCAGGTCCGGCTGGAGGAGGTGGAAGACAAGCTGATGGCCTGGCATCGGGCCGATGAGTGCAGCCGACGCTTGGCTCAGATCCCCGGCGTGGGGCCGATTGGGGCCACGATGCTGGCGATGAAAGCACCTACCCCCGAGGCGTTCCGCTCGGCCCGTCACTTTGCCGCCTGGCTCGGCCTGACCCCGAAGGATCACTCCACCGCCGGCAAGGTGCGATTTGGCGTGATCACTCGAGCGGGCGATGAAGCCCTGCGCAGCGTGCTGGTGGTTGGAGCCACGACCGTCATTCAGCAGGTTCGCCGCGGCCGCGGGTCCGCCTCGCCGTGGCTGGTGGCCTTGCTCAAGCGCAAGCCACCGAAGCTGGCGGCGGTGGCGCTGGCCAACAAGATCGCCCGGAAGCTGATGGTCTCGGGTGACCGCTACAACGCGAAAGCCCTGTCGCCCGCATGAGGACGAACGGGATTGAGATCAGCCTGACACGGGGAACAACCAGCAACTCTTCCGTGCTGAGCTGAGGCCGGACTTGCACGAACACGAGCAGATGGTGTGATCGATCGATCCGAGACGCGTGAGACTCCGCACTGCCCCATGGCCGTGACAGGTCGCTTTTGTGTTTGGAACACACGTCGCGGAACCCATCTTGGCCAACGGTCATGTGCGACCGCAGCAGTAGGCCGGACATATGACCGCAAGCGATCCGATCAGATGCTGTTCAACGCTCTTGCAAGTCGGGGGCCGTCCACATATGGGGCAG
>KI912078.1:0-489 GCA_000517005.1 Microvirga lupini
GGAAGATCCGCAAGCATCCGACCTATCGGAATGCCGTTCACACCCAATCGGTTCTGACGATTACGAGCAACGTTGTCTACGGCAAGCATACGGGCAACACGCCGGAGGCCGCAAGGCCGGTGAGCCTTTTCGCCCCCGGCGCCAATCCAATGCACGGTCGTGACAGCCACGGATGGCTGGCATCGTGCCTGTCGGTGGCGAAACTGCCCTATGCGGACGCGCAGGACGGCATCAGTTACACCGTATCGGTCACGCCGAGCCTCAACAGGCTCGATCAGGGTGAGAAGATCAAGCAGGCGGTGAAGGTGCTCGACACCTATTGCGGTCAGGGCGGGTTCCACATGAACCTCAATGTCCTCAATCGCGACACCCTGCTCGACGCGATGGAGCATCCGGACAAGTACCCGCAGCTGACCATCCGGGTCTCGGGCTATGCGGTCAATTTCGTGCGCCTGACCAGGGAGCAGCAGATGGACGTCATCAACCGGA
>KI912078.1:589-4523 GCA_000517005.1 Microvirga lupini
ATTCCGACACGGTGATCGGGCCGGTGGGAAGAAGCTTGCCGGTCTCGACGGCCAAGGCCGTCAGGTCCTCGCGGCCGAGTCCCGAGAAGTTGAGTTCGGTGACCGCAATGTCGGTGATCACGACCTCGCCCGCATCCTCGTCATAGGAGGTCTTGCCTTTCAGGCCGATGACCCCGAACACCGGATTGGCCTCGGGTGTCCTGAGGAATTCGGCTGCGACGAGCGCCTCGATCGACTTGAAGTCGCTCCATTCAGTAAATTGCGGCTGGAAGAGGATCATGCGCCCCTTGCCGGTCTCGTAGGAGCGTGGCCAATCCTCAGCGTCCTTGTTCTCCTGGAGGTAGCGGCCGCTGACGAAGCCGCTGCGTCCATCGACGGTGATAGCGCACCAGCTTCCCGCACTCTCGCAATCGCCGATGTCGACCGCGGTTCCTTGCGGAAGCGTACGAAGGGAGGAGAATTGCGTCCCTGGGCCCGAGCGGAAATTGACGCTGGCCGTGGTGATGCCCGGGGCTGCTAGCCCTGGCGCCGTGGTGATGATCGGGACGAGCACGAGCGCGATGGTCTGACGTGAACCAAACCTCTTCTTCATCGTGGGCTCCTTGGCTCCAGGCCAGCTCCATCAAACTTGCAAGCAACTATCGTCTCACGCGCGACCGCTGCATCGTGCCCTCCCCGGCCTGGCTCTCGCCGGGGGCGGTGTTGAGGCAAAGCCGGACAACGTTCTCCGCGGTGTCGCGCATCGTCAGGCACACCTCGGCCTCCTCGAGGCAATTATCGGAGCCGCCATAGCGGGCGCAGAGCTCCTCGCTCTGAGCCTGGATCTGATGGATGATCCCGTAGACGAAGTTGCCAGATCGGTCGGCCTCCTTCCGCATCGGCTTCCGCGCTGATGGCTTGCCGGATTGAACCCGGTCGGTCATAGCGCCTGCATCGTCGGATCCGATCTTCCGTACCTGCTCCTTCGTCGAGCTTTCAGCCAAGGCCGCATTGGCCGAAGCCTCTATGCCCAGCAGGATTGCCACCGCCACTGACACGAGCTGGAGTGTCCGCGACGCCCCTAAAACCATCGCCATCGCCTTCCCCTTGCGGTTCTCCGGGGCGGACGTCCGCTCCGTCGTCCGGCCTCAGCGCAGGCCAATCTCCACGCCGCTCACATTCGCGTTCAGTTCCAGGCCGATGGTACGGCCTCGCAGGTCGAGGACGACACCCTTGGCGTTTTGCAGCCGAATAACTGATGCTCCGCCGCCCACTGCGACGCCACCACCGACAGCCGTGTAGGTGCCGACAATGTCGGAGGGCCGACGCAGGTTGTAGGCACGTCCAACCAACTCGGCCTTCGATGCACCGATCGTTGCTCCGAAGCTCAGGCCTCCGACACTCAGGGGATAACGCCGTCCCTGAAGGACAAGCGTCCCGCGACCGCCTCCGATACCGACGATGAACCCTGCCTTGGCGATCTCGACATGCACGGTCCCGGTTGCGGCCCATGCTGGGCCCGCCGACACCGACACAACCATCGTTGCAAGCGCGACCAGACCATTGCGAAGAAAGCTTGAAACTCTGAACATCAACCACTCCTTCCTAAGTGAACGAATGCGAATGACGGAGCATCACAATGAGCCACCTCAGCCTTGTGGGCCTGCATCCGATCAGTACGCTCCCACGACCGTCCCGCGTGCCCGCCCACCCGAAACGCGGCAGGAGCACCCGGTCCCGACCGGTGCGGCACTGGTCAGGGCACAGGTTCTGACCGAGGTCGCGCAGTAGCCGCCGACCGTTGACGAGATCGGGGTCTGATATGTGGAGTACGGGTAGTTGTAATACGGATAGGTGGCGGCAGCCCCGATGACCGCTCCCGTGGCCAACCCCCAGCCCCAGCCGCCATAGTAGCCGCCGTAATAGGGATAGCCCCCGCCGTAGTAGGGATAGCGTCCCCGATAGTACGGGTATCGCCCGCCGTAGTTCGGATAGCGTCCGCGCCACTCGCCGCGATTGCCGAAGCGGCCGTCGAAGCGGCCGGGATTGTTGATCGCGGCCTGGCGGAAGTCTCCGCGCCCGGGTCGGGCAGCGATCGCACCGCCGCGGAAGTTCCCAGCTCCCATCCCGACGCGGGAACCGCCCATGCCGCCGCGCGGGATGTACATCCTGGAGCCGCCACCGAAGCCGCCACCGCGGAAGCTGCCACCGCCTCCCCGGAAGCCACCTCCACCGCCAAACCCGCCGCCACCGATGCGGGCACCACCACCTCCGCCGCGGCCGCCGCCGCGCTGGGCCTCGGCCACATCCGGGATCAGGAGAGTACCTGCTGCGAGAATGCTCAGAGCCAAGAGAGTCCTATTCACGGAATCCTCCCTTTCTGCTGCCCGACACGCGCCGCGGGCAGACTGCCATCAGGAAACTCCATTGTGACCCCGGTCGGATGACGTGCTTGATCGTTTGGGACAAACGCTTGGCATTTTGCGTACACGTGCCATGCAAGGCGCGGTCAGCGCGGACACCATTGGCTGATGGGCAAAACTGTCAAGGCTGTGTCCCGTCCGGTCAAGCATCGTGTTCCCGCTGGACTAGGGTGTGTCCATGGGGCGTCGACGACTCCGAATGCCCTGTCGCTGGAGATGGACACGATGCGGATAGCGGGATTTGCCGGTGCCGCGGCCCTTGGTCTGGGGCTTGCCGCGCCATTGGGGATGGCGGACGCGATGGCGCAGTCAGGCCTTGCGGCCTACCAGGGCGCCTGGCTGGCCGGGGACATGGACTGCGCGGAGATCTACTCGACTACCGGCAAGGGAGCCTCGTTCAAGCGCCCGGTCAACATCTTCGCACCGGCCTTCGTCATCTCCGGCAACCGCCTGAGAACTCCCCAGGCATCGTGCAGCATCAGGTCGGTGCGGCCGAGCGGCGACCGTCAGCTTCTCCTCCTCAACTGTGCCAATGCCGTGGCCGGCAACGCGGTGCGGGTTCTCATGGCGCCGCAGCCGGGCGGCTCGCTCAGGCGCTACTTCAACGAGCAGGACAGCGTCGGGACCGAATACCGGCAATGTTCCCGATGACGATGGTGGACATGCCCGTGGGAGAGGCGGCTGTCAGTCACCTGCGCGGCTCCCGAGATTCATCGACTTGGAGCACAGGGATACCAGCTTGCTCATCTCGGCGCCGTAGTCCCGCAGGGTCTCCTCGATCCAGCGGCTCTGGATCACCGTCACGGCTGCAGGATTCTTGCAGCCGGCAATCGCGGAAGGCCTCCCCATCCTTTCCGAGGCGCATGGACGCGAACGCCGTCAGCTCGTGCTGGCATTCAACGGTGGTGGCCAGCCGCGACTCGGGAGCTCTCGCCAGGGATTGGGCGTTTTCGTTCGACAAGGCAAATTGCTGTACGCTGCGCATGGCATCGGGCATCGCCAGACGCTTCGACATGGTAGTCATGGATCATCCTCCATCATGATGTCATGCGTTGGAATGAACGAGTCCGCTCGCCTCCTCTCGCCGGTTCAGGCGGGCTTCTCAATGTCCCCCGAACACCAGGGTCTGGATCGGGTACACCAACGCCTGGATGCGCGGGATCATGGCGTGCACGAGCCCGACGGCATCCACCGCGTGGAGAACGAATCCCCGCATCGTGCCGGTCTCCGGGGCGATGATTTCCTCGTGGTGGCTGGAGTAGGCATTGACGATGCAAGAGTTGCCGGGGGGTGGCGCCGTCGACGCCGCCCTCGAAGATCGGCTCCATGAACACCAGGATGGTGCCGGGCCGTGTCACCTGCTGCGCGTCGATCAGCTGCTCGCTGGCGCGGATCTGTCCGGCGGCGATGAAGTCCTGCACGCCCGTCACCACCACCGGGATCACGGTCCACGGCTTCGAGGCGCAGGTCACCACGGCGGCCATGCCGATCTTCACCACCTGTGTTCGACCTGATGGAAGCCGGCGTGCAGC
>KI912078.1:4623-5251 GCA_000517005.1 Microvirga lupini
CCTCGCTGCGGCCGAGCGCAACAGCGGCGAGAACCGGGTCGGCCTGTTGCATCTCCTGTTCGGCGCCCGCGCCTCCGTGGTCTCCGGGCGGATGAACAGCAACCTGCTGGCACCTTACCTCTCTGGTTTGCTGACCGGTGACGAAATCAACGGCGCCCTGTCACAGCTCGGCCGCCCCACCTCCGTCACCATCCTGGCCGCACCGGAGCGTGCGGATCTCTATGTCCATGCTCTCAAGCGCCATGGCATCAAGGCCGAGATCAAGGATACGCAGCAGGCCCTGATCGCCGGTCTCGCGCGGATCGTGCGGCAGCACGCGTTGGGGTGACCGCTTGGGGCGACGAACAGTCAGTTCGTCCAATGCCACGATGAGGTGACTGCCTCGCTCCCCTCACTGGATCCGCATTACGACTCGCCCATCGATCTTGTTGTCGCGCATCCGGCCGAAGATGTCGTTGATCGCCTCCAGGGGTTCGAGCGAGTAATGGACCTTCACCTTGCCCTCGCCGGCGAATTGCAGGCATTCGGCGAGGTCCAAGCGCGTGCCGACAATCGATCCACGGATGGTCTTGCGCATGAGCACCGTGTTGAAGATGTCGAGCGCGAACGAGCCGGGCGGCAATCCAAC
>KI912078.1:5351-6459 GCA_000517005.1 Microvirga lupini
AAAGCCTGAGGCGACACGGCAGTCACGAGCACGCCCTGGGCGCCGCCACAGAGCTTCTTGACCTCGGCGACCGGATCTGTCGTCTTCGCGTTGATCGTGGCGTCCGCTCCCATCTCACGGGCCAATGCCATCTTGTCGTCGGCGATATCGACGGCAATCACATTGCGTCCCATCGCTTTGGCATATTGCACGGCCACATGGCCGAGCCCGCCGATGCCGGAGATCACGACGGTGTCGCCCGGCTTGGTGTCGGTTTCCTTTAGCCCCTTGTAGACCGTGACCCCGGCACACAGGATCGGAGCGGCTGCGTTCCAATCGAGGCTGTCAGGCAGATGGCCGACATAGTTCGGGTCCGCGAGGGTGTACTCGGCGAAGCCGCCATTGACCGAATAGCCGGTGTTCTGCTGCCCATCGCAGAGGGTTTCCCAGCCACCGAGGCAGTGCCGGCAATGCCCGCAGGCCGTATGCAGCCAGGGCACTCCGACCCGGTCACCCTCTTTCACCGCGGTCACGCCGGCTCCTAGTGCGACGACGCTGCCGACCCCTTCATGGCCTGGGATGAAGGGCGGGATCGGCTTCACCGGCCAGTCGCCGTCGGCCGCATGCAGGTCCGTGTGGCACACGCCCGACGCTTCGATCTTGACGAGGATCTGGCCGGGGCCGACCTCCGGCACCGGAACCTCGTCGATCACCAGGGGCTGTCTGAATTCGCGGACCACGGCCGCTTTCATGGTTCTGGCCATTGCTTCCTCCCGTATCGAGTTCCCGCGTCAAACCTTGATCAGCTCTCGCATCGAGGCGACGCCGTCGATGGCCCGCTGGACATGGGCGCGGGTGTTGTAGATGTGCGGACACAGCCGCAGTCCCGCCGCTGGTCGAGGCGGCGATACCGAACTTCGCGTACAGGGTATCGGCCACGGTCTTCTGGTTGTCCTTCGGGACCTCGATGACCACCACGCCGCCGCTCAGCACCGGGCTCTCCGGCGTCACAGGGTCGCGCCCGCATCCTTAACCCTGCCTTCAGGAGGCTCGCGAGTTCCACCCGGGCCTGGATGCGCTCGGGGCGGATCTGGGCATGCAGGTCGGCGGTCTCGCCGAGCGCGGCGAC
>KI912079.1:0-1468 GCA_000517005.1 Microvirga lupini
CATCCACGAGCCTACCAGGGCAAAGCCAAAGGCCAGAAGAACGCCACACTAAGTTGTCGCATTAAGGACTTTGAGGCGTCGCGCCACATGCGCTGGGTACCGCCGGGTTCCATAGTCCAGGCTCGCAGGCCATTGCATGTCCCCCTCCCGGAAGGTCTCGCTGGAGATGGTAACGGTGCGGGCTGGTAGAGCCCTTAATCCCACTTCACTCAATCCGCAGAAGACCGCGCTTCGTCCGGCCGTCGAACGTATCGAGGGCGGTGAAGAGGCGCGACCGCTCGATCAGCCAGGGGCGGTAGTTCTCGTTGACGTCCAGCACGAAGACGAGATCCTCGTCCTCTAGGTACCCTCCGACGGGCGAGATGTGGCCGACCCCGGCTCCGAAAATCGCCTCGCGGCTGAAGTTGACCAGGTAGCGCCGCTCCGGGTTGTTCGTGTCCCGCAGGATTTCTCGGAAGACCTCCGGCGTTAGATCCCGCAGGACCGTGACCCTCCGGCTGGTATGGCTCCTCGCTAGGTCTGCTGCCTGATCTAAGGTGATACCGACGGGGCAGATATGGAACCAGCACGATCCTGCATTCTTGAGGATCTTGCCCTTGGTGTCAGCCTTCTCCTCCCCAAGCGACCGGAAGATGTTGGCCAAGCTCGCCGGGCCGCAGACCGAGCCGTTCGACTGCCAGGCGAGGCTGTGCCCAAAGGTGGCCGCAACCGGTAGACGCCAAGCGCGCTCCAGAAGCTCTTTGGTGCGGGTCACAGAAGTCCGAATGGCCTCAGGTGGCACCTTGGATTGATCGACATAGGCTGTAGCTGCGCCGATCAGGCCAAGGGCGATCACGAGTGCGACGGCGATCTTGCGCTTCATGACCAGGCTCCCCCAAGGAGGCATCCTGACCCGATTGTACGTCAGTTTCGGGACGAAGCGATAGCTGGTGCGGTTTGAGTTAGAAGCAGGTGAAGCCCGCAGATCGGAGTGGGCAGAGCCAGGAACCCAAGCCTCCTGAAGGGATGCTTCGGGTCAATCTTTCACGTTCCGCCCGCTCAACAAGCGTCGGCTCCTAAGCGCCACAACGGACCGAGGCATCACCAAAGCCCCCAACCCGGCGACCGAGAGTGTGTCGCCCAGGCCGAAAGCTGCGCGCTGGCCTGTTCCTCCCGTCTCCTGAGTTGTTGAGGATCAAGGAGAGGAATAGGCTGTGGCATAGCAGAACTCCTCTGGGTTGCTGGTATGCGCGAGCTGGATATCTCCAATCAGGAGCTTTCCGCACTGGCGGACGAGACCGGCTCTGTCGCAATTTCAGACTGCGGACAGAAAGATCTGAGCGCGGATCGTATCTGCTCATGCGGCGAGCCGCTCGAACTGCTCAGCGAGCGAGAGATGTGGATTGCGGGCGTACTTCGCCTGTCCTTTGCGCATCATGTGGACCATCTCGATCCCGGCCAGGATCGCTTGAGCGGATGCCGTCGACTT
>KI912079.1:1568-3302 GCA_000517005.1 Microvirga lupini
GACTTGGCGTGAAGGGTAGCGGCCGCTAGCGACAGCCTCGTCAATGGCAGTCCCAACCAGGTGAGAGACCCAGACATTCATTTCGCGGTCCCCCCTTTCCCGACGGGTCTGACGGAGACGTTGGGCTCGCTTGCGACTTGCTGCATCAGCCATTTCGATCGTCCATGATACTCGTAGCGATACGAGTGTTGACCGATTCTGAGGCGGCTGTGGAGTCGGAGTGCAAGAATCCATTCACAATAACTGGATTCTCCGTTGGAAAACTCCTTTGCGTAGAATCAATTAGCGCAAAAAGCCGAATCAATTCGCAAGTAAAAGACTGGTTCCGCTTGACCCAGCGTTACGCACTTGATTCTGCGTCCTCAGTCATTGAACCGACACCTCAAGACTCACCCTACCGTTCTTCTCTCTAAGCCTCAGTGTTGTGTCTTGAAGACTGCGTGCCAGCAGAATTCCTGCTGCCAATATTTGCGGGAGTCTCGAGAGACTCGATTCTGGGAGGAGTGAACGCAAGGTGCTCATCCGTTTTATGACCGTAGCTAAGCGTAGGAACCTGATCGGACTTCGACAGGGATCACAGGGGCTCCCCTCCCAGTTGAAGGAATAAGAACTTCACCTAAAGCAGCCCAGCCAGCATCTCGACTTCACGCGAGCAGTGACATTTCAACTTGGTTGCCGCGTGAATTTCGGCGAACATTTTTTGGGGAACTAGCTGTGGGATCTTTCTTCGTGTCAACGACGTCATTGATGTACCATCTCAGGGTGTTGGCCACCTGTCGTGGACAGCGTTAGCTTCAGCCTATCTATTGCAGGGTTAGAGTGCACATTGCATATCCAGCGCTTTCGTCCGCACAGCGGCAAATTCACCTGGACCGCCTATGACGGCGATGCCGTCGTCACCGAGATCCGCAAACGTCGTCATTTACCTCGAAGCGCGCCACTACGCGCATCACATGGTCAGCCACTATGCTAGGAATGTGGCCAGGATCAGTCAGTTCGCCTTCGCTTTGGACATGTCCACGATGTCTAAGCTCTTGAAACCAGAGTTATATCTGATCAAACCTACAGCCAAATGGAACCTTCCCCGAGCCTCGGAAGTGCCACGTCGTTAGCAATCGGCCCGATCACAACGAGATCAAGTTGTGTGGCGGCGCAACTGACTAAAGTCGAAGTGCTTGCTTCAGAGCCTTTCGGTAAAGAGCATCAACGGCCGTACTGGATCACACAAGAAAAAGCCGGGCATCAGGCCCGGCGAAGTTAAGGTCCGACAAAAGTCAAAACCTTCCAGAGGGAACGGCCGATACGGCAGCGCCGGGAGGAAGAAGGCGGTGCCGCGTTGAAATCAGCCACTGGTGATATCGGCGGCATCGCGCCTCTTTGCAATGCAGCATGCCTCATGAAAGGGCTGCGCTGAGAACATGGCTTGGCTATGTGTCCTAAATCACCTCGCCTCTCCAGAACTCGTTACCGCACAAGAGGATTGGACTGCACGCGATGTCCGGAACTTATCGCGAGTGAGATCAAGGCTTCGAGCCTCCTTTCAGGAAGCGAAATCTGCCGCGAGCCGCCTATCGATAGTAAGCGGTGTAAGAAAACGCACAGGGTGAGCTATTGAATCACCGCCGCTGTGTGGGTTCTCAAAGCCTGCAGGGTCGCAGTTCCGAGCTTGCCCGTGACAGGAAGACCTTTGGCTCGTTCAAAGGCCTCGATGGCTTTGCGGGTCGATGGGCCTAG
>KI912079.1:3402-4002 GCA_000517005.1 Microvirga lupini
TAAGTAGGTCGCCACAAGTTCTGCAACAGCTTTCTGAGCCAGAAGTGTTTGGAGGCGATGCCGGCCTTGCGACGCGCCTGTTGCGGCGTCAGCGTCAGAACCCAATCAGCGGCATCGGCGGCCAGGGTGTCGATGGAGGTGGCCTGCCGGTTGGCCGCGATGAGCCGCTTGAGGTCGCGCCAGAGCTGATCCATCGGGCTCAGTTCCGGCGCCTGCCGCGGCAACCACACGAAGCGAATGCGCAGCCGGTCCGCCAGCGCTTGGGTCTGTGGGGCGGTGTGGGCGCTCGCCCGGTCGGTGAGCAGCCAGAGCCAGCCGGAGCGGCGGTAGCGGCGCCGCAGCTCGCGCAGGAATTCTTGAGCGTCGGCCTGACCGGCGCGGGTGCGGACCAGCACCACCCGGCGAGCGCTTTCCAGGTCAATCGCCCCAAACAGCACCCTCTTGGCATTGCGGCCGGTGATTGGCACCACCGCCTGCGTACCCTTGAGCGCCCAGGTCGCGCGCAGCGGTGGAAACAGCCGCAACAGTGTCCAATCGAGGCACAGCAGCCGATCGCCGCTGTGCCAGCCCGCCTTCAGACGTCGGACGATGCCCCCTTTT
>KI912079.1:4102-6544 GCA_000517005.1 Microvirga lupini
ACCGAATTGCTCAACGAGCCGATCGTGCGCCAGTTGATGGCCCGCGACGGAACCTCGGAGCGCCAGGTGCGGGCGATCGCCATCCTGGCACGGCGCCGGATCGAGCAGCGGCGCACATGGTCACTGTCAGCGGATCGCACTCCGCTCTCCTCAACAACCAGACGTTCACGTGCAGGCTGTCCTGACCGGGTCTGAAACAGACAGCTCCGGCCAATCTGGCATTGGCCGGGGCAGCTGTGAGACATATTCTTGTTGACTGTGCCAGTTGCCGGGCGTATCAAGAACATAACAAGAACATTTCCGATTTTCACCTCTGGCACCATGAAGGAGAGAGAGAGAGAGAGAGAGAGCTTGATCGGCGGTGCTGTTAGCAACGAGACGAGCCATGTTTTCAGGCAGACGGTCTCATGCGACGACAGATGTCTGGAATTCCCATCCAGTCAGTGGATAACAGGCAGATTGTCCCTCGCAGTGAATTTTTTGAGTGGGAGCGAATTGTTTCTGCCGCGTCAAAGATTGTGGGTGCCGTGAACAGCGCGTCCTGTTGAATACCACAGGCGGCGCGAGCCATGCGCACAGAGGGGGCTTAGGGGGCTTTGCGGCGCAGCCCCGAGTGGCCGGGTGGCGGGTCGCCGTAGGACAATCTCAGGGAGACAGTCAATGACATACGTGGAAGGCTTCGTGGCAGCCGTGCCGGCGGCCAACAAAGAGATCTACCGCAAGCACGCATCCGAGGCTGCACCCTTGTTCAAGGAGTTCGGCGCGACCCGCTTCGTCGAATGCTGGGGCGACGATGTTCCCGAAGGCAAGCTCACCGACTTCCGCAGAGCCGTGCAGGCGCAGGACGACGAGGTCGTGGTGTTCAGCTGGATCGAATATCCGTCGAAGGAGGTCCGCGACGCCGCCAACGAAAAGATCATGACCGATCCGCGCATGAAGGCCATGGGCGAGCAGATGCCGTTCGACGGCAAGCGCATGATCTTCGGTGGCTTCATGCCGATCCTCGACGTCTAAAGGGGGGTGCTCCATGGCCAACCAGCATGGCGACTTCATCTGGTATGCGCTTCTGACAAGCGATGCCATGGCGCCATACAAGGGATGCGGCGCGACCGCCTTCCGCCACACTTGAGGAGCATGCCCAAACCTGATCCACTACCTTGAGAGATAACAGCGGGCAGGGGAAAGGCTTAGATAGATGGGGGTTGTCACGTTGACGCGAAATACTACCAATACTCGTCAAGGGAAAATCGCGCGGCGAGGAAAATCAGCGGCTTATACCCATCCACTGAAGTTCTGACTCGGGTTTGCGATGGCGTTCCTGACGTGATTCACTGATCGCCGGGTGCTGCTGATGGGGATCAGCATGGCTGCCCTCCGGATCCGCCAGGACTACTCACCGTGCGACTTACGCCAGCGGGCCGCCCGCGAGAGGGATCTCAGGGCGATCTTGCGGCTCTTGGCCATTGCCAATGCGCTGGAGGGCATGACCCGCGCCGAGGCGGCCCGGCTCGCCGGCATGGAGCGCCAGGCCCTGCACGATGCCATCCAACGCTTCAATGCCGAAGGACCTGACGGCCTGCATGACCGCCCCCGCTCGGGTCGCCCGGAACACCTCACTCCCGGCCAGCAGGCCGCGCTCAAGGCGCACCTCCTGCGCGGACCCCAGCCGGAGCGCGATGGGGTGAGCGCCTGGCGCCTGGTTGATCTGTGTGACTATGTCGAGCGGACTTATGGCGTCAGCTACAGCCAATGGGGGCTCTCCCGCGTGCTCAAGCGGCTCGACTTGTCGCGTCAGAAGACACGGCCCTCGTACCCGAAGGGCAATCCGGCCGCACAGGCGGCGTTCAAAAAATCAGCTCCCATCAAAGCTTCAGGCCCTCGCGGCGGAGCATCCTGACGCACGTCTTCAACTCTGGTGTCAGGACGAGGCGCGCTTTGGCCAGAAGGGCCGGACCACCCGGGTCTGGTATGAGCGCGGGGTGCGCCCGCCGGGCGTGGTCGACCGGCGCTTCGAGAGCCTGTATCTGTTTGCCGCTTGCCGTCCGGGCACGGACGAGGCCTTCGCGCTGGCGCTACCGCGAGTGCACGCCGGCGCGATGACGGTGTTTCTGGAGCACTTCTCGCGTCAGCTTGCGCCGGGCGTGCACGCGGTGCTCGTGCTGGATCAGGCCGGCTGGCACGACGAGCGGGCCTTGCATGTACCCGCGTCCATCACGCTCCTGTCATTGCCGTCGGCCTCGCCCGAGTTGAACCCGGTGGAGCGGATCTGGCTCTATCTGCGTGAGCGGTATCTCTCGCATCGCGTGCTGGACGACTATGGGGCTGTCCTGGAGGCCGTCTGCCGCGCCTGGAACAGGCTTCTTGATGAGGCGGGTCGGCTCACGACACTTACTGCTTATCCTTATCTGACCACGTCAGAAATTCCGTGAGCGGGTATTAGAG
>KI912079.1:6644-8459 GCA_000517005.1 Microvirga lupini
AACGACACCCTCCGAGGTCCCCTTCGATGCCGAGGCGGAACAGGAGCTCGACAGGCTCAATATCGAGGACAGCGTGATCCGGGAGCTCGCCCGATCGCTGCAGCCGCAGGGTCGCTGATCCCGTCCAGGACCTTTTGCCCTCTCTCGATTCCTTGAAGATCCGGGAGAGAGCCGGTACAGCCAACCCGCCGTGGATGGTCATGGCGGCTAATTGGTGGGGCCTGTAGCTCAACGGTTAGAGCCGGCCGCTCATAACGGTCTGGTTGGGGGTTCAAGTCCCTCCAGGCCCACCAAAGATAAAGCCCACGAGTGAATCGATTGCTGACTGGTCTGCGACGAGAACCGACGATGAGCTACCGCCTGATCCAGCTGGCGCCGGGCGCCTATGATCTCTACCTTGCCGATACCATCGTCGCCAGCGTGGTCAGGAGCGGCTTGCGCCAGCCCTATACCTGGACGGCCGAGTTGCTTGAGGATCTCCCGCGTAGCAAGCGGCCGTCACCCTTCCGGGACATCGAGCACAGCTTCCCGTCGCTGGAGCAGCTGTGCGCTTGGCTCGGCCAGCCGCCGGTGAAGACCAACAACCGGCATACCGCCTCACAGGGGACATGAAAGAAAAGCGCCCCGGCCGCGGCGCTGTCTCAAAACTTCGACCGGAGCGCTGGTGTGCCAAGGGAGTGAGCACACCTCGGATGTAGGCCATCCTGAGCCTCCGGCAATGCTGCTTTCGACGGCCAGTCGATACGCCACATCAAGACCCACAATGTTGCCGGCCGGCTACAGACATCGGGGCTGGAATCGGCCATAGAGCGCGG
Source organism: Microvirga lupini (assembly GCA_000517005.1). Lineage (GTDB taxonomy): Bacteria > Pseudomonadota > Alphaproteobacteria > Rhizobiales > Beijerinckiaceae > Microvirga > Microvirga lupini. Next base: position 7,460 of record KI912079.1, read on the forward strand.
GCCGAGCGTCACCATTGATCGCCGCCACTCCTGCCCATTTCCAGAGCCCTCCGCATTCATCGAAGGTGTTGATCATGCCGCCGACCGAAGTCGCCGTGCCTGTCTTTGCGCCCGTCACCCCGACCTTCACCCAGGCCGCTGTCCGGTTTGCCGTCTCCTTTGCCGCTCTGATCAGCCTGAGCCTGCTGCTGGCCGGGCTCTGAGGGCGCATCTTTCAGACGCCTGTGCCTGTTGCGATACAGCCAAGGCGGTCGACATCAGGCATTCTGTCTCTGTCCTTGAAGGAACGGCTGGGGGGCCGATCCTCCCTGGAAGGGAAGCGCCTCTGCCATGCACGGGGCGCTTCTCTTTGTCAGAGCAGGCGAGAGGTCAGGATCGATGCCGAATATGCTCCGAGGCTGCGGGGAGGGCAGATCGACGTCGCAAGGCGAGACTTCCCTGTGATTTACCGGCCCAGCCCCCATATCAAGGTTGTTTCCAGTCCAAAGTCATTGTCGAGATGAAGCGTCAGCAAACCTCCTTTTCGGTTGAGATCAAGAAATCCCGCACCCAAGGCCAGCGTCACCACCTTCCGCCACGGCGCCTGTTTGACGTCGTGCCTCCTACGGCTGAGACTGCCCAGATCCTCCAGAATGAACCCGTGCCAAAGGTCGCCGCGCCGACCACTGCGCCTCGCATTCTGCCGAGCATTGTCGAGCCGATGTGGAGTCGATCGGAGCCCGCTGAGCTCATCCACCGCAAGCGCTCACCAGGGCAGACCAAGCGCGAACAAATGGAATTCGACTTGGGCGCTGCATCTGAAGACGTGAATGACGTACCTGCCGAAAAGCCAATGCACGCTGAGGTCGCCTTGCCGACTGCCACCACCGCCTCTGTTGAAACGGGCGCAACACCGACGCATGACGTCCAGCCTGCCTCGGGAAAGAGTGCGAAGTCTCATGCACGGAAAACAAGGACGAAGGCGCCTGCCATTGTCGAACCGGCACAAGCACCCGAGCCA
>KI912079.1:8559-9068 GCA_000517005.1 Microvirga lupini
CAGGGCAGAGAATTCGCATGTGCCGCTGAGGAAGCGGGAGCGGATGGGCATCGTCACGTTAATGGGCGTCCGACGGAATTTGGATCCGGAAGAGGTTCGTTTTCAAGCAGCGTGCGGTGCATCCGTGATTTGGGCCCACGTTTCGAACGCGGCTCCACGGGCCTTGCGGTAGTCCGCAGCCGCGAGCTGATGCCGCCGCAGGTGAAAGAGGTTAGCGATGGGATCATGGATTGAGAGAAGGCGCTGAACCTGTCGGGCCGACTTAAAGCGCTTCATCTGCCGTTCGCGTCGGCGGGTGGGCTGGTGTGTGTTTTCCGCCCGGTTATTCAACCCTTTGTGCTGCCGATGCTCAATCGTGAGATCCATTTCTTTGCGGGCTGCCCCGTACGAGCCGAGTTTGTCCGTGATCATAACCCGCGGAGCCATGGCGCTCTTCTTCAAGAGCTTACGCAGCAGGCGCTTGGCGGCTTTACGGTCCCGGCGGCGCTGGACCAGAACATCGAGCGTGT
>KI912079.1:9168-14258 GCA_000517005.1 Microvirga lupini
TACCCCATCAGATCTTGTTCTGACCCCAATCAGGGAGCGACAGCCAATACTGGCCCATGTGGCCGCATGATGCGTGCCAGCGCGTGGATCATCGAGACAGTCTTCGACCACAAGGGTGCGTCCGGCCCGCAGCTCCGCAATCACCGACGGGCCGAAGGCGTCCAGGATGCGGGCTTCGCCCGCGAGGCTTGCGACAGTGTCGTCACGCGTCCAGTCCTGCTCAACAGCAACGACCTGATCCGTCCCATCGATTTCGCCGTACCCGGCACGATCTGCACCGATGTGGGTGCCGAGAGCCTGTGCCGCCGCGAGTGTTATCGCGTGGGGCTCAGACAGGGTAGCCAAGCGCTCGCTCAGTTCGATGTGGAATCTCGCCCGCTGCTCCGCCTGCACCTTATCTGTGGTCTCGGTGCAGGCACAGAACATGCCGGCCACCCGTCCGCTCTCGTCACGCACCGGTGAATAGGAGAAGGTAAACCAGGTCTGCTCGGGGGATCCCTTCCGGTTCATGACAAGCGGGAGGTTCTCGCGATAAGTCGCTTCGCCGGCCATGGCTGCATCAATCAGTGGTGAGATATCGGGCCAGATCTCGGCCCAGATGTCGTGGAAGCGGCTGCCAAGCGCGGCTGGGTGCTTGGCGCCAAGGATCTCGGCATAAGGATCGTTGTAGAGGAAGCCGAGTTCCTCGCCCCACGCGACGAACATCGGAAACTTGGAAGTCAGCATCAGTCCCACGACCGTGCGGAGAGTCCCTGACCAGGTGTCGGGGGAGCCGAGCGGCGAGGCCCCCCAGTCTCTGGTGCGCATGAGGGCGCCCGCCTCGCCGCCGTCGGCAAGGAACATGTGCATGGAAGGACTGGCTAGCGCCACGTGGACGTGTGGGTGGCCTGCTTCGGGACGGTGATGGTTTGGGATAAGGGCTTGGTGAGCACGATGCAGGATTTCCAGTCGAGATGCGTGCAGTGAAGGTAGGAGCGGAGGCGACTGTTTCAATCACGGAGACGGAAGCAGACTGGATGGCACCCGCTGGACCCTCTAACCACCTTGCGAGCTCCTAAGTTTGATAAATCAAGTCAATCCTGTTTGCCTAGCCACTATGAACTTGCTCCCTCTCCCTTTGCACGCGCCTCGTGGCACCCAAGGAAACGCCCCGGTGAAAAGCGTGACCGTCTTCAGCCGGGGCGTCTGTGGCCGTAGGGGGCTTATGCCACACCAGCTAAGCTAGACTGCTTGAGCCGATCCACAACTGAGCAAACGGGGTGAGCCTTTATTCCTGAGCTCGCGCTCCGCCTCGGGAGTTGCTTCGATGAGGAGAACGCCCTAACCGAGGGGTCCTCGCGTGACCTCCGGCTTAGGGCGCCAATGGCCCTGGCCGAGGGAATCGGGTCGGAGCCTCAGCCAGGGCCGATGCGGCTCAAGGGAACTGAAACCGCAGGCTTAGAGCTTGGCCGTTCAACCGTGGCTATTTTATGGATTGGCAACTGGTTGCCCACCTAAGCCTTGAATGTGCCTTGCAGGGCGGCTCTGATTGTCGGATCAGGTGCGAACTCCTCTCCCTGCTCGACGGCAAGCACTTGAGCGAGCCTGATCCGCGCCCGGTTGACCCGGCTTTTGATCGTGCCCACTGCCACTCCGCATACCTCTGCCGCCTCCTCATACGATAGGCCCTCGGCTCCCACCAGAAGCAGAGCCTCCCGTTGGTCAACGGGGATATGCGCCAGAGCCTTGCGGAAGTCCTCGAAGTCAAGACGCGCCCCCTGCTCGGGCGGGGCTGAGAGACGGGCCGCGTAGGATCCATCCGCGTCCTCGATTTCACGCCTTCTCTTGCGGTACTCGGAGTGAAAGAGATTACGCAGGATCGTGAACAGCCAGGCGTTGAGGTTCGTGCCTGCCTCGAAGCGATGGATGTTGGACACGGCCCGCACCAGCGTGTCCTGAACGAGATCGTCCGCGCGGTCGGGGTGGCCCGTAAGCGACATGGCAAAGGCACGCAGGCTAGGAACCGTCGCTAGCATCTCATCACGCAGCACCGGATCCAGCGTCAATGGAACGTCCTCCGCGCGAGGCTCCGATCCAGCAGCGCCAGGAGCCTGGCCGGAACCGGTTCGCGCAGGACACTGTCATAGTACTCGCGCAACTCACGCCCGATCCAATCCAACTCGATAGGCCCAAGCTTGCCAGGGACAGAAGTGGGAACACAACCGTCCGGCATTTCTATCTCCAGGAAGGTAAGGCCGTCGGGTGTCTGATCCTCGTCCATGTGAGCCTCGCCGCCAGTGCCCAGCCGTGCGGGCGAACGTGTCGACTTGCGAGATGTTCCAAGCGGCTTGCCTTCCGCAATGGGCTTCTCACCTTGCTATTTCACCGCTTGGATCTTCGTGTCAGCGACCGTGGCGCCCCGCTCACCTGGGCGCCGAGCCGGTCCCGTGGTGGTATCTCGCGAGGTTTGCCGCTCCAGCTCGGCATTCAACTCGGCTCCAAGCAGCACGGCAAAGGCGCTCAGGTACGACCACGTCAGCAGCATCATGATCGTCCCGAGCAACCCGAGCGTCTGGTTGTACGAGGGAAAGTGCGAGACGTAGAAGGAGAACCCGGTGGAGTCCACCAGCCACAAGGCTGTCCCAACCGCCGCGCCGGGGCCACCCAGCGGTACTGTCAAGTTGACGTAAACAGACGAAGCTATCGCTGGGGCAGTCATCAAGCCAGCCCACATCAGCCGACGAGGGCAGTACCAGTCGCGTCGCACCACGTAGCGAAGGCGCGATCGCGGGCCACGCGATACTCACTGGCGGAAAGACGGTAACGGCGGAGTTGGAAGTGGTTGTGTATCGGAGAATGAGTGGCGAGAAATTGCTGGGCCTGCCGGGCTGATTTGAATTGCCTCATGTGGCGTTCCCGCCGTCGGGTGGGTTGGTGCGACACCTCACAGCGGTTGTTCAAGTATCGGCTCTGCCGATGTTCCACGCCGGGCAGGATCTCACGCTTGGCGGCACCATAGGATCCAAGTTTGTCGGTCACGATCACCCTGGGCACATAGCACAAGCCCTTCAGCAGTTTGCGCAAGAAGCGCTTGGCCGCTTTCGTGTTGCGGCGGCTCTGCACCAGCACATCGAGCACGTTGCCGTGCTGATCAACGGCCCGCCAGAGATAGTGCAGTTTGCCTCGGATGCGAACGAACACCTCGTCCAGAAACCATTTGTCTCCAGGCCGCGGCCGGCGCCGCTTGAGGCTATTGGCGTAGGTTCGGCCGAAGCGCAAGCTCCACTCACGAATGGTCTCGTAGCTGACCACGATGCCTCGCGCCGCCAAGATTAGTTCGACTTCACGCAAACTCAGGCTGAAGCAGTGATACAACCAGACGGCCTGGTTGATGATTTCAGCCGGAAAGCGGAAGCCGCGGTACGGGTTGGACGTCGTGCTCATGCCCGAAACCCTGCCATAGGGCCGACCTATGCCAACTTGACAGTACCCTTTGAGCATCGCGTTCACACTTGGCTCCTTCGGGAAGACTGGGGTCGGAATCAAACGGCGGGGAGGCGGTACATCCGCGCTCTCCCCGCCTACCTTTCGGCTCCGTCTATCTTCCCGCTCAGATGGTTAATAAGAGACTAACAGAGGTTGCCGGCAAAGCCTCCAAGTCGCACATCTCTAAGGTGGGGGTAAGCTTCCCACCCACGTCATAAGCCGCCATACTTGCTTGTGGCAGCAGGCCATATGCGGGAGCAGCGAGCCATGATCGAGACCTATCAGCGGATCGACGAGCAGACGATGTCGCTCGTGCAGGAGTTCGCGCACCAGCACGGGTGCTCCGACGCGGTTGCGCTGAAGTACCTGCTCAAAATCGGAAGGTACCCCCAAGAGGCCGATGAGGACGATGAGGCCTACGCAGCCCGGCTGGAGCGGCTGCCGGATCCTTACATTTCAGCCTATCGAGCATTTGAACCCGCCAATGATGATTGAGATTGCGGACGAAAAGGTCGCAGCGGCCGCAATTTTCTACAAGGCCGGGCAGTCTGCTTGCGGGTTGGCATTCGGGTGAATCTGCGCCCGGAGGTCTCTGCGACGACACTCGGCCTCCGTATTTTCTTGCTCGACTGGCACACGCACTTCGTCGTAGCCAAGGAGAATGGGATTGCAAAGACCACCTGCCCGGCGTTTCGAGTATGATCGCGCTGAGCTTTGGGCCGATGGTGTCATCCATGGGCTTGGCATCGTCCTAGGGCTTGTTGCCGTTGGGATGCTCGTCGCCGCGATACTGCCCGACCCATCGCTTTCGGACCTGATCCCTGCCCTGATCTATGGCGTTGCGATGATGGCGGTGCTGGTGATCTCGGCAGCCTACAACATGTGGCCGATCTCGCCTGTAAAGTGGTGGCTACGCCGCTTCGATCATGCGGCAATCTATGTCTTGATTGCAGGCACCTACACGCCATTCCTGACGCGCATGGGCAGTGCCCTCATTCCGCAAGTTCTCATGGTTGGTGTCTGGGCGGCTTCCCTGATCGGGATCATTCTCAAGATCGCGCTGCCCGGGCGTTTTGATCGACTGTCGATCGGATTCTACTTGCTGATCGGCTGGAGCGGGATTGTCTTGTGGGATCACATTCTCGTATTTCCGAGTGCGACCCTGTGGTTACTCGGCGCCGGTGCTTTGCTCTACACCACCGGCGTGATTTTCCACATATGGGATAGCCTGCGCTTTCACAACGCAATCTGGCACGCCTTTGTGCTTGTTGCGACGGCGTGCCACTACGGCGCTGTGTTCTCCTCTGTCGTGACGCAGAGCGCATGATGGGCAGCCTTCAGCCTCTGGTTCAGTTTGGGGGAAGCTCAGCAACACCGGCCGTTGTTTCGTTATGTAACTATAGGACAACCATCGAATCAGGATCACATGCGCCCGAAAAGTCGCATCGACCATGGACTGTACTCGGGCTCCGGCACTTCGCAGCCAACAATGTACGGGCGGGGCTCCCATTCTCGTCATGGGCGGTTACCGACACTCTGGCGCGATGCTGCCTGAAGCTGTGACTTGTTCCCACCCTATTAACACAGCGCTTACGGACCTGCCGGATAGTACCTGTCCATATCCA
>KI912079.1:14358-26526 GCA_000517005.1 Microvirga lupini
GAGAACCTCCTCGCTCTCCAATGCCACGAGTGCCACGACGTGTTCCTTCGCGAGCAAGCCCTTGAGGTAAGCGTCACTTGGCGGCTCGGCTCCGTAGGTCTCCGAGTCGGCGAATGCGTCACCGAACAAGGGGTCAGAACAAGAGCTGTGTCCAATGACACGCTAAGCTAGAACGGATTGGCAACTCTTCCGACGGGGCTTGAGGACCGCCCCTTCAAGGTCAAGCAAGACGATACTCACGTAGATCCGGTACCCACTTGAAGACATTGTGTTTTGTTCGCTTTGTCTAACCTATCCGGATAGCGCTACTCTCTCGCAGGCATCTCTCTGAGGATCGTACCCCTCTCCATCAGTCAATCTGGCCTGGATGACGGCTCAGACACCAAGATCCAAGCTGTATTCAGCCATTGCAGGGGTTTCTCAGTTGGTTTACTGGCCAACGTTCTTGCTACGTACTTCGTTACCGTGTGTTTGGGAGCAGATCTTGTTCCAGCCCCAGGACGCCTATGGCGCGCGCTATCCCAAGGCCGTGGAGTGCGTGCGCAAGGACCAGCGAGCGCTGCTGGCCTTCTTCGACTGGCCGGCCGAACACTGGATCCATCTCCGGACGACGAACCCCATTGAGAGTGTGTTTGCGACGGTGCGGCACCGGACCGTGCGCACCAAGGGCTCGCTGTCGCCGACCACCGCCCGGCTGATGGTGTTCAAGCTGGTGATGGCCGCCGCAAAAAGCTGGCGGCGGTTGATGGGCGAAAACCAGTTGCCGAGGGTGATCGCCGGTGTCAGGTTTAAGGACGGCAGCGAGGTTACTCCGATGCCGACAAACAGCGTCGCCTGATCGGCCCCATCACCCAAAATCCGTCATAGCTCCCCCAACACAACTCCTCATGCTCTCCCCTCCTGGGCGCGCTTCTTCTTGACAGATAAAATTCTATCATAACTATACGTATAAATAGAATAAATAGCCCAGAGGTATCCATGCTCAACCGTCGTGATCTGCTGAAACTCTCATCCGTTGCCGCGAGCTCGCTGCTCCTCCCTACGGGGCTCCGGCCTGCCTTCGCTGCCGGCGAGGACATCACCATTGGCGCGCCGCTTCCAATGTCGGGGCCCTTCGCTGCCAATGGTAAGTTTGGCTCCATGGGTACCGCAATGATTGTTGAGGAGGTCGGCAAAGTCCTAGACCGTAAGCTAAGCTATCTCGAGATCGACACGGAAGGAAAGCCGGCCACAGCTGTCCGCAAGGTTCAGGAGGCGATGGAGCGCGGAGTGACGCTGTTCTCCGGCGGCATCCTGTCGTCCGAGGCCCTCGCCATGGGCAAGGAGGTCGCAAAAGGGAAGGGGGTCTTCATCACCACAGCAGGCGCCGATGAGATCACCGGCTCGGAGTGCAACAAGAGCACGTTTCGGTGGAGCGTGCCGACCTTCGGCGCCATCGAGCAGACCGTGCGTCCGCTCATCGAGCAGCTTCCCAATGCGAAGCGCTGGTACACGATCACGCCTCAATACGTCTTCGGCGATGGCCTGCTCAATGCCGCCAAGGCGATCTTCAAGGAGAAGGGGATCGAGCATGTCGGCAACAGCTATCACTCCCTCACGGAGAAGGAATTCAGCGGCTATCTGACCAATGCCATGGCCGCGAAGCCCGATGCTCTCCTCATCCTCAACTTTGGCTCCCAGTCGTCCGATACTCTTCGTCAGGCCGTCAGCTTCGGCATGAAAAACCGCATGACGATCCTGCTGGCCTGGGCTTCGGGACTCGAACAATTTGAAGCCTTGGGACCTGAGCTGATGGAGGGCGTCTACTTCGGGGCTCAGTACTGGCACGGCATCGACTCGCCGTTTAACCGCGAGCTGGTCGCCAAGGTGCAGGCCAAGCACAAGATGAACCCGAACTACGCCTTCGCCAGCGCCTATCTGACGACAAAAATCTTGATCGACGCGGCCGCAAAGGCGGGAAGCACGGAAGGTCCAGCCGTCATCCAGGCCATGGAGGGCATGAAGTATGCTGGCCTGACCGGCGACGAGGAGATCCGCGCCACGGACCACCAGGTCATCAAGAACTATTACCTGCTGAAGGGGAAGGCCAAGAGCGCCATGAAGGACAAGGACGACTACGCCGACATTATCAGCTTCGGCAAGTCGTTCCAGTCTCCGGAGCAAGCCCAGTGCAAGATGGCCTGACCATCGGCGGGGACGGCACGCGGCCGTCCCCTTTTTCTTGCGACCATTGATTGGCTTCAACATCAGGTGCCCGCGTGATTTATCTGTTTCAGCTGGTAAACGGCATCGGCCTGGGAATGCTCTACTTCCTGCTCGCGGTGGGACTGAGCGTCATCTTCGGGCTGCTTCATTTCGTGAATTTCGCCCACGGCGCATTTTATCTTTTGGGCGCCTATCTCGTTTATGACATGACCGAGCGCGGCCTGAATTTCTGGGCGGCACTTCTTGTGGCGCCGATCATCGTCGCGGGGCTCGCCGCCTTGACGGAATCCGTCCTGCTGCGGCGCATCTATCACCTGCCGCATACGTTCCACATCCTCGTGACCGTCGGGCTCGCCCTGATGGTGCAGGAACTGGTCATCATTCTTTGGGGGCCGGTGGGCGGCAACGTCTCGACTCCGGGCGCGCTCAGTGGCGTCGTCATCCTCGGCGATTTCATCTATCCGCAATACCGCCTCTTCGTCATCGGGCTGACCCTCGTGCTTGCCATCGGCCTCTGGTGGCTTTTGGAAGGCACGCGGCTCGGCGCCGTGGTGCGCGCGGGCTCGGAATCGACCGACATGGTCTCGCTGCTCGGCATCGACATCCTGCGGGTGAACACGGCCGTCTTCGCCCTCGGCGCGGGCCTCGCGGGCCTCGCCGGAGCCCTCGCGGCGCCGATCCGCGGCGTCGAGCCCTTCATGGGCGTCGAGGCCCTCGGCATCGCCTTCGTGGTCGTCGTCATCGGCGGCATGGGCAGCTACACGGGCGCGCTCATCGCAGGCCTTCTGGTGGGAATCGTGCAGAGCATCATGACGACTCTCTGGCCCGAGGGCGCCCGCCTGATGATCTATCTCGGCATGGGTCTCGTCATTCTGACGATGCCGCGCGGCCTGCTCGGCCGGGCATGAGAGCTGCCATCATGAACCGCGCTTCTCTTCACTTCGTTCTCGCCGCACTCGTCGCCATCGCGCTCCCGCTCTTCATGAGGTCCGGCACGCTCGCGTCCGAGGTGCTGATCTTCGCCATGGCAGCGGCAGCCTGCAATCTGCTCCTCGGCTATACGGGCCTGTTGTCCTTCGGTCAGGGAATCTTCTTCGGACTCGGGAGCTATGCGGCCGGGCTGACCCTGCTGCACACCTCGCTCCCGCTCGGTGTCGCGCTCGTTCTCGCAGCGACCGCGGGAGCCGTTGTCGCCACGGGTGTCGGCTGGCTCTCGATCCGCCGGCAGGGCGTCTACTTCGTCATGCTGACGCTCGCCTTCTCCCAGTTCTTCTACTTCCTCGCCTACACGTTCAAGGACATCACCGGCGGCGACAACGGCCTGCTCAACATCCCCCGGCCCGCCATCGGACCGTTCTCTCTGGGAGATTCCTGGGCTTACTACGCCTTTGTGGCGGTGCTCTTTCTGCTTGTCTTCGCGGCCCTGCAGCGGGTTGCGAGCTCCACGTTCGGGCGCACCCTGCTGGCGGTCCGCGACAACGAGGAACGCGCGCGCGCCATCGGCTTTCCCGTCCGCAACTTCAAGATCACGGCCTTTGCCATTTCCGGCGCGGTGACGGGGCTTGCCGGCGCGCTCCATGCCCTCCTCATCGGCGTCGCGCCCCTGTCGAACATCGAATACCACATGAGCGAGAGCATCCTGATCATGACGATCATCGGCGGCAGCGGAAACCTGTTCGCCTCCGTGCTCGGAGCCGGGTTCTACGTGATCGTCTCGGATCTGCTCTCGTCGATCTGGCCGCGCTGGCTTCTCCTTCTCGGCGGGCTCCTCATCGTGGTGGCGCTCTTCATGCAGAAGGGGCTGTGGGGCCTCCTCGAACGGCTGGTCGAGGCCCTGCCCATGGGCCGCAAGTCTTCCATCAAATCTTCCATCGAATCTCCCATCCAGCCGGAATCCGAGGGGAGGGGCATATGAGCACCCAGACTCCGATTCTTGCGGCCGAAAAACTCGGCGTTCGCTACGGCAGCTTCCTCGCCCTCTCGGACGTCACCCTGTCGATTAAGCCCAACACGATTCATTCCGTGATCGGCCCGAACGGCGCGGGAAAGACCACCCTGTTCCATGCCCTCACCGGCCGCGTGCGAGCATCGAGCGGGCGGATCACCCTCGACGGGCGGGACATCACCCATGTGTCCGACGACAAGAGGGTGCCTCTGGGCATCGCGCGCTCCTTCCAGGTGACGAGCCTTTTCCAGAATCTGACCGTCCGCGAGAACCTGCGCCTAGCGGCTCAGGGGCGCACACCCCTGCAGGCGCTCGCGCCCTGGCGCGGGGTCGATCTGCACGGCAGTGCGCTCGCCATCGCCGATGAAGTCATGGAGCGCTTGGAGCTGACCCATGTCTCGGAAAGGGCGGCAGGCGAACTCTCTCACGGGCAGCAGCGGCGGCTCGAAGTCGGCATGGCGGTTGCGGCGAAGCCGCGGCTGATCCTGCTCGACGAGCCAACATCCGGAATGGGCATCGACGACGTCGAGGCGATGAAGGCCCTAATCCGCGATCTGGGCCGCGACCACACGGTGCTCTTCATCGAGCACAACATGGGCATCGTCATGAACATCAGTGACACCGTGACGGTCATGCGTGCGGGGCGCGTGCTGGTGGAGGGGCCGCCCGCCGTGGTGCGAGACGATCCGGAAGTGCGGCGCGCCTATCTCGGCAACATGATCACGGGTGATCTCGCATGACCACGGCATTGCTCGAAATCGAAAACGTGCATGGCTATTACGGCAAGAGCCATATCCTTCAGGGCGTGACCCTCGAAGTGCGGGCCGGCGAGGTCGTGACGCTGCTCGGCCGGAACGGGGCCGGGAAGACCTCGACCCTGAAGAGCATCAGCGGCCTGCTCGCGCCGCGCGCCGGACGCGTGCGCTTCGCCGGAACGGACGTCACGGGATGGCGTCCTCACAAAATCGCTCAGCGCGGCCTCGCCCTCGTGCCCGAAAACCGCGGCATCTTCGGATTGCTCAGCGTCGAGGAGAACCTGCGCATCGCGGAGCGGAAGGGCTCGCCCTGGTCGCTGAAGGACGTGTACGCGATCTTTCCACGCCTTGAAGAACGCCGCCGCAACGGAGGCGGCCAGCTCTCCGGCGGCGAGCAGCAGATGCTGGCCATCGCTCGCGCTCTTCTCAACGCGCCGAAACTCCTGATGCTGGATGAGCCTGTCGAAGGACTGGCTCCCGTCATCGTCGATGAGATCGTCGACCAGATCAAGAAGATCCGCGCGGCCGGAATCCCGATCCTGCTCGTCGAGCAGAACCTCGCCGTCTGCACGCAGCTCGCCGACCGCCACTATATCCTGGAGCTCGGCCGTGTTGTCTATCACGGCACGCATGACGAGTTCGCAGCCGATGAGGCGACGAAGGACCGCTACCTGGGCGTGAAGGCCCACTGACCCCGCGTTTTGGTAAAGCGAATGATTCCCAATCTGCAAATCAATCCCCAGCGTCTCTGGGACAGTGTGATGGAAACCGCTAGGATCGGCGGAACGGCGAAGGGCGGTGTGTCGCGCCTGACCCTGACGGACACCGACAGGCAGGTGCGCGACTGGCTTAAGCAGGAATGCGAGAGGCTCGGTTGCACCGTGACGGTCGACGAGGTCGGGAACATGTTCGCCGTTCGCCCCGGCCAGCGCGCCGATCTTCCTCCCATCGCGATCGGCAGCCATCTTGATACGCAGCCCACGGGCGGAAAGTTCGACGGGATCCTCGGGGTGCTCAGCGGCCTGGAGGTGCTCAAGACCCTTCAGGATTCCGGCTACGAGACGAACGCGCCTCTCATGCTGGTGAACTGGACCAACGAGGAGGGCTCGCGCTTCGCGCCCGCGATGCTCGGGTCAGGCGTCTATGCGGGCGTCTTCGACCGGGCCTATGCAGACAGCCGGGAAGATCGTCAGGGCGTCACGTTCGGCGAGGCCATCGAGGCGATCGGCTATCGGGGCGCCGCCAAGGCCGGATCGGTCACGTTCGGAGCGATGTTCGAGCTGCATATCGAGCAGGGGCCTATCCTTGAACAGGAGGAGAAGGTCATCGGAATCGTCCAAGGCGTCCAGGGCATGCGCTGGTATGAGGTCTCCGTCACCGGACGAGAGGCGCATACGGGCTCGACCCCGATGCCCATGCGGCGCGACGCCCTTGTGGGCGCGGCGCGGCTCATCGACCGGATCGAGGGCATCGCCCTGGAGCACGCGCCTTCCGCCGTGGGCTCCGTCGGACTGATCGAGGTGCAGCCCAATTCGCGAAACGTCGTGCCAGGACATGTGTTCTTCACGGTTGATTTCCGTCATCCCGACGATGCCGTCCTCGACGTCATGGAGCGCAAGCTCCTGGCCGCGATCGACGAGATGGCCGGCAAGGGAAGCCTCGGTGTGGAATCCAAGAAGGTCTGGGAATCGCCCGCCGTCAGGTTCGATGCCGATTGCCTTGCTTCCGTGAAAAAGAGCGCGCAGGCGGCCGGGTACCCGGCGCGCGACATGAGCTCGGGCGCGGGTCACGATGCGGCCTACATCGCCCGAGTCGCGCCGACCGCCATGATCTTCGTGCCCTGCGCGGGGGGGCTGAGCCACAACGAGGAGGAAAGCACGTCCTTCGAGGAATGCGCGGCGGGAGCGCAGGTGCTCCTCGGCGCCGTTCTCGACTACGACGGGCGCGGGACGGAACGCCTGAACTGACAGGCGTCCGTTAAAAGTCCCGATATACGGAACCATCGGCGCTGGTCAGCGCCTTCACAAGGATAACCGGCATGCGCTTCGTTGTCGCCCGCATGAATCACGAAACCAATACGTTCTCGCCGGTGCCGACGCCGCTCGCATCGTTCAACCCGCGCTGGGACGAGGATGCCCTGCAGGCGGGCACGGGTTCGCGCACGGCCATGGGCGCCTTCCTGGCCTTTGCGGAAGCGCGCGGCGCGGAGGTGGTGACGCCAGTCTTCGCCACCGCCAATCCGAGCGGCCCCGTGGCGGACGACGCCTTCGAAGCCATGGCGGCGGCCATCGTCGACGCGGTCCGGAACGGATGCGACGCCGTTCTCCTGGATCTTCACGGGGCGATGGTGACCGAGAGCCTGGAGGACGGCGAGGGCGAGCTCCTCGCCCGCATCCGTGCCGTCGCGCCCGATGTGCCGCTCGGCGTCGCCCTCGACCTTCACGGCAACATCACTGAACGCATGGTTGCGAACGCCGACGTGCTCGTCGGCTTCAAGACTTATCCGCATGTGGACATGTACGAAACCGGTGCTCATGCGGTGCGGCTCGTTGGACGCATGCTCGACGAGGGGCTCGCGCCGAAGCGGGCCTGGTGCCATCCGCCGCAACTGGCCCATACCTTGAAGATGAACACTGGCGTTCCCGGAGCCATGCAGGATGCGATCAAGGCTGCGAGAGCCGCGGAGGAGCGGCCCGGCGTGCTGGCTGTCAGCGTTTTCGGCGGCTTTCCCATCGCCGACATCGCGGATGCCGGTGTATCGGTGATCACGGTCGCGGAATCGGCCGATCTCGCCGCGGAGGCCGCGCGCGAGATCGGCGGGCTCCTGTGGGAGCGCCGCGCCGAGTTCGTGTACCACGAGGAGCCGCTCCACCAGTCGGTCGCCGCGGCGCGCGCCGCCGCCGAAGGAGCGGGGCAAGGCCCCGTGCTGCTGCTCGATCATGGCGACAACTGCATGTCCGGTGGCACCTGCGATACTATGGACGTACTCGGCGAGGCGCTGGCGCAGGGGCTCGACGACATCGTCGTTGGTCCAATCTGCGATCCTGAAGCCGTGGCGGCAATGATGGCCGCAGGAGTCGGCGCCCGGATCGAGCTCGGGATCGGCAACCGCGTGGCGATGCCGCGCATCGGCGTCTCCAAGCGCCCGCTGGAGCTCGCCGGGGTAATCCGCGTTCTGGGCGACGGCGAGTATACAATCAGCGGGCCGACCTATACGGGCATGCGCTGCCTCATGGGGCGGGCCGCCGTGCTGGACACCGGCCGGGCGCGGCTACTCGTCACCGAGCAGCCTCACGAGCCGTGGGACCTTGCGGTGTTCACGAGCGTCGGTCTCGACCCCCGTGCGTGCCGGTACCTGATCCTGAAATCCCGCATGTATTGCCGTCCCGTTTTCGAGCCTATCGCGAGGGCCGTCGTCGAGTGCGCGAGCCGCGGCGTGACGAGCTCGGACTACAAGTTATTCCGTTTCGAAAAACTCGCCCGTCCGGTATATCCTCTCCAGGAAGACATCCCGTGGAGACCGGAGGCGGTTCAAATATGAAAAGCGACAAGGAACGCGTTCCGGACCGCTGGCGCGGACGGATGCAGCGCACGAAGCTCTCGGATCAGATCGCCGAAGACCTGAGGCGCTGGATCGCGCGGGAGGGCCTGAAGCCGGGTGACCGGTTGCCCAACGAGAAAACCCTGATGCAGCATTACGGCTGCGCGAAGGGTACGCTTCGCGAAGCGCTGAAGGCCCTTGAAGTACAGGGGCTTGTGAAGATGCAGACTGGCCCGAACGGCGGCGCCGAGATCCAACCCGTTTCCATCGACGCGGCCATGCAGCAGTTGCGCAGCTACCTCCATTTCCAAGTGCTGGATTTCGAACAGATCTATGTCCTAAGGCGCGGCCTCGAGGTGTCCCTGGCAGAAAGCGTCGTCGGTCGTCTGACGGAGGACCAGTTGAAGAGGCTCGAGACCAATATCGAGCAATGCGTCGAAGCCCGCGACAGCGGCGACCGTGTCACGGGCCGTCGGCTCGAGATTGAGTTCCACGACATTCTCTGCGAGAGCTGCGACAATCCTCTGCTCGCCTTCATCTGCCGCTTCCTGAACGGGCTCCTGCGCGATCTCGTCGAGTTCCGCAGCGACCGCTACGACGAGCACGAGGCCTTTGGTCAGCACAACGTGGCGAGCCACCGGGATCTCGTGGCGGCCTTCCGTGTGAGGGATCGCCGTGGCGTCAGCCGGATCATGCGCGAGCACATGTGCTGCGCGGAAAGCTTCATGCAGCGCCTCGATGCATCCTTCCGCTCTGATTTGCTGAGCACCGGCTGAGATCGCTCACTTTGCACAGGCGACTGAGCTGTGCGATGGCGCCGTCTCCGTTGCAGTCGTTCAATGTCACCGATCCTTGAGCCGCCATGGACGCGATAGACCAGCGCATCATCAGCATTCTCCGGACCGACGGGCGTATCACGAATGCCGACCTGGCCGAGAAGGTCGGGTTGTCTCCGTCGGCGTGCCTGCGCCGTGTGCGGCTTCTTGAGGAGAGCGGAACGATCCGCGGATATTCCGCCCTGATCAATGATCGGGCAGCGGCATCGGAAACGGTCGTCATCGTGCAGATCACCCTGGAACGGCAGACGGACGAGTATCTCAGGCGCTTCGAGAAGGCCGCCTGCCAATGTCCCGACATCCGGGAGTGCTATCTCATGACCGGAACGTCGGACTACCTTCTCCGTGTGGCCGTGCCCGACGCAGCGAGCTACGAGCGCATTCACACGGACGTTCTATCCTGCCTGCCTGGCGTCGCCCGCATTCAATCGAGCTTCGCGATCCGGGCCGTGATCAAGCCGCCGGATCTTTAGTGATCAATCGCGGACACGAGCGGCAGCCGCATGGCCCACCTGGGCTTCCCTTGAGGAAGTTTGCAGGACGTCGTCCATGGGGACAGAAAGTTCGATTAGATCGAATTTTATAAAGCTATCATCAGGCAAATACGCGAACCCTACGACGCTTCGGCAGGATATTCAGGACGATTTACGTCACTTTAGGGCGTCCTTTGAGGTGTGTGCAGTGCAGCTTCTCCGTTCGACGCCTTTTGCAGTGGCTCATTCTGTCCCGCCGGGGTACTGTCAAGTTGGCATAGGTCGGCGTCTATGGCAGGGTCTCGGGCATGAGCACGACCCCCAACCTGTATCGCGGCTTCCGCTTTCCGGCCGAAATCATCAATCAGGCGGTTTGGCTGTATCACTGCTTCAGCCTCAGCCTGCAGGACGTCGAGCTGATCCTGGCAGCGCGGGGCATCGTGGTCAGCTATGAAACCATCCGCGAGTGGAGTCTGCGCTTCGGACGGGCCTACGCCAACAGCCTCAAGCGCCGACGGCCGCAGCCTGGCGATAAATGGTTTCTGGATGAAGTGTTCATCCGGATCCGAGGCAAACTGCACTATCTCTGGCGAGCCGTTGACCAGCATGGCAACGTGCTCGATGTGCTGGTTCAGAGCCGCCGTAACACGAAGGCGGCCAAGCGCTTCTTTCGCAAGCTGCTGAAGGGCTTATGCTACGTACCCAGGGTCATCGTGACGGATAAACTCGGATCCTATGGTGCCGCCAAACGGGAGATCCTGCCGGGTGTTGAGCATCGGCAGAGCCGATATCTGAACAACCGCTGTGAGGTCTCGCACCAGCCAGTCCGAAGGCGCGAACGCCACATGAGGCGGTTCCAATCAGCCCGGCAGGCCCAGCACTTTCTTGCCACTCACAGCCCGATCCATAACCACTTTCAGCTTCATCGCCATCGCCTCTCGGCCAGTGAGTCTCGCGCTGCCCAGGATCGCGCCTTCGATTCCTGGCGCGATGTGACCGGTGTTGCCCTCGTGGGTTGATTTGAACTGGTTTGGAGGGTGCGCAGCGACAGCTTTGGCGATCCAGCATCAAGTTGACAGTACCTTTTTGGACACGTTACCTGCGCGTGTTGACATCAAATCGAGGTCCCGCTCGTCCCGACCGCTAGGACGACAGCGCGGCTCGTATCGGGTTCATTGTCTTTGGGACCATCCCATGAGTCTGATGCAGCGAGTGTCAGATAAACATTTTATGGTTGTTTGAATTTCGAATGACATTCATTCTGGAAATCCTTCAAAAACAAAATAATTAGGAACCAATTGGTGTATTTAAGCAGTATTAGCTGCCACAAAAGACACTTATATTTCCATATTTACATTGCTGAATTTATTCATTACACAAGATCAGGCTGGGTCTTGCTTCAAAACATCCGTACCCTGCAATTCACTTTGCGTAGCCCGCGTTTCATTTTCACACAACCTCGCAACCGGCGACGCCGTGGCGTGCTGGGTTGCGGCAACGAGGATGACAGATATGGCGACGATTGGTGGTGGAGCCTCGAATGATGCTTTGCACGGCACGTCCGGTGCCGACGTAATCTTCGGCTACAGTGGTGATGATCTGGTCTTCGGCGGTGGAGGCGACGATGCAGCCTCCGGCGGCGCCGGGGCTGATTTCCTCGCCGGCGACTCCGGCGATGATTGGCTCTCGGGCGGCGAAGGCGCTGATCAGCTGTTCGGCGGTCAAGGCGATGACCTTCAGTTCGGCGGCACTGGCGATGACCTTCAGTTCGGCGGCACTGGCGATGACATCCAGCGCGGCGATGACGGCAGCGACGTCCTTGAGGGCGGCTCTGGCGGCGATCTTCTCTACGGCGGCGTCGACAGCGACATTCTCAGAGGCGGCTCTGGTGCCGATATCCTCGACGGCGGCGAAGGCGACGATGTCCTCGTCGGCGGTGCGGGCGGCGATACCTTCGTCTTCAGTGGCGGCGGCGGCAATGACGTCGTTCTCGACTTCAAGGCGGGTCAGGACATCCTGCAGATCTCGAAGGGAATCAATGGCACCGACATTGCGACGGCTGACGACTTAGCGAGCCGCGTGCAGCAGGTGGGTGACAACACCATCGTCGATCTTGGGAATGGAGACACTATCACCCTCGTGAACGTGAACGCCGACGACGTCAACAGCAACCCGGGCGACTACTTCTCCGTCCATTAGCCACTAACGGGTGCCACCGTCCTCGACCGTGGCACCCTCTCCATGACATCAAGGCAAATGGCAGCTCCAAGTGTTCCACGCTCCAGGCGCGAGTAATCGCTCATTCTGGAAGTAATGATGAGACCAAACCTCATAGAAATTGTCGGATTGGCTTGGGTCGAGACTGCCGTAAGAGCCAACGAGAATCATTCATGTGACACACACCATGGTTTAT
>KI912079.1:26626-26901 GCA_000517005.1 Microvirga lupini
CCCATGATGTCGGATTCCTTCATGATCAGGAGATCCTGACCGTCGATCCGCACCTCGGTGCCGGACCACTTGCCGAACAGGACGCGGTCACCGGCCTTCACGTCGAGGGCCGCAACCTTGCCGCTCTCGTCACGGGCGCCGGGGCCGACGGCGATGACTTCGCCCTCTTGCGGCTTTTCCTTGGCGGTGTCCGGGATGATGATGCCGCCGGCCGTCTTCTCCTCGGCCTCGATGCGGCGGACGACGACGCGGTCGTGCAGCGGACGGAACTTCAT
>KI912079.1:27001-27491 GCA_000517005.1 Microvirga lupini
ACGAACTCCTCAGTCTGAGCATCGAAGCCGAAGGTCTCGGACTGCGTGTTGTCGGTAATCTTGCCGACCACGATCGAGCCCTCGACACCGGCGTTCTCGGCGATCTGACGGATCGGAGCCTCGAGCGCCCGCAGCACGATGTTGATGCCGGCCTGAATGTCCGGGTTGTCACTCGTCAGCTTGGCGACCGCCGCCTTGGCGCGGAGCAGCGCGGTGCCGCCGCCAGGCACGATGCCCTCCTCAACCGCCGCCTTGGTGGCATGGAGTGCGTCATCCACCCGGTCCTTCTTCTCCTTCACCTCAATCTCGGTGCTCCCGCCGACATGAATTACTGCCACACCGCCGGCGAGCTTGGCGAGACGCTCCTGGAGCTTCTCTCGGTCGTAGTCCGAGGTGGTTTCCTCGATCTGCGCCTTGATCTGCTGGATGCGCGCCTCTATCTCCGGTCGAGAACCCGCACCGCCCACGATGGTGGTGTTCTCCTTCTCCA
>KI912079.1:27591-27778 GCA_000517005.1 Microvirga lupini
GTCGAGCGCCTGCGCTTTCTTCACCAGATGCGCGCTCATGTGGAGATGCTGGAGTTCAAGATTGGGGACCGGGTCAGCTTCCAGCCTCCCGGCCAGGGGTCACCTCGAGGGCATGCTGACGCGCTACAACAGGAAGACCGTGACGGTGATCACCGACACCGGACAGAGGTGGAATGTCTCGCCCACC
>KI912079.1:27878-28205 GCA_000517005.1 Microvirga lupini
GATCCAGATCGTGGACTGTTTCTTCGCGTAGTGCACCTCCGGATCATAAGGTGACGCAACCATTAGCAGGGAGGGTGGAAACCCCTCCTGGTCCGTCGGAGATGTCACGTTAACGGGGAATACTGCCGTATACTCGTCAAGGAAAAATCTCGCGCCGAGGGAAATCAAACACTTGGGCTGTGCAAAACCAGACCTCGTTGAGCGGCTCCGCGGCTATACTCAGTTAATGTGACATCCCCCCCGGCTGTCGCCGGATCAACCCGGCACTCCAAAGTGAGCACCATCTGGTGAACGGAGGGCGGCCGCACCTGGAAGTGGCGTCGGGCG
>KI912079.1:28305-28620 GCA_000517005.1 Microvirga lupini
GCTCGCGACCTCGCGGACCATCTGGGCGCCCATGTTCTCGAACTTGTCGGCAAGCTCGATCTCCTTCGCAACCGTGACACCGTCCTTGGTGATGCGCGGAGCGCCAAAGCTCTTCTCCAGCACCACGTTGCGACCCTTGGGACCAAGGGTGACCTTCACCGCATCGGCCAGGATGTCCACGCCACGGAGCATCTTCTCACGCGCATTCGCGGCGAACTTTACCTCTTTGGCTGCCATAGTATTTCCTCCTGATGATGACTGTTGTGTGGGGCCGCTCAGGCGGCCTTCTGCGCGTCAGCGGTCTGCTCGAGCACG
>KI912079.1:28720-29431 GCA_000517005.1 Microvirga lupini
GCACGGTCTTGGCCCGTCCCAGCATGTCAAGCGTGACATTCTCGAGCTTGATGCCGAGGTCTTCGGAGATCGTCTGACCGGCGGTGAGAACGGCGATGTCCTCGAGCATGGCCTTGCGGCGATCACCGAAGCCCGGCGCCTTCACGGCAGCGATCTTCAGACCACCGCGGAGTTTGTTGACCACAAGCGTCGCGAGCGCCTCGCCCTCGATATCTTCCGCGATGATGAGCAAGGGCTTGCCGGTCTGCACCACGGCCTCGAGGATCGGCAGCAGTGACTGCAAGGATGACAGCTTCTTCTCGTGGATGAGGATGTAGGGGTCCTCGAGCTCCGCGATCATCTTCTCGGCATTGGTGATGAAGTACGGCGAGAGATAGCCGCGGTCGAACTGCATGCCCTCGACCACATCGAGCTCGGTAGCTGCCGTTTTGGCTTCCTCGACCGTGATCACACCCTCGTTGCCGACCTTCTGCATGGCTTCCGCCAGCATGCGGCCAACCTCGGCATCACCGTTGGCCGAGATCGTGCCGATCTGGGCAATCTCCTCGGACGAGGCGACCTTCTTGGCGCGGGCCTGGATGTCCTTGACGGCTTCCGCCACGGCCATGTCGATGCCGCGCTTCAGATCCATCGGGTTCATGCCGGCGGCGACCGCCTTGGCGCCCTCGCGGACGATGGCCTGGGCGAGAACGGTCGCGGTGGTGGTGCCAT
>KI912079.1:29531-32719 GCA_000517005.1 Microvirga lupini
GGCTCCATCTCGACGGCTCTCAACAGAGCCCGTCATGTGAACGCAGCGTGAATCACACGGAGCACTAGCTCGCTATCCTTTGACCGGCACCGTCAACTTACCGGGTTTTACCAGCTTTAGCGAGTTTTTAGCCTGAGGCAGGTCACATACTTTCAATGGCTTAGAGGTATGCAGGACCCGCCGAAACAGCTCCGGCTGGCTTAAGTTGGCGATACCCGGTAGAGATATATCCAATGGCTTTGGACGTTGATACATGTATATTCATGGGACAGGCCAATGGGTTATCCGTACCGCGCCGTCAACGTGTGCGGACAGACCAATGACTTTCTGCTCTCGGCCAAGCGGGCCGCGGCCAAGCGCTTCTTCCGCAAGGCCCTGAAGCAGCCACATACGGTTAATCCCGCCCCGTCACGGCCGACAAGAACACCGCTTATCCAGTCGCTACGAACGCTCTGAAGCAGGAGAAGACGCTCTGGCGTTTCGCCAAACTCCGCCAGGTGAAGTTCTTAACAATCGCGTCGCGCAGGATTATCGGGCCATCAAGAGGCGGATCCGGCTCATGCTCGGGTTCAAGGGCGTAAACAGCGCGCGGGCGATCCTGGGTGGCATCGAGATGGTCCACATGATCCGCAAAGGACAGACGGATTGCGCCGGGAATCCGCGGCCCTTGCTCGCGGAGCAGTTTGAGTGGCTCACCGCATGAATCGGAGCCGACGTGCGGTTCCATCCCTCTCAAACCCCAGTCCAGATTTGCGACAGAGCCGTGTTGCACAATGGTACGGAATCCCATCACATCCAAACGAAGACCTTCTGAATGTCACAGGGCTTGGCGTGGCGTTCTTCAGTCACGGCATACCTCGGCTTTTGGGGCTTACCTCAGCATTGAGCGGCAAAGAGCGAAGGCGACGACCCATCGCATCAGCGGCCGCATTGGCGACGGCCGCGCCGGCAGGTCCCTGTGCTGCCTCTCCGAGACCCAAGTAAGGCTCGCCGGGACGATCGACCAAGCTGACGGAAACGTGGGGCGCCTCGGTGATCCGCATGATCGGGTAGTCGTCCCAATTACGGCTGAGAATGCGTGTGCGATCGAAATCAACGGCTTCGATCAGTGCCCAGCTCGCAGCTTGAACCATACCACCTTCAATCTGATTGCGGACGCCGTCGGGACTGATCACTTCACCACAATCGACAGCTCCCACCATACGCCTAAGGCGCAATCTGCCTTCCGCTGCGTCGATCTCAGCCTCAGCGACGACGGCAACATAGGCACCGTAATTATTGAGCCGCGCAAACCCAACTCCACGTCCACAGCCCGCTTCCCGGCGGAAATCTTGCCAGCCGAACTCGGCTGCTGCTTGCCCAATGACAGCGGTGGCACGCTGATCGCCAAGATGCAAAAGTCGAAAGGCGACCGGGTCAATACCGGCGGTCCACGCTAGTTCGTCCATGAAGCTCTCGATGGCGAAGATATTGGCAAAGGCGCCAAGGCCGCGCAATGCTGACGAACGCAATGGTCCGCGCCGCACCAAGCGGCTCTCAATGTGCGCCTCGATCTCATAATATGGCTTGGCATTATAGGTGCCACCGCCTTCCCATTGCGAGAAACCATCCAGAAATGACGATGCAATCGGAGGCTCGATGTGATGCGCCGCCAGCAAGCGTGCCGCCCCACCAGGCCGGGAGCCGTGTGGTGCACTCGCAACGAAATGTTCCCAAGCGGTGATGCGCCCCTGCAGGTCGACGCCGCCAGTAATCCGCATCACCATGGCCGGGCCGTATGGCTCCCACTGATGCTCGTCCTCACGCATCCATTGCAGCCGGATGGGATGGCCGGGCACGGCGCGAGCAATCAACGCAGCATCGGCGGCTGCGTCATCGGCCTCGTTGTGGCCGTAGCAGCCTGATCCCTCCAGGTGGATGCATCGAATACGGCTCTCGGGCAGATCGACAAGCCGAGACAGGGAAGATCGCAGCGGGTAGACACCCTGGGCATGCGTCCAGACTGTTAGGTAGCCGTCACGAAACTCAGCTACCGCGCAACTTGGCCCGATAGAGGTGTGCATCCGGTATGGCACCTCGTAGGTTGCCGTGATGCGGCGTCCCGACGATGCGCCGTCATCCTGTTCCGACATGCCCGCTTAGCGGCGCATATAGGGGAAGATCGCCTCACGTCCCGGCATGGTTTCGTTCTCGTGCCACCGTGTATGCGCGCGAAGCCGCTCGAGGGCGCGAATTGCCTGCTCCTCCCGTCTGGCAACGACTGCAATGAAGCGACCATTGCGGATGAACCGGACGATCCCGGGTATGGACGAGATCTCGGCACTATCAATCGAGACCAGCGCTGCGCCATAGCTCGGAGGCCGGAGCACTCTTGCGGGTATTGTCACGTTAACTCGGGTTTGACTGCGACCGTGTAGACGGAGCGGCATGAGCAAGTCTGTCAGCTACAAGCGTCATCGCTTTCCGCCTGAGATCATTGCCCATGCGGTGTGGCTGTACTTCCGGTTCCCGCTAAGCCTGCGGCTGGTCGAGGAGATGCTGCTGGAGCGCGGCATCGTCGTGTCCTATGAGACCGTCCGACGATGGGCCTTGAAGTTTGGGCTGGCTTACGCCCGCCGCCTCAGGCGCAGGACGCCAAGCCGCCGCGACATCTGGCATTTGGACGAGGTCGTGGTCACGATCGCGGGCCAGAAGCACTGGCTCTGGCGGGCCGTCGACCAGCACGGCTATGTCCTCGACGAGCTCGTCCAGACGCGGCGCGATCCCAAAGCGGCCAAACGCCTGCTGAAACGTCTGTTGAAGAAGCAGGGCTGCCCTCCACGGCGGATGATCACCGACAAGCTCGGCTCCTACGCTGCTGCCCGGCGCCAGATCATGCCGGCAGTCGAGCACCGCTCGCACAGGGGACTTAACAACAGAGCGGAGAATTCGCATCTGCCGCTGCGTCGGCGCGAGCGAGTGATGCAAAGCTTTCGATCGCCGGGCGGGTTACAGAGGTTCACCTCAGTGTTTTCCGCCGTCCGCAATCTCTTCGTTCCGCCCCGGTCTCGCCGCTCTGCTCTTGCCACCCATCTGCATCGTCTCGCCGCCATGGCGGAATGGAAGTCTGCAGCCTGCGCTTCCGCGTGAGCCGGTCAGGTGACCGCGCTTGCCTCACTGCGCCCGATTTCCGTTAACGTGACAACACC
>KI912079.1:32819-34077 GCA_000517005.1 Microvirga lupini
AAGCAACAATCGGTCTTAGAATTGATCGGCGCGTTTCCGCTGGGACGGCGCGGAATCTCCTGCGAAGGGGAGCCAAGCCGAGGCCATTCCGGGAGGATCCCCATGGATGCTCTTTGGTCGAGTATGACACCGCAGGACTGGATTGCGCTGGGATTGGTTGCCATGGTCCCTGCGCTGATGGTCGTCGCGATATGTCTAATCCGGCGTGAGGTGAGGCAGGCCGCACGACATGGTCCGGTCGAGCCTCCGAGATCCACTGCGTCGCCACTCCAGTTGAAGACGACTGCGGCCCAGCGTGAGCAATGGCGAATGGGCAAGCAGCGCCACCCGCGGGCCATCGCGGACTTGGCCGATGACGTCGAGACTCTCCTGAAGCGAGGAGGCGTTGGCGGCTAGGAGCCCAAGAACCGCTCAGCTATGCCGTGCCGATGGCCAAAACTGTCAAGGGATTGTCCCTGGCGATCAAGCATGCGGCTCGAACTGAACTAGCATGAAGACAAAAGGCGGGAAAACGTGAGGACCGTCCCGGCATGAGGTGCGCGCCCTTGGCAGGTTGTAGCGGGCTTCACACGATCCGGACCCATGAATCCTTGCCATTTTGCGCCCGGATTTTTGATCGCCGGAGTTGGGGCTCGAAAGTAAGGAGCCGGTCATGCCGCTTTCTGTCACCCGCAGGTCCATTTTCCAACAGATTGGCGCAGCCGCGGCTTTCGCGGCCACCACTGGAGCCCTCCAGAACATCGCCCGAGGGCAAACAACCGGCGGCGAGGACTACTGGGAGCTGGTCCGTCGCCAGTTCATCTTCCCGGAGACCGCCGTTCCGATGAACTGCGCCAACCTGTGTCCGTCCTTCCAGTCCGTCGCCGACAAGGTCGAGACGCTGACCCGGGTCGAGGATTACGACGTGTCCTTTAACAACCGAGCCCAGTTCAACGACACGCTGAAGGCATCGCGGGCGAAGGTGGCGGCCCAGATCGGCGCGGCGCCGGACGAGATCGCGCTCACCCGCAACACGTCCGAAGGCAACAGCGTCATCACCAATGGTCTCAACTTCAAACCTGGTGACGAGATCGTGATCTGGGATCAAAACCACGTCACCAACAACGAGGCCTGGGACATTCGGGCCAAGCGGTTCGGGCTGAAGATCGTCCGGGTTTCCGTGCCCAAAGTGCCGGAGAGCGACGAGCAGGTCGTGGACCTGTTCGCCAAGGCATGCACCGACCGCACAAAGGTTCTCACGTTCACCGAGGTCTCGAAT
>KI912080.1:0-1294 GCA_000517005.1 Microvirga lupini
GAGCGTGTCGCTGCCAGCACCGCCGCTCAGAACGTCGGCGCCCGCCGAACCGGTGAGGCCGTCATTACCTCCCGCGCCGGCTAAAAACCCGCCACCTGAGAACACATCGTTGCCGGCGGTGCCGACTTGAGTTGTTACGACAATGGAATTTGACGCTGTGGGATTTAAGACGATCAGCCCTTTCTGAACCGTCTCGTCGTCCTGTTCAGGGAGGGTTATGATAATGGCCTCCCCGCCCTCCGAAGGGACATAATGTATGTGAGTCACGTGACCTTCATAGGGAATCCAATTATCTTGTGTATCAACCCAATGCCACCAATGAGAGCTGTCGTTCCAGAAGAGTTGATACGATTCAGGATTCTCCCATTCACTGGAATTGTAGTACGATTCCCAATCGGGCAGATTCGATGCAATGGGATCAACCGTACTATCGTAGTCCGGATTGATCCAGCCGGCATCGAGGGGATCCACATGGTTGGTACTTAGGACCTGCTCCAGAACGCCGTCACCATCAGTATCGACGTACCCAACTTCCCACACGACACCATTCGGGTCGATCATAAACTCCTCTCCGTTCTCGTCGGTGACGGTTTCCCATCCGCCATCAACGACGCCGCCTTCCGATGTTCCACCGCCGCAGCCGGAACCACCCGATCCCCCGCTCGTGATCGGCCCGCTCACCACATAGGTGCCGCCATAGGCGGCACCGCCGCCGCCGCTGTTGTCGAAGAACTCTGCCAGAGCTTGTTCAAGTGAAAACGTCATAGTTGCCCCCTCTTGGCGACCAATCAGCGACCGATCGGGCTGCCTGTCCTGACTCATGTCCGGACATTTAATGTTGTATCATTTCTTAGAGCGCTCAAGGTGCGCTCCCGCACACGAACAATGAACTTTTGCAAAGTTGTAGCGCTGCAACCGCAGATTTTACTTCCCCTGTCGTTCGCATGCCGCGCATGGTTCTGCCCTGGCGCCCCGGCTTGCTCAGACCATCTCGCTGCCTCGGCCGGCACGAACGAAAAGGCGCAGCGAAACGCTGCGCCTTTCACGTTGCCGTCGGCGCGCCGCGCGTGCCGCCCCGCTGAGCGCGGTACCGGGGTTGAGTGCCGCGAACCTGATCGCCGCCACCCCGCCGTGCCGCATTCGGCCTCAACAATGAAGATTTGTTGCACCGGAGCTTGTCTTGCTGCCCAGCTCGAGGTGCGATGTTTGCCGATGCGGCTCGGCGCGGCCCGAAGCCCTCTCCCCTTGCCCGCGATACCGGGTGCGATTCTTGATCCGACCCGAGATTCGAGTC
>KI912080.1:1394-1785 GCA_000517005.1 Microvirga lupini
AAGCCGGGATGGCTGGCAAGCGGTTGGCTTACCAGACCAGGAAGTTCGCGGCGCTCAGCTGCGCCTGATTGGCGATGACCGCGAACTTGATCTGCGCCGCCGCGCCCGTGCCGTCGGCATCGTAGAACAACTCGCCGGTCGCCTGGTTGTAGACGATGCGGTGCGCCGCCGTCGTCGCCGCCGTGCCGAGCTTGAACGCCGTGCCGGTCAGGTAGGAGCCGGGGATTGAGAACACCGCATAGCCGAGCGCGATGCTGTCGCCGGCCGCAAAGTCCTGGATCGTGTCGACAGCGCCGGTGCCGAGGGCGCTGGTGAAGGCAAAGAAGTCCATGCCGTCGCCGCCATTCAGCACGTCGCAGCCGCCACCCCCGTCGAGCCAGTCGCCGCCGGC
>KI912080.1:1885-4025 GCA_000517005.1 Microvirga lupini
GGATGCGGAGGATGCGGTCGAGGCGCTCGCTGCCCTCCCCGCGGCTGCGAAGGCCGCGCATGTGTCGGAAAAGATCGTCGAGAAGGTGATCGAGCGCGTGGTCGCCATCCGCGACCGCGAGAAGATGCCCGACCGCCGCAAGGGCTACACCCAGAAGGCCGTCGTCGGCGGCCACAAGGTGTACCTGCGCACCGGCGAATACGACGACGGACGCCTCGGCGAGATCTTCATCGACATGCACAAGGAAGGCGCCGCCTTCCGGGCGATGATGAACAACTTCGCCATCGCGATCTCGCTCGGCCTGCAATACGGCGTGCCGCTGGAGGAATACGTGGAGGCCTTCACCTTCACGCGCTTCGAACCGGCCGGCTTCGTCCAGGGCAACGAGCGCATCAAGTCCGCGACCTCGATCCTCGACTACGTGTTCCGCGAGCTCGCCGTGTCCTATCTCGGACGCAACGACCTCGCCCACGTGGATCCGTCGGAAGCGGGCCCCACCACCATCGGCAAGGGCGAAGACCAGTCGAAGGCGCCGGAAGCGGCTCCCGCGACGGCCGTCGTCTCCCGCGGCTTCACCCGCGGTAACGTGGACCGTCTCATGCTGATCCCCGGCGGTGGCGGCAGCGCCGCAGGCATCACTCAGCGGACCGGCAGCCTCACGGTCGGCGCGAACGCGCTCAAGGGTGAACTCGCTCAGCCCGCAGCGCAGGAGCAGAAGGTCGGCGAAGCCGAAATGTCCAAGCTCGCCTTCGCGGCCCCCGCCGCGCCTTCGATCGCAGACCGGCGCGCCGAGGCCAAGATGAAGGGCTATGTGGGCGAAGCCTGCCCCGAATGCGCCAACTTCACGCTGGTGCGCAACGGGACCTGCCTGAAGTGCGATACGTGCGGCAGTACCACTGGGTGCAGTTGATTATTCCGGCTTTTGCTTATTGTTGTGAAGACGGGCTGAGTTTGGCACCTCAGCCCGTAAAGTGGCAGCGCAGCGCGAAATGTTTGTCACCTCGCTCTCGATCTTACTGAACTCCTCATTGAGCTGGCGATGGGTCAGATCCTCTCAGGACCTCGACCACAACGAGGTCAGACCGAGGGTTCAGCAGTGCACATAGGCAGGTGCACTGAATGCCAGGCCTGAGGGAGTACAACTGAGACGAAGCGTTCCGCGTTGAGACCAGTTTGTGGCGGCACGGATAGTTCTTCCTCCCTGACGGGGTGACCTTCCCTTCCGCCACCCACAAGGCTTCCTTCGGACCGGAAGACGCATCGCAGCGCGTGGGCACCACAGCAGAAGGTGTCGCACGCAGATAAAATAATCCGCCGCATCCCTGCAGCGGACCAACGCCTCCAACCGTGCGCCGTCTGGCGCACGGAAAATCCTTCTCGGAACAAAAGGAGAATCTTAGTGACTTCTTCCAACAAGCCCCAAGGCATCGTGAATACCCCGAAGCCAGGAGCCTCGACTCCGGGCCCTCAGGGTCAGCGTGGCCTCACCTCAGGCACACTCCAACAGATCATCCAGACCAAGCCCACGAAACCAGGTGGCGGCTCCCAAGCTGGAATTCAGCAGCCCATCATCGGAGGCAGCAGGAAGTGAGTGACGCCTCTGTATGGGGTCTTGCTGCGAACGTTGCGACCGTCGGTGCGACGGTCGTAGCCGCGCTGGGTCTGTTCTGGACGGCCCATTCCCTGCGAGCGAGCACGCGAGCAAGCGATCTCAACTCGCTGTTCCTTATGACGGGCCACATCTCAGCAGCCGAGGCGCAGATGGCCGCCAGCAAGGATGACCCCATTCAGCAGGACGCCGACTTCAACAACTACCTCAACATGCTCGAAACACTTGCCGCCGCAATCAATGGGGGGCTGTTTGGTCCGGTCTCCAAGAGGATCGCCTCGGATCGGCTATGCAACGACATCGCCATCCTGATGTCGGGCGAATGGTCCAGAGAGAGGATCGAGAGGGCAGTCACGTCCCCTGAGACCTTCTGCGAGATGGCAGCCTTCCATCGGAAGAACAAGACGCGGATCAAGGCCCATGCCTCTGCACTCCAAGCGGGCCTCTCGGTCGAGCCGAGCGCCCACTAGCTCCATCGAGGGTCGCTGCGGCCCATCTCGCCATTCAAGCCGGCGCCCTTTGTGGAACTTT
>KI912080.1:4125-5313 GCA_000517005.1 Microvirga lupini
GGCGGCTCTCGGCGGGCATGTCGCACGTTGCGAGGATTGCGATCATGTCGAGATCGCCTACAACTCCTGCCGCAACCGGCACTGCCCGAAGTGCCAGGGTGCGGCCGCCCAGCACTGGCTGGCCGCGCGAGAGACCGAACTGTTGCCGGTGCCGTACTATCACGTGGTCTTCACGCTGCCGGCGGCGATCGCCGACATCGCCTACCAGAACAAGGCCGTGATCTACGACATCCTGTTCAAGGCCGCGGCCGAGACCCTGCTGACGATTGCCGCCGATCCGCAGCACCTGGGCGCCCGCATCGGCATCACCATGGTGCTGCACACCTGGGGCTCGGCCTTGACCCACCATCCGCACGTGCACTGCATCGTGCCAGGCGGCGGGATCGCGTTGGACGGCACGCATTGGGTGTCCTGCCGGCCCGGCTTCTTCCTCCCGGTGCGCGTGCTCTCGCGGCTGTTCCGTCGGCTGGTTCTGGAGAAGCTGGCCGCCGCGCATGACGCCGAACGTCTGCACTTCTTCGGGGATCACGCCTCACTCGCCGACGCGCCAGCCTTTGCGGCCACTCTGGCACCGTTGCGCAAGGCCGAGTGGGTCGTCTATGCCAAGCGCCCGTTCGGCGGTCCCGAGGCGGTTCTGGCCGATCTGGCGCGCTATACCCATCGCGTCGCCATCTCGAACTCTCGGCTGATCGCTCTCGACCAGGCCGGCGTCACGTTCCGGTGGAAGGACTACCGCGCCAAGGCCCGAGCGCGGGCCAAGGTCATGACCCTCGCTACCGGCGAGTTCATCCGCCGCTTCCTCCTGCATGTGCTGCCCAGTGGCTTCCACCGCATCCGCCATTACGGCCTGTTCGCCCATGCCGTCCGCGCCGCCACCATCACGCGAGCCCGCGCCTTGCTCGCCGGACCCCGGCCCCGCAGCCCTGCCGCCGACGCTGACAGCACCGACGCCAGCAAGACGCCAACCCGCGCCTATCCCTGCCCGTGCTGCGGCGGTCGCATGATCATCATCGAGGTCTTCGCGCGCAACAGTTCACCATGGTCCCGCCCGACCGAGCCCGTCGTCGCGATCAGGATCGACACCTCATGAGGTCGCTCGCGCACCCACCGCAAGGCCGGTTACACCGATCGCGGGTTCTCAATCCGCAGCGGCGCTGCTGCACACACCATTGACCTTGGCGACCACCG
>KI912080.1:5413-5965 GCA_000517005.1 Microvirga lupini
GCTGCAATGGCACCACGATGGGCTCGCCCCCTATATTGTCTTCCAAGGCCGGCGGGATCACGGTGATGCCGCCATTGCCGACGCGCAAGACTGGCTTTCAACTCATTTCTCCATCGCAGGCCCTGTCGAAGAAATGGTTCGGCGTTCGAGCCTCCCCGAGCGGACGTTCAAGCGGCGCTTTACCGAGGCGACTGGCTTCACGCCGATTGACTATGTCCAGCGCCTCAGGATCGAGGACGCCAAGCGCCGGCTCGAGCGCACGGATGAGCCTGCTGATGAGATTAGCTGGAGGGTTGGCTACGAGGACGCCGCCTTCTTCCGCCGCCTGTTCAAGCGCGTGACCGGGATGACGCCCGGCGCCTACCGTCGGCGCTTCCAGGTGCCGGCCTTTGCTCAGTCAAGAACATGCCGTCCACCCACCTAGCGAAAGGGTTCTGCACCTCTCCCCAGCCCGTCTCCGGCTAACGCGTGCACGAGGAAGTGGATAGGCCAGACAGTAGCGTGGTGAAGAGGCCCAGGGTCAATTGAAACTCAGGTGACCTAACTCAGTGT
>KI912081.1:0-2120 GCA_000517005.1 Microvirga lupini
CACCCATCTTGATACCTCCCGCCTCCACCAAATGGTCCGCGACCTCCACCCGCTCAATGAGGAATTAGAGATCTAAGGGACAACCACTGTTTAGAAGCCGGGAGAATGTTGTGCCGGCGGAGATGAAAGTACAGGGTCAGATGACCACGACTGGCCAGCAGCGTGCACGGATTATACCAACTTTACGAACTTGACGGGATGTCGGAAGGCTCCTATATTCAGCTACAGGAGGCTCTCATGGCACGGTCGCGCGCGACTACCACCAAACAGGTGACATCTCGGACGACAGGCCGGGTTGGCTCCAAAGCCAAAGCGCAGACCTCATCGTTTTATGTGCAGCCAGGTCTCTCGGGGAGCAAGAGCAAGGCTGTGCGGATCGATGTTCCATCGCAGACCTTCAACGCTCTGTTCGCTGAACCGGAGCGCTTCCGAAAGCTCTTCGAAGGTTATGGCAAAGCGCTCGTGCGCAGCCGGGCGACCGGCAAGAAGGTGCGCTTTGAGGTCGCCGTCGGGCCGGAAGGCGCAGCTAAAATCACTCCGATCGAAGAGGCCGCTAGCGCAGACGCCGTGCCAACCGCGTCGACGGGCAAGGCCGATCTTGATCGGGCGCTCGCGGCTGCACGCGAACGTGGCCGGGTCCGGGTTGCCGAGGTCATGAACGGTCCGGAGATGCTGACCGCCGATGACTTTGCGGCACGTCTTGGCACAACCCGCGCAACGATCAACACATGGCGCCAGAAGCACCAGGTGCTCGGCCTTGAAGGGGCCAAGAGAGGCTTCCGGTTTCCCGCCTGGCAAATCGGCGAGGATGGCAAGCCGTTTGCCGTTCTCCCAGAGCTGTTCGAGCGGCTTGGCGACGCGCCATGGGCCGTCTACCGCTTCTTCATCCAGCACCACCCTGAGCTCGACGGCTTGACGGCGCAGGAGGCTCTGCGCCGCGGACGGGATAAGGACGTGCTGGAGGCGGCGGAGAACGCTGGCAGGACCTTCGGCTGAATGGCATCTCAGAGGCTGTATCCCACGGCGGCGTTCGCCGGCGTGACTCTCGACCTTGTGACCATTGGCCCAGGCGAACGCTTCGGCCGCATCTATCTTTCCCGCTACCCCGATCCGCTCGGGTTCGGAAAGACGAAAAGCCGCTTCAGCGATCCAAGCCGTCGGATCGAGAAGAACCGCTTTGGCGTGCTCTATGTTGGCTCGACCCTGAAGGTGTGTTTTCTTGAGGCCATCCTGCGCGACGAGCGCAACGGGGCGGTGGGCGACTATCCGATTGCCGAAGCCGAGCTGCGGGTCCGGCACTATGCCGAAATCGAAGTCACAGCGCCGCTCCGCCTGGTTGACCTTCGCGGCGATGGACCGGTTCGGATGGGAATTCCAACCGACGTGGCTCGGGCCTCGTCGCAGACCCTCTCCCGGGCCTGGTCGGCCGCGATCTACAACCATCCGAAGGCACCGGACGGGATCGTCTATCCCTCCCGGCTCAATGGCGAGACGAACCTGGCAATCTATGATCGCGGGATTGGCAAACTGCGAGCTGCCACGGTCACCCCGCTGCACGGCACTGCGGGGTTAGCCAAACTCCTCGACGATTTCCGCATCGCGTTGGTTTAGCCGAGGTCTACAGCCCGTGTAGCTTTTCGCTTGTCGGCCGGCCCTGCGCGGCGGGAGCCAGTTGCAGGACTGACCCTGTAGAAAAAGAGGGCGGAAACAGCCAAACCTTCGTGGCAAATGGCCGTCGTGCACGGGCACCATCGGCGCCGTTCGCGACCCTCTCGCCTCAAGTAAGAATGTCGATCGCGGAGATGCTGCTTCGTCGGTGGCAGAGGTTCAATGTGAGGTTGAAGGTGAGGCTAACCGTTGACATGGCGCGTTGCGCTAGCGCGATGCAACCCAGCTCTTCGGCACTGCCTGTCTTAGATGGATCATTCGAGATGATGTCCGGTGTACGATCCGGGCGAGGCGCGTTTTCTGACGCACGAGTTCACCAACTCGATTTTTGGTGTTCCAAGCTCTGTTGGCCCTTGCAGCCTCGTGTAACCGACTGAGGCGGAGCCCCTTTGTGGCACGGAAACGAGGGGTCGTGGCTGCCGTGACGAGACGCTTCGCCAAACGCTTGCGCT
>KI912081.1:2220-2662 GCA_000517005.1 Microvirga lupini
GAAGCGTCCACAGGTTGGCTCAAAGGTCGGTCTGGCCCTTCCACCGCTGGATCTCGGCTAACGACTCAAGCGGCCGAGGGGAGGCCCAGCGCTTAGGTCCGGCTCTTCTGCAGCGTGCGTTCCATCTCACGCATCATGGCCGCTTCGATGTCGGTCAGATCGACCTTGGTCCCTTGTGCGTTCGCTTGAGCTGGGGTTGCCACCTTCGCTCTGGTCTCTAGGTCCTGCTTTCCGGTCGGGCGATTGATTGCGATGCGTGTGCGAGCCTCGAAGCGGTTCTCAAGCGTGTCGAGCAAGCTGTTGAGAGCAGCATTGGATAACGAGACGTCTGGAGCCTCACTGAGGCCCCTCAAAGCGAGAGCCTGATAGTTGAAGCGATCATCTGCTGTGACCTCGGGGCCGAACCAAGGCAGAGGATCGAAGCCCCTCGCTTCTTCAGCGG
>KI912081.1:2762-3347 GCA_000517005.1 Microvirga lupini
ATGCTCTCCCACGGCAAGTCGGGCAGCGCGAGCGCGGCGCGCTTGAGGCGATCCTCGTCCCAGTCCCGATGCAAGGCTGCCCCCTTCGTTGTTCTAAGGTCTTGTAACGGCCGCGCTTTGGGCGAGCAAGAGAACCGAGCGTCGCGCTTGCTTCGCTGTGGGATGCGAGGCTCTTAGCTTGGCTTTAGCTATCGATAACCCCCGCTTATCGCTAGCTGAGCCGTTTTAGGGGCTTTTGGGGCCGTTTTGGACCCCGTTTCGCCCCTTCTAAACCTCCGGTGGCCGGATTGCGCGACCGTTCAGGTGGTTTCAGGAACCCGGCCAGGGGTTGTTCGTCCGGCTGCAGCTGACCGCTGAGGACGCTCAGGTCCGCTTGCTCCACGTCGCGGCCTAGACCCAGCGGCTGTCAAGGAACACCCCGCCGCCAACCACGTGTTTGGTGCCTCAGCCCCCTCCCCTCTTCCGCCGTACAATGATGACGAGGTGGAGTATCTGTGCAGCCCCGAGATGACGCTCTAAGCAGGGTCTTCAGGCCAAGTTCTTCTTCAGGAACTCGATCGTTCGGCTCCAGGCCAAGTCCGCGGC
>KI912082.1:0-2509 GCA_000517005.1 Microvirga lupini
GAGAAGAAGAGCTTGAGCGAATGCTCTTGTACGCGCGAGCACTCGGACAGGGCGTGAGTTACTTGCTGACTAAGCTGCTCATTGAACATGTAAAAGCACGCGCCAATGATCCAGAAGTGTGCATGGTCAATACTCGCGCGATGCTCGATTGGACACTCGCAGGCTTCAGGGGCAGCGTTCCTGTCCATGATGGCGGCGAGCTTGAAATTACTGATGAGATTAGGGGTAGGATCTTGCTTATCCTGGACGCTATCGAGCAGGAGGTCAGAGAGGCCCTGAACCTTGCCCCACCTGTAAAAGAGCGCCATTGACGCAGCGGATCGCTCTCCTCGGAATGGATCATCTTTTTGAACTCGCCCACGTTGGCTGTAACTGCATCCAACTCATTCATGAGGTGAGCCGCGCGGCCTTGGCCCCGATCAGCGAGTTCCGCAGGGGCGCTGGATCCTCGGCCGAGGCAGCCGGAGCCTCGACCTGGGCAGACTTCTCACCCTTCAACATCTTGGCTTGCTGGGATGAACCTGGGTCCCCCGCCTTCGCCTCTTTTTGGACGGCCATGTCGGACTCGCTAAGAAGGGAAAGCCAAGTGTGACGCAGATCACTGTCTGCGGCCAAGCGCGGGTGTACGTACATCCGGCATACCACGCCCGATTTTAGCTGGGCGATCAGCGTGATCGACCAATTGGGCAGCAATCGAGGAGAGCCCGATGCGCGACCACAATTGGCACAGAAGCTGGGATAGAGCAGACGATGACCATTTTGAGCGGCATGCCGGCAGCCCTCGCAATCATCATAGTTCTTATCAGGACGACGAACCGTACGCGCGCCTACGCGGAGGCCGAAGTGATATTCATGAAGATCGGGAATGGAACGATCTGCCGGAGCGCAACTTCAGGAATGACTACGGCGACAGGAGCCTAGATCCGGGTGATACACCTGAAGGCTCCATCCAGCCGCATGAGGGCAGCTCGCCCGGCTGGGATGCTTCTGCTTGGGAGGATGCCGGTGGGTTCGAAGCCGTGCTTTTCGGTCAACTGACCAACGGACCGGGCCATGCGGGAGGTTTCCCGTCAATAGTCGTCTTTGCGATCGATGACCTCGATGTAAACTTCAATACCCTAAACCAGATCACGCAAGTTCAGAATACACTTGTCTTCCTGAACGCCTCCAACGGCGGCACCATCGACGTGGGAGGTGACGTAAATGCAAGCGGCTTCCAGTCAGCCGGAATCATGAACTTTCAAGAGTTTTCTTAATCTGTGTGTTCAAGTGAAGGGCTTCTGAGACAAGAGAGTAACGGCGACGCGTTGGCTCTGTCAGAACCGCAATTGCTCTAGTTGTCTTCGTATTGCGGTCAGCTGAGTTCTTGGGCGAGTCCGATGAGAAGCCCTTCAGGCCCACGAATGTAGCAGAGCCGATAGGCGTCCTTGTACTGGACTACTTCACCTACGAGCTGCGCGCCGCGCGAGCGAAGCCTTTCAAGCGTCTCGTCGATATCGTCCACGGTGAACATGACCCGGAGGTAGCCTAGGGCGTTGACCGGAGCGTTCCGGTGATCTGCGACGACAGGCGGCCTGAGGAAGCGGGAGAGCTCGAGCCGGCTGTGGCCGTCCGATGTGCGCATCATGGCAATCTCGACATGCTGATCGCCAAGTCCAGTGACACGTCCGGCCCATTCTCCTTCGATCGTGGCCCGCCCTTCGAGCTCGAGGCCGAGTTCGCGAAAGAAATCAATCGTCCCTCCGAGGTCTTCGACGACGATTCCTACGTTATCCATCCGCTTGAGCGCCATGCGTCCAATCTCCCAAAGTGTAGCCTAGTCTAACAAAGGACGCTTGAGGTGCCCCAACACCGTTAGATGACGACATGTGGACGTAAGATTGGTCAGGGAGATTGCTACTCTCCCTGACCTTCGCAGACCCTGTAAGACCGAAGGGGCCGAGAGTGAGGAAGGTTGGGGGCCTCCTCAGGGATAGCAGGCTAGGCAATAAAACCCAGATAGGCAATGATGCCTGATGAGATCCGCTCCCCGATCAAGCGCCATCTTGTCCCACACCGAATTGACCGAGAGCAGGGCTAGTAGCGGGCGGGCGGCTTTGGCCTCTCTCCCCATTAGTCGGCGAATTTCTCACAACGCTTATTGAACTCGCTTCTGGCGGGTGATCAAGGTCGCGAAAGCGACTCCGAGGAGTGCGCCTGTTGCCTTAACCAATCCGTCTGGGAGGCGGCCATGGCGGCCGGGAACATAGTTCTGTGTAACCTCAAGAAAGCCAACGATCTCGAGTAGCAGTACAAGAATGGGAAGGCGGTGTTTCGGGTAGCCGAGGCAAAACGAGGCTCCAATGGCTGCAAAGGCCGAAAATCGCTCTAGGCTGATCGGTGCCGCTGTGACAGGCCGAATGTCACTAGGCACTTTGGCGTGAGATTCCAGATTTTTGAGTGGTCGTGGGCATTTTGGCGTGAGATTCTGGGAGCGTGGAGTCTCAAGTGAACTGCCAATGTAAGGCCG
>KI912082.1:2609-6330 GCA_000517005.1 Microvirga lupini
TCTCTGCAGTGTCGTCCGGGCGAGAGCGGCGCTGTCCGGATCAGTCCGATACAGCTGATTAATGCAATAGTTTATCGGTCCGGCAGAATTTTTGGAAGGTTGGCGCTCCGTTCTATCTTACCGTATCAATAGGAACAGCTCTTGTTCTGACCCCAGCGCTGCGGATGCATTCAAGCTGGTCATGCAACATGTTCTTGAAGAAACCGTCTTCAATGTGAGATTCAATAGTAAGTAGTTGTACTCGGACGCGATCTCCCCCGCATGCGCCGTGTAGTAGCTGTATTTTAGCCGGCGCCATTGGTCGACGCTTATGGACAAGCCAAAGGTCTGCCGGCATTTCTCGCAGACGACCTTAGCGGCTCGGCCGACGATCTCATGATGAAACTCATCAGGAACGTCGATACCTTCTGTTGCCAGGGTATGACGAAGCGCGCGGAAGTGCATGGACTCGCTCAGCAGCAGGGTGCCATCGATGTCCCACAGCACGGCGCGGAATGGATGGTTTCCTGGCCCAACTGCATCTGAGTGTTCGCTTGTCATAGGATCAGTTCCTCCGTCGGTTCGGTAAACGGATCGCGGGCCACCGAACGCATCGAGACTATCCCATATTCCGAGCTCACATGGCCCTTTTGACCCCGGTGCCGGAGCTCGATCACTGCGTGCCAGATCGTGCCACCGAGAAGCTCCTATGAAGCCGCTCAGGGAAGCCTAATACAGGAACTTCGAACAACACAGTTGGTCGGGCGCCTGACCCGCTCAAGGATCAGGCGCGCAATTGAGTAGATCCAGATCGCTTTATTTGCGAGGCAGCAGGCGCTGGACTTCCCGCGCCGCGTCGGCGAGGGCCTCCTCGGGGGTCGCTTTCTGCTCCACCACGCGCGAGAGGTTGTCCACGATCGTCTGAGTCACCTTCACGCCATTGGAGCCCGGGAAGGCATACCAAGCGATCATCTTCGGCATCTGCTCGAGGCCCACCTTGAAGAGCGGATTCTTCTGGTAGAACTCCCCGAGATACTCGGAGGACTTCGCGGCTAGCTCGTTGTTCGGGACGTAACCCGTGCCGGGAACGACGACGGATGCGCCGTAGGGGCCAGCGGCGAACTTGATGAACTTCCAGGCCGCCTCCTGCTTGGCGGGATCCTTCGTCAGCATGACGGCGGCGTTGCCGCCCGTGGGCAGGCGTCCCTTCTCAGGCGACAGCAGCGGGATCGGGGCGGTGCGCAGGTCGAACTTCTCGCCGACATTGTTGATCACGTTGCGCAACCCACCCGTGGTCTGGAACGCAAAGCCGATCTTGCCCGCGGCGAACGCTTGCTCGCCATTGCTCTTGGTGAGGACCGGCATTCCGCCCTCCTTGACCATGCGATCGAGAAGCCTGATCGCGGCGAGGCCCTCGGGGTCGTCGAAGGCGACCGTCTTCTCGTCCAGCGTCAGCATGGTCCCACCGGCCCCGAAGAGAAGCGCGCTGAACATCCAGTCGTCACCCTGCCAGCGGAAGTCGATGCTCTGGGTGCCGTCGCCCAGATCCTTGATCTTCGACGCGATCGCGATCACCTCGTCCCAGGTCTTCGGCGGCACGTCGGGATTGGCGCCGACGCGGCGGAACAGGTCGGCGTTATAGTACATGATCGGGTTCGAGGTCGCGAACGCCAGCCCGGCCTGCTGCCCGCCGAACTGCGCGAGCTTCAGGATGTTGTCGCTGAAGCCCTGCTCGGCCATCTTGCCATCCTTCGCGACGAACGGCTTCAGGTCGACCGAGATCTCGCGCTCCGCCACGACCCTGAGGCGGTTGAGGCCGACGAAGGTCACATCCGGCATCTCGGCGGTGCCCGCTTGGCGCAGGATCAGTTGCAACCCCTCCTCGTAGGTGGGTGACGGACTGACGAAGTTGATCTTGATCCCGGGGTTCTCCTCCATGAACTTCTTCGAGATCTTGTCCATCACGTCCTTGAAGAAGCCCGGCATCGGGTAGTGGACGTTGAGGGTTGTCTCGGCCAGCGCACCGCTGGCGAGCGAGGCGGCCAAGGCCACCCCGGCAAGCATCGTCTTGATCCTGATCACGTCTTGTCTCCTTGTGCGGGGTTCATGGTTTCGTGTTGTTGGGGCCTCAGCCCTTCAGCCCGGTGAGGGTGATGCCCTCGATGAAGCGCCGCTGGGCGAGCAGGAATGCGGCGAGCAACGGCACCGTGACGACCACGGTGGCCGCCATCAGCGCGCCGTAGTCGTCCCCGGCCTCGGCTGCGCGGAAGAAGATCAGGCCGAGCGGCGGCGGCGCCACTGCGGTCTCGGTGACCACGATCTGCGGCCAGAACAGGTCGTTCCAGTGCGCCACCACGGAGAAGATCGAGAACGCAGTAATGGCGGGCCAGGCGTTCGGGACAATGACCTGCAGCACAATCGCGAGTTCCGACATGCCGTCGAGGCGGGCCGCGTTGATCAGATCATCCGGCATGGCCCGGAAGAATTGCAGGAACAGGAAGATCGCGAAGACGGAGATCAGGAACGGCGCCGCCAGCGCGAAGTAGGTGTTCAGCACCCCTGCCCCGCTCAGCGCCACGTAGATCGGCAGCGCGGTCGCATGGATCGGCACGAGAAGCCCGAGCATGATCGCGGCGATCAGCGCACGGGCGCCCGGGAAGCGCAGCTTCGCGAGCGCATAGGCGCACGGCAGCGCGATGAGAACCTGCACGACGAGGATGACGGTGCAGACGATCACTCCGTTTATCAGGAGTTGCAGCATTGGCACCCGCGTGAAGGCCTTCGAGAAGTTCTCGACAACCGCCCAGCGCTCCGGGATGAGGACCAGCGACGACGAGAAGATCTCCTCGCGCGGCTTCATGGCGGTGGACAGCATCCACACGTAGGGCGCGAGGAAGACCAGCGCGCCGGCCGACAGGATCGGCAAGCGCAGGGTGCGAGCGAGAGTCCAGGCTCGTGTCGTCATGTGTAGTGAACCCGTCGGTCGAGGGCGCGGTACTGGAGCACCATGAGGGCCATGAGGATGGCCAGGAAGACGACCGTCATTGCGGACGCGTAACCGACGCGCAGGTACACGAACCCTTCCTGGTAGATCGTCCAAAGCAGCACCTCGGAGGCGCGGTTCGGCCCGCCCTGCGTCAGGGTCGAGACAGTCTCGAACACCTTGACCGCGTTGATCACGCTGATGGTCACCACAAAGAGGGTCGTGGGTCCGAGCATCGGCCAGGTGACAAGCCAAAACCTGTCCCAGGCCGTGGCGGCGCGATCGACTTCCGCCGCCGCGTAAAGCTCCCGCGGGATCGCCGTGAGACCTGCCAGGAACAACACCATGTTGAAGCCGACCGCCTGCCAGACGCCAATGAGGGCGAGGCTCAGGAGGACGGTGTCACTGCCACCGAGCCAATTGGGTCCGGCAATTCCAATGACGCGCAGGAGGGCATTCACCGGACCGATGGTGGGATGGAGCAGGTACTGCCAGACGGTCGCCATCGCCACGAGCAACGATACCACGGGCAGGAAGTAGATCGTGCGGAACAACGCCCGCCCGCGCACCCCCGCCTCGATAAGGAGCGCCGCGCCAAGGCCAAGCGCCACGGACAACGGCGTCACGACCAAGGTGTAGGTCAGTGTATTGCCGAGGGAGATCAGGAACGTGCGGTCCTCGAGCAGCTCTAGGTAGTTGTCGAGGCCGACGAACCGGATTCCGTCGTACCCCAGCTCGAAGTCGGTGAGGCTCAATGCG
>KI912082.1:6430-6909 GCA_000517005.1 Microvirga lupini
CGGATCTCCTAGTCTATGATCTCATGCCAGCTTCCCTTCCTGGTTTGACCAGCGGAAGTCGGTACCATCGTGCCGCACTCTGTGGAGGATCACCGACAGCTACGGGCGACCGCTACCATGGCCTTCTTCCCACCGACCTTCCTGGAAAGCCTAGTTCCCCAGGCCTTAATCGGCGACCACCGCGAGACGCGGTTGAGAATGATGCCTGCCGCCTCAAAGAGATTGGTCCGCAGGAGCGGATCACCGCACTTGGAGATCTGACCGCTCCGGTCGATCTCACCCGACTGGTAGCGTCGCGGGGTCAGCCCAAGATAAGCTCCCACGCTCGAGAATTTCGAGAACCGTTCTGGCGCATTGATGACGCTGATAAACGCCACTGCTGTCGATTTGCACTTCACGGCGGGACTGGGCGATTTGGACGCCAATTTGTGCACTTCCTGTGAGACTGAGACGGGCGCCAGTCTCACAGGAAGGGCAAA
>KI912082.1:7009-15675 GCA_000517005.1 Microvirga lupini
CGCCGCCGGATCGGACATCCCCGCCCGGGCGCCCGCGGCAAGCACGATGCTATCCATTGGCGACCATCCTCATAGGAGGAGAGACGGATAGGCGCGCGCCATTGGCTCCGAAGACGAGCACGTCCCCGGAAGCCACTGTGATCGTGACCGCCTGCCCGAAGGCGAACGCCGTCGCCTCGGTGGGCGCGAGCTTCGCGACCAGCGATGTCCCTCCCCCCGCCAGCTCAAGGAAGACAAGAGTCTCGGAGCCGAGGAACTCGATGCGCCGGACGGAGGCGCCGAGGCCCGCCTGTCCCGGGCCACCCAGCTTGATCGCCTCGGGACGGAAGCCGACGGTCACCGGCGTGCCCGGGGTCGCCTTGACCCCGTCGGTGAAGAGCCTGCCGCCGATGCGCACGCCGTGGGCTGCATCCACCTCGCCCGCAAGGAGGTTGATCTGCGGGCTGCCGATGAAGCGAGCAACCTCGACGTGTGCCGGGTTCCCGTAGATCGCCTCCGGCGTGTCGAACTGGAGCAGACGACCGCCCATCATCACCGCCACGCGGTCGGCCATGCTCAGGGCCTCGGCCTGATCATGGGTGACATAGAGCGTCGTGACCCCCGCCCGCCGGTGTAGCTCGACGATCTCCGCACGGGTGTGGACCCGCAGGTTGGCGTCGAGGTTCGAGAGCGGCTCGTCCATGAGGAACGTGGCCGGACTGCGGACGAGCGCCCTGCCGAGGGCGACGCGCTGCCGTTGCCCGCCCGACATTTGGCCGGGCTTGCGGTCCAGCAGATGGTCGATCTTGAGGCTGCGGGCCGTCTCGAGCACCCGCCGCTGGATGTCGGCGCGGATCTCGCGCTGACCCGGCAGGAGGCTCCCGATCCCGGGCAGGCGCTGCCAAGCTGTGAGGTTGCGCATCGCCAAGGGCACCGCGATGTTCTGTCCAGCCGTCAGGTGTGGGTACAGGGCGTAGGACTGGAACACCATGGCGACGTCCCGCGCGGACGGCCGTATGGTCGTCATGTCGTGTTCGCCGAGCCAGACGCTGCCCCGGTCGGGGTGATCGAGGCCAGCGGCGATGCGCAGGAGGGTCGTCTTCCCGCAGCCCGAGGGACCGACCAGCGCAACGAACTCGCCCGGTTTGGCTTCGATGGTCACGTCGCGCAGAATGGGGTTGGCGCCATAGGCCTTGGAGATCCCGCGAAGAGCCAGCCCGCTCATGACAGCGACGCTTCCGTAGGCGCTGGCGGGTAGACTTCCTGGAGCACGTCGTCAATGACAAACGGCTTCAAGGCCCCCAAGGGGACAATCCTGCTTTCGACGGTCGAGCCAAGGATGTGGACAGCAGCGCCCAGGAGCACCTCACCGACCGGCA
The DNA here is from genome assembly GCA_000517005.1 of Microvirga lupini. Classification (GTDB taxonomy): domain Bacteria; phylum Pseudomonadota; class Alphaproteobacteria; order Rhizobiales; family Beijerinckiaceae; genus Microvirga; species Microvirga lupini. The sequence continues at coordinate 8,368 of KI912082.1, forward strand.
TGGTGACCATCGGTCCAACGGTGAATCCGGAGGATGGTCCCCACACGCAGCGGAAGGGAGCACCATCGACGATCCGTGCGCGGTGCAGATGGCCGCTGGCGACGAGCTCCACCCCATGCTCCGCAAACAGGGCGAGCAGCCGGCGCCGCGGCTCGGGGCGTAGCCCCCAATATCCGGTCTCGCCCTCCTCTGGGTCCTCGACGAAGAGCGGCTTGTGCTTGAACACGAGGACCCGTCGTCCCTCGCGCGTGCGAAGGGTACTTTCGAGCCACGCGAGCTGCTCGTCTTCCTCAGACAATCCCGATCCGATGATCAGGCTGTTCAGCCCGATCAGCCGCCATTCGCCGAGATTGTGCACCCAGCGGTCCGGGCCGATGATCCGGCGCCAACGGGCCAGCCGCCCCGCGTCGACAGGCTGACGGGTACCGGGCATGTCGCCGACGTCGTGATTACCCGGGACGCACAGCGTCGGGTACCGGAGACCGCGCAACATCTCGCGGCCGTGGACGAGGTCCTCCTCGAAATCCGCGCCGTCTACGGTGAGGTCGCCCGTGTGGACGACCAGGTCCGGCGCCATCGAGTCGACCCACTCCACCAGGGGTCTCCAGTTCTCCCGGAAGTGAGGCTTCAAGGAGCTCAGATGCGTGTCGGTAATCTGGATGATCTTCACGTTGGCCTGCCTCCGGGCAACTATGCTTGGCTTGGGCTTTGATGGCGGCGGCTTAGCTCTCCTTCGTGACGGTCTCTCTAAGCTTCGATGAAGCTTGTGTGTCAGGAGCATCCGCAGGTTGGAGCCAGAAGGCTTCGGCACCGGCGCGACTGGCGGAACCTCCCGAAAGCGCGCGATTGCTTGATCCCCTTATTTCTATAAGTCCAGACATATGGAATCAGAGAATGTCATCGTGGCCCTCGCGGCCCTCGCCCAGCCGACCCGTCTCGACGTGTTCCGCCTCCTGATGAAGCATGAGCCCGAAGGTCTTCCCGCAGGCGACATCGCCCGTGAACTCGCTGTCCCCCACAACACGATGTCGAGTCATCTCGGCATCCTGTCCCGGGCGGGGCTGGTCCGATCCGAGCGCCGGAGCCGCTCGATCATCTACCGCGCCGACCTCGACCGCCTGCGCGACGTCATGATCTTCCTGCTCCAGGATTGCTGCGGCGGACACCCCGATGTGTGCGCCCCTCTGATCGATGCCCTGACGCCCTGCTGCCCTCCAATGGAGAAAGCCGATGGCTGACCACCGTCCCTACAACGTGCTGTTCCTGTGCACGGGCAACACCGCCCGCTCGATCCTGGCCGAGAGCATCCTGCGCAAAGGACGGTGCTGGACGCTTCAACGCCTTCTCGGCCGGCAGCCAACCTAAGGGCATGGTCAATCCGTTCGCCCTGACGGTGCTCGACAGCTTCGGCTACCCATCGGACGGCTTCCGCTCCAAGAGCTGGGACGAGTTCGCCCGGCCGGATGCGCCCGTGATGGATTTCATCTTCACGGTCTGTGACAGCGCCGCCGGCGGGGCCTGCCCGGTCTGGCCCGGCCATCCCGCCTCTACCCACTGGGGCATCGAGGATCCGGCGGCGGTCCAAGGCACCGACATCGAGAAGGAGCGGGCCTTCGTCCAAGCCTTCAAGTACCTGAGGAACCGGATCTCGGCCTTCCTGGCCCTGCCGATGGCGAGCCTCGACCAAGCCGCCCTCGCCCATCACCTGAACGAGATCGGCCGCCTCGAGGGCGCGCCCCCCGGCACCGCGCTACCCTCCGACCGCCGTCCGGCCTGAGGGAGCCGCCGCATGAGCGACACCTTTTCACCCGCACAACGCCTCGCCGCCGAGGCGCTCGGGACCGGGTTGCTCGTTGCCACCGTCGTGGGCTCGGGAATCATGGCCGACAAGCTCGCCGGTGGGAACGTGGCGCTAGCGCTGCTCGGCAACACGATCCCGACCGGAGCGATCCTGGTCGTCCTGATCTTAAGCCTTGGGCCGATCTCCGGCGCCCACTTCAACCCGGCGGTCTCGCTGGTCATGGGCCTCACCCGCGCCCTGCCCTGGCCAGAGGTCGGCTCCTACACGGTTGCCCAGATTGTCGGCGGCTGCCTCGGCACGCTGGCGGCCCATGGCATGTTCGACCTGCCGCTGCTCCAGTTCGCCGGCACTACCCGAACCGGAGCGGCGCAGTGGTTCGCTGAGTTCATTGCCACCTTCGGGCTGCTCGTCACGATCCTGGCGGTCGTGCGCTTCCGGATCGAGGCGGTCCCCTATGCAGTCGGGCTCTACATCACCGCGGCCTACTGGTTCACCGCCTCGACCTCGTTTGCCAACCCGGCCGTGACGGTCGCCCGCGCGATGACGAACACCTTCGCCGGGATCGCGCCCGGCAATGTACCGATGTTCATCGTCGCGCAGGTCCTCGGAGGCTTGGCCGCCCTGCGGCTGATACGTTGGCTGCTACGCCCCCAGCATGGCGGGCCAGGCGATGTCGCCTGAGTATCGTCCTGGCGAGGAAGTGACGGGATAACGAGCCGACGAATGCAGCCTACTTACGAGTGGCAGGCCTACAACTTTTCTATTGAGCGGCAGACCAGACCAGGTCGTGGATCAGCTATGAAGGTCTGGGGCCGCTGAAACCATGACGATCCTGCCGCTCAAAGACCGCTTGGGACATGGTGAAACGTCATGCCGCTGTCATCGCTTTCGTTTGTGTTGGCAATAACGGCCCGACTCAGTCGAGCACGGCCTGTCGACGCTGCTTCCACTTCGACTACCGACGAAGGTAATCCATGGCATTCTCGCAAGATCTGTTCATCTCCGAGTACATCGAGGGTTCGAGCTTCAACAAAGCGATCGAGATCTACAACGGCACAGGGGCGGCGATCGATCTTGGGGCGCTCGGATACAAGCTTCGCCTGTATTTCAATGGGAACACCAGTCCGACTACGATCGCACTGACAGGGATCGTGCAGCCGGGTGATGTTTTCGTCTTTGCGGATTTTCAAGCTAACAGCACAATCCAAGCCCAGGCGGATCAGATCACCACAGCTTCCCTATTCAACGGCGACGACGCGATTGCGCTTGTGAAGGGCGACACGAACATCGTCGTCGACGTCATTGGGCAGATCGGCTCCGACCCTGGTACCGAGTGGGGCTCCGCGCTGACGAGCACCGCGGACAACACCCTGCGCCGCAGCGCGTCGATTACAGACGGTGACATCAATGGGATCGATGCCTTCGACCCCGCAGCGCAGTGGGAGGGCTTCGCGAGCAACACCTTTGATGACCTTGGCCAGCACACGGTCGTGACAGGCACGCAGACCTTCTCCATCTCGGATCCGGTCGTGCCGCCGATCGAGGGCACTGGTGCGACCGGAACACCTGTGACCTTCACGGTCACCCGCGCGAATGCTGTCGGCACCGCGACGGTGGCATGGAGCCTTACGGGCATCGGTGGGACCGGGCAGGCCAAGGCCGACGACTTCCTCGGTGATACCTCGGGCCTCGTGAGCTTCGCCGAGGGCGAGACGGAGAAGACCATCACGATCACCGTGGCCTCGGATGCAGTGGACGAGGGCAACGAGGCGTTCAGCATCACCCTGTCCAACCCGAGCGCCGGCGTCATCGTGGACGGCACCGCGGCCACGCGCATCACGGACGATGACACGATGCTCGTTCAGATCGCCGAGATTCAGGGCGCGGCCCATACCTCGCCGAAGCTCGGTCAGTTCGTCACCACAATCGGCATCGTGACGGGTCGGACCTCGAACGGATTCTGGATCCAGGACCCGACGCCGGACGGCGACGTGAACACCTCTGACGGCGTCTTCGTGTTCACCGGGTCGGCGCCGGATGCCTCGATCGTGGTTGGCGACGAGGTCCAGGTCTCCGGCACCGTGGACGAGTTCTTCCCGAACTCCGGGAGCAGCACCGAGCTCTCGGTCACACAGATCCGGATCGGCAGTGACGGCGAGGTGATCGAGACGGGCAACACCGGGACAATCCAGGCGCAGATCATCGGCAGCGGTGGCCGACAGCCGGTCACGGCAACCTACGATGACGACGGGCGGACCTCATTTGACGCGACGAGCGACGGTGTCGACTTCTGGGAGAGTCTTGAGGGCATGGTCGTCATCCTCAACGACGCCCGCTCTGTCGGGCCGTCCTTCACGAGTTCCTTCGGCGACAGCGAGGTGTTCGCGGTCGTGGATAACGGCGCCGGGGCGGGTCTCCAGACCCCGAGCGGCGGCCTCATCATCCAGGAGGGCGACTTCAATCCGGAAAAGATCGCCATTCAGGAGGACAATCGGGTCTTCAACAACGACTACACCGCGAACACCGGCGACAGCCTCGGCGACGTCACCGGCATTGTGAGCTACGACAGCCGGTCCAACTACGAGGTGATCGTCACGCAGGCGTTCACGGTCACGAGCGGCGGCCTGCAGAAGGAGGTGGCGACGTCCCTTGCCGCGGGCGATGCCGACCATCTCACCGTCGCCACCTACAATGCGGAGAACCTAGACGCCAACGATCCGGCGAGCCGCTTCACCACCATCGCCACTGAGTTGGTGAACAAGCTGAAGTCGCCGGACATCGTGGCGCTCCAGGAGATCCAGGATGACAACGGCACCACTGACAATGGGGTGACGCTGTCCGAGGCGACGCTCCAGAAGCTCCTGGCGGCGATCGAACTCGCGGGCGGTCCAAAATACTCCTACACCTACGTGGCGCCGGAGAACAACGAGGACGGCGGGCAGCCAGGCGGCAACATTCGCCAGGTCTTCCTCTACAACGCGGCCCGCGTCCAGTTGGCGGACCCGGTTCCGGCGATCGGCGACTACGACGATGCCAATGCGATTGTGAACGCGGGCGGGAGTGTGGATCTCGCAAACACGGTCGGGCGCCTGGATCCGACGAACGCCGCCTTCGACGATTCCCGCAAGCCGCTCGCGGCGGAGTTCGTGTTCAACGGGGAGAAGGTCATCCTCGTGAACAACCACTTCAACTCGAAGGGCGGCGACGATCCGCTCTACGGAATGAACCAGCCGCCGGTCGAGGTCACGCAGACCCAGCGCGTCGCGCAGGCCGAGGTCGTGGCGGATTTCGTGGAATCGGTCTACGTGGTCGATGAGGATGCTAACGTGATCGTCCTCGGTGACCTCAACGATTTCGGCTTCTCGAAGCCGGTCGAGCGCCTGGAGGAGGCGGGCCTCTTCGATCTTGGCGATCTGCTGCCGGAGAACCAGCGCTACGACTACGTGTTCGACGGCAATTCACAGGACCTCGACCACATCATGGTGAGCGAGAGCCTCGCCGGGCGCTCCGCCTTCGACGTGCTGCGGATCAACGCGGAGTTCGCCGACCAGACGAGTGATCACGACCCGCTGATCGCACGTCTGGCGATCTCGAAGGGGATCGTCGTCGATGGCGGCAACGGCGCGGATCAGATCGCGGGCGGCAACGGCAGCGACCAGCTCAGCGGCGGCAACGGAGATGACCGCCTGGAGGCTGGTGACGGCAAGGACGTGGTGAGCGGCGGGCGCGGCGATGACATCCTGCTCGGCGGCAGCGGCGCAGACCAGCTCTCCGGCGAGCAGGGCAGCGATCTCCTCGATGGCGGTGCGGGAATTGACCTTCTCACCGGCGGTGCCGGGTCCGACACTTTCGTGTTCCGTGGCAACTTCGGCAGCGACACCGTTGCCGATCTCCGCAGCGAGGACGTGATCACGTTTGACGATGTGTTCACGAGCTTCATGACGGTCCGCACCGCAAGTCAGCAGGTCGGCGCCGACACGGTGATCGCGGCTCAGGATGGCAGCAGCATCACGCTGAAGAACGTGATGCTAAGCTCTCTGCAGGCGAGCGACTTCATGTTCATCTAACCCGGTCCCGGACCACAGGGGTTTCGGTCTCCGGCCCCCCTGTTGTGCCAATGACCTGCAGCCACTTCCGGACAACGCTCTTGGTCCACTTCGGGTCAATCTTTCACGTTCCGGCCTTCTCAACGAACGTCGGCCCTTAAGTGTCGAAGCGGACCAAACGCTTACGTCTCAGGAGTGCCAGGAGCGAACCTTCCTGGGTTCCGGCTTGATGTCGCGGAGGGACGCTCTTGGAGCAATCGGTCCTCTAAAGCAGTGCCTCGCCACGGAACATCGGCGTGCAACTGCCGCCGACGCTCGAGTGATAGCCATCCTTGGCGTGCCATGACGTCACCTTGAGCAGGCTCGGCCGGCCTATCTCGATGCCTTGTGTGATGCTGAAGGCGGCCTTGTCGCCACCGTCGAGCGAGAGCAGCAGCGCGCCCAGCGTGGCGCTGGCGCTGCCCGTGGCCGGGTCTTCCCAGGTACCCGCGAGCGGTGCGAACATCCGCGCTCGGATTGTGTCGCCGTCACGCGCATAGAGGAACAGTGACAAGCGTCCAGCCAATTCGCCATGCAGCCGCACGAGCTTGCGAAAAACGGTGAGATCGGGCGTCGCTCCGGCAAGAGCTTCCGGCTTGACCTGCGTCAGCACGAACTTGACGCCGACCGAGGCGTGCACCGGCTTGTGGGCTGTTGTAACGATATCGGGGACGGAAAGCCCGGCGCAGGCGGCGATCTCGTCGATCGGCAACTCCATACCGAGGGACAAGGCCTGCGGCGCCGCGATAACCGCCCCTGTCACCGCTCCGGGCGCATCGCGCTCCACAGCGATCTCGACGAGGCCAGCCTTCTGCTCGAACCGCAGCACGCCATCGCGGTCGCGGCCGCGGCGCGCCAGCACACAAGCCGTGCCGATATTGGGATGGCCGGCAAAGGGCATCTCGGCCGTACGATGGAAGATGCGCACACAGGCATCATTGGCCGGATCGTCGGCGGGCAGTACGAACGTTGTCTCGCTGTAGTTCATCTCCGCCGCGAGCGCCTGCATCTGCACGTCGGAAAGCCCGCGCGCATCGGTGAAGACGGCCAGCGGATTGCCACCGAATGGGCGGTCGGTGAAGACGTCGACAGTCTCGTACGGAAAGCGAGGCACGGCAGGCTCCGAATGCGGATTGGGCTCGGCCGTTCCCTAGCAGCGAAACCGGCTGAAAACCAATGCAGCGATGGAATGCGACCTATCACCTTTGCTGATTGCAGTCAGAGGCATGACCGCAGAAAACGCGCTAGCCGTATCCCTCTGTTTGCCAACGGCACCAAAGGCAGACGATCCCCTCAATTGCAGAACGTATTTTCTCTCAATTACGATATGGTGCATCTACGCTATACCTTTGAGGTGCGCGCAAATTCCTGAGGACGTTTCAGCGGCTACATCAACGTCTTAAGGTCCGGAATGGGTCCAGG
>KI912082.1:15775-16074 GCA_000517005.1 Microvirga lupini
TCGTGCTGATTTCGGCCTCTCCTCCCCACGAAAAAGCTCCCTCGCCAGGGGAAGTAGGGGCCCGGGAGGGAGCAGGGATGAGAGATGCCCCTAGGCTGAGGGGCGCATCGACCTTTCCCGGCAACCGTGGCGACATTTCGCCGGCTTCGCGCGCAAAAGATGTCGCCCGTATTCGCCCCTATGCCGAGGGTGCCATTCGAACCGGTTGTACCGAATAGTGGGCGCGACGTTCCATGAACCCGAAGACCTCACGAACACTTCAGACCGGGTTCCATACTGGACGTTATGCGAACTACGCA
>KI912082.1:16174-19471 GCA_000517005.1 Microvirga lupini
GTGCATGATAACGGCGAGTTTCCTCGCCACGGCAACGGCTGCCCGCTTGAAGCCAACCCGCTCCCTGAGCTTGAGGCCCGATCTCCGCAGGCCACTCTCGGCCGAGCTGCGGGTCAGGATCACCGTGGCCGCCTCAAACAGAAGCCCTCGCACCTGGCGATCGCCTCGTCGCGAGATATGGCCGTCATAGTCAACCTCGCCCGACTGGTAGCGCCGGGTGGTCAGGCCCAACCAGGCGCCGACGGAACGGGACCGCTTGAAGTTCTCCGGATCCTCAATGGCTGTTGCAAACGATGTCGCGGTGATCGCCCCGACCCCGGGGATCGACATGAGAATGCGACAGGCTTGGTTCTGACGCGCGCCGGCCACGAGCTGTCGCCCGAGCTCCATGGCTCGGATGCGCAGGCCGCGCCAGGCTTCCAGCATGGGCAGCACGATCGCAGCGAGCTCGTCCTGGTCGACCAGAAGACTGCGGACATTCTTTTCGAATGTGCTTCCCTTGCCGGCGGGAACGACCAAGCCGACGGTCTTCATGAGGCCTCGAATCTGGTTGGAGAGCTCGGTGCAGATCCGCACCAGCCGGGTGCGAGCTGCCACCAGCGTGCGGGTCAGCATGCTGTCGAAGCCTTTCACCCGCACCTCGCGGAAGAACCCGACCCCCGCCAGATGGGCCAGGCCATCGGCGTCGTTCGCATCCGTCTTGTTCGCTGCCATGTCGAGGGCGGCCTTGGCGTGGCGTGCATCGATGCAGATCGCCGGCAGCCCCTCGGCGCAAAGCGCATGGTAGAACCGCCGCGCTCAGGCGATTTGCAGAACCTTCACCACACTACTCATCGCAGTGGCGCTAAGCCGTTGATTCTACAGCAGCCGGTCAGCACGGACTCGTTAGTATTGGTGAGTAAAAAACGAGTTTGCGACAGAACCCTCTAGCCCGCTTCTTGCCCAAGCGTTATCGATTCCAAATCTTCCTTAGCCTCGCGGCTTGCCTGGGTTTCAAAGGGCGGCGGGGCTCCAGGTGGGGATCCCACGCAAGCTTCTTCGATGCTAAGCGGAGAGCAGCTTTGGCCCTTGCTGTCTCGACGATGCCTCTGGTCTGATCGACTGCGTCACAGCATTGAACGATATTCGGAAGCTGAAGCCATATGGTTCCGGGATATCGAAACTGATGTTTCTTGTGCTCAGGCGACATCACTTGAACGAGCTTCTGGAGCAGTGCATCGGATGACGGAAAGCGGGCATCCGCTTTGGCCTTTCTGTATGCCATATTCAGGTCGTGTCCGATGACCTCCGATAAGGTGTACTTGCTATAGCCCTTCGCAGCGAGGACTGCCTTCAAGGCCAGCTCAAGCCCATGGCAGAGAGGAAAGTAGATCGGCCCAACCATCTCGGTCATCTGCTTGGGGTCCGAATATTCGCGTCCAAGCACCCGTGCTGATCTAACCCAAGACCGCGCCTCTCGATGAAGCAGCCCTGCATGAATGCCCGGAGGCATCGGGACTACGTCTCGTTTCATTCACCACTCCTGGTAGCGTGCATGTCATGCCGCTTCATAAATTCTTGTATCTCCTCCGCCGCGTCGCCCGGGCAATTGCCTCCAGCGCCTGGCCCGCCTCGATTTCGTCGGCGAACTCCTCTACCTTCTGCCCGTTCGTGCCGCCCTTCCCCAATACCTCCGATACTCCCTTTGCCTTCCTCAAGCCTCCGACCATACAATCAATGGTGGTCGCCTCGCAGAAACCAATCAGGGCAGACGATGAAACAGGGGGCTTATCATGAGGCTTGTTCTTCTCTTTTCGTTCAGTCTTGCGTGCTCTACCGGCGCCATGGCTCAAGGCGCTCAGTACTATATGAGGGGCAATGGAGCCGCAGCCCGTGCAATAAGCCCCTCTTCTCCGACTTACGTTGATCCGTATATCCGCCGTGATGGATCATATGTCGGTGGACACTACCGGTCCCGTCAGAACGACAGCACATTCGACAACTACAGCACGCGCGGGAACATGAACCCCTTCACTGGCAAGCGCGGTTCCAGCGATCCTTTCGACCTCGATTAACGGGTTCCTGCCTCGGCTCTGCAACAGCCGCTCCTCACAAACCCTGATAGCCGCGCCGGCGCTTGGCCCTGGCGATTGCTTCAAGCGCCTGGCCGGCTTCATCCACGGTGGCGAACTCCTCGGCCTTCTCCTGCCCGTTGTTCCGATCCAGCCCCAGTTACGCACCAGGCGCACGGTCCCGAACGGACCCCGCTCAATGCTGCTGCGGTCATGCAGCGCAGCCTCCGAGCTGCGGCGTCCCTCTTGCTGGCCGTCAAATCGTCAAAGTCTGGGGTAGGGTTGAGCTGTCAGATATCCAAGTTTCGTTGCTGCCACTTTACTGCAGAGAGCCTGCAATCAAGCTCAGCGCGCAGGCTTAGCTCGCAAGCTCAACCTGGGCCACGCATCCAAATACATATCCACAAGGGGGAGCATCCATGACCGTCTCTGAGGCGCAGCTTCGCACCCTTAGGCTCCGGCAGAACAAAGCCGCTCGCCGCGTCTACCGCTCAGGCCGAGCTGGTGATTATAGCTGGAAGCATGAAGATGCGCTCACGGCACTCACCCCAACGCTGCATAAGCTGTTCAGCAGCGGACATGCCACCGTCAGCCCTGAAAATAGAGACATGGCTGTCATCACACATAAGGGCCGTGCAGTGCTAGCCGCGCGGGGTACCTGTTAGCGGGTGGGATCCAGACCGGGTCATCACAGATCCCGCTATCCCCCTCCACCGCCTCGCCCGAGCAATGGCCGCCAGCAGCTAACTCGCTCATAAAGGCGCTTCGGCGCGTTCGGTCGGCCGAGCTCAATATATGTTAAAGCGTTGGCCCCGTAAGGTGGTAAGCCAATCCCCTCGTCCAGGAGAAACTTCTGGTTCGATGAGGTTCGCGCATGATGATAGACCGAAAACTGTTGAAGACGGCCTTGAGCGAATTGGTCCGGCTGAAGAACGGCACCCAGAAACCGACGTGCCTCATGGTCCATCTTTACGCTTCAGCCCTCGAGGAATGGGCAGAGCGTCTCGACGTTGAAGCACCCAAGCTTAACAAGCTGGTCCTCGTCAGAGAAGCCGTCTCAAACGAACACCTTCACTAGATGTGTGCTCCTTGCAGCGTCACTAATCCTGGTATCCTTCGCTCGCCCGGGCAATAACCTCCAAGGCTTTCCGCTCGGTCAGGGACTCCTCCACCTTCGCACGCTATCATCCGAATTCCTTCCAGACGAAGTAGGCGAAGGCTCCTGATGTAGGAGGATGCGAAGTCG
>KI912082.1:19571-20060 GCA_000517005.1 Microvirga lupini
GGGTGGCCGATGGTGCTGGAGCGCCTCCTCGTTCGCCCGCCGGGTGCTCCCCGCCAGATGCAGCCAGAACGACAGGGCAAACAGCGCCACGAGCGCGAGGCTGAGCGAGTGCGAGTAGAGCTTCAGCAGCAGGCCGCCCCGGTGAACCGGCCAGGGCGCCTCGGGATCGCTGCGGTGGCTCTCCGGCGCCTCCTCCTCGGGGTTATCCTCATCGGGCTTCTTGGACTCAGACGAGCCCTTCTGGAAGAGGAAGACGGTGAGCAGCACGTAGGCTGCCATCTGGAGGAACTCACTTTCCCAGTTCTCGAACACCGCCGAGATGAAATGACCCGTGCGCAGGTACTCCAGAAAGCTGATCTCAGGCAGCTCATGTAGCCGGAGCTCCTCCACATGGGTCCGCCACCCGGTGAGGGCTTGGCCAGTGATCGAGACGAGGAAGAGGGCAAATAAGGCAACGGACAGCCCGTTGTCCCGCAGGAACTGCCGCAT
>KI912082.1:20160-22401 GCA_000517005.1 Microvirga lupini
ACGGCCTTTGGCGTGACCTGCAGCAGCTTGGCCGCGAGCGGCACCATGCCTTCAGCCAATTAGAGGACGATGCGTATGCACGCCATCCTGATCCAACGCCAGACGATATAGCCGCGGCTGAAGCGGCGGAGGCTGCTCTCCCGTCGAGGAAGAGGACGGAGGCTCAATTGGGCCGAAGCTTTGGCCCTTTGGCTGTCCACCTGCCAAGCGAGATCAAGCGCAAACGGAAACGCTTCGTTCAGCAGGGCCAGCGGGCCTGGAATAGAGCCAATCCTACGCCTCTGACATGGGAGCTGGAGCGAACTCTCGCGGCAGACTTCATCAAGACCTTTGGGCCCTGACCGCTCATCAGACTGCTTCACCACACCCTGCCACTGCCTAACCAGGCAGGGATGCGGTTCTGCTCGCCAACCTTCGGACCATCATTCTGCGGTGGGGACAGGAATGTCCGGCTGCGGCACTGTCGATATATCTGGCTGTAGCCTGTCGAGACGGGATCCTTATGGGAAACTATTGGCGCTGGTCACGTTCCCTTCGTTCCAGAACCACTCCGAGGGAACGTCATGTCTATTGATTGGCAAGCGATGTTCAGTCCAGAGCATTCGCTAATCGAAATCTTCCTGCGCGGCACGATGATGTCCATCGTGCTGTTCTCGATCTTGCGTTTCTTCATGCAGCGCCAATCGGGAGTGATTGGGATTGCGGATCTCCTGGTGATCATTCTCATTGCGGACGCCGCTCAGAACACCATGGCGAATGAGTACAAGTCACTGAAGGCACGCTTCTCGTTCTCACGATCGTCTTCTGGAATTTGGCAGTGGATTGACCGGGCTACCCTCTGCAGGACGTTCGAGGATGAGGAGAAGTGAACGGCCTTGTCCTCGCACGATAAGGGCGCGAGGCTTCCTCTAGGACCTCGCCCCCTCAGCGATGACGGAGTGCAGGCCTTTGAGCCACCCGGCGATGTCGGATGAATAATGCGCCACCTCCATCACGAGCAGCGCAAGGTCCTCATCCGTCGGGGCTGGGGCACCCTTCAATCGCGAAAGGAACTTCATGATCGCTTTATCGCGCGTGGGTTCCGGAGGGTCTGCGGCCCAGCCGATGCTGGCCTTGTTGATGGCGAGTTTGAAACGCTCCCCGCTTTGGAAGCGGGCATCAACAATCCACCCGTTCCCGCTCGGGCTCAGGTCGACGACGGTGAGGGATGGAGTTCTGACGCCGATCTCAGACACAGGATGCTTGTCGGACACCTCCAGCACTTCCCGCAGCCCCTCAATGAACTGTTCCACGCTCATCGCGGATCGGGCCAGCGTCTCCATTCCGTAGATGACCTGGTTGAGGCTGGTGAACGGATAGCCCGGTTCGCCCACCCTGTCGGTGCTCCAATGGAAGATGGCCGACAGCCTCTCGGCGACCTCCCCGTCATGGGGAGCCACGCGAACGCTCTTGCCGTTTCTGCCGGCTGTCACCGTCACCGTCCTGTTATCAGGGAACATGATCCGGAGCATGAGGAGCTCGCCATCGATGAGCTTGGTTGTGAGTGCCACCGGATGCCTCCTTTCGCCTCAAGGTCCCGACAGTGACGGTTTAACAGTCAAGCGGAGCCTTGGACAACACGGGTTCATCTTGGGATTCGGTGGCTTGCCCACGATGCAAGCCGCGACCGATCCATCCTTTGGCGTGTCATCTGGTAGCAGTGAACGGAATCTGGATTGCCTGCCCGCTAGTGGGCCCTAGGTAGACAGACCCGGAGACAAGACCAATTAGGCTACAAAGTATCAGCCATATGACGACACCAACCACGCAAGAGGAAGGCGAGACTGAGGATACTGGTCAGGCCAGCACGCCTCAACTTGATAGGCTTGAAAAGTTGGCTAACGCGGCAGCCACTGCGGCCCAGGCGAAGCAATGGCGGGCACGCAAGAACGGCATGCAGCAGCAAGATGAACCCTCGGGGGTGCGTAACCTCAGTCATGATGCGGAAGCGAGGGCTCGCGCTGAAGAAGCGATGCGTCTGATGATGGCGAAGCCACAAAGCAAACGCCGGGGTCGGTGACAATCAGTTTGGCGTCAATCATCGAGGTCAGCCCCACATCTATTCCAAAGCGGGCATCGATTGCGCTCGTTCCATAGGATACTTGGATTAAGAGTCTGTTAGGCTCTTGCTCGCCATGGTCGCGCCACGTCGCCCCTGCAGATGACGGACCGGCACAACAAAGGAGTATCAAAATGGCAGAT
>KI912082.1:22501-32992 GCA_000517005.1 Microvirga lupini
GACATTCACTGCGCTGTCGAAGGCCACCAGCTTGACCGGGATATGACCCTGATCGTGGTACTGCGCCACGACCAGGTCAAACGCACCCTGATAGGCGCGGTGATAAACTGTGTCGGCCGAAATCGGTCCAGAGACATTGATCCCTTCCGCACGGGCGGCCGCGACGGCGGGCGCTAATTGATCATCGTCCTCTCGGCCAAACAGCCCGTTCTCGCCGCAATGCGGATTGATGCCGGCAACCGCGATGCGCGGCGACGCAATCCCCATGCGCTGAAAGTGGCGCTGCCCGACCCGTATGGTTTCAAGGACACGCTCCGGGGTCGCCCGGTCAATGGCGGTTCTCAAGGAGACGTGCGTGGAGACGTGAATGACATTGAGACGCTCGGACGCAAGCAGCATCCAGGATGAGCGGCTGCCGGTCAGGTGCGCCAGCAGGCCGGTGTGACCGTCATAATGATGCCCGGCCGCGTTCAGCGCCTCCTTGTTGATCGGAGCGGTTACGATGCCGGCAGCCCGGCCCGACTGCGCAAGCTCGACTGCTGTGCGGATGTACTGATAGGCAGCTTCGCCACAGCGCGGGCTGAGCACGCCGAAACGGTCCGGGAGGCCATCAACCGGCACGTCGATCAGGCGCAGTGCGCTGCCGTCGGTCCGCGTGGCGTCGGCAATCCTCAGATCGACGCTGCTTGCCGCGATTGCGCGTTCCAGCGTCCGGTGGTCGCCGATAATGGCGAAATCCGCCCGCTGGGACGGCGGCAGGGCCGCCAATGCCTTGACCGTCACCTCGGCGCCGACGCCTGACGGATCACCCATGGTTATGACGATCGGACGTTCGTGGGCTACGGTCATCGATACGACTCCTTTGCTCAGCGAACGCTCGATGCGATCGCTCCTGCGCAAACATGTAAAGTGATCATTTCTTTATTGGTCGTGATGCCTTCATGCAAGCGATTTCATGAACTTAAGCGGATTTCATTCGCCGACAACATCCCACATTACCGGGTTTCAATTTAACACATTTACCTGTAAGATGCTGGCATGCAATGAGGTTTCGACCATGAAGACGCTGATCGTCGCGGACGATCTCACGGGCGCCTTGGACAGCGCCGTTACCTTCGCCGGCACCGGTCTGCGCTCTACGGTCGCGCGGCGGCCTGCCGACATCCCTGCGGCCATGACCACCGCGCCGGACGTGCTCGCGGTCAGCACGGCATCCCGCGAGGGATCCCCCGAAACCGCGACCCGCGCCGTCGGCCACGTCTTCGATGCAATTGGCCACCGACCGATGCTGGTCTTCAAGAAGGTCGATTCCCGGCTCAAGGGTCATTGCGCGGCGGAACTCGGCATGGTCGCCGCAAGAACCGGGATCGAGCGGGCGGTCGTGACGCCCGCAATCCCGGTCCAGGGTCGAGTGACCCAAGGCGGCCAACTTTCCGGAGCGGGCGTCGCCTCTCCAATCGACGTGGCTGCGAACTTCGCCGGAGCCGGCGTGACGGTCGCGGTTCCCGACGCGGCGACCGACGCCGATCTCGACCACGTGGTCACGGCTGCGATGTCCGGGGATCCGGTGCTCCTCGTCGGAGCCGCCGGTCTCGCGGCGGCGCTTGCTCGGCATCTGCGCCCTGGCGCATGTCCCGCCCCGGTCGGCAATCTGCCGGCGCCCCTGCTGCTGGCGATCGGCTCGCGTGATCCTATCACGCTGGCACAACTCGACGCCTTGCGCGCCGCCGGGGTGCAGGAGTTGCCCGCCCCAAACGGTCGGGTGGAGGTGCCGATGGGCGGCATCCGCCATGACGCGCTGCTGCTTCGGCTCGTCGCCGGTGGCGATCCGTTCGACCCCCGCAGCGCCAACGCTGATTTTGCTGCGTCCGTATCAGAGTTCGTCAGGTCCGTGGACGTGGGCACGCTCCTTGCCTGCGGCGGCGAGACCGCGGACGCCATCTTAGGATCGCTCGGCGTCGGCGTCCTCGAGGTCAAGGGCGAGGCCTTGCCGGGGGTGCCGGTTTCATCGATGGTTATCGGCGGTCGAAGGACGGGACTCGTCACGAAGTCCGGAGGGTTCGGCGCACCTGACGCGCTCGCAAGGATCGTTACCATGACAGCGGACACAGGACGGGACTGACACGATTATGGATACGACCGATTTCGACATGGACCAGTCGCCATCCGAGGCGCCCAGGCAGGCCCGCCCGGGACTGGCGGACCGGATCTATCACCTGATCTACAGCCGAATCACCAACGGCGATTATCCGGCGAACCAGAAGCTGCCGTCGGAAAAGACGCTCGCCGAGGAGTTCGGCGTCTCGCGCCCCGTGCTGCGAGCCGCGCTGGAACGGCTGCGGGATCAGGGCCTCGTCTATTCGCGCCAAGGCGCCGGGAGCTATGTCCGCGAGGTGCGGAGTGCACCGCTTGGATTCGCGCCCGTCGAGACGATTGCTGACATCCAGCGTTGCTACGAGTTCCGGATCTGCATCGAGACGACCGCCGCATCCCTCGCGGCCGGTCGGCGCGATTCCGCCGCCATCGAGAAAATCGAGACGGCCCTCTCGCTCATGGACGCGGCAACCAACTCCCAGATCCATCGCGAGGACGCCGACTTCGCCTTCCATCTCGCCATCGCGCAGGCGGCCAACAACCAGTATTTCGACACATCCCTGCGGGCGCTGCGCGAGCACATCTATGTCGGGATGAAGCTGCACGGCCAATCGCTCATGACCGACGGGGCCAAAGGCTTGCGAGAGGTCTTCCAGGAACACAGTGCCATCTTCGCCGCAATCCGCGACGGCCAGGCGGCGCAGGCTGAGGCGCTGATGCGCAACCATCTGATCCACTCGCGGGAACGCCTGTTCGGCGGCACGCTGATCAACCTCGGCCGCGGGACATAGGTTCTCACCTGCCCGTGGCCCATCGTGACTGCGTTCCAACAGGTATTGGCGATCGGCCGGCCAACGGGCCGGTCGCCACCCGCATGGTTATGCGGCCACCTTAGTGATCAGCCCGTGCTTCTCCAGGATGTCCGCGATCTTCGCGTCCTGGACGGGATCGGGCAGCAGCGCAGGCTGTCGACTTGCCCCGACCGAGCTGTCCATGAGATAGAGCGCCCGCTTGACCAGTGCCGGCGGGTAACCCAGGGCATAAAGGTCCTTGCGAAAGCCGCTGTAGCGCTCCTGCAAACGTTCCGCCTCAGCGATGTCGCCCTTGTTGAAGGCGGCAACGATCCCTGCCAGTACCCCCGGCATGACGTTGCCGAGCCCAGAGATGCAGCCGCGGGCGCCGTTTTGCAGCGACCACAGCACCAGGTGGTCCGGTCCGGAATAGACGTCGAAATTCGTCGCCTCGCGTCCGACCGCCAAGTAGGCTTCCAGCGTGTCCTGGCTCCCCCCGGAATCCTTGATCCCGGCGATGTTGCCGTGGGCCGCGAGCGTTTTCGCCGTCGCGGGCTCGATATGGTTCTGGGTCCGTGCCGGAATGTCATAGAGATAGACGGGCGTCGTCACCTTATCGGCAACCGTCGAGAAATGGCGGATCAACCCGTCCTGCGTGCAGGCGATGAAGAAGGGGGTGATGACCGCGATGCCGTCGACGCCGATGTCCTGAAAAGCGCGGGCAAGCAGCACCGTTTCGTAGGTGGCAGGCATACCGGCATTGACGATGACGCGTGCCCGGCCGTCGACCTCGTCCATCACTTCCGCGGTCAGCCGGACCTTTTCCTCGAAGGTCAGCGCGGTGAAGTCGCCGTTTGTCCCGGCACACATGATATTGTTGCCCGCCTCGACCTGGCGGCGAACCTGGGCGCGTGTCGCTTCATAGTTGATCGTCTCATCGTCATTGAAGCAGGTGACCAGCGCGACGAACGCTTCCTTGGCCATTGTCGTGTTCTCCATGTTTAGCGGCGCCTCAATAGGCGGCTTCGTAGATATCCAGAATGTCGGCTTCAGTAAGGTCGACTGGATTGAAGTCGAGAAGCCGTCGGATCTGGTGTGCTTCGTGTGCGCAGGCCGGCAGATCGTCGCGCGGAATGCCATAGCTGTGCAGCCCCATGTCGAGGCCCAGTCCGGTGCAGAACGCGTTCGCGCCGCCGAATACCGCCTGCCGGCTCTCGCAGGTGAATCCGAGCGCTTGGCCGACCAAGGCAGTTTTTTCCGGCACGGCGCTGGCGTTCGCGGCGAGCATATGCGGGAAGATCAACGCGTTGGCGATGCCGTGCGCGAGCTTGTGCCGGGTTCCGAGCGGATAGGCGAGCGCATGCCCCGCCGTCGTGTTGACAGGGCCGAGGCAGATGCCGCCGTAGAAGGCCGCCAACGCCAACCCGGCACGTGCCTCGAGGTCGGCCCCGTCCTCCACCGCCCGCTTGAGGTAGCGCCCGATGAGTTGGATGCCGCGCAAGGCATAGTCGTCGATGATCGGATGGGAGCGCTTGCTCGTGAAGGCCTCGACGCAATGCGCCATGGCGTCCACGCCGGTCGCGGCCGTCACCATGGGCGGGACCGACACGGTCAGCGCCGGGTCGATGATCGCAATATCAGCGAGCATCTCGACGCTCTCGGTCGCGATCTTGTTCATGGTCTCCGGATCGGTGATCAGGGCCCGGGTTCCGACCTCGCTTCCGGTGCCCGCCGTCGTCGGGATCTGGATCAACCTGACGCTGCGCTTCGGTGCCCTGTTCGGGCCGGACACATCGCGCAGACCCTTGTCGCTGGTCACCAGGACCGCGACCAGCTTCGCCAAGTCCATTGCGCTGCCGCCCCCGAAGCCGACGACTGCGTCGGCTTCGATGGCCTTGGCCGCCACTATCACGGCCTCCAGGTTCGGCAAGTCTGGTTCCGGCTTGACGTCGCCGAACACGCCCGGATTCGGCAGGCCGAGCACATCGAGGCGCGCCGCGTTGATCCTGTCCGCGACGACGAAGCAGCGCTTTATGCCGGCTTCCGCGACCCACGCCGCCAGCGTCGTCACTTGCCCAGCACCGAAGCGGACGATTGGGGGGCGTTGCATTTCCAAGGCTTGCTCAAGACTTGGCATTGGTTATCTCCTCAGTTCCGGAATGCGGGAGCGAGAGCCGACACCGCATCAGCGAATGATGGCAGTCACACAGCGACCGCCTGCCCGGCCATCCGTCGGTTCCTTTGGACGTCCGGGTCGGGGTCCAGGCCGGCGGCCAGCAGCCGGCGCGTATAGGACTCGCGCGGGGCTTCGAAGATCTCGCGCACGGTCCCATGCTCGACGACGCGCCCCTTCTCCATCACCATCACGTGGTCGGCGAAGTCGCGGACGACCGGCAAGTCGTGGGCGATGAAGATGAAGGCAATGCCGAGCTCACGCTTCAGCTTGTCGAGCAGTGCGATGACCTGCGCCTGGATGGACACGTCGAGCGCCGAGACTGCCTCGTCGGCAATGATCATTTCGGGCTCCAGGGCGAGGGCCCGCGCAATCGCGATCCGTTGGCGCTGACCACCGGAGAACTGGTGCGGATAGCGTGTGGCGTGTTCGGGTTGAAGACCGACCTGCACGAGCAACTCGGCCACGCGATCACGCCAGCGCGCCTTAGGAAGGATCTCCGGATGGATGACCCACGCCTCCGAGATGATCTGGTAGATCGACATGCGCGGGTTGAGGGATTGGGTCGGATCCTGGAACACCATCTGGATCTCGCGACGCATCGCATAGAGGTCGCGCACAGGCATGGTGAAAAGGTCCCTCCCCTTCCAAAGCGCCTTCCCGGAATCCGCCTCGATCAGCCTGAGGATCGCCTTGGCGATGGTCGACTTGCCCGATCCGCTTTCGCCGACGACGGCGAGGGTTTCGCCCTTCATCAGCTCGAACGACACGTTCTGCAAGGCATGGTATCCGCCATAGGTCTTGCAGGCGTTCTCCACCTTGAGAATGGGTGTGCCACCCTTGATGGGCTCGTTCATCTCGCCGCGCCCGGGTGCTGCAGCAATCAGCTTGCGCGTGTAGGGATGCTTGGCGTGGTGATAGATTTCGCTCGGGGTTCCGGCCTCGACGATCTCGCCGGCATTCACCACCACCACCCGGTCGGCGACATCCGCGACCACGCCGAGATCATGCGTGATGAGGAGAACGCCCATGCCCATCTCGGCCTGGAGTTCCTCGAGCAGCTTGAGCACCTCCGCCTGAACCGTCACGTCAAGCGCCGTGGTCGGCTCGTCGGCGATCACGATGTCGGGCTTGTTGGCAAGGGCCATCGCGATCATGACGCGCTGCCGCTGTCCGCCTGAGAACTGATGCGGATACTTGTCCATCGACGCTTCCGGCTCCGGGATTCCGACCCGGCGCATCAGATCGAGGGCACGGGAGGAAGCCTCCGGCGCCGCGACTCCATGGACGCGCATGATCTCGCGTAACTGCCAGCCGACGGTGTAGACCGGGTTGAGATGGCTGAGCGGATCCTGGAACACCATGGCGATGCGCTTGCCATTGATGGCCCGGCGCTCGGCGGGCGGCAACGTCAGCAGATTGCGTCCGTCGAACAGGATCTCTCCGGACGTGATCTCAGCCGGAGGCATGTCGAGGAGGTTCATGATGGCCGAGGCGGACACCGACTTGCCCGAACCACTTTCGCCGAGAATGGCCAGGGTCTCGCCACGGTCCAGGTGCCAGCCTATTCCCTTGACCGCATCGACAATGCCGGCTGCGGTGTGAAACCGGATGGAGAGGTTCTTGACCTCGAGCAGGTGATGGTCAGCCATGCTTGCGCCCTCCGATTTCCAGCCGCCAGCGTTGGGCAGGATCGAGCGCGATGCGCAGCCATCCCGACAGAAGGTTCAGCGAAAGTGTGGTCAGGATGATTGCGAGACCGGGCCAGAAGGCGAGCCACCAGGCATTGGCCAAGTACTGCCTGCCCTGCGCGACCATCAGGCCCCAGGTGATCTCCGGGGGTTGGATGCCGATCCCGAGGAAGGACAGCGCACTCTCCGCGAGCATGACGAAAGCGAAGTCGAGGGTGGCGATCGTGACCAGCGTCGGGACAACCATCGGCAGGATGTGTCGGAAGACGATCCGCCTGGACGATGCGCCCATCACCTGCGCCGCCTGGACGAACATGCGTTCGCGGATCTCCAGCACCTCGGCGCGGGTCGTCCGCAGGTAGATCGGGATGCGCGTGATCGCCAGGACGAGGATCAGGTTCGCGACCGACGGCTTCAGCATGTAGAGCACGATGACGGCAAGAAGCAGCGACGGGAACGACATGATCACGTCGGCGATCCGCATGATGAGATTGCTTGGATGCTTGGGTCCGTAGCCGGCGATGAGCCCGAGGAGCGCTCCGAGGGCCGACGAGAGGATGACGGCTCCGGCTGCAATCGTAAGGGTGTTCTGGGCGGCCACAACGATGCGGGCGAGCAATGGCCGGCCCAGCGCATCCGCGCCGAGAACAAAAAGCCAGCCCTGTTGCAGGGAGAAGGGCGGTGCATTGCGCCCCCGCAGGTTCTGCTTGACGGCGGCGTCGCCAAGCAATGCCGGGCCGACGATTGCACAGAGGATCACGACCAGCAGGAAAATCACCGCAACAGTGGCGAACTTGTCGCGCCACAGCATGCCAAGGACGGTTCTCGCACGACTGCGCTGGGGAGCTGGGACCGCGTTCACAGGAGTGGGGGACTGGGTCGCGACGGCCATGAGTCAGGTCCTGATGCGAGGATCGAGCAGGGCATAGGCCAAATCGATCAGCAGGTTCATGATGAAGATCGCCAGCGCGGTGACCATGATCGCGGCAAGGATCACGTTGAAGTCGCGGGTCAGGATCGAGTCGATCATCAGCTTGCCGACGCCCGGGAAGCCGAAGATGGTCTCGACCACGACCGCGCCGTTGAGCATTGCCGCCGCCTGGTCGCCGATGACAGTGAGGACGGGCAGCATCGCATTGCGCAGCGTATGAACGAATATGATCGAACGGTCGCCGACACCCTTGGCACGGGCAGTCTTGACATAGGCGGAGCCGAAGGCTTGGACCATTGACCCACGTACGACCTGGAGGAGGAGACCGAACGGCCGGATGAACAGCACTGCAACCGGGAGGATCCAGTGCCAGACCGTCCCCGTGCCGGATGTCGGAAGCCACCCGAGGCCGATGGCGAAAACCGTAATGCCGACAATCGCGATCCAGAAATCGGGCGCCGAGGCGCCGACTAGGGAAGTCAGCGAGACCAATCGATCAAATATGCCGCCGGGCCGGAAGGCGGCGAGCGAGCCGATGATGATGGCCGCGATCGAGACGAGCACGATGGTGATGATCGCCAACCAGAGCGTCCAGACGAAGGCTTGGAGGACGATGTCGATGGCCGGACGCGCCTGACGCAGGCTATCCCCGAAGTCGAGCTGCAGCACATCCAGAACATAGCGGCCGAACTGAACGAGGATAGGGTCATTGAGACCGTGCAATTCGCGGAATTGATTGAGCATTTCCGGTGTGGCATCGATCGGCAGGAAAAGCGCCGCCGGATCACCTGTCAGGCGAGACAGGAAGAAGACCAAGACAAGCAGGAGCGCGAGCGAGAAAAAGCTCGAGATGATGCGCGTAGCATATTTGGGCACGGCTTTCCTCCACGTCAGACGATGCCCGACGGCGGATGCGGGAGGCGGTGCTGCCTCCCGCAACTGACTCACTTGAAGGTGATGTCCGCGAGCTCGAGCTGAGAGTTCGTCGCGATCGTCGGCTTGAACACGATGCGATCGCCGATCCGCGCGAAGCTGACCATGTGGAACAGCAGAACGTCAGCGATCACGTCGTCATGGACATAGGCGATGAGGTCCGACCATAGCTTCGCACGTTCCGGCCCCGTGGCGGCCGAGGCTTTGGCGATCATCTCATCGACCTTCGGGTCGGAGATGCCCGATTGGCGTCCCTTGCTGTCATACTTGTAGAACATCGAGAACACCGGATCGCCGCGTGAGTTGTCGTGCTGAACCACGAGCATCTGCGGCGGCCGGCCTTCCTTGAACGGCTTGTTGTAAAGCTGCTCGATCTGGGCGACCTCCAGCATCTGAACCTCGACATTGAACCCGACATCCTGCAGCATCTGCTGAATCGCCTCGACCACTTCGACGACGCCGGGGAAGAGGTTCGAACGACCGATCAGGTAGAGCTTGGTATCGACCGGTACGCCGTCGGCCTTGGCGGCAGCGAGCAGCTTCTTGGCCTTTTCGGGATCGAAGGGGAACGTTTTGACGTTGGGGTTCCAGCCCAGCGTCGTCGGCGGCACCATTGCCGCCGCCTCAATCGTCCCCTTCGGCAGCAGGGTTCCGATGAAGGCGCCGCGGTCGATAGCGAGGTTGAGCGCCTCGCGGACGCGTTTGTCGTTGATGGGCGCCACGCTGCTGTCGATGCGCAGGTACAGAGTTTCGGAGTTCAGGTAGGAGACGTCGCGTTTCGGATCGGTGGCATCGGCAGCCGCGATCGACGGAGCCAGATCGGCCTCACCCTTGGCCACCATCGCGGCGGCGACGGCTGGGTCGGTACGGAACACATAAGTGGCCTTCTTCACCGCAGGTGCCTGGCCCCAATAATCGTCGCGCTGTTCGAGCGTGATGTTCTGGCCCTGGTTCCACTGGGTGAGCTTGTAGGGACCGGTGCCGACCGGGTCACGAACGAATGTCATCGGCGTTTCAGAGGGCACGATCGTGACGAGCGACATGAGCAGCGGCAGGATCGGTTGCGGCGGATTGGCGGTGACGTCGATCGTGCTATCATCGACGACATTCAGGCTGAGTTTGGTGTCGCCGAAGTAGCGCGGGGTTTCGCAGGTGAGCTTGTCGCTCATCGCGCGCTCGACCGAGTGCTTGACATCGTTGGCGTCAAAGGCCGACCCGTTGGAGAACTTCACGCCCTTGCGAAGGTTGAAGCGCCAGGTGCCGTTGCCCTGGTCGGTCCAGGACTCGGCCAGCCGCGGCAGCACGCCTTTGCCGCCCTTCACGTCGTACTGGGTCAGAGTTTCGCTAACGTTCTGCAAGATGATGCGCCCGATGTTCGATCGGGTCGCCATACAAGGCTCAACAAGGTCGATGTCCTCACCCAGGACAATGGTGACCTCCCCCGGTTTCTGGGCGTACACGGGTGCTAGGGGCAGCGCCGTCAGCGCAGCAGTCAATAGCAGAGTTGAACGGATCATTTCCTACCTCCCTATATCGCCCCGCGGATGAGCCCACGGCAATTTGGCACACCTCGTAACGGAGCAGCCTTCATTGCAGGCAATATTGCCGCGAGTCTACAAGTTGTCAACATATAAATTTCCGCCAGATTATTCGGACCCATTGGTTCGGGGAAGCCCATTCTTTCTCAGACTTTTACTCCGTTATTTCAGAAAGTTAACATCATAGGTTGCTCATTGTGACACGTTATTTGTCAACTTGACAATCTATGAAAACTGGTTCATCTCGATGCCACATTCGCAATGGGAGGACACAATGACGCCAGACAGCATTGCAGAGCGCATGACCGGTCGCCTCCTCGCGATCGGGACCGATCGCGAG
>KI912082.1:33092-36211 GCA_000517005.1 Microvirga lupini
TGCTGATATCGCGAAAGTGTACCATGGCGCCTCCGACGTGAATCGATGTGGCGCTGCGGCCGCATCGGTCCTCGTGCGGGCAGGCGATCTTCTAAGTGCCTGGGCAGGCATGTGCCGCCAATCCACAATACCGCGCTCGTCCAGTCTCCGGCCTGCCACTATGTCCTGGGCGTGCAGGTCAACGACATCTTAGCTGATGAAAAGGATCCCATTGCGCTACTGCGGAAAGGCCACTCTGGGTCTTGGTTGTGCCAAAACGCTGATCTGTCACCTGCTGGAGCAATTTAGCGTCGCGCAACCGCACGCGGACCGGACATTTCCCGGTGTAGGCACATGAAATTGCACAAATCGTGCGCCGAGATCGGGCCCGTTTGAGTTTTTACACAGCCAGGACCCTTCTCAGACCTTCAATCGAACACGCTCTACGGTGAGGCTTAGCCCATTTCCGACGTTCACAATGTCTGCTTCAGGGCGGTTGAATTCGGGCGATCATAAGCGCCTGAGCTTGGCTTGCTTCGGAAGTTTAGGGCATCCGCTCCTCGACACCCGCATTGACCTCGTCGCAGATGAGCGGGACGAGGGTTTGCGCAGCCAAGCACGTAGACGTTCGAATCCCTGTCGACCCGCGTATCCTGCCGATTGCACGCCAGGGCGCGATATTCTGCGAGAGAGCTATCCAACCACCGCCGATAGCCGCATTGCTCTCGACAGAAGCACTCCAGCAGCAGATCACCTAGCTGGCAGACGCCGGGCTGATTCCAACATCGATCCAGGCCCGCGTCTGTTCCAGGATCTCGTCCGAAAGCGCTGGGTCGTCGATCGCCCGGGCGAGGATCACTGCCCCCACCATCGCCGCCCAGCTTCCGATTGCCACGCGGCGCCGGTCTGCCGGCTTCACCCCCGGGAGCGCTTCGCTGATGCGGTCGATCTGCGATCGAAGGCCCTCTGTCATGGCCACGCGTGCCGCCGCAGTCTGGTGGCGGATGTCCGCGGCCAGACCGGCCGTGGGGCAACCATCGGCGGCATTGTCGCGATGCCGGGGTGAAAGGTAGGCGTCGAGATAGGCGCGAAGATCGCCCCCTCCGCCGGCGTCCCCGGCGAGGACATGGGCAAGGGTCTGGGCCACCAGGTCGTCCTTCGAGCTGAAATGGCCATAGAAGCCGCCATGGGTGAGGCCCGCGGCTTTCATCACTTCCGCCACGCTGACCGCGTCGAACCCCTTCTCGCGGAACAGCCGGCTGGCCGCATCCAGGATCCGGCGACGATTCTCCACCATCTGCTCGCGACTGACCTTCATTTCAAAATTCTCCACCCGCCCTGTTGACAGTTACATGATGGTCATCATATTTAGATGCAATCATGATGATCGTCATGAATATAGGTTTCATCAGAGAAGAGAGCAATCCCATGACCGCCATTCCGTCAGTCCTTATCACCGGCGCCTCCACCGGCATCGGAGCCGCCTATGCCGAGCGCTTCGCGCGCCGTGGCCATGACCTTGTCCTTGTTGCCCGCGACAAGGCGCGAATGGAGGCCTTGGCGGCCCGTCTGCGCCAGGAAAATGGCGTGGCCATCGACATCATCCAGGCCGATCTCACCAAGGCCGACGAGCTTGCTGCGGTAGAGACGCGGCTGCGCGACGACGCTCGTGTCGGAATTCTCGTCAACAATGCCGGGGCGAACGTGGGCGGAAGCTTCATCGAGCAGGCGATCGACGACGTCGCGCGGATCGTCGCTCTTAACACGACCGCTCTCGTCCGGCTCGCCAGCGCCGTCGCCCCACGTCTTGTGGAGGCTGGTGAGGGCGCGATCATCAATATCGGCTCCGTAGTCGGCCTAGCGCCCGAGTTCGGCATGACGGTCTACGGCGCGACCAAGGCGTTCGTGGTGTTCCTCTCGCAGGGCCTCAGCCTCGAACTGGCGCCTAGGGGCGTCTACGTTCAAGCGGTGCTTCCCGCGGCGACACGCACGGAGATCTGGGAGCGCGCCGGCACCGACATTAACACGCTTCCTGCTGTGATGGAGGTCGGCGAGCTGGTGGATGCGGCCCTCGTCGGCTTCGACCGCCGTGAAAGCGTGACGATCCCTCCGCTCCACGATGCTGCGCAGTGGGACGCTTATCAGGCCGCGCGACAGACCATGCTTCCAGGATTTGCCCAGGTCCATGCAGCAGAGCGCTATCGCACAGCCCCTTGAACTGCATCGAAGCGACCTGCCGACCAGAGCCGCCGCAACTCCGACCAAAGGTGACCTATGACCAACACAACGCTGTTCGAGCCCTATACCCTCGGCTCGCTGACGCTCCGCAATCGGATCGTCATGGCGCCCCTCACGCGCAATCGCGCTGGCCCGGGCTTTGTCCCGGGCGATCTCGCCGCGGAGTATTACAGCCAGCGCGCCTCGGCCGGGCTGCTGATCTCCGAAGCCACGCAGATCTCGCAGCAGGGACAGGGCTATCAGGACACGCCCGGTATCTACTCTCAGGCGCAGATCGACGGCTGGCGCAAGGTCACCGACGCCGTGCACGCTAAGCATGGCCGCATCTTCCTGCAGCTCTGGCATGTCGGCCGCGTCTCGCACGTCGACCTGCAGGAGAACGGCGCCGCGCCCGTCGCGCCATCAGTGATCCAGGCCGCGACCAAGACGTTCGTAAACAACGCCTTCGTTGACGTGTCGGAGCCTCGTGCGCTGGAGCTCGACGAGCTTCCGGGGATCGTGAACGATTTCCGCCAAGCGGCCGCGAACGCCATTGCCGCCGGCTTCGATGGCGTCGAGATTCATGGCGCCAACGGCTATCTCCTGGACCAGTTCGCCAAGGACAGCGCCAATGTCCGCACCGATGCTTATGGCGGCTCTGTCGAGAACCGCGCCCGCCTGATGCTGGAGGTCACAGCTGCGGTCGTTGCCGAGATCGGAGCCGAGCGCACCGGCATCCGGATTTCGCCCGTCTCACCCGCCGACGGCGTCTCGAGCAGCGCCCCTCAGGCGCAGTTCGACTATATCGTCGATCAACTCGACGTCTTGGGCATCCTCTACCTCCATGTCGTCGAGGGCGCCACGGGCGGACCGCGCGATGTCGCGCCGTTCGACTTCGGATCGCTCCGCCGGCGCTTCAACAA
>KI912082.1:36311-36946 GCA_000517005.1 Microvirga lupini
GATCGCGAGGAGGCGTTCCTGCCTTCGCCCGTGATCCATAATCACGCGTCGTTCCTTCAATGGCTGCCGGACGGCTCGCTGGCCTGCGCCTGGTTTGCCGGCACGCTGGAAGGCCGACCCGACATCTTCATCCGCATGTCCACACTGGCGCCCGGGGCCGTGCAATGGAGCGCCGCGAACCAAGTCTCGGACGACGAGACGCGCTCCGAGCAGAACCCCGTCATCTTCCCGGATCCGCAGTCGGGCTTGGTCAGCCTGTTCCACACCGCCCAACCGGGCGGGCGCCAGGAGGAGTGCGTCGTCCGCTTTCGCCCGATCGAGCAAACGGCTGCCGGCATACGCTCCGGCCAGCCGCGCACCCTCGATCTGCCCAAGGGCAGCTTCGTGCGCGGATCCGTGGTCATTCGCGATGATGGAGCGTGGATGCTGCCGCTCTTCCTGTGCGAGGTGCTGCCCGGAGCACGCTGGACCGGCAGCCATGACACCGCGGCCGTGGCCGTCAGCCAAGATCGCGGCGAGAATTGGTCCCTCATGGACGTGCCGAACTCGACCGGCTGTGTCCACATGACCATCGTGCTGCTCGGCGGGGCCGGCATGGTCGCCTTTTTCCGGCGGCGGCAGGCGGACTTCGTCTA
>KI912082.1:37046-57194 GCA_000517005.1 Microvirga lupini
TCACCTATATCGCCAACAACGGCTATGACCTTGAGCTCGCGGCGTCGCGGCTCGCCGAGGGCAAGGCCGACCTGTTCGCCTTCGGGCGCCCGTTCATCGCCAATCCCGACCTTGTGGAACGGCTGAAGGCGCGCGCGCCGCTGGCGGAGTTCAACCCGGCGACGCTCTATGGCGGCGGCTCCGCCGGCTACACCGACTACCCTGCGATCGCCGCCTCAAGTCGGCCATGAGCTATCGGAGAGCGGCGCCTGCGCGGCAACCATGCCACGTCGACTGCGAAACCCCATCCCCTCGGAGATCATCGCGATGCGTATTCTGAAACATTCGGCCGTTGTCGCGCTCACCGTGGTCGCGGCACTCACGTCCCCGGCAGCGCGGGCGGACAATGCCTCGCCAGTTGGCTTGTGGAGGAACGTCGACGACGTCAGCGGCAAGCGGAGGGCACTGATCCGCATCACGGACTCGAACGGCACTCTGCAGGGCAAGATCGAAAAAGTCTTCCTTGCCCTGAACGAAAGCCCGACCTGTACGAAGTGCGAAGGCACTTTAAAGAATGCGCCCGTCATCGGTCTGGTGATCCTGTCCGGCCTGAAGAAGGACGGCGCCGAATATACAAGCGGCCAGATCCTCGATCCCGACAGCGGCAAGGTCTACAGCAGCAAAATCCACCTGACGGACGGCGGTAAGAAGCTCAACGTGCGCGGCTACATTGGTGTCTCAATGCTCGGGCGTTCGCAGATTTGGGTGCGTCAGGAATAAGGCGGCAGCAGGATCGACAGGAAATCTGCCGATCCAGCGACAATCATATGGGAAAGAAAACGTCATGAGAGCCGTCATCGTCGAACGATACAAGAAGGGCGCTCTGCGGCTTGGCGAGATGCCGGAGCCGGCATTGCGGAATGACGATGTCCTGGTCGAGATCCACGCGGCCGGGCTCAATCTTCTGGATTCCAAGATCCGCGATGGCGAGTTCAAACTCATCCTGCCGTACCGCCCACCCTTCATCTTGGGACACGACGTGGCCGGAACCGTCGTTCAGGTCGGGTCCAGGAACCGGCAATTCAAGCCGGGCGACGAGATCTATGCTCGACCACGCGATGGCCGGGTCGGAACATTGGCAGAGTTCATTGCCATGAACGAAGCCGACGTGGCGCTGAAGCCCAAAAACCTTACCATGGAGGAAGCGGCCTCCATCCCCCTGGTAGGGCTGACGGCCTGGCAGGTGCTGGTCGAGCGAGCCGGCCTGCAACAAGGGCAGAAGGTCCTCATCCACGCGGGCTCCGGCGGCGTCGGGACGTTCGCCATACAACTGGCAAAGCATCTCGGCGCGACGGTCGCGAGCACGGCGAATGCCGAATTGGTCAAGAGCCTCGGGGCCGATGTTGTGATCGACTACAAGAAGCAGGACTTCGAGAAGGTCCTGTCCGGCTATGACGTCGTCCTGAACAGCCTAGACGGCGACACGCTCCAGAAATCCCTGAACGTGCTGAAGCCCGGCGGCAAATTGATCTCGATCTCCGGTCCGCCGGACCCCGGTTTCGCAAGGGAACAAGGACTGAACTGGGTCCTGCAGCAGGTCGTGCGCCTTCTGAGCTTCGGCATCCGGAGGAAGGCCAAAGGCCGGCAGATCAGCTATTCGTTCCTGTTCATGCGCGCGAACGGCGCGCAGTTGAGCCAGATCACATCGCTGATCGAAGCCGGGACCATTCGCCCCGTCATGGATCGGGTCTTCCCATTCGAAGCGACCAACGAAGCCTTGGCTTACATCGAAACGGGACGGTCAAAAGGCAAGGTCGTCGTCAAGCTGAGGTGAAGGCGGTGTTGCCTTTTTCTGGAAGCAAGGGGCAGCGCCGAGGGCGCAAGCATGTCGCCAATATCTGAGGCAACGATCGTGAACATGTCCCATCCGTCACAAACCAGCTCGATCAAGAAGTGGAAAGATGCGCCGATCAGGAGCGTCGATGTTGCAGGGACGAAGTTCGTCTACCGGCAGCTCGGACCGGCTGCCGGTGTCCCGGTGATCATGCTGAATCATTGGGGCGCGGTCCTGGATAACTTCGATCCGCGCATTGTCGACGGCCTCGCTGCGGCCAGGCCAGTGATTGCCTTCAACTATCGGGGCGTCGGTGCATCGGGCGGCAAGGCGCCGGTCACGGTGGCGGAGATGGCGAAGGACGTTATCGGCTTTATCCGTGCACTGGACCTCCAGCAGGTCGATCTGCTCGGCTTTTCTCTTGGCACTGTTGCATTAACCTTGGCAGTGTAGTGACGGGGCGGCAAATCGAGGAGCCACCCTGTTGTCGATCTTCAAGCGCCGCCGCTTTCCGGTCGAGATCATCCTGCTGTGCGTGCGCTGGTACTGCAAGTATGGGATTAGCTATCGCGATCTCGCTGAGATGATGCAGGAACGCGGTGTCGCCGTTGACCCATCCACGATCTTCCGTTGGGTTCAGCGCTATGCTCCGGAGATCGAGAAGCGGATCTGGCCCTATCGAAGACCTCGCTCAGGCTCCTGGAGAGTGGACGAGACCTACGTCCGCGTAGGAGGCAAGTGGAAATACTTGTTTCGCGCGGTCGACAAGCATGGTCGGTTGATTGCCTTCATGCTGTCCAATCGCCGTAATACCAACGCCGCTTATCGTTTCTTGCGGAAGGCCATAAGGGCAATGAGCCACCATCCACCGTCCTCGATCACGACGGACAAACTGGCATCTTACCCGAGGGCCATCCGGCGTTTGCAGAACGAAGGATTGCTGTCGAAAGATGTCGGGCATCGGACGTCGAAGTACCTAAACAACATCATCGAGGCGGATCATGGTGCGCTCAAGCGTGTGATCCGGCCGACGCGCGGCTTCCAGACAATGAAGACCGCCGCCGCGACCCTGAAGGGTTTTGAGATCATGCGCATGATCCGCCGCGGTCATTGCATTGGGCGGGAGCGTCGAGCGACAGGCGAAGTCCGTCTCGTCAATCAACTCTTCGGTCTTGCGGCCTGAGGGGCCCGCTCGACGAGCTTCCTTATGCCAGTTTCAAGTTACTGCAACAGTGCCGTCCTGCGGGCGTTCGGCAGCGACATGTGCAGTACATTACATTTAAGTAGTTCTTAAGTTCCCTTCGCAGCAATTATGATGCGTCGCATCATCAACAATGTACCGTTCATCATCCGCCTCGAACAATGCATTGTCTCGGATCGCGAAAGTGCTTCCGTGCCATGATTGCTTGAGGCTTATTTTGATGAGCGGCTATCTCCGTACGCAAGGGAACCAGATCGTCGACGAAGCTGGAAACCCCATTAAACTAACCGGGACCAATTGGTTCGGCATGGAGTCGACGCGGTTTGCTCCGGATGGCCTCCAGAGCCGAAACTACAAAGACATGATGCAGCAGATGGTGGACCTGGGGTTCAACACCATCCGTCTGCCCTTCTCCAATCAGCTCTTCGACACCGGCAGCATCCCTGGCAGCATCGATTTCAGCAAGAACCCTGATCTGGCCGGTCTTAACGGTCTCCAGCTCATGGACAAGATTGTCGCCTTTGCGGGCCAAATCGGACTACGAATCATTCTCGACCATCACCGCAACTCTGCCGGTGACGGAGCCAATTCGAACGGCGTTTGGTACGACAATCTATACAATGAGCATCGCTGGATTTCTGACTGGACGATGCTTGCTCAACGCTACGCCGGGAATCCGACTGTTATTGGGGCTGATCTGCACAATGAGCCGCATGGGCCAGCCGCTTGGGGCGGAGATGGTCCCAACGACTGGGCCGCCGCGGCGGAACGGGCCGGCAATGCGGTGCTTACTGCTAACCCACACTGGCTCATCTTCGTGGAAGGGGTCGAGTCCTATCAAAATCAGTACTACTGGTGGGGCGGCAACCTCATGGGCGTCAACGACCGTCCTATCCAGCTCAACATCCCTGATCGACTTGTCTATTCCGCCCATGACTATCCGAACTCCGTCTACACTCAGCCCTGGTTCTCGGATGAATCCGGCAGTAACTTGCCGTCTAAGTTTGACCAGATGTGGGGATACATTTTTAGGCAGAATGTAGCGCCTGTCTATCTTGGCGAGTTCGGCAGCAAGTTCGTCAATCCGAAGGATTCTGTTTGGTTCGAGAAGGTCAAGGCCTACCTCTCAGGGGATTTCGACGCTGATGGCGCGACAGATATCGCTCCCGGCAAAGAGAGCCTCCACTGGACCTGGTGGTCGTGGAATCCAAATTCGGGCGACACTGGCGGCATCCTAAAGGATGACTGGACCAATGTTGAGCAAAGCAAGGTCGACCGACTTTCTTCCATCATGTGGTCCGGCGACTTTCCTCTGATCCTTGTTGGCACTGCCGATGGCGAACAACTCTATAGCGGTGGACGGACCAGTCTCCTCAATGGCCTGCAAGGTAACGATCTCCTGCAGGGAGGCGCTAACAACGACACATTGGAGGGCGGCCCGGGCAATGATTCGCTTAATGGGAGTAGCGGTACAGATACAGCGATTTTCACGGGCAAGAAATCTGACTACACCATACGGGCTCAAAGCGACGGGAAGTTCCAGATCTCAGATCGCCGTCCAAACGGCGACGGCATTGATGTAGCCTCAAATGTTGAGATCCTTCAGTTCGCTGACGGGTCAACCCTGCTGACGTCTGAGCCGATCGCAGTCTCAAATCCTATTCCCGACCAAACCATTCAAGAGGATCAAAGCTGGTCATTTGAAGTGCCCCCCAATACTTTTTCGGGTGACGTTGCTGGCCTCTCCTATACAGCAGCCCTTACCGATGGATCACCGCTTCCAGGATGGATAACGTTCAATTCAAATACGCAGCTGTTGCGCGCCGAACCACCTCATGACTATACGGGCACGATCCACCTGACCGTCACGGCGACTGCAGAAGGTATGACGGCGTCAGACTCGTTCGTCCTGACCGTGACACCTATCAATGATGCGCCCTATAACATGCTTCTTACGGGCGACACCGCTCACGAGAACAGCGCCTCAGGAACGATAATCGGTCATTTCTCGGTACTTGATGTCGACAGTGACACGTTCGATCTCACCTTACTCGACAGTGCGGATGGACGGTTCACGATCAAGAATGGCCAATTGGTCGCCGCCGATAGGCTGAGGCTTGATTATGAGAAGGCGATATTGCATCGGATCGTGGTTCGCGCCAGCGATGGCGCGGGCCTGAGTATTGATAAAGCCTTCTCTATAAATCTCAGAGACGTGATAGGAGAGCAGGTTACCGGCACTGGAGGACCTGACCTCCTCAAAGGCGGGCGCGGGAAAGACCGACTTGCTGGTGCAGCGGGCAACGATAAGCTCTACGGCGGACTTGGTAACGACGTTCTGATAGGCGGCCCAGGCAAGGACAGCTTCGTGTTCGATACCAAGCCGCACAACGCGACGAACGTGGACAAGATCCTCGACTTCAAGGTGGCGGACGACAGCATCTGGCTTGCGAACAAGATCTTCACCAAGCTCGGCAAGGGCTCACCGAAGGGGGTGAAGCTCAAAGCCGACATGTTCGTAAAGGACACCACCGCGCAGGACAAGGAAGACCGCATCATCTACGATGCCAAAAAGGGCTATCTCTACTACGATCCGGACGGAACCGGCGCGAAGGCCCAGATAAAGATCGCGGTCCTCTCGAAGAACCTCAAGGCGACATATCATGACTTCTTTGTCATCTGAGGACGAGTATCGGCAATGGCAGGGTAACTTGGCATCAGGAAGGCCCAATCGCGCGAACTTGGATGGAGCCAAAGAGGGTCTCAAGCCGCTCCAGATCCGGCCCACCCGTCGCGTTTTGCCACCGGTTTGTCGCCTCTGCCGTGAAACGGCAGAGGGTCTCGCGGAACTAGGGAGCGCTTGTGGCTGAGGGTGTTGTAAACGGCGGCACGGGCGGACGGAACGCGTTGAGTTGACCGAGTTGACGCCCTGCATCCTCCGTTCCCCTCGGCACACGAACCGATGGAAATTGTCCGCTCGACTGTTCTTCCGCATGCCCTGCTCATGCGAAGCCGTGAGATCCGTCTCCTGTCGGGCCGCTCCAGAGGACGGAAACTTGTCAGTCATAGGGGCGCTCGGAGCAGACCTTTGCTTTTTTACGGGTTGCTCAGGGGGCTCAGGGCCGTTGCCTTATCACACTTGAGTTGCACGAGAATATCCAAGATCTCGCTTCAAGTGTCGACGGCTCACCACTCGCACATGCGCCGGCCGTGAATAGCGATTACAGATCTATCCAAGTGCTCGGTCCTGCTAGTCCCAGTCTCCGCCGGCGCCGTGCAGACGAAAGTGGGCCCGAATTTGAGCACCCGCCGCCGGACGATCTCAGGAAACCTCCCGACTCCGCTCAGCGAGGGCTTCCTCCACGTCCCCGTAGCTGAGGGTGCAACGGAGACATAGCGACATGGCATGCCGGATGATTCCGGGCCGGAACTGGTGGCGAGCATAGAAGACGGGCTGCTTCCCCTACCCTACCGCGGGTCAGGCTGACCTGTCAGTCGTTCCTGTGACAAGGCCTGTCGGCCTGCTCGATGTCAGCGAAACCCTGCGCAATCGAAGTTCGATGGAAATCACGTTGAGCCTGCACCGAAGCTCGCGGTGCTGCCGTTTGAACTCATCCTGGCGGTGCTGCAGTTCACGCAACAGTCGATCACGCTCGGAGAACAGCCTCGCGTTGCTCCAGCGTTCGATCGCATCAACGCCGTTCGCCAAACCCCGGGTGGCCGAACGAAGCTTTCGAAGCGTCGCTAGGCCCAGGCCAGGAAGTTTCAGCAGGTAGGAGTCAGGAATTCCCGCCACCTCATGCAATGTGGGGCAGCGCCCGCCAAATTCATCCAGGATGCTCTCCCGGATGCGTGAACCAAATCTGTCGATTGGGAACGGATCATCTAACGGCACCTTGCCCTCACTCCTCATAAGATATGCGGTCTGTTGCGTTCGCAGGTGGATGCAGGAGCGTTCACCTCCGGCTAGCGCTTCCTCAGGTTCTCTTGTGGCATCTGGTGCGAGATCCGGCATCGGATCTGCTCGGCTTGGCTCCTGCTTGCAGATAGTGCCTTCCTTGTCCTGCCGCCGAGGGTCACAACCCTGCGACAGGACGACAGGCCTTCGTTGATCAATCGCCTCTATGAAGGGGATCCAGCTTGGCTCCCGAGTAATAGAGCCCGTATTGGGTGTCGCGGGTGGATTGCTTCTTGTCCAAATCCGCAAACTTCTCACGCGCCTTGTCGTACTGATTCAGATGGTAGAGCGCCCACCCGCGCAGCACGCCCAAGCCCTGGTCCTCCCGAGCGACGGCAGCGCGCTTGTCCAGTGTGGCGAGGGCTTCGCGGTATTGCCCGTTCTTGAATTGCTCGACGGCCGCATTGGCGAGCTGGCCGGCCTGTGACGAGCCGCCGCCTCCACCTCCACCATGCCGGACAGCTCTACCGCCTTTGCCTGCTCCGCCTTGCGGCCTGTCATAGGCCTGCAGGGCCGCGACGGCGGCATATTGCTTGCCGTAACTTGAGACGGTCTTGCGGAACAGCGCCCGGTCGTTGGTCCGGTGTGCGGCCAAGGCCAGCCCGAGCACATTGGTTTCCGTCGCCTCCCAGGCAACCGATGCCTCGAACCACTGGCGCGCCTTAGGGAAGCCGTTCTTGTTGTAGTGATACCAACCGAGAGCCTGGCTTCCGTTGACGGATTTGGTGGCCGAGACGACATCCTCCATTCGCGTCAGACGCGCCTCCTCGAAGGAAGCTGGGTTCGGCTGCGTCAGCGCCGTGGCAACGATCTCGACAAACAGCTTGGCGATGAGTGGCGAGGCATTGCGCCACTCGTAGGCCACGGCCTCCGCTTCCGCAAGCTGCCCCTGCTGGCGCAGTGCGAGTGCATAGCCTTCAGCAGCCTTCGGCAACTTGTCCCACTCCATGGCCAGCTTGAACCACTCCGCAGCCACCGGCCATGACTTCAAGGAGTAGTAGTACCAGCCCAGCAGGTCTGCATCGTTCGACAGCCTCTTCTGCTTGATCAGGCTCTCGAAGCTTTTCAGATCCGCCGGTGGCACCGGGGCAGCTGTAGCCTCGGACGCCACGGCTCCAATCTGCCGTCTCAGAAGGTCCAGCTGCACGGTCTCGAAGGCTTTGCCGTTGTCGCTGCGGTACCGCGCAGCAGCCATGAGCGCCTTGACGGCCGGCACCGGCAGCAATTCCATCGCCTTCTGCACCGTGGCGAGGCGTTCCGCGGGGTCCGGGCAGCGGGTGAGAATGTATTTGTAAAGCGCCTGCGCCCGCTCTTCCTGCCCGGTCTGGACGAGAGCTTGGGCCACCCGCCACATGGAATCCACATCCGTGCAGACCAGCATGCCGGGTTGGGATTCTGCAATGGCGAGAACCCCATGCGCATCCTTGGCTTCCGAAGCCGCGATCAACTGAGCGCGAACCTGCGCCCGATCGAATTCCCTCACGAGCTTTTCAGAAGGACGCCAGCTCGGATCGGCCTTCCGGATGTTCTCGACCGCAATCCGGATCTCGTCATAGCGCCCCTCGCCGAACAGATCCCACAGCTTCTGCTCCACAGCCGGGTCGCCGGCCTCGTTGAAGAGGTCACTGGGGGGCTCCCACGACGGGTTCAGCGCCTTGATGCGCTTGATCTCCATGGATACGCGAGCTGAATCGTTCTGGGATGCGTAAAATCGCAGGGCACTCTCATCGACCTTCGAGGATGACTCGCGCGCGGGTCTCGCCGCGGACTGTGAGATCGGGGTCGCTGTTGTCGCCTCCGTGGCCGGCAAGAGCAACCCGCCACTCGATGGCGCCTTAGCGCCTGTATTGTCTGGCAAGGGAGCCTTGAGATCGAAGGGTGCATCGGCCGCAGTGTTGTTGAGTTGGCTCAGCAGCAAACCACCCTGCTGGCTTGGCTTGTCGGCCGCAAGAGCCCCTGAAGCGATCAAAACAGAGGAGCCGATGCAGCTGAGGAGAAGGGCCATACGTTTCATAGACATTCCGGGAATCTTTCCTGAAGGGCGATCAATGACAGAATGTGGAGGGTCGTTGCGTAATAGGTGTCGGGCTCGACCTTCCGTAGGGAAGGATGCAGCCTCTCCCGGTGCAGCGCGCACTTTGCGGAGGCTACCACGGCCTTGAAACCTGTGCCGCCGAAGGTTTGAAGGGCACTGCCGGACGACAGCTCGACCTCGAAGGGGCCAAGGTTCAAATCGGCGTTCCAGAGCCCGACGAAAGGACGCAACAGATCGGGCTGGGTAGCCTTGGCCCAGACAAGATAGAGAGGAACGCGGATCGCGTTGTAACTGAACTTCGCCGGGAAGGCTTTGGCCGGAGCCGGCGAACCGGAGCCGATGGCGATCCAGTCGGCCGGGAGGCGAAGGGGCCCGAACCGGCTTTCCCGCAGCAGCTTAAGCCCCGTCGCCTGCACCGCAGCCCAATCCGTCGCTGGATCGAGCACCTTGAACCGCTCGAAGGCCGGAAAGACCCAGTAGGACAGATTGAGCACCTGACCATCGGGATGGTCTTCCGGCGAAAAGCCGACCCGCCCCG
The DNA here is from genome assembly GCA_000517005.1 of Microvirga lupini. GTDB lineage: Bacteria > Pseudomonadota > Alphaproteobacteria > Rhizobiales > Beijerinckiaceae > Microvirga > Microvirga lupini. Next base: position 46,592 of record KI912082.1, read on the forward strand.
GAAGCAAGGCGGGCCCTGCAGGTGTCAGAGCGATATTGGCCTGCCCGATGGCACGCACAATGTCGCGGGCCGCCTCCCGGTGCTCCAACGTCCCCCACCGCTCCGAAGCTTCCGCCAAGGCCCAGGCGATGAGAATGTCGCCATCGGAGGCATTGTTCTTGTCAGCAACCTTCGGCACCGAGCGTTCATCCCACTTCCAGGCGGCAAGACCGCTGGCGTCGATGTAGAGCTCCCGCTTCGTCCATTGCCAGATCTCATCGAAGCCGGCACGGTCTCCGGCCCTGACCGCCATCAGCATGCCATAGCCTTGTCCCTCGCTGTGGCTGATGCGGTTCACGTCATCGATCACCCGCCCTGCCCTGACGAAACGCTTCTTGTAGGCGCCCCACGCCGTCTCGAGCCAGTCGGCAGCAAGACCCGCTCCTGCAGTCTGGGCTTTTTCAGACCCCAGACTTGCTGCTGCTGCTCCCAAAGGGATGACGGCAGCTGAGAAAAGCATCGCAAGACCGATGCCGGCCTGTCTCACCATCATGACTCACGCACTCCGGAAGAGCGCAGAGCCCACTGCATGAAGGCAGTCATCACAATGAACAGACCCAGCAACGCCGCGAGATAGACCGGGATGTTGCGGGACAACCATCCCGCGGCGATCAAGCGGACATTCTGAAGGCTCAGCGTTTCCGTCGGAACGAGCAGGATCTGCTGCGAGACCCGGGTGCTCACCGAACCGTCCTTGGCGGAATAGACAGCCGCATCGCCAACGAATTGCTGCCAGAGCGATCCGGAGAGGATCTCGGTCACTGCATGCGACAGGTGCTCAGGGCTTGGCGCAACGAAGACAGTGGTCGAGCTGACATTCGGGAGCAGCTTGGCATGCCAGCCTTCCCCGAGGCCATCCGTCCTGGCACCCTGTGCGACGATGAGCGTGCTTGTCTCGTTGAGCGGCAGATCCTCCCGCTGCGCGGCCTCAAGGAAGTTTGCATGGCTTACGGTGCCGGCCACCAGCTTCGAGATGGATCCGAATGTCGGCTGGACATACCCTCGCAGCCAGTCTGCCCCCCCACTGTCAAAGGCCTTCAGCATTTTCGAGGCTTGCGACGGTGCTGCCGGAGCAGAGGCGAGCGCCAGATTGCCCGTGCCGTCGACAGTCACTCTCCCATTCGGAACATTCGAGGACAGGCCGATGGCTGCCCCGGCGGAGGCTACTTGCACTCGCGGCATAGCACCGGTCACTTCCGGCGCCCGCGAGGCAGGCTGTCGCCAGATCCGTCTCAGCTTGTCCGGGTCGAGACCGGCGGCCCTTAAGGTCGCCTCCGGCATATCCTCATAGGTGCCGAGGGCGAGCACATGGGGCGTTCCGGCCGGGACCAGATCAAAGGCGAACCGAGCCTTGGCTTCGCGACGCGAGACGCTCGCCATCTTGGCCAGGGCTGTCAATGCAGCCTCCACAGCCTCAGGCCGTGCTTTCGGCACGAAAACCGTCAGATCGTTTGCATCGGACAAACGGGCGAGGCCGCCAGGAATGATGGACGAGATGTTCGGCAGAGCGCCGACGCGTCCCAATGTAGGAACCGTGATCTGGCTCGTGCCGGAGAGCAGGAAGCGCTCACGCTGGTCGACAAGAGCCTCCAGAGAGCACTTCTCATCGCCACTGGTGCGGGTCTCAGATTCGAAGTCGATCGTGTTCAGCCCTGGCTTGAAGGTGCTGATCGGCAGAAAGAAGGACTGCTTGTTGAGGATGTCGCCGGCCGCATTCGCCAGTGGTGCATCCGCAATTGCTGTGCCATTTACGCGAATGATCATCTTGTTCGTCGGCAGAAAACCGGCGGCATAGACTGCATCGGCAGCAACGATGACCCGATCATAATCGGCAGCCAAGAGGTCTGCCGGCATCTGGATCCGAACCGTCTGGCGGTGGAGACGCCCGCGGAAAGGTTCAGACTCGAGTCCGAGATCGGCGAGAGTAATCGTTTCCCCGCCCTCAACCTGCCAGCCGCTCGCATTCTTGAGTGCACGAATTCCAGCCGGCGAGCCCTGCGGTGCAGATGCTTGAGCCTGCTGCGACAGAGCATCCAAGGCGGCATCAACTTCGGCAGCCGTGTCGCCCGTCACAATCAGCATCACATTGCCGCTTTGAATATTGTGCTGGATCTGATGACGCGGCCCGACGCCGGGAACTCTCAGCCCCATGGAACGAGCGATCTCAGGGGCTGCACCGACGATTACGTCGAGCCCTGATTCATTCTTCCACTCCGAAGCAAGCTCCACTCTGGGATAGGTGAAGTGACCGAACATTACCGCCGCCTGAACCACGCGAGAGGCTTGGCTCAGATCAGAAGGCGCGCGGCTGTCGGGTATCCTGACGCGGATTGGAACAGCTCCATCCCGCCCCGGATTCACGGCAGCAAGATCCTGCAGGTTGCGGATTTCACCAGATGCTCCTGCAAAGGACAAGGCGCTTTGCTCCGGCATCAATTGCGTCCACAGCTCGTAGGTCGAGTTGACGGAGCAGTCCACGCGGTGGGTCTGGCGGACGCTGACCCGAACCGAGTTGAATCCGGCCTGCAGGATTCCGACAGGAACGTTGAGATTCAGGATCTCCGTCTGGTTCGCGTTCTGAACCGAGGTCTCGCCGACGACGATGTCATTGATCTTGATGGTGAGTCGGAAGGTTTCCGGCATCACCGAGATTGCGTTCCGGTAAGCTAGCTGGAACCTGCTCATGCGAGCCGCCTCGCCGGCCGTCAGGAAGATAGGGAATTCGCGGCTTGCCGCCTCCCCGATCAGGCGGGCGTCCTCACTGGCGATGGAAAGAGGCCGGCTCCATTCCGGTGCGGCGGACGTCAAAGAGGTAAGGCTCACCACTCCTTGGTTGCGCGGAGCGTCTAAGGCTCCAGCGCTGGTTGCAGCAGCCAACATGAAGATGGCGACCGCCGATGAAAGGCGCATTGAACACTCCTGAGAAGCTAAGAAGAAAGGAAGGAGGTAACTGACGAAGCGATTTATGACCCTGAGCTTGCAGGAGATTCAGCCCCTCCTCCGCGACGGAACAGGGCGAAACTCACCCCGCGGAAGGTATGCCCGAGGCCCCAAGCCATGACTTCGATGGTGCCGGCCAGAATGCTCCTGGTACGCTGGCGGTCCATACGTGCAGTGCGCAGCAGCCTCAGGTCGCCGAACATCAGTGCCGAAATGGTGCTGTATTGTGACGGCTGCAGTTCACCAAAGCTCAGGCCGACCAGCTGACCGTCCTTTTCAAAGCGCACATTGGCGAGTTTCACCGGCAGGACGGAACTCACCTCCCGTCCGTTGGGCGAAGCCACAGCGATGTGGGCTTGAGACTGCATGCGTAGGGGGGTGGTTCCTGGCACTCGAATCCGCATGCCGGTCTGCGAGACATCGACGATCTGCGCTGCGAGTGCAACTCCATCGACCTGGAGCAGACCCTGTCCCTGTGTCAGCACGCGGTGTGCCTGGCGACGCTCGCGGCGCTCGGAGACGACCCCGAGGGCGAGACCTGCCATGAAGAGATTGAACAGGTTCCATAAGCCGGCAATCAACAGGATACCTGCCGATTCTGGCTCGTACTGAAGACGGTAAATCACCGTGAGGGCTCCGGCGAAGAGGATCGCGAAGATCGCGAAGTACGGCCATGCGAGGTTCGAGAGATGATCCTCATCGGTCGAGCCGCCCTTGGCTGTGACATTGAACGTGGGACGACGCGGATTCTTGATGACACTGAAGATGGCAGGAAACAAATAAACCGACTGCACATACTCATACAGTTCGGACACCCAGGGCCAGCGGAAGCGCCCATAGGCATAGCTCTGCAGCAGGATTGCCGCTGCCAGATAGGCGCAGGTGTAGGCTCCAAATTCCGCGACAGTGGCGTTGTAGACCTTCAAGTTGAAGAAGATGTACAGCAACGGCGCGAAGATGAAGGTCATCCGTGGAATCGGGAAGAGCCAGAACATGCAGCTTGAGAGATAACAGGCCCGCTGCGCCAGAGTCAGTCCTCGCTTCAGCAGCGGGTTCTTCATCATGAAGATCTGCATCATACCCGTGCACCAGCGGGTGCGTTGGCCAATAAAGGAGGCGAAGGTCTCCGGCTGCAGACCGGCAATCAGAGGCTTGTCGACATAGATGCTCTTCCACCCTGTCGCATGAAGCTCGAGAGCCGTTTCGCAATCTTCAGTGATCGAGGTGCCGGCAAAGCCTCCTGCCTGCTCAAGCGCACTTCGGCGCAGCAGAGCGGCGGAACCGCAGAAGAAGGCGGCATTCCACTTGTCGAGCCCCTTCTGGATCATGCCATAGAACATCTCGTTCTCGGACGGCATGCGGTCGAAGGTCGACAGGTTCTTCTCAAGGGGATCGGGATTGATGAAGAAGTGCGGCGTCTGCACGAGAAACAGCTTCGGGTCCCGTGAAAAGAACCCAACCGTTTCCGTCAGGAAGTCTCTTGCCGGCGCGTGGTCAGCGTCGAAAACAACGACCAGTTCACCTTTTGAATGAAGCAGTCCGTTCGAAAGATTGCCTGCCTTGGCATGGACGTTGCGCTCGCGGGTCAGGTACTGGACCCCAAGTTCGCGGCAAAGCTTTTGCAGCTCCTCTCGGCGCTTCAGAGCAGCATCGGCCACCAGGGGATTGGGTGACTGGACTTTCTGATCGGTTCCGCCGTCGTCGAGAAGATAAACAGTCAGCTTGTCTTGCGGATAGTGCATGGCCTTTGCGGCAGAAAGGGTCATGGCCAGCAAGGCCGCGCCCTCATTGTAGGACGGGACGAACACGTCGACCGTTGGCGCCTGCTCATCAGACAGCCGCGGCGCTCGTGGACGCTGTATCGGGCGCGAGATGACGAAAAGGCTCAGCCCCAGCATGACAACGCAGAACATCTCGGCGGCATAGATCATGATGCCCGGAACGAAATCCAAAAGGCTGGTTGCCGCGGGCAGCGTTGCGGTCGTGCGCCAGTAGACATAGCGCAGGACCAGGAGAGCTCCCAGGGCGAAGAACAGATGGCGCCAGTAGCCCTGCAGATTGAGAAGTTTGATCGCCGCCATCACGGCAAGACACATCGTCGCGATGGCCCATTGCGTTTCCGTTCCTACAGGCTGTAGGACCAGGAACAACGCCAGCATTGATGTAAGCAAGTATAGTCCAAGCGAGATCGTTCGCAGCATTGCCCCCTCGAAGTCTTGGTAAGATTTGACAGGAATCGCATGGTCAAGGTAGGTCGGGACCTGACCGTGAAACTATCCCTCGAATAGGTCTTTTACGGAGTTTGAGGCGGTAGCCCAAAATGAGGGCGCAATCCTTTTCTCATACTACTTTTGCTTAATCGGTGCCGGCTTGATCCCATGTGAGGAGATGATGCCGCCAGAGTATGGCGGCCCGGAATGCCTTCAGTGAAGCGCTGTCGGTATGAGAAGATCAAAAGCCTGCAGAGGTCGAGCTTACAGGAATTATGCTGAATCAAATGATGGAGAAATCGTGCTCGCTCAGAGCGAGATGGCCCTTGAGTTTCGCGAAGAGAACCGCCTTGCGGCTGCCTGAACCATCCGAGTCGTAATAGAGGTAACCCGTGTTCTTGTTGTAGACCAGGTAGTCGTTCCCATCCTGCGCCTTGCGGTCGATGGTGAAGAAATCCGGATTGAGACCACCCGGCTTACCAAGCTTCTTGAAAAGCTTGTTCTCTAGACGGATCGTATCGTCCTGAACGTTGAAGTCGGTGATCGTGTCGACATTCGTCTTGGCGTTCAGCAAACTTCTGAAGACGAACGTGTCCCGTCCCCAGCCGCCGGACAAGGTGTCCTTGCCAAGGTCCCCATCGAGAAGGTCACTTCCCGCATCGCCATAGAGCCTGTCGTTTCCATCACCGCCGTAGAGCGTATCGATATGCATACCGCCATAGAGGGTATCGTGCCCAATCTGGCCCAACAGCTTGTTGCTGTGTGTCCCACCGTAAAGGCGGTCATTACCGGCACCGCCATCGATGGTGTCCTTTCCAACATCGCCATAGAGCCAGTCATCGTCGTCGCCTCCATAAAGGCCGTCGTTGCCGGATCCCCCGTAGAGGCTGTCATTGCCGGCAATGCCTTTCAGAACATCATTGCCGACATCTCCAAAAAGTCTGTCGCTTGCACTTCCGCCGTCCAATTGATCGGCGCCAAGGCCCCCATAGAGGATATCCAATCCGTTGCCACCAAAGATGGTATCATTGCCGCCATCCCCGTAGAGAAGGTCGTCTCCATCCAGGCCGTGGATCTCATTCGCGCCAGGATTCCCAATAATTTCGTTCGGCAGGGCATTGCCTATGAGCGCGATGGAGAAAGAACCGGAGGCAGCCTTCAAGGCCTCGAGATTGTCTCCCAGGCCATATGAGGTATAAGCCACGACAGTGTCGTAGCCGCTCCCGTCGTTTTCCAGGATCAGATCGAACGCACTGTCGACGATGTAAAGATCGTTCCCAGCGCCTCCAGTCAACGTATCGACCCCGCCCTTACCATCGAGCTCGTCGTTGCCTGATGTTCCGGCGATTAGGTTGCGGAAATCGTTGCCGGTCAGAGCCAGAGAGGTGGCCCAGGAGGCAGCTTTGAGCTCTTCAATCTCTGCATCGGGCGCCATCGCAAAGCTGGCACTTGTCTGGATGACGTCGTACCCGCCGCCCGCAACGTCGACGATGCGGTCATCCTTGTGATCCACGATGTATGTGTCATTGCCTGCACCGCCATCGAGAGTATCGGCTCCCCCGCCCCCGTCGAGGAGGTCATTACCAGCATAGCCCTCTATGTAGTCCCCATGCGAGGAGCCGATCAAGGCGTCATTGCCCACCAAGACTGCAGCGGCAGCAGTTGCACCTCGTCCATGGAATTGGGCCAAGTCAGTATAAGTGAACTGCACGGGGCCACCCGAGGCGCCGAAGGTCAGCCAAGGGGCGCTCTTGGGGCCGAAGCGCAGGTAGGAGACTTCGCCTGCTTCTCTCGAAATGTTGGGTCCCGCATAGAAGGCATCCTCTGGATACTGATAGATCATGATCCGGAAGCTTGCTGTCTCCAGACCGGTTTCAGTGCCATAGCTGAGGCTGTCGCTCATGATGGCTGAGAACAGCGCCTGCAGCCGTAGGCCAATGGGCATGCTGCTATGAAATGTGACCGTCGCCATCGTGCGCTTTCCGGGAAATCTTCAGATGCCAAGCCCATAAGGTGCAGCGTGCTGTCAGCGCAGGACTGGCATTTTCAGAGACATTGGAACAGATTCCTGTGCGCAAGAGAGCCGCAAATTCGGAGAATACCCCGAAATAATCGGCCTTCCGGCTCAACAGCAGAAAGGCCCGGCGCGTGCGCCGGGCTTCGTTGAAGGCATCATGGATGGTTCTGAGCTTGCTATCGCTCAAGCAAGCAGCAAGGCCCGGCTGATGGAATTGTGGCCCCAGCCAGAAACTTAGGACCGCTCACACATCCACTATAGCAAGCGCTTCCACTCTCACGTCGCGGCCCTCGCAAACGAAAGAGCCCCGCTTCTCCAGGGAAGCGGGGCTCTTGTCATGTTTGAAAGGTGGTCTGCTCCAGACAGGTTGCTGATGCTCGTCCTTCTCCCCAACAGCGCTCTTACAGCACCCAGTCGAACGAACTTGATGAGGGTTGACCCGGACTGGCTTGGAAGCCAAAGCTCACCTCCTGACCCGGTGCGATCGTGCGATTCCAGCTTGCGTTGTGAAGCACGTAAGTATCGCCGCTATGGCTGACGATCTCCGCATTCCAGATGTTGGAGATATCCACCGGCGTCTTGAGCTGGAGGGTCCAGGTATCGATAGCCGTCGTCCCCGTGTTCTTGATCGCAACATTCGCCGTGAACCCGCTGCCCCAGTCGTTCGTCACAGTCGTTGTCGCCTTCAAATTCGAAGTGGAAGACGGCGGCGTTGTTGGAGGGGTAGTCGGAGGTGTCGTCGTTCCACCATCGTCGTTGACGATCGTGGCAGTCGCCGTTGTCTTGGCCAATGTCGCTCCAGATGGGCTGGACAGCGCGAACTGGAAGGTCTCGTTCGCTTCCTGCAGCGCATCACCTGCCACCTTCACGGTGACCGTCTTCTTCGTCTCGCCAGGAGCGAAGGTCAGCGTCCCGGTAATCGGCGTGAAGTCGTTGCCGTCTGCGGTTCCCGCAACAGTCTTGTAGGCCACCGTTATGGGGGTGGTGGAGGCAGCCGACAACTCCACGGTGAAGACCGCGTTGGTCGTGCCATCCATGGTCGATCCTCCACCTCCCGAGCCGAAGTCGAACATTAACGGCTGAAGCTGGCTCACCTTGTTGGTGTGAACAGATGTCCAGTCATCCTGCAGGATGCCGCCCGTGTCACCGGAGTTCGGATTCCATGACCACCAAGTCCAGTGGATGCCCTGCTTGCCGGAGGCGATGTCGGTCGTGCCGTTGGCATCGAAATCACCCGACAGATAGGCCTTCATCTGGTCCAGCCACGCCACATCCTTCGGGTCCGTGAGCTTGCTGCCGAACTCACCCAGATACACCGGAGCGATGTTCTGCTTGTAGATGTAGCCCCACATCTGGTCGAACTTGGACGGAAGGTTGTTGGGGAACGCCGGATCGTTGAACCAGGGCTGCCCATAGATCGAGTTGGGATAATCGTGGGCGGAGTAGACCAGCCGCCCGGGGACGTCGAGCTCGATCGGCCGGTCCTTCACGCCCATGAGGTTGCCGCCCCACCAATAGTACTGATTTTGATAGGACTCGACCCCCTCCACGAAGATGAGCCAGTTCGGGTTCGCCGTGAGAACGGCGTTGCCGGCGCGCTTAGCTGCGGCAGCCCAGTCAGTCGCTCCGTTACCGCCCCAGGTGGCCGGCCCATGCGGCTCGTTGTGCAGGTCGGCGCCGATCACCGTCGAATTGCCGGCATAGCGGCTGGCCAACATTGTCCAGTTGGAAATCCATTTCTGTTCGGTGTAAGCCCCCTCGTACCAGAGGCCATTTCCGTTGGCGCCTGCGCCGGCGCTGGAACGATGGTGATCGAGGACGATCTTCATGCCGATCTGGCCAGCATAGGCCACGATCTTGTCCATAATCTGAAGTCCGGTGAGGCCAGCCAGATCGGGGTTCTTGCCGAAGTCGATGCTGTTGGGCGTGCTGCCGGTTTCAAAGAGCTGGTCGGAGAAAGGCAGACGGATGGTGTTGAATCCCAGATCCGCCATCTGGTTCATCATCTCCTTGTAGTTCCGCGCATGCAGACCGTCCGGCGCATAGCGATCCGACTCCATGCCAAACCAGTTCACGCCTGCAATCTTCACCGTATTGCCGGACTCATCCAAAATCTGATTCCCGACGGTATGGAAGAAGCCCTGACCGGCGCCGCTCCCGGTTCCCGGCAAGATGACAGGGTTGCCCTCCTGGACGGAGATGTCGGCTACTGTGATCGTCGGGGCGGGAGCCGCCGGATCGTCATTGAGGATGGTGCCGGTGCCCTGGGCCTTGGCGATGGTTGCTCCGGAAGCGCCGGACAGGTTGAATTTGAAGGTTTCGTTCGGCTCCGAGAGCATGTCGCCGAGGACCGAAACGGCCACTGTCTTCGAGGTTTCGCCCGGAGCGAAGGTCAGCGTGCCGGAGTTCGCGGCGTAGTCGGCTCCTGCGACGGCTGTTCCATCTGCTGTCGCATAGGAGACTGTGACCGGGGCCGTGGATGCACCTGACAGGCTGACCGTGAACACCGCATTCGTCGTGCTGCTCTGTCCCTCCAGAATGCTGACGTCGGACACGCTCAAGGCCGCCACCGGTGCGGTGGCATCGTCGTTGGTCATCGTCACCATGCCTTGCCCATCGGCGATGGTCGCCTTTGCAGGAGAGGACAGGTTCAACAGGAAGAATTCGTTAGCCTCGACAGCCGTATCCCCGATCACCGGAACGGCAATGGTCTTGCGGATCTCGCCTGGGGCGAAGGTCAAAATGCCGGACTTCGCCACATAGTCGGCGCCTGCCTGGGCCGTGCCGTTTGCCGTAGCGTAATTGACGGTGATCGCCTCGCTCGAAGCCTTAGAGAGCAAGACGGTGACCAAGGCGTCCCTCGAGCCTGTGTTGCCTTCAATCAAGCTTACATCTGCGACGGCAAGCGCCGGGAGGGTCGGGCTTCCGCCAATCGCCTGCCCGTTCACAACATACTCGGTAGGCTGAGGAATCGAGCCCGTGTTGTTGGCTTGAAAGCCGAAGGAGACTGTGCCATTCGGACCGACAGCGCCGTTCCAGGACGCATTACGAATGACATAATGGTTTCCAATATGGCTGACGATTTGGCCATTCCAGAGATTTGTGATCTGGAAAGGAGCGTCAAACTCGATCGTCCAACCGTTGATTGAGCTTGGATTGGGATTAAGCAAGGAAATTGAGCCCGTGAATCCTGTGCTCCAGCTGCTATCAACCTTGAAATTAAGATTGTAATCCATCGCTCCCACCACATCAGTAGAGTTACACTAGGAAAGCAGCAAAGCTATCCTGGCCTAGACCGTGAATTCTTCGGCAAATGCGGCAATTTAGGGTCTTGAATGCTCATATTTGGAGTCAGCGCAAGATCTGCTCCTGATTGGAGAGCATAAGGATCTGTGTT
>KI912082.1:57294-57530 GCA_000517005.1 Microvirga lupini
TACGAGATATCGGCATTCCATTTCTGGTTCGGGCGCTCGGCCGCGAAGTCCTGCTCGAGCAGGTTGGGAGCAACCGGAAAGCCATGATGGCTGTCGGTGGTGCGCCTGAAACGGCGCTTCTGCCGGGCCTTGAGGCCGTTCTCGCGCATCAGTCGAGCGGTGCGGCGCCGGCCGACCTTCAGGCCGTCATCCTGCAGCTCGCGAGTCATGCGCGGGCTGCCGTAGGTTTCGTTCGA
>KI912082.1:57630-58067 GCA_000517005.1 Microvirga lupini
GTTGGCATTCACAAGCTGGAGTATTTTGTGAATGCCCGCGTGATGGGCGGCCAGATCCACGCCCGCGCGTGGGAGCTTCTGGTGGCCATGCTGGTGATGGAAGCCGTCTTCGGGATCACCGGCCTCGTTGCGGCTCCGATCTACTATGCGTACCTGAAGAATGAACTCGCAGCCCGAAATCTCATCTGACCCATGGCGCGAGAGCTCATTCGAGCCCGACCTTGGACTGCGAGTTCTGTCAGACACCACTTCGCAGCATCTCCGCGGTATGATTGGATCAGACCCGGAATTCCCCTGTTCCTCCGTGGACGTCCGCTTCGGCCCGACAAGCCGACCAAGGCGCAATGTCTCAGATGTGCCATTGGACTAAACCGCTCTCGCGGTAGGGCGCCGGAGAGTTGGCAGAGCCATTAACGGGACGGGGCGTCCTGTCTGAC
>KI912082.1:58167-71401 GCA_000517005.1 Microvirga lupini
GAAACTCTTTCGTAAAGCGTGTCTGGGGCATGGAGATCCTCCTGCTTCATGAGAGGCTCTCCATTTTTTCGAAGCAAGACCAGCATACTCGAAGCCAGGCTTCCATATGAGTGACCCATAGCCAAACAACCAGAGGTCGCCCACTGGAGCCTGGGCGAGCGATGCTCGGCCGGCGCGGAATTGACCTTATCTGTCCGCGCAGGCCACGCTGGGCCTATCGGAGAGTTTTGGCTCGCGTGCGCGATCAAGCGCATGGTTGGCATGGCCACGCCGGTATGCAGCAAGAGCGCCAGCGCTTGGCCATGGTCCGTTTCTAGAGAATGGTGAGGCTAGTGAGGCATGACGACCGCCAGATAAGGCGCCGGTGGTTTCTCCGTCGGACCGGCAGGGCCCGGAATCTTGTTTTGAACCGGTTTCATGCTCTTCAAGTACCCGGCTAGAGCCTGCGCATCGGCATCCGTAAGCCTGCTATACGAATGATAAGGCATGATCGGCGCGAGTTGACGCCCGTCTGGCCGAATGCCCGTGCGGACAGCCTTGATAATATCGGCTTCGCTCCACTTGCCCAATCCGGTCGCGGGATCGGGCGTGAGGTTGGGCGGATAAAAGATGCCAAGGCCAGGGATCTGAAAGCCAATTCCTGATCCGGCCAGCGGGCGTTCCATATCAGGCTTGCCGGCGAGGGCCCCTGGCGTATGGCAGCCGCCGCAATCCATGATCGTCACAAGGTACTCGCCGGTTCTTACTTGCTCCTGCGCGAAGGCGGGCGAGCCGGACATCAGTCCGCTTGCAGCCGCGAACGCGATCCATCCAATCTGCCTCATTGGTCGCTCCTGTTTCCGGCCGACGCTGCCTAAGGTGCAGGGAGGACTAAACATCAAGCAAGTGCGCGAAAGGATATGCTGGACCGTTAGAACATGCCCTCACAGCGGTTCACAGGAAGCGGAAACCGCAAAGCTCGGTCCTTCATGCCGGAAACTGCTCCTAGAGTGCTCCTCCTGTTTCGCGCAAAAGCCGATAGCAGCCGACTCCGCCCAGGTGTAAAATCACCCGCCATCCATTGGGAATGGAGGGAGCCATGCAGCCGATGGTTCCTGTGAACGAGGCCGAGCGCCTCGGCGCCTTGGCCAGCTATCAAGTTCTCGACACGCCGCCGGAATTCGCCTTCGATGCGCTGACCGAACTCGCGGCCGAAATTTGCGGCTGCCCCGCCGCGTCGATCAGCCTGATCGACGAGCGACGGTCGTGGTTAAAATCGAACTACGGGCTCCCTGCCAACGTGGTCGAGTTCCCGCGCGAAATCTCAATATGCAGCACGACGATCTGCGGCAATGACCTCAACTACATTCCCGACCTCAGCATAGACGAACGTTTCAAAGATTCACCGCTGGTTACCAGCGAGCCTTACGTTCGGTTCTACTGCGGCATGCCACTGATCAACCGGGAAGGCTATGCTCTCGGCTCATTATGCATCATTGACTTTGTGCCACGCGAACTGAGCCCCTCGCAACGTGGAGCCGTTCGCCGCCTCGCCCAGCAGGCCATGGCTCAGTTGGAACTGCGCCGCCAACTCCTCGTCCGTGACACTCTCGTGAGAGAGCTCTCGGAGGCCAAAGCCGCTGTCGAGGAGGCATGGCAGCGCACCGACATGCTGCTGCGCAGCATCTTGCCCGAGCCGATTGCCATCGAGATGAAGACGAAGGGCCACGTCGAGCCGCGCTACCATGAGGCGGTGACGATCCTCTTCGCGGACTTTAAAGGCTTCACGCGCCTGACCGAAACCTTCGATCCGGCGACACTCCTCAGCCAGCTTGACAATACTTTTGCATGCTTTGACGAGATTGCTCGAGCCAACCGCCTGGAGACGCTCAAGATCATTGGCGATGCCTATCTGTGCGTAGGCGGGCTGCCTGAGCCGAACCGCACGCACGCCGTTGATGCCTGTCTCGCCGCCCTTCAGGTGCAGAAATTCGTCCGGGAAACCAACCAGCAGCGCCAGAAACTTCGTCTCGCGCCGTGGGAACTCCGCATTGGCGTCAACACGGGGCCGATCATCGCCGGGATTGTCGGCCGGCAGCGGTTTTCGTATGAGATCTGGGGCAATGCGGTGAATGTCGCCCAGCGTCTGGAAGAAGCCTGCGTGCCGGGCCGGGTGAACATCTCGGCCAGCACCTTGGATCAGGTCGAGCCGTTTTTTGAGACGGAACCACGCGGCAGCGTGGAAGTGAAGCATCTTGGTGCCATCGACATGTACTTCCTCAACCGCCTGAAGCCGGAATTCTCAGCCGATGCCGATGGCTGCCTGCCGGCTGGCCAACTCCGCAGACTCACCCATGAGCACTGACTTCCGCGTGATGTCTCGGAGATAGCTATGACGATTGCCGTTGCCCAGAACCAGCGCGAGATCGAGGCTGGGTGGACCCTGGTGCGCACGGTCGCCGGTTCGGCCGCGAGTTGCAGCATGGTGAGAGCGACCCACCTCAACAAAGCGCACGATCCGTTCCACAGCTCCACCAAATCAGTCTTGATCATCACTCATTGTCTCCGCTTGAACGTGCCCAGGAGAGTGAATCACGAAGACCTCAGGTCGCATCGCCCCACGTTTCGAAGGAACTGGCGTTGCTCCAGGATGGCTGTTCCTCGGGATGGAAGCGAATCTGAGGAATGCCGGCTGTGGGTCAGACTTTCACATTCCGACCGCTCAACGAACGTCGGCTCTGACCAGCTAAAGCTGACCAAGCTCTTTGGTCCGAGGAGTGCCAATAGCGGCCTCTAGCCAGCCTTTCTGCTGAGGCTCAATCATTTTAGCCCTGCAGCCGCGGAACCGTGGCACCCGGTCGGTGCGGCCGGCTATCGCCTCGTTGGGTCTCTTTATGTCGAGCAGCCAAGCGGTGATTTCCATCAATCGGGTGGTTCGGGCAAGGGGGCGCCGATGTTAATCTCGTGACTGCGAGTAGCCGACAGCCGGCGCCCGATCCTGAAACAAAGGTCATCCGGCTCGTCGAAATGGTCGCCTTGCCCACACGAAGGGCCTGCTCAAGCTGATGGGCGTGAACTGCGGCCCTGCCGGAAGCCTTATCAGCCGCTCGCGCCAGGCAACTGGTCCAAGCTCGAACAGGGGCTCACGGCGTTGCGCGACGGCGCGTGAACCGCGCCGGCGTGTCGCGCTTTCGACACCTGGTTGCGACAAGCCATCGCACAGCCTGCGCCTTGCGCGGTCGGGCCGGAACCAGGAAGGTCCGGCGACGAAAGACGCATCATCGCGATCGGCGTCGGATTTGGTGCGCCATGACCGTTTTTGCAGCTCTGACGCCGCCTTACCTCGGACATCTCAATCCGTTTCTGGCATTGGCCGAGACGTTGCGCGCCCGCGGAGACCGAGTCGTCTTTGTGCTGCAGGAGGACGGGGCGCAGCGCGTCCGCGAGCGCGGCCACGAGGCCGTGGCGGTGGGTGCGGCGAGCCATCCGCCCGGAATGCTCGCTCAGATGGAGCGGCGCCTGGCCGGGACGGGCGGTCCATGGACGGTCCCGGCGACCGTCCGGGACATGGTCGATCTCACGAACATGCTCTGCCGCGAGGTGCCGGCCGCGGTCCAAGTGCTCGGAGCCGAAGTCATCCTCGCAGATCAGCTGGAGCCCGCCGGAGGCCTCGTGGCGCGCCGCCTCGGCCTCGCGTTCGGCTCCGTGGCCAACGCCCTGCCGATCAACGAAGAGCCGGACGTGCCGCCACCCTATATCGGATGGGGCTACAAGCCGGACGAAAAAGGCCGACGCAGAAACGGCTGGGGCCGCTACTTGAGCGGCTGGCTGATGCGGCCGCTCGAAGTGGAGATCGCCCGCTGGTCGGCGCAGTGGGGCCTCGGCCCGTTGCGAACTCTCGAGGACTGCCTGTCGCCCGCTGTTCAGGTGGCACAATGCGTGGAGCCGCTGGACTTCCCGCGCGCCCGCCTGCCGCCTGGCTTCACCTATGCGGGGCCGTTTCGCGGTGGGTATGAAGTCTGGGAGGATCCCGAGCCCGGCGACCGGCGTCCGCTCGTCTACGCTTCGCTGGGGACGCTCCAGGGATCCCGCGCCCGGCTGCTCGGCGCCATCGCACAAGCCTGCGCCGCCCTAGACGTTCGCCTCGTGCTGGCGCACGGCGGCGGCCTTTCACCGGAGGAGGCTCTGTCGCTGCCTGGCCGGCCCATCGTCATGGCCTATGCTCCACAGCGGGCGATCCTGGCCAGGGCCCAGGCGATTGTCTGCCATGCAGGCTTCAACACCGTGCTCGACGCGCTCGCTTGCGGTGTGTCCATGGTGCTGGCGCCGCTGGGGTTCGAGCAACCGGGGACGGCCGCGCGTGTCGCCCGCACCGGTGCCGGCTTGGTGCTCGGGCGCAACCGGCGCGCAGGCGCCATCGCGCAAGCGCTGTCGCGCGTGCTGGTCGAGCCATCATTCCGTGCCAATGCCGCTAGGTTGGCTGCGGCGATCGCCACCTCGGGCGGCGTCGAGTGCGCCGCCGATAAGATCCAGAGCCTGACGCCTCGGAAGCGCTAGGGCATCGGACGCGAAGCGGATTCCACGTCCAAAGCTCTAGGCTCGGCTCGATACGCGCGCCTGCGGGAGCTTCCACCAGGGCGTGCCCGGCTGGGCGTGGTGCTCGTGATGATAACCGAAGTGGAAGCAGGTCAGCAGCGATAGCCAGACCGGAAAATTGTTGCTGCGTGCGTTGTGGCGGTCTGTGAAAGGCGCGTCCTCGTGCCTGTGGGGCAGATAGGTACCGAAGGTGAAGAGTTGCAGCGCAGAAAGGATGGCCGGCGCGCCCCACAACAGAAGGGCGTTAACGGGCGAGGCGCCGAGCACGAACACATAAACCGCGAGCAGGACCGACAGCACGGCGAACTCGCGCCACCCGAAATAGGTCCGAAAGAAGTGCAAAAACCACGGCCAGAAGGCGGCCGGGTGATTGGCATCAAAATCCGGATCGAGCGGCGTTCCCGCGTGGCGGTGATGGTCGAAGTGCTTTCCGATCAGCCGATCGAATGAGAAGCCTGCATAGAGGGCGAGGCAGATCCGGCCAACCCAGCGGTTCACGGCGGGGCGGAAAGGCGCCAACGAGCCGTGCATTGCGTCGTGTGCCACGATGAACAGCCCGACGTTCAGCCAGCACTGCGCCGCGATTAGGAAGGGCGCGACCGCAATGCCCGCCGTCGTCCAGCGGTGAATGAAGACGCCGTACACGTGCAGGCAGGCCCAGGCGGTGATCACGAGCACGGCCAGCAACAGGCCGATCGCCGTCTGCCGCGCGTAGTGGTCCGCTTTGCGCGCGGAAGGCGCGGGATCGGTGTTTTCTGGGTCCGCCGAGACCATGGTTACTGACCTAAGTTCCTTTGCCTATCGACTTACGCCTCGAACCGACATGTCAAAGTTTAGACATTAGGCAATGCGGCACATGATTTGTCATTCACCGTTTTCGAGCATTCTCGACACTGCACAGAAAGTGAAGCGCGAGCTCGTTTCATGCGCTATTTTGGCGCACGCCTTTTCCGAATGTCGGCCGATTGGCGAATGTATTTGGGACGCTACTTGCTCTCGTGCGGCATCGCGGTCCGAGGTCACTAAACGAGCAGGAGACGCCCCTAATGACGGATCAATCGCAAGCCGTCAATGATGGCGTCCCTTCCGAGCATACCGACATCCCGACAGCAGCTCGTCGCCGCGCGTCCAAAACCAAGCATCCCGCTGCGCGCCCACCGGCGCGTGACGACATTCCGAACTTTGACTACCTCCGAAGTATCATTCAGCGGCACCTTTTGCTGCTGGCGCCGACCGCCCGTACGCGGCCCCAGCGCGTCCACAGCGCCATCCGCTACAGCCTGCTAGCGCCGGGTAAGCGCATTCGCCCGATGCTGAGCATGTTGACGGCTTACGGCGCCGGGCGGTTCGACACGGCCGCCATGGACGCCGGTTGCGCCGTGGAGTTGGTCCATACGGCGTCTCTCGTCCTCGACGATCTGCCCTCCATGGACGACGCCGAGTATCGGCGTGGCCAGTTGTGCGCCCACCGGCGGTTTGGCGAGAGCACCGCGATCTTAAGCTCCATCGCCATGCTGAACCGCGCTTTTGGCCTGCTCTCGAGCATCGAGGGGGTCGACTACCGCACCCGCAACCGCCTCGTCACAGCGCTGGCGGGCGTCGTGGGGTCGGCGGGGCTGGTGGCCGGGCAGGAGCGCGACCTCAACGAGCGCAACGCCGATCTCAACCTGTCAGAGGTGGATTCGTTGAACCGGCTCAAAACGGGCGTATTGTTCGTCGCCTCGGTGCAGTTCGGCGGGCTGGTCGCTGGGCTCGACGATGAGGACCTCGGTCGCCTGCAAGCGTTTGGAGAGTTGTTCGGGCTAGCCTTCCAGACGGCGGATGACATCGTGGACGTGCAAGGTGCGCTCTCGACTGCCGGCAAGGACGTCAAGCAGGACGGCGCCAAGCCGACGGTGGTTGCTCTCGCTGGTGTCGACACCGCCCGGCGCAGGGCTGGCGAACAACTGCAGGAGGCGCGGGAGGTGCTGGCCGATTGCTCGTTCGACACCGCTCCACTCGCGGCTTTGGTCGCCGACTTCGAGCGGCGCAGCCTGCGGTAAACGATTATGATAGCAGGGCTCGCCAATGTCGCCATCGTGGTCGCTACAGCTGTGGTCATGGAGCTCATCGCCGCGGCCGTGCACCGCTATGTGATGCATGGGTTCGGTTGGGGCTGGCACAAGTCCCACCACGAGGACCATGACCATGTGCTGGAGCGCAACGATCTCTTCGCGGTCTGCTTCGCGGCCTTATCGGCGGCCCTCTTCGTGATCGGGGCCTGGCACCCGGCCGTGTGGTGGATGGGAGTGGGCACGGCGCTCTACGGCCTGCTTTACTTCATCGTTCACGACGGCCTCGTGCATCAGCGCTGGCCCTTCCATTGGATTCCGCGGCGGGGTTACCTCAAGCACCTCGTCCAGGCACATCGGCTCCACCACGCAGTGCGCGGGCGGGACGGAGCCGTGTCCTTCGGGTTCCTCTACGCTGCGCCGCTCGACCGTCTCGTGCGGCAGTTGCGCGCCAATGCACATGCCGGCCGGAGGCAGGAGTAATGGGGCGCGAACGGCAGACGGATCGCAGAGGCGCGGGCGCGGTGGTCCCCATGAGCGAGATTGAGCGCCGCAAGAACGACCATCTCGACATCGTACTCGCCGGGGAAGGGCGCGCCCGAGTCGGCACGGGCCTCGACGCCGTAGTGTTCGAGCACTGCGCGCTGCCGGAGATGAGCCTGGACGACGTCGATCTGTCGGCGCAGCTGTTCGGGCGGCGCCTGAGCGCGCCCTTGCTGATCAGTTCGATGACAGGTGGACCGCTGCGCGCCGACTCCATCAACATCCACCTGGCCCAAGCGGCACAGCATCTCGGAATTGCATTCGCAGTTGGGTCGCAGCGCGTGGCGGTCGAGGGCGCGTCGGCCTGTGGGCTCAGCCGGGGCTTGCGCGCCCATGCGCCCTCGGCGGTGATCCTGGCCAATTTCGGCGCTGCCCAGCTGAACGCTGGATGGGGACTGGAGCATGCCAGGCGCGTCGTCGACATGATCGCGGCCGACGCTCTCATCATACACCTAAACGCCCTGCAGGAGGCTGTGCAGCCCGGCGGCGACCGCGACTGGAGCGGCCTGGTGGGGCGCCTCGAAGCAGTGGTGCGCCATGTCGGCGTGCCCGTGATCGTCAAGGAGGTGGGCGCAGGGATTTCCGGGCGGGTCGCGCGCAGGCTCGCGGATATTGGCATTGCGGCCGTAGACGTGGCAGGCGCGGGTGGCACGAGCTGGGCTGCGGTGGAGAGCGCGCGGGCACGCGGACGCGCCGCTCGCGTGGCCGCCACGTTCGCGGGCTGGGGCATCCCGACCGCGCAGGCCATTGCGGACGTGCGGCGCACCTGCCCTGCTCTTACCCTCATCGGCTCGGGCGGGATCAAGTCCGGGCTCGACGTGGCGCGAGCCCTGCGGCTCGGGGCGGATTTGGTCGGACAGGCGGCCGGTGTGTTGGAGGCGGCACTAGCCTCGACCGAAGCCGTGGTGGAGCACTTCGAGACGATTTCCCAGGAGCTGCGGATCGCGTGCTTCTGTACGGGATCGCGGACGATCGCGGAGCTCAAGCGCGCGCCCCTCGTCCAAGCGCCGCCAGGAGCCGAGGTCGACGGCCATGCAGGCTGACGTTGTCTTCGTCGGGGCGGGTCTCGCCAACGGCCTGATCGCATATCGGCTGCGGCAGTTGCGGCCAGACTTGACGATCCTGCTGTTCGAGGCGGAGCCCGCCATCGGCGGCGAGCACACGTGGTCCTTCCACGATGGCGACGTTCCGGACAACGCCATGCGCTGGCTGGCACCCTTCGTGGCCCATCGCTGGACCGCCCAGGAGGTGCGCTTTCCCGGCTTCAAGCGCTTGCTGTCGACAGGTTATCGCAGCATCACGGCCGAGCGATTCCGCGCCGTGCTAACAGAAGCGCTTGGGGACGCCATCGTCACCAGCGCGCCCGTGGCGCATATCGCGTCGGACGCGGTCTGGCTCCGTGACGGTCGGATAGTCCAGGCTGAAGCCGTGATCGACGCCCGCGGAGGCACGGGGGGGCCCCATCTGCGGCTCGCGTTTCAAAAATTTGTCGGGCTTGAGATCCGCACCGCGGCGCCGCACGGACGAAGCGCGCCTCTGATCATGGACGCGACGGTGGATCAGACCGACGGCTATCGTTTCGTCTACGTGTTGCCGCTCGCGCCCGACCGGCTGCTCGTCGAGGACACCTACTACAGCGACGAAGCGGCATTAGACGCGGAGGCGGTGCGGGCCCGCATCCGCCGTTATGCGAAGGACAAGGGCTGGGAGCCGAGCGCTGTCGTGCGGGAGGAGAGCGGCGTGTTGCCGCTTATTCTGGCCGGCGACATCGACAGCTTCCTCGGGGCATGGCCGGCCGGCGTCGCCCGCGTAGGGTTGGCCGGCGGCCTTTGCCACCCGGTTACGGGCTACGCGCTGCCGGATGCGGTGCGTGTGGCGGAGCTGATCGTTAACCTGCCGCACCTCGAAGGGCGGGCGGTCGCGCGGGCGGTGGCGGACTTCGCCCGTGCGCGCTGGCACGATCAACGCTTCCTGCGCCTACTCGCGCGCATGCTCTTCGTCGCTGCCGCGCCTGAGCAGCGCTGGCGCGTGCTGCAGCGCTTCTATGCGCTTCCGGAACCGCTGATCGAGCGCTTCTATGCGGGTCACCCGAGCGTGGGCGACAAGATCCGCATTCTGAGCGGGCGTTCGCCCGTTCCCATCGCGCGGGCCCTTTCGGTGCTGCGCGAACAACCCCTGCTAGGCGCGAGGCTAGACACATGACACGGAAAACCGCCCTGGTGATTGGCAGCGGGCTGGGAGGTCTGGCGCTGGCGATCCGCCTCCAGACGGGAGGCTTCGACGTCACCATCCTGGAGAAGCGAGACAAGCCGGGCGGACGAGCCTACGTGTACGAGGACGCAGGCTTCATCTTCGACGCCGGCCCGACCGTCATCACAGATCCCAGCTGCCTGGAGGACTTGTTCACGGCCGCTGGCCGGCGCTTGTCGGACTATGTTGAGCTGCTGCCGGTGTCGCCGTTTTACCGTCTCTCCTGGGAGGACGGTTCCACCTTTGACTACGTCAACGATCAAGATAGCCTGGACCAGCAGATCAAGGCCCTATCGCCGGCCGATGTCCAAGGCTACCGGCGCTTCCTGACTTATTCACAGAGGGTGTTCAGGACGGGCTACCTGGAGCTCGGCCATGTTCCCTTCCTGAATTTCCGCGACATGGTGCGGGTCGCCCCCCAACTCGTCCGACTGGAGAGCTACCGCAGCGTGTATGCGCTCGTGTCCCGTTTCATCGAGGATCCGCGCCTGCGGCAGGCGTTCAGCTTCCACTCGCTGCTGGTCGGCGGCAACCCATTCTCGACGTCGGCGATCTACGCCCTGATCCATGCCCTCGAGCGCCAGTGGGGCATTTTCTTCCCGCGCGGCGGCACCGGGAGTATGGTCAGCGGCATGGTGCGTCTTTTTGAGGACATCGGCGGCCGCATCCGTCTCTCCTCCCCCGTCGCCCGGATCGAGATCGAGGGCGGGCGCGCCACGGGCGTGACGACGCGGGACGGGGAACGGATGACGGCTGACGTGGTGGCCAGCAACGCTGACGTGGTGCACACCTACGCCACCCTGATGGGAAGCCACGAGCGCGGTCGCCGCGAAGGGGCACGGCTGGCCGGCAAGCGCTTCTCCAACTCGCTCTTCGTGATTTATTTCGGTCTTCTTGGCGAGCGGCCAGACCTGGCCCATCACACGGTCCTGTTCGGCCCGCGGTATCGTGAACTGATCCGGGAGGTTTTCGCCGGGCCTGGCTTGGCTGAGGATTTCTCGCTGTACCTGCATGCGCCCTGCGTGACGGATCCTTCGCTCGCGCCGCAGGGGTGCAGCGCCTTCTACGTGCTGTCGCCGGTGCCCCACCTAGGTGCCGCGCCAATCGACTGGGCCGTCGAAGGGCCCAAGTACCGCGACCGTATTCTTGATGCCGTGGAGGCGCGCTGCATTCCCAACCTGCGGCGCGATCTCGTCACCTGCCGCATCTTTACGCCAGAAGACTTCAAGACAGAGCTGAACGCGCACCTGGGCACCGCCTTCGCGATGGAGCCCACGCTGACGCAGAGCGCGTGGTTCCGTCCGCATAATCGCGACGACCAGATCTCCGGCCTCTACTTGGTTGGAGCCGGCACGCATCCGGGCGCGGGCATCCCCGGCGTCGTCGGATCGGCTCGCGCCACGGCGGCGCTGATGCTCGCGGATGCCGGGCTGCCGGTTGTGCCGGGCGCCTCGGCACCCCGGGATGCGGCGGCATGAGCGGAGCGACACCTTCCGCGTCCACGGGCCTCGAGGCCGAAGCCCGGCGTAGCATCGCAACGGGCTCCAAGAGCTTTGCGGGCGCGGCGCGCCTGCTCGACCCGCAGGCGCGGGCGAGTGCCTCCATGCTGTACGCGTGGTGCCGCTATTGCGACGACGTCATCGACGGACAGCAGTCCGGTTTTCGCGCGGCTGCCGCCGCATTGTCCCCGGCCGAACGGCTGGCGACGATACGGCGTGAAACGGAGCGCGTCCTGGCGGGTGAGCCGATAACGGATGCGCCGTTCCGGGCGCTGCGCGAGGTCGTGCAACGGCACGCCATCGACCCGCGCTACCCGCGCGACCTTATCGAAGGCTTCGCAATGGACGTGGAGAACCGGCGCTATCACACGTTGGCCGACACATTGGAGTATGCCTACCACGTCGCCGGAGTGGTTGGGATCATGATGGCCACGATCATGGGCGTGCGCGACGAGGCGGTGCTGGACCGCGCCTGTGACCTTGGAATCGCATTTCAGCTCACCAACATCGCCCGCGACGTCGTCGAGGACGCGCAGGCGGGCCGCGTTTACCTGCCCGGGGCATGGCTCGCCGAAGCCGGCGTTCCGGCCGGGGCGATAGCGGATCCAAGGATGCGCGCCGCCGTCGCCTGGGTGACCGCGCGCCTGCTGCGCGAGGCGGACGCCTACTACGCGAGCGCCCTGGCGGGCATCGGCGCGCTTCCGCCGCGATCGGCACTCGCCATTGCGGCGGCCCGAGCCGTGTATAGGGCGATCGGCCGCAAGATCCTTCGGCTGGGCCCAAGCGCCTGGGATGGTCGCGTTTCAACGAACCCAGTGGAGAAGACCCTGCTCACGCTCGGCGCCCTCGGCACTGTGGGGATCGCCAAGGCGGCGCGGATGCGGCCGTCGCGCGAAGGCCTCTGGACACGCCCCGACTGCACTTGCGGCACGAGGCGGACCGGGACCGACTTGTAGGCAGCCGTCTGCGCCGGCCCGTGTTTCCATTGCAAGAACTGTCAAGCTAATTCCTGGTGTGCCCGAGCCCAATCGGCTCGTAAGCCACCGCAGGTTGTCGAATCCCGACGTGTCAAACGTCCGCTTTGGGTCGAGGGTGTGTCAAAACGCAGATCGCGACGGATTGAGTTCGTCGATGTGGTTCTCTGATTGGCTGGAGCGTGAGTTACAACGGCCGTTTGGCTCTTCGACAAGGCTGGACGTCAGTCTCCCTGGTGTCTGAGCCGTCGTGCTCAGCTCGCGTGCTTGGGGCGATGCCCCCTCAGAACTGGATCGCCGCCAGCAGCGGTCCAGGCCCGAGGATCCCCAGAACCCGCTTCAGGTTGTAGGCGAGCACATGCAGGCTCATCTCGGTGCGCCCCCGCTCCAGGGTTCGGGTCAGGAAGTGTGTGGCGCCCCTCCACGCCTTGATCGTGCCGAACGGATGCTCCACCGTCTGCCGGCGCAGGCGCGCCGTCTCCGGCGCCCGGTCGAGCCGCTCCTGCATCGCATCGAGCACGTCTTCATGCTCCCAGCGCTTGATGCGCCGCTGCTTGCCGGTCGTACACTGCTCCTTCAGCGCACATCTCTCGCAGCAGGTGGTCCGGCACCGTCAACTTAACGCTTTTACTTGCTCTTTCCGGTGTTTAGGTCCGGAGCGGACCACGCATTTTCAATAGCTTAGACCCGCCGGGGAAGAGCTGAAAACGCCAGAAGACGGCCTTTACTCAGTTAAGTTGACGGTGCCCTTGCGGGTGCTCGACGTCAATGGCGACCGCACCTTCCGGCTCTTCCGATTTTCCGAGCTGGGTCCGCTGGTCATGCATGACGACGAGCACCCGGAACGTACAAAGACGGCCGCCTAAAGGAACCGATGTCCTTTGAACGGGACCGATCCGTCATGCCATAGGAGCGCAGGCCGGGATGATAGCCTTCAGATCGAACGAGGCAACTGCCGATCCCGACGGGTCCGCCCTGTCACACATGGACATTGCCGAAGGCCAGTTCGCCCTCCCCTTTCGGCCTGCGCAGCGAGGCATACAGGATCCAGGCATAGAAGAGCGTCACTGCCAGGATCACGATCCAGCCCGGCACTGGGCCGATGGCGGCGTTGCGCACCCACTCACCGGCCGAGCCGACCAGGTGGGTTTCAG
The DNA here is from genome assembly GCA_000517005.1 of Microvirga lupini. Classification (GTDB taxonomy): domain Bacteria; phylum Pseudomonadota; class Alphaproteobacteria; order Rhizobiales; family Beijerinckiaceae; genus Microvirga; species Microvirga lupini. The sequence continues at coordinate 71,214 of KI912082.1, forward strand.
CGGCACTTTCCTGCATCCGGATGAAAGTGGTCTTCACCAGCCAGGCGAACAGCAGGATCAGGAACATCCAGCAATAGTTACGTCGCATACGGCGGGAGATGGCCTGGCTGTGGCGGGTCAGGAACAGGGGCCGTCTGAGATCATCCCCCAGCTTGTGAATCCAGTCATCTGTCGTCTCCTCCTCTGGC
>KI912082.1:71501-71580 GCA_000517005.1 Microvirga lupini
TCCGGAGCGGTCCAGGCCTCACGCTGGCCAGAAAGCCGCTCACCCCGCCGCAGTCCTCCAGCGGGCAGGATCCATCCCC
>KI912082.1:71680-72219 GCA_000517005.1 Microvirga lupini
CGGGGGCTCTTGAGCTGGACATCGCCAAACAGGGTCCGGAAGGTGACCAGGTAGCTGCCCTTGCACCGGAGCTTGCGACCACTGATCGGGCAGTGGCGGTGTTTCTCGAGCCAGCCATTGACCTGAGCCTCGACAATCCGCTGCTGAGTGGCCGCCAGCAGGACCTTACTCTCGGCTAGGGATAGCCCGAGATCCTCGGCCCGCTCGGTGATCTTCGTCAGCGCTGCGACCTCCTGCGTGGTACCGACGGTACCGTCGTCCCCGACGATCTGAAGCATAATCTTGACCTGCATGGGAACTTCCATGGGTTCTCGGGAAGCCAGGACCCGTTGCCGACCAACGGCTCTCACAGCCTCACCACTGTTGATGCATGAGGTCGAGATATTCGGTTTTGCTTAGCCGCTCGTTGACGTCCGTGCGGGAGAATGGCTTGCCTTGCCACCTTTGGCGCACCTCAAGGCGCTCGAGAGCCTCCCGAACGTCATCGATCTCCTCCGCGTCGATGGAGACGCCTGGGCTCCGCTTCAAAGCGAGTTGTT
>KI912082.1:72319-73048 GCA_000517005.1 Microvirga lupini
GCTTGCTGATCACCGCATTCACCGTTGCCTCGACAAAGGCCGACGAGATCCGCTCGCCGGACCGGTAGCGCTCGCCATAGTTAATCAGGCTGGCCTCGTTGCTGGTGATATAGACCTGGAACTCGCGCATGGCCGTCCTGAACTTGCGCAGATTACGATAGCCACTGCTGAGAGCTTCGAGGTCGAGCAGCAGATCATCGATGGCCTCGCGGGCTCGGTAGACGTTGCCGTGCCAGAGGAACCACTTGATCCGGCGCAGCTCATCCAGAGCTGCCATTCCGGCTTCCTTGTCATGATGCACCAGCCCCTGCGCAAACTGGCGTAGGACCGTGATCCGCATCGTGATGTGGAACCAGTCGAGGACGTGTTCGCTGCACGGGCTGATCCGCTCGGCGAGGGCGCGGACCTCGTCCCCGCCATCGGTGATAAAGGTCAGATCCTGATTGATCTGGAAGCCCTGGCGTTTGAGATGATCGATGACGCGCCGCTGCGGCTTGCGATCGTAGCCATGCACAAAGCCAATGTACCTGGCTTCCCCATCCTTGGGTATGGATCGGCCGACAATGAGCTCGAAGTTCTTCTTTCTGTCGCGCCAGTCGCGGATGTAGCCGCCGTCGAGGCCGATGACCATACGGCCTTCCGGGATCGGCAGATCCGCCCAATCGCGAGGATCTTCCCCTTCCATGCATGAGACTCGCTGCTCAACGAGATCGCTCTCCATCCGCTCGG
>KI912082.1:73148-73817 GCA_000517005.1 Microvirga lupini
GAGCAGCACGCCATGGTGAGCGGTCGGCGTCGAGAGCGAGACCGACAGCATGGCCGCCACGACTGTAATGGCCCAGTTGGTGGTGCGGTCGATCCGGTCGCGCCAGCCGGCCATGCGGGCGATCTCAGCGCGATGGTAATGGGCCATGACGTTGATGAACTCGGTCGAGGTGCTCGGAAAGACTGGCGCAGTGATGGTGGGGCGCAGAACTTGTACAGTGCTCTGATCGTTCTTCGATAACATGGTGTCCCTCCCTCCACTCTGGACGGCGTTCGGACACTCTGGTCAGCGCGGAAGGCGCGTCCTGGTTAGAGCCTCGGGAAGGATGATAGCACCAGCCGAGGACGTTCGCAGATCAATCCATCAAAGGGAGCGCAAGATCTGTGTTGGGGTGGACGGCCCCCTTTACGGCATCGCTGTGCCAGAATGAGGTCGTTGCAGATCTCAAACACAGGAGACCGTCCGTGGGCACCGTCAACTTGGAGAGCATGAGGATCTGTGGGGCGGCTAAGCCGCGGCCCGTCTGTGGCTCCTGTCATTGTCGTTCGTCATGCCGGGGTACCAGTGCTCGAATGTGGCACGCAGCGAGCCATCCAGGGCCCTGGTTCGCGTCTGCAGGAGCAGATGAGCCCCGCGCCGGCTCCACTGCATCTGCTGCTTCTTGGCAAA
>KI912082.1:73917-84044 GCA_000517005.1 Microvirga lupini
GGACCATTGAGATCGTACTCGTAGCGGAAGCGGGTGCTCAGGCGGAGCCGAAGCTCAGAGAGCGGGACATCTGGAGACCGGTCCGCCAGCTTCAAGGAGCCGAACCGCTTTGCCCGAAGCGTGAACTGGAACAGGTGGATGCCCTCCCAACCCATCGCCACCTGGATGACACCGTGCAACTCCCGCAGCGTCAGGCTGGCTGGGACCTGAACCCTCCGCCAGATCATGGGGCTGATGCCGAGCAGCCAAATCTTGAACTGCAGAATCTCCGGAGCTGGGGAAGGATCAGACAGCCCGGGTTTGGATGGGGTACGCTTTGGCAAGTGAGGGTGTCCCGCAGCCTTGTTTCGTCTGGCCGGAAACCTTGTACAGCCGACCCGTTATCAAACTGCCCCACAGAACCTCATGCTCTCAGAATGTTGGGGGCGGCGCAAGAGGAGTTCCCAATGACACGGTAACGTAGTACGTAGCAAGAACATGAACTCCTCAGCCGACCGAGAGGCCTCCTCTATGGCTGACTATAGGACGGATCGAGGCGTATGAGCCCTTATTCAGGATAGAAGAAACGATTGCGAAGGGTACTGCTCTCCAAAGTGTCGTCCGTGAGCGAGTGGCGCTGCCCGGATCGGCTCGACCCAGCAGTTAGCGCAACAGCTCCCAAGCGGGTACCAGATCGGCGCGAGTATCGTCTGGGTCGTCGTTGCGGATCAATCCTTAGGCCGCTTCACGAAGATTGCCGATCCGTTCGCACTAGACGTGTCATTGAGCACATCAGCTCTTGTTCTGACCCCAACCGGGAGCTTCTCCTGCTTGGGGTTCTCTTAGGCAGCGAGGCACTGTTAGCTGTTAATTTCTTGATCCAAGGCCTCTTTGAGGATCGCTGCGGCGGCGATTGCCGAAGGGTCCTCCTTAAGCGACAAGTAATTCAGGATCATCTTGAGGCTGTCGTCCGTCAGCCTAGCGGGCATGAGGATCCCTGTAGAATTCATTTCGTCCCTTGTGACCAGACCGTCGGAATTAAAATCCATTGTCTTGCTGTAGTCGACTGTCGGACGGTCATTCTTATCAACAGCAATGCCCGGCTTAAGGATTTCGTTAAAAGTCCTAAACTCCTCGGAATTGAGCTTGTTGTCCCCATCTCGATCGAATTTCGAGAATGCATTATTCAACATCCTCCCCAAGGCATTTGAGCTGTCAATTGTCGTCAAGGTATCCTCCAAGGTATTTCAACTCAACGGAATCAACCCCGTTGACAACGACTTAAATACAAACCGCACCTTGCTTGAGGCTGTCCAGGATCTGCTCCAAAAGTGTTGTCAACTCAATGGATTTGTGTAGTCACCGAGGTGTCTTGGCCTGAAGCAGGAGACATGATCTCAACGGCTTAAAGCTGGGGGTAGCGCCCTTGACGGCCCGGCCCAAGAGGCCTCGCTTCCGAATTGGCTAAAGATGATCGTCATTATCCTCGGCATGCCGACCCCGCTACGGCCGCTTGGCCTCGCAGATAACAAGCTTCTGGGATAATGCCAGTGGAGGTCGGAGCGTGATGGTCTCACCTCTACCTAGCGCGACGGCCAAGAGACGACCCTGTTCGCCGGCATCATCAACCTTATGCTCTTCGGCATCGTCATCGTCGCCCTGCCTTACTCGTACCGAGGGCAAATGACGGTTGAGGAGATCAAGGTCGGCTCGCTTTACAGGGTGACGACCGTCACCGATAAGCAGGGCCAGCGCCGACGATCGCACAATGAACTTGATGCGACCTGCAATCAGCATAGGCTCGTGGCCAAGATGGCAGCAAAGTCACGGGCAACGCTTGACGCTCGGAAGCCAAGCGTCAGCCTCGATTTCTTGATCAGGAATCGACATGCCTCCTCTGTGTCATCAGTGGACGGTATCCAGAGGCCCGTCTTCGCTTGCCATTCTCACGCTGTTGTCGAACATATCTGTGTTCTCGGTAATGTAGATTGCCGCAATGCCGCCGTCCAGAATCTCGAGCGTAGTCGCTTGAAGGATATCATCGCGGGCTACGCTCAGATAGCCTGGCCTCCCCTCGAACCACATAGGCCGAATGAACACGGGTGGTTGATCGACTGATTGGCGATAGATTTCTTCTAACCGGGAGACGACGCGTTCAAGACCGGTGATGAGACCACGCGAAGTATGCGGCTCCCCACCATCCATCTTCATCGTAACGTTTATTGCGAGCATGGAGCGGAGTGAATCGATATCGCCGTTCGTCAATGCCGCGAAGAACGCCTGTGCAATTCGGTTTCCTTCCTCTCGGCCTTGTTGGCCAGGCGAATGGGCTTGTCTCACCTGTCTCCGGGTTCGAGATGCGAGCTCATGCACTACCGAGGGATCGCGGCGTAACCTAGCCGCGACCTCCCCGACAGGAACGCCGAACACATCGTGGAGGAGGAAGGTCGTTCGTTCCAATGCCGAGCGTTGCTTAAGAGCAAGCATCAGTTTGAGTGTCAATTCCTCTAGCCCTGCGGCCCCACCATACGGCTCGCCGGTCGAGTTCGACAGCTTCGGCTCAAGACGCTGGGTGGAACCACATTTTAAGGATTCGAGGCAGAGCGTCACCACCATGCGGTGGGGTAATCTGCCGGGGCCTGTGTTTCAGTTGGATCACCGTGCTGCCATCTCCCCCATGCCTCGTGCACAATGCCCTCAGCATGATTCAGCGAGCCGAGGATCTGGTAGGCGAGGCGTACCAGTTGCGGGCGTTGCATTTCAAATTGCTCAGTTGTGCCTGTAATCGATGTCATTGTAGCATTCATCCCAAGCTATTGCTGGAAGAGTGAGACGATCCACGGCCCATCTCGAGCCGGCAAACCGATTTTCATGCGTCAAACGTAAGACGAGATAAGGAACCTGCTCGCAACTTGAGACGAGCATTTTTGCCGCATGCTTCCGGCTTCTCCGCCCGGAGCGCTATTATGTGATCGATGATGGCAAGTGCTCGAGCAAACGAGGTAGCTTTCTCAACCATAGTTGAGAATGACCCAAGCGCATGCGCCTAATGCGGGCAACAGGCCCATCCAGTCGAGAACACGTACCGACCAGTTAAACCCGGGAGAATTGGTAACGGGTTTCAGTGGATCAAGTTGGTATTTCACGAGCACCCTCCTATCAGGCGCAACGCACGTTGGGATTCACTAGACAGCAAATTACCCGTTACGATGAAATCTCTCCTGTGTGCGCTAATACATCAGGCGAGGAGAACGACGCACTGGTTAGATACTCGCCAGCAGACTCCGTTGCATCCCATGGTTCAACATGACGTCATCACCAACGGCCCGTCAGAACAGAGGATCGGTCGCCAGCAGCATCATGACTGTGGCCGCGATGTTGAGCAGACCAGCCATCGCGGCAATAAGGAACAACATGCTACGCCAATAGAGCCGTTCGAGTTGCTGCAGCAGATGCTTGCTTCGGGCGTAACATGATCTAGTTCCTCGCGCGCCAACGCGCGACTTCCGACGCCGTGAATTGGGCTGTGGGCTGCCGCAACCGGTTCTGCACCTGGCGCAACGCTTCGAAAGCCTGCCTGTTGGCCCGGCCTTCCGCAATGGCCCGCTCCCAGCGGCCATCCCGCATCATGGCCTCAACCTCCTGGTTGACACGGTCGCGATCGGTCCCACCGCCCATTTCCGCCAAGGCAACGCCCGGAAGAACAAGAAGGGGCAGGGTCAAAACCAGCTTTCTCAACATGTTGCTCTCCATGAGGCCGGTGCGAGCCGGACCCTGAGGGGTGTTGCAATCAGCAAGAGCCGATCGAGCTTGAGATGATCTTGCCGCTGTCCTGGGTTACAGAACAGGCCCAAGACTGAACGAATGGAGTGCACCATCGCCCGGTCGGGCGCCTGCTGAGCCTTGGGCTTCTCAGCCCTCCCCAACGTTGACGCCGGGAATGGCTTGCAGCGTCATTGAGGCGAGCACGCGCAGGCGGATCTCCTGGTTCAAGGATCAAGGTCGTCAGTCGTATAAGCGGTGAGAAACGGCTCGTCCGAGGCGGTGGCTTCCCTCCGTCCCGCTATATCCAACCGGAGCTTTGCGAGAAACGCCTTCGTCATCGCCTGCGGGTCGGAAACCTGCATCACGAATGCGCCTGGACCGCCGATCACGTGGGTCCGGTAATAGTCAACATCGTCAGCAAGGCTGTGGCCGACCACAAGCCCGTTCACGATCTGACCAGCATTCAGGGCCGCATCCCGAGCGGCGGCTGGCGGCATTCCACTGTTGCTGGAGCCACGACCGACGACGTTGATGACCGAGCGGCGGCTCTTGCTCGGGGCTTCATCGAGAAAGGCCGAAGCGGTGCGGATCGCAAGGGCAATGTCCGTCTGATGCTGTCCGCTGGGAGCCTCATAGCGATCAGTCGGAACAGTGCGGTCAAGACCTTGGCTCTCCTCGATCAGATCCATCGAGAGCAGATCCTGCGAGACTCTCTTGGCATCTTCGGCATTGGCGATCGTGGTCCAGGGTACAAGCGTCTTCGTGTGACCGTGGCTCGACCACATCAGTACGGCAAACCCGATACGTCCCTGGGGCCCGGCCCGGATCAGCTCCAGAAGCTGAGGGTGAACCAAGGCACGGGCCAGTCCCTCCCGCTCAACGGCCTCTTCGAGGCGACCGACCGAAGATGAGGTGTCTAGGGCTGTGACAAGGTTAGCGTCCACCTCGACCGGAGCTTCGGAGGCTACACCCCAAACCGGCGCAAGAAGGGCGGTTACAACGCTAACGATCCGGAACAACACAGGCATGAAAGCTCTCTTGCTGGAGTAAAGCCCTCCCCACCATCGTCGCTGGGGAGGACTGTCAGCATCAGGGAATGGGCACAGCATACGGCCGAGCGGATGGTCAATGTGAAAGCGAGGGGACCACGCGGCTGAAGCCTTGAGCGAAGAAGCTGGTTTGTCAGGGAAGTACCATCCATGCGGACTGCATCACCGATAAGCAAAAAGCGCCGGGCCAAAGGCCCGGCGAAGTTAAGGTTTCGACGTTCGTCAAACCTTCAGAGGGAATGGCCGATACGGCAGCGCCGGGAGGAAGAACGCGCTGCCGTGTGGACATCAGCCGAGACCTGTATCGACCATGTTTGCTGTCCAGTCACAGGCCCAAGAACGGGAAAAATGAGTGTACCATCGGCTTGCGGCCGTCGAGCTCGTCGTCGAACGTAACGGGGATTGCATAGACGTTTCCACTGGCGCTGCCGACACCTGTGTGAGCGAAGCCGGTTGTCGGGAGAAGAACAAATCCAGCGGCACCAAGATACTTTACTGATTGAAACATCCGCGTCTTCTTGGGTTGTGATGCCTTCCGAACCAAGCCTACTCGATGATGACTGTCCGGAAGTCGGTGACGATGTGACAAGCAATCTGACATTGCTCCAGCGCAATCCACCGCTTGCACAATCGCGCATCTCGCAGGCGCCATCTCTCCAGCGATGAAGATGACTTGTTCTGGCGCAAGGGTTAGTTTGCACCAGAACAATCGAACTCATTCCCCGTTCGGTTTAAGGCAACGCACCGGCGCTCTGGTTCAGGCCGGTCCCAACACGGAGATCAATGAATGGCGAAAGTTCTCGTGCTCTACTACTCGTCCTACGGCCACATGGAGCAAATGGCCAATGCCGCCGCCGATGGCGTGCGCCAGGTCGGCGGCGAGGCAGTGGTCAAGCGGGTGCCGGAGCTTGTGCCCGAGGAGATCGCGCGGAGCGCCCACTTCAAGCTCGATCAGCCGGCGCAGGTCGCGATCGTCGAAGAACTATCGGACTACGATGCCATCATTCTCGGCGTGCCGACCCGCTACGGCCGCATGGCCTCGCAGATGACGAGCTTCTGGGATCAGGCCGGCGGCGTCTGGATGCAGGGTCAGCTCAACGGCAAGGTCGGCAGCGTGATGGTCTCAACCGCCACCCAGCACGGCGGCCAGGAGACGACCCTGTTCGCCGGCATTACTAACCTGATGCACTTCGGCATGGTCATCGTCGGTCTGCCCTACTCGTACCAAGGACAGATGACGGTGGACGAGATCGTTGGCGGCTCACCTTACGGGGCGACGACCATCACCGGCGGGCAGGGCCAGCGTCAGCCGTCGCAGAACGAGCTCGATGCTGCTCGTTTCCAGGGCAGGCTCGTGGCCGAAACTGCCGCTAAATTGACCGGCAACGCCTGACATACAGCGTAACGCCGGCTGCCGTGCGAAGCGGCGGTCGGTCCAAGCGTCCCCACGAACGAACTCGAAGGAAGTCCCATGGCGACAAACGCAACGCCTGTTCCTGGCAAGACCCTCGTCTCCCCGCAGGACCACACCCTGATCATGATCGACCATCAGTCGCAGATGGCCTTCGCGACCAAGTCGATTGACGCCGTGACCCTGCGCAACAACGCGGCCATGGTCGCGGAGGCCGCTGCTGGCTTCAAGGTTTCGACGATCCTCACGACAGTGGCGGAAAAGACCTTCTCCGGCCCGATCTTCGATGAGATCAAGAGCGCCTTTCCCGGCGCCGACGTGATCGACCGCACCAGCATGAACACATGGGAGGACGGCCGCGTCACCGACCGTGTCAACCAGATCGGCAAGAACCGGCTGGTCTTCGCCGGGCTGTGGACCTCGGTCTGCATCGTCGGCCCGACCCTGTCCGCCCTCGACCAGGGCTTCGAGGTCTATGTCATCGCCGATGCCTGCGGCGACGTCACCGACGAGGCCCACGACCGGGCGATGGACCGCATGGTGCAGGCGGGCGTGCGTCCGATGACCTCGCTGCAGTACCTGCTGGAGCTGCAACGCGACTGGGCCCGCACCGAGACCTACGATCTCACCACCGGCATCGCCAAGCGGCACGGCGGCGGCTACGGCCTCGGCATCATCTACGCCAAGACCATGTTCGGCGGGCAGGAGAAGACCGAGATCAGCGGTCATGGGCTGGCCACGGACGCCGCGGCCGAGTGAACCCCTGCATCTGAGCGTCCGGCAAGCCGCGATCCTTCGATTTTACAGCCTTGCCGGACGCGGGATGCACTGCGACGGGGAGCCGACTCGTGCCCTCTGCGATACGGCCTTCGGCAATGTTCAGCGATGTCGAACAGTGTGTCCCCGCCAAGGGCGATTATCTCCTGACGGCGAACCAAAACGCATCGATGTCCTCGACCTGACCCCGAAAAGAACCTCCGCTAGCTCCAAGGAGAAATGGCCTGCTCCAGAACGGCGTATCCGCGGCATTCGCGCCAAAACTAAAAGGCTCCGGATGGGCGACATGGATATCCGGGATCTTGGCCCGGGACAGGACCGATGAGGGCAGCCCGCCCCGTCACAAGCTGCGGGCCAGCTCGCAGGAGACAAGGGCGGAAATGTGATCCACATCGACACTGCAGTGATCACGCCGTGATGTCAGCCTGCGGGAACCGGCACGGCCCACTCCTTGCGATGCCCTCGCCCCACCGCGGATCCGGGTGTCCGCCGATGGTACAGTCTTTTCACTCGTTCTTGGGCCTGTTTTGCTGCCGATGACGGCGGCAGGATCGTCGCATTCCCGATCCTGCCATGAGGACAAGACCATGAGGATGATCAAGCTAACAAGTGTCATAGGCGCCGCCGGCATCGCACTCGCATTCGCCGGCATGACCGCGTCCGCCCACGGGCCGGAGCACACCACGGCAACCCCTGTCGCCCAGGAAACCGGAGCGACGGCCCTCGGCGAGACGGTGAAGACCGTCTTCGAGCGGGCCATCCCGAACATTCCGGGCAAGAACCTGATCGCCATTGAGGTGACCTATGCCCCAGGCGGCAAGTCGGTGTCCCACATCCATGCCAAGTCCGCCTTCATCTATGCCCACGTGCTCTCCGGGGCCATCCGCAGCCAGGTGGGTGATGAGCCCGCCAAGGTCTACCAGGCTGGCGAGAACTGGTATGAGAACCCTGGCTCGCACCACAGGATCAGTGAGAACGCCAGCGCCACCGAACCCGCCAGCCTGCTTGCGGTCATTGTTGCCGATCCCGGAGACATCCTGACCGTCCCGGAAGTGCAGTAAGGAGCCTGACCATGACTCAGCGCATGAACTATGCGGCTGCCGCCCCGGGCGGCATGAAGGCTCTCGGCTCCGTCTACAGCTATGTGGCCCAGAGCGGCTTGCCGGCCATCCTGATCGAGTTGGTCTACCTTCGCGTGTCGCAGATCAACGGCTGTGCCTATTGCATCGACATGCACAGCCGTGACCTGCTCAAGGCGGAGCTGCCGGTCGAGAAGCTCGTGCTCGTCCAGGCCTCGGATGAGGGCGGGGCTGTGTTCAGCGACCAGGAGAAGGCGGCGCTAAAGTGGGCCGAGGTGGTCACCCGGGTCAGTGACACGCATGTGCCCGAGGAGGCCTATGCCGCGGCCCGGGCTGTGTTCAGCGAAAAGCAGCTGGCCGACCTGACGATCGCGATCGGGCTGATGAACGCCTTCAACCGCCTCGCGATCAGCTTTCGCGTCCCGCCCCTCGCCGCAACCGCGTGAACCCTGCAGGAACGCGCCCGATGCAAGGAGATTCGGATGAGCACCAACAGCATCAACCGCAACGCCAGTCAGGACCCAACGCCGTCATCCATGATGGCCTGGCGTGTGCACGCGTTCGGGCCTCCGGAGACCATGCAGTTCGAGCGCGTTCCTGTGCCCAATCCCGGCCCGGGCGAGGTTCTTGTGAAAGTCCACGCCGCCGGGGTTGGCCCATGGGACGGTTGGATCCGGGCCGGGAGGAGCGCCCTGCCGCAGCCTCTCCCCCTTACCCTGGGCTCGGATCTGTCGGGTGAGATTCAGGCCGTCGGACCGGATGTCTCCGACCTGCGCGTCGGCGACCAGGTCTATGGCGTCACGAATCCAAGGTTCATCGGGGCCTACGCTGAATATGCCCTGGCCGCCGCGGCGATGATTGCACGAAAACCGACCTCGATTGATTACATCGAAGCGGCCTCCGTTCCGGTCATCGCCGTGACGGCTTGGCAGGGCTTGTTCAACCAGGCGCAGCTCAAGGTGGGCCAGACGGTGCTGATCCATGGGGCCGCCGGGAACGTTGGTGCCTATGCGGTGCAGCTTGCCCGGCGTGCCGGCATCCGGATCATCGCGACGGCAGCCGCGGACGATCTCGCCTATGTCCGCGAGCTCGGGGCCGACACGGTGGTCGACTACCAGACCCAGCGCTTCGAGGACGTGGCCCGGGAAGTGGACGCAGTCCTCGATCTCGTCGGCGGCGAGACGCAGGCGCGCTCGTTCCAGGTTCTGCGCCGCGGTGGCAAGCTGATTTCGGCCGTGTCCCAGCCGGATCAGGACCTGGCAAAGAGCCACGGCGTCGATGCAGCCTTCTTCCTGGTCAACGTCACGACCAGGCAACTGACGGAGATTGCGGGCCTGATTGACAGCGGCGAGCTGAGAACGCGGTTGGGCACGGTCATTCCCCTTGCGGATGCCCACGAGGCTCATCTCATGCTGGAAGGCAGACGACCTGTGCCGAAGGGAAAGATTGTTCTCGCCGTGGACACCCGATAAACGATCACGAGCGGCCGACGAGCAAGAAATTCTGACGAGACCCTATGAAGTTGTCGCTTTGTCAAACGTCACCTTCATCCCCAGCAGTAACCTAGAGAGTGGATCAGGTGCCGTAATGAACACTGATGAGCAAGTCAAAGATATCTTTGAGTTCGATCCCGACAGGGTCCAGAGATACAAAATAATTCTCAGGCGAAACCGGCTTTTCGGCTTCTGGGCCGGGGAGCAACTCGGTAAGCTCGACTGCGAGATGCTCGATTATATGGCCAGTGTCGTGCAGTCCGACCTGGAACAGCCCGGTGACTTGGATATTCTCAGGAAGGTCCACGGAGATCTGCTTGCGGCCGGCAAAAAGGTCAGTGATGCGGATCTCCGCGCCAAACTTGCGGAGCTGCGTGCGCAGGCACGCCACGAAATCGGGGTACAATCACGCCACCGGGATATTGAGATCAAGGTGTAAGTCGCCTTTCCTCTTCGTATCATACGGCAGCTTCCCACGCGTAGCGGAAGGCCTATTTTCTCGCTGATGGAGCTTCATGTCGCCGGTCTCCGTTAGCGCATGCCCGGCGCGAGGCCGGTGATCATCAGGACGGCC
>KI912082.1:84144-85042 GCA_000517005.1 Microvirga lupini
GCCACGATGACGACCATGGCCAGAGAGCGGCAGGAAGACCTTCCAGCCGAGGCGCATGAGCTGATCGTAGCGGTAGCGTGGCACCAGGGCTTTCACCATGGCGATGAGGATGAAGAGGAAGCTCGCCTTCAGCACAAACCAGATCACGCCAGGCACCCAGGTGAAGGGCGCAAACGGGATCGGCGACAGCCAGCCGCCCAGGAACAGGATCGTCCCGAGCGCGCACATGGTCATGATGGCCACGTACTCCCCGAGCATGAAGAGCAGGTACGGCGTGGAGGAATACTCCACCATGTAGCCGGCCACGAGTTCGGATTCGGCTTCCGGCAGGTCGAAGGGCGGGCGGTTCGTCTCGGCCATGGCCGAGATGAAGAACACCACGAACATCGGGAAGAGCGGCAGCCAGTACCAGCCGAAGATGCCCAGGCGGGTATTCTGAGATTCCACGATGGCCGACAGGTTCAGCGTTCCGGCGCACATGAGCACCGTGATGAATACGAAGCCGATCGAGACCTTCATAGGACACCATCTGGCGCCGAGCGCAGCGCGCCGAGGAACGGGTACTTCGAGTTCGAGGCCCAGCCGCCCATGATGACGCCGTAGACGCCCAGCGACGAGATCGCGAAGAGGTAGAGGATGCCCACATTGATATCGGCAATCGCCCAGCCGGCATTGAGCGGAATGACCGCCCAGGCGGCAAGCGACAGGGTGCACATCACCAGCGGCGCCAGCAGGAACATGCCCTTGTTGGCCGGTGGCCGGTATGACTGGCTCCTTCAGCACGAACTTGAGCAGGTCGGCGAAGGACTGGAGCAAGCCCCAGGGACCGACGACGTTCGGGCCGCGACGGAGCTGCACCGCCGCCCAGACCTTGCGGTCGGCATAGAGCGCATAGGCA
>KI912082.1:85142-91861 GCA_000517005.1 Microvirga lupini
ACTCCCCTTATTCGGCCGCCTCGAGCTTCAGCTCCTGGGCAATCGGGTTGGTCAGTTAGAAATCCTTCACCGGGCTCACGAAAGGCTCGCGGCCCGGCGCGCCGCCAATGGCGGTCAGGGGCCTGATCGCGGTAGCCACGCCGGCCATCTCGACCGTCTCCATCGCCCCGACATTCATGTGCGGTCTTCCTTCGCCGTGCAGAAAAAAGCATACGCGCCGTGGAGCAGGAACGTGTATGGTGATCCCCATTCAGGCAAAAGAGAAGCCCCTGACGGCAGACCTTGGATCGCCGTCACAGAGCGATCAAATGGCAGACATTATGGCGGCGCTGCCACGCGAGCCGGTCGTGACCCATCCCACCCCTATTCCGGCGCCCGACCGTTTGTGCTGGCCTCGAGAATCGGTATTGTCTGCCGGAATGGGCCGGACACGCCGGGTCTTAGCCAGTCAATGCGTGGTCGGCGCGGGCAGGAACCAAGGGGGCCACAATGAGCGTGTTCCGAACCGGATCAGCCGCCTGTGCCGTGATCATCGGCGGGTGCCTTGTCCCGACAGGATCCCAGGCGCTTGATCTGCCGGCGAGGAGTACGACTCCTGTTGAGGCTGTGCGCATCTGCTCCGCCCACGGCGCCGGTTTCTTCACCATCCCTGGAACCGACACCTGCCTGCGGATCGGCGGTCGGGCCCGAGGGGAGATCCGATATCTCGAACCAGGCAGTCGTGCCGACGATGCGATCGGCTATCGGGCTCGCAGCCGCATCGCCCTCGACGCCCGCACCCGGACTTCCTACGGCCTGCTGCGTGCCAAGACGCAGTACGAGTTCACCCGCAATACGGGCAATTACGGGTCCGACACCTTCCGTCTTGACGAGGCCTTCATCCAGTTCGGCGGCCTGACTGCGGGTCGCCTGGAATCCTTCTTCGACTTCTACACCAACGACTACAACTTCGCGGATCTCATCGTCTCCGAGGTCAAAACCAATGTTCTCGCCTATACGGCGATGTTGGGTTCCGATCTCTCGGCAACGATTTCCCTGGAGGACCCCATTGAACGGCAGCTGTTCTCCGCCCCGAATGGACCGGCCTTGCCCGGCCAAGAGTTCAGTCCGGCCGGTGCCCGCGTTCCCGACCTCGTCGGACGACTGCTGTGGGAGCCGGATTGGGGCAAGGCCCAGCTTTCGGCGGCGATGCACCAGATCCGGGGCGCCAATCTCGTTCCCAGACCGGATCCAGCTTCGTTCGTCGGCACCGAGTACGGCTTTGCCGTGCAGGCCGGCCTTGAGGTGGACCTGCCCATGATCGCCGAAGGGGACGAGCTTTGGCTCCAGGCCGCCTATGCGGACGGTGCGCTGAGCTATCTCGGCTTCGGCGATACGTCGGTCAGGGATCTCACCCTCGCTCAGACCGACGCTTTTGTGGATGCCAACGGCGCGGTGCGCCGGTCCCGGGGCTGGGCCGCGACGGCGGTGTTCCTGCACTATTGGACGCCGCAGATCCGGCATGTGGTGTTCGGTTCCTATGGCGAGATCAACTACCCGGCAAGCAGCGTAGTGACTACGGCCGCAGGCGGCACCCTCGGGTTCCCGGACACGACCGAGTGGCGCATCGGCAGCAATCTCGGCTGGCTCCCGGTGAGCGGCCTCTATCTTGGGGTCGAGACGCTCTATCGCCGTGTCGATCCACGCGGCCGAGTGTTCGTGGACAACGATCCCGCAACAGACCGCCTGATCAACTCCCAGGACACCCTTGAAGCACGCCTACGGGTCCAGCGGGACTTTTGATGACAAATCCCGCGGCATGCTGGGGAGCATGTTCCCGTGCGGCGGCCCATGTCGTACTGCGGACGGAAGAACCCGCGCTTTCGCGTTGTTCTTTCTGTCGGCGTTTGGCCGCCCCCATCCTCAGTCCTACGCCCCGATCATCAGCTCTTCACGCTGTTCAATCGAGCGAGTGACCGGATCAGGTGAATGCTCGGCCAGGAACTTATCGGCTTCCAAGGCCGCCATGCTCCCCATTCCGGCAGAGCTGATGGCCTGCCTGAACACCGGGTCGATCACGTCGCCGGCCGCCATGCACCCGGGAACGGAGGTTTTCGTCGACCAGGAGCCGACTTTGATATAGCCGGCATCGTCCATCTCAAGCTGACCACGAAACAGCTTGGTCGCGGGATCATGGCCAATGGCAACGAAAAGACCATCGGTGGAGAGCTCCTTCGTCTCGCCCGTGTTCACGTCACGGATCCGAACACCGGTCACCGCCTTCACCGGTTCCTGTTTGCCGATCACCTCGTCAATGACGTGGTTCCAGACCACCTCAACATTCGGCTTGGCCAGGAGACGATCCTGCAGGATGGGCTCCGCCCGGAGGCGATCACGGCGATGGATGATCGTGACCTTGGAAGCAAGGTTCGACAGGTAAAGGGCTTCCTCCGCGGCTGTGTTACCACCACCGACCACCACAACTTCTTTGTTGCGATAGAAGAAGCCATCACAGGTTGCACAGGCTGAGACTCCGTACCCGTTGAAGATCTCTTCCGAGGGCAATTTTAGCCACCGAGCCTGAGCGCCCGTGGCAATGATGAGGGCGTTAGCGATGTACGTATCGCCGGAGTCGCCCTCAGCTCGGAATGGACGCCTGGAAAGATCAACGGAGGTGATGGTGTCGTACACCAGATTGGTGCCGACATTCTCCGCCTGCTGCCGCATCTGCTCCATCAACCATGGGCCTTGGACGGGCTCCGCGAACCCAGGGTAGTTCTCGACATCTGTCGTAATGGTGAGCTGGCCGCCCGGCTGAATGCCGGTCACAAGAAGCGGCTTGCGGTTGGCACGAGCCGCGTAGATGGCGGCGGTGTAGCCGGCCGGTCCGGCCCCGATGATCAGGACCTCGGTGCGATGTGTGGTCATAGGGTGATCTCAATAATCAATGACGTCGAATGGATGCGCCCGTCAGGAGGCATGACAGCCCGAGCGGCGGCACGCGAGGAGCTACGCGGTGACATCAATCTCGTAGCGGGAGATGCCGAGGTCATCGAGCTCGCGGTCGGAGAAATGCGACAGCTCACGGACGGACGCACGGTACCGCTGGTAGGCGCTGATCCTGGAAAGAACAAAAGCGACGAACATAAGAATTCTCCGTTTGAAGCCGAAGCAATGGCTTCTTTCAATGGTGGCAATCCTGCCAGCGGGCTGGGCTACAAAACAGGCCCAAGATTGAGTGAAAGAACTGTACCAACGCCCGCTTGATGGCGGCAGCGGATCCGGCTCGTGCTCAACCAGAATGCCCTCGCACCGGGCATCAGGAATTCGAGGTTTCAACCTTCGTCACGATATGTGAGCGAGCCTCAAGCGTCCGGTGCACCGGGCACTTGTCGGCGATCTCTGAAATCTTCTCCGTCACGGCAGGCCCAGGATCGGTGTCGAAGGTGATCCGGCGCTCGAACTGATCGATCTTGCCGTTGCGTCCTTCTCCGCAGTTGACGCAATCCTCAGCATGAACCTTGGCGTGCCGCACCTCGACCGTGTATGGCGGAAGTCGCCAGCCCTTGCGCTCAGCATACAGCTGAAGCGTCATCGACGTGCAGGCGCCGAGGCCGGCCGCCACGAAGTCGTACGGACTGGGTCCACTGTCCAACCCGCCGTAACTCTCAGGCTCATCAGCCAGCAGCCGGTGCCGGCCGGCTTCGACAACCTGCTGGAAGCGGCCTTCGCCCGACGCACGGACGAGGACGCCATCGTGATCGGCAGCCGGTTCTGCACTCGACGGCCGTGGCAGATACCGAGCGAACCAGGCGCTAACGACCTCGGCGACGAAGGTCGCATCCTCGTGCCGGGTCAGGAGATGGTCGGCACCGTCGAGAGAGATGAAGCTCTTTGGATGCCGGGCGGTCGCAACAATGCGCCTGGCATTCTCGATCCCGACGATCTCGTCGCCGGGAGCATGCAGGACGAGCAGGGGCCGGCCGAGATCGTGGATTTTCGCCGCAAGATGCTGCCCGCGCACGTCGTCGAGAAACTGCCGCCGGATGGTGAAGGGACGTCCGGCGAGTTCCACCGAGGCCTCACCGTGGCTTTCGATGACCGGGACATGCGTGCTGAAGTTGTGGATCACGTGCTCTGTATCCGCCGGTGCACCGATCGTCACCACCGCTCGTACCTCGGGCAGGTCCGCCGCCACCGCCAGGACGGCAGCGCCCCCGAGCGAATGGCCGATCAGGAGTTCGGCCGGACCAAAATGGCTCGCAAGATACTGGGCGGCTCGCTGGAGGTCCTCCACATTCGAGGAGAAGTTGCTGTTCGCGAATTCCCCGCCCGACGCCCCAAGGCCGGTGAAATCGAACCGCAGAACCGCGATGCCCCGCATGGCGAGTTCGGACGCGATCCGCCGGGAGGCGAAGAGGTCCTTCGAGCAGGTGAAGCAATGGGCGAAGATCGCATAGGAGCGGATCGGGCCGAGCGGGAGTTCGAGCCGGGCAGCAAGCGGATCACCGCTTGAACCGGGAAAGGTTACCTTGAGACTTTGCATTCCAATCTCCCGTCAGCGCGAACACGGCGCCAGCGCCGCTCTATGGACACTTTGGGCGCTGTTCTGATCCATGGCTCGTCTTGCTTACAGACACCCAGTGCAGATTGTTTGGCTGGCCCGGGCACTGCGTTCCTGAGCTCGTCGTTCGATCTCGGTTTGAGGGCCGATTTTCGCGGTGCCTGGATAGGGAACAGTTGCGCCGGTCCGGGCGACACTGCGGCCGCTCCATTCCATCGTCGCCATCGCCTGGGTGGATGGCGGCATGCGTTGGCTGTAGGCCAGAGACTGCGCCTGAGCCGTTGCGGCGAGGCCCGTCACGGCGGCGGCGACACTAGCGGCGAGAAGACTCCGATTCAGACCACGGAGCGTAACGACTGACTTCATGATGAACTCTCCCGCTTTCGACAGAGGGGGCTGATCTCAGCGGTATGGTTCGAGCCTTGGCGGCGCCAAACAATACCGATCTGTCTCGATGGCGAGTGAAGTAGACTGATCTGTATCGTTTTGCAAGCCCCATGGTCAAAAAAGATGTCGTGGCGGGAGATCGAAGGCGGTGCTTATCGGTCGAGCGCCTGTGGGCTCAGGCTCAAGCTTGGCTTCAAGCACCGCCCGCGCGTCAATCGCTCAGCCGGGCTGGCTTGTCGCGGACGGATAAGCCGCTGCCCTCTCCGGACCGGACTGCCCAGCGGCCACCTGGTGAGCGCCTTAAGGCTCTGTGCTCAGGTGGTGGGTCAGCTTGTCTGGCTTTAAACCCCATGCGACGCGTGCTGTGTATTTGCGCACATACGGTTCAGAAAACACGGAGACAATCTCTGCTCAAATCTGTACCATTTCGTAGGGAACTCAGCTCCAGGATGTAAGCCGGGAGACGCTGATGACAGTTCCGTTGCGGCACGTGCCAGTTCCGGCAACTCGCCCGAGCAGGTGGTTGAGACCCGGCTCGCAGATTCCAACCAGAGCCTCTTCGCTATTGCGATCGAGCCGGACTGTTTCGTCATCAAGGCCATCAATCCGGCGCATCAGGGTCCCACCGGCCCAGACCTCTCCAGGAGGCAACCATGAGCCCGGACGACGTTGCGATCCTGCAGATTCACAACCATACCTTGAGGCTGAATCACCGATGGAATGCTATGACGGCCGAGCACGTGGCCCTGCCGCACCCCAAGTCCCATGACGAGTTTACGCTGCACAGCAGCTGGCACTTCCTTGCCCTGTTGAACTTCTGCCGCAAGGACGGCGAAACCACCGCCGACGGGATCACGCGCTCCACCTTGCGGGACATTCGGGGCAGGCTGAGCTTCATCCCGGCCGGCTGTCGCATGCAGGGATGGACCCAGCTCTCGACCATGCCCATGGCCATCACGACCGCTTACCTCGATCCAGCCCTTTGCCCCCAGCTGGATGGCGGGGAGCACCAGCTCTACCCGATGCTGTATTTCGAGCATCCATTTTTGGCCCAGCTGATGCTGCAGCTTGACCGAATCCTGGCGCACCCGGAGAACTACTCGCGCATGTATGTCGAGTCGTTTGCCATCGTTCTGCTGTCGGAGATCATGCATGTTCAGGCGGTTGGCCCCTTGCCGACCCGGCGTGAAGCGAGCCGGGCAAAGGGTGGGCTTGCGGGATGGCAGCGCAAGGCGGTGTGCGACTACATCGAGGAAAACCTCCATCAGGATATCTCGCTCACCGAGCTGGCGGCGATAGCCCGGCTCAGCACGTATCATTTCTGCCGGGCGTTCAAGGAAGCGGTCGGGGAGCCACCGCACCGGTACCAGATGAGCCGCCGCATCGAGCGGGCCAAGACGCTGCTGGGCGATCCTGCCCTGTCGGTCACCGATGCCGCGACGGCGGTTGGCTATGGCAGCCCGAGCCGGTTCTCGGCCCTGTTCCGGCAGGTCACCGGCCACTCGCCCAGGGACTACCGGCGGCAGGTGATCTAGGGGTTAGCTTACCGGTTGAAGAAGCCCCTCATGGGTGGTCGTTCTAGAATCACTGGAGCAGGATGTCGGTGTACAGCTCGGATGTGTCGGGCTCCTGATCGTTGGTCGCAAACTCGGCCGCCTCATTGACGATCTCGCGCACTTTGCTGTCTATCGCCTTAAGGTCGTCTTCGGACACCTTCCAGCGCTCCAGCAAGCGGCGGCGGGATTGCTCGATGGGGTCGCGCTCCTCGCGGATCTGGTCGACTTCCTCC
>KI912082.1:91961-92336 GCA_000517005.1 Microvirga lupini
GGATCGGACATGGAGTGGCCGCGATAGCGGTAGGTCTGCATCGAGGATGTATGGGCCCTTGCCCGAGCGGGCATATTCGATGGCGCGCTGACCGGCGGCGTAGACCGCGCGGACGTCCATGCCGTCCACCTGCTCGCCGGGAATGCCGAAGGACACCACGCTTCGAGTAATCGGTCTGCGCCGAGGCGCGGCTCATTTCCGTGCCCATGGCGTAACGGTTGTTCTCGATCACGTAGACCACGGGCAGCTTCCACACAGCCGCCATATTGAAGCTCTCGGACACCTGGCCCTGGTTGGCCGCGCCCTCGCCGAAATAGGTCAGGCAGACATTGCCGTTCTCGCGATAATGGTTGGCGAACGCGATGCCGGTGCCGA
>KI912082.1:92436-113234 GCA_000517005.1 Microvirga lupini
AAACCTGGGAGCCGACAATGCCGTGGCCGCCATAGAAATGCTTCTCCCTGGAGAACATGTGCATGGAGCCGCCTTTGCCCTTCGACAGGCCGCCGCGGCGGCCCGTGAGTTCGGCCATAACGCCTTTCGGATCCATGCCGCAGGCGAGCATATGGCCGTGATCGCGATAGCCTGTGATCATCTGATCGCCGTCCTTCGTCGCCATCCCCATGCCGACCACAATGGCTTCCTGGCCGATGTAGAGATGACAGAAGCCGCGGATCAGGCCCATGCCGTACATCTGGCCAGTCTTCTCTTCGAAGCGCCGGATCAACAGCATCTCGCGATAAGCATGCACCTCCTGATCCTTGGCAAATTTCTGCTGATCCTTATTAGATTTCGGTGCCATGATGGTCTCCGAACGCCTGGTGCCAGTTCAACATCAGTGGATTGAAGCCTTCTGCAGGATTTCACGGTTCTTGCAGGTTCCAGGCTCGGACTCGTCAGCATTGACAACAAGGTAGCTGGGCAGTCGATCGGACGACTTCGGCATGAAGGACCAATTCAGCCCCGTGGCAAATCCCGCGCCGCCCCGCCCGCGGAGTCCCGACTCCTTGGTCTCATTGATAATCCAGTCCCGTCCGCGCGCCAGCAGCACGGACGTCCCGTCCCAGTCTCCGCGCATGCGGGCACCGGCGAGCCGCCAATCGTGGAAGCCATAGAGGTTCGTGAAAATCCGGTCCCTGTCGCTGAGCATGACCAGGTCCCCTCGTGCCATCCGAAGTCCCCGTCGGCCCGTCCGCCGGGGCAGCCGAGCAGGCGTTGCCATACCCTACTACAACCAGGGTCAAGGTTCATGCCGGGCGCTCGAGATTGCCGCAATTTCCGATAACTCGGCGCAATTCTTGAACTGTCGTTACTCCTCGCGGGCGGTAAAATACTTCAAGATTGTGTAATGTTTCCTGCACCAAAGACGCAGGTGGGATGCGGACGCATCTCTTGCCGAGCATGACCTCTGCGTGATGGCGCAGACACCGGAAGATCCCATCTGGTGGAGGCAGCGGAACCCATGACAATCCCTCAAACCCCAATGCAGGTTCATCAGCGAGGGCCTCTGCCGTGGCACCGGCAAGATCATGCCGATGCATGCCGCGCCCTGACGGGGCTCCGGTCCCGATGGGTGCTCACCGTGCTTGGCTCATGGTTTGCGGCAGGAAGTCCGGCCTTTGCCCAGGGTAGTCCTGCTCCGCCGCCCGTGACGGTCGCCAAGCCTGTGGTGAAGGACATCGTCGAGCAGACCGACTTCATCGGCCGCTTCGAGGCGGTCGATCAGGTCGACATCCGGGCCCGTGTCTCTGGTTACCTCGACAAGGTTCATTTTCAGGACGGATCCCTCGTGAGGGCGGGGACCCTCCTCTTCACCATCGATCCACGTCCCTATCGCAATGCGCTCGAGCAGGCGCAGGCGGCCGTCACATCCGGTCAGGTCCGACTGGATTTTGCCCAGAGCGACCTCGCTCGGGCCGAGCAGCTGCGGATGACCGGCAACATCCCTGACCAGATCTTCGACCAGCGGCGGCAGGCCTTCCTGACCGGGAAGGCGGAACTCGACCGAGCCCAGGCGGCCCTGCGGCAGGCGCAGCTCGATATTGAGTTTACGGAGATCAGGGCGCCCCTGACCGGCCGGATCTCCCGCAAGCTCGTGTCCGAGGGCAACCTGGTCAACGCCAACGAGACGCTCCTGACGAACATCGTTTCGCTCCACCCGATCCAGTTCTACTTCGATGTCGACGAGCGCTCCTTCCTGGCCTATGCACCCCAGGCCCAAGGGGGTACGAGAACAGCCGCCAACGGATCGGCTAATGAGGCTCTGCTCACGCTGACGGACGAGCGCCTGGGGCAGCGCAAGGGACAGATCGATTTCGTCGATAACCGGCTGGATGAGGCCAGCGGCACGATCCGGGTGCGTGCGGTCTTCGACAACACGGATATGCTGCTGACGCCCGGCTTGTTCGGCCGCGTGACGATCGGGGCTTCGGATCCCTATAAAGGCATTCTCCTGCCGGACGAAGCCATCGGCAGCGATCAGGATCGGCGGGTGGCGTACGTCGTCGGCGAGAACAATGTCGTCAACCTTAAGCCCGTGCGCATCGGTCCGCGGATCGACGGCTACCGGGTTATCCGCGATGGGCTGACCGGCAATGAGACCGTGGTGGTGAACGGCCTCGTCCGGGTTCGGCCCGGGGCGCCGGTCACGCCGCAGATGACGACGTTACCGCCAACGCGAGAGCGAAACGGCACTTGATCTCGCCATTGAGGACGCCTCCATGCGAATGGCTCATTTTTTCGTCGATCGTCCTATCTTCGCCACCGTCCTGTCGGCCCTTTTCTTGATCATCGGCGGCATTGCCTACACGGCCCTGCCGGTGGCTCAGTATCCGGAGATCACGCCGCCCACCGTGGTGGTCCGGGCGAGCTATCCGGGAGCCGATGCACAGACGGTCGCGGCCACCGTCGCCACGCCACTGGAGCAGCAGATCAACGGCGTCGAGGACATGCTCTATATGTCCTCCTACTCCACCGGCGACGGCGCCATGGCGCTGACGATCACGTTCAAGCTCGGCACCGATCTCGACAAGGCGCAGGTGCTGGTTCAGAACCGGGTCGCGATCGCGACACCGCGCCTGCCGGAGGAGGTGCGGCGTCTGGGCGTGACGACGCTCAAGAGCTCGCCCGACCTGATGATGGTCGTCCACATGCTCTCACCGGACGACTCCTACGATCAGCTCTATGTCTCGAATTATGCCCGCAACTACGTCCGCGACATCCTGTTGCGGCTCGAAGGTGTAGGAGACCTCATCATCTGGGGCGAGCGGCAATATTCCATCCGCATCTGGCTCGATCCGGAGAAGCTTGCCTCCTACGGCATGTCGTCGAGCGAAGTCGTGCGGGCGATTCAGGAACAGAACGTCCAGGTTTCGGGCGGAGCGCTCGGGCAGGAGCCGACACCGACGGACGCGGCCTTCCAGCTGACGGTCACGACGCAGGGTCGCTTCGAGGATCCGCGTGAGTTCCGACAGATCATCGTCCAAGCGACGCCGCAGGGGCGCCTCGTGCGGCTGCAGGATGTGGCCCGCATCGAGCTCGGCGCCCAGGATTACGTGACGAACTCCTACCTGGACGGAAAGCCCGCGGTTGCGCTCGGGATCTTCAGCCGGCCCGGCACAAACGCCCTGGATGCGGCAGGTCAGATCATCGACAACATGGAGCGGCTCAAGGCCAAGTTCCCGCCGGGCATCGAGTACCGGATCGTCTACAATCCCACGGAGTTCATCGCTGCGAGCGTGAACGAGGTCTATAAGACCCTGCTCGAGGCCACGGTGCTTGTGGTGATCGTGGTGTTCGTCTTCCTGCAGAGCTGGCGCTCGGCGATCATTCCCATTGTGGCGATCCCCGTCTCGCTGATCGGCACCTTCGCTTTCATGGCGGCTCTTGGCTTCTCGATCAACACGCTGACCCTGTTCGGCATGGTGCTGGCCATCGGCATTGTGGTCGACGATGCCATCGTGGTGGTCGAGAATGTGGAGCGCAATATCGCCCTCGGGCTCTCTCCGCGCGATGCCGCCCATGTCACCATGGACGAGGTGGGCACGGCGCTTGTGGCCATCGCGCTGGTCCTGGCGGCGGTCTTCGTGCCCACGGCGTTCATCCCAGGCATCACTGGCCAGTTCTACCGGCAGTTCGCGCTGACGATTGCCGTGTCGACCGTCATCTCGGCCTTCAACTCTCTTACCCTGTCGCCGGCTCTCGCTGCAATGCTGCTGAAGCCGCACAGCCACGAGCACTCCAGCAATCCGGTTGCCCGGTTTGGGCGAGCCCTGGCGAGCGGCTTCAACCGGGGCTTCGATGCCATGTCCAACGGCTATGCCAGAGCGGTTGGGGTGATCGCACGGCACAAGCTGATCGTGCTGTCGATCTATGTCGGCCTGCTCGCCGGGACCGTATGGATCGTCAACCACGTGCCGCGTGGCTTCATCCCGACCCTGGACCAGGGCTATGCCATCGTCGTGGTGCAGCTGCCGGACGGATCCTCCCTGTCGCGCACCGATGCGATCGTGCAACGGGCCTCCAAGATCATCCAGGAAGCGCCGGGTGTTCTGAGCGCATCGGCCTTTGCCGGCTTCTCGGGCGCCACTTTCACCAATGCGACCAACGCTGCAGCGATCTTCGCTGTCTTCAAGCCGTTTGAGGAGCGGATCGAGGCTGGGAATTCCGCCGACAAGATCGTTGAGGATCTCTTCGCCCGCATGCAGCCGATCCAAGAGGCGTTCATCATCGCTATCCCGCCACCGCCCGTCCGCGGCCTCGGCAATTCGGGCGGCTTCAAGGTGCAGCTGCAGAACCAGACCGGCGATGACGTGCGCGGGATCCTCGCGGCCGCCTACCAGCTGATGGGACAGGCCCAGCAGAACCCGAACCTCGCTGGCGTGTTTACGACCTTCTCGGCCAACTCGCCTCAAGTGTACCTTGAGATCGACCGCCAGAAGGCGAGTATCCTGAACGTGCCGATCCCAAACATCTTCGAGGCGCTCCGGATCAACCTCGGAACGGCCTATGTCAACGACTTCAATGCCTTCGGCCGTGTCTATCAGGTGCGGGCGCAGGCCGATCAGCGATTCAGGGTGGATCAGGAGGACATCAACCGGCTGCGGGTTCGCTCCTCCACCGGCGCCCTCGTGCCCATGGGGACGCTGGTCGCGATGCGGGAAGTATCGGGGCCTGATCTGATCCAGCGCTACAACATGTTCACCTCAGTGGCGCTGCAGGGCAACGCGGCTCCGGGCGTGTCCTCAGGAGATGCGCTCGATGCCATGGAGGAGCTCGTCCGGCAGAACCTCTCGCCCAGTATGGGCTTCGAGTGGACAGAGCTGGCCTTCCAGGAGCGGCAGACCGGCAACACAGCGGTGTTCATCTTTGCCTTGTCCGTGCTCTTTGTGTTCCTCGTGCTCGCGGCCCAGTATGAAAGCTGGTCCCTGCCCATTGCCATCATCCTCATCGTCCCCATGAGTGTGCTCTCCGCACTGATCGGCGTGATGATCCGGGGGCAGGACAACAACATCCTGACGCAGATCGGCCTTGTGGTTCTCGTCGGACTGGCGGCCAAGAACGCCATCCTGATCGTTGAATTCGCCAAGCAGGCAGAGCAGGAGGGCAAGACACCCATGGAGGCGGTGGTGGAGGCCTGCCGCTTGAGGTTGCGCCCGATCCTGATGACGGCTTTCGCTTTCATCCTCGGCGTGGTGCCGCTGGTGATCGCCACCGGCCCCGGGGCCGAGATGCGGCAGGCCCTGGGCACGGCCGTGTTTGCCGGCATGCTGGGCGTGACCCTGTTCGGGCTGTTCCTGACGCCCGTCTTCTACGTAACAATGCGGCTTGTGGCCCTACGGTTGGACAGGAGGCGCCGCCCCAGACCTGCCCGGATCGCGGTTCCTGCTTCCTCTCCAGCCGAATGACAGGCCAGATGATCGCCACCTGTCGCGATGGAAGCGAATGGAGAAGATCAATGGCAGAACCATCATCCCATCCAAGCCGCCGCGACCTCGTTGCCGCTGCTGCCGCAGGTGCGTTGAGCCTGCTTCCCGCAGGACTGGCCAAGGCAGCCGAAGGCGACGCCATCCGCCCCTTCACCGTCCACATCCCCCAATCCGAGATCGATGAGCTTCGGCGCCGTATCGCCGCAACCCGCTGGCCCAACCGGGAAACAGTCAATGATCAGTCGCAAGGCATCCAGCTCGCCAAGATCAAGCCGCTCGTCGAGCATTGGGGCACCGGCTACGACTGGCGCCAGGTGGAAGCGAAGCTGAATGCCCTGCCGCAGTTCATGACCAGGATCGACGGCGTCGACATTCACCTCGTTCACGTCCGCTCGAAGCATCCCAACGCGCTGCCGCTGATCATGACCCATGGCTGGCCCGGATCGGTGTTCGAGCTGCTCAAGACCGTCGGCCCGCTGACCGATCCCCCAGCCCATGGCGGACGGGCGGAGGACGCCTTCGACCTCGTTCTGCCCTCGATGCCGGGCTACGGCTTCTCCGGCAGGCCAACCGAGACCGGCTGGGGCCCCGAGCGCATCGCGCGAGCCTGGGCGGAGCTGATGAGGCGCCTCGGCTACGCCCGCTATGTTGCCCAGGGCGGCGACTGGGGCTCGCCTGTCTCCAGCGCCATGGCCCGCCAGGCGCCGGTTGGCCTGCTGGGCATCCATCTCAACTTGCCGGCGACGATTCCGCCCGAAGTGGACCAGGCACTGGCCGCCGGTGGGCCTGCGCCGGCAGGGCTGTCTGAGAAGGAGCGCGCGACCTTCGACGGGCTCAGCGCCTATGCGAAAATGGGGAGCAGGTCGTATGCCGTGATGATGGGCACCCGGCCACAGACGATCGGCCTGGCCATCACGGACACCCCGGCGGGGCTCGCGGCGTGGATGCTCGGGCATCCGGGCTTCGCGACGTGGACCTACAGCAGCAGCGATCCCGAAAAGACCTTGGACGAGGTCCTGGACGACATCTCGCTGTACTGGCTGACGAACACCGCGGCCTCGTCCGCCCGAATTTACTGGGAGAACAAGTCCAACATTCTGTCCGCGACCTCGGAGAAGACCGCCGAGATCTCGCTTCCGGTGGCGATCACGATCTTTCCGGAGGAGGTCTATCGCGCCCCGGAGACATGGGCCCGGCGCGCCTATCACCATCTCACCTATTTCCACGAGGTTGACCGGGGCGGTCACTTCGCCGCCTGGGAACAGCCGGAACTCTTCAGCGCAGAGTTGCGAGAGGCCTTCAGACCTCTCCGCAAACCGATCTAGAGACGCTCGTGTTAGGTTTCGTTCAAGTGCCATTTCCGGCGGACAGCTCGCCTACGGCGATCGAGGTGATCAAGTCGAGATCGGCTTCACGGTAGCCCTGCCAGGCGAGCGCCGGCCATCTGACGACGGTCTCTGGTATCCAATGCAAAGAGAGGTGAACCCGATGAGCCCACTGCCTTTCAGCATTGATCGCGATGCTAAGGCATCGCTCTCGTCCCAGATCTACACGGGTCTTCGCAATGCCATCCACCAGGGCACCCTCACCCAGGGTGCACGGTTGCCGTCCTGGCGCGACTTGGCGGTTCAGCTCGGGGTGTCGCGGGGCACGGTCCGGGTCGTCTATGAGCGCCTGCTCGACGAGCAGCTTCTCATCTCGCGCGGCGCTAGTGGCACATGGGTCTCGGAGGCGCCGATTGCCCCGCCGGCGGTGCCGGAGCGGTCGATCAGCCACCCCTTTCCCGATTTCTGGCCGGACTTCGCCACTCGCCCTGCGACGTTCCAGATGGGCGTGCCCGCGCAGGACGCGTTCCCGTTCAAGCTGTGGACACGCATGATGCTGCGGAACGCCCGGGCGGCGGCCCTGCAGCCGGTCAGCTACCCGGATCCGCGGGGCGCTCCCGCGCTCCGGCAGGAGATCGCCTCGTATCTGGCGATTGCCCGTGGCCTGCACTGCACCGCCGACCAGGTGCTGGTAACGGCGGGATTTTCCGTAGCCCTCGGGATCGCCGCAAGAGCGCTGAAGCTGGAGGGCGCCCGCGCCTGGTTCGAGGATCCTGGCTTTCCCCTGACAAGGAGGGCGCTCGAGATCGCCGGTTTGACTGTCGTGCCGGTGCCGGTGGATGGCGAGGGTCTCGACGTTCAGCAGGGGATTGCTATCGCCGACCACGCTGCGCTCGCGCTGGTGACGCCGGGCCAGCAGGCCCCGCTCGGAATGACCATGACGCTCGCCCGGCGCAAGGCGCTGCTCGCTTGGGCGGCTGGCCAGAACGCCTACATCATCGAAGATGACTACATGGGTGAACTGCAGCTGCAAGGGCGGGCGGCACCAGCCCTGGCTTCCATCGACCACACCGGCCGGGTGCTGCATGTCGGCACGTTCAGCAAGACCATCAGCCCGTCCCTGCGGCTGGCCTTTATGGTGGTGCCGTCCGGTCTGGCGCTGACCTTCGCGGAGACCGCCGCCTGCCTGGCTCCCGCACCCAATGTTGCGGTCCAGCAGACCGTCACCGAGTTCATTCGCGAGGGACACTATCTCCGTCATTTGCGGAAGATGAAGCGCCTGTACGCTACCTGGCAGCAGAGGCTGGCCGACACGCTCCGTGAGCTGGTGCCCTCAGGCTATGATGTGGAGGCCCATGGCGGCTTTGCCGTGCGTCTCATCCTTCCCAATGGCTACGATGATGTCGCCGTGGCGGAACGAGCCCTGCAATACGGCCTGGCGCCTGTGCCACTGTCACCGTGGTATCTGGCGGCGCCAGCGAACGCGCCGCGAGGCTTGCTGCTGGGGGCTACAAACTACTCCGAGCGGACGCTGAGAAAGGACTGCCTCAAGCTCCTCGAACTGGTCGAGGCAAGCGGAGGCGGCAGGCGTGGGCCGACGCGTTCGGGCCAGACAGGCTAAGCGTCAGAGATAAATCCTCTTAGTCGATATTGATTAATATCCAGCATTACTGCATGAGCGATTTTCCACCCCGACTGGCAGGGCTGACGGTCGCGACTGCACCGTCATGCTGGCCGAAGCTGGCTGATTTGGCCTGGACGCGACGGATGCCCATCGAAGCGGTCGTGTCTTGATTGGGCACAGCTGACTGCCTCTGCATCCGCTGGTGTCCTTCGTCCCGGCGAGACTCAACAATCGCCCCGAAGGACCGAGGTCTTCTTGATGTGACGGCAATGCCACGCGCGGCCGAGGGAAGTTGCCATCGGACAGAGGCCGGTTCCTTCCACCTCGCCAGTGCCTGCCAGATGTCCGGGCTGGAGGCAGGTGGATTTTCAATCGTGGCGTCCATCCCCTTGGCCCGGAGAAAGCTCATGGCACGAGCCACGGCATCGTCGACGCGCTTGGCAAAGCCATGCATGGGATATCTCAGCATGGTTACCGCTCCTGATTGACAGTGCTCTCTCGCATGCAGGGGGGCCCTGACAGGCTCATATGGACGGGCAGTCCGTCGCCCCAGTGCACGCCCCACTCTCGCCGGAACCGATGTTGTTGATTGTCTGAAGGCGCATCTTGGCCTCCTATGTCTTAGACAGGCCTCGTCGCGGCAGTTACGACGGGAACTTCAGATACCTGGCAAAAGCGCCCCATCGCCCGTGAGAGTGGGAGCGACGGGGCAAGTCAGGGGAGGAACCCGTCGACAGGAGCCATCGACAAGGTGGAGTTTAGCAGGCTCTGGATTTCAGTTCTCGCCACGAATTGCGAGCAATGCCCCTGCATTGCTGGATAATCAGCCTAGGCCGCCACCAGAGGCTTTGGTGTCACGACATCTCTGACATCATCACAGTGGGGACTTTCCGGGAAGACTGCGATTTGGGTGAGCGGGTACGCTAGCTGGACATGAGCGGCTCGCTCGGCGTCCTCTCGCAGATCCACTTCATCGACTTCCGCGCACGTTGAGCGAACGGCTTGTCGAAGTCGCGTGGCTCCGTGATCGGCAGCTGCAGACAGACGCTCTGGGCCGGCAGAACCTGGCACCAGTCGTGGATCAGCTGTTTATACGCTCGCCCCACAGGCCGGATGTTGCGGTCCAGATCATACAGCCCGAGCGGGTTGACGGTGCCGTTCTCCTCCCGCAGTGCACTGTCCCAGTCGACCTGGTCCGTGAGCGAGTACCAGGTAAAGCCGATCATCGGCACGCCGGAATTGCGCACGCGCAGGACGTTGGACCACTCCTTCCAGAGCCATTTGACTGCCTCGTCGCCGGTCGGGCCCTCCTTGATGTTCGTTTCCGTGTGCATGACCGGCAGCCTGTAGCGGTCGTGGTACTGTCGTGTGATCTCGGCATAGCCGAAGACCTCGTCGGCGGCGCTGGTGTGCCCGTTGGCCGAGACGAGGTGTTCGTTGGTCACGTAGTAGTCGTTGCCCATGATGCAGTGGCGCTTGAGGTTGGCCCGCATGAAGAACTCGTACTCGGCGCGGCTCATGCCGTTGTCCATCAGATAGACGAACATGTCCGAGTCCACCCGCCGGCTGTAGTTGAGGTCGAGCGGGAGAAAGCGGCGGGCGTTGTAGAACTCGGCGAACGGGATCGCACCCGGGCAGTCGGGGTGGAAGTGTTCCGAAGACTCGCTCTGGATGAAGATAGCGTCGGCGCGGACATCGAGGATCCTCCCCATGGCCAGCACATTCGCCTTGACGATGTGTTTCAGGGCCGTGACGAAGGCTTGGTCGCTCGATAGCTGCTCGTTCCACCAGCCATAGGCTGCCGAGAACGCGGCGCAGACGAACATCTCATTCACCGGCGTGTAGAACTGAACCCAAGGGAAGCGCTCGGCGAAAGCCTGCGCATACTCGGCAAAGAGCTCGAGAAAGTCGGGATTCTGGAAGTCACCGATCCAGTCAGGAACCCCAAAGTGGCACAGGTCGACGATCGGCACGACGTTGCGCCGATGGAGCTCGCCGAAGGTCTCATCGCAGAAGTCTCAGTCGTAGCGCTCCTGCCCGAGCCATGTCGTGTGAATTGGCGGACCGTAGCGGAGATAGCGGATGCCGACCTCATCGAGCAGGTCGAAGTCTGTCTTCCAAAGCGTATAGTGGCCGCACTTCTCCATCTCGTCGATGCGCGTTCGCCCGCCGTTGATCGTCGGGTAGCTGTTCTCGATCCCGGTGGCGAACAGAAACGTCGAAGCCGTCATGGTAGACCTCCCAGGGTGTCATCATGAGCCCTGTGCCCACAGACGCCCAGATTGAGATTGTCTCAGAATTACGGAGACTTGACAGATATTGCGGGAACTGACGGTGCCGGCTGCGAGGTCTCGCTGCGGTCTCTCGCCAGAGCCGAGTCCTTTGTGAGAAACGAATGGATTTGAGCCACCGCCTGCGCCCCCTCCCCGACCGCCGCGGCGACGCGCTTTCCCGAGCCGGAACGGACGTCCCCGACGGCAAACACGCCATTGAGGTTCGTCTCCAATGAGCGCCGGCCCGGCGCCACATCGGCGCCGGTCAGAACAAAGCCCTTCGGGTCCAGCGCCACGCGGGACGGGTCCAGCCACTGTGTGTTGGGCGAGGCGCCGATGAACAGGAACAGGTGGTGAATCGGCCGGCGCACCTCCTCACCCGACGCCAGGCGCCAGCGCACCGCTTCCAGCCGGCCGGGCTGTCCCTCCAGGCCGGTGATCTGGGCCTGGGTGATGACGTCCACATTGGCAAGGCCCTGGATCCGGTCGACGAGATAGCGCGACATGCTCGCCCCAAGATCCCGCCCCCGCACCAGCAGCCACACCTTGGCCACCCGGCTGGCAAGATAGACAGCTCCCTGACCTGCCGAGTTGCCGGCGCCCACGAGCGCCACCTCCTGGCCGGTGCAGAGCTTTCCTTCCAGCGGCGAGGCCCAGTAGTGCACGCTTGAGCCCTCGAACCGCGCCAGGTCCGGCACCTCGAGCCGCCGGTAGTGGGCGCCGGTGGCGATCACCACCGAGCGGGCGCGGACGCGTTCGTTATTGAGCAAGGTCACCACATAGGGGCCACTTCCCAATGGGCCATCGGCCTCAAGGCCAACGGCCTCGTCCGGCATCGCCATCTCGGCCCCGAACTTCTGCGCCTGGGTATAGGCGCGGGCCATCAGGGCCATGCCGGTGATGCCGGTCGGGAAACCAAGATAGTTCTCGATCCGCATGGAGGCGCCCGCCTGGCCGCCGAAGGTCCGGCAGTCGAGCACCAGGACCGAGAGCCCCTCCGAGGCCGCATAGACGGCGGCGGCGAGACCGGCCGGGCCGGCGCCCACGACGGCCACGTCATAGACCCGGTCCGGATCGAGCGGCCCCACCAGGCCGAGGCAGCGGGCCAGCTCGTCCTCGCTCGGATTGCGCAGCAGCCGCCCGTCCGGGCACAGAACGATCGGCAGTTCGCCGGGATCGATCCCGAACCGCTCGATAAGCGCCCGCGCCTCCGGATCGGTCTCCGGATCCAAGCTCAGGTGCGGGTGAGCATGGCGCGACAGGAACCCGACCAGCCGCAGCACGTCTCCGTGGTGCCCCGGTCCGACGACCACCGGTCCGCCGGTGCCGAGATCGAGCAGCCCCATCCGGCGCAGGATCAGCGCCCGCATGATGCGCTCGCCGAGTTCCGCCTCCGCAACCAGCACGGCCCGCAGCTTCTCGGGCGGGATGACCAGCGCCTCCACCGGCTCGACGGCATCGACGTCGACCAGGGCGGGCCGACCCGAGAGCTGGGCGACCTCGCCCAGGAACTCCCCCGGCGCATGGATGGCGATCAGGCGGCGCTGTCCAGCCTCAGGCTGACTGATCTCCAAGCGCCCGGTGAGCACCACCGTGAGGCCATGGCCGACCTCCCCGATCCGCCACAGGGCCTCGCCGGCCTCGTAGCGGCGGATCTCGCCAAACCGGCGCAGGCGCTCGATCTCGGCGGCGTCCAGAACCGGAAAAACCTGATCCCGGCGGGTTTCGTTGATCAATGGGCCTCTGACAGTCATGAGGGGCCTCGCTCCCTCTTGAGCCAAGCTTCAGGTCATCTGCCGCCGGTAGTCGCCGGGCGAGTGGCCGGCGACCCGCCGGAACCTGATCGAGAACCGACCTGCATTGTTATAGCCGAGAAGTGCTGGACAAAGCTCCTTATTCCGACGAGCGGAGCGGTCTGAAGTTCCGGTCTCCCGAACCGAGCGGCAAAATTCCGCAATTGGAGGCGGGTTGCGGCAATCGCCGTGCTACCGCCACACCCGCAACAAGCGGTATTTTTCTTCGTGGAGTGACCCCGTGGAGTGAGGAACAACAGCGCTGCCGACGTGGATGCGCTCATCGTTTGTGGCATCACTTTGGTGTCGCCACAGGCAAATCGAAAATTTTGTACCCTGATGTATCGGGCGGGCTGAAGCTGACTTTGTCTTACGTTTCTCAACGCTCTTGAAACATGCGGGACACCTGGACCGGTCATCTTATGACTCCGCTGAAGGTTTCGCCCCGACTGCCAGGTTCGACTGGGCTGTCACGGCTGACTTTCTATTTTTGGAGAATGACCATGCCGGCAACATCACTGCCCTCCACCCGACGCAGCTTTCTGGCCAGCTCAGCGGCCGTGTTTCTTGCCACCTCGCTGGCAGGAGGTGCGGTCAGCCTCCTGCCCACGCCGCTGCTTGCAGCACCAGCAAAGGCCAGCACGGCAGCCGAGGACACGGCCATCCGTCCATTTGCCTTCCAAGCCCCGCAAGCCGCGCTCGATGAGCTCCGCCGGCGCATTGCCGCCACGCGCTGGCCCGACAAGGAAACCGTCGCGGATTCATCGCAAGGCGTGCCACTGGCGACAATGGAGGAACTCGCACGCTATTGGGCAAGCAATTACGATTGGCGCAAAGCGGAAGCGAAACTCAACGCCATCCCGCAGTTCGTGACCAAGATCGACGGGCTGGATATTCATTTCATCCACGTCCGTTCGAAGCATCCGAACGCGCTCCCTCTCGTCATCACGCACGGCTGGCCGGGCTCGGTGCTCGAGCAGATCAAGCTCATCGGCCCGCTCACCGATCCGACCGCGCACGGCGGGAAGGCCGAAGACGCGTTCGACGTCGTCATCCCGTCGATGCCCGGCTACGGGTTCTCCGGCAAGCCGACGAGCACCGGCTGGGGCCCCGAGCACATGGCGCAGGCCTGGGCGGAGCTGATGAAACGCCTCGGCTACACCCGCTACGTCGCTCAGGGCGGCGACTGGGGTGCGTTTGTCGTCGACCAGATGGGCCTGCAGGCCCCAACGGGACTGCTCGCCATTCACACCAACATGCCGGCCACCGTTCCGGCCGACGTCGACAAGGCCCTTCTGGCTGGAGCCCCGGCGCCATCCGGTCTCTCCGCTGACGAACACCGCGCCTATGAGCAGCTGGTGAGAACGTTCAAGCAAGTCGACTACGCCAGGCTGATGGCTTCGCGCCCGCAAACCTTGTACGGCATTGCGGATTCCCCCGTCGGCCTCGCCGCTTGGCTTCTCGACCACAACGACGCGGACGGCCAGCCGGCGGCGGCAGTCGCCACGGCTCTCAACCGGACCACAAGCGCCACGGGTGAACTGACCCGCGACGAGATCCTCGACAACATCACGCTGTATTGGCTGACGAACACGGGTGTCTCTGCGTCGCGTCTGTATTGGGAATACAAGGGTGGCTTCTTCAACGCCAAGGGGGTTGCCATTCCGGTGGCGGTGACCGTTTTCCCCGGCGAGCAATATGAGGCCCCACGGAGCTGGACCGAGCGAGCCTACCCCAAGCTCATTCACTACAACCGGGTTGAAAAGGGCGGCCACTTCGCCGCCTGGGAGCAGCCGACGATCTTCACTCAGGAGCTCAGGGCGGCCTTCAGGTCGCTCCGGTGAGCGCAGAGACGCGGACGGCTCGCTTTTTTCCACCGTCCGCGTCCTCACCCCCTAAGTTTACAGCTGGATTGGCAGGGTTCTGCCCCCCTTCTCAGACATGGAGAATGATCATGTCCGGACACAACACGTCGGTGGGTAGGCGCCATCGCCATGAGACCGTCGCACTTGTCGGAGCGATCACGATCTTACTTTCTACTGCTGCCGTCCGTGCTGAAACGACGTCCCCCACGCCAAGCGGCGTCGAGACCGTTGCTCAAGTCTCCGTGAGCTCAAATCCCGGCGATACGGTGATCCGCCCGTTCCAGGTCCATGTGCCCGACGAGGTTCTCGCGGATCTCCGCCGGCGGATTGCCACGACAAAGTGGCCTCAACGGGAAACGGTCACGGATGCATCGCAGGGCGTGCAGCTCGCGACGATGCAGAAACTCGCACGCTACTGGCAGACCGAGTACGACTGGCGCAAGGTCGAAGCAAGGCTGAATGCCTTGCCGCAGTTCACGACGAACATCGATGGCGTCGATATTCATCTCATCCATGTTCGGTCGAACCACCCGAACGCGTTACCGGTGATCATCACGCACGGATGGCCCGGCTCAATTATTGAGCAGTTGAAGATCATCGGTCCACTCACGGATCCGACTGCGCACGGAGGGCGTGCGGAGGACGCCTTCGATGTTGTGATCCCGTCGCTGCCGGGCCACGGGTTCTCAGGACAGCCGACCACCACCGGCTGGGACCCGCAACGCATCGCCCGCGCCTGGGTCGAGCTCATGAAGCGCCTCGGATACACGCGTTTCGTGGCACAAGGCGGAGATTGGGGCGATGCCGTCTCGGAGCAGATGGCCTTGCAAGCCCCTCCGGAATTGCTCGGCATTCATACCAACATGCCGGCTACCGTTCCCGACGACATTGCCAAGTCGCTCCAAAACGGCGACCCGTCACCCTCAGGCCTCTCGGCCGACGAGAAGAATGCCTACGACCAACTCGCTTTTTTCTACAAGCATGGACTGGCCTACGCCCAGGAGATGAGCAATCGTCCTCAGACGCTGTACGGGATTGAGGACTCCCCCATTGGCCTCGCCGCGTGGATGCTCGATCACGACATCCGCAGCTACGAGCTGATCGCCCGGGTCTTCGATGGGCACCCCGAGGGACTGACGCGGGACGACATCCTCGACAACGTCACACTCTACTGGCTGACGAACACGGCGGTCTCTTCGGCTCGTCTGTATTGGGAGAACAAGCTTGCCTTTTTCGCTTCGAAGGGCATCACTATCCCGGTGGCGGTGAGCGTCTTTCCCGATGAGATCTATGCCGTCCCGCAGAGTTGGGCCGAGAAGGCGTTTCCCAAGCTGATTCACTACAACCGGCTCGACCAAGGCGGTCACTTCGCAGCCTGGGAGCAGCCGGATCTCTTCGTTCAGGAGCTCAGGGCGGCGTTCAATCAGCTGCGTTAGTCGGGGCTGGCATCAGCTGACCTCGCTATTCTGAAGGCCCCAAACCGTAGGAGCGCGACATGAACGATACTCAGGTCCTCAGCGAAACCACAACCCAGACCCCGGAAGCGCGAGGGTAGGTGATATGAAGCTCGAGGTTGTTGTCATTCCGGTTGCGGAGGTCGATCGCGCCAAAAGCTTTTATAGCAATCTCGGTTGGAGGCTCGATGCCGACTTCGCCGCCGGTGACGACTGGCGCGTGATCCAGTTCACGCCGCCGGGTTCCGGGTGCTCGGTCATCTTCGGCAAGAATGTGACCGCGGCGGCCCCCGGCTCCGCCCAGGGACTGTACCTGATCGTCTCTGACATCGAGGCCGCCCGCGCCGAACTGCTTCGGCGCGGCGTCGAGGTCGGCGAGGTGTTTCACGCCGGCGACGAGCACTCTGGTACGGACGAGCCGTACCTGTTCGGGCGGGTCCGGGTGAGCGGCCGGGATCCCGAACACCGCAGCTACCGCACGTATACCTCGTTCAGCGATCCGGACGGCAACGGCTGGCTGCTGCAGGAGGTCGCCGAGCGCCTGCCCGGACGCGTGGACACGAACGGCGCGACCTTCACGTCGTCGGCAGACCTCGCGGCGGCACTCCGGCGTGCAGCGGCCGCGCACGGTGACCACGAGAAGCGGACTGGCCAGCATGATGAGGGCTGGCCGGACTGGTACGCCGCGTACATGGTGGCGCAGCAGACCGGCAAGCCGCTGCCGACGTGAGCAGGAGCCCCAGTAGTCTACGCGTTAGTTTTGGAACAACGGCTTGCCGGCCTGCCGGGGGACTCCGCGGAGATCCTCCGCGAGGTACTGATCATGGAGCCCATATCATGACCGAGAACTTCGACGCCATCGTCATCGGGGCCGGGCAGGCCGGACCATCCCTGGCCGGGCGGCTGACTGCGGCCGGCATGCGGGTCGCGCTCATCGAGCGTCACCTGTTCGGCGGCACCTGCGTCAACACCGGCTGCATGCCGACCAAGACGCTGGTCGCCAGCGCCTATGCGGCTCATCTCGCCCGGCGCGGCACCGAGTATGGGATCGCAAGCGAGGGTCCGGTCCGCGTCGACATGAAACGGGTCAAAGCCCGGGCCGATGCCGTCTCGACGAATGCCCGCACGAATGTCGAAAAGTGGCTCCGCGGCATGGACGGCCTGACCGTCATCGAGGGACACGCCCGGTTCAAAGGTCCGGATGTCGTCCAGGTGGGCGAGAGCCTGCTGAAGGCACCCCACATCTTCATCAATGTCGGCGGCCGCGCGAGCGTGCCCGACATGCCGGGTGTCGACATGGTCGCCTATCTCACCAACACCTCGATCCTCAAGCTCGACACGGTCCCGCGGCATCTGGTCGTGATCGGCGGCAGCTATATCGGGCTCGAGTTCGCCCAGATGTACCGCCGTTTCGGCGCCGAGGTTACGGTCGTCGAGATGGCGCCGCGGCTGATTGCCCGCGAGGACGAGGACGTGTCCGAGGCGGTTCGTGAGATCCTGACCGACGAGGGGATCACGATCCGCAGCAGCGCCATGTGCATTGGATTCAAGCCGCATGCAGACGGTGTGGCGGTCGATGTCGATTGCACGTCCGGAGCACCCGTGGTGGTTGGATCGCATGTGTTGCTGGCGGTTGGCCGTCGGCCCAACACGGACGATCTCGGCCTCGACAAGGCTGGGGTCGCAGTCGATGTCCGCGGCTACATTGCGGTAGACGATACTCTTGCGACGAACGTACCCGGCATCTGGGCTTTGGGCGATTGTAATGGGCGCGGGGCGTTCACGCACACAGCCTACAACGATTACGAGATCGTCGCGGCCAACCTGCTCGACGGTGACTCGCGCCGAGTCAGCGAGCGCCTTCTCGGCTATGCGCTCTACATCGATCCACCGCTCGGACGTATAGGCATGACCGAGACGGAGGCGCTCAAGTCAGGCCGGAAGATCCTTGTGTCCAAGCGCCCGATGACGCGGGTTGGACGCGCGATCGAGCGCGGTGAAACCAGGGGCTTCATCAAGATCGTCGCCGATGCGGACACGAAGCAGATCCTCGGGGCTGCCGTTCTGGGCGTGACCGGCGACGAGGTCATTCACGGCATCCTCAACATGATGAATGCCGGAGCCGCCTACCCGACGCTGCAATGGGCGGTGCCGGTCCACCCCACCGTCTCGGAGCTGATCCCGACCGTGCTGGGCGATCTCAAACCGGTCAATTAAGAAAGACTTCCCATGGCCAAGATCCTGGTCGTCCGCGACTTGTCCTACGATTTCTGCCGCCCAGGAAACAACCGTTTTCAAGGGCTGGGCCGACCATTTCCTTCTCGTCCGACTGCCACGAACACAGTTCCGCGCCAGTGGCTTGCATAAAGGTTCTCCTCGGCTCCAGATCTCGTCCAGGATCATGTCTGTTTCAGGGGCATTCGGCAAAGCAGCCCCGGAATGGGAGCGAACCGGCAATCTGCTGCGTCCTCCGGCTGTTCTGGATGCAATCCGCCATAGACTTCTTCGGCCACAATCGGCACCATACGGTTTGCGGGAGGGAGCTATGGACGAGCCTGACCGTAGATTGCTGGTCATTGTTTGTGCCGATGTGGCAGGCTACACGCGCCTGATGAGCGAGAATGAAGAAGGCACTTTCGCTCAACTCCAGAGCCTGATGAGCGAGATTGTCGTCCCGGCTGCCCTGCGGCACCGGGGCCGTATCGTTAAAACGATGGGTGACGGATTTCTCGCGGAGTTCCGAAGCGCCGTCAAGGCAATTGCTTTCGCAACCGAGATTCAGCGGAGATGTGCAGAGGCCGGCAGCACTCTCCGCTTTCGCATCGGCATTCACCTCGGAGATGTCATTACTAAGGACGGGGACGTTTTTGGTGATGGCGTCAACATCGCCGCCCGGCTGCAGGCGATCGCTGAGCCCGGCGGCATTCTGGTCTCACGCCCGGTCCGCGACCATGCACGGGATCACTTCCCCTTTGAGGATGCGGGAGAACAGAGGCTCAAGAACATCCCTCGTCCCATCCGGACGTTCCGGGTCGCGGGAGAACGGCAGGCACTTGCAAGACCACGTGAGGTAAGGATCCCGCGGCGGTGGGCGCCTCCCCTCCTCATGATCCTGGTGATAGCACTAAGCACAGCACTCATTGCAGTGGTCTATTACGCCCGCGATCCACTGTCGGTGCGCTTCCAGCAAGGCAAGCCGAGCATTGCTGTGCTCCCTTTCATCAACCGGTCCACAGATCCGTCGCAGGAGTACTTCAGCGATGGTCTCGCTGAGAACGTCCTTGCTGCGCTGTCCCGACATTCCGATCTGCTCGTCATCTCCCGCAACTCAACTTTCGCCTACAAAGGGAAGGCCGTCACTCTCGCTGAGGTCGCAGGCGTCCTTGGTGTGCGCTATGTCCTTGAAGGCAGCGTGCAGAAGTCAGGAGATCAGCTCCGGGTCACCGCTCACTTGGCGGACACGCGAAGCAGCGCTCAGGTTTGGGCTGAGCGGTACGACCGCTCTCTTCAGGACCTCTTCGCCGTTCAGGATGAGATTGCTGAAAAGATCGCATCCCGGTTGGGAGCCACGCTCAAGAGTGTTGAGGTCGCATCCAGCTCACAGAAACCGCCGCCGGATCCCACGGCTTATGACTTCTATCTGCGCGGTCGAAGCTTGCGACAAACGAACAGCAAGGAGCAAATGCTCGAGGCCCGGGCTCTGTTCGAGAAGGCGGTTGAACTCGACCCTACGTTCGCCCCGGCGTTGGCCGAGTTGGCCTTCGCCGCCTCTCGCGAGGTAGCGATGGGCGCGGACCCGGCCAATCGCGAGGCTGCGCTGACACGAGGTCTGGCATATGCGGAAAAGGCCCTTTCTGCCGACCCGACCCTGCCCATGGCTCACATGGTAATGGGTGATCTTCTCATGCGCAGGCGAGAACATGACGAGGCGGTTCGGCGGCTTGAACGGGCTATAGAGCTGAACCCCAACGCAGCGGAGTACTATGCCGGGCTCGCCAACATCCTGACTGCCATGGGGCGGTCTGACGAGGCCATCGCTCTCATGCAGAGAGCTTTCCTTTTGGATCCACTGCATCCCCCGACCTATGACATGTCTCTTGGACGCGCCCTCCTTCTGAGCCGACGGTTTGAGGAGGCTCTCCCTCATCTCCGTGACTGCTCGCGCCGGGCGCCCGATTACTGGCCGTGTCACTTGTTTTTGGCCATCACATACGCGTACCTCGACCAGCAAATGGAGGCGCTCTCTGCCCTTGGAAATTTGCGTCGCACCTCCGAGATCCGTTCCGTCAAAGACGTTCTGGACACAGGGAACTATTTGACTGGACCGGCGCTGGACGTCGTGCGGGATGGGCTTGCAAAGGCAGGACTGCCACCGGAGTGAAAGAAGCTACGGGTAAAAGAACGCCAAGTAGAGCGTGCCACCCGAGATCGACAGGGTTATCAGCAGCGGAAGCAGTTTAGGCATGACCTCTCTCCGGATGCTGCGATGGAGGAAACGTCTCCGGAAATGCCGATACCGGAGACGCGTCTTACGGACGGATGCGTGCGTCCCGGACACGAAACACAGCAAAGCCGGCATTCAATTCCGCATCCGTGTTCATGACCGCGACGGCGCGTTGCGGTCGCATGAGCGTCCTTGTTCCGTTCGAGGTTCCATGCGCGTTACGCCGCCTGACGGAGCTGTTCCAGGACCGCCTGCCCGAGTTGAGCGCGGGCGGCACCGATGCTGTGCTCGCGGGCTTCGGGCCCAAAGGCCAGCTTCTCCGCCCGGACGAAGGTGACGTCGGTGATACCCATGAAGCTCAGAAGGGTGCGAAGATGAGGCTCCTGGGAGTCCAGGATCTGGGTCGGTCCCTCGCCGTAAAACCCGCCCCGGCTCTCGATAACGATCGCCTGCTTCCCCGTAACGAGCCCCACTGAACCATTCTCGGTGTAGCGGAAGGTGATACCC
>KI912082.1:113334-127024 GCA_000517005.1 Microvirga lupini
TCACGGTATCGGCCGCCTTCAGCTCAGCGATGAGCTCGTTGGACAGGGCCTGGGCTGCCGCCTGGGCCTCGTTGACCGGGTCGGCGCCACTCAGGGCCGCGGCAGAGTCCAGGCTCAGGTGCGGCACCGGGCTGCGCCCGAGATCGCGAGTGATGACCTGGAGGGCGGGATCCTGGGAACGCAGGAGCGCTACGGCATCCTTCACGAGCTGGTTGGAGACGGACGCGCCAGCGAGGGCGCTGCTGGTCAAAACGAGAACTGTGGACATGCGATAATCTTCCTAGGCTGTGACGAGTGGATGGACAGCACCATCCTGCGCCGCCCTCGCATTGGAATGTAAATGAAGCTCATTTGTCCGGTAGTCAGTAGATTTCTGACGCACCGTTTCCTATAAGAGACAATCAGCTGATCTGACACGAACACGGGCTCGATGCAGGATCTGAACGACTTCTATTTCTTCCATGCGGTCGTGACCCATGGAGGGTTCTCGGCAGCAGCTCGCCAGATCGGCGTCCCAAAGGGCACACTGAGCAAGCACGTGGCGAAGCTCGAGGATCGCCTTGGGGTTCGCCTGCTCGAACGCTCCACGCGCCGGCTGCGGACGACGGAGATCGGGCGCGGGGTTTACGAGCACTGCCAGTCTCTGCTGGCCGGCGCGGAGGCGGCGGAGGCGGTCGCAGCGCAGGCCCAAGGAGAGCCGCGGGGGACTGTTCGGATGAGCTGCCCGCATGGATTGATCCAGGACCTGATCGCCGACCTGCTCCCGCCGTTCATGGAGGCGCACCCGAAACTACGAGTCCAGCTGAAGGTGATCGGCCGCCGCGTCGACCTGATCGAGGACGGCGTCGACATCGCCCTGAGGGCGCGCACCAGGCTCGACAGCGACCCCTCCCTCATTGTCCGCAAGCTCGGCTTGAGCCGCCTGGCCCTGGCGGTCAGCCCAGGGCTGCTGGCCTCGTTCGACAGCCCGCCGTCGATCGACGCTCTCGAAAGCCTGCCGACCCTATCCATGGATGAGGCAGGCGACGAGGTTCGCTGGGAGCTGGTTCGATCTGACGGAGAAGCGCGTAGCGTGCTGCATCGGCCGCGCCTTGCCTGTAGCAGCTTCGACGTGCTGCGGAAGGCCGCCATCGACGGACTCGGGATCGCGCTGCTGCCGGAGCACATCTGCCACCCGTGCTTCCGATCGGGTGAGCTCGTGCACCTGCTGCCTGAGTGGCATACGCCGTATGGCATTGTCCATGCCGTGTTCATGAGCCGCAAGGGTCTCATGCCCGGTGTGCGCGCACTGATCGACTATCTGGCGGCCGCGGTTCCCAGAAAGATCGGGCTGCTGGCCTGAGCGTTCGAGAAGGGCTTTCATGCCTTTCAACTCTCCATTCCGCTGTCCCTCGTCGCGACAACGTGCGCCTGTGGCCAGGGCCGATGAGGCCTTCACCTTCAAGGTGGCAGGCGCCCGACCTTGGACGGAACCGGGCAGGTCGCGTCATGGCGCGTGTCGGCCGATGGTACATTCCTTCTGCTCGTTCTTAGGCCTGTTTTGGAACCCATACCGACGGCACAGTGCCCCTGCTTTCAAAGGGCCGGCAGGACGACCTGCCTGACCCTGGTAAACCAGGAGGGCATCATGCCCTGGACAACGAAACGTCGGTGCTCGTGTTATCGTGCTGAGGATCGGCACGCATGTGACCCTGCCGAGGAACCTCCTTTCATGCCGCGGGCGAGCTTCGTCTGGCTTGCGCGAGCCGTCGCGATCACCCTCTTTCTGCTTCTCGTGCTCGTCGGTGGCCCGCGTGCCAGTGCGACCGAGATTCGTCCATCCGATGCGGCTTGGATTCCGATCGCGGACGGGAGTGCTCAGCCGACCGCCGCCTGGAGCGAGTTCTGCGAGCGGTTTCCTGCCGAGTGCGCGATCAACCCGGCCGAACCGGCCACGATCCAGCTCGACAAGCGCGTGTGGAAGACGATCGTGGCGATCAACAAGCGAGTCAATGCCACTGTGTCGCCGCGTGAGGACATCAATCACTGGGGCGTGATCGACCGCTGGGACTACCCAAACGACGGCTATGGCGACTGTGAGGACTACCAGATCCTCAAGCGCCGCCTGCTGATTGAAGCCGGCCTTCCGCGACGGGCGCTTCGCATGGTCGTGGTGCTGGATGAGCTGGGGCAGGGCCATGCCGTTATGGCGGTCCGGACCCACCAGGGCGACTTCATCCTCGACAACAAGCGCGACGCGGTCCTGCCGTGGCATCAGACCGGGTACGTGTTTATCAAGAGTGAAGGCGACACGAGCCTCGCCTGGGTCACGCTCGGCAACCAAGTCGCCGTCACGTCAGCGATCAGCCGGTAATCAACGGCCACAGGCAACAGACGATCCACTGAATTCTGAAACGGTAGCTTTCCATCCCTTCGATCCCGTCGGACCAAGCGTGGAGCTATCCCGGACTTTGCGAGCAATGGAGGCTCACGTGTCACGATCAACCAAAGGAACCCACGAGCGCATCCTCATCGTGGACACCAATACGGCCCTTCGGGAGAGTCTCGCACAGCGCTTGCGAGTGAATGGATTTGAAGTGGTGACGGCTGCCAATGGTGAGCAGGCGTTCTACCTTCTTCGCGACTGGGGGCACCCCATCGACTGGCTTTACACCCGGGCCACCCTGCCCGGCCTGATTGATGGATGGATTTTGGCTGACGAATACCATGACAGCCATCCCGATCGGGCTGCGGTGATTGCCACTTCCAACGAGCGTACCTCCGGCCAGGGCCATCTTGTCCTGAAGGCGCCGTCTCTGGCCATTGCATTGGAGGCGATCCGGGACATCGCCGAGGCGCAGAAACCTGCAGTTCCCGCGGATGCCAATCCGCTGAGCCTCGCTGCTTGAACCTAGCCAGTTGACTGCACAACCGGGCAAGCAGCGCCTTTCATTTGGAGAGACTGACAATGTTCACCCCTGCAACCGTACAGTTCACCAACGCAGCCGCCGATCAAGCGTGCGTTGACTACCCTCTCTCATCCGATCTCTGCGCCGATGAGATCGAACAGCGCCTCATCCGCGCCTATGTCCAACTCGTGTTCCAGGATCTCAACACGGACAACTCGCGATCTGTTGTCGTGATGCGGCTCGGATCGCTTGCGGTCCGCCTCACCGAACAGCATTGGGCAGAGGCCAGTCCTGGCCTGCCGCCATTGTGGATCGAGGTCTTCGACTGGCCGCACCAGGCATCCATCGACAGTATCGGATGCTACGAATTCGATGAGGACGAACTGACTGCTGTTGTCGAGATGATCGTGGGCGCTGTGCAGGAAGCCGATACTCGGAACATCTCATCTCAAAACTGACAGGCAATCTGAACAGCACGGCTGCGCCGCCACACGAGTGAGGACAATCCTATGGACCACAATAATGACCAAGGTTCCCTCTGGGCGTCCGTTACTGCAGTGCTCACGCTGATGCTCGTGATTGGCG
Source organism: Microvirga lupini (assembly GCA_000517005.1). GTDB lineage: Bacteria > Pseudomonadota > Alphaproteobacteria > Rhizobiales > Beijerinckiaceae > Microvirga > Microvirga lupini. The sequence goes on from KI912082.1 coordinate 116,808, forward strand.
GACTCTATCTACCACTGTTTCTCTAAGCCAGCTGATTGTTTAGACAAGGCACGGCCCACACAGAAGGAAGCCAGCTTTTCCGAGATCAATATCGAGACGAAACCTCAGGAACTTGCCGGGATGACTCAGAGGATGTGAGGGCGAACGACCGTGCCTCGGGTAAGTCTCCCTAGGTTAGAGGCGGCGGTCGATTGGAGGGCCGCTGCGTCGAGGGAAGATCTAGGCCAGAGACCCCAGAGGAGTTGGTCGTCTGCAAGGAAGGACTTTATCAGGGTCTTCAACTACGTCTTGCAGGAAAATTTTGCGAGGACGAAGATTACCGCAACCCGGGGCGCAACGGCGCAATCCGTGGCTAGGTCTCGTCCAGGCTTGACTGACGGGATGATGTATGAATCACAGATAGATACGCCCTACTGATCGGATCGATCGAGGGCAGCACAGGAGGCAGGACATGGCCAACTCCGATGCCTTGAAACGGCTCTTTCCTCAGGACAGCGAGATCCCGGCTGACCACCAGCCTCCCCCGCCCATTCACCAGCGGGTTTATCTGGTCAACGGCGAACTCAAGGCTTGGGACGGACCCATGGACACCGTGCGGTCGCCGGTCTGCGTCCGCAAGTCGAATGGCGAACTCGAGCAGATTGAGCTCGGGAGTGTGCCCTCCGGCGGAGAACGGGAGGCGGAGGAGGCTCTCGAGGCCGCCGTGGCGGCCTATGACAACGGTCGCGGCCTGTGGCCGACCATGACGGTCGCTGAGCGTATTGCTTGCCTGCAGAACTTCACAAACCAGATGATCAGCCGGCGGCAGGAAGTCGTGAATCTGATCATGTGGGAGATCGGTAAGCCCAAGGCGGATTCCGAAAAGGAGTTCGACCGCACCGTCGACTACATCCGGGCGACGATCACCTCCCTGAAGGAGCTCGACAACAGCAATTCTCGGTTCACCATTGTCGAAGGCACCATCGGCCAGATCCGGCGCACCCCACTCGGGGTGGTCCTGTGCATGGGACCGTACAACTATCCCCTGAACGAGACATTTGCGACCCTGATCCCGGCACTGATCATGGGCAACACGGTGGTGTTCAAGCCACCCCGGTTCGGCGCACTGTTGTTCTATCCGCTGCTTGAGGCCTTCCAATCATCGTTCCCGAAGGGCGTGATCAACATGGTGTACGGGCGTGGTTCGGTCGTCGTGCCCCGCCTGCTGGACACCGGCAAACTGAACGTGCTGGCTCTGATCGGCTCGAGCAAGGTTGCAGATCACCTCAAAAAGCTGCATCCAAAAACTAACCGGCTGCGGGCCATCCTCGGGCTCGACGCCAAGAACGCGGCCATCATCCTGCCAGACGCCGACATCGAGCTTGCTGTGAAGGAATGTCTGATCGGATCCCTCACGTTCAACGGCCAGCGCTGCACGGCGCTGAAGATGCTGATCGTTCACCAATCCATCGCCGAGCGGTTCCTTCGCCGGTTCAGCGAGGAGGTGGGCAAGCTTAAGGTCGGCATGCCATGGGAGAAGGGCGTCAACATCACCCCGCTTCCTGAAGCTGGCAAGACTGATCACATGACAGCCCTGGTGGAGGATGCGAAGGCCAGAGGGGCTCGCGTGGTCAATGAGGATGGCGGCAGCGTGGCCAGCACCCTGTTCTACCCGGCGGTCGTCTATCCCGTCCAAGAGGGGATGAAGCTCTACCGGGAGGAACAGTTCGGGCCCGTTGTCCCGGTGATGCCTTTCGAGGACCTCGAAATGGCGCTCGAGTACGTCACCACGTCCGAGCACGGCCAGCAGGTGAGCATCTTCAGCTCCGATCCGGATCAGGTCGGCCGGCTTGTTGATCCGCTCGTCAATCAGGTGTGCCGGGTTAACATCAACTGCCAGTGCCAGCGCGGCCCCGACGTCTTCCCCTTCACCGGGCGCAAGGACTCCGCTGAGGGTACGCTGTCGGTGACCGATGCATTGCGTTCGTTCTCGATCCGCTCAATGATCGCCACTAAGGAAACACAGCTCAACAAGGACCTGCTCGAAGCAATTGTCACTAAGCAGACCTCCAACTTCATCAACACGCGGTTCATCTTCTGACGCATGGACCTGACTTCATGTTGAAGTTTGCCAAGATGCTTCCTGTGTCCCTGATTGTCACTGACGCCCGGTCCCAGGGTAGACCTGTCAGCACGACCGTAACCTGCTCTCGTGCCGCTGGTCTCGTGGCTTCGCAAGGGGCACTCGTTTTTCGGCACCGGGGTCTACACTTACGACCGCTCTGTCAGCAGCCAACGTTTCTGCGTACTGGGCGAAACCACGGAACCTACATGGGTTCCGACTGTCGATAACCCGCAGTGCTTTGTCGGCTATCAATGCCGACAAAGGTTCCGGCGTCAAAGTAGTCATTCATCGACAAGCCTCGTTGAAACACGGCTCACGTTCGGATCATTTCAGCATTTCCGGGCAATTTCGGCGGAGTTCCGCAAGACGGGGACAACGGACGGACGCCCGATCATGATTGCTTCTATCCTGCATTAAGCCGCCGCTACAGAGTGCTGCAATCTTTGGCAGAACCCGCAAGGATGACAGGCTCTCAGCCTCCCTTGGCGCCTGCAAGCCCAGGTCTCTGATGAGCTGAATCAAGATCAGGACGCCTGAGCTCGCTGTCTGGGGACCTCTCTCCGGGTGGACGATGGCTCGACGACCTGCCCTTCCGCGGCGAGCAGTTGGGCCGCCATGCGCCTGGCCTGCCAGGCCGGCTCGGCGGTGCGGGTCATCTGAGCAACGGCGATCGCGCCTTCGTGCAGCAGGTTGATCTCGGCCGCAATCCGCTTCGGCTCGGCACACCGCGCCGCATGGGCGAGTTCCTCAAAATACGCCAGCGTCAGCCGCTTATGCAGCGCCGCCGCGCGGAACACGGGATTGTCGGTGTCCTTGTGCTCCCCGGCCGCACTGACGAACGGGCAGCCGCGGAACCGCTCATCGCAGAACCAAGCCTCAAGGCAGTCGAATGTCACCAGCAGGCGCTCGACCGGATCGCTCGCGCGTTGCTCGACAAAGGCCCGCATGGCGTCGCGGGCCTGCTCATCGCGCCGTTCAAGGGCAGCCAGGATCAGGTCCTCCTTCGTCTCGAAGTGCCGGTACAGGGTGGTTTTGGCAACCCTGGCCTCGGCGATGATCAGGTCGACACCGGTCGCATGATAGCCATGTTGGTTGAACAGCCGCAGCGCGGTCTCGAGCAGGTGATCGCGGATTTCGGAACGGCGCATAGGCCCCTCGTTTCATGTAACAGATCTGTATCTTTATGTAGCCGCAACCTTGGATGAATACAAGCCTGGGTCATCGGTAGCGTCAGATCGTTAGTCTGGCAGAAATGCAAGCCGCCACTTTCGGAATTGCGGTCAGATCCGGGTTGCGAAACGATACAGGTTGGTTTACTTACACCGATAACGATACAGACCGGTATCGTCAGTCCGATGGCAAGCCGTCGGAATGTTCAACGCCCACACTCCAGGAGAAGAGCATGTCTCATCCCCCGCTTATACTGCCCCGGTGTATCCGAGCTTCCCGGCCCGCGTCGCCGCCCCTCTTGATCTGGTCGACCGCTATGGCCGGGCCGTCACCACCGCAGGCCTCTATGCCTCACTGGTGGTGGTGTATGCCTGGTTCGGCGGCATGAAGTTCACCGCCTATGAGGCGGAGGGCCTGGCCGGCCTGGTGGGCAACAGCCCGTTTCTGAGCTGGGCCTATTCCATCCTCAGCGTGCGGGGCTTTTCCGGCTTCCTCGGCGTTCTCGAGCTCAGCATCGGTGCCCTGATCGCGGCCCGGCTGGTCAGCCCGGTGTACTCGCTCGCCGGCGGTGTGCTCTCGGCCGGGCTGTTCGTGACCACGCTCAGCTTCATGGCGACGACGCCGGGCGTGTTCGAGCCAGAGATGGGCTTTCCGGCGATCTCGGTCGCTCCCGGGCAGTTCCTGCTCAAGGACGTCGCCCTGCTCGCCCTCTCCCTTTGGATCGCCGTCGACTCGCTCGCGGCGCTCCGCTCCCCCCGGGCCTGATCGGCTCGGACAACCCAGCCCGCTCACCTCAATCCAGATCTTGAGCGCACAGGAGACTGACGATGACGCAACGCATTCCCTCGATCCAACCCGATAACGCTTCCCCCAAGACCAAGGAGCTGTTCGCTGGGGTCAAGGCCAAGATTGGCATGGTGCCGAACATCTACAAGGTGATCGCGCAAAGCCCGTCGGGCCTGGAGGGTTTCCTCCAATTCTCCGGCGCCCTGGCCGGCGGCAGCCTCGATGCAGCCACCCGCGAACGGATCGCGCTGGCGGTGGCTAACGTGAACGGCTGCGACTACTGCAACGCGGCCCACACCGCAGTTGCCAAAATCCTCCAGCTCTCTGCTGAGGAGATCGAAGCCAACCGCCGGGGCCACTCGTCCGATGCCCAGGCCGATGTCGCGGTTGCCTTTGCCCGCAAGGTGGCGGTGACCCGTGCCGATGTGACCGACGATGACATCCAGACCCTGCGCGAGGCCGGCTACTCCGACCCGCAGATTGTCGAGATCGTGCTCAACGTCGCCTACAACGTGGTCACCAACTACGTCAACGAGGCGTTCAAGACCGAGATCGACTTCCCGCGTGCGGCTCCCGCCACCCGCGCCGCCTGACCGAAGACGGGCGGAGCCTCCCCAAGGCTCCGCCCTCCCCTCGACGATCCGTCCGTTTGAGGATTGCGGATCATCGTGGTGAGGGCGGTGACTGCCTTCCTCAAGCCGGCCGTATTGACCCAATCAACATTAGGAGTTTCCCATGTTTGTCACATTCATCCTGTCGAAGATCCGCGCCTATCGGCGTTATCGCGAGACCGTCCGCGAGTTGATGCAATTCACCGATCGTGAGCTCGAAGAGCTTGGCATCTCCCGCAACGAGATCAATGTCATCGCACGCCAGAACGTGGCCTCATCAACTAGTGCATGAACGCATCTTCCTCACGACGGAAGGAGAACAGCCAATGAAGACCTATCACAAGAACCCCGAGGCTCTGTCCTGTCTGACCCCGGAGCAGTACCGGGTCACGCAGAAGGACGGGACCGAGCGGCCCTTCGAGAACGCGTACTGGGACAACGACGAACCCGGACTCTATGTTGACGTCGTCTCGGGCGAGCCGCTGTTTGCCTCGGTCGACAAGTACGACAGCGGCAGCGGCTGGCCCAGCTTCGTCAAGCCAATCGAGGCCGACAACATCATCGAGAACCGCGACACGAGCCACGGCATGGTGCGGACCGAGGTGCGCTCGGCCCATGGCGACAGCCATTTGGGACACGTGTTCCCCGACGGGCCGCAAGAGGCCGGCGGCTTGCGCTACTGCATCAACTCGGCCTCGCTACGGTTCATCCATTACGATGATCTCGAGAGCGAGGGCTACGGAGAATTCAGCAAGCTCTTTGCGGAGAAAGGAGAATGACTATGACTGGTGTAATTGAGCGGGCCATCCTGGCCGGAGGCTGCTTCTGGGGCATGCAAGATCTTATCCGACGCCGCCCCGGTGTCGTCTCCACCCGCGTCGGGTACTCCGGCGGAGACGTGCCGAACGCGACCTACCGCAACCACGGCACCCACGCCGAGGCGATCGAGATCATTTTCGATCCGGAGAAGACGAGCTTCCGCGACTTGCTGGAGTTCTTCTTCCAGATCCACGACCCGACCACGAAGAACCGGCAGGGGAACGACATCGGCGTAAGCTACCGCTCGGCGATCTTCTACACCTCGGACCAGCAGCGGCTGGTGGCCGAGGACACGATCGCCGATGTCGACGCGTCAGGCCTGTGGCCGGGCAAGGTGGTCACGGAACTGGCGCCCGCGGGCGATTTCTGGGAGGCGGAGCCGGAGCATCAGAATTATCTCGAGCGGCGTCCCAATGGCTACAACTGCCACTTCGCCCGCCCCGGCTGGAAGCTGCCGCGCCGCAGCACGGCCGCGTCACACTGCAAGCATTGGGCGCCGATCTCAGCCAAGACCCCTTCATCTGGCCTCTGAATGGACGGGCCCGGAGCAATCCAGGTCCGTCCATTTGTCTGAGTGGGGGCGTCGACCATCACGATACGGTCCGTTTCCACAATTTCCGCAAGTTCCGACAAGTTCCCGCAATGCCGGGACAGTCGCTGCCTAGCCGTCAATGGGTCCTAGGATCATGATGTCGCAGAGAAGACCCGTGGGCGCTTCCCGCACTACGCCGCTACCAGCGTGCTGGCGGCCAGCGCGGCGTTCGAGCGCAGCAGCCTCAGCACGGGTCGTACCAGACCCTCACGCCCCACAGTCGTTTGAGTCTCTAGCATCGGGAGACCACACATGAGCACATCGACCTCCCAGGGCACCGCCCTGATCACCGGCGCCTCGTCTGGCATCGGCGCTATTTATGCTGACCGCCTGGCCCGGCGCGGTCACGATCTGATCCTCGTGGCACGAAACCAGAGCCGCCTTGAGGAGCTTGCGGCCCGCTTGCGCGACGAGACCGGCCGTTCAGTCGAGATCGTGCCCGCCGACCTGAACGACGATGCTGATCTCCGTCGGGTCGAGACCGTCCTGCGGACGAACACCACGATCTCCATGCTCGTGAACAACGCTGGCATCGGCGGAGCGGCTCCGCTCCTGGCCTCCGACGTTGACGCGATGGACCGGATGATCCGGCTGAACGTCCTGGCGCTGACCCGTCTGACCTACGCGGCCGCACCGGCCTTTGTGGCACGCGGCGGCGGCACGATCGTCAATATCGCATCCATTGTCGCCATCTCGTCGGAAACCCTCAATGGGGTCTACGGCGGATCCAAGGCTTTTGTGCTGGCCTTCAGCCAGTCCCTCCAGCACGAACTGGCGGAGAAGGGCGTGCGGGTCCAAGCGGTCCTGCCCGGCGCCATAGCGACTGAGTTCTGGGACGTTGCCGGCCTGCCGGTGAGCCATCTGCCGGCGGAGATCGTCATGGCGGCGCCGGACCTGGTCGACGCTGCACTCGCCGGTCTGGATCAGGGCGAGACCGTCACCATCCCCGCACTGGAAGATAAGTCCGAGTGGGATGCTTACGATGCGGCTCGGCGGGCGATGGCCGGCAAGCTCTCGCGGACCGAGCCGGCCACTCGGTACAAGGCGGTGAGCGAAGAGGTCCGCCGCGCGTCCTGAGAGCTTGCCCTCTCCTAACACCTGATCGACCGCTGCGGGTCGCCGCTGCCGGGAGAGGGCAAGGACGTGGGACGCAATAGTGTGGGCCTGCTCGCCGGCAAGCCATTTTGAATATGCGGGCTGCTCAGGCGGCACGCTCGATGGCGATGGCGGTGGCCTCCCCGCCCCCGATGCACAACGAGGCCACTCCGCGGGAGAGCCCGTGCCGCTCCAAGGCATGAAGGAGCGTCACGATGAGGCGGGCGCCGGTCGCACCGATCGGATGACCCAGCGCACAGGCGCCCCCGTGCACGTTCAGGATGTCGCGTGGGATACCGAGATCCCGCTGCGCCGCCATGGCCACAACGGCGAAAGCCTCGTTGATCTCGAACAGATCCACATCTCTGATGCTCCAGCCGGTCTTATCAAGGACCTTGCGAATGGCTGGGATGGGCGCCGTGGTGAACCAGGCAGGATCCTGGGAATGGGTTGCGTGCGCCCTGATCTGCGCAAGAATCGGCAGACCTTCGCGTTCGGCCAAGGAGCGCTGCATCAGAACGAGCGCCGCTGCACCATCGGCATTCGCGGATGAACTCGCCGCAGTGATGGTCCCGTCGGGGCGGAAGGCGGGCTTCAGCGCGGGGATCTTCTCCGGCGAGACCTTGAGCGGGTTCTCGTCAGAGGCGATGACCGTGTCGCCCGTTTTGCCCTGGATTGTCACAGGCGCGATCTCGGCGGCGAAAGCACCCCCTTCCACCGCTGCACGGGCGCGGGTCAGGGTCTCGATCGCATAGGCATCCTGGTCCGCTCGGCTGAACTGGTAGGCTTGAGCGGTCGCCTCTCCGAAGTCGCCCATGGGCCGGCCGCCCTCATAAGCGTCCTCCAGACCGTCCATCATCATATGATCGATCAATCGATCGTGACCGACCCGGTAGCCGCCGCGTGCCTTGGCCAGGAGGTACGGAGCGTTTGACATCGACTCCATGCCGCCGGAGACAACGACCTCGGCAGAGCCGGCCAGGATAAGGTCGTGGGCGAGCATGGTCGCTTTCATCCCGGACCCGCACACCTTGTTGACCGTCGTTGCCCCCGTGCCATCGGGCAGACCGGCCCCACGGGCCGCCTGGCGAGCCGGGGCCTGCCCCTGACCAGCAGGCAACACGCAGCCCATCAGGATCTCGTCCACCCTCTCGCTCGCGAGCCCGGCACGGTCGAGGGCCGTGCGGATGACGTGGCTGCCGAGAGCGGGAGCGCTGAGCCCGGAGAGGCTGCCCTGGAACCGCCCCAGCGGGCTTCGCGCAGCGGAAACAATGACGATGGGATCGTGTGACGGCATGGAGTCCTCCTTAATATGATGCTTGACATAAAATATGATGACCATCATGTAAAGGTCGTTTGAATGGGAGGCACGAGCATGCGCTACGAGAAAGGCCACAAGGAGCAGACGCGGAAACGCGTCGTCGAGGTCGCCGCAGCGCAGTTCCGGTCCAAGGGCATTGAGGGGACCGGCGTGGCCGGCCTCATGGCAGACGCGGGTCTCACCCACGGGGGCTTCTACGCCCACTTCAAGTCGAAGGATGACCTTGTCCGCGAGGCTCTGGCCACCGCACATGCCCGCAATCGCGAGAAATGGATCGCTGCGATCAAGGCTGCGCGAGACCAACACGAGGACGGGCTTGAAGCGTTGGTGCGCTCGTATCTGCAGACGGCACATCGAGACCGGCCGCAGGCAGGCTGCTCCGTGGCAGCGCTGGCGCCGGAGGTCGCCCGCAATGATCCCGAGACCCGGGACGTCATGGCCCGGACCGCGGACGAGATGACTGCGATCATTGCGTCTGAGTTGCCGTCAGCATCCTCCGGGGAACAGGCGCGGGAGACTGCCTACGCGATCTTCGCCCTGATGATTGGAACGCTGCAGCTTGCACGGGTCACGACAGACCGGGCGCTCTCCGCGGCGATCCTCAAATCCGGACAAGACGCAGCCCTGCGGCTGGCTCGGCAGGCGAAATGACAAACCCGCATAGGCTCCGTGCAGCGAACAAGGAGAGCATGAGGTTTCGTGGGGCAGGTATGGAGCACTTGAGTGCAGTCCCATTCGACGCCAACGTCAACGCGTTGCAAGGGCGGCTCTTGAAACAGACCCATGACTGAGTGCCCCACAATTCCTTATGCTCTCCCGGAGCTCATCTGCTGTTGCAGACGCGGACCAGAGCCCTGGATGGCTCGCTGCGTGCCACGTTCGAGCACTGGTACCCGGCATGACGAACGACAATGACAGGGGCCACAGACAGGCCGCGGCTTAGCTGCCCCAAACTTCCTCATGCTCTCCTACCAGCTTGGTACCGAATCTGATCGGCAACTCGCGAGAATGCCAGAAAAGGCCTTGGGCCTATGGTAGCGGAGGTCCGTTTCACGCGCTCCCCACACATACCTAAACCTTTGCTTTTCCTGGATTCTCAGTTCACGAAAGTCTCAGCCCAGGCTGAGGCAGTAGCATAGGGAGTTGGACTCCTCGCTACCCTCTCCGTTGTCCTTGGCCACAGGTCCAGTCACTGGACCAATCTGCTAAGACCCGCCCCGGTTGCCGCATGGTGCTTCCCTCGGAGGTTTCACCAATCCTGGAAAGCGTATCCAAGCCTTAACGGCGTGTTCTCCACTTGCTCTTGTACAGATCATTCTACCTACCGCTTCATGGTCGAACGGCTGAGCGATTTTCCTTGGGTGATCGTCCAGATCGATTGTCCCCTTTGCCCTCACCGCAAGGGACAGTATCGGCTTGCCCGTCTGGCTGAGAAGTTTGGAGCCGACATCCAGCTATGTGACCTTCTCGATAGGATCGCACTCGACTGCCCGAGGAAATCCCTCCCGTGGGAGCGATCATCCGATCAATACGATCCGAAGTGCAAAGCACGATTCACAGACTTAGAGGCGACAAGCCGTCCTCCCCCGGATCTACCGCCGATGATGCGCAAGCTCACGGTGATCGAGGGTGGCAAACGATAAGTGCACACGGGTGCGGCATGATCGAGGTGGGTGGGCCAGCTAATAGCCAGGGACTAACCGGTGCTCGATCAGAGGG
>KI912082.1:127124-128117 GCA_000517005.1 Microvirga lupini
TTACACTGCATGGGCAGAACCCGCTGAAGCAGAGTCGAGCCAAACCCACAATGCTGCGGCTCGCTCACTGGAGGCCCGCCGTGCTCTCGCCATTCCAGATGGAGCTTTCGGACGCCCTCGACCTCAACGACATCCCACCGGATTTCAACATATCCACCAGGAGCAGACAGTGCCCCGTACTGAACGGCATTCGTGGTCAGTTCGTGGAGCGCCATCCCGACCGGCACTGCCAGATCCGCCGATAGCTCAACAGGCGGACCAAACAGCATGAAGCGGGGCACCCGGCCTTCAGCAAACGGCTTGAGTTCGTTGAGGACGATCTCCCGCAACGGCGCGGTTTGCCAGTAGTCCTCGGTCAACAGGTTGTGGGTCTTGGCCAGGGAGGAGATGCGTTTCGAGAACGAGCGATAGAACTCATCAAAGCTGCCAGTGGACCGGCCTGTGGCTCCAACGAGGGCCTGAACCGTCGCCAGGGTGTTTTTCACCCGATGATGAAGCTCGCGGACCAGCAAAGACTGCCGCTGCTCGACCCGGTGGCTCGCCTCCAATCGCTCATCCCGCTCGGTAATGGCACGGCGCAATTCCAATTGCGACATCACCTGTTGCGCGAGCAGGGTGAGGGTAGCAGCCTGCTCCTCTGTGAGGTCACGGGGCACATGATCGAGCACACACAGGGCTCCCAAGGGAACCCCATCGGGGGCTCTCAGCACCGCCCCGGCATAGAAGCGCAGGCGCGGCTCCCCTGTCACGAGAGGATTGCTGGCAAACCGATGATCCTCGATCAGGTCCGGAATCACGGTCAGCCCTGGCTGGAAGCATCGCGCTGAGGCAGATCGAGCGGTCGAGCGGCGTCTCGCGCATCCCAAGCCCCACCTCGGCCATGAACCACTGCCTGCGCTCGTCGATGAGGCTGATGAGAGCAATGGGAGCCTGACAGCAGTGAGCAGCAAGCTGTACCAGATCGTCGAATGCGGGCTCTGGCGGCGTGTCGAG
>KI912082.1:128217-129441 GCA_000517005.1 Microvirga lupini
ATGCAAGGTTGCAAGCCGGTCGCGCTCTGTCCAGGTGGGATGCCGTTGATCGTTCAACACGGGCCAGTTACCGCTGGGACCACTCGTGAGAACGTGCATAATTCGGGTAGGTTCAAGTGAAGTGGCTGATTTCCCCAAGCAATTTAGACGTAGCCGACCAGAAGCTGCTCGCAGGCTTGGAGCAGGACGGCAGAAGGGACCGGCTTCTCGATCCAAGTCACATGATGAAACTCTGACAGAAGCTGGCGGTCCTCATGATGGCCTGAATAGATCAGGAACGGCACTTCACGGCGGCTAAGCTCCAGAGCAACCTCGCGGCAGGGTCCATCCTTCAGCGCCGCGTCCAGAATGGCTGTGTCAGGCGTCTCGGTCTGGAGCCATTCCAGGGCAGCAGCACAGGTGGTGAAGGGGCCTGCCACTTCATAGCCTGCATCCTGCAAATCATCCTGGAGATTGAGCGCAATCAGGGCTTCGTCCTCCAAGACGAGGACAAGCGGTCTGCCGTTGGCCTGCTTAGTCATCCGATAAGCCTTCGCCCATCCAGCTTGAATCTATCCTGAACATGCGAGCTTGACGATTACTTATACTAAGTTAGCCGCCCTCCCCCTGACCTTCTGCCCATAATGAGGAAGCTCACGATCATTCAGGGCGGGAAGGGTTGAGGAAGGTAGTGGTCAATGGCCCAGCCGATGGCTGGAGGTTGGACTATCAATCCTGCCGATAGACCTGGAAGCCCCCTTCGCGCTTCCGCTTTGCAGTGCCAGCGCGGCGGTATGACCGTGTGTTGAACCGACCTTCGATCCACCGCAGCCGAGCCCGAGCCCATGCTGAACGAAAGGGTGGCCCTAAGAGTTGGAAAGACCTGAGCAGATCGCCGCAATCGGATTGTCATCTCAACAGGAGAGTGATTATGGACGAGAGGCATGGAAGCGGAACCGGGCAAGCTGGAAGCGTGCAGTCCAATGCTGCAACCCGAGCGGGCGGTAATGGCCCCAACCCTCAAGGGAATGCTCAAGGAAGTGAAGGCTCGCCCGAAAGCTTGGTTGACCAAGCGAGGAACACCGCCGCTGATCTTGCGGGCCGTGCCTCTAATGTAGCCCGAGAGGCTTACGATCAGGGTCAGCAGTATGTCCGCCAAGCAGGCGACCGGTATCCGCAGGCCCAGCGCTACTATGAACGAGTCACACAGACCATCGAGCGCCAAATCACTGAGGCCCCGCTCGT
>KI912082.1:129541-135063 GCA_000517005.1 Microvirga lupini
AGTGCGCCGAGTCTCTCCCGTGATCGCGGTCAGGACTGGCCGGATCGGCAGAGCGAGCAGGACCTGCACGACTACTATCAGGTGACCTACTACTGGGTCCTGACCTAACGGTTTGGACACGCAAGCGGCAGAGGCATTGTGTTCCCGGCCCTCTCAGAGGACCGGGACTTATCAACGAGACCCTGCCTGCGGCGCAAGTGTCGGTCCGAGCCTCGCTTCTTCAGACCTATGCTCTGGTCGTCACGCCGCCTGCCCGGCTGACCTGAAGTTCTTGGCGAGATCACCTGCGGTGCGGAAAGCTTGCATGGCCTCAGCCCCGGTCATCGCCAGGGTGGTTTTCATGTCTGTCACGCCGCCGCCTGCCGCCGCCGTGATCACCGCCGCCGCAACTGTTCGTGCATCCGGTGCTTCGACCACGATGAGCCAGTCGTACTCGCCGAAGGTCACATAGTAGCCGAGAAGCTTACCGCCTGCAGCTTCAATGAGCTTGGATACCGGCTCAGTCCGGTCTTCCGGCGTGGTCACCATGCCGCGCATCGCGTCTTGCGAATACCGACCCTGAGAAATGAAGATAGGCATTGCGCTCTCCTGAGGTTGCTAATGGAAAGGTGGGGTCCATCACACCTGCTCACTCATGTGGTCAGCAGGTCGATGATCCTCATGATGGCGACGGCATTGCCCTTGTTCTGGGTGCCTTCCGTGGTGATGCCCTTGGCGCAGGTCCACACGTCGCCCTTCTTGACCGTGAACTGCTTGTCGTTCTGCACCACCGCGAGTTCGCCCTCAGTCATGTGGCAGAGCATGTCGTTCATCATTGCGTTGTCCGGGTCTTGGCACCGGGTTGCAGAACGATGTCACGCAAGCGCACCTTCTTGTAGGCAGGGATCAATGGCTCCCGCTCCCCTAAGTCAATCTGTCTGACGCCCTGGGTCAGTTCCTTACCCTCGTTGGGGCCATAGGTTTGGGCGGCAGCATGTTCTGGAAGAACAAGCCCTGATAGCCCGGCGAAACCGATGGCAAGGGCTGATCTACGGTCGATGTCCAGCATAGTGTCCTCCTGTTGTTGAGGTCGCCTGCTCCGGGCCGGGCCGACTTTCTTGCTCGACCCGAGCAAGAGCGACGTGGCCGGTGAAGGTGGGCCGAGGCGCTGCCCTTCCTTTGTGCTCGATGACAGCGGCATCCAACTCGGGGCAGCCAGAACACTGGTTATTGGGCCAAAACTATACTCCTCTGAGACTGCGACCGCAAAGGCCAGGAATGTTCGTCAGTGACGTTCCGTAGCATCCTTGGGATCGGCGAGGACGAGCGTCCCGTCCCGTGGAGCATGCCTACTGAGGGCATCAGCCTGGACCGACATCACCGCATGGACAGCTACTTCTGCACGCCGCAGGCTCCCTGGCAGAATGGCACGGTCGAGAACACCCATGGCCGGGTCCGGCGCTTCCTGTCACGGGACGTGGACATTGCCACCTTGCCCGAGGAGGCTTTGATTGAGATCTGTGATCGGCTCAACGGGACGCCGCGCAAGTGCCTGGGCTATCGCACACCCAAAGAGGTCCTGATGAGTTCTCTGGATCCGGGACTGCCGGGGCTGTGCAACCCTGATCAGCTGCGCCCCGGCAGTCCCTGACCGACTGGGGACCAACCCCGCCAACCGTCGCACTTCGGCTTGATTCCACACTGCCATATACAAATGTCAGGGCCCTGCTGAACCGTTAAGCAAATACGGCGAAGTGGAAACCAAATAGAGCGACGCAGTCAATTAAACTGCCTCGCTTCAATCAAGAGCAGAAGAACGCTGCCCAGGAGTGATGCGATGCACCGCCGGTACATTTCGATAGAAGTGCGATTGTCGATTTAGAGTGCCCTGGGTTTTCGCTAACAGCGATTCATGCAAGGCGAAAACGATTCAGAATCCGGGCTATGTGCCCTGCCCGCGGCGAAGCCACCGTCCTGCCATCTCCAGTTTCAGGATCCCGTCGCCTTCAGCCGAGGTTTGTGTCCGAACAGATGGGTTTCGTCCGGCGTGTTGACGCCAAGCAAGGCCTGCACGGTCAGCCATGGAACGCCGCATTCCGGCATGTGAGCCTTGCAGGCCTCCTGGAGGTCCTGTAGGCCGATCTGACTATGCTGGAACATTGGCTGGTCCCAATCGAGCGGCATCTCGACCGATATTAGCGTGTTCGTGCTTCAAAGGATCGCCTTGCCCGTGTTCTCGCACTGGGCGAGCTGGAGACATTTCTTCAGAGCCTTCGCTCAAAGAGGGCCCGTGATTTCGTTGGACCCATTCTGCGGCAGATCCGTCGCTGAGCCAGCATCGGCTGTGAGTGACGGCGACCGGATTATACCAGCAGTCCCCAAATCGCCCTCACCCATCATCTGCAGGAGATCGGAGAGCTAGAGAGAGCAACCCCGCGACCGTCCTCCCCTTCGACAGCCGCCAAGCCTGAGGTTCCCATGAACGTCATCATTTACCACAACCCGGATTGCGGCACGTCCCGCAACACGCTGGCCATGATCCGCAACGCCGGCATCGAGCCGCACCTCATCGAGTACCTGAAGACGCCGCCGACCCGGCTTCTGCTGCGCCAGCTCATCGACCGCATGGGCGTCCCTGTTCGCGATGTCATTCTGCTCGATCAGGAAAGAAGGTAGCCTGACACCCACCTCACGTCCGGAGGAGTTGCCTTGAGGATCCATACTACGTCGGGTGGATCCCTTCCGTCCCGAATGAGAACCCAGGAGAGCCCCATGACCACGTTCAAGGTCGGCTATCTGATCGGCAGCCTTGCCAAGGAATCGATCAACCGCAAACTCGCCATGGCGCTGACCCGCGCCGCTCCGGAGCACCTCACGTTCACCGAGATCCCGATCAAAGACCTGCCGCTCTACAGCTACGACTATGACGCCGACTTCCCGCCGGTCGCCAAAGCGTTCAAGGACGCTATCGCATCGGTGGATGCAGTGCTGTTCGTGACGCCCGAGTACAACCGCTCGATCCCGGGTGGGCTAAAGAACGCTATTGATTGGGCCAGCCGGCCGTATGGGAAGAACTCGTTCACCCGCAAGCCCTCGGCTGTCATCGGCACCTCGCCCGGCGCGATCGGCACGGCGGTGGCCCAGCAGCAGCTGCGTAGCGTTCTGAGCTTCTGCAACTCGCCCCAGATGAACGCGCCGGAGGCCTATATCCAGTTCAAGCCCGGGCTGATCACCGATGACGGCGAGGTCACGGACGAATCCACGGCCGAGTTCCTGAAGAGCTACATGTCGGAGTTCCACCAGTTCATCGTGCGGGTCTACACCGCCCTGCCCCGGGATGCCTGAGGCGTTCGCGTGGACGGAGCAAATGACCAAGGCAGTGAACAGGCGATGCCATCTTTACGCACGTAACGCTGGCCGAGGAGCCCCACCTCCGTCCGCCGACGTTTCGACCATGGAACATCCGGTCGGGCAAGCGCTGACACAGAGCGCCGACGCAATCACGCCGTCAGACGATCGAGGACAGGGAACTGGGTCCATGCAACAGCACCGTCGCCAGCAGGCCGAGACCCCGCTCCAATAAGGCTTGGTTTCGGGCCGCGCCGAGAGAGACACGGATAGCATCCGGGGCGGACCCGACGGCGAAGGCCTCACTCGGCACGAGGGCGAGGCCTGACTGCCGAGCGTAGACATTGAGGTCGGCCTGGCGCCAGCGCTCGGGCAGCGTCAGCCAGAGGTGATGCCCCTCTGGATGAGCCTGGAATTCAAGGCGTCGTAGGACCCGCCGCGCGATGGCCTGGCGTGCAACGCTCTCTTCTCGGATCGCCGCTGTGATGGCGTCCAGCGTGCCGTCGAGGATCCATTTCGAGGCCAGGGCCGTCATGAGCGGTGGCACCATGAGGGTCATGGCCCGGATCTCAGCCGCCAGCCGCAGCGTGTCCGCAAGTTCCGGCACGACAACGTAGGCCGTCCGCAGGGCGGGCGTCACGCATTTCGACAGGGTGGCGATGTGCCAGGTGATGTCGGGCGCAAGCGCCGCGATCGGCGCCGGCACGTGCCGCGGCAATGCCCCGTAAGCATCGTCCTCGACGATCGCGATCCCTCGCCGACGGGCCACCTCGGCCATCGCCTCCCGCCGCTCGAGGGACATGGTCGCGGTGGTTGGATTGTGGATGGTGGGCACGCAGTAGACAGCCTTCGGCTTTTCGCGTTGACAGGCTTCCTCGAGCGCGGCGGGATCGAGTCCTTCGTGGTCCATAGTCACTGGGACCAGATGCACCTTGAGTTGCTCGGCAATGGCCCGCAGGCCCGGATAGGTGAGATCCGGAACGCAGATGGCATCGCCCGGTCCCGTCAGGATCCGCAGGACGGCGTAAAGCGCTGTCTGGGCGCCGCCGGCAACCACGACACGGTCGACCGGAAGCTTGCCCAATCGCCCTGCAAGCCAGCGGGCGCCCGCGACGCGGTCCGGCCCGGCTCCGACGCACTCCTGGTAATGCAGGCGCATCAGGCCGTGCGGCGAGGAAAGCACGGCCGCGATCCCATCCTGGATGCGCTCGCGCAGTCTCGCCTCCGATGGCTGCGGCGGCATGTTCATACTCAGGTCGATGATCGGCAGTCCGGCCGGCGCGACCTCCTCCTGATCAGCAATCCTTTTCCGCACGTAGCTTCCGCTTCCCGTGTTGGCCTCGATCAATCCCATCCGACGGGCCTCATTGAAGGCGCGGGTGACAGTCGTGAGATCGACCCCGAGTTCCTTTGCGAGCTGGCGTTGAGGCGGCAAGCGGTGGCCGGGCTTGAGGCGACCGGACTCCACGTCCGCCAGCAGGGCCTCGGCGATGGCCCGGTACTTGGGCCCACTTCCCTTCTCAAGCTGCGGCATCCAGGACAACATGTGTCATTGACCTTCTTGTCTTGTAAATGTAGGGATCGATTACGACATACATAATGTCTGCATCAAGCGTGCCGAGATCCTTGGAATAGCGTCTGATCGGTTGGCTTGGTAGGAAATCTACATCTTTTGTATGGGTAGTCAATCCATACAAGATGGGGCCCTTGGAATGCTGAGGGCGCAGACCGGAAGGAGCCGACATGACCATGAACCCCAGTGCCAAGGACGCCATTCTCAAGCACGGCCTGAGGTGCCGCTGCCCCCGGTGCGGCAAGGGCCGCCTGTTCAACGGCTTCCTCAAGCTCGCCCCGCGCTGCGAGGCCTGCGGCCTCGACTACTCCTTCGCCGATCCGGCCGACGGTCCGGCCTTCTTCATCATGATCATCATGGGCATCCCGGCGGCCGGGTTCGGTGTCTGGGTCGAGATCATGTGGGAGCCATCCGTCTGGGTTCACCTGCTCACATCAGGGCCGTTCCTCTTGCTGACCTGCATCCCACCGATCCGCATCGCCAAGGGCATGCTCGTAGCGAGTCAGTACTTCCACAAAGCCGAGGAAGGCCGCTTCGGGATTCCGCGACGGACTGCGGAGACGGAACCGCCCTCCCCCGGCACTGTCGGTTCCCGCGGCTGAGCCGTCGGTCCGTAACCGTC
>KI912082.1:135163-155749 GCA_000517005.1 Microvirga lupini
GACCATGATGGAGCCTGGCGAATGTCCTTCCCTCACATGCTCGCAAGCCGTGATGCGCCCCCTCCGCCACAAGGGCCAGCAGAGAACCTGATGCGCCGGTTAGGGCTACGTCCAAGCCGCTGACGCGTCACGACCCATCCCCGAACGCCCGTCGACCATCTCTGGGACACATCTCGCGGTCTCGGCCCATGACCTGACGCCTCGCATATCGAGAGCTGTGGGAATGGTGGCGGCTGCCCGTGCGCACGGGCTGTCCCACGCCGACGTGCGCCAACGAGTCCCTTTTGCCAATCACAGCCATCGAGCGAGTGCCGTCGCGTCAACGCACGCACTCGCCTGAACCCAGGTGCTCACCATGCGCTTCGTTCTCCGCTTCTTCGGCTTTGCCGCGACCTTAACCTCGCTCCTTCTGGTCAGCGGCTCGCTGACCGTCGGCATGATGCTCTGGCATCTCTCCGCCGACCTGCCCGATCACGCGGAACTCGCACGTTACGAGCCTGCGGTAACAACGCGCCTGCATGCCGCCGACGGCCGGATTATCGCCGAATACGCGCGAGAGAACCGGCTGTACCTCCCCCTCGAGGACATGCCGCAGCGGCTCGTCGCGGCCTTCCTGTCAGCGGAAGACCGGCACTTCTATGAGCACAACGGCATCGACCCCAAGGGCATCGGCCGCGCCCTGCTTGCCAACCTCGCCAGCGACGCCGGCCGCCCGCAGGGCGCCTCGACGATCACACAACAGGTTGCCAAGAACCTGCTGCTGACGCGTGAGCAGACCTACAGCCGCAAGATCAAGGAGATCCTTCTCGCCTTCCGGATCGAGGAGACCTTCAGCAAGGACCGCATCCTCGAACTCTATCTCAACGAGATCTATTTCGGCATGGGCCACTACGGCATTGCCGCGGCCGCGCTGGGCTACTTCGACAAGTCCGTGCACGAGCTGACTTTGGCGGAGGCGGCCTATCTCGCCGCTCTCCCGAAAGGGCCGAACAACTATCACCCCTTCCGCCAACCCAATGCGGCAATGTCCCGCCGCAACTGGGTGCTGGAGCGGATGGCCGCCAACGGTTACATCGGGCAGGAGGAGGCGGATGTGGCGATGGAGGAGGCGTTCATCGTCAATCTGCGTTCGGTCTCGCCGCATGAGACCCAGGCCGGCTACTTCGCCGAGGAGGTTCGACGCGAGCTCGCCAACCGCTACGGCGAGGTGATGCTCTACGAGGGTGGCCTGTCGGTCCGCACAACGCTCGATTCGACGATGCAGGCCGCGGCCCGCAAGAGCCTCGCCGACGGCCTTGTCCGCTTCGATGAGGCCCGGGGCTGGCGCGGAACCGAGACCCGGCTTGCCTCCGTCGAGGGTGACTGGGGCCTGAGGCTCGCCGAACTGCCGGTGTTGGAGGACATCCGCCCATGGCAGCAGGCGGTCGTTCTCTCGGTCGACGCCAAGAGCGCCCGCATCGGCCTGCGGCCGGACAGGGACGTCACCGGTGCCATCGAGATCGCCCGCCGCACCGGGCGGATCGCGAGCCAGAGCATCCGGTGGACGGGGCAGAGCCGCGTGAGCGACGTCCTGCGTGTCGGCGACGTCGTCCATGTCGAGTCGATCAGAACGGTGCCCAATGAATATCGTCTGCGCCAGCTTCCCGAGATCTCAGGGGCCTTGGTCGCGCTGGAGCCGGACACCGGGCGTATCCGGGCGATGGTCGGCGGCTTCTCGTTCAGCCAGAACGAGTTCAACCGCGTCACCCAGGCGTGGCGTCAGCCGGGATCGACGTTCAAGGCGATTGTCTACGCGACTGCGCTGGAGAGCGGCTACACGCCGTCCAGCCTCGTTCTCGATGCGCCCCTGTCCATCGACCAGGGGCCCGGACAGGCGCCGTGGTCCCCGGGCAACCACAACGGCCGCTATGATGGCCCGACTACGCTTCGCATGGGATTGGAACGCTCCAAGAACGTGATGACGGTGAGGCTGGCGCGGGACGTCGGCATGCCACTTGTGTCCGATTATGCCCGGCGTCTCGGCGTCCAGGAGGACCTGCCGCCCCTGCTCGCGATGGCGCTCGGAGCCGGCGAGACGACGGTGCTGCGGATGACCACCGCCTACGCGATGTTCGTCAACGGCGGCCGCCACGTTCGGCCAACCCTGATCGAGCACATCCAGGACCGCCATGGGAAGACCATCTTCCGGCACGACCGGCGAGCCTGCTCCGGCTGCGCGGTCCCCTCCTGGCGCAACCAGGGCATCCCCAAGCTGGTGGACAAGGCGGAGCAGGCCATCGATCCGCTGACGGCCTATCAGGTGACCTCCCTGCTGGAGGGCGTCGTCGAGCGCACGCTGCCGAAGGTGTTCTCCGGCTTCGGCCGGCCACTCGCCGGCAAGACCGGGACGACCAACGATGCCAAGGACCTGTGGTTCGTCGGCTCGACGCCGGAGCTCGCCGTCGGCGTGTTTCTCGGCTACGACCGGCCCCGCTCGCTCGGCAGGTCGGCCTACGGCTCCGGGCACGCCGCGCCCATCGTCCGCGCTTTCCTGGAGCAGGCGCTCGCGGGCAAGCCTCGAACCGCCTTTCGCATTCCGGCCGGCATCAAGCTGATCCCGGTTGATCCCTACACCGGTAATCGCCGTGCGCCTGGAGCAGGCGCGATCCTGGAGGCGTTCAAGCCCGGCACCGAGCCGCCGGTTGCGGAGGTTCCCCCGGTGGCCAACTGGGCTCCGGAAGAACTTCCAGCCCGGGAGGCTTATGCGCCCTCCGGCCCCACCTACTTCCGCTGATGAAGCTTATGATGGAACCCTGACCGATGTTCGATACCTTTGCCGCCCTGCTCGACTGGTTCGGGATTGTTGTCTTCGCCACCACCGGAGCGCTGGTCGCCTCACGCAAGCAGATGGATTTGGTCGGCTTCGTGCTGCTCGGCACAGCGACCGGGATCGGCGGCGGAACGATCCGCGACACGCTCATCAACGCACTTCCGGTGTTCTGGGTGCGGGAGCCGACGTACCTAGTCACCTGCGTGCTGGTCTCCTGCACGACCTTCTTCCTCGCTCATATCCCGCAATCGCGGCTCAAGCTCCTGCTGTGGTGCGATGCCGTCGGCATGGCCCTGTTCGCGGTGACCGGGGCCGAGAAAGCGTTGCTCGCCCAGGCGGGTCCCATCGTTGCCGTTGCGATGGGCGTGATCACTGCCACCTTTGGCGGCGTCGTCAGGGATATCCTGGGCGGCGAAAGCCCGGTCATCCTCAGTCGCGAGATCTATGTGTCGGCGGCGCTCGGCGGAGCGGTGATCTTCGTCGCCCTGGCACTGGCGGGGATTGCCCGCGAATATGCGCTGGCCGGCGGCTTCTGGGCCGCGTTCGTGATCCGGGCGGCGGCGCTGCGGTGGGACTGGTCCCTGCCGCGCTATCGGCCGCGGCCCGGGCGCACGCGGGAAGAAATCGATCGATGATGGCCAGGGTTGCGTGGACGCTCCCTTAGCTGTGATTTCCGGCGCTCCTGAGCCGCGGCCAGGAACCTGCCTTGTCCCGGAGCGGTTGTCACGTACAGGACTGGGCAGCCGCCGACGAAGATTACCGCACTGCATCGGCCGAACCAGCCCATGCCGGCGAAGGACGTGTTGATGACGGATCGGGTTCTTCCCGCTGTGATCGTGCTCGCCGCGGTGGCAGCTTGGATCCCTTGGGCCCGGCAGGACCAGACGCGGGAAGCCTGAGCGGTGGCCATATGCCGTCAGCCGGCCTCCCGGAAGAATGCCCGACCCAGATGCAGACAACAGACATGTAGGGGGCGATGATGGCGGGCATCCTGGCAAAGGAGCCTGACGTCGCGTTCATCTGTGGGATGATCGCGCACCACCAAGCCGCCATCGGCTTAGCCCGGGTCGGGCTGAAGTCCGGGGAGGACCCGGAAGCCAGGACGTTTGCGGAGCAAGTGATGCGGGATCGGGGCCGCGAGATCGCCGAGATGAAGGATTGGCTCAAGAAATTCGCCGGGAGGGAAGGTCGGCGCTAAGGCGGCGATGGGTTCGCTCCGATCGGGTGGAGACCGTACGGAACATTCATGGCTCGACGAAGCCGCCGGGCCCTCTCAATCCGGCTTCTGACGGCGCCACGGATACCGGGCATGGCCTTGCTTCCTGGTTAAGCTTATGCCGGCAGGGTTCACTCGAGACGCTCGAACAGGATGTCCTGTGCGCCCTCCCAGAGGACCTTCGTGCCGAGTGCAAGGAGATTCTCGTGGCCCTTGCCAATCGTCAGGAAATGATTGCCCGCGAGCTGACCCATCTTGCTCGCGAACCGGCCCCCACCGTAAGCCAGAAGCAGTTCGGTTTCGCTGAACCCGCCGGGATAGAGGAGGAACTGACCGGGCGCCGGATCGCTGGTCGCGTTTTCGAAACCGAGGCCGAAATCGGTATTGCCGAGGGGTATCCAGCAGCCTTCCCCGTTCCAGCGTACGTGTATAATCTGTTGCTCGTATGGCAGCAGGCTCAAGAAGCGTTCGCAGGTTTTCGGTGCGGTATCTTGCTCAAGCTTTGCTTCAAAGTCGAAGGGCCCAGCCTTGATGTGAATGAGGACATCGGTCTTTCTCCGTCAAAATCCTACAGCAGTGGCGAAAGCACCCGTGCCGCGGAATCCCGTAACCGCTTGAGGACCGGAATACGCAAGTACCCGGCCGGCTCAAACGAATAGCAATCCTTGAGATCCCTCTCGAACGCCGCCTCCAGTTCGCCCGAGAGCTGCGTGTCGTAGATAACCGCGGTAAGCTCGTAGTTGATGCTGAAGCTACGGATATCGAGATTGGCTGAGCCGATGGAGCAGACCTCACCGTCTATGCTGAGGGTCTTAGCATGCAGGTAGCCTTTCCCGTACATGTGCACCCGCGCCCCGGCAACCGCGACCTCGGCCAGGTAGGTGTTGGCAGCCCAGTACGGTGTTTGGTTCAGCCCCTCGCCGCGGTCGCTCACCATCACGTCCACCTCAATGCCGGCCAAGGCTGCCGCTTTGAGCGCCTCCGCGATGGTGGCATCGAGGATGAAGAAGGGAGACTGCAGCCGCACACGCTGCCGGGCCGACATGATCATGGCGAAGTAGAGCTGGCGGATGGCACGCCACTCCGAGTCCGGGCCTGAGGTCAGGATCTGCACCGGGACGTAAGCGTCGCTGGTGCTCGGATCCTCCGATGTCGTGGGAGGCATCTCAGTTGCAAGCAACGGGAAGCGATCCGCCGCAAACAGGTCCTCGCCCGTGGCGTTGTACCAATCGACAAGGAACACCACCTGCAGCACCGCCGCCGCCTCCCCTTCAAGGCGCACCTGCGTGTCCCGCCAGTTGTCGAAGGTCGGTCCGCCGTCGATATGCTCCTGGCCGATGTTCATCCCACCCGTGTAGCCAACCTGCCCATCGATCACAGCGATCTTGCGATGATTGCGGTAGGAGACCGTATGAAGCCAGTAGAGAGCCGAGACCGGTGCCCATTTGACGCCGCCTTGACTGAGCTCCCGTTTATAGCGGCGGGTGAGCCGAAACAGGGAGCCGAACGGGTCGTAGAGCAGCCGCACCTCGACGCCATGGGCTGCCCGTTCGAGCAGGATCGTCTTTAACTTGTGGGTGAAGGCATCGTCAGCCCAGGTGTAGAACTGGAGATAGATTGTCCGCTGCGCCCTCCTCAGATCCTCCATTAGACTTGGGTAGAACGTGGACGCGTCCTGCTGGATGGCGACCCGGTTCCGCGTGGTGAGGCCGGAATGAGAGTTGCGCCGCACCAGCGACATGAGCCGCCGCCGGACAAGGCTTTGCGTCTCCAGCCTTCCGATCTCGGCATCCTGACGAGCCAGAAGCTGCTTCAGCAGCGGCGCGGCGGTTCCCTCCAGGTTCTGGCGGGCAAGCTGCCGCTGGCGGCTGAAGGCTTTGCGGTCGCGTCCGAACAAGGCATAGATGACCAGCCCGATGCCCGGCAAGGTCAGGAACAGCAGCATCCAGGCGAGCGTCGCCTGCGGGCGTCGGTTCTCCAGGAGGATGAAGATGCCGGTGAGCAGCGCATAGCCTGCGAAGAACCAGCCAAGGGCGGCAGTCCAGGTCATCCCGTCCTTCTCTCCCGTCAGGCAGTGTTCTTCCGAGCGGGCTCCGTGCATCCTGTCCGCCGTCACGAGGGCGGAACATTGCTGCAGCGGGACAACCTGGTTCCGTGCCTGTGGTTCGGCTGGCACCGTGGCCTATTCGGCCATGTGCCTTGGTTTGCCGTCTCTGCCGGACATCCGAAAGCCTGTCTCAGGCGTTGGCGGATTGGAGCCGCAGCCCCGGGAAAGGGTCGTGGCCAGCCACGCGCGAATGGCGAGCGCACGATGAACCTGAACAAGACACAGCCTGAACCCATCCGGTTGCCCGAAAGGAGGGTTCTCCGGCGGCGGATGGCCCGAAAGCCCACCCCGATCCGAATTTCCGTCACGGCATGGCAGCTCGTCCTGCTTGGCCTAGCTGCCCTGCTGGCGCTGATCCTGTGGGCGGTGCCCATCGTGCCGGCCATCGCCCTAGCCGGCTTCGCAGTGGCCCTAGTGTTGTCCTTCCCGGTCCACCTATTCGCACAGCATGTTCCGCGCAGCCTGGCGATCCTGCTGTCGTTCCTGATCCTGCTCGCCGTGGTCCTCCTGCTGGCCTACATTCTCCTGCCCCTGATCGTGTCCCAAGCCGGGGCCCTCGTCACTGCTCTGCCTGAACTGGTGCAGAACCTGGAGCAATATCTGGTGCGGGCGCTCAGGGCGCTGCATGCCCGGGACCTGCTGCCCGACACCCCGGAGCCGGTGGCGGGGCGCCTGATCTCGGATATCAAGGACAGCCTTGGCCTGATCGCCAACAATGTGCTCGGGCGTACGCTCGGAATTCTCTTCGGAACCTTCAGTTGGGCACTGACCCTGTTTGCGGTGGTCTTCATCGCCGCGTCGCTGCTCGCTAACGTGCGCTCGTTCAAGGCAGCCTATCTCACCAGCGTGCCAAGCCATTACCGCCACGACGCCCTGGAGTTCTGGGATGCGCTCGGCCACGCCCTCTCGAGCTACCTGGGCGGGCTTGCGGTGGTACTGGCCATCCAAGGTGGGCTCTCCGCGGCGGCGCTGTTCCTGATCGGGGTGCCCTATTCACTGGCGCTGGGCGCCTGGGTGTCGATCACGGCGGTCATTCCCTACCTTGGCGCGTGGATCGGGGCCATTCCAGCGCTGCTGGTGGCATTCTCCATCTCACCGACCGCGGCCGTGCTAACCGGCATGCTCTTCCTGGCGATCCAGCAGTTGGAGGGCAACGTTCTGACGCCCCGCATTCAGGCTCAGACCATCAAGGTGCCCTCGGTCCTGGTCTTCCTGGGCGTGCTGGCCGGCGGATCTCTGGCCGGGATTACGGGCGTCCTCCTCGCCGTCCCGGCGCTGGCGACGCTCCGCGTGATCTTCGATTTCTTTCGCGTCAGGCTCCGGACGGAACCCAGCCCTCTCGATCCGCCGGGATGAGCTCCGACAATGGACCTGCCCCCTCATCGCAGGGGCGGTACGGCGAGGATGTCAACGTCGAGGGAGCGCAGGACCTCCTCGGTCACGCTTCCCAGAAGCGCCTTGGCGATGCCCGTGCGGCCATGCGTCCCCATGATGAGGACACCGGGCTTCGATTGCTCCACGGTCTTGGAGATCACTTCAAACGGTGCCCCCTCCTCGATGTGCAGCGCCTGCCCGTGATCGTCGATGCCGTTCGCCTCCAGGAATTCGGTCAACTCCTTGGCGGCCCGCAGGCGCTCGTCGGCCACGTACCCGTCAATGGTGTCCTGGCTCAGCCCGGCATAGAACATCTGTCCTTTCGCCAGCGGCTGAAAGGCATGAACAAGCGCAAGCCGTGCGCCGCCGGGGAGCCCCAGGGCTTTCGCGGTCTGAATAGCGTGCACGGATGGCTCGGACAGGTGGACGGCAGCCAGCGCCGTCCGGTAGGGTTGGTCCATCTCCTTGTTCACCATCAGGACCGGTGACGGACCCGTGCGGATCACGCGCTCGATGGTCGTTCCGATCAGGATATCGCGCAGGAGCTGCTTACGGTGGGCTCCCATGACGATGAGGTCCGCCCCCGTCGAGGCCGCGGCACGCAGGATGCCGTCGAACGGGTCGCCCTCGACGACGAGGGCGTGAGGCCGCAGTCCACGCAATTCGGCCATCGCACCAATCTGCTCACCGAGGATCCGTTCGGCCTCCCGGCGTTCGAGCGCCACCAGCTCCGGCGGCTGATCGTCATCCACGACGTGCACGAGGGTGAGTTCGGCGCCGCTGTCCCGCGCCAGCAGGCCCGCTCGCCGCAAGGCCCGCTGCGAGCGGGTTGAGAAGTCCGTCGCTCCGAGAATGTGCATGGGTTCGTCTCCTGCAAGTGCAAATGTCCGGAGTTTTCACGCAACCTCAACCGAGCCCCATTTCCCGCTTTCCAGGACAGACCGCCGCTATCCGATCTGGTCAATCACGAGCTTCCGGATCTCCTCACGGGTCATTGGGCTAGGTTGCGGCGCCCACGCCGGAACCACGACTGCCTTCGCGTCGGTTGGCCGGTGGTTAGGCGCCTTACTGGCAACTGGAATATTGCCAGCGACTGGAATCTTGTTTTCGGGTTTCATTCTTCTTCTCCTGTGCCGCTGCGAGGCAAACCGCTGCGGCGTGCTTTCATTGCGGGTTCAGGCACCAAGGCCGGCCATACGCTTGGGCCGGGAACGCACCCGTCGCACCGTCACCTTGCGCCATCCGCCCGCTGGCCTCTGCCACTGGATTGATTGTCCCTCCGACAGACCAATCAGGGCCGCACCGACCGGCGTCAGAACCGAAACCCGTCCGGTGTCCGCATCCTCCTCGCCCGGATACACCAAGGTGACACGACGGTTCTGGCCCGTCACGTCGTCCCGGTATTCGACCTCCGAATGCATCGTCACGATGTCCGGGCGGATCGCGCCGGGTACCGCAATCATCGCGCGATCGAGCTCGTCCGCCAGCATCTCGGCGACCGTGTAGCGCTGGCTGTGAACACCAGTGGTCGCAATCCGGGACAAGCGATCGTAATCGATCGCGGAAATGGTGATGGGAGGCAGGTTCATCGCTTGCATTGTCGTCTCCAATTCTTGACTACGCCCCGCCACATAAAGGCGGTGGGCACTCCCGTTCTTCGGATCAGGACCGTCCGCAGACGATAACCGAGACCGGATCGCTGGCCGGAAAGGTTTCCATGAGGGCTTCGTCAAGTCGGCGGTCAAGATCGTCCCACGAATTGTCTGGCCTATGGTCTGACGGATCGCGTGCATTCCCGGCAGCCTCCGATTTATCCGGCAGAAGCCTGAACTGAACGTCCTCCACCACGACTTCGTGCAACGGCCCATCCGGGCTCGTCCGGAATGGCATGCGGTCGCCCACGCGAAGGCCGAGCAGGGCGATTCCCAACGGCGTCAGTACGGACAGTTCGGCACCTGGCCAGAGCAGATCCTGCGGATGGACCAAGACATGGGTCATCGGCCTTCCACTGTTGATCCGGTACGTGACCTTTGCATTGGTCGAGACCACGTCGTCCGGCAATCTGTCGGGATGACAGAGCTCAGCCCGCCGCAGCTCCGACATTAGGAACTGGCGATGCGGCTTGCGTCGGTTGTGCTCCATGGCGGCGACGGACACGAGACGGTTGTAGTCGTGCGTTGCGATGGTGACCTGCGGCAGGTCAATGGTTGTGTTCATGAGAGGGTCCTCCTAGGCAGCACCGATCCGGGTTCGCGAGCGCATTGCGCCGGGTGAACGGACGCGCTCGCCCGTGACCGGGCCTGCTGAATCCAATTGCGAGATTTGTCATGACCCCGAACAGTGGCGGCGCGAGGCGTCCGGCCGGGTCCGGGGATCAGAGGCCTGCGAAGAGGCAGCCTCCGCGGCGGATGAGGATATGAGGTAGTGTGATCATGACAACAATAACGTAAGTATTAAAATGATATATTCAACCCTATTCAGCGCAGAGAATGACTAAAATTCTTCGATTTTTTTGCTAGCGAACCGTATTAAGAAATAAAAAGAATCGAATCTACTGTACCAAAGCTTGCTTGACGAAATCCGTCTCCCTGACGGGGATCCCGGACGCAAGAAGTCCTAATCGCAGCCTCCGCAGTCGTCTAAAGCGTCAGCACGTTTGCCATCACGCTCTGCTCTAACGCGTCCTGGAACCGCTCCCTGCTTCCGGCCACCTCGGAGAAGCGTGCGATCAGCGGCCGGAGTGCTGACGAGGTGGAGATCGACGTCACAAGGAGGAAGAACAGCATCTCCGGATCCTGCTGTCGGATGACGCCGGCCGCAATGGCCTCGCGGATGAGCGGCACCAGGAGGTCGTGATGCGGTCTCACGAGGCGCTCGTAGAGGTAATCGCGGCGCTCGCCGGCCTGATACATCTCCTGGCTCACCAGCAGGCCGAGCTCGGGCAAGTCGCTGTTGACCCGGATGAGGTGACGCAGGGCGTAGCGGACCCGATCCGCGACGTCGGCATCGGTGGTTGCAGCGGGCACATCTTCGTACGCGGTCAACAGCCGCGTAGCGAGGCTGTCCACGGCGGCTTTCCAGAGATCAAGCTTGGAGCCGAAATGATGGGCGATCAGGGCCACGTCGATGCCGGCATCGGCCGCGATCCGTCGCAGGTTGGTGCCGTCATACCCGCCTTGGGCAAACGCCCTCGACGCGGCCTGCAGGATCCCGCCGTGCTGCGAGTTTTCCGACTTACGGGGCCGGCCGCGTCCCCGCTGAACGGGCTGCATGGCCCGGGTCATAGCCGGTCTCCTGTGGCAGGTCTGAGCGCCAGTCCGAACGCGATTGCCGCGATACCTTGGGCGCTGAGGTCCGCCGCGAGCACCGCACCAAACAGCCACTCATGATCCATGGGCCACCCTATGGCGACCACCACACTTGCCGCAATAGTGATGCCGCCCGACAGCACCAGCCATCCCCACCCAACCTGCGGCCGAAGTCGGATCCCGGTCAGGATGCGCAGGCTACCCGACAGGCTGAGCGCGAGCGCAAGTCCGAGGAGCGACGGCAAGGAGACCAGTCCCGGATCGAGATAAACGATCATGCCCGCGACCCCGTAGAGGATGCCGCTGAACAGCCATGGATAGAAGCCGCTCTGGCCGATCACGAGGATGGCATGAAGGAGCAGCGCCACGGCGCCGAGGGCCATCATGGCGCCGATGAACCGAACCGGCGGCGCGGCACCGACCAGCAGATTGGCGAAGGCGAGGATGCTCAGCGAAAAGAAGGTGGTGCCGACAATGAAACAGCCCCACTTGGGAATGACTTCATCCGGCGCCATGACCTGGTCCCAGCGAGAATGTGCCAATTTCATCATCCTTCTCTCGTGCCGATTGAATATCGTGCAAAATAATTCAACAGATGATGATTTATTGCGTGTCGCTGGTTGCTTCAAGGATTTCGGAGCTTTTGTCGCATTTCACTGACCGTCGCTGGGACGCCCCAGCGACGGTCAGTGAACGCCGTGGCCGCCGCGTAATGTGTGCCCTTCCCGCAACATGGCGGCGCCTTCTGACTCAGATCGGCAGTAAGAGGCACGGGCCGCATCCAAGCTTCACAATTCCGCCCCAAGCCGGCTTAGGTTTCAAACCACTGCAAGCGGGAGAGAGCCAGCGTGCTGGCCGCCGAAGGAGCAACCGCCCCGGAAACTCTCAGGCACCGAGGACCGCTTGCCAGTGCAACACTCTGAAAAGCGGAGCGTCCCGCTCCCGCCCACGGTGTAAGTCGCCGCCGGTCGAGCCGGCTGCGATGAAGCTCTCAGGCCAATGACAGAGGGGGCCGGCGCGCAATCCGCGTGCGGAGCCCTTTCGGAGCCTGTTCATGCATTTCCCACGCCATCCTCGTGCACACCAACGCCGAGCCTTTCTGGTCTGCGCACCCGCGCCCCTTGGCCAGCAGCACGCCCTATAAACCGGCGCGAATGGTCGTCGGCTGAACTCAGCCTCCATCCGACTGCCCGCATCACCGCTCGCAAACCGCCCCACGTCCACTACGGATTTGGGCGGCTGCGGGCGTGCGGATGTCATCCTCTTCACGTCTGTCAAAAAAGCAAAATCATCCATGTCACTTTCTCATCCCCTCCTCCGTCAGAATGCATCCATGCACCTCGCAGTGGTCGGCATCATGATGCTGGCTCTCACACTGGCGGGCTGTGTCTCCACGCAGACACCTCATCACACCGATCTCAACGCACCGCATCCGACCTACGTCGCCATGTATGGACCGCAGCCGGACGAGAAGTTTCCCCTCCCGGCCACCGACATCTCGGCCGTCGACCCGCAGTTCCTCAGGCGTGAAGTCGCCTACGACACCCCGGAGCGGCCCGGCACCATCGTGGTCGACACGGCCAACCGCCACCTGTACCTCGTGCGGGAGAACGGGCGCGCGCTCCGCTATGGCATCGGCGTGGGCGCCGACGGCATGAAATGGGCCGGACGGGCGCAGGTGGGCCGTAAGGCGGCATGGCCGCGCTGGACGCCCACTGCCGCGATGATCAAGCGGGATCCCGAACGCAACCGGCGCTGGGCCAACGGCATGCCTCCGGGACCGAACAATCCCTTGGGGCCGCGGGCGCTCTATCTGTTCCAGGACGGTCGGGACACCCTGTACCGGATCCATGGCACCACCGAGCCCGACACCATCGGCGAGGCGGTGTCGAGCGGCTGCATCCGCATGCTCAATCAGGACATCCTCGACCTGTACAGCCGCGTCCCGGTCGGAACCCCGGTGGTCGTCCTCCAGGACACGCAAACGGTCGATGCCGCCACGAAGCCGTCCACTTAACCCGCCAGCCTTGGTTGCTGGCAGTTTGAGTAGGGACTGATAGGCGCGGCCGCCTGCATGAGTCTCTACCCAGAGGCATAATTTGTCGGGTCAAGTCCTTGCGTCTTGACCCCAATGTCAACCATATTGGGCGATCTCGCCTCAGTTTCGGAGTTTCGCACGCGCTCCCCACCCCGGAAGGAGACCACCTAAACCATGTCCAGTGGCATGCCCCTCCTGGCCATCGTCACCCTTCCTTTCATCGGGAGCCTCGTTGCCGCCTTCCTGCGGCAGGACGCCAGGAACGGCGCCGCCTCCTTGGCCGGAGGTATCGCCCTGTGCGGCACTATCCTGACGGCCGTTCAATTCCTGGCCGTTCACCGTGGCGCTGTACTGCATATGAGTGTCGAGTGGCTGCCGACCCTCGGCCTTGATTTCACCCTACGGATGGACGGCTTCACTTGGCTGTTCGCCATGCTGGTCACTGGCATCGGTTTTCTGGTGACGCTCTACGCGCGCTACTACATGTCACCGGCCGATCCGGTACCGCGCTTCTTCGCGTTCCTGCTCGCCTTCATGGGCGCCATGCTGGGAATCGTGCTCTCGGGCAACCTCATCCAGCTGGTCTTCTTTTGGGAGCTGACCAGCCTGTTCTCGTTCCTTCTCATTGGCTACTGGCATCACAATGCCAGCGCCCGCGATGGCGCGCGCATGGCCCTGACGGTCACGGCCACCGGTGGGCTGTGCCTGCTCGCCGGCGTCCTGCTGATCGGCCACATCGTCGGCAGCTACGATCTCGACCAGGTGCTCGCCTCCGGCAGCCAGGTCCGCGGCAGCAGCCTGTATCTGCCGGCCTTGATCCTCGTCCTGCTCGGCGCCCTGACCAAGAGCGCTCAGTTCCCGTTCCACTTCTGGCTGCCGCACGCCATGGCTGCGCCCACGCCGGTCTCGGCCTATCTCCACTCGGCCACGATGGTGAAGGCCGGCGTGTTCCTGCTCACTCTGCTCTGGCCTGTCCTGTCCGGCACGGAAGCGTGGTTCTATATCGTGGTGTCGGCCGGGCTCTGCACCCTGGTCCTCGGGGCCTACGCGGCCATCTTCCAGCAGGACCTGAAGGGTCTGCTGGCCTATTCCACCATCAGCCACCTCGGCCTCATCACGCTCCTGCTTGGGCTCAGCAGCCCGCTTGCCGCGGTTGCCGCCATCTTCCACACGATCAATCATGCAACCTTCAAGGCGTCGCTGTTCATGGCGGCCGGCATCATCGACCACGAGTCCGGCACGCGCGACATCCGGCGCCTGAGCGGACTGTTCCAGTACATGCCGATCACCGCCACCCTGGCCATGGTCGCGGCGGCCGCCATGGCCGGCGTGCCCCTGCTCAACGGCTTTCTCTCCAAGGAGATGTTCTTTGCCGAGGCGGCGGCGTTCCACATCGACTCGCTGCTCGACCACTCCCTGCCCTACTTCGCCATGCTGGCGAGTGCCTTCAGCGTCTCCTATTCCCTGCGGTTCATCCATGGCGTGTTCTTCGGCCCGCCCGCAACCGACCTGCCGCGCAAGCCGCACGAGCCGCCGCATTGGATGCGCTTTCCCGTCGAGTTCCTCGTCCTTGCATGCCTGCTCGTCGGCATCCTTCCGGCGATGACCATCAAGCCTTTCCTTGCCGCGGCGGTGCGCTCAGTCCTGGGCCCGGATACGCCTTACTACAGCCTCGCCGTATGGCACGGCTTCAACGCGGTCCTGCTCATGAGCATGATCGCCCTGGGGGGGGGCGTCATCCTGTACTGGCTGCTGCAGGGATATCTGAAGAAGGGCATCGATGGTCCTCCCATCGTGCGCCACCTCAAGGGCCAGCGCATCTTCGAGCGCGTGCTCGTCACCCTGTCATGGAAATGGGCGCGTTCCCTGGAGCGCCTGTTCGGCACCCAGCGGCTTCAGCCGCAACTGCGATTGCTGGTGGCCTTCGCGGTGCTCGCGGCGCTCTGGCCGCTTTACCGGCAAGGGCTTGAGGCAGGCTCCCGTCTTGGCACAGACTTCGATCCTGCCTTCCTGCTGCTCTGGATCGTCGGTGGCCTGTGCGCGATCGGGGCGGCCCACCAGGCCAAGTACCACCGGCTCGCCGCCATGGTCCTGATGGGCGGAGCCGGGCTGGTCACCTGCATCACCTTCGTCTGGTTCTCGGCGCCTGATCTCGCCATCACGCAGCTTCTCGTCGAGATTGTCACGACGGTGCTGATCCTCCTCGGCCTGCGCTGGCTGCCGAAACGGATCGAAACCCCTGGCGAAGGCCTCGCGATCGGACTCCAGGCGAGGACTCGGCGTGCGCGAGACTTGATGCTCGCCGTCGCAGCCGGCGCGGGCATGTCGCTGATCGTTTATGCGATGCTGACGCGGCCGCTCCCCGACACCATCTCACGTTACTTCATCGAGAACGCCTACGCGGAGGGTGGCGGCCGCAACGTCGTCAACGTCCTCTTGGTCGACTTCCGCGGCTTCGATACCTTCGGCGAGATCGTGGTGCTTGCCGTGGTGGCGATTACGGTCTTCTCGCTCCTGCGTCGCTTCCGCCCGGCGCCGGAAAGCGTCGAGGCGCCGGAGCAGCAGCGGGTGCAGGATGCCTATGACAGGGCCAGCCCAGCCCGCACCGAGGGCGACACCCTCGCCGACTATCTCACGATCCCTGCAGTGATCATGCAGTGGTTGTTCCCGGTGATCATCGTGGTCGCGGTCTATCTCTTCCTGCGCGGCCACGACCTGCCGGGTGGAGGGTTCGCGGCCGGGGTCACCATGTCGATCGCCCTCATCCTGCAATACATGGCGGGCGGAGCCCGCTGGATCGAGGCCCGGCTGCGGATCCTTCCCATCAGCTGGATTGGGCTAGGCCTGCTCTGCGCCGCCTTCACCGGCATGGGTGCCTGGCTCTTCGACCATCCGTTCCTGACATCGCACTTCCGGTACCTGGACCTTCCCGTCATCGGCCAGATGCCCGCCGCCACCGCTCTGCTGTTCGATCTCGGCGTCTTCGCGGTCGTTGTAGGCTCCACTGTTCTGATCCTGATTGCCCTGGCGCACCAGTCAGTCCGAATCCCGCGAGCCGCCCGTCCGCCACTCCCCGCCGCAACGCCTGACATGATGAAGGAGGATGCATGATGGAACTGATCTTCGCGCTCGCGGTCGGCATCCTCACCGCCTCGGGCGTGTGGCTGCTGCTGCGACCGCGCACGTTCCAGGTCATCATCGGCTTGTCCTTGCTGTCCTATGCGGTGAACCTGTTCATCTTCGGCATGGGCCGGCTGCGGATCGGAGCACCGCCGGTTCTGGAGAACGCCGAGGCCGTCGACCCGGCGCTCTATGCCGATCCGTTGCCTCAGGCGCTGGTGCTCACCGCCATTGTCATCAGCTTCGCGATGACGGCCCTATTCCTCGTTGTCCTGCTGGCCTCGCGCGGCCTCACGGGCACCGACCACGTGGACGGCCGGGAGGACGCGCCATGACGGGCATGCTCGACCACCTGATCATCGTGCCGATCCTGCTGCCGCTGGTCTCGGCGGCCGTGATGCTGCTCCTCAACGAGCGCCGCCGCGTCCTCAAGGGCGGAATCGGGATCGCGGCCACCCTGGCTCTGCTGATCGTCTCCATTCTCCTGCTGCACCAAGCCGACATGACGCCCCCGGGATCCAGCGTCAGGACATACCAGCTCGGCAGCTGGCGGGCCCCCTTTGGCATCGTGCTCGTGCTGGATCGGCTCTCCGCCCTGATGCTGGTGCTGACGAGCATCCTCGGGATTGCCTCGCTCCTGTATTCGCTCGCTCGCTGGCATCGTGCCGGGCCGCGGTTCCACACGATCTTCCAGCTTCAGCTGATGGGGCTCAATGGCGCCTTCCTGACCGGAGACCTCTTCAACCTCTTCGTATTCTTCGAGGTGCTGCTGGCGGCATCCTACGGCCTCGTCCTGCACGGGGATGGGATCGTGCGAGTCAGGGCGGGCCTGGCCTATATCGCCATCAATCTGACAGGCTCGTTTCTCTTCCTGATCGGGGCCAGCTTGACGTACGGCGCCACCGGCACGCTCAATATGGCGGACCTTGCCAACCGTATTCCGACTCTTGCGCCGGGGGACGCGACCCTCGTTGCGGCCGCTGCGGCAATCCTTGGCGCCGCCTTCCTGATGAAGGCAGGGGCGTGGCCGCTCAACTTCTGGCTTCCAACGACCTATGCGGCCGCCTCCGCGCCGGCCGCCGCCATATTCGCGATCATGAGCAAGCTCGGCGTATACGTCATCCTGCGCCTGTGGATGCTGGTGTTTGGCCCGGAGGCGGGTCCCCTCGCCGGATTCGGCGGCAATGGGCTGCTCCTCATAGGTATGCTGACGATCGTGTTCGGCACCGTGGGCATCCTGGCCTCGCAGACCCTGCCGCGGCTCGCCGGATGCAGCGTGCTCATCTCATCGGGGACGCTGATCGCCGCCATCGGCCTCGGCGACGGGGCGATCATCGGCGCCATGTTGTTCTATCTGGTCAGCTCCACCCTGGGCATCGCCGCCCTCTTCCTGCTCGTCGAGCTGGTCGAGCGCGTCCGCGACCCCGGTGCCGACGTGCTCGCCGTCACCATGGAGGCCTATGGCGAAGGCGATGACGAGGGCCTGGCGGACGAGATCGGCATTGCCATTCCGGCAACGATCGCCACCCTCGGGGGAAGTTTCATCGCCTGCGCCCTCCTCTTGGCCGGTTTGCCGCCCTTCTCAGGCTTCATCGGCAAGTTCGCCCTGATGGCGGCGATGCTCAAGACGGACGGCACCGCGGTTCAGGCCTCGACCTGGACAATGATCGCCCTCCTGACGGTGTCGGGCCTGGCGACGCTGATTGCCATGACGCGGTCCGGCATCAGCAGCTTCTGGGCCCGCATGGACGACAGCATCCCGCGGGTTCGCGTCATCGAGATGACCCCGGTGCTTGCCCTCCTGCTGCTCTGCCTCGGCCTCACGATCGGAGGCGGACCGGCCATGCGCTACATGGAGGCAACGACAAAGGCCCTTCAGACGCCACAGGACTACGTCACGGGTGTGCTGAACGCCCCGGAGGCCGGGTCCGCCAATGGGGAGAGGCGCCCATGAATGGCGTCCTGCCCTACCCGCTGCTCTCGTTGGCCTTGCTGGTACTGTGGCTGCTGCTCAACCAGTCGGTCTCGGCCGGCCACGTCATCCTCGGCAGCGTGATCGCCGTTCTCGCGTCATGGGCGATGGCAGCCCTGCGGCCCGAGAAGCCCCGCATTCGCCGTCCCGGGACAGCCTTGCGGCTTCTGGGCGTCGTGTTGGTGGACATTCTCCGCTCGAACCTCGCCGTCGGCCGCATCATCGTGCGCTCCAGGGAGCCTGGGGTGAACGCCGGATTTATGACCATTCCACTCGACCTGCGCAGCCGCCACGGGCTTGCGGTCCTTGCCATCATCATCACTTCGACCCCGGGCACGATCTGGGTGAATTACGACGAAGCGAAAGGAACGCTGTTGCTGCATGTGTTGGATCTGGTCGACGAGACGGTGTGGGTGCGGACGATCAAGGGCCGCTACGAGCGACTGCTGATGGAGATCTTCGAATGAGCGCTCCTGTCTTCCTCGGATGGGCCATCACGAGCGCCCAGGTGATGTTCGGCCTGGCGATGTGCTGCGCAACCTATCGCCTTGTCGTGGGTCCACGGGCGCAGGATCGCATCCTTGGGCTCGACAGCCTTTACATGAGCGCAATGCTAATGCTGATCACGTTCGGAATCCGCACCGGCAGCACGCTGCATTTTGAGGCGGCACTGATAATCGGCCTCCTTGGGTTCGTCTCGACCGTAGCACTTGCCAAGTTCCTCATGCGCGGCGAGGTGATCGAATGACCGTGGCTGACGGATTCCCCGGCTGGGTGGTGCTGCTGACGTCCCTCCTCGTGTTCGTGGGGGCGGCCGTGACCCTGATCGGATCCGTCGGGCTCTTGAGGCTCGGCACCTTCTATGCCCGTGTCCATGCGCCCACGCTGGGCACGACGTTCGGCATGGTCAGCATCCTGATCGGATCCGCCCTTTACTTCAGCGTCCTCGAGACACGTCCCGTCGTTCACGAGATCCTAATCGCCACCTTCGTCACCTTGACCACCCCGGTGACCCTGATGCTGCTCGTCCGGGCCGCTCTCCACCGTGACCGCACCGAAGGCAGCAGGGACGTACCGGCAGTCGAGGAGGCGGAGAACCTGGTCCCGCCCGGAAATGGTTGAGGACGTCAGATCCCGGAGATCGGCGGGAACCGCGGTCCGGTGTTCGCCGATAGACCGGGCTCTAGGGCAGCGGCCTCCGGAGCCGTACCCCGGGTCCGGCTTCGTCCGCCGGGATCAGAAGAGCTCCGCCCGCTTCAAGGGCCTCAACGACCTGAGCCGCCGTCCCGGGATGCAGGCAATGGCGGCCATTCTCGAAGTCACGGATGGTACTGCGTGAGACGCTCGCACGTTCGGCGAGTTCCTCCTGGGTCCAGTCCAGGAGGCCGCGGGCGGCACGACACTG
This sequence comes from Microvirga lupini, assembly GCA_000517005.1. Lineage (GTDB taxonomy): Bacteria > Pseudomonadota > Alphaproteobacteria > Rhizobiales > Beijerinckiaceae > Microvirga > Microvirga lupini. The sequence goes on from KI912082.1 coordinate 154,513, forward strand.
TTCGGGAGACAATAGCGGCATTCCGGATGCTGGTGCGCGGGCAACGCTAAGTCACCCATTATGGTTGAAACTAGGGTGCCGTGGCCCTCCGTGCAAGCTGCCATCAGGTGATTTCGGCTGCTGCCGAGCCGGCGACACGCCTTCGCGTCACTCTCGGGTGGGAGCACCTGAACTGACTTGACTTAGATCAATGGATTAGATGGCTTTGGTTCGTCGGCTTATGGGCCGCTGGTGCTATCGCAACTGGAGCAGTGAGTCTCGTCATCAGTTTCTGGCTGACATGACAATCGAGGACGTTGCAACGGGCGCAGTCATAACGAGTGATCGCCAGCCTCCTCCAACCTGTACACCTCTGAATGGCGAATGCCGAGACGGGGTCAAACTACGACTGACGAGCGAGTCTAATTCCTGTTCGCCGTAGTCCGTGAGAGGACGCGGCGATGGAGGATGGTCGCGTCCTGGCATGTCAGATCAATCACTAACGAGCTTGGATGTTTGATCGTCCGCTCGCATGGCGGCATGATCTGGCAACCGGGCAATATCGGTTGCCAGATCATAACACGCTTTGCCCAGACGGCATTGTGCCTGTCAGGAAATCAGGACATTCTGGAACTGCCACGGATCAGAGGTGTCGATGTCTTCCGGGAAGAAGCCGGGACGATCCGTGAGTGGGGTCCAGTCCGTGTAGACCCCGACGACCAGTCCAAGATTCGGCATCTGCACTTCGAGACAGCGGCGGAAGTCGATGTCGTCAGCCTCGACGATGCCGGCGTTGGGGTTCTCCAGCGCCCACACCATGCCGGCGAGCACCGCCGAGGTCACCTGAAGGCCGGTGGCGTTCTGATAAGGAGCGAGCTTGCGGGTCTCCTCGATAGAGAGCTGTGAGCCGTACCAATAGGCGTTCTTCGCATGCCCGTAGAGCAGCACGCCGAGCTCATCAATGCCGTCGACGATCTCGTCCTCCGTCAGGATGTGGAATGCCTCCTGCGCCTTGCCAGCCTTGCCGAACATTTCGTGCAGGGAGAGGACGGCATCGTTCGCCGGGTGATAGGCGTAGTGGCAGGTCGGCCGATACACGACCCTCTCGCCCTCACGTACCGTGAAGTAGTCGGCAATCGAAATCGCCTCATTGTGTGTGACCAGGAAGGCGTGCTGGGCTTGGGCCGTTGGCGTCCAGGAGCGGACGCGGGTGTTGGCGCCGGGCTGGAGCAGATAGATCGCAGCTTGGCAACCCTCC
>KI912082.1:155849-159926 GCA_000517005.1 Microvirga lupini
CCCGGCATCCACTTCTCGTGCGTGCCCCAGCCGAGTTCCGCCGGCTGCAGGCCTTCCGACACGAAGCCCTCTACGGACCAGGTGTTCACGAACACGCCCATGGGCTTTGGTTTCTCAGCACGCTGGGTGTCGCGCTCGGCGATGTGGATGCCCTTCACGCCGACGCGACTCATCAGACGAGCCCATTCCTCGCGGGATTTCGGCACGTCGTGCTCGATCCTCATATCCTTGGCGAGGTTGAGGAGTGCCTGCTTCACCAGCCAGGACACCATGCCCGGATTGGCGCCGCAGCAGTTCACCGCCGTCGTGCCGCCGGGGCTGCGGCGGCGGGCGTCCAGGATGATCTCGCGGAGGGCATAGTTGGTGCGGGCCTCGGGACCAGCGCTCTTGTCGAAATAGAAGCCGGCCCACGGCTCGGCCACGGTGTCGATGTAGAGGGCGCCGAGCTCGCGGCACAGCTCCATGATGTCCCGCGATGAGGTGTCCACGGACAGATTCACGCAGAAGCCCTGGCCGCCGCCCGCCGTCAGGAGCGGCGTCAGGATCTCGCGGTAATTCTCGGGAGTCAGGGCATTGTTGACGAAGGTAATGCCACGCACGTCGAGCATGCTGCGGTCCTTGTCGACCGGATCGATGACCGTGAAGCGGTTCTTGTCGAACTCGAAATGCCGCTCAATCAACGGCAGCATGCCTTTGCCGATCGAGCCGAAGCCGATCATCACGATCGGGCCGGTGATTTGACCATGGACGGGCGAGGTGTCGTTCTTCATTTCAGATTGATCCATTCGCAATGAGGAGTGCCTCATAGGAGGCTGCAAGAGGAGTTCACCCGGGATGTCTGCGTCTGGGCATCCGGGGCAGCGTTTATCGGGATTGCCGTTTCGGCATACGCCACCTGATCCCCTGTTCGAGGTCGCTGCGGCACCGGGCTCATCGCCGGACGAGCGGGTGTCGATTGGATCAAGGCGTGGCCGACCATCGCTGCAAGCTGGATACTTGGCGACCAATGGTGCCGGACAGGTAGGAGGATCAGGTTATCTTTGGCCCCGAGCTCGGGATGCAACGGCGTGTTGAGCTCGGGGCTAGTTGCCCGCGATCAGATTTCCTGCTCGGTGCAGGCCGCGACGGAAAGTTGCAAAGCTCGGCATGATGACTGGTTCATGATTCACTTTGGTGATTATGTCAAATGGCTGAACCATTCTGGCTCCAGCCGGTATGTCCCAAGCGAAGATCGGCATCCTCGTCGGCGTTGAGGCCCAGTGGATGATCTCGTGGCGACGTTCAGCTCGGAACTGGCAGACATCAGGATCAATTTGATTGATGCTTCGGCCGGAGCAAAAATCCCGCGTAAGGGGGCTGGGTATCACTCACTCGGATCTTCTCGTCATCAACAAGACCGACCTTGGACCGCTTATCGGTACCAGCGTTGAGGTTATAGATCACCATGCGAGAAAGAGCGCCGGGAGCATCGTTTGTCTTCTCCAAACTGAAGATGAGGAGTTGCTCGATGTCGTAATCGGTTTCCACGAGCGAGCTGGAGACTTACATGCCGAGCCTGCACCACACGCCCACGGCTGACGGGGCCATTGACTCAGCCGGGCGCCGCCTCTGCATTCGTTCCTTGCTCACCTGGACGTAAGGGGCGATGATCGCTGCAGTCAGGCCCCAAAGCGGAGATCGCGCTATGGCCACCAAAAAAGTGACACGTGAGCAGGCCGACCGGCAGAACCTTGAAGACGAGTTGGACCGCCAGTTGGAGGAAACCTTTCCAGCCAGCGATCCGCCGAAGGTCACTCGCAGCGTTCGCTCGAGCCAGTTCACGCCAAAATCGTCGGCTAGCACAAAAAAGGGAACGGCTTGAGCGTCGGCCACTCTTCAGCACGGCCAAGGATAAGGAAGAGTGCGGCGAAGCTGAGCAGTCGCTGGCCCTTCCTGGATCCGCCACCCGAGCGAGTAAGGCTTCTTCCCGCGTATGGATGGACGGCTACGGTTCCCGGTATGCCGGCTGAGCTCTCTCCTGATTTCCGTTTCGACACGACCGAGATTTTTCCGTTTCCTTCGATAATAGAGTTGTCCCACATTGCTTGCTGGCAAAAATATGCTCAGGAAGCAGTTCTGCGTCCGGAAGAACGACCATGGCCAACCCATTCGTGCTCATAGGGTTGATCGGGATCCTAGCCCTCCTCCAGGGCGTGGCTTTCGCCCAGATGCCTCCGACACCAGCAGAGCTCTCGGCCTACCACGGGCTGCACGCGGCGGCAGCCCAAGGCTCCGTCGATCACATCCAGCGGCTGGCCCAAGCGGGAGCCGATCCCAATGGCCGCGACGGCAACGGTCGCACGCCGCTGCATGTGGCAGCGTTCCAAGGACACGGGACGGCGGCCCAATCTCTGATCGCCGTCGGGGCCGATTCCGGCCTGCTCGACAACCAGCGCTATGACGCCGTGACCATCGCGGCGGTTAGGGATGACGTGCCGACGCTGCAGGCGCTGCTCGCCGCCGGCGCCAGCGCCAAGCTGGTCACGAGCATCTACGACGGCACTGCCTTGATCGCCGCTGCCCATCCCGGCCATGATGGCATCGTCGGCGAGCTCATCTGCGCCAGAGCGCCGCTCGACCGCGCCAACAACTTGGGGTGGACCGCCCTGATCGAGGCGGTGGGCCCCGTCACACGCAAACCGTGCGCGCCCTCCTCGAAGCCGGCGCCGATCCCCGGATCTCTGACCGAAACGGGTCAACTCCCCTCCAGCTCGCACAGGCCCGCGGGTACACGGGCATGGTGTCCCTGTTGCAAAGGACCCCACGCCGGTAGAGTCGTGGCGGCAGCGTTTGACTTCCCCCGCGCAGGGCATATCCTTGCCAGATCATGTTGAGCTTGCCGACATTCAGACGCGGCTCGCATCGCGCAGGTAACCTGATCGCGGGCACGTAGCCCCGGGCTCATTCGGCCGCAGCCGCAGCCGAGCTCGGGGTCTCTACAAGCAACCGGAGTTTCTCCGGACTACCCGGCCGTCCCAATGGCCGACGGCTGCGGCAACCGCCCCATATCAATCCCGTGCGTCTCCAGGCCCGTAAAGGATGCCGCCATGGATATCGAACTCGCTCGCACTTTTCTGGCCATTGTCGAGGCTGGAAGCTTCGTCCGCGCCGCAGAGCGGCTGAACGTAACGCAAACCACCGTCAGCGCCCGCGTCCGTTCGCTGGAGGACCAGCTCCGGCGCCCGGTTTTCATTCGCAACAAGGCGGGCGTGGCCCTGACAGCAGCCGGGGAGCAGTTTCTGCGGTTCGCGCCGACCCTGGTGCAGGTTTGGGAGCGAGCCCGCCATCAGGTGGCAGTTCCCGCCGGGCGCCGGGCGGTCCTCGCCGTGGGCGGTGAGCTGGCCCTCTGGAACCCGCTCCTCCTGAACTGGATGGTGTGGATGAGACGGAGCGTCCCCGACATCGCCCTCCAGACCCAGGTCGGCCTGTCGGACGGCTTGTTGCGCCAGGTCGCCGATGGGGTGCTCGACCTGGCGGTGGTGTATACGCCCCGCCAATGGCCGGGGTTGAAGGCCGAGATGCTCATGGAGGAGAAGCTCGTCCTGATCACGACCGATCCGTCAACCTCCGGCGTGTCGGATCCGGATTACGTGTATGTGGATTGGGGGGCGGATTTCGCGGCCCATCATGGCCTGAATTACCCGCAGGCCTCCACCCCCGGCTTGTCCATCGGCCTGGGGCCCCTCGGTCTGGACTACATCGTGCAGGTCGGCGGAACCGGCTACTTCCGGAAACGCGTGGCCCAGCCCTACCTCGACAGCGAGCGCCTGCACCTGGTGCCGCATGCGCCGGAATTCACACTCTGCGCCTACGCGGTCCACTCGGAGAACGCGGAGAACGAGGATCTGGAGATCGCGTTGGGGGGGCTGCGTGAGGTCGCCCGCGCCGACGAAGTGCCGGGCCAATCCTCACAGGTACAGGCGGAACCAGAAGCGGCAAGGTCCGGCCCCATTCTTGAAGTCCCTGTCACCGCGGGATGAATGCGAAGCCGCCGCATCTCATTAGGCTGCATGGGTGACTCCATGCCTGCTCAATGAT
>KI912082.1:160026-166061 GCA_000517005.1 Microvirga lupini
TTGTGGTTCGTGGAGTAGAACCACCGGCGCCAGAAGGACGGGTGCACGTCATGGGCCGCCGCATCCAGTTCGTGCCCGTGAACTCGTTCAGGCATGTCATCGCTCTCCAGACCCCCCAACAGGGTTGGGTAAGGGCGGAACCCTGACAAACGAATTTTATTGCTGGATATCGGCAAGGATCCTGCACCATGCTCCGTCAGGCGCCGGAGCGCCACAGCCGGCACGGCCGGCTTGAACTCCAAATCTTTTGCTTGAACAGACCAAACAATTTCGTTTGCCAGGCACTCAAGCCAGAGGGAGGATTGTTGCACCATTTCGCCGGATCGCCCCTCCTCCCGGATGGGGATGGCGGCGGAACCGGGTAGTCCACGGCACGATGGAGGCGATGATGCAGCATGCCAGGCCCGCTCAATCCATGGCCATCTCCGACAACCACACGGGCGAACGATGGCTGGCCGTCAGCCTTCTCGCCAGCTCGCTGGCCCTGCTCGCCTGGTGCGTCGTCGCGCTTTAGGCGGACCGAACCCACAGAAAGGGCCAGGACATGTGCCACTATAATCTGTTCCGCCACGTCGACCGTTCGGAACTCATCTGCGCTGTTCCGGAAGTGCGGCCCGTGCCCGCCTTCATCACGGGTCCGCCCTGGAGCTTCGTCGGACGCGTGAGGGACTATCCCGGCTCGTCGGGTTTCGATCATCAGGCGGCGGCGGTAAGCGCCCACTACAACGGGTTCTACCTGTTCCAGCTGATCAACCCGTCGGATCTCATGGCCTGGGTCGATCAGGACCGCAGGCCACCGTCCGACAGAGATGCTCCCGTCTGTGGAAAGGAACGGCCAGGGGAGACCTTGCCGCTCCAGATGGCTGCCGGGTGAAACGAGGCGCAGCGGTGACCAGGTGCGGGAGCCCTGCGGTGCTGCGGCCCATTGGTCGCGAGTCTGTTGGCACGGCACCGCAATCTGAGAGGAGGCCAACATGGTTGGACAGCTTTATCCGGAACCATCTCCCGAGCTCGCGCACAGGCGCCGTGAGCTCGCACCCGATGTGCAGGCGGCGTTCGACGCGTTCAGCCGCCAGGTATTCGCCGATGGCGCTCTCGACACCAAGACGAAGCAGCTGATTGCCGTCGCGGTCGCCCATGTCACCCAGTGCCCCTATTGCATCCAGGGGCACACCAAAGCCGCTCAGCGGGCCGGCGCCACGGCACAGGAACTGATGGAGGCGGTTTGGGTGGCCGCCGAGATGCGGGCCGGCGGAGCCTTTGCTCACGCCAGCCTCATGATCGCGTCCTTGTCCGAAGATCAGTAGGCAATACGCAATTCCGGTAATCGACTGCTACCCTTGGGACCGCACCTGGGAGTGATCCGGTCGTGCCACCTGTTGCCGGCGACCCGCGTTTGGAGCCTTCCGATGAGCACACAGGTTCCAGAAGATAATGTGCGGCTGAAGCGGGCTTATGAGCAGCCGTCGGCCGATGACGGCGCCCGCATTCTGGTCGACCGGCTCTGGCCTCGTGCAATTTCCAAGGAAGCTCTCGCTCTTGATCAGTGGATGAAGGTCATCGCGCCCAGCACCGAATTACGCCGCTGGTTCGGGCATGATCCTGGCCGATGGCAAGAGTTCTGCCGCCGGTACGCCGCTGAGGTGCATGAACACGAGGATCTGTTGGAAGAGTTGCGGGCCCGTGCCCGCAAAGGCCGGATCACCCTCGTGTTCTCCGCCCGTGACGAGAGACACAACGACGCCGTCGCACTTCGGGGCTTCATTCTTCACGGCTTGGTGAATCATTAGGCCGCCGAAGTGCAAGAATTGTGATCTGAATCTGCAAAGTTCTTCGTTTGTCACGTCCACTGTCCAAGCATACCCTTCTTCTGTCGACCGATGGCGCCGATGACCGGCATACCTTCACAAGCCTATCGTCAGCGCACACTCAGAGGAGGCAGGGATGCTTACCGCCGCGGATGTCATGACGACTGCCGTCGTCACTGTCCGTCCCGAGACGTCAATCCACGAGATCGCAAAGGTGCTCTGCGACCATCATATCAGCGGGGCTCCGGTGGCCGATGACGAAGAGCGGCTGCTCGGCATTGTCAGTGAAGGCGATCTGATCGGGCATGCCCAATTGGCCGGTGAGCAGCGCCGGTCCTGGTGGCAGACTTTCCTCAATGGCCCCACGGTGCTGGCTCAGCACTACGCCAAATCACATGGTCGGACGGCTAGCGACGTTATGACGAAAGAGGTGGTCACGGTCCTGGAGACCACGTCGGTCGCCGACACGGCCCGCACCCTGGAGCAACATCGGATCAAGCGTGTTCCGGTGCTGCGGAACGGAAGGCTCGTGGGCATCGTGACCAGAAGCAACCTGCTCCAGGTCCTGGCAACCACCGACGTGTCGAAGCCGATGAACGTTGCCGACCGCATCATTCGGGAGCGGCTGAATGACGAACTTGAGGATCAGTCCTGGGCCTATCTCCTGTCGAAGAACATCGTCGTAGAGAATGGCGTCGTTCACCTGTTCGGCATTGTCCAGTCAGAGGAGGAGCGACACGCCATCCGCCTCGCTGCGGAAAATCAGGCCGGGGTCAAGGCGGTGGAGGATCACCTCTCGATCGTGCCGGCCGCCGCCTACGTTTTCTAAGCGGCTGAAAGTGGGAGATCACAGAGCCCGCAAGGGAGCTCACGCCAGCCAGATGTATCCTGCCTCACTCCTAGAAGAGGCCGGATGCGCCCTGGCACTGCAATTATTGAGGTTACTGTCCTTCATGCTCATTCGCCTTAAGTGTCGGTCCGTTCAGGTGCTCGACCCCGTGGTTTGATGACTCAGCATAATCAGGCTTTCAGAACATGATGGTGTAGACATGACACCGGCCCAGGGTGAAACGGCGCTATCACCGACCTTCAAAGCGGTCCTGTATGGCATTGCGCTGACGGCACTTGCCAGGGCTTCTCTTGTGGTGGCCGTCTGCATCATCATGGATGCGTTCGGCAGCCAGGATCTCGGACTGAGTCTGCGGACAGCGGTCCTCGCCTTCGGCCTCCTTGGGGGAGCCGCGCTTGGCCGCGGGCTGAGAGCAGAGCGGGCTTCAGAATTTGATCCAGCAAGCCGTTTCTATGCCCTCGCCCTTGTGAACTACTTCATCTGCTATGCCGCACTGCTGGCAGGTAGCTTCTTGAAACCCGGCGGCAATTGAGGGGTCGCGAGCTTTGCATGGCAGTCATCTCCTGACCTCATCCACCGATCAGCGACCCGTCGTCCTTATCACTGGCGCAACCGGTAATTTGGGCAGCTCGCTGGGCAAGGTGTTCGGCCGCGACTATCGGACCGTGGGTCTCGACCGTGTTGCAGAAGGGGCTGACTTTCCAGTCATCCCTGTCGACTTTACATCCGACGCGTCGATGGAGTTGGCGTTCCGCAAGTTCCGCGACACCTTCGGGTCACACATCGCCAGCGTCATCCACCTCGTCGCTTATTTCGACTTTACTGGTGACGATCACCCTCTCTATCAATCCGTCACGGTTGAGGGCACCCGGCGCCTGCTGCGCGCCCTGCAGCAGTTTGAAGTCGATCAGTTCGTCTATTCGAGCACGATGCTGGTGCATGCGCCGTGCCGTCCCGGCGAGCGGATCGATGAGCGGCAGCCGATTGATCCGCGCTGGGCCTACCCCAAATCGAAAGCCGCAGCCGAAGAGGTGATCCGAGCGGAGCACAAGCAAATCCCCTATGTCGTCCTGAGGCTGGCCGGCGTCTATGACGAGCACACGACGGTGCCTACGATGGCGCAGCAAATCGCGAGCGTCTACGAGCGCAACTTTCAGAGCCACTTCTATTCCGGCAGCACGCTCGTTGGCCAAGCCATGCTTCATCGGGCGGACATCCTCGATGCCTTCCGCCGTACGGTCGACTGCCGCGCTGCATTGTCGCCCAGTACGGAAATCCTGATCGGTGAACACGATGCCATCGGATACGACGCGCTCCAGGACGAGCTCGGCCGTCTCCTCCACCGGGAAGACAATTGGCCGACGCTGCGTCTGCCAAAGATCGTGGCTGCTGCCGGGGTCTGGGCGCAGGATGAGCTGGAGCCGGTCATCCCGGACCTGATCGACGGAGGCGAGGAGCCGTTCATCAAGCCTTTCATGATCGCCATGGCCGATGACCACTACGCCCTCGACGTCGGACGCGCCCGCAAGCTCCTGGGATGGGAGCCCAGGCACCGGCTGAAGGACGAATTGCCAAGGCTCGCTGCCGCCCTCAAAGCAGATCCAGCCGGATGGTACAAGGCGAACGGGGTCACACCCCCGGCTTGGCTGAGTGACGCGGCCGATCTGGGGAAAAACCCGGAAGAGGTGAATGCCCGCCACAGGGCCAAGACGAAGTCCGAGCATCGTGCCAACCGCTGGGCGCACTTTGCCAATATCGGTCTTGGCACCTGGCTCATCACCCAGCCGGTGCTGATCGGTGTTCCGGAGCCACTCCTGCGCTGGAGCGAAATCATTCTGGGCTGCGCCCTCGTCGTGTTCGCGGCGGCGGCCCTGTCCTGGCAGGCGCAATGGGCGCGTTGGATCTGTGCGGGCATTGGCGCAGCCGTGATGGCGATGCCCTTCCTGTTCTCGACACAAAGTGCCGCCGCCTATCTCTCCGACACGCTTGCCGGCTTCCTGATCTTCGCCTTTGCTGTCGGAACGAAGCCCGAACCCAGCTCCTCAGCCGTCGCCGCACTCACAGGGCCAACCATGCCGCCCGGCTGGAGCTACAACCCATCCAGTTGGGTGCAGCGCCTGCCGATCATCATCCTGGCGCTCGTTGGCCTCTACGCCTCACGCTACTTGGCAGCCTACCAGCTCGGTCACATCCCTGAAGTCTGGGATCCTTTCTTCTCCGGTGCGCCTTCCGATCCCCAGAACGGAACCGAGGAGATTATCACCTCACCAGTCTCGACGGCATGGCCAGTGTCTGATGCGGCGCTGGGCGGTTACACCTACCTGCTGGAAATCCTCACCGGTCTGGTGGGGTCGCGATGCCGTTGGCGCACCATGCCCTGGTTGGTGATCCTCTTCGGCCTGATGATCGCGCCTCTGGGTGTCGTCTCGATTGTGTTCATCATCATCCAGCCGATAGTCATCGGCACCTGGAGCATCATCGCCCTGATCGCCGCCGCGATCCTGGTCCAGATTCCCTATTCCCTCGATGAGATGATTGCGACGTTCCAGTTCATGCGCCGCCGGATGAAGAGGGGCCGGAACACGCTCCGCGTGTTCCTCCTGGGCGACACCGATGACATGCAGGAGGCACAGGACACGGATTCGACTGCCGATGAGTTTGCCAGACCACCCGGCACCTTGATCAAGGATATGGTGAGCGGAGGTGTCAGCCTGCCATGGAACCTCGCCCTCTCGGGACTGGTCGGCTCGTCCCTGCTGTTCACACCCATCATGCTCGGGGCGGAAGGCAGCATGGCAAACTCCGATCATCTGATCGGCTCGCTTGTCCTGACCGTGATCTCGCTTGCTGCGGCGGAAGTCGCAAGGCCGTTACGATTCCTCAATATCCCGCTTGGGCTCGCGCTGTTTGCCACCCCGTTCATCTACGGGGCAAGCATGACGGCAACCATAGCCAGCGTCGCCGGTGGTGTCGCCCTTGTAGCACTCAGCATCCGCCGTGGCCCGATCCGGGAGAGGTACGGATCCTGGAGCCGGTTGGTGGTGTAGCAAAATGACCGGTCGCGCAGCGCGGTTGCTTCTGCCGGGAACCTTTTGGGGTTGCTCCCATCCAATGGTGACGCGCAGGCCGCAGATGGATCCGGCGCGTCACCGGAGGATGCCATGAGAATTGCTTTCGCCACACTCGCCCTGGCTGCCGCCTTCAGCTTGCCGGCGCTGGCCGCCGACCAGGTCGAGAAGGCGCCGCCCACAGGCGCCTATAAGAAGGTGAGCGAACTTGTGAAGATACCCGACTTCCTGCCGGGGCTCGGTCAGCTCTACGTCGATCCGAAAACCCTGCCGGCCGGGCCATTCCTGGCCTACGACCGCGACGGGCGT
>KI912082.1:166161-169145 GCA_000517005.1 Microvirga lupini
GGCGTGTCGGCAGCGATCCCGGCCCTGTCGGTCCTGGCCGGGTTCCAGTCCCTCGACGCGCCGGCCTGGGCCACTGGCACGTCCGTGTTCGCTGCCGGTCTCTTCTATGCCGGCCTGATGCTTCTCGGCGGGATCTTGTACGGCTGGCTGTTCCAGCGAGCGGCCAATGACCCTCGCGGAGGCTGGCTCTTCGGGATGGCGTTCGGTTTCGTCCTCTGGATGCTCGGGCCCGTCCCGCTGCTGCAATGGCTTCCGGACCAGCCCATCCTGCGCGGCTATCCGGCCACCGGACTGCTGTTGGCTCAACTGCTCTGGGGTTTGGCAATGGGGGTGGTGTTCCCCCTCATCCACCGCCATCTCCACGTCAGCCTGGAGAATGGATCAGGCTCCGCATTCCAATCTACCGGTCCGGAGGCGGTGGCCCAGACGCAGATGCTTCGGCCGCTCCCACCTTTGCTTCGGCCGCTCCCACCTTCCGGGCGCCCGCGCTGAGACGACCTGCCCGTCCCGTCTTTGGCCCGGGAACCTTTGTCCAGATGTCCCATCTAATAGGCAGCAACAGGAGCTTGGCCATGCAGACGGCAACGGTCGCGGCAACACGGTTGGACGGGCTTGATGATGGGGCGTTGGTGGCGTTGGCCCGAAGTCGGGACGGGGCTGCGATCCGGCTCATCATGCAGAGGCACAACCGTCGGCTCTTCCGGGTTGCCCGCGGCGTCCTGCACGATGATGCCGAGGCGGAGGACGTGGTTCAGGAGACCTACGTTCGCGCCTTCACCCATCTGGACGACTTCCGCGGCGAGGCGCAGCTCTCGACTTGGCTCACGCGCATTGCGCTCAATGAGGCACTCGGACGACTCCGACGTCGGCGCATCACCGTTGGATTGAAGGACATCGATGCCATCAACGACCAGGGGGAAGCCCGCGTGATCTACCTGCCGTCGGCCCGCCAGGACTGCGATCCGGAAGCCGCCGCCACCCAAGCCGAGGTCCGGCGTCTGCTCGAACGCGCTGTGGACGAACTGCCCGAGCCCTTCCGCATCGTCTTTGTCCTCCGAGACATCGAGGAGATGAGCATCGAGGAGACCGCCGCCCACCTGTCCCTTCGCCCGGAGACAGTCAAGACAAGGCTCCACCGTGCCCGGCGTCTCCTGCGGCAGTCCCTCGACCGGACCCTGTCCTCCGCCGTGAGTGACGTCTTCCCGTGCGCCGGCGCCCGCTGCGCCCGGATTACGGAGACCGTGTTGGAACGGCTCGGCTTGTCGGAGCTCTCTGAAGAATGACCGTGCCAAGGACAGAAGCATCACGGGCGTCGGACATTGGACATCGCGACGATCCTTGCCAGCCCAAAGCCACCAATGGGTCGAGACACCTTTGGATGATGAGGGGCAAAATTACTCCGGAGCTTCCTGCTTAACGAGGAGAATGCCATGCGAGCCGAGAACCCTGTACGAGACCGCAATCCCCAAAGCACCGCACAGATTGCCGGACATCCGCTGCACCCTATGCTGATCCCGTTCCCAGTCGCCTTTCTCGTGGCCACCCTCGTGTGTGACCTGCTCTTCTGGAACACGGGCAACAGCGCTTGGAGCACGGCCTCGCTCTACCTCCTGGGTGCCGCGCTCGTCATGGCGGCCCTCGCAGCTATTGCCGGTCTGACCGACTTCCTGGGCGACCGGCGCATCCGCGATCTGTCGGCGGCCTGGCACCACATGCTCGGCAACGTTGTTGTCGTGCTCCTCTCGCTGTGGAACTGGTATCGTCGCTACGAGGCCGGCGACGCCGCCGTGCTGCCGGCGGGGCTTCTCATCTCGCTCGTCGTGGTTCTCCTCTTGCTCTACACTGGCTGGCGCGGGTGGGAGATGGTTTACCGCCACCGGGTCGCCATCTCGGACCGGGGAGCCTGATCCAAATGCTCCACTCGGCAAGGCCTTGATGGGGGCTGAAATGGATCTGACCCGGCTTGTGGCCGACGCCATTCTCTCCGCGGCGGCCGACGCGGTGGTGGCATCGGACCGCGAAGGGATCATCCGCGTGTGGAACCCAGGCGCGGAGCGGATCTTCGGCCATCGCGCCGACGAGGCGCTGGGGCAACCGCTCGACCTCATCATCCCGGAGCGCCCGCGCCACTGGGACGGCTTCCACCGCGTCACGGCCACCGGCGAGAGCCATTACGGCGCAGGCGACCTCCTGTCGGTGCCGGGCCTCCGCAAGGACGGCCAACGCATCTCGCTGGAGTTCACCATCGTGCTGCTCAAGGACGAGCGGGGACAAATGCAGGGCCTCGCCGCGGTGATGCGGGACGTGACCAGCCGCTTCGAGGAGATCAGGGGTTTAAAGAAAAAGCTGGCGGACACAACCGCACCTCCGAGCCCCCACTGACCGGCATGGCAAACCGGTTCTACACCATCGGGCACTCCACCCGCACCATTGCGGAATTCGTGGGCCTGCTCCGCGAGGAGCAAGTCGCTCTTGTGGTGGATGTCCGAACGGTTCCGCGCTCCCGGACGAACCCGCAGTTCAACCGTGATGTTCTGCCGGAGAGCCTTGCGGGCTACCATATCGGATATGAGCACATCGCCGCACTCGGCGGGCTGCGTGGCAAACAGCGTCTGATTCAGCCCTCACCCAATGCGTATTGGGAGAACACCAGCTTCCGGAACTATGCCGACTATGCCTTGACCGACAAGTTCCGCACGGGCCTCACGAAGTTGCGCGATCTTGGTGATGCGAACATCACGGCCATCATGTGCGCCGAGGCGGTGTGGTGGCGCTGTCACCGCCGGATCATCGCCGATTACCTGCTCGCCTCCGGCCATGCGGTGTTCCACATCCTTGGTCCCGGCAAGATCGAGCCGGCGTCGCTCACGCCTGGAGCCCGCCCGTCCGGCAACGGGATCCTCTATCCGGCTGCCGTATCCGGTTGAGCCCGAGCCGTTGGATTTCCCATGCCACATCCTACCTCTTGAGGAAACGTGACCCAT
>KI912083.1:0-1212 GCA_000517005.1 Microvirga lupini
ACCGACAGCTCTGGCCGATCACGAGCTGGAGTTGGTCTCGCATGTGATCGGTCGGCAGGAGCCGACCGGTGCGGAAGGGCCGCAACCGTCATGACGACACAATCCACGCCTCATGCCCTTACGCAGGAGTTGAGCACCCGCCTGATGGCTGGAGCAACGGCGACGGAAACGCTCCTGGCCTGGTGTGAGGAGCATGGTCTCTCGCAGGGGCCAATCACCGTCGAGGTGCGGCAGCGGCTCACGCCTGCGGTGATCCCTGACGACGTTAGAGCGGCTCTTGGGCCTGCTGCGGGCGAGACCGTTCACTACCGGCAGGTTCGGCTGATGCGGGGCACACTGCCGCTTGCAACGGCCGAGAACTGGTTTGTGCCACAGCGCTTGGCCGCGGGCATGACTGAGGTTCTGCAAATGACAGATGTGCCGTTTGGGACCGTCGTTGCTCCACTCCGTCCCTCCCGTCGCACGCTCGTCGCCCGTGCTCAGCCCCTCACGGCTGATCCTTCTGAGGATCCGTCGCGGCTCAGCGCCTCAGCGCGCCCGTCCCAGCCCAATATCATCCTGAAGCATACAGCCGTGATCCTCAGCGGGACGGGGACGGCGCTCGCGCTCGTGCAGGAGAGGTTTTCCTCCGAACTTGTGTCGTCTGCGACCGCGAAGCCACCTTTGAGCCGAGTTCTCGACGGGAGATCGCGAGCAGGATCAGCGACGCAGCCTATGAGGCTTGAGCGATGACTACCCAGCCTAGCCTGACGTCTCAAGCCTTCCAGGACCCTGGCACGATCGACGAGATCCAGTTCCTGGATCATTGGATTCGGTTTGGGCCGACGCAATCCGGTTGGGTGTCCTTTGTGGCGCGTCAGGGCGAACGTCCGATGATCGTTCTCGCGAGTGACCGCGAAACCCTGCTTGCACAGTCGCACAAACTGGTCGAGCAACGGATCGCGGGGAGGAGTTGAGGTGAGGGGCTACCATCTTCTGCAGCTGGCGTCCGACAGCTATGACCTCGTGCTGGGAGACGAGATCATCGGCAGCGTTGTCCGCAGCGGCTCTCGCAGGGATCAGCGCAAGATCTGTGACTGATTGCACGGTAACGAAGTACGTAGCAAGAACGCAGGTCCCTGAGTGAACCGAGAGATCTCCGTGACGGCTGCATATGCCCCGAATCCAGGTGTTTGAGCCATCATTCCAAGGCGAACCAATGGATGGAGAAGG
>KI912083.1:1312-3332 GCA_000517005.1 Microvirga lupini
CCGGTGGCGGCTGGCGTGCGTCGCATCGGCGTCACTTTTGAGGAGCCGGGCTGACGCCGCGCGAACTCAATAAGGTGATCGCCTACCATCCACCGCTTAAGGTAAAATCGCGGAATATAGTGGTTCTTCATGTGCACAGATTAACAGTGATCGACGGATACCACAGGCAGTTGCACCGCTCGTCCACAGTCGAGCCTACCGGATTGTCGCGGCAGTTTGGAAAGCGGGGTGCATAGGAATTTTCACAGGTTTAGAGCTTTGCTGTACACTTTGACTTGTTATGTGCAAACGACCGTTTGAAGACGTCTTTCAAGCTATATTATTAACCAGCGGACAAGGGAAGGGCTTTCCCGTAGCCGGCGAAAATGCTTTGAAAACAAAGGCTTTAGCGGATTGGTTCAGGAGGTGTGGCCGACACAAGCCTCTGTGATCTGATCCCAAACGAAGCTGCTCACGATGCCTTCCGAGAAAACAGCGCGCCTCCTAAGGACACGCCGTAGTCAATTTCTGATTAGCTTCTTCTGCTGCTACCACGTCTAACTATTTCAAGAGCTTAGCTGTCGCGACGAAGCGGGCTTTCGGAATGGACGAGCCTCGCAGAACTTGAATGAGAGAGGCCGAGCTGAGATCCGCATCTGCTCTGCTGATGAGGGCAGGGCTGGAGGCAGTCAACGGCTCGCTCGGCGTTCACGACAGTCGAAGAGGAGGGGAGGGCGGGTCAGGAGCGGAAAGCGGACCTTCTCAAGGCCATGCTGTAGGGCAGTCCGTGACCCGCTGCGGACCTTCGCATCGGAAGATCATTCCTGTGAGTGCCCACGGTAACGGCACCAACTTGGCTGAGCTCTTGGCAATACCCCATGAACCCGCGTGGCTATGGATGCCCCTCAAGAGTAGCCTTTGCAGGGTAATCACGAGCGTTATCTGACAAAGAGAGGGGGCGGCATCAAAACATGACCCGGGAGGAAACTGATGGGCCAAGAGGTAATTTCGAGCGCCGCGGACCTGGATCAGAGCGCCGTGGAAGCTCTCAACAAGAGCGCCTTGGAGTACCACCGCCTTCCACGGCCCGGAAAGATTGCCGTACTGCCGATCAAGGGCATGACCAACCAACGCGATCTTGCCTTGGCGTACTCTCCGGGCGTCGCTGCTCCGTGCATGGCCATCCATGCCGATCCAAACGCTGCCGCCCTGTACACGAGCCGGTCCAACCTTGTCGCCGTAGTCTCGAACGGCACGGCGGTGCTGGGCCTGGGCAATATCGGCCCGCTCGCCTCCAAGCCAGTGATGGAGGGCAAGGGTTGCCTCTTCCAGAAGTTCGCTGGCATCGACGTGTTCGACATCGAGGTGAACGAGACCGACACGGACAAGCTCGTCGACATCATTGCGTCGCTTGAGCCTACCTTTGGCGGCATCAATCTCGAGGACATCAAGGCGCCTGAGTGCTTTGAGATCGAGCGCCGCCTGCGCGAGCGCCTCAAGATCCCGGTCTTCCATGATGACCAACATGGTACGGCCATTGTGGCGGCTGCTGCAATCCTCAACGGGCTTGAGGTGGTCCGCAAGCGGATTGAGGACATCAAGCTCGTATGCTCCGGTGCCGGAGCGGCCGCCATCGCTTGCCTCGATCTTCTGGTCGGGCTCGGGGTCCGACGCGAGAATGTCTGGGTCACCGACAGCAAGGGTGTCATCTATGTCGGCCGAGGGCAGGGCATGGATCCGCAGAAGGAGCGCTATGCCCAGGCTACCGACGCCCGCATGCTAGCTGATGTCATGCCAGGGGCAGACGTGTTCCTGGGCGTCTCCATGGCCGGGGTGCTGAAACCCGAGATGGTGCAGGCCATGGCTGCCAAGCCGCTGATCCTGGCCTTGGCCAACCCTGAGCCCGAGATCCGCCCGGAGGCGGCCAAATCTGTCCGGCCCGACATCATCATCGCGACGGGCCGCTCGGACTACCCGAACCAGGTTAACAACGTCCTGTGCTTTCCCTTCATCTTCCGTGGTGCACTCGATGTGGGGGCAA
>KI912084.1:0-2002 GCA_000517005.1 Microvirga lupini
CGGACCTTTGCGGTGATCGGCTTTGCGGAACCTATCCCGCTTGAACGTGGCCTCCCAGCGAAACGTCGCCACCGGATCATCTCGGTGGTATCCTGGGCAAGCGCTGGTGTGGTGTCGGGCAGCCTGACGCGGCGGTCGCGTCAATTGCCTGCGACTCCCATCGGCGGATCTCCTGAAGGAGAATAGCCATGGCGACTGCATGGGTGCAGCGGCGGCTGGCCGCGATCCTGGCCGCAGACGTGGTCGGCTACAGTCGGTTCATGGAGCAGGACGAGGCCGGGACCCTGGCGATTCTCAGAACCCTGCACCATGAGGTCATCGACCCACTGCTGGCGGAACATCATGGCCGCACCGTCAAGCTGATGGGGGATGGTATTCTCGCCGAATTCGGCTCAGTGGTCGATGCAGTGATCTGTGCGGTCTCGGTGCAGCGCGACATGGCTGAGCGCCAAACCGAAGTGTCGCAGGAGCGCCGGATCCTGTTCCGCATCGGCATCAATCTCGGCGACGTTGTGGTCGAGGGCGGAGACCTGCTGGATGATGGCGTCAACCTCGCCGCTCGCCTGGAGCAGATCTGCGAGCCCGGTGGTGTGTTGGTCTCAGGCACTGCTTTCGATCACCTGCGCGGCAAGATCGACTTGCCGCTGGAATTCGCCGGAGAGAGGCGGGTCAAGAACATCGACCGGCCGATCCGCACCTATCGTGTTCGCCTGGACGGGCTGCGGGAGGGGGACCAGACGCCGACGTTGGAGCCAGGCAGCAAGCCCTCGATCGCGGTTCTGCCGTTCGCAAACATGTCCGGGGATCCCGAGCAGGACCACTTCAGCGACGGGATCACCGAGGACATCATCACGGCCCTGTCCCGTCTGCGGTGGTTCCTCGTCATCGCCCGCACGTCGACCTTCGTCTACAAAGGTCGGCCCGCTGACGTTAGGCTGGTCGGGCGCGACCTTGGGGCCCGCTATGTCCTTGAAGGCAGCGTCCGCAGGATCGGGCAGCGGGTGCGCATCACGGCCCAGCTTGTCGATGCGGCTGAGGGCCATCACCTCTGGGCGGAGCGGTATGACCGTGAGCTGACCGACATCTTCGCGCTTCAGGACGAGATCACGGCGAGCGTCACCGCTGCCCTGGAGCCGAGACTCGTCGCGGCCGAGGGCGTCCGCGCCGAGAGGCGATCTGCCGACGACCTCGACGCATGGGATCTTGTTGCCCGAGGCGTGTCCCATTTCTGGAAGCTGACGGCAACCGAATGCGACACGGGAATGTCCATCCTACGGCAGGCCGTGCAGCGTTATCCGGATTACGCGCCCGCCCACAGCATGCTTGCTTTCACGCTGGTGGTCGCAGCCTACGTTGGGCTGGGGCCTGCCGGAGGCGAGCGGGAGCTCGCGTCGCAGCTTGCGCATCGGGCGGTCGAGCTTGACGAGGAGGATCCCTGGGCCCATGCGGCGCTCGGCTATTTGGCCTTCACCAGCCGCCGGACCGAGGACGCCATTCGGCATTTCCGGGCAGCCTTGGACCTTAACCCGAACTTTGCAGCCGCCTATGGCGCCCTCGGCTGGACGTTCGTCTTCGATGGTCGGTCCGAGCACGCCCTCGGCTGCTTCGAGCAGGCGCTGAGGATGAGTCCGCAGGACCCGTTGAATGGATTCATCCTCGCCGGCATCGCTGCGGCCCACTATTTCGCGGCACGTTATCCGGAAGCCGCGACATGGGCCCGGAAGGCGGTGGAGTTGCGGCCCGGTCTCCTGGGCGGACACCGGGTCCTGTGCGCCAGCCTCGGGCAGGCGGAACAGTCCGAGGAAGCGGCTTCTGCGATCGCGGCGCTGCGGCGCTTGCAGCCGAATGTTTCGCTGGCCTGGGTTCAGGAGAACGTTCCGTACACGGCCCAACCCATGGCCCGATTCCTGGATGGATTGCGGAAGGCCGGGCTGCCAGACTGAAATGCAAGCCGCTGAGGGCCTGGCTTGTCAGCGGTGAAGCATTCACCTCAAGGGCCGCT
>KI912084.1:2102-4271 GCA_000517005.1 Microvirga lupini
CTCTAGTTTGACCCAAAACGGCCCTGCGTGGACGAATGCATCTTCGCAAAGGACGTCGAACCTTGTGGTTGTCCCATTTGAGGCTATCGCCCCGATGTGCATGAGCGCATTGCTCTCGGGATGAGCCAAGACCTCAAGCGCCCCAATGCATTGGGCAGAGCACCCTCCAAGTTGCGCAGCAAGATCCCTTGCCTCGCAGGGCCGGACCTTCCTAGGCGGGCAGGATGTTCTGGTTCCGCCGGAAGAAGTTGCTGGGGTCGTACTTCTGCTTGAGCGCCCGGAGGCGCTGGTACTTTTCCGTTCCGTATGCCTGCTGGATCCGCTCATGGCCCTCGTCCATGAGGAAGTTCACGTACACGCTGGTGTGATATGGCTGAAGGGCCGTCCAGAATCGATGGACCCATGCTCGCTCTTCTTCGAAGCCCTCGACGCTCGTGGTGTTTCCGCCGATGTTGAACGTGTGGCCGGCGCTCCGGCCGTTGAAAGCAGTCTCACCCTCGCCGACGCGAGAGACCGCACCACCGCCTTGCCAGACCCCCAGGGCCGTGATCGGAGACTCGATCTGCTCGCCGTACTGCACCATGACGTCGATGATGTCGTCATTGAGCTCGGCGACGTCACACGACCGGAAGTAGTACCACCACCCCGGGGGGAACGATGCGTTGAACAACTGCTGAAGCGTCAGGTACGGCATAGGGGCACAACGATCGAGCGCGGGCGAATCGAACCCCTTCAGCGGACGCACAACCTTCTCCCCCTCATCGATGGAGCCGGCATAGATGGACGTGATGGCGATCACATGTTGACCCACGAGATCGGGAGGCAAGCCGGCGAGCGTCGCCGGAGCCCTCCGCTCGGTTACCAAGGTCGTGAGCTCGTCGGGGCAGTCGGCGATCCAATCGCGGTAGAAGCGCAGGACACGCGGGGCTTCGTCGAGTGGCCAGAAGATCGGGCCGGCGTAGATCACAGGCCCGAGCGGATTGAGACGGAACTCGAACTCCGTCGCGATCCCGAAGTTGCCGCCTCCTCCACGGAGACCCCAGAAGAGGTCGGCGTTCTCCTGCGCACTGGCCTTTACGAACTCGCCCTCGGCGGTAATGAGGTCGACGGAGAGCAAGTTGTCGATGGTGAGGCCGAGCTTTCGCATCGTGAAGCCGATCCCTCCGCCAAGCGTCAGCCCTGCCATGCCCGTATGTGAGATGAATCCGGCGGGAACGGCGCATCCAAAGGCCTGCGTCTCGCGGTCCAGTTCCCCCAAGAGCACACCGGCCTGGGCGCGAACTGTTCGTGCTTCGGGATCGACGCGAATCCCCCTCATCAGGGACAGGTCGATCACCATGCCGTCGTCGCACACACCGTAGCCGGGGTAGCTGTGGCCGCCGCCGCGCACAGCAACGAGAAGTTGGTGGGTGCGGGCAAAGCGCACCGCTTCGATTACGTCCGCTACGCCGGCGCAGCGCGCGATAAGCGCCGGGTACCGGTCGATCGAGGCGTTCCACACCCTCCGACGCTCGTCGTAGCTGTCGTCGCCGGGCCGAACGAGCTCACCGCGGAGGGTTGATCCGAACTCGTCTAACGCGAGTTGGTCGATGGAAGATTGCTCATTCGCAGCCATCGACACCTCCCCATTACCGATCGGTCTCGAGGTAAGCGCTGGTGGCCCGCCTGGTCGCCCTCCAAGCGGCCGTGAGCCGCCACGCAACGTCGATCACCGACATGCGGTTGCTTCAAACCATCAATTATAGCATTCCAAGGTCTCCCAAGCGACCGGACACTGAAAATGGCCTGGGACCGCCTATGCGCACACCATCCTGACGACCCACGAACTGGTCGCCGCACTCCCGAGGGACGGACGCCCATGATCTTGACAGGAGATTTGCGCGTCGGAGCTTCAGTGAGGGCCCGTGGATGCCTTTGCCGATCAATTCGACCGCTTCTGGCACGTGCCGGTCGTTGGTCTTGTGGCTGCTTGAGCCTCAGGTCCGGACCTTGCTCCCTAACAGGCAGTAGGCTCTGAGGCGGCTCGTCGGCGAGCCGCCTCCACGTTTAGATCTCAACCTGCTCCGCAATCAGAAGGGCATCGTCGACATCGATGCCGAGATACCGAACAGTGCTCTCGATCTTGGTGTGATCCAGCAGGAGCTGGACGGCCCGGAGGTTGCCTGTTCG
>KI912084.1:4371-4711 GCA_000517005.1 Microvirga lupini
TCGCAGGCTCGCAGCTTGCTGTCGAGGGCGAGATTGAACAGAGCCAAGTCGCGAATGCGCTGCACCACTTGGAGCCTGATCCGAATGGACCAGATCTCCCTGGCTTTGAGAGGCGGTTTGGCGCCGATCAGCTTGCCCTGGTTCCACGGCGCTGTCGTTCGGCAGGGTTGGTCGGAGATCATGTCTTGCATTGCAGTGCTCCTGAAACAAAGCCCCACAATGAATCTTGGCCGTTCCGCCGACGAAACCCAGACCGGGCATTCCTCCGAGTCTTCGTCAGCTTATCAAGGTAAGTCGGACGTCCCGTTTTGTGCACCGATATACAGCTCGTGACCCGCAA
>KI912084.1:4811-6139 GCA_000517005.1 Microvirga lupini
AACCCGGACCTTACGCCCTTATGGATCCACGTAGCTGGCGCACAACGCCTGCCTCACAGGAGGACCGGGATGTATCAAGTCGCTATTCCGAATTACGCATGGAGGCGCTCTTTTGTGAGCGCGTCTCAGAGCTTTTTGGCTGCGGTCACGATCGCCGGCATCGGCAACTCGAACGCACCGTCCCGTGCGTAAGCGGCGACGGCCTGGCGCATTGCATCGCGGATGGCTGCCAGCGCCTCCGGCGTCTGCGCCCGGAGCAGGGCTGCGGCGCGGACCGAACCCTTCATGATCGCCTCGAAGAGCCCGTCGGGCGACGCCAGGCGCCAGACCAGCGGGACCTTGGCCACGGTCGCGGACCGGAAGCCGGCGGCGGCTAGGCTGTCCTCGCACTGGGCCGGATCGCTGAACAGGAAGAAGCTGGGTCCGGGCGGCAGGGGAACGTCCATGCGGCCGTGGGCCTGCACGGCGCCGTAGACGAGGCCGAAGCCAGCGCTGTCCTGCGGCGCCCAGACGCTGAAGGCGATCCGGCCGCCGGGACGGAGCACGCGGAAGGCCTCGCGCAGGAAGGCATCCGGATCGGGGAAATGCAGCACGCCGAAATTGGAAACGACGGCATCGAGGCTGCCGTCGGGAAACGGGAGCGCTTCGGCGTCGCCCTCCCGAAAATCCAGGTCCGGGTAGAGTCGCCGGGCCAGGGCAACCTGCGTGGCGGCGAAGTCGATTCCGACGGCATCGGCGCCGCGGCCGGCGGCGGCGGCCGTGGCATATCCCGCGCCCGTGGCGACATCCAGGACACGCATACCTCGGGTGACTCCGGCGGCGTCAAGCAGTGCCTCGATCGCCTGCGTCGTGACGGGGGAGAGATGGTCGTGGTATCCGGCGGCAACATTTTCCGCCGACCAGCCCTGATGCTCGAACTCGCGAAACGAGGGATTCGGCTCCGCCATCGCAGCCTCCACCGGATGGGACGTCAGGGGACTATCTTACCCCACGGCGCGTCCTCCCGGAATTTCGATGCCGATGGTCCTCCGCGACAGGACCTGCGCTCTCGGGTATCGTCGGAATGCGGCAGTCGACCGGCAGGGGAATCCGATGCGAACCCGACCGATGACACTCACGCCAGAGCATATGGCGCAGGTCCATCGCGTCCTGGAAGATCCCGAACCCGACCTGGACCTGCCACACCGACGAGGACCACGCAGCTCTCGTACGGGGGCTCGTCGCACAGATTCCCTTGCACGATCCTCATCCTCCTGGACCGCCACCAACCGCTGATTGAGCGAGGCCCTGATGCGCATCATCGATCATGGAGAACAGGTGCGGGAGCT
>KI912084.1:6239-12767 GCA_000517005.1 Microvirga lupini
TCGAGATGATCGCTGTTGGAGGTCATCAGGGTGTCCTCCTGCGGCCATCCCCGCCGTCCTCTGCTGAGACACGACGAGGCCTCCGCCCCGGCGATCTCCTGCCGCTCCTGTTTATGATAGCGCCCAATCGCCTATGCCACATAGCCTTCCATGCAGAGTTCTCAGCGATTGAGAAGCTTCACTGCAAGCTCAGCAAAATTCATCTCCTGGCCACTCGGCCGAACTGGGGAAAGGCAAGCGCAATCTGACTTCTGGCCCAGCGAGCCCAACGACCGCTGTTGGCAGATTTTGTTGAAAAACTTCCGAGCATTGCTTCGTCGATCTATTACTAGCGTCAGCACGCCAGACTAGGCCCAGCATCCTGTATGCTGACCACGCGAAAATCGGCAGTTGCAAACTTTTTCAACAGTATCGGCACTCCTGAGACGTAAGCGCTTGGTCCGCTTTGGCGCTCAAGAGCTGACGTTCGTTGAGCAGTCGGAATGTGAAGGTTTGACCCTCTGCTGAAATTCGCGCCCTCCTGATCTGTTCGGCACCTGCGAGGTGCAGATTTCCGGGTCCCTGTTCTGAGCACGAACTTGGCTCCGACCGTGCCGACGAGAGCATTCTTCTCTATACTCGCCCTTGGAAGGTGGCCGCAGCAGAACAGGGAAATCCCTTGTCACCGCAGCATGTGGACCGGCGACTGACGGCGATACTGGCGGCTGATGTTGCCGGCTACAGCCGTCTTATGGGCATTGACGAGGAAGGCACGCTGGCGCGCTTGAAGGAGCTTCAGCATGCTCTGATCGAACCCAGGATCGCCGATCACCGCGGGCGTGTCGTCAAGACCACCGGCGACGGGATCCTGGTCGAGTTCGCCAGTGTCATTGAGGCCGTGCGCTGCGCCGTCGAGATCCAGCGTGGCACGGCCGAGCGCAACGCCGCGGCGCCGCGCGGCAGTCGCATCGAATTTCGCATCGGCATCAATGTCGGGGACATCATCATTGAGGGCGGGGACATCTTCGGGGATGGTGTCAACGTGGCTGCCCGCCTGGAGGGGCTTGCGGAGCCCGGCGGCATTTGTGTCTCGGGACGCGTGCAGGAGGACGTCGACGGCAAGATCGACACCGCCTTCGTCGACATTGGCGAACACAAGCTCAAGAACATTGCGCGACCGGTGCGCGTCTTTCGCCTCCGCCTGAACAGTTCCAAGCCCAAAGCACACACAGCCCGACACGGTGCAGTTTACTCTGTCCTGGTGGTCGTTCTCCTGCTCCTCGGTGCGGGCCTATGGATCGGGTTCCGCCTCCAACCGAACTTCTTCGGCAGCCTCGCCCCTGGCGCTCGACCAATGCGAACGGCCGAGATCGGCGCCAAGCCCGTGCTCGCCGTTCTCCCATTCGTGAACCAGGGTGGCGATGCGGCGCGAGACTATTTCGCTGACGGGTTGACCCAGGATCTCATCAGCGCCCTGGGCCGGTTTTCCACCATGACCGTGATGTCCTGGAACGCCGTCGCCCCCTACAGGGCCAAGCCTGTCCGCCCCGGCGACATCAGTCGCGCCCTTGGCGTCAGATACCAGGTTGAGGGAAGCGTCCATCAGACCAGCGACCGGGTGCGGGTGGCGGCCCAACTCGTCGACCAGGATGGCCGGGTGCTGTGGTCTGCTCGCTTCGACGAGGCCTTCGCCGACGTCTTCGCCTTGCAGGACAAAATCACCTCCCAGATCGCGGGCGCGCTCGCCATCGGGATGGCCGAGATCGAACAGCGCCGCGTGCTGGCGAAGCCAACCGCCAATCTCGAAGCCTATGACTACGTGCTCCGGGCCAGGCCCGCCTTGCAGCGCCCAACGCGCTCGAACATCGCGGAGGCCCGCACGCTGCTCCGACGGGCCATTGAGCTGGACCCCGGCTATGCTGCCGCTTACGCCGCCCTGGCCGACACCTATCTCATCGGCACGGCGATTGGGTGGGCGCAATCGCCGGCGGCCTTCCTCAACCAGGCAGAGGGTCTGGCCAGCAGGGCACTGAGCCTCGACGCATCGGAGGTGCGCGCTCGCGTCGTCCTCGGCCGCATCCACATCTTCCACCAGCGCTACGAGCAGGCGAAGGCGGAGATGGACCGGGCCATTGCCACGAACCCGAATGATGCTGACGGTCTGGCCGGCCATGGCAATATTCTCATGTGGCTTGGACAGACCGATGCGGCCATAGAGGCCCTCGAACAGGCGCAGCGGATCAACCCCGTGCTCAACCCATTTGATCGCAACGCCCTCGGCCTCGCGTACTATCTCAAGGGACGATACGAAGCCGCGGTGGAGCAGGCGCAGATCAATCTCCGTGAGGTGTTGGGCGCACACTTCAGCTACGTCGTGCTCGCAGCCACCTATGCCCAACAGGGTCGCTCTGAGGAGGCCGCAGGTGCCGCCGCCACGCTCAAACGCCTTGACCCGCTGTTCGATCCGCAGGCGTTCGGCAGCAAGCTCCAGAACCCCTCCGATCTCGAACGCCTGCGTGACGGTCTGCGCAAGGCCGGGCTCTACGCCCCGCCTTCGCCGGCTCAGCGCTGAAGGTTCTCAACCAGCCCGCGGTTCTGGTTTGCCTTGGCGACGTTCTCGGCCAGGGATTGCTGGAACAGGCGCGGCCCGTCGGGCCCTCCGAAGATGTAGAGCTTGCCATCGCTGATCAGCCAAATCTTCGGGTCGGCCTCAACGATCTGGCCCTTGGCGAGCGCCATGGCGCAAAAGTTGGCGAACTGCGGCGCATAGCGCACTGGGTCGACCTTAAAGAGCTCCCTGTGCTCGGGGCGCGAGAAGCGGTAGCGGTGCTCATCCCACGCGAATTCGAACTCCGGCAGCCCAAGCGTCGGTGTTCCTGTGGTAAAGTAGGCGACCGGATCATAGCCCCTGATGGCGAGCGGCAGCGTGTCGGACGCGAGGGACGCGGGCGCGAACAACCCGGCTGCGACGACCAGAATGAGGCGGGTAGCCTCTCGTCGTGAGGGATTATGCATGGCATTGCTCCCTTGATCCTGTGTGTAGATCCGTACCATTTCCCGATGAGGCGTTTCGCCGGAGCGTTTGAGCCAGGTAGCCCGGGCTGGCAACGTGATTATACGCTCAGGTGCGCGATTGGCCTTGTCAAATCTTGAGGATCAGGTGGCCGGGAGCCTGCCCGCAGATCGGTACGCGTTGGCAGATACTGTTGAAAAACTCCCGAAACTCCAATTTCAGCAACATCTTCATACCTGATGTCGTGCCTGTGCCCATGAATTCACACTATCGATGGATGCTCCGAGCACAGGTGGCGACTTTTTCAACGAAATCGACCCGTTGCTGAAATTTGACCGCCTCAGCAACGCTCGCCCAGAACATGTTACAGCCTGCATGCAACCCGTGTGCATCCAGGCATATACATCTGGAAGAATAGAACACAGTGTTCACTGAGCGGGCGAGCTTTGCCTTCCAAAGCCCGGCATGCTAGAAATGGAGCAAATATAGCGTCTCGGATACAGGCTTCCGAGCAATATAGCCGCGGATGAGACCAGGTCTGCGTTTGCCTCGTTTCCACATGGCTGGGGAGATGAGCATGGGCGTGAGCAAAACTGTTCGCAACATTGGTCGAACATTGGTTCTCGTCGCAGCGATTGCGATTGGCATCCAGTTTGCCCACGCGCAGACAGATGCAAGTTCCGACAGTGAGGCTGTCGTTGCTAAGTGGAAGCCTTGGGTGCTGTCCTCCGGCAGCCAGTTCCGTGTCCCTCCGCCGCCTGACGAGGCAGCAAGCCGAGCCGAACTCGAGCGGGTGCGCGCGATGATTGCCTCTCGGGATCCCGCGCTGCGCGACCGCATCTTATGGTGGGATGCCGTTGCACCGTCCTACCGGTGGAACCAGATTGCACGAGAAGAAGCCATCCGGGCTGGATTGAACGCGAACCTAGCTTCGCGGCGTCTCGCTCTGCTGCACATCGCACTCGCCGACGCAACGATTGCAGCATGGGACAGTAAGTTCGCTTACAACCGGTCACGCCCGACCAGCTTAGATAGCACCCTCCCGACCGTTGTTTCTGCTCCCAAGCTGCCGTCCTATCCAGATGATCACGCCGTTGCCGGGGCGGTCGCGGCCGTCATCCTGAGCGAGTTCTTCCCCCAGCGCGCCGCGGATCTTGCGAAGCTCGCGGAAGAGGCAGGCCACATGCGTGTGCTTGCCGGCGTCGCCTTCCCAAGTGATGTGGAGGCAGGCTCGGCACTTGGGCGGCAGGTGGCACAGGCCGCATTGGAGAAGGGTCGCCAAGAAGGAGCAGAAGGTCCGTGGAAGGGCAGCATTCCGAGCGGACCTGGCCAATGGAGCGGTACCAGTCCGGTGATGCCACAAGCCGCGACCTGGACAACTTGGCTGCTGGCTAAACCAGACGAGTTCCGGCCACCTCCGCCGCCCGCCTACGATACACCGGAGTTCAAGGCCGAGATGGACCAGGTGCGCGCCTATGCGCGTACGCCGAGGTCGAATGCTTCGGCGCTGTTCTGGGAGGTGGCTGTTGGCGGCTTGCGGAACTTCGATTACTGGAACCAACAGGCGGGACGGCTGCTGCTCGAGTACGGGGAGGCCCGCGACGCACCCCGGGCGGCCCGGGTGTTTGCATTGCTCAATGCCGCTTTCTACGATGCCGGCGTTGCCTGCTGGGATGCTAAGTACGCCTACTGGACAATGAGGCCATTCCAGGTGGATCCGGAGTTCAAGGTTGTGTTCCAGACGCCTAACCACCCCAGCTACCCTTCCGCGCACGCCTGCTACTCCATGACGTCCGCGCTCGTGTTAGCGCACCTTTTCCCACGCGATGCGACCGGCCTTATGGCTCTCGGCCGGGAGTCGGGTGAATCGCGCATCTGGGCCGGGATCCACTATCCCATGGACATCACTGCGGGCCAGCAGCTCGCGGAGCGGGTGGCCAGCCGCGCCATCGAAAGAGCAAAGGCTGACGGGGCGGAACGCGTCAATCCGTGAGGCACAGTCGCTCCTAGACGGCTGGCTGCAACTTGGGCTGCTGGCCTCGCTGAGTTGTGTGGGACGGGGCGGAGGTAGGCCGAACGTCCGCTCAAGCGGGGACCATCGGACGTTCCTGGAGGGTGGGGTAATTTCCTGGTTTGACCCGGAGCGGTCCTTCTCCGGATACGTCACCAGATCTCCCAAAATACTGAGTAGCGTTGTTCCTATGGCGGAAGAGAGCTGCGCTGGTAACTTCGACAAGGTCCAAGGGTGATGTCTGGCCTGGACCAGATGAATGAGCAGGAGTTGATCGCGGAACTCCATCGCCTTGCTCACGAAGGCGAGAGGCTCGACTTCGAGGTTGGTCGTGTCACCCAGCGGCAGCGATTCTG
The DNA here is from genome assembly GCA_000517005.1 of Microvirga lupini. GTDB lineage: Bacteria > Pseudomonadota > Alphaproteobacteria > Rhizobiales > Beijerinckiaceae > Microvirga > Microvirga lupini. Next base: position 11,599 of record KI912084.1, read on the forward strand.
CACCGATGGTCCGGACGCCACAAGGGCTGCTCAGGACAAGCAGCGCCTCTTGGTCGAAATGAGTCGATTGATGGACCGCAGGCGAGCCATCGAGGGGCATCTGATGCGGGTCAGAGGGCAACTCCGTCCCCTGAGGCGGTATGAATAGCGGCGTTTCCCCTGCGTGGAGCCAGGATTAAGTTTGCGCCGCCAAGGCCGTCCGCACGGCGCCCGTGATCTGATCTTGCACCTCCTCCCTCAGGTAGGGGTGCATCGGCAGGCTGATAACCTCTGCTGCCAGGCGATCAGAAACGGGTAGACCATCCCAGGCCGTTGGAAAGTGCCCGTAGGCAGCCTGTCGGTGCAGGGGCGTCGGGTAGTAGATGGCCGTTGGAATGCCAGCCGCCGCCAGGGAGCTTTGAAACGCTTTCCGGTCACAGCCCGGCAGGCGGAGCGTATACTGCGCCCAGACCGAGGTCGTACCCTCCAGGACCTTCGGCACAATGGCAAGATCTCTGAGCTTCTCATTGTAGCGTGTAGCAACTCGGTTGCGGGCGATGATCTCACCGGGGAAAATCTTGAGCTTCTCGATCAGAACGGCTGCCTGCAAGGTATCAAGCCGGCCATTCATGCCGACCCGGACATTGTCATACCGATCCGCACCCTGGCCATGAAGGCGGAGAGAGCAGATGATCTCCGCCAACTCTGCATTGTCCGTGAAGACCGCGCCGCCATCGCCATAGCAGCCGAGGGGTTTGGCCGGGAAGAAACTCGTTGCGGTGGCGAGACCGATTGTCCCGACTTGGCGTTCTTTGTAGCTCGCGCCGAAGCTTTGTGCCGCATCGCAAACGAGCCACAGGCCCTCGTTTGCCGCCACTGTCTCGATGGGATCGTAATCGGCCGGTTGGCCGAAGAGGTCAACCGCAATGACCCCGACCGGATTGAGGCCTTTGTCCTTGGCCACGAGTAGGGCAGATCGCAGACTGCTCACATCAAGATTGAAGGTATCTTCGCAGATATCGACGAACACCGGCGTTGCCCCAAGCCCGGCGATCGCCTCCGCGGTGGCCGCGAACGTAAAGGCTGGGCAGAACACGGCATCTCCCGCCTTTACATTCTTGGCCATCAACACAAGAGCCAAGGCATCGGTGCCACTGCTGCACGAGATCGTGTGCTTGGCGCCGCAAAAC
>KI912084.1:12867-16003 GCA_000517005.1 Microvirga lupini
GGAGCGGAAGTCGTCCGAATGTCTGCGTTTCCGCGATGAGCGGACCTTTACATGGTTGTGGCTACGACTGTGAGCAGATCAGCATCAATGGCAGTAATGTTTGGCTCAGCCAGTCTTTCCGAACATTTCCGCCGCTCCAGGATCCACCCTCACTGTTCCTCGCCGCACTTTAGCGTCGGATTCCGGGAAGATTCTGCGATGACCCTACATCGGGCCGAGGATCAGGATGTCCCTGATGGACGACCGGGAACTCCGACCGCACCGAGCACATATGGCTGCCCAATATCCCCATGCATGAAGGCAACCAGCACCTCGTCGCCGACAACGACGGAGAGCTTCGAGCCTCCTTCTATCAAGGGGAGGATGGGCATCATCCAGGCAGCAGGTCGCTCCGGGTGAGACGGGAGATGGATCTTAATGCGCCCCATTTCGTGGGGATCATTTACGTCCTGGACGATTCCCAGTTCGAGCCCGCACGGTGCCAGTCCGGACATGGCAGCCTCCTCGCGACCATGGCGTTTCCCGATCTTGGTACGCGGGGAGTTCGGAATTATTACGGCCGGCCGCGGGGCCAAATGGCCTTCTCAATCCCGCATCAGGGACACAGATATCCCCGCGCGCCATCCGAGGTGGACCGAGTGCCGTTTGGCAGCGTCACACCGCCCGCCCGTCAGGAGCGACGTAGGCCCTATTCGGCAGCCGGAAGCCGCCCGATCGGTCTTCTGGCACAATTCGGAAGAAGCGCCTTGGTCTGCTCCTAACGCGCTGAGCGGACCTTTATTTCATTTGTTGTTGGTTACTCTTTGACCCAAAGCCGACCAATCGCATTGGAAGTAATTATACGACAAGACGTGTCTGAGCCAACACGGCCTAACTCAAACGTAGCCGAATAGGCTTCTTTGCCTAACATCGGACTGCCTGTCGAAACGTCAGCGATCGGGGTGAGCCTCGGACAGAGTACATTCTCCTGATCAGAGCCCGTCGAGGTGTCAGCAGTGACGTCCGCAACAGCCCTCGGCCCTTCCGATGGAGTTCAACCCTCAGGACCGAGACGTTTGCTCATGCTCCGCCGTGTCTTGAATCCTTGCACCTCAAAGCGCAGAATTGCCAAGCGCCTAAAGGCTGACGATGGATGGGTCCGCAACAGGAACAAAGGGTTGCACGACACCTTGCCGCGATTTTTGCGGCGGATGTGGCAGGCTATTCGCGGCTCGTCGGCTTGGACGAACTTGGCACCCTGAAAAGCCTCGCCGCCGCTCGTGAGATCATGGACGATCTCATTGAGGATCATGGGGGCCGGATTGCCAACACCGCGGGAGACAGCGTCCTGGCAGAGTTCCCGAGCGCGGTCGATGCCGTTCAGTGCGCCGTTGCGGTCCAGGGGCGGCTATTTGGAATGGCTAGAGAGATCGCTCCGGACCGGCGTGTCCAGTTCCGGATCGGTATTCACGTGGGTGATATCGTGGCGAGCGGGCGAGACCTGCTCGGAGACGGGGTCAATGTCTGCGCACGGCTCCAGGAGATCGCCGAGCCAGGGGCAGTGTGCATTTCCGGCGCAGCTTACGAGCAGGTCCACAAGGCGGTCCCATTCTCCTTCAAGGACCTCGGCCCGAAGAAACTCAAGAACATCGACCGGCCGGTCCAGGCCTACGCTGTTCCAATCGAGGGCCTCGGTTCTGCGCAGGCGGGCATCGCAGACCCGACTACGCCCGAGCACAATCGTGTGCCGAAGCGTGCGAGAAGCGTTACCCTTTATGCTGGAATTACCGTCATTCTCCTGATGCTCGCAAGCGCAGGCGGAACTATGTGGTGGATGGCGACCCAACAGCGTCTTGAGCCGCCGGAGGCGGGTGCCAGCACCCCGGTGCAATCCGACAAACCCTCAGTCGCCGTGCTGCCGTTTGCGAATCTCAGTGACGACAGAGCCCAGGAATACTTCTCGGATGGGATCACCGATGACGTGATCAACGATCTTTCCAAAGTGGCCGGGCTCCTCGTCGTTGCTCGTAACTCCACCTTCACCTTCAAGAACACGGCCGTCGACGTGCGAAAGGCGGCTGCGGATCTCGGTGTCCGCTATGTGGTGGAAGGCAGCGTACGCCGGGCTGCGGACCGGATTCGCATCAACGTTCGATTGGTCGATGCAGCGAGCGGCGGGCAGCTCTGGGCCGATCGCTATGAGGGAACGATGGGAGATGTTTTCGGGCTGCAAGACGATATCGCTGGCAAGATCACAAGTACATTGGCGGTCCAGTTGACATCCAAGGAGCAGGGGCAGATCGCCGCCAAGCGAACCGAAAACCCTGCGGCCTACGACGAATTCCTCAAAGGTTGGAACAAGTACCTTCAGCAGAATCCGAAGGCTGCACGCGAGGCGATCGAGCATTTCGAGCGAGCAATCGAAATGGAGCCAAACTATCCTCGTGCTTATGCTGCGCTCGCGGCCACATACTGGCAGATCGCAAGGAGGCAGTGGCAGGAAGAAAGGTTCGGGCTGAGATCGGTGCACGATGCGCGGCTGAAGGCTGGAGAGTACATCACCAAAGCACAGCAATCGCCGACTTCTCTCAGTCATCAGGTCGCTGCGGCCATTCTGTCTCAGCAGGGAATGCACGAGGAGGCGATCAGAGAGGGAGAGCGAGCAATCAGCATGGATCCTAACGATGCCAACGCCTACGTCGCGCTCGCTGGCGCGTTGAGCTTAGCCGGTCAGCCCGCCAAGGCTCTCGAGTTGGTCCTTCAGGGCATGCGGCTCAACCCATTCTCCCCACCCTCTTACTTCTATGAGCTCGGATTGGCCCAGTTCGGGCTGGGACAATTCGAAAAGGCGGCGGCAAGTTTGGAGCGGGCTGTCGCTCTCAACCCGGACGACCGATGGTCTTATCGTGTGCTTCTCGCCGCGTACGGCCATTTGGGTCGAACAGCGGACGCTGAGCGGATCTTTTCGTTGGCTGAGAAAAATCGACAGGGCCTGGACCCTCTCTCCATTCGTGGAACTGCTTTCTGGTACTCCTTCAAGGAGCCAGCGGATTGGGAACGCATGGCGACGGGCCTCAGACTAGCTAACGTGCCCGACTAGCGCCCTCAAAATCTCATCGCCTGACCTGGAGCGACGTCCAAGACCTGGGTCACACTA
>KI912084.1:16103-17846 GCA_000517005.1 Microvirga lupini
TAGGGCTCTCCCCTGTCATGGCGTCGAGAAGCAGGGCGGTGTCCTCCACAGTGCGGCCCATAGGGCCGTTCACGCTGAGGAGCCGGTCAATCTTCGCGCCAGGTGTGCTGGCGACGCGGCCGGGGCTCGGCCGCAAGCCGACCACGCCGCAGAAGCTGGCCGGATTGCGCAGGCTACCACCTAAGTCGGACCCCTGCGCCACCCACGCTGTTCCCGTGGCGAGTGCGACCGCGGCCCCACCCGATGATCCCGCGGCTGAGAGCGCTGTGTTCCATGGATTGAATGTGGTGCCGAAGACCTCGTTAAAGGTGTTGCCGCCGGCGCCGAACTCCGGCGTATTGGACTTGGCGTAGATCAACCCACCTTCAGCTTCGAGCGTCTGGACCAAGATGTCCGAGGCCTCGGGCACGAAGTCCGCGAAGATGGGCGAGCCGTGGGTGGTGCGCACCCCCGCCACGTCGGTCAGGTCCTTGATCGGCACGGGCAGTCCCGCCAGGCGGCCACGTTCACCGCGGGGGCGCTGCATCAGCCGGCCGGCCTGCTCGCGGGCGCGCTCGAAGCACAGGATGGGAAGCGCGTTGAGCGTACCGTCTACGGCGGCTATGCGGGCCGCTAGAGTGTCGAGGCAATCGAGCGGGGAGACCTCGCCCTTTTGCAGAAGGTCGACAACCGCACAGGCTGTGAGTTTGGTCAGACCCGTGTCAACCGTCATGATGCTACACCCTTGCCGTTAACGTGCCATCGCGGCGGTTTGGGTCCATTGCATAGCACATCCTGTGCTCGCCCGAACATCAGCCGGAGATGTCTTAAGAGTGGGGCACGTCTGCCGGAACGAGTAAATCATTCATTTCGGCTGTTAGGGAAGGAGCCTTCGAACTCTGCTCAGAATGGCGTCCAACCGATGGTCCATCTTGGGGTAAGAACCTGTGAAGCCCCTTGCTTCCTAGTGCGAACGTCAGGAACAAAGCATGTTCCAAAATTACGCCGAATGTTAACTCGCTAGGAGAGCGCCCGAAGTTCCGAATGTCACGGGATCATCAGAACTGGACCCAGAACCGACCTACAGAAAGTACTAGGTTGATGAGCTCAACCCGGGGGCAACGGGCGGGGACGCGAACCGCTGTCGATGGCAACGAAGGTAAAGATCGCCTCCGTCACCTTGACCTGCTCATCTCCATCACGCGAGCGGCGCCAAGCTTCAACCTGGAACTTCATTGATGTTCGTCCTGTGGAGATCAGGTCGGCGTAGACCGAGACCTCGTCACCGACATGGACCGGGGTATGAAAAACCATCCCGTCGACCGCGACCGTGACGCAGCGGCCGCGGGCCCGGCGGGCGGCGGCATTGCCGGCGGCCAAGTCCATCTGCGACATCAGCCAGCCGCCAAAGATGTCGCCAGCCGGGTTGGTGTCGGATGGCATCGCAATGGTCCGAATAACAGGCTCTTTGTTCGTGCCGCTCTCTTCCATCGCAATCCTCTGGGGAGATGTGTCTTCTAGGTTAGGCCCGTGATCTGCGCCGCGTGCTGACACGAGGTTGCTGGTCAGCGGATGCACCGAAGGCCATGGCCTCTGCCCTGCGTTCCCCAGCGCTGCGGATGTGCCGCCTCATCATGATCTCAGCCAGTTCGGGGTCCCGGTCCTGGATCGCGTCAAGGATCCTCTTGTGCTCGACGAGCGCGCGGCTCCTGAGAGCGGTGCTGTCGCTGCGGCTGCGATAAAGCCTCAGCAGCGGATAGAACT
>KI912084.1:17946-19641 GCA_000517005.1 Microvirga lupini
ATGCCGGGCCTGGAAGAGCTTTGACTGGGGCGCAACGGATCGGCTCTACCAGAAGGGGTTCATCTGCGATCCGGCCAACAAGGCCAAATCCGTTGTCCTCACCGAGGAAGGACGGCAGAAAGCCGAGGAGCTGTTCAAGGCGCTGTTCACGCGACAGCCGTGAGATCAGGCTGCCGCCTGCTGATCCTGCAAGGGCTTCCAGTTCCAGGGCAGAAGCTCGGCGAGGCGTTTGGCTGGATGCTCCGGCAGCCGTGCCAGCACGTCAGCCAGCCAGGCGCGCGGGTCGACATTATTGAGCTTGCAGGTCTCGATCAGCGTGTACAGGGACGCCGCCCGATGCCCGCCCACATCCGAGCCGGCAAACGTCCAGTTCCGGCGGCCGACTGCAATGCCGCGGATCGCCCGCTCGGCCGCGTTGTTCGACAGGCAGACCCGCCCGTCCGCAAGGAAGAGCGTGAACGAAGCCCAACGCCGCAGCATGTAGTCAATGGCTTTGGCCGTCTCGCTCTTCCTCTCGCAGACCTCAGCGAGCTCCAGGCGGCTGATGCAGGGCAGGGGCGATGCTGCCCTCAACCCATCATAGCCGCAGTGCGCGGTTCATAAGTCCGGTTCTGGCTCAGCACACTCCAGGCAATGCGGGCCAGCTTGTTAGCCAGAGCTGCCGCCAGCACGTTGTGGTGCAGACGCATCGAGGCAGCCGTCAGCCATTCGCCAAAACTGTGCTGGCGCCACTTGGCTGGCCAGAGCAACAGCACGCGGGCGGCTTGGATCAACAAGGAGCGCGGGTAGCTGTTACCGCGCTTGGACAGGCGGCCCAGCACGGTTCGGTCTCCAGTGGAGTTCTGGCGCGGGACTAGGCCGAGCCACGCCCCGAAGTCACGTCCCCGGCTGAAGGCGGCGCCGTTGCCGATGCTGGCCACCATGGCGCTGGCGATGATCGGTCCCACCCCCGGCACGCTCATCAGGCGTTGGCAGGCCTCGTCAGCGGCCACGAGAGCTTGGATTTCCTCAGTGACCGCTTCGATCCGGTCGTCGAGATGATGCCAGTCCTGCATCAGGCCCTCGATCATGTGTGTCCTGCGCGGCGTGAGCACGTCCGTTCGCTGGACCAGAATGTCCGGCAGTGCCTGACGTAGCGAACGCAGCCTCTGTCGCACCGCTATCCCGCGCTCGAGCAGGAAGGCGCGGATCTGGTTGATCACCGCCGTGCGCTGCCCCACCAGGCGTGAGCGGACCCGGTGCAGGGCTTGCAGATCGAGCTGCTCGACTGTCTTTGTGGGCACAAACCGCATGGTCGGCCGCTGGACGGCTTCAGCAATGGCCTCGGCATCACGGAAGTCGTTCTTGTGGCTTTTGCGGAAGGGGATCACGAACTGAACGGGGATCAGCTTCACAACGTGGCCCAGCGCCAGCAACTGGCGGCTGAGATGATGGGCGCCAACACAGGCCTCCATGCCGATCAGACAGGTGGGCATGTTGGCGAGCCGAGCCTCGACCTGGCCGCGCGAGAGCTTCTGGCGCAGGACGATGCCACCGCGGGCATCCAGGCCAATCAGGTGGAAGCTGTTCTTGCCGATGTCGATCCCAAGGGTGGCAACGGGCGGAAGCGGAAGCTGTGGGCATGGCTCAGTTCCTCGTGCTGGGCGCCCCTCATGAAGGGTGCGCCGGTAAGCACGGCCGGTCCATCCCATTAGC
>KI912085.1:0-2780 GCA_000517005.1 Microvirga lupini
CCGGCCTTCTACGAAGCTCGACGGGATCCCATTCAAACACCCGCCGCTCGCCGCGCAAGCGGCGGGCGATGCTGCTGGGCTTCGTGGCGTCAGCTTGGCCAAAGTCCTGGCCACAACTCGCAAATCAGCCGCGTTCGGTTCCAACCGTTCGGCTGTTGTGCTATTTTGTCGGCAGGCCTTTTTTGTGTTCCGGGCATCGCGCCGCGGTCCGCCGCGACCCGTTTCGAGACGCTCCGCGCCGCAAGGCCTCCGCCCGGCTTAGGTGAACTCAGGCAGCCGCCGCTTCATCCGGCTCTCCCGGCTCCGGCTCGCAACTCCACAGGCCTCGACCGGATCTCTCCGGTTGAACAGCGCTTCGCCATGGCGAGAAGGAGGCACAATGGCTACCCGACCCCCCATCACCGACACAGGAGTTCCGTGCCCACAGAACATTCAGGTCGAGCGCATCTCCCTGGCCAACGACGGCACCGAAGGAAACGACGAAAGCTCCAGCCCCGCGATTTCGGCCAATGGCCGCTTTGTCGCCTATACCAGTGTGGCCTCAAACCTGGTCCCGGGCGACACCAACGGCGCCTGGGACATCTTCCTCTATGACCAGAAGACAGACACTACCGAGCGCGTCTCCGTCGCCAGCGACGGAACCCAAGCAAACGGCCTCAGCTTCGTTTCCGACATTTCGGCCAACGGCCGCTATGTCACCTACGACAGTGAGGCTTCAAACCTCGTTCCGGGCGACGCCAACGGCACCTGGGACATCTTCGTTTATGACCGGAAGACAGACACCACCGAGCGCATCTCCGTCGCCAGCGACGGCACCGAGGCAAATGGCCCAAGCTCGTTCTTCAATCCTGCGATTTCGGCTAATGGCCGTTATGTCACCTACGACAGTCAGGCCTCGAACCTGGTCCCGGGCGACACCAACGGCTGCGATGATATCTTCGTCTATGACCGGAAGACAGACACCACCGAGCGCATCTCCGTCGCCAGCGACGGCACCCAAGCAAACAGCTTCAGCTTCGGTCCCGCGATTTCGGCCAATGGCCGCTATATCACCTACTCCAGTGAGGCCTCGAACCTCGTCCCAAGTGACACCAACGACACGACAGATGCCTTTCTCTACGACCGGAAGACAGGTGCCACCGAGCGCATCTCCGTCGCCAGCGATGGCACCCAAGCAAACGGCTTCAGTTTCACTTCCGATATTTCGGCCAATGGCCGCTATGTCACCTATCACGGCGAGGCCTCGAACCTCGTCCCAGGCGACACCAACGGCACTCAGGACATCTTCGTGGTCTCCACGGACTATTGGCTGGTATAGGAGCCCAAGCTTGCCAAGATCTCCGACACAGCCAGTGCGCCCTTGCACATGACCTGACCGGCAGGGTGGGTCGGGCCTACCCTGCACAGTCCTCTGAAACGTCTTGATTGCCCGCTGAGGCGGCGTGAACGAGAGGATCCCGCTCCCGGGTCTAACTCGCTCCCAGGTGAGAGCCACCCCGCGATCCTTGCCGCTCTCTGATCCACCTCATAGATCCCGGTATCCCCGCCGCTTGGTCTGTTCCATAAACAGCCTTCTCGGAATTTTGGCCGGCTTGCGCGCGGGAGTGGCGGTTCAATCTGAATGGACCTCAACGGAGATCGTCACGGTCAGCACCCGCCGGCGTTGCTCGTTCCTGAGTTCAATCGCGACCACGCCAATATCGTCTGCCGACAGCCGATATCGGCAGATCTCTGCGGCGGCCTGGATCGCCTCGTGTTCGGCGACCTCAAGGCTGTCGCACTCAAGACCCACCTCGTCGGGGGCGAGTTACTCCCCCTCCCGCAGATCAAAGTAAAAGCGGGGCACCGCAGCTCCCTCCCGACTATTTGTCGGCCAACTCAGGGCAGAGCGGTTTGTTCGTCAAAATGACAATTATGCGAATTACGGCTTCTTGCGTGGGACCCTTACCCAGCGGTGTAGGGCGAGTGAAAAAAGGACGGCGGAGATCGTGATCACAATGATCGTGGTCAGGGCTATCTCGTTACCGGACATGCACACTCCGTTGGGCATGTGGCCTTCAGGACAACCCGGGGCTCTGAAATGAGTTCAGACTCCCGACGAGGGGCCGGAACAAGAGCTGCTCTCAATGACACGATTAGGTAGAACGGATTGGCAACCCTTCACGACGAGGCTTCGGGACTGACCCGCAATTTGAAGCCAGATGATCCTCACGTCGCTCTGGTACCCATTTGAAGATCTTGCGCTAATCGGCTTCGGCAAACCTATTCCGACACTTGCATTCTTTCACAGACGATCCTTTAGGGAGCAGTTCGCTTTCCCATCAGGTGTTCGGCCTTGGATGATGGCACAAACACCAAGATCCAAGCTGGATTCAGCCATTGCGCGGGTCTTCCGGTCGGCTTACCAACCCACGTTCTTGCTACGTACTGCGTTAGCGTGTGTTTGGGAGCAGATCTTGTTCCAGCCCCATCCTGAGGTTGGGACACGTGGCTGACGGAGCGATTGATCCCATTGGTTCTAAATTCCACAAGCCCATTCCGCGACACCGCTCGAACTGCTCGTCAAATCAAGCCCCCGCATTCGAAACGGGGGCGGCAGAACATCCGCGCCTGCCCCCGGCTCCACATCACAGACCGAAGCAAGGCCCACCGAATACTGAGCGAATGCAGGGCGATCCACCGCGCCTGCTTCCAGAGGATGTGACGGTCACTCCGCCCTGAGGCCCTCGTGGCACTCGGTGATCCCGCACGACCGGAGCGGTGCGATGGTCTCGGATAAC
>KI912085.1:2880-4966 GCA_000517005.1 Microvirga lupini
CCTAAAGCTTTCTTGAATTCCGCGGGGGTTCGGTTGAGGACCGGAAAGGTGCCATAGTGGATCGGGATCACCGCTTTCGGCTTGATCAGCTCCCGTACGGCGTAAGCGGCCTCTTCAGGCCCCATGGTGAAAAAGCCCCCGATGCACACGAGCGCGAGGTCCGGCTTGTGGAACTCCCGAATGAGCGCCATATCGCCGAAGACGGCGGTGTCTCCCGTGTGATAGATCTTGAAGCCGTTCTCCATCTCGATCACGTAGCCAACGGAGACCCCGGCTCCTCCGCCCTGTCGGATGGAGGGGGAGTTGTCGGGGTTCCTGATGCCCAGAATATTGTAGTCGAGCGATGAGCTGTGATCGGCCGGCACCATGTGGATCTTGACGCCCCGACCGAGCGGCTCCGCTGTGCCGCCCCTATTCATGGCAATGACGTTGTTCTCCTCCATGAGACCCAGCGAGACAAGATTTCGTGCAAACTCGTAATTGGCGAGGACCTTGGCGCCCGTCAGACGGGCCAGATCAAGGAGATCGGCTATGTGATCCTGGTGGCCGTGCGTCACCAGGATCAGGTCCACTTTTCCAACCGCCTTCAAGTCCCGGTACTCAGGCGGCGTCTTCGGATTTCTGGTGAGGAAAGGATCAATCACGATCACTTTGCCGGCGACGCTCGTGATGCGGGTCGTTGCGTGCCCAAGCCAAAGCACTTCGATGGGTTGGGCTGCGGCAAAGCTGGGGACGACAAACAGAAAGAAGCTCAGGATGAGCGCCCACTTGGCTTTCATAAGAAACTCCGGGCATTTGCTTCTGCTTTCGTGATTACTCTATCACGGTGTTCGACGGAGCCGCGTACTATCTTGAGCCAGTGAGCTCTCATGAGGCGCGTGGGGAAGGCAACGCCACCCGGCCGCCTGGATCAAGGGCTCGGAGTCTTGTTCCTCATCCCTCCAGGGACGTGCTCAGCCTGATATATTGTAAGCACCATGATCGTAAGCGTCTGGTTACCCACGCCGTCCCTGGCCCTGATCCCGTTTGTGGTCCGGCGGAAAGACCGCTGATGGCACTCCTCGGAAGTAGACCGAATGTCGGCTCAATACCGGAACAGCAGACGTTCCAGAAGGAACGGCAATTTCTTTGTTTGACCCCAAGCGGACCTTCCTGTGGTCCAAATTGCCTTTCCAAGGATCGGCACAGCAGCTTGCTCATGATAAGGCGCAGCTTCGCAGGTCTTCATGCACCGGAGATGCTGCACGTCATGCTCGTCCACTATAGGACCGCTAGTAAGCTCACGTGCTATCTGAGGCCGATAGGCTAGCTCGCTAGGTCCATCGCACGCGGCGACCGCGGATCGATTGGCGTGGTGCCTCGCAGCCCAAGAATGTCCTCCAGGGCACGCGCTCCGGCCAGGACCCTTCCCTCCGCACGGGCGCGGCCGACAATCTGCAACCCGACAGGACGTCCATCGCCGGTGAAGCCACAAGGAAGGCTGAGGGCTGGCGCGGCCGTCAGGGTGATGGCGTAAGCGATAGCCAGCCATTCGACATAGTTCGAGAAGCTGTGGCCAGCACATTCGCTGACATAGCGTTCCCCCGCTGGGTAGGCGGCTACAATTGTGGCAGGGCAGAGAAGTAGATCATAGGTGTCGAAAAAGGCGTTCATCCTCCGAAACAGGGTAGCGCGCTGGTTCTCCGCGCGGACAACATCGGCCATCGAATAGTTCAGGCCCTGCTCGATGTTCCAGATCACCTCCGGCTTCATCTTGTCCCTATGGTTCTGCAAGAGGCTGGCATGGCTGACGGCAAACGTCATTCCGCGCAGAACCTGGAAGGTCTCATGGGCTTCCGACAAGTCGGGATGTGCCTCTTCGACGATGGCACCCAGCTCCGTGAACCGTTGGGCCGCGGCCTGGCAAATGGCGGCGACCTCTGGTTCCACGGGCGTAATGCCCAGATCGGCAGAGAAAGCCACTCGCGCTGGTCGCCACCCGGAGCGTGCCGCAGCCAGAAAGCTCTCTGTTTTGGGCAACGAGATGGGATCGCTAATGATCTTCACGGTAGTCCGGTAACGGATAGACCTGCATGGCGGAAGAAGC
>KI912085.1:5066-5647 GCA_000517005.1 Microvirga lupini
ACCGGCTGGCAGGCTCGGTGCCATCAGCAGGAAACCGCGCCTGGAGAGGCTTCCTGCGGCTTGCGTTTAAACGCAACCATTAGCAGCCCGGTTGGCGTGCGCCGTGGCCGACGGGCAGGATAATGAGCGCCTGGGCGCGCTGACGGAGCAGCCTTCGATTCTGCCGGCAAGCCGCTGGCTTGCGAGCCTTCAGCAATGCCTTATGAACTCGGCTCGGAGTGAGCACATTAGCTTGCCCGAGCGATCAGTTCTGCTTCACGGATTTGCGGAGTTCGCTCGGGAGAACACCATAGGCGGCTTTGAACCGCCGCCCGAAGTGCGTCATGTCCACAAAGCCCCAAGCCGTCGCTATCTCGCTGACCGTGCGGTGGGCTTGGAGCGGGTCCTTGAGAGCCCTATAACAGCGCTCCAGCCGCCGGGACTGGATGAGACGAACTATCGACGTATCCTCTTGGGCCAGCAGCGCATTGGCGTAGCGTACGCTCACGCCGGCGGCGGCCGCCACCGCCTCAGGGTCAAGAGCCGGGTCGCTCAGCCCGGCCTCAATGGCCGCCCGCACGTGCACAAGGGCAGAGGCCCGA
>KI912086.1:0-512 GCA_000517005.1 Microvirga lupini
GGGTGATGCGGGTCATCGGGGGAGACCCGGCGTGCGCGAGGGTAGCGGCCCCAACGGTGTTGTAAGACGCCGGCCACGGTGGGAGCCGGACAGGGTCATACGAGCGCTGAGGCCGGGTTACGCCGGCGGAGCAAAGGGCCCTGGCTTCTGGTGCGCTTTCGAAGATGGTGAGGTGAAGGTGATTGGCGATAAGCCTAGGAACACCTGAGAAGATCCGGATCCTTCAGAGAAAGCTCTATTGCAAGGCGAAGGCGCAGCCCGCTTTCCGCTTCTATGAGCTCTACGACAAGATCTGTCGCGACGACATCCTGCGTCACGCCTATGGATTGGCCCGCGCCAATGCGGGTGCTCCAGGGGTGGACGGGATGAGCTTTGAGCAGGTCGAGGCGCAGGGTCTGGAGGTTTGGCTGGCGGGTTTGCGCGAGGAACTGGTCTCGAAAACGTACCGGCCCGACCCGGTGCGGCGGGTAACGATCCCGAAGCCGGATGGCGGCGAGCGCGCGCTCGGCATT
>KI912086.1:612-11177 GCA_000517005.1 Microvirga lupini
TAGGAGGGGTGGCCTCACCGCTCCTGGCCAACATCTACATGAACCGGTTCCTGAAGCATTGGCGGCGGACCGGACGCGCCGAAGCATTCCGAGCCCATGTTGTCTCGTATGCCGACGACTTCGTCATCCTCAGCAGCGGTCGTGCGGCTGAGGCACTGATGTGGACGAAGGCCGTGATGACAAGGCTTGGGCTGAGCCTCAACTAGGCCAAGACCTCGCTGAAGGATGCCCGCCGTGCGCAAAAGCACGGTCGAGCATGCCTTCGGCACGCTCAAGGGCCAGATGGGAGCCACCCACTTGCTCACGAGGGGCCTGAAGACCACGGCGGCCGAGATGGCCCTGCACGTGCTGGCCTACAACATGAAGCGGGTGATCAGCCTCCTTGGTGTCCAACCACTCCTGGCCGGGATCAGAGTGTGAGGACCACACCGCACTCCGCCTGCGCACAATCGCAATGGGTCATCTGAGCGTGCCAAGCAGCCTGTTTCTACACAGGCTCCAAGGCGAAGCGGACCTTCTTTTCATTGGCTGTTCGTTACTCTTTGAACCAGAAGAGACGTTCCGTGGTAGGCTGTGTAAAGAGAAGTCGAGCATTGCCACCTAGCTCCACCTCTCGCCACTTTAGCATTAGCTCCTTTCATCCGGGACGAGTTCCTAAGATGTCGCTCGATGTATGAGCGGCCTCGGTGTACCCTCTTGGCAAGCTGCGGCCTCTCGGCAGGAGACAGGACGTGGATGTCGCGCAGTGGCTACGGAGCCTCGGACTGGCGCAGTATGAACAGGCCTTTCGCGACAATGCCGTGGACGCCGACACGCTCCCGCGGCTCACCTCTGACGATCTGAAGGAACTTGGCGTCCATGCCGTCGGTCACCGCCGGAAGCTCCTGGACGCCATTGTCCAGCTCGATCGATCTCCGGGCCATCCCGCCATCGTCGGTGCGGAAGCGGAGCGGCGGCAACTGACCGTGATGTTCTGCGACCTTGTCGGATCGACAGCTCTTGCAAGCGCTCTGGATCCCGAGGAGTACCGCGCGATCCTCAATGCCTATCATGAAGCCTGCGCTGGCACCGTTGCCGTGTTCGGGGGCTTCGTGGCAAAGTACATGGGCGACGGAGTGCTCGCGTATTTCGGCTATCCGCAGGCTCATGAGGATGACGCCGTCAGGGCCGCCAGGGCCGGACTGGTCCTGACAGAGGAGGTGGCGCGCGTCACGGTTCCGTCCGGCGTGGATCCGCTGTGCGCCCGTGTCGGCATTGCCACCGGCTTGGTGGTTGTGGGTGACCTGGTCGGCGCGGGGGCCGCTCAGGAGCGGAGCGTCGTCGGCGAGACCCCGAACCTGGCGGCGCGGCTCCAGACCCTTGCGCCGCCGGGCGCGGTGGTGATCGCGCCGGCGACTCGGCGCCTCCTCGGCAGCGGCTTCAACCTCGGCGATCTCGGTCCCCAGCACCTAAAGGGCTTTGCCACCCCCGTCGCAGCCTGGCAGGTGCTCGGTACCCGCGCCGTCGAGAGCCGCTTCGAGGCCCACGGCACTAGGGACACGCCCCTCATCGGGCGAACCGAGGAGCTGCGGCTGCTCACGCAGAGATGGGAGCAGGCCAGGGGTGGGAACGGTCAGGTGGCGTGGCTGTTCGGCGAGGCCGGAATCGGAAAATCGCGGATCACGCGCGAGTTCCGTGACCACTTGGGATTAGAGCCGCATTCCGACGTGCAGTGCCAGTGCTCGCCCTTCTTCAGCAATTCTCCCCTGCATCCGTTCGTCGAGCGGGTCGAGCGGGATGCAGGGTTCCGACCGGACGATCCGCCTGGCGAGCGGCTGGTGAAGCTGGAGACCTTCCTGGCCCAGGCGACGAATGAAGTCCTGACCGTCGCGCCCGTGTTCGCCACGATGCTCTCGCTCCCCATAGGCAATCGATACGGGCCATCCCGGTACGATCCAGGGCAGCAGCGGGAGCTGACGATGGAGACGCTGATTGGGTATCTTCTCGGTCTCGCCCGGCGGCGGCCACTCCTCCTGCTGGTCGAGGACGTCCACTGGGCCGACCCAACGACCCTCGAGATGCTGGACCGGCTGGTCGACCGCGTGAGCTCCGAGCGCGTCCTGCTGCTGATTACCTCCCGGCTGGAGTTCTCGCCCGGGTGGCACACGCGGTCGGACATCACGTTGATCCCGCTTGCCGGTCTGTCGCAGCGCCAGACCACCGAACTCGCGGAAGCAATTGCAGGCAGCGCGGAATTGCCGGCGGACGTGTTCCACCAGATCCTCGAACGGACTGACGGCGTGCCGCTTTTCGTCGAAGAGCTGACCAAGGCCATGCTGGAGCGCGAGTCTGGCGCCGTCCCGGCCACCCTGCACGACAGCCTTATGGCGCGCCTTGACCGGGTCCCGGCCGCGAAGGCCGTTGCCCAGCGGGCCTCCGTGATCGGCCGGGAGTTCACCTATGACATGCTGGCTAGCTTCACACCACAGGACGAACCCAGGTTGCGTGCCGCGCTCCGGCAGCTCATCTCGGCCGGGCTGGTCTCCCCGCGCGGCACAGCCCCCGGCGCGACCTACACCTTCAAGCATGCGCTGGTGCGCGACGCCGCCTACGGGAGCCTCCTCAAGAGCCGCCGGCAGGAACTGCATGCGAGAATCGCGGAAGTCCTCGAACGAGGCTATCCCGATGTGGTTGCCCGCCAGCCCGAACTCGTCGCTCATCATCTGAGCGAAGCGCGCTCGCCGGAACGGGCGGTCTTCTACTGGCAGCGTGCTGCAGACCATGCCGCGAGTCGGCAGGCTCACCAAGAGGCGATCGCGCACTGCATGCGGGGTCTGGAGATGATCAGCTTTATCCCCGACCCGGGGCTGCGCGACCGGCACGAACTGCGGTTGCAGGTTCGCCTGGGGAACTCCGCCACCAGCGCCAAGGGCTATTCGGCGCCGGAGGTCGGGAAGGCGCTGTACCGGGCGCGGGATATCTGCATGGAGCTGGGCGACGAGCGATTGATGCACCCCATCCTGGTCGGGCTCTACTTCTTCCATGCGAACAAGGCGGAGCTGCGCACGGCCGAGAGGCTCGGTGTCGAACTCCTAGCGATGGGTGATGCCCGGAATGATCGCGTTCTCCAGGTCGATGGCCACAAGACGCTGCTGAACGCACGCTACAAGCTTGGGAAGTTCCTGGAGGCGCAGGAGCATTTCGAGCGAGGGATGCGCCTTTATGAGGAGGATCCCTGGCCCGCGGCCCTGATCGAGCAGTTCGACGATCCAGGACCCCACCTGCTGGCGATCGGCGGATGCGTGTTGTGGGTCCGGGGCTACCCGGACCGTGCGCGGCGGACGGCGGCTGATGCCGTCGCCCTCGGCCATCGCGGCGGACATCACCTGAGCACCGCCCATGCGGTCCACATGTCGGGTCATCTGGCCGAGCTGATGGGCGACTGGGATGGCGTCCGAAAGGCCAACGAGGCGACCATGGCCCTTGCTATGGAGTGGGGCCTCTCCGGGCTGCGGCACCAGGTGGCCCTGCGCGAGCGCCTGGTGGCGGTGGCCCTGCACAACGACACCGAGCAGATGGAGTACAAGCGCCGGCATCCGCAGCCGGGGTTCGCGCGCTCGCTGCACGACGGCGTGCTGGCGCAGGCTTATGGCCGCCGGGGTACGCCCGAGGAGGGTTTGCAGGTCATTGAGGAATCCTTAGCCTGGGCAGAGGAAACGGGCAGTCAGTTCTTCGATGCCGAGTTGCACCGCATCCGCGCCGGATTGCTGCTGCGCATGCAGCGCGCGGACGAGGCCGAACACAGCTACCGCAAGGCCCACAAGGTCGCGCGGGGGCGAGCGGGCATGGATGTGGGAGCTCCGGGCTGCCTGTGATCTGGCGCAGATTCTGCTTGATCTCGGGCGGCAGGCGGAAGCCCGTGACCTCCTGGCGCCCATCCATGGCTGGTTCACCGAAGGGTTCGACGTCAACGACCTGCAAAGGGCGAAGGCGCTGCTGGAGAGCCTGTCACGCCGTGCGCCATCCACCAGATGAGGGCCAACGGCAGTGTCCTTGAATGACGTGTCCAGCCGGACCGATACCTACCACCTACCGTGAAGGAATCGCTTGGGCGAAACATAGGGTTTGTCGATGCAGGCGATTTGCTCCACTTCGGCTTGGCTGACACGATATCCGTGCAAGACTGGATCGAAGACGAGGTTCTCCCACGGGAACACGTAGCAGCGCATGCTGAACCGAGAAGACCACCCACAGCAACCTCGGCGAAGACAAGGCGTCCGCCCTCTGCCTCTCGGTACAGCCGCTGAATCATCCCGATCCGCCGTCCTCGAGGATCGAAGATGGCTGCGCCGCTGCTTTGGTCATCCCCGACAAGGATGTTCGATAGGTCGGCTTGGTTCATCCTGGTTCCCGTTCGACGGCTACGGCCTGAGGTGTTGGGCGAGAAAGTCCCTCACCTGAGCTACCGCCATCTCGGCATTCCGTGGTTCGGCCTTGAGCCAGTCCGAGAAGGTCATCTTGTCCGGCATGGCTGAATTGGGCTCGAAATTCTTAAACAGATTGGGCGCTACCCTCTCTTCGGCTGGCGCTCCACCTTCGGACTGCTGGGCAGTCACGCGAGGGCACGTCTCGGCCTGCTCAGGAGCAGAGATCCCATTGATAACAAGGGTTGGCGCCGCCATGCGGGACTTCAGGCCACACTTTGGAGAATAGACGAAGGCCACGGCAGCCTTGAACCGCTCGGGCCCAATCACGAAGGCCGTGGTGTCCGCTGGCGTAGGAACCCGCCAGATATCACCCGTCTGGAACCCCAGCAGGCCGATGCGCTGCGGGTCCGCCCAAGGTTGCTTTGCTACGTAAGCGAGAGCCCCATAAGTATCGGCAACGCGAGCGGTGCTGAACATAGGGGCGGCACAGGTGTCATTAATGCCGCGAGGACCGTAGCTATCCACCAGCACCACCGCATAGCCCCAGGACGTGAGGCGCTTGGTCCAGAAAGCCTCGCGTGAGGCTTCGGCCGAACTGCCTTGAACGCCGAACTCCTGTGATTTCACTTCGGGAGCCAGCCCGCCGCAGTCATGCAGATAAATAACAACCGGATGCGGACCATTGCCGGGAGGCTTGACAATATGGGCCTGGATTTCGTCGCCGCGAGGAGGCTGGAGAACCTCGCCCCTGGCTTGTGCCCGCTTCTGCTGGAACTCGCTTAACGGGACGCCTGCGCTCTCGAGCTTTACCGAATCGGCGGCATTGCCCGAGGACGCGCAAAAAAGACAACTTACAGCGAGAAGAAACACGTGCTTGAGAAGCATGATAGCCTCCCGAAGTCCTGAAATGTCATTCGCCTTGTACGCCCGGCCAGTATACCAAAGATGCGGTGGAACGTCCTGCTGCACCTGACACCCAAAGGGCTGTTGCGGGGTCGGCATTAATGTCCCGTTTGGGCACAAAGCCGAAGGAATGCCCTGGTCCGCCTAGCAGGCAACAGGCAGACTTTCCCTGTTCTCACCCCGAATCCCTGCCCTAATCCGAAAGAGGTCTTAAGAGGTCTTGGCCGTCTTTTTTGTGGTGTCGAGGACCCATCGCGGATGCCCCGCATTTACATGGATCGCACTGAATGTATCTCGTAATCCGGTGAGCGCCTATGTTCGTCAGTGGAGCGGCAGGAATGCAGGACAAGCGCATTGGTGCAAGCGTTGCCGCATCCGAGGCAAGACGCCGGGACACCACTGCAGTGTGGTGGGCCCCTCAATAGTCGAGCATCCCGCGAGCGTGTCAGGACGCGGAGACTGGATGGTCTCAGATGAGCGCTCCCTCAGTGCACAGACGTTTGGCGGCCATCCTCGCTGGAGATGTCGTGACCTACAGTCGTCTCATGCGCCTGGACGAGGCCGGCACGCTCGCGGCCTGGAAACTGCACCGCCGCGAGCTGATCGACGTCAGAATTGCCGAGTATGAGGGACGCATCGTGAAGCTTGTCGGCGACGGATTTCTGGCGGAGTTTCCGAGCGTCGTGAATGCCGTTGCCTGTGCCGCCATGATCCAGCGGGGAATGGGGGAGCGCAATGCAGGCGTCCCGCAGGACCGCCGGATAGAGCTTCGCATCGGCATCAACCTTGGCGATGTGATCGTCGAAGCTGACGACATTTACGGAGACGGTGTCAATGTGGCTGCTCGCCTCCAGTCTATCGCGAAGCCCGGCGGGATCGTCGTCTCGGCCGCCGTTCGGGAGAACGTCGGCACGCGGCTTGACCTGCACTATCAGGATATGGGCGACCAGTTCCTCAAGAACATCGACAGCCCGGTGCACGCCTACGGTGTGGGCCTCGGGGCAGCCACAACAGCCCAGGCAGCCGGTTCCGATGCAGACCCATGGGAGCGACACGAGATTGAGAAGCCGGCGATCGCAGTCCTCCCGTTCAGCAACATGAGCGGGGATCCGGAGCAAGAGTACTTCAGCGAGGGAATTACCGAGGATCTGATCACCGACCTGTCGAAGATCTCCGGGCTCTTCGTGATCGCGTACCACACGGCATTCAGCTACAAGGACAAACCCGCGAACGTGCGGCTGGCGAGCCAGGAACTCGGGGTCACGTTCATCTTGGAAGGAAGCGTCCGAAAGGCCGGCTCGCGTGTGCGCATCACCGCGCAGCTCGTCGACGGCAGGAGCGGCGGTCACCTCTGGGCCGAGCGTTATGACCGTGATCTCACTGATATCTTCGCCATCCAGGATGAGATCGCTCACTCGATCGTTGACCAGTTGAAGGTCAAACTGCTGCCAGGGGAGAAATCGGCCATTGGCCGAGTGCCGACCAACGACGTCGAAGCCTATGCGTATTACCTGCGCGGTCGGCAATTCCTGCACCGGCATTCCAGGCCCTACTACATTCTGGCGAAACGTATGTTCGCCAAGGCGGTCGAGCTCGATCCAAACTATGCACGGGCCTATGCAGGGATCGCGGACTGCGACTCGTTCCTGTTCCTCCATTACAACACCGATGTGTCGATCGAGGGCATTCTCGACACCAGCGCCAGGGCTCTCGATCTGGAGAGTGGTCTCGCCGAGGCGCATGCCTCGCGGGGCTTGGCTCTCTCGCTGTCAGAGCGCTATCCGGAAGCCATGGCAGAATTCGAACGCGCCACCACGCTCGATCCGAACCTCTTCGAGGCTCATTACTTCCTTGCAAGGGCTTGCTTTGCTCAAGGGAGCCTCGAGCAGGCCGCCCGGCACTTCCAGCGTGCAGCGGATCTCAAGCCCGATGACTATCAGGCCTTGCTCGTGCTAGTTGGAGTATTGCGGGCGCTAGGGCGAGACCAGGATATGAGAAGGGCAGCGCGGGAAGGTGTGGCTCGCGCAGAACGCGACCTTGCGTTGCATCCGGAGAACTCAAGGCCAGCATATCTGGGTGCCGTCGGGCTTGCCGCTCTCGGCGAGCTCGGTCGCGCCAAGGAATGGGCGGAACGCGCTCTGGTCATCGATCCGGACGACAGCCTGACAAAATACAACGTCGCCTGCTTCTGCTCGCTGGTGGGCGAACACGAACGAGCAATCGACCTGCTTGTGGAGCTCATGCCTGACGCCACGCGGGAAAGAAAACGGTGGGTGCAGTACGACTCCGATCTCGACCCGATCCGCAGCCATCCTCGGTTCCAGGAGGTGGCGGAGCTGCTTCAGAGGCCGCCACGGGTCTGAAGTGGCTCCTTGACTGCGGGCGGACGAGGACAGCCGCGGCGACCTCTTGATGGGCGAGGCAGGCGACGTCGTGCCGACTCGCGGTACCCCGGCTTCAGTCGACGGTAAGTTCTTACGCTCCGATGGCGTCCATGGTCCGAACCAGGGCCGCCCACCTGTCCAGACGCAAGCAATTGGTCAGTTGAGGCCCCACCGGGGTCACCGAGGACCGAATATGCCTGTACCGCGCCAGCCGATCCGACTGACAGAGTTTTGCGCTCAAGCTTCGTTGTCGCCCAAACTTGGGCCGACTACATCAATTCTATCGACCCCAACCGGACCTTCGCTCGGTGAGCCGAGGGCTTGCACCAGGCGAAGGCAGGTGGCGGATGCTTCTGATTGGGTGACCGTTCCGGCACTGGGCAGAAAAGGCCACCAATGTTGATCCGAATACCTGGAGTCTTGTCGGCCCTAAGTTGCGTGCACCCTCAGACTGCCGGCGGGTTCAGTCGCGCGAAGCCTTCCTGGCGGCGGTAAGGAAAGTACGGGTAGGGGGCGGTGACGGCGCTGGCCGCATCCAGCCGCGTCAGTTGGTCAGGTGTGAGTGTCCAGCCGACAGCACCCAGGTTCTGGCGCAACTGCTCCTCGTTGCGGGCGCCGATGATGACCGACGACACCGTCGGCCGTTGCAGCAGCCAGTTGATGGCGATCTGCGGTATGGTCTTGCCCGTTTCGTTCGCAATCCCATCAAGCGCGTCCACGACGCGGAACAGGTGGTCATCGTCGACCGGAGGACCGAAGCCTGCGGTCTCATGCAGCCGGCTGCCCTGCGGCAATGGCTGCCCCCGCCGGATCTTCCCGGTCAGCCGCCCCCAGCCGAGCGGGCTCCACACCAAGGCTCCGACACCCTGATCAAGCCCAAGCGGCATGAGCTCCCATTCATAGTCGCGCCCGACCAGCGAGTAGTAGACCTGGTGGGCCACGTAACGCGGCCAGCCATGCCTGTCAGCAGCAGCCAACGACTTCATCACCTGCCAGCCTGAGAAGTTCGAGACGCCGACATACCGGATCTTGCCGGCCCGGACGAGATCGTCGAGGGTGGCCAGCACCTCCTCGACAGGGGTGCCCGCATCGAAGGCATGCAGTTGCAGGAGGTCGATGTAGTCGGTGCCGAGCCGGCGCAGAGCTGCCTCGCAGGCCCTGATCAGACGGGAGCGAGAGGAGCCTGCCTCGTCCGGTCCGTCCCCCAGGGGCAGGCTGGTCTTGGTCGAGATTATCACCCGATCGCGGCGTCCTGTGATGGCAGCGCCCAGGACCTCCTCGGAGGCTCCATTCGAGTAGACGTCGGCGGTGTCGAACAGCGTGACCCCGGCCTCAAGACAGATGTCGATCAGCCGGCGTGCCTCCCGCGCATCCGTTTGGCCCCAGGCGCCGAAGAGGGGCCCCTGACCACCGAAGGTGCCGGCGCCGAAGCTCAGGGCCGGAACCTGCAAGCCGGAGGCTCCCAAACGTCTGTATTCCATGTTGAGCTCCTGTTCTGCACTGCGTGAGCGTGGTGTCGGGAGAAGACATGAGCCATTCACCGTTGTTTGCGTAGGCGGCTCCTTCTACTATTATCCATAAGCAAGACTTTGAGATGGACGCTGATGGACCGCTTCGCGGCGATGGCCACCTTCGTGCGGGTGGCGGAACTGGGCAGCCTATCAGCGGCCGCCCGTGAGCTCGGCCTGACCCAGCCGGCGGTGAGCCAGCAGGTCGCCGGTCTCGAGCGGCATCTGCGGACGCGGCTGCTCAACCGCAGCACGCGAAAGCTGACGCTGACGGCGAGCGGAGAGACGTATCTTGCCCGGGCGCGGCAGATCCTGGACGAGGTGGCGGAGGTCGAGGACGATCTCCTCAGCCTCTCAAGCGAACTCAAGGGGAGCCTGCGCGTGCAGGCGCCGAGCGGGATCGGCCAGAGATATCTGGCTCCTCTGATCATGGACTTCCAATGCCAGCATCCGGGTCTGACGGTTGAACTGATCCTCGACGACCAGGTCGCCGATCTCATTGAGGAGGACGTGGACGTAGCGCTTCGTCTCGGAACACTGTCCTCCGCAAGCCTGGTCGCACGGAAGCTTGGATCCGTATCGCGCATCCTCGTCGCTTCACCGGGCTATGTCGCAGCCCATGGCAGTCCGGCAACTCCGGACGAGCTGGTTCGGCACAACCATGTCCGCTTCAGTTGGGCGTCTGCGGGCGAGCATCTGACCCTGATCGGCCCTCGGGGGCCGGTGACGGTTGATGTCAGATCGAGCTTTCGGGCCAATAACTCGTTCGTTCTCGTGGAGGCGCTGCGAAGGGGGCTCGGCGTCGGCGGTGTGCAGCTGCCGTTGGTTCAGGATCTGCTCAAATTCGGCGAACTGGTGCGGGTGATGGATGACTATGCCTATCCCCCGATGGACCTGCATGCGGTCTATTCGTCCCGGCGTTTCGTCCCCCGCAAGGTCCGCGCTCTTGTCGATCATCTCATTGCAGGTCTGGCGCAGGTCCCTGGACTGGAGCTGTCACCGCGCTTTACCCAGGGCGACCGTGAGCAGGATGCCCACTTCGTTGCCTCAGACAAGGTCCGGGGCATTGGTTGCGTTTGACGCCAATGCCGCATCAGCGCATTCCTCAAGCCCATGAACTGAGCGTTCTCGCATCCCACTTTCCGGCATTCGACGGCAATGGGACAGCCGGCCGATAAGCACGAGGAAGGTCGCCTCATGGGAGGCGGAAGAAGCGCTTTGGTCTGCTCGCCCGGTCCAAGCAGATCCTCGTGAAGGGCAGGGGATCGTCATGGCCCGACCCGTTCCAGGCATTGCCGCATTCCATCTCATGACCACCTTGCCCCCGGAAATATCGGTAACTTGCATCACTAAGGAAGGTGCCT
>KI912086.1:11277-16983 GCA_000517005.1 Microvirga lupini
CTAAAAGGATGTTCGGAAATGAACCTGCGCTTTGTCGAGACGTTTCTTTGGGTCGCGAGGCTGGGTAGCTTCAGCGCGGCCGCCGAGAGGCTTCACACCACACAAGCGGCAATCTCGAACCGTATCGCCACCTTGGAGCGAGATCTTGGGATCCGGCTTTTCGAGCGGGATGTCCGCTGCGTCCGCCTCACCAGCTTGGGGCAGCAGGCCGTCCCGAAGGCCGAGGACCTGGTGCGGGTCGCCAACGAGTTCCGAGAGGCCGTAAGCGATCCCGGGAGCCTGCGTGGATCGATCAGGATTGGGACCATCGACTCCATCGTTCATGCCTGGCTGCCGCAGTTCATCGAGCGCATCCGGACGCGCTATCCGAGCGTCGCTATCGATCTCAATACCGATACGAGCCTCAACCTCGCCCGTGAGGTTTCCGAACGACGTATCGACCTCGCACTCATCATGGGGCCGGTGATCGCGCCCGAAATCATCAATCTCGATTTATGCACCTTCGCGTGCACCTGGCGCGCCAGCCCGAAGCTCGGCCTCCCGGACAAACCACTGACCTTGGCGGAGATCGCAGACCAGCCCATCCTGGCCTATTCCAAGGACAGCGTGCCCCATCACCGTATCGTGCGACAGCTCGCCGACGCAGGGATCGAGGATCCGACGATCTACAATTCCAATTCCCTCGCTACCATCATCCGGCTGGCGCAGGACGGCATCGGCATCACGCCGCTTCCGACCGTGATCGTGCGGGAGCAGCTCGCGGCCGGAACGCTGATTGCGCTCGATGTGACGCCAGCCTTTCCGCCGCTCAGCTTCCATGCAGTCTATTCCGACCATCCAGATAACCTGATCTCGGCCGTGATGGCGCAGATGGCCCAGGAAGTCGCCCACAGTTTCTCGTTAGCACAGGCTGATGGAGCGTCCTGGTAGGCTGGTGCCGAACAGTGCAGCGCACCGTTTGTGCGCTGCCGAACAAGGAAAACTTAGGCTCCAGGGAAAGTATTTCGCGTTTGTCCGGGCGAGCACGGCACGCTCACATCTGACCATAGGGTCAAAAGGAGGCCGTGACGTGAAGGTCAGTCTAATTCAGATGAATTCCCAGAACAACAAGGCGGAGAACCTGAAAACTGCAGCCGCGATGATCGAGAAGGCAGTGGCCGAGGAGGCGCCGGATCTCATCGTCCTTCCCGAGTACTATGCCTACCTCGGCGAGGGGCGTGCCAACATCCATGGCAATGGCGAGTTCTTCCCCGACGGCGAGTCCTATAGGCTCATGTCGAGCCTCGCTGCCAAACATCGGGTGACGATTCACGCCGGTAGCGTGGTCGAGAAGGTCGGCAATAACCATTACAATACGACCCTGGTATTCGGCCCGAACGGCGACGAGATTGCCCGCTACCGCAAGATCCACCTCTTTGATGTCGATATCCCGGGCGGCATGAGCTACCGCGAGTCGGACACGATCAGCCGTGGCCAGGATGTCGTGACCTACAAGGTCGGAGACGTCACCGTCGGTTGCGCCATCTGCTACGACATCCGCTTCCCCGAGCTTTTCCGCAAGCTGCGTGATGCGGGGGCCGACGTGATCGTCTTGCCGGCCGCCTTTACGCTGATGACCGGCAAGGACCATTGGGAGACGCTGGCGCGCGCCCGCGCCATCGAGACCCAGACCTATTTCCTGGCGGTCGGACAGGTGCTTTCACACGCGGACGGCAAGAAGTGGTGCTGGGGCCACTCCATGGTGATCGATCCCTGGGGGCACATGGTGGCCCAGTGCTCCGACAAGGTCGCAAGCACCAGCGCACGCCTCGACTTGGATTACATTGAGCATGTGCGCCGCACCGTGCCGGTCGCCCAGCATCACGTCCTGGCCTGAGGAGGACGCACATGTTTACTGTCAATGAGATGCCGAAGCAGATCTCTCAGGAGTTGATGAAGCTCCTGGAGCAGGTTGAGACCGCGACCGTCGGACACTTCCTCCATTCGGGCTTCGTCGACCGCGAGCTTCGCGCGGTCCTACCTGAGCAGCGGGTTGCCGGCACCGCCGTCACCGTGCGGCTGCCGCACGCGGATAGCACGATCCTGCACTATCTCACCAAGCTCGTCCGCCCGGGCGACATCGTGGTGGTGGATCGCTGCGGCGACGATAAGCACGCTTGCTGGGGCGGCGTTGTCACCCATTCCATGAAGATCGCAGGCGTGAAGGCCGGCATCGTGGATGGACCGGCCACCGATTTCTCCGAGATCCGCAAGGTCGAGATGCCCATGTGGTGCCGTGGCCCGTCGCCGATCACCACCAAGATCCTCGGCCTCGAGGGCGCGATCAACGTGCCGGTCACGGTCGGAGGGCAGGTGATCGAGCCGGGCGACGCGATCCTCGCCGACGAGAGCGGCGTCCTCGTACTCGATCCGGCCGAGGCAAAGGCCGTCGCCGAGCGGGCCATCGGCATGCAGGAGAACGAGGTCAAGCTCCTGGAGCGGCTTCGCAACGGCGAGAAGCTGCCGGATATCTCCGGCGCAACTCGCGTTGTGGAAGAGAAGGCCCGACGCGTCGCCTGACGCGCCGGTTCGGGAAGAGCAGTCAATAATCAGAGGGAATCAATGACAATGATGAAGCTGCGTATTCTGGTCGGTGTGTCGGCGATGGCCTTTGTCGCCGGAACGCCCGTCCTGGCCCAGACGAAGACGGTGACGCTCGCCGCCTATAGCGGCATCTTCCAGGATCACTACACGAAGGCCGTCATCGAGCCGTTCATGAAGGCCCATCCAGACATTAAGGTGCAGTTCTACGGCATGCCGAATTCGGCCCAGATGCTCGGAACGCTCCGCGCCCAGAAGGCCGCGCCGCAGATCGACGTCATGATCATGGACGTGTCCGTTGCCAAGGCGGCCACTGACGAGAGCTTGTTCGACAAGATCGACGAGAGCGTCTCGAAGAACGTGGCCGACCTATATCCGACTGCCCGCATCGAGGGTGTCGGGGGCGTTGCCGTGACCTTCGATAACCTCGTCCTCCTCTACAACAGGGATCAGGTGAAGACACCGCCGACCTCCTGGAACGCGCTTTGGGACAAGCAATATGCTGGCAAGGTCACGATCCCGGCCGTGCCCGACATCCAAGGCACGACGCTCACGATCATCGCTAACAAGATGGCAGGCCAGGAAGACTACAAGAAGACCGTCGAGCCCGGCATCAGGAAGCTCGGCGAACTCGCTCCTAACGTGCAGACCTGGGATCCGAAGCCGGATGTCTACACACCCATCGCCAACGGCCAGGCAGCGCTCGGGATCGGTTGGAACGCCCGAGCCCAGGTCTATGCGGATACGTCCGGCGGCAAGCTCGGCGTGGTTCTGCCGCAGGAGGGCAGTGGCTTCCAAATCAACACGATCAACCTGGTGAAGGGCGCGCCGGCGGGCGATGCGGCCAAGACCTTCATCGACTACGCGCTGAGACCTGAGACTCAGGCGGCGTTTACCGAGGCGATGTTCTACGCGCCGACCAACGCGAAGGCGCAGGAGAAGATCTCCAAGGAGGCGCTGGCCCGCACGGCGGCCGGTTCGATGGACAAGATGATCGCCATCAACTGGATCGCTGTCGCCGGTATCCGCGACGCGATCACGGAGCAGTGGCGCCGCCGCGTCATTCCGCTGAGCCGCTAACCGCTCCTGCCACAGCCGAACGCCCGCTGGAGAATGCCATGATGCATCAGACAATCCGTTTCGGGAGCCCGACCGTGCCCGATGATCGCGACGTGCACCTGCGTCTCGACGGACTCTCGAAGCGCTATGGCGACGCCGTCGCCTCGCTGCCCTCGACCTCGCGGTTCCGAAGGGAGAGCTGGTGGCGCTCCTCGGGCCGTCTGGCTGCGGCAAGACAACGACCCTGCGCATGGTCGCCGGCCTTATTAAGCCGACCGACGGGCGCATCGCGGTCGGCGGGCATGACATCACCGTGATGCCGCCCTACCGGCGCGACATGGGGCTCGTGTTCCAGTCCTATGCGCTCTTTCCCCACATGAGCGTGGCAAAGAACGTAGCCTTCGGGCTCGAGATGCGCTCGGTGCCGAAGTCGGAGATCGAACGGCGCGTCAAGGAGGCACTCGCCATGGTGCGCCTGGAGGCGCTCGCCGAACGCAAGCCGCGCGAACTCTCGGGCGGGCAGCAGCAGCGTGTGGCCCTTGCTCGTGCCCTCGTGATCCGCCCCTCGATCCTCCTTCTCGACGAGCCGTTGTCGAACCTCGACGCCAAGTTGCGCGACGAGATGCGCAACGAAATCCGTGACATCCAGCAGAGCCTCGGCATCACCGCCGTCTTCGTCACCCATGATCAGGTCGAGGCGCTCAGCATGTGCGACAAGGTCGTGGTCATGCGCGGCGGCAAGCTCGAACAGGTGGGAACGCCGGTTGACGTCTACGAGCATCCGACGACCCCGTTCGTCGCCTCCTTCGTCGGCCGCACCAATCGCCTTGGGGGCACGGCCCAAGGGGACGGGCGCGTCGTCATCGGTTCCATGGCGGTGCGCGTACCAGGCCGTCCCGGCGGCATGGTCGAGATCATGATCCGCCCGCACCGCATGAGGCTCGTCGAGGCAGGCTCCGCGGAGGATGCCGCTGCTGACGGCGTGAACCGTGTCGGCGGACGACTGTCCCGGGTCACCTTCATCGGCGACGTGCTCCAGTATCACGTCGACATTGATGGGGCGGAGATCGTGGTCGAGACGGCGTCCGATCACGGACGCGGTTTTCGGACGGTGGGGACGCCCGTGGCGGTTCTCTGGCGGGTCGAGGACACGATGGTGTTCGGGAGGGGCGCATGACGGCGGTCGCTACCCCCACGGCTCCTGCCATGCCCCGTCTGGCTCTCAGCCGGACGGGAACGGCCGTTGCGCTGCTGCTCCCAATCGCGCTCATCAACGCCATCGGGTTCATCCTGCCGGTCCTGAACCTGGCACGGATGTCCTTCAACGAGGCCCTGGCTGGCGGCGGCGTGCGCGAAACCGTCACTCTTGCCAACTGGACGGGCCTCTTCGGCGATTCCTTCTACGTCGAGCTCATCGTCAACTCGATTACGGTCAGCCTCGGCATTACGCTGGCCACCCTCATCGTGTCCTATCCGATCGCGCTTTATCTCCACCGCAGTTCCGGACGGTGGCGCACCTTCCTGACCGTATTGGTCATCTCGCCGTTGCTTACCTCAGCGGTGGTGCGCACCTATGGCTGGATCGCGCTGCTCGCCGACCAGGGCCCGATCGCCAGCACCATCGCGGCCATGGGTCTCACACCACCGCGGCTCATGTTCAACACGACTGGTGTCATCATCGGTCTGACCGAGATCCTGATGCCTTACATGATCCTGTCGCTGCTCGCCGGGTTCGGGCGGCTCGATCCGCGGGTGGAGGAGGCGGCGATGACGCTTGGCGCCCCGCCGACCAAGACATTCTGGCGGGTGATCCTGCCGCTGACGCTGCCCGGCATCGCGCTCGGCTGCCTTCTCTGCTTCGTGCTGGCGGTCTCCTCCTTCATCACGCCGAAGCTGCTCGGGGGAGGGCGGGTCTTCCTGCTCGCGACCGAGATCTACGACCAGGCCATCGTTACCCTGAACTGGCCGCTCGCCGCGACGCTGTCGATGCTCGTTCTGATCATCTTCGGGGCCGCGCTGGGAGCCTATGCCCGCGTCCTGCGCGCTATCGACTAAGTAGGTCGCCAC
>KI912086.1:17083-18191 GCA_000517005.1 Microvirga lupini
GGAGCCCATCATGGAAGCGAATGAAACCTCAGTGCCCATGAAGATCCTGGTGGCGCTCCTGTTCCTGTTCCTTCTGGCGCCCGTGATCCTCGTCGTTCCGATCTCCTTCAGCGGCGAGCAGATCCTGTCGTTTCCGCCGGAGAGCTGGTCGCTGCGCTGGTACGCGGCGCTCGCCGACAATCCGACGATGATCTCGGCCTTCTGGACGAGCCTGATGCTCGGCGCGATTGTGACCGTCATCTCGCTCGCGGTCGCGATCCCGGCCGCCTACGTGATCGTGCGGATGCGGACCTTCGGATCGACCTTCCTCTACAACCTCTTCACCGCACCGCTGCTGCTGCCCACCATTGTGTTGGGGCTCGCGATTCTCATCGTCTTCGCGTCGATAGGCTTTCTCGGCACCTTCACGGGCCTCATCATCGGCCACCTCGTGATCACGCTGCCCTATGCCCTGCGCGTGCTTGCGACCACCCTCGGGAATCTCAACCTCGCTTGCGAGGAGGCGGCCTCGACCCTTGGCGGACGCCCGCTCACGGTCTTCCGACGCGTGACGCTGCCCATGATGGCGCCCGGCATCGTGGCCGCGTCAGCCCTGTGCTTCCTTGTTTCCTTCGACGAGGTGGTGATCACTCTCTTCCTCACTGGACCGCGCCTTACCACCCTGCCGGTGGAGTTGTTCCACCATGTGGAGAGCCGAGCCGATCCGCTGGTGGCGAGCGTGTCGGTGCTGCTGATCCTGCTCACTCTTGCGGTGGTGATGATCGTCGACCGTACGGTTGGCCTGTCGAAGACCTTCGTGAAGTGAGGACCCCGCCTCTCGTGGATACCTTGAGCCTGCCCCGGTTGGGAAAGCTGGCGTCAGATCGCTATGCTGGAAGGCGGAAGGCATGGAGCGACGTCGG
Organism: Microvirga lupini; assembly: GCA_000517005.1. Taxonomy (GTDB): domain Bacteria; phylum Pseudomonadota; class Alphaproteobacteria; order Rhizobiales; family Beijerinckiaceae; genus Microvirga; species Microvirga lupini. Next base: position 17,986 of record KI912086.1, read on the forward strand.
TCCCATCACGCCAAGGGCATCCGTGGTCTGATCCCATCATGATGTGACAGCAAGCGGAAGGTTTGAAGTTGGCACTGAGTTGAAATAAATTGAACGTCAGCTGTCGATAGGATCACCCTCGTCCACCGCTACGTCCAGGCTCCTGAACCGCATATCATTGAGTGCGCCAAAATCAGAACTGTCAGATTCAAGCTCTACCCAACGAT
>KI912086.1:18291-31622 GCA_000517005.1 Microvirga lupini
TAGAGGTCTGGGTTCCGGAAATGGGAATTACATCGATGTCATGTCAGCCAGGATCTGATGACAAGGCTGACCGCTCCGGTCGTGCCCACGCCAGCAGCCCAGAGACCGACGAACCACAGCCAGCGGCGCAGGGCAGGGCCCTGTTCGAGATTGTTGGTCATCAATGATATCCCTCGTGTCCGGTCTTGCCGCGGAACACCCAGTAAGAGTAGCCGGTGTAGGCGAGGATGATCGGGATCAGCACGCTCGCACCGACCAGCATGAAGGCTAGGCTGGCATGGGGAGCCGCGGCCTCGTGGATGGTGACGGCGTTCGGCACCACGTGCGGAAACATGCTGACGCCCAACCCGAGCAGACACAGGGCGAATAGCCCCAGCGTCAGCAGGAACGGCCAGTACTCCCAGCGGCGCACCAAGCTCACCAGCAGCATCCCGGAGCAGAGGCCGACGAGCAGCGGCACCTGGGCCGTGAACAGGACCTGCGGCCAGGCGAACCAGCGCTCGTAATAGGCGCCGCTCAGGAACGGCGTCGCCACGCTGACCGCGCCGATGCAGACGATCAATCCCAGAGCCAGCTTACCGGCAAGGCGGAAGCTGTGGTCCTGGACGGCGCCCTCGGTCTTCATCACCAGCCAGGTCGCGCCGAGCAGCGCGTAGCCGACCACGAGGCTGACCCCGACCAGCAGGCTGAAGGGCGTGAGCCAGTCCCACCAGCCGCCGGCATAGGAGCGCCCCTCGACCACGATGCCCTGGAGCAGGGCGCCCAGCGTGATGCCCTGCGCCAGCGTCGCGACGATCGACCCCGCCGTGAAGGCGAAGTCCCAATAGCGGCGATGTCCGGGATCACGCCAGCGGAACTCGAACGCGACGCCGCGGAAGATCAGCGCCAGCACCATGGCGACGATCGGCGCGTAGAGGGCCGGCAGGATGATGGCGTAGGCGAGCGGGAAGGCCGCCATCAGGCCACCGCCGCCCAGCACCAGCCAGGTCTCGTTGCCGTCCCAGACCGGGGCAACCGAGTTCATGGCGCTGTCGCGCTCCGGTCCTGGTGCGAAGAACGGGAACAGGATGCCGATGCCGAGATCGAAGCCGTCCATCACCACATAGGCGAAGACCGCGAACGCGATGACGAAGGCCCAGAGGGTGGGGAGATCGAAAAGGGGTGTCATGGTTCAAGCCTCCGCGCCGAGGGTGCGGTCCGGATCTACCGAGGAAGCCGGGGTGATGCCGGCGGTGCGGATGGGGTGATCGGGTCCGGCCTCGGGCCCGGTCTCGCCCCGGTGCGGCGGCTTGCCCATGAGCTTGAGGATGTACCCGGTGCCGGCGCCGAACACGATGAAGTAGACGACGATGAAGGTCAGGAGCGACGCGGCAACAGCCGGGGCTTCCAGGGGCGAGGCCGACGCAGCCGTCTTGAGCAGGCCATAGACGGTGAACGGCTGCCGCCCGACTTCTGTGGTGACCCAGCCGGCGATGACGGCAATGAAGCCCGAAGGTCCCATCATCAGCGCAAGCCAGTGCAGCGGGCGCCAATCGTAGAGCCTGCCGCGGAAGCGTGCCCACAGGCTGAGCACGCCCAGACCAAGCATGAGGAAGCCCAAGCCCACCATGGTGCGGAATGCCCAGAACACCACGGGCACGTAGGGCCAATTGGCGCGATCGACTGTGTCGAGCCCGTTCAGGGGCGCATTGAGGTCGTGCTTGAGGATGAGCGACGACGCCTTCGGGATTTCGATGGCATGGCGGACCGTGCCGGCCTCCTGGTCGGGGATGCCGAACAGGATCAGGGAAGCGCCGTCCGGATGGCTCTGGAAGTGGCCCTCCATGGCCATGACCTTGGCGGGCTGGTGCTCGAGCGTGTTGAGTCCGTGTATATCGCCGGCGAGGATCTGGAGTGGGGCGACCACCGCCACCATGCCCATCGCCATGGAGAACATCACCCGGGTACCTTTGTTGGTGCGGTCGCGCAGGAGATGCCACGCGCCGACGCCGCTCACGACCAGCGCGGTCGTGAGGTAGGCCGCCATCACCGTGTGCACCAGACGATAGGGGAAGGACGGGTTGAAGATGATGGCCCACCAATCCTCCGGCACGAATTGTCCGGCTTCGTTGATGCTGTAGCCGACCGGCGTCTGCATCCAGGAGTTGGCGGAGAGGATCCAGAAGGCGGAGATGAAGGTGCCCACGGCGACCGCGAGCGTGGCGGCGAAGTGCAGCTTCCGGCCGACCCGTCCCATGCCGAACAGCATGATGCCGAGGAAGCCCGCCTCCAGGAAGAACGCGGTCATGACTTCGTAGGCCATCAGCGGCCCGATGACCGGTCCGGCCTTGTCGGAGAACACGGCCCAGTTGGTGCCGAACTGGTAGGACATGACGATGCCCGACACCACGCCCATGGCAAAGGCGAGGGCGAAGATCTTGAGCCAGTACTTGAATAGGTTGAGATAGACCTCGCGCCCGGTCCACAGCCACAATCCTTCGAGCACGGCGAGATAGCTCGCCAGCCCGATGGAGAACGACGGGAAGATGAAGTGGAAGGAAACCGTGAACGCGAACTGGAAGCGCGCCAGGAGCAGGGCGTCGAACTGGTCAAACATGCTACTTGTCCTTGGCGTCGTCGCGACGACTCTTCTTCGATCCCGACACGACGAAGAGACGGTCCTTCATCTCCAGGATCTTCTGCACCTTCGAGCCCAGCGTCAGGAGCTGGACGAGGCGCTCGGTATCGAGCCGCTGCACGTCGGCGTACCAGCCCGTCAGCAACTCGAAAAGATCGTGCATCTCGCGCATGCGCTCCTGCGCATGGCGCTCCTCCGCGCTGGCAGGCTCCTGCATGAGCACCTCGCGCAGGAGGGTCATGGTCGGGTCGATCTCCCGCTTCTTGCGCTCCTCGACCAGGGTGCGGACGATCTGCCAGATATCGTCCGGCGTGGAGAAGTAGTCGCGCCGGTCTCCAGGCTTGTGCTGGAGCCGGACGAGGTTCCAGGCCTGCAACTCCTTGAGCCCCATGCTGACGTTGGAGCGGGAGACGCCAAGCCGCTCGACGATCTCCTCAGCGTTCAGCGGCTCCTTCGAGAGATACAGCACGGCGTAGATCTGGCCGACGGTGCGGTTGATGCCCCAGCGGGAGCCCATCTCGCCGAAATGCAGCACGAAGGTCTGGACGAGGGGAGGGAGGTTCATGATGATTCCGTAATTTCAGAATTTTCTGAAATATCGGACGTCCATTGATCCGCGTCAAGTCACGCGCCGACTCCTAGATGCCGGATGTCCCGCCCCGTCCCTGCCACTGAAACGCCCTTTCAGGACGCCATCCAACTGTGGGTCGCGACGAGAATGTACTGGACTTATCGGTCCACAACCTTTATGTCAGTCCGTAACGGACCGCGCGGTCCAGAATAATGACGTTTGAAGTGGAGACAGATCGTGGCACGGCCGCAGGAGTTCGACACCGCTGAAGCCCTGCACCAAGCCATGGGCGTTTTCTGGCGCAAGGGTTACGAGGCAACCTCACTTGTCGACCTCCTGAAGGCCACAGGGCTAAGCAAGAGCAGCCTCTATGGCACCTTCGGCGGCAAGCGCGAGCTGTTCCTGGCAGCCTTCGACGCCTATCGCGAGGAGCGTGCCCGGGACATGGGACAGATCCTTCATCAGGGACCGGCTCGGCAGGCCATCGAGACGTTCTTCCGCACGATCATCGACGTTGCCCAGGCTCCCGAGCTTTCGCGCGGCTGCATGAGCATCAACCAAGCCGTCGAGCTAGCCCCGCACGATCCAGAGATCCAGGGTCGTGTCGAGGAGGACTTCCAGCGCATCGAGGATGCTCTAACTCGTGCGATCGCACGCGGGCAGGCGGAAGGCTCGGTGAAGAGTACCAGGGATGCCCGGGAGTTGGCCCGCCTCCTCGTGGTGGCCTTCCCCGGCCTCCAGGTGATGATGCGGGCCGGCGGCAACAAGGCACGGCTCGACGATGCCCTGAGGCTGATCCTCTCCAACCTCGACTGACCCGAACGCATTCATTCCACGCGTACTTTCGCAACCAATCTGGACCAAATGGTCCGCAACCTGAGCCGACAACAGAGGAGCTCTATCCCATGAAGATCACGCAAGTCCGCAACGCGACCCTCATCATCGAGTACGCCGGCAAGAAACTGCTGGTCGATCCATTTCTGGCGGAGAAGGGGGCCTATCCTGGCTTCGAGGGCACAGCAAACAGTCACCTGCGCAACCCTCTGGTCGACCTGACCGTGCCGATGAACGAGATCCTCGACGTGGATGCGGTGATTGTCACCCATCTGCACCCGGACCATTGGGACGAGGCCGCCAAGAACCTGGTGCCGAAGGACATGCTGATCTTCGCCCAGAACGAGGACGATGCGGCAGCCATCCAGGCGGCGGGGTTCGGCAACATCCGGGGGCTCACCGAAAACACCGAGTTCAACGGCATCACCCTCATCAAGACCCCCGGCCAGCACGGGACCGATCAGGCCTATGCGGTCATCGGCGAGATCCTGGGCAACGTCTGCGGTGTCGTGTTCAAGCATCCCGATGAGAAGACCCTTTACCTCGCCGGTGACACCATCTGGAACGGGTACGTGGAGAAGAACCTGAGGTCGTATCAGCCGGACGTGGTCATCCTGAACTGCGGTGACGCCCAGATTCCCGGGCTCGGCTCGATCATCATGGGCAAGGAGGACGTCAGGAAGGTCTATAATGCGGCCCCGCAGGCGACGCTGGTCGCCAGCCACATGGAGGCGGTGAACCACAGCATGCTGTCGCGCCAGGAACTGCGGGAGTTTATTGCCGAGAAGGCCATGACGCGACGTGTGCTGGTGCCTGAGGATGGTGAAACCGTCCGGTTCTGAGGGCCCTCAGAAGAAACGCCGGATGAGCGGCCGCTCATCCAACGAGTCCATGAGGGCAGCCATTGGGACGAGGCAGATGAAAGCCGAGCTTCCGCAGTCGTGGGGTAAGCTGACCTTCATACGGCCACGTCTAAAGGCTCAGATTGACTGAGCCTGTCGTCCAATCGCTCGTTAGAATGCAAGCCCATTTCTGATGCAGAGGCTGTGGTTTGCCGGGAGCAGTGTCGTCTTCGCGGTCGAGACAGGGTCGCCGCATGATGGGGCTACGCGGGGGAACCTTCCAAGGTGTGGAACGCACGCTCCGGGCCTATGGGCTCGTAGGTGCAACAGGCTCGGCGGAATGGTTCGTCCACGTCCCGGCAGGGACGCCTCAGCACGCCTCAGGGCAGGCGCATCCGAATTCTCTGGGTCAGGCGGTGGCGCTGACCGCCCGGTTGAACGGCTCGCCGGACTTGAGCATCGCGTGCATGATGACGGCCAACGTGCGGGCCACAGCCACCACCGCACGCTTGAAGCCGATCCGCTCGCGCAGCTTCAGCTCCCATTGGCGCAGATCACTGTCCGCCTGCGTGCGCGTCAGGATCACGGTCGCGGCGTCATCGAGCAGGCCTCTCAGATGAGCATCGCCACGGCGCGAGAGATGGCCGTCATAGTCCACCTCACCAGACTGACAGCGCTTGACCTCAAATCGCCGAATAGGGAAGAACCTTCGGTTCCGTACGGTGCTCTAACGCATCGGACCATAGAATTCCGGGCGAGGTTGGAGCTGTATGGCTGTCGTGTTACTGCTCCGAAGTGCTTCGATGCACGCGCCAGCAGTCGCTGTCGCAGCATAGCCATCCCATGCGCTCGCGCCGAAGGGAACGCCTGATCGGATCGAATCCACCCACGATTTCAGCTGGGTTTTGTAAGCTGCTCCGAAGTGCGCCCGCCAATCATCGGCAAAGCCTGAGGTCTCCTGTCCCGAGCAGCGGAGACGCACAGCAGGCTGAGGCGCGAGCGTCACAGTGCCGGCCTCGCACACCAACTCTGCCCGAACATCATAGCCATAGCGCGCATTCACGAAGACTTCGATATCGACGAGAACCCCCTGTCGGCTCTCCAGCACGATGAACTGCGGATCCACCAGATCGCCCGATGATGGAGCGGCGCATTTGAAGACCGTGACGGATACGAACTCGTCATCCAGCAGCCAACGTGCGACATCGATCTCATGGACGGCCGAATTGCTAATGAGCATGCCGGAATCGAACCACGGAGGGGCAATGGCATTGCGGTGTATGCAATGCATCAGCAGCGGAACCCCGAACCGGCCGGACCTGAGGGCGGATCGCATAGCGATATAGCCGGAGTCGAAGCGCCGCATGAATCCGACCTGGACAAGGCGCTTTCCAGTGGCTATCTCGGCTGCAACGATCCGTAGGCACCCGTCCGTTGTCGGCGCGAGCGGCTTTTCGCATAGCACGGGCTTCCCTGCCGAGAGGCAAGCAAGAACCAGCTCCTCGTGAGTGGAATCCGGAGAGGCAATCAGGATCGCATTGACATGAGGATCTTCGATCAGGGCGAGCCCATTGGGATGAACTCGTTTGGCCTGTGTAGTCGTTCCGACAGCCGCAGCCCTATCCGGGTCCACGTCGGAAATGGCAACCAGCGTCGCACCCTTGGTGAAATCCGTCAGGGTGCGGGCGTGATCGCTGCCCATGACCCCGGCCCCGATCACGCCTATTCCGACATCCATGTCACGCCCTCCCTCGGCAGGTTCGATGGGTGTTGGAGCATCGTTCGGTGGGAACCTCCGGTTCCGCATGATGCTCAATTCCTTCAGTGGTGCATCGTTAGGAGCGATCCGCAGGTCCTCACGATGTGCTAGGTCAGCCGGCGCCAGCTCCAGGCCTCAAGCGACCGGTTGAATTTTTCCGGCCCCCAGTTCTCGGCTAAGGCCTGCATCATGAGAGCCTGCTGGGTTTGTGGGGCGAGCCCCCCGATGGGCGGATCGCGATCGAGGTTCGTCGGGAAGGAATAGCCCTCCGCGCATGTGGCCACCGCGTGGGCGGCGTTTGCGGTCGTCAAGCGGCCCAAGGAGATCATGGACCGAAGCGCCGGGTAGAGCACTGCGCTCATCCGCGCCCGATCGACACTCTCCATAGCCCGGCCATAAGCGGAAGAAACCTGGAGCAGGTTCGCCATCCGCCGAACATTCTCGGATCGATTGGAGCCTGCTGCATGAAAGAGAGCGGGATTGAAGAAAGCTGCATCGCCCTTGGACAATGGAAGCTGCACGTGATGCCGGTCGAAATAATCCTGGAACTCCGGAAGGCCGGTGGCAAGATAGCCCGGCAGGTAGGTCTGGGAGTAGGGGAGATAGAGCGTCGGCCCCGTTTCGACCGGCATATCGCAATGGGCAACTGCACCCTGAAGCGTGAGAACCGGCGACAGCCGGTGCACGTGAGCCGGATAGCGCGCACCGGCCTCGGCTGTCTGGAAGCCCAAGTGGTAGTCCCGGTGGACCGATTGTGCGGATCCGCCCGGATTGACCACGTTGAGCTGCGACGTGATCTGATAGGCGGGCCCGAGCCATGCTTCGCTGACGAGAGCGATGATCTCGTTGCCATAATAGGCGGCGAACACCTCCGGGGCTCGCAAGCAGAGCTTTTCCAGGGCGTTCCAGATGCGGTCGTTGGCACCGGGCTTGGCAAAGTGATCCCCGCCGCCCGTGTTGCCGGCGCGCTGCTCCTCGATCATGCCCCAGAAATGCACTGTCGCGGCGTCTAACGCGGCTAGGTCAGCAAATGCGCCGCGAAACACAATGATCCCTGGGCCATCCGTCATGGCCTCGACCCACTCCGCCATGAGCGCCTTGCGGCTCTCGCTTGAGGAAGCCACCCGGCGCACCGCAGTGCCATCGTAGATCAGGACGTTGGCCGCCACTTCGCTGGCGAAGGGATAGGCTGCGAGATCCGTCTTGCGCTCCACTAAGGCTCCGAAGTCGTCGAGATGGCATTGGTTGGCGCTCAGCCAGACCTGCTGGCTCCGGAGCGTGGAGATACTGTCCGTCTTCATTTCTTCCTCCCATTTTATGGGCATTGCCGCTGCTCTATATCGAAACTTCAATCTCGATCTCTTTGGGCATGGATACTCAACGCCTTTAGCGATGCGTCGTTGAACGCGGATCTCCGGTTCCTCACGATGCGCGAGCGTTGCCCGACGGTCCCTGGACTACACTATCAAATGTACACGAGATCACACCTTTCAATCTCCCGTCGGAGATGCCCGGAACGCACGTTGCACTTGAGAACGGATGCGCGGCCCGATGCTCTCTGCCGGAACATTGACCTATGCGAACTGGAGGTCCGCACGACACTCCTTCTGGGTTGGCGCATCGCTCTAGGGGGAAAACCGAATCCGCGTTTCCCACGATGCACCGGAGCCGTTTCCACCATGCAGAAGAATATCAATCCCGTCTTTTCCCCTGAACTGCTGATGGTGTTCCGCTCCATGAGCCACGGCGACGAGAACGCCGTGGTCGACGGCAACTTTCCTGTCGCCGCCATGGCGCAGTGTCTCGTGCGGCTCGACGGGTTGACGGCGATGGCCGTGACCGACGCGATCCTGTCGCTGATACTTCTCGACGACTTCGTGCAAGAGGCGGAGTGGGCATGGAGGTTGTGGGCAATCCCCAAGCCGAGCAGCCCATCTTCGACGAATCTCGCGCCATCGTGGGGCGTCATGAGGGCCACGGCTCTCGCCTCGCCGCTCTCGTGCGCTTCGCCTTCTATGAGCGGGCGAAAGCGGCCTACGGCAGCATCATCCTGAAGAAATGTCGTCCGTCCTACGAGACGCAGATAAAGGAGAACGCCCCCGAACTCAAATTCGAGAGCGCATTTCTCCGATTGTTGCGAACTAGAGCATTTTTCGGCGAAGTGGATCCGGTTCGCTGTCAAAATATGAAGCTCTAGGTTCCGGAGCCACCGATGCAGGTTGTTGCGTTTTGCGGGGTGCAGACATCGAGACCGGTATAAGTCGGATCCTTCGGCGCAGGCTTGCCGTCCTTCATATCCTTCAGGAACAGCATGGTCTTGTAGCCCATCTCGAATGGACGCTGACCGACCTGCCCCTTGGAGAGCCCTGCCTTCATGAGGTCCATCTGGACTGGGAGGGTATCGGCAACGACCAGCGCGAGCGAGCCGCTGTCGATGCGGTTCTTGTATTTTTCGGCAACCCTCCGATAGGCCTGCGGAATGAACTGCGGGAAACCACCCGTCGGGATAAAGGCATCGAGTTGCGGGTTCTTGCCGAGGATATCCTCCATCTGCTGAACGGCGCGCGGGAAGTCGTCATCCGTGTAGAGGGGACAGCCATCGATCTCACGCCAGCCGTTCTGGCCCGTCAGTTTCGTCCCTGGAGCGGCGCTCGACTTCGTTCCTGAAAGCGTATCTCGGATTCCCTGCATGCGCTCGTTGTGGTTGGCCGCGGCTGCGCCGCCGGACTGGATGCAAATCGTTCCACCCTGCGGCTTGAGCTGCTGGGCGAGCTTGGCGAGGTTCACGCCGATGTCATAGTTGTAAGTTCCGACATAGGCTGTACGCAGGGCCTTGTCCTTATCAAGAAGATCGGAGTCCCAGGTCAGAACCGGGATGCCAGCCTTCTTCGCGCCTTCAAGGGCTCTCGCCATCGCGGCCGCGTTCGAGGGGGAGACGGCGATGCCGTCGACTCTCTTCGCAATCAGGTCGTTCACGACCTGAACCTGCTCGTCACCGCCGCCATGTTCGCCGGGACCAATATACATGCACTCTATTGCACCATTCGACTCCTTCTCTGCCTTTTTGCAACCGTCGCGGGCCTGATCGAAGAATGGGTTGTTCATGTTCTTAGGCACGAGTGCGAAGGTGTATTTCTTCCCCTGCGCCTGAGCGCCGGCGCCCAGCGCAAGGAGAGCGGCAGCCGCCACGCTTAAGGTTAGAATTCTCATCGGTGTTCCTCCTGTGGTTATGATCGCCCGGCATTGTGCTCAAGCCGAACGTTTGCCGCGGATCCGCTGGAGCAGAACCGCCAACACGATGAAGAGGCCGACAAAGGCGCCTTGCCAGTTAGCATCGACCCCTGCCATGAGAAGAGAATTGCGAATGACTTCGATCAGCGCCGCGCCTATGACGGCACCGTAAGCACCTCCCTGACCGCCCATGAGATCGGCCCCGCCGATGACAGTCGATGCGATGACGCGCAGTTCATAGCCTTGTCCAAGGGCGTTGATGGCCGAACCCTGCCAGCCGACGATCAGGACGGAGGCGAGCGCCGCCGTGAGGCCCGAGACGATGTAGGCCTGTAGCTTCACGCGCCGGACCGGGACGCCGGTCAGACGGGCAGCATCCTCATTGCTGCCGATGGCGTAGAGGTAGTTGCCCCAGGCGGTGAAGTTGAAGATGAAGCCGAAGACGAGCGCCAGAATGGCTAACACCCAGACAGGATTGGCGATGCCGAGGATCGAGTCGCCTCCGATTGCGTTGAACGTGTCTCCCCATGGCCCGAAATCGTAGATCATCTTGTTCTCGGACAGAACGATCGCGAAAGATCTTGCGGCCGAGAGCATGCCCAGCGTGACGACGAAGGCTGGAAGCCCGACATAGGCGACGAGAAATCCGTTCACCGCGCCTGCGGCCGCGCCCGTGAGAAGTCCCGCCAGGATCGCAATGGCCCAGTGATACTCGGCCTGGAGAATAAGGCCGCAGACTACGCCCACGAGACCCATCAAAGAGCCGACGGACAGGTCGATGCCTCCCGTGAGGATCACGGCCGTCATGCCGACGGCCATGATGCCGATGAAGGCGAAATTGCGCGTGATGTTGTAGAAGTTGTCGGACGTGGCAAAAGCATCGGGCTGATCCCACGCCATGACGGCGCAGATGATGATGAGCGCGATCGTGACCCAGAAGGGCTGGCTTGAGAGCAGCCTCTGGCCAAGGCTCCGTTCCTTGAGGCCCGTAATATCCTCGATCGCGACGCTGCTCTGGAGGGGGCGAGTGGGAACGGTCGTCATAGGTCCTCAAGGGTTATACGGCGTGAATGGCTCCCGTGATGAGGCCGGTGACCTCTTCAGGAGAGGTTTTGTCAACAGGCTTGTCCGCGACCTTCGTGCCTCTACGCATGACGACGACACGATCGCACACGGCGAACACGTCTGGCATGCGATGGCTGATCAGCATCACGGCGATGCCTTTGTCCCTCAGCCGCCGAATGAGGTCGAGCACCTCGGCCACCTGCCGCACGCTGATCGCCGCGGTCGGCTCGTCCATGAGCACGATGCGCGCGTCCGACAGGCGCGTGCGTGCGATAGCCACGGCTTGACGCTGACCGCCCGACATCTGCTTGACCAGATCGCGGGGACGCGTCTCCGATTTCAGCTCTTTGAAGAGCCCGGCGACGCGGGCATACATGGCCGGATAATCGAGGATCTTGAGCAGCCCGATCTGGCGTTTCAATTCTCGGCCGAGGAAAACGTTGGCGGCGGCCGTGAGATTGTCGCACAGGGCGAGGTCTTGATACACGACCTCGACGCCCTCGGCACGGGCATCGACCGGCTTGTGGAAGTGCTTGACCTGACCCTGTATCCGAATCTCGCCCTCGGAGGGGCGGAAGTTCCCGGCAATAATCCGCACGAGAGTGGATTTGCCGGCGCCGTTGTCGCCCATGAGGCCAACCACCTCGCCAGCGTCGACAGAGAGATCGATGCCTTTCAATGCCTCGATGGCACCGAAATGCTTGGCAATACCCTGAAGCTCGAGGAGCGCCATGCATCCTCCCTCGATCGGTTCTCAACGCGAACCGGGCTGCCTTTTCGGCATCTCTTCAGCGGAGGATTGCAGTTCTGTTGGGAACGGTAAAGCCCTTTCGTCAGCGGCTCTTGGCACGACAGGATATTGCTTAGTTCTCTAATACTTAATTCCCAAAGATTTCGGCCATGGCATTTCCGTTTCGCTGGAGGCGGAGAATGCTCCTAGCGCATCCTGCGGAACCGAAGGGCCACTCCGAACGATGGGCCAACTCAGAGAAGGAGTATCGGCCCGTCGTCACCTCCGCGAGCACCGACCGCTGGTGCGATGCGGCGCGTGGGAGGCTTCGACGGATATCAGTCAGACCCAGCCGCCATCGACGATATATTGCTGGTTGGTGCAGGCCGAGGCCTCGTCGGAAGCAAGGAAGACTGTGAATCTTGCGATCTCGTCCGGGACGAATTTCCGCTTCAGGCACTGACGCTGCATCAATTCCCGCTCGTTTTCGGGCGTCAGCCATTTTTCGATCTGGCGTTGCGTCATGATCCAGCCCGGCGCGATGGCGTTCACGCGAATATTGTAGGGACCGTAGTCGCGGGCGAGCGAGCGGGTGAGCCCAAGGACAGCGGATTTGGCTGCCGTGTAAGCGGCCATGCCGCCTTGGGCCGCCATCCAGGAGACCGACCCGAAATTGATGATGGTGCCGGTGTTCGCGGCCTGCATGTCCGGCAGGACCGCCTGGGCAGCGAAGAACTGATGCTTGAGGTTGACGGCAATGCGGTCGTCCCAGTACTCGGGGCGTGACCTCCGGCGTGAGGTGGCGCTCGTCGTGAGCGGCGTTGTTGATGAGGGTTTGAATCGGCCCTAATCCGTTCCTGATCCGGCCGATCGCGGCGCGCAGGGCTCTGATGTCGGTAAGGTCGGCCTATTCGAAAAGCACATCGAGGCCTCGAGCCGTCAGCTCGCGGACGAGCTGCTCCGATCTGTCACGGGCAATATCGATGAAGGCGACCCTGCATTTCTGCTCGGCGAAGCGACGAACGATCGCTTCGCCGATGCCGCCGCCGGTGACGAGGACTACCTTCCCGTCCAAGTCGGTGTATATCGCAGCCATCCAATCCTCCCCCGTTTTCGGCCGACAGGCCCTTCCTGACGGTACTGTTGCATTAACCTTGGCAGTTTCGAGGAAGGCGACTACCTGAGGAGCCGCCCTGTTGTCCCTGTTCAGGCGACGCCGCTATCCGGTCGATCATCCTGCTGCGCGTGCGCTGGGACTGCAAGTACGGCATCAGCTATCGCGACTTCCCCGAGATGATGTAGGAGCGTGGCGTCAACGTTGATCCCCAGCACCATCTTTCGTTAGGAGCCGCGCTATGCGCCCGAGATCGAGCAGCGGGAGCGCTAGTATCAGGGACCGTGCGCAGACTCGTGCGGGTGGATAAGACCTATGTGCAGGTCGGTGGATGCTGGAAATATCTCTTTCGCGCAATAGATAAGCACGGTCAGCTGGTCGCCTTCGCGCTGTCGGACCCTCGAAGCAGCCGAGCGGCTTATCGCTTCCTGCGTCAGGCCCTGAATACGATGAGCAACCTATCCGGTGCCCGTAACGAGAAGGTCACTTGGTGCATGACATCGAGCGCCGGACGTCGAAATATCTCAATAATATCATCGCGGCTGATCATGGGGCGCTCAAGCGCGTG
>KI912086.1:31722-32456 GCA_000517005.1 Microvirga lupini
ACCGATGCTCCGGTCGAAGAAGGTGCCGGTCTTGAGCATCGCGTGCAGGATGACCGCGAGCTTGCGGGCCAGGGCCACACAGGCCTTGTTCACCCCGCACCGTTGCGCCAGCCGCACCACCCACGCCTTAAGGGGCGACCAACGCTGCACCCGGGTCAGCAAGACACCGGCGGCCTCGAACAGGGAGGATCGCACCAGTTCGTCGCCGCATTTGGAGATGCGGCCGCTGCGATCAACCTCACCTGATTGATACTGTCGTGGCGTCAGGCCGAGATGGGCTCCGACATTGCGGGACTGTCGAAAGCGATCCGGGTGCTCGATGGCGCTGACAAAAGCCAGCACCGAGAGAGCCCCGATCCCTGGCACGCTCATCAGCAGTCGGCACTCGGCCCGCTGGCGCACCTCCTGCCGCACTGCCTTGTCGAAGCGTGTAATCTGGTTCTTCAGCTCTCGCCAGGCCTGCAGCATCGGCCGCACGACTACTGCGACCTCAGGTTGATCTGATACGAGGGTCTCGGCTCGCTCGGCAAACGAGCGGCCGTGAGCGGGACCCATCGCCAGGCCGACGACCTTCAGGATCCCGCGGATGTGGTTGGACAGCTGGGTGGTCATGCCGACCAGTTGCCGACGAGCTCCCAACAAGGCGCGTAGCCGATGCGCCTCGAAGGACTTCACCTGGACGCTGCGATACCACCCGGTGCGTACGATCTGGGCCAACCCTTCGGCATCGTTAT
>KI912086.1:32556-33940 GCA_000517005.1 Microvirga lupini
TCGATGCAACCATCATAGGCTTCGAGATTATGTGCATGATCCGTCGCGGTTACTACACTATGACAACAGGCCAGAGCGATAGGCGAAATCCGTCTCGTCAATCAGCTCTTCGGTCATGTTACCTGAGTGGCCAGTTCGGATCGATTTGTTGTAACTTTCCCAAGTTGCTTTTACCGGGCGGTTCACCCGAGCTTGTAATGACGGGTCGCTTCCGGGTCTTCGGTTGTCACCGATACCGATGACAGCTCACTCCAGACTTGATCCGGAATGAGCCATTGCGCCCATTCGAGCGTCTGCGCAATGCGTTCCGGCCGGCTGACGCCACAGATCGTCGAGGTAATCCGTGGGTCTCTCAGGGAGAATTGCAGAGCGAGAGCGCCGAGTGGAATATTGTGCTGGTGGCAGACCGCTTCGAGGCGGTGGATGGGCGCGAGTCTATCGCCGGTCGCGTCTTGGTAGGCGTAGCGGGCATACTGATCCGAGCCTTTGGCGAGAACGCCACTGCCGTAGGGTGCCGCATTTAGAACCGCGATCCCTTTTGCATGGGCGAAGCCGATCATTGGCTCCGCGTTCCGGTTAACCAGGGTATAGCGATTGTGGGTAATGAGCGCGTCAAAGTCCCAGTCGCGCAGGAGCGGCATCATCACGTCGACACGACCCGCCGCGAGGCCGACCGCTGTCGCCAGCCCTTCATCCCGCATCTTGAACAGCTCGCGCAGAGCGCCGTCGGGGCCGGTGATCTCGTCCAGAGAGGCTGCATGTTCGGGATCGTGAAGGTGCAGCAGATGGACCTGCTCCAGCCCTAAGGCTGTGAGGCTCTCCTCCAGGGAGCGGCGCGCCTGAGCCGCATCGAACCGGCCCGTGCCCGGATCCCGATCAAGCTTGGTTGACAGAACGAATCCGGCGGGAAGTCCACCGCGCTCGCGGATCACCGCCCCGATCCTTTCTTCACTGCGCCCGAGCCCGTAGTTCCGGGAGGTGTCGAGGAAGTTCACCGGCCCGGCGAAGATCGTCCGGATGGTCTCCTTGGCCCTGTGTTCATCAACCCCATAGCCATAGGTATCCGGCATATCTCCGAGGGCTGAGGTGCCGAAACAGAGCTTCGAAACCGCGAGATGAGTGCGGCCTAAGGCCATTGTCTTTGCGCCGGGTTCTGGCATGTCTGTTCCCCTCTGAAATACCGAGCATTGGGAATGTTGGGCCAAGAGGCAGCAGCATGCAACCAACGTCACGCCAGTCACCACCCCAGCAACTGTGTGGCTCGGATGGGTTGGTGACTGACTAAGCACAGCCTGTGGCTTAGACCACACAACGCAAATGGTTCTCGGGTGTCAAACCGGGAGCATGCCGTTGAAGGTACGAACTGCGATGGCTATGATGGGGT
>KI912086.1:34040-34146 GCA_000517005.1 Microvirga lupini
TTCAGCGGTGCATCCCATCAAGCGGAATGGCTCAGCCCACGTCCCGGCAGGGACGTCTCAGCACGCTCAGAGACTGAACGCGATCCTCAACCGCTCAAGCCGCGGC
>KI912086.1:34246-55267 GCA_000517005.1 Microvirga lupini
GCCTCTGCCGCGCAGTCCATGCACGAGCCAGGGCATCAGCGGACCCGTCTCAACCCCAACCTGGAGATTGCAACCGTGTTGGTGCAGGATCTGAGTGATAGCGTCAGGGTCGGCCGGCGCCTTGCCGCGCCAGAGGCGGCGGCCTTGCTCATCCACGAGACAGATCGTGGTCTCCTTCTGCGACACATCCAAACCGGCATAGTGGGTCATCGTCTGCTCCTGCTCTGTTGGGCTGATCAGACTGTCGCCTGATCAGCGTCTCCGCCAGAGCTCTCGTGCTGCCCGCGATTATCCGATGTCCACACAGGTTGCAGTAACTTGGAAGGCCCGATGAGTCCAAGATCATGGGCAGCTCAGGCAGCGAGGCCGGTCTGTCGCCATGCGCAGCGCAATTGCGGCTGCAAGGGATCTTCCGGTCACCTCCACGCACAGAAGCTTGGCGAGTCAGAAGAGTCCATGGGAGGCAAGCCCATGCCGGTCGCACTTGCAGCCGCCCTGCTGGCTTGCCACACGATGGCCGCTGTGTGGCGGATGGCCGGGGTAGCTGCCTCTGGGCGCGGGGTCTGATCAACAAACTGCCGCAACCTGGACGAAAGGATGAGCGTCATTCAGGAAGCGTCGCGTCTGTGGATTGAAAATCAGGTCACTGACCAGGCGCTTTGCGACCCTGCGGCAGATCCAGGGAAGAGATGCTGCCGGATCGAGGCAGGCTTCATCTCGATGGAAAAGCCCGGACGCTGAGGTGGCATGTAAGCCGCATCCTGGATCACGCAGGGATCGACGAAGTGTTCATGCAGGTGACCCACGTACTCGATCACCCGCTCGTCCTTGGTGCCTGATACGCACAGATAATCGATCATCGAGAGGTGCTGAACATACTCGCACAGGCCTACGCCCCCGGCATGCGGCCAGACCGGCAGGTTGAACTTGGCGGCCATGAGCAGCACAGCTAGCACCTCGTTCAGGCCGCCGATCCGGCAGGCATCGATCTGCACGATGTCGATGGCGCCGCGCGTGATGAACTGCTTGAACAGGATGCGGTTCTGGCACATCTCGCCGGTTGCGACCTTCACGGGTGCAATGGCTTCGCGAATCGTGCGGTGGCCTTCCACGTCGTCCGGACTGGTCGGCTCCTCAATGAAGTAGGGCTCGGCGAACTGCAGCTGCCGGATCCAGGCGATCGCCTGACCGACCTCCCACACCTGATTGGCATCGATCATCATCTTCACGTCCGGGCCGATCACCTGTCGGCAGATACGCAGGCGGCGAATGTCATCGGCTAGATCGCGGCCCACCTTCATTTTGATGTGGCGGAACCTCGCTGCGACCGCCTCAGCCGCAAGCCGGGAGAGCTTCTCGTCGCTGTAGCCGAGCCAGCCGGCCGAGGTGGTGTAGCAGGCATAGCCTTCCCGCTGTAGGAGCGCCTTGCGCTCAGCCTTGCCGGCGGCAGCCCCCTCGAAGATCGCCAGCGCCTCCTCGGGCGTGACCGCATCGGTGAGATAGCGGAAGTCGATCACCCGGACGAGATCCTCAGGGCTCATGTCCGAGACCAGCTCCCAGACCGGCTTGCCGGCTTCTTTCGCCCAGAGGTCCCAGATGGCATTGACGACCGCACCCGTGGCGAGGTGGATGACACCTTTGTCCGGTCCGATCCAGCGCAACTGGCTATCGCCCGTGAGATGGCGCCAGAACCGGCCGGGATCGTCCTTGACCCATTCGAGATCGAGGCCCACCACGAGGTGGCGCATCGCCGCAATGGCGGCACAGCAGATGTCGTTGCCGCGCCCGATCGTGAAGGTGAGGCCGTGACCCGCCAGGTCCGGGTTGTCGGTCGTGAGCACCACATAGGCGGCGGAATAGTCCGGGTCCGGGTTCATCGCATCCGAGCCGTCGAGATGCTGGGAGGTGGGAAAGCGCAGGTCGAAGGTCTTGAGATCGGTGATGTGGGTCACGGCATGCCTCATCTGAACCGGAGGGTCAAAGCGGCTCCACCACGATAGTATCGGGGCCGCAGCCACTCTCAAGAGTGTCATTCCTAACGTTGGTCTTTTCCTGACCTCGGAAAATTGCCAGGCTCCAGCGTCTGCGCTCCTGCAGTGGTGACAGCACCTGATGGGCCACGCTGTGCAAGGGCGGGCGAGCCATAGTGGCACAAGAGCAAGCGTCAGTATCAGCCACGGCCTCGCGTGAAACCAAAGGTCCGCATACGCCTAGTGAACAGACCCTCCTAGGGTTCACAAAAGGTTACACTTTGACCCAATCCAGACTTTCCCCGTCGAGTCACCAATCGTCGCGGTGGACTGCGCATGGTGGTTGGGCGCTGTGTCTGATCGATAACGCACCTTAACGGGCGTGCTTCAGCGAAGGGATGCGGCGGCCTTCTCGAGGAACACCCGGAGCAAACGACTCCTTGCCGAGCCCATCATCCAGAGCAGGCCGATCCGCCTCGGCTCGGTCGGCAGCGGAAGGGCCAGCCGGGCCAGAGACAGCCCTTCCGGCCACGGCGGGGACCAGTCCGGTACGAGCGACACCCCGAGACCGCGGTCCACCATGACCGCAATGGCATCTAAGGTGGAAAGCACGAAGCGCTCGCGTGGCCTGATGCCGACACGGTTCAGGTAGTTCTCGACCAGGCGGCCGCCCCACGCGCCGTGTCCGTAGCGGATGTATGGCTCGGTCGCCAGAACGTCATGGGCATCCCGGCCGAGCATCCACGAGGGGGCGATCACCTGCAACGGTTCCTCCCGCAGAACGGCCCACCCGCAGGACTTGGGGATGGGGAAGTATGGTTCGATGAGGATTGCTCCGTCCACCTCTCCGCTCATCACCTTGGAATGAAGCTCGGCGGACTGCCCCGGCACGATCTGGATCTCCAGCCCCGGGTGGGATGTCTGAACTGATGTCAGGATCCGAGGCATCAATCCCGTGATGGCGGTCGGGACCGCGCCGATCCGCAATTCTCCCGCAGCGGTCTCGGTCGTGAGCGAGGACTTCAGGTTTGCGACATCATGCAGGAGATTGCGGCCTAGTCCCGTGAGCGAACGTCCTGCCTCCGTCGGCATCACGGTGCGGCCGGACCGGGCGAGAAGGCGCGTCCCGAACTCCTTCTCCAGCGTGCGGATGCGCAACGCCACGGAGGCCGGCGTGAGGCTGAGGCGGCGGGCGGCTTCGGCGATCGATCCGCCCTCGACGACGACCACGAAGGTCCTGAGGAACTCGGTATCCATAAGATGGAAAATCTATCTTCTGAAGGTGGGGAAGGCCAGCTTTTCCCATCGGATAGGCGACTCATATTCTGGCTGGGCCGGATTACGCCAACCCGATCCGGCAAGAGAGAGGCCCGCACGAAAGGCCTCGGCCATCATAGAGAGAGGAAACCATAATGCTCTTTCGCCGCCGAACCGCACTATTTGCCGTCGCCGCAATGGCCCTGGCCGCCGCAGCACCCGCCAACGCCGAGATCAAGGGTCTCGAGATCATCGCCCCGGCCAACCCCGGCAGCGGCTTCGACCAGACGTCCCGCGCCGTCCAGGCGGCCTTGAATGAGTCCGGCCTGGCTTCCGGCATCCAGGTGCTGAATGTCCCGGGTGCCGGCGGCACCATCGGCCTCGCCCAGCTCGTATCGGGGCAGAAAAGAGGCCCCACACTCCTGACCATCGGTGCGACCACGGTCGGCGCCATCCTCTCGAACAAGCCGCCCGTCACCCTGAGCGATGCCGAACCCGTCGCGCTGCTGCTGAAGGAGTTCAGCATGCTGGTGGTCCCGGCGAACTCCGACATCAAGTCGCTGGCGGACCTCACGGCCAAGATCAAGGCCAACCCGTCCAGCGTGACCTGGGCAGTCGGTTCGGCAGGGGGTATCGACCACCTCATCGCCGGGCAGATCATGAAGGCGGTCTCGGGCGACGCACGGAAGACCAACGCGATCAACTATGCCGGCGGCGGGGAGCAGATCGCATCCATCATCGGCGGCCACGTCACCGTGGGCGTCGGAGGCATTCCCGAGTTCGCAACGCAGGTCCAGTCCGGCAAACTCCGCGCCCTTGCCATCACCTCCGGCGAGCGTCTTGAAGGCCTCGATGTCCCTACGCTGAAAGAGCAGGGCGTCGACGTCGCCTACGGCACCTGGCGCGGGCTGATGGGCAGCAAGAAGGCTTCCGAAGCCGAGAAGAAGGAACTGGCAGACACCATCGCGAAGATGGTCGAGACCAAGGCGTGGAAGGACAACCTCGCGCGTTACGGCTGGATAGGCTCCTACGAGGGGCCTGAAGAGTACGCAGCCTTCCTGAAGGAACAGGAAGACATGATGAAGACCGGATTGGCGGATCTCGGCCTCCTGAAGTGACGAACGCCGTCTAACAACCGGACGGGCACCTTGTCCTCACGGGTGCCCGCCCGGAAACCTATGATGCCGGGGAGCATCCCATGCAACGTCCGATGCGCAGCAAGCTATTCGTGCCCGGCTCCCGTCCGGAACTCTTCGCGAAGGCGGCCGCGTCCGCCGCCGACGCGCTCTCGTTCGACCTTGAGGATGCGGTCGCGAAGGATCGCAAGGCCGAGGCGCGTGCCGCAGTCGGCACCTTCCTGCGGAGCCGGCCGAACGATGACGGGAAGGTGGTGGTCGTCCGCTCGAACGGCTTGTCGAGCGGCCTGTTCGAGGACGACCTCAAGGTGATCGTCGGGTCCGGTCTCGACGTCCTCAACCTGCCGATGGTGGAGAGCGGCGAGGAGGTCAGGGAGGCCGCGCGCGTGCTCGCACGGCTCGAACAGGCTGCGGGCGTGGAACGCCCTATCGGCATCCTCGCCAACGTCGAGACGCCCAAGGGACTGCGCCTCGCTGCCGAGATTGCGACTGCGGACCCGCGCGTCGTCGGACTCCAGATCGGCTACGCCGACCTCTTCGAGCCGTGCGGCATCAATCGGTCTAATCCCGATGCTTTGAGCTACGTCCGCATCGCGATCCGACTGGCCGCCGCAGAGGCAAAGATCCCGGCCTATGACGGCGCCTACGCCGTCGTGGCGAAGCCGGAGCGGTACCGCGAGGAATGCGAGGAGGCCCGCAATCTCGGGTTCGCGGGCAAGAGCTGCATCCATCCCACGCAGGTGCCCATTGCCAACGAGTGCTTCATGCCGCGCCCGGCCGAGATCGAGAAGGCCCGGAGAATCCTGTCGGCGGCGGAGGATGCCGCGGTGAAGGGAGTTGGTGCCTTCGTGGTCGACGGCCAGATGATCGACGAGCCGTTTCTCATCAGCGCCCGCGCCGTCGTGGCTCTCGCCGACCAACTCGATTCGGCCCGCGCCGGGGATGGACGCTGACATGACCACGTCGAAACTGCACCAGCGCGATTACGAACCCGAGCGTCGCGGCACCTTGGACGGGGTGCGCATCCTCGACCTCTCGCGCCTCTTTGCCGGCAACGTTCTCACGCAGATGCTCGGCGACTTCGGCGCCGACGTGATCAAGATAGAGCCGCCCGAGGGCGACACGCTGCGGGCCTGGAAGACCCTGGGCGTCAGCACGCACTGGAAGATCTACGCCCGCAACAAGAAGAGTCTTTGCCTCGACCTTAGGAGCCCGCAGGCGACCGAGATCATCAGGGCGCTCGTTCCGACCTCCGACCTGTTTATCGAAAGCTTCCGCCCCGGCGTGCTCGAGAAGATGGGACTCGGACCGGACACGTTGCTGGAGCTCAATCCCAAGCTCGTGGTCATAAGGATCTCGGGTTGGGGCCAGGACGGCCCCTACAGCCAGCGCCCCGGCTTCGGGACTGTGGTCGAGGGCATCTCCGGCTTCGCGGCCATCAACGGCTTTGCTGACCGGGAACCCGTCCTTCCCCCAATGTACCTGGCCGATGGCATAGCCGGTCTCTACGGCGCCTCGGCGGCGATGATCGCCTTGCGCGAGGTCGAGATGAATGGTGGGCATGGCCAAGTCATCGACCTGCCGCTGCTAGACCCGCTCTTCTCCATCCTCGGCCCCCAGTCCGCCAACTACCGTCTCACAGGCAAGGTCAAGCCGCGGACCGGGAGCCGCTCGACGAACTCGGCCCCGCGCAATGCCTACCTCTGCAAGGACGGGAGGTACGTCAGCCTCTCCGCGTCGATCCAGAAGATGGCAGAGCGGCTGTTCCGGTCCATCGGCCGGCCTGAGCTCATCGACGATCCCAAGTTCCGGACGAACGCCGACCGCGTCAGGAACGCCGAGGAGCTGGATGCGATCATCGGCGCCTTCATCGCCGAGCGGACGCAGGCGGAGAACGTCGCCTTCTTCGAGGTTGCGGAGGTCACGATCGGACCGATCTACGACACCTCGCAAATCCTCGAGGATCCGCACTTCATCGAGCGAGATGTCGTCTCGGACTACCCCGATCCCGATATGGGATCCCTGCCGATGCACCATGTCGTGCCGCGTCTCGGCGGCACTCCGGGAGCGATCCGCACTCCCGCACCGGAGCTCGGCGAGCACAACCGATCCCTGCTGGCCGAGATCGGGATCGACGATGACCGATACGCCGAACTGGTCGCATCGGGAGT
Source organism: Microvirga lupini (assembly GCA_000517005.1). Lineage (GTDB taxonomy): Bacteria > Pseudomonadota > Alphaproteobacteria > Rhizobiales > Beijerinckiaceae > Microvirga > Microvirga lupini. The sequence goes on from KI912086.1 coordinate 40,781, forward strand.
GGTGCGAGGGCGATCGGCCGAGGGCTGAGTTCGTCTAACGCAACAGCGATGACATAGGGAAAGCAACGATGACGATCGGGTTCAGGATACGGAACAACACGCGGAAGGTCGCCCGCGAGACGGTCGACAGGTTCCGAGCGGTCCCGGTGGCGAACGTCAGCGATTCCATGTCGCGCATCAGCGCCGCAGGGTCGCGGATACGGCCGATGCACCGCAGCGGGCCGCTCGCCGGCCCGGCCCTCACGGTGAAGACGCGCCCGGGCGACAACCTGATGCTCCACAAGGCGATCGACATGGCGGCTCCTGGCGACGTCATCGTCGTTGATGCCGGAGGCGATCTGACCAACTCCCTCATGGGGGAACTGATGTTGGCGCACGCGATCAGGCGAGGCGTGGCGGGCTTCGTCCTCGACGGGGCGATCCGGGACAGCCAAACCTTGTTCGAGCGCAACGTCCCGGTGTTCGCCGCCGGGGTGACCCATCGCGGTCCCTACCGTGACGGACCAGGGGAGATTGGGTTCCCCATTGCCATTGACGGCATGGTCGTCGAACCGGGCGATCTCGTCCTCGGCGACTGGGACGGCATCGTCGTCGTCCCGCAGGACCATGCCGAAACCGTCTACGCCGCAGCGAAGGCCAAGAACGAGGCGGAGGAAAGCCAGATGGCCGCGACCGAGGCCGGAACGGTCGACCGTTCATGGGTGGATAAGGCGCTCGAACGCCTCGGCTGCGAGTTCGTGGACTAACAATCCCCGCAACGCAGCACCCAGCCGAAATTGAGGACAGTATGTCCGGTGGTATGAATGCTCGGCGGCTAAACGGCCGGCGCCGTGGTAGCCGTCGTTTCCGTCTTCGCTCCCTCGGTCTCCCACAGGGTCGCAAGGACTGCCAGCATCTCGTGTCCTGTGGCAGCTAACGCCCGCTCTCAGGCGTCTTATAAGGGTCATGGCTGCCGTGTCGCGACGTCGTCCCAGGCGCGGACCTCCCAGAAGCGATACGTCATAAGGATGAGGTCTAAGGAACCATACCGTTTTTGCAGATGGCAAATGCAAACAGCCCAATCATAGAACTGAACCGCAGCTCCTGGCACATCTCGGAAGAAAAACTTTAGTCAGCTCATGAGGCGGTAAGCGGACCTTCATTCGCTGTTCGTTACTCTTTTACCCGGGGCGGACCTTGGCCAAGCCTCTGAATATGACCGCTGATCTACACCTCCAAGAGAGGAGTGGCCAAGTCCTTAATCTGTCTAGCTCCGGCGTATAATCCGCCAAAAGCTGTGCATGAGGGCCCTTTGTGGCCTCTAAAGGCCCGACTGCTCCTTCAGATAGATGCGCATGACGATATCCTGATCGTAGTTGCCGAAGCCGCGCCCGAAAATATTGATCCCGCCAGGATGGCGGGCTGTCTCGTCAATCCCGATCCTCAACCGGATTCCGTGGTGCTTATCGAGTTCGAGCTTGTCGAGTGTTATATCCGATATCTGTACATCGTTGACCGATGTTCCACTCCGTGAGATCTGCCACGTGACGAGCTTGCCGTATTGTGAGCCCTCGAGCTTCCACCATTGCGGCGTGTAAAGACCTCGCTTGTCGCCGAAGTCACTCGGCGAGATCCAGCTTCCGACTTTCACATTGTTGACCCAGAGGCTGATGTCGGAAGGCCAATCGAGGCTCGTACCGGGAACCTCGGACGAAAGCTCCATGACAAATTCGAGCTTGTCGATCTTAGCCCGGAGCACTTTGCCGTTGTTAGGGAACTTATATTCTACGAACCCACGCCTGAACCAGATTAACGATGCATTCATGCGGTGAGGATCGAGAAAGAAGTCCGGGACGTCGAGAACGCCCAGAACGCTCTCCGTCGAGCAGAGTCCGCAAGGGGCGCTCACATCGCAGCTTGTGTAGAGGCCGATGGGCATCGACACTTCGACGTGGTCCTTGCTCTTGAGTGCATCCTGATCGTCGAATCGGATAATGATTTCGTCATAGCGAATTGAGCAGACCTTCTGCTGCCCCTTCGAAGCCTTGACGATTTCCGTCTCGATGAGCCCGGATCGCTCCAGCACTTGGATATGGGTTGCGATCGTCGATTGCGGCAAATCCAGCGCATCGCTGATCTCGTTCACGTTCAGCGGCCCTTGTTCTCGCAGGATCTTAAGGATCCGGATCCGCGCAGGCGAGGCGATCCCTCGCAGGGTCTCGGAGCTCTCCTCCGCGATAAGCGTCAGGAATTTTCTTTTGAATGTCGACATTTAGCCGCTCAATAAGGGAAGCCTGGGCTTTGGATAGCCATTCGATTGGTTTGGATATGTATCGGAAGTTTCGATATATATCAACGATCCTGTTGACCAATCCCGAAAACTAAGGGCTAACTAAGAAAAAAGATAAAAATGGTTTCTGGAGGAACGCCAATGCAAATTCTACGCTTGCTTACAGTTGCGACAGGTCTGGTTCTTGCTGCGACCACCGCGCTGTCCCAAACGACTGTTCCGGGTGTGCCCCGGAACGAGACAATCATTCTCGAAAACCCGGAAGGGACGATCAAGAACCCTGGATGGTTCAATATCTGGACCATCAATGCCGGCGGTCAATATACCGGCCTGCATCAGCTTGCGCTCGACACGCTCTGGTACATCGATCCGGAGCGCGGACTCGACGGAGTCTGGGAAAACTCACTCGCGGCAGAAAAGCCGATCTATAACGCGGATTTCACCGAGATGACGGTGAAGCTGCGCCCCGGAATCTACTGGAGCGATGGTGTCGAATTCACAGCCAATGATCTCATCTACACCGTCGAGACCCAGATCAAGAATCCTGGCATGCGCTGGAGCGCCCTGCTGGCGTTGAATGTCGAAAGTGTCACGTCGCCGGAGCCCTGGACTGTTCGGTTCAAGCTGAAGAGGCCGAACTCGCGATTCCACTCGCTTTTCACGGTCCGCTTCAACGGTATCTGGATGATGCCAAAGCATGTCTTCGAGAAAGCGGCTGATCCCCAGAAGTTCGATTTCAATCCGCCGATTTCGCTCGGCGCCTACAAGCTTCATAGCTATGACCCCGACGGAAAGTGGTACATCTGGCAGAAGCGCGACGACTGGCAGCGTACGACGCTTGGACGCTACGGCGAGCCGGGTCCGAAATATGCAGCCTATATCGATCCGGGCCCGCCGGATAAGCGCGTGATCGCGCAGCTCAACCACAACTTGGACGTGGTGCATGATATTGCGCCCGAGGGCATGTTCACTCTGTCCAAACAGTCGCCGAGCCTGAAGACCTGGTTCAAGAACTTCCCGTTCGCACATCCGGATCCGACTCTGCCGTCGGTTATCTTCAACATGCAGAACCCGGCCTTCCAGAACCGTGACGTGCGATGGGCGCTGGCTCTGCTGATCGACATCAAGGCCGTTTCCATGGCGTCCTACCGCGGTGCCGCGACGCTCTCGCCGATTGGTATCCCACCGACAGGAACTCATCCGGACGACTACCACATTCCGCTCCAGGATTGGCTTGCTTCCTATGAAGTCGACACGGGTAAGAGCAAAGTCAAACCGTACGATCCGAACATCGGAAATCAGATCGCGGACATGCTGCGTCCCTCAATGAAAGAGCAGATCCCGACTGATCCAAAGGAGATCAGGAAGGCATTCGGTTATGGGTGGTGGAAGCCCAATCCGCAGGCGGCCGCGGAGCTGCTCGAAAAGGCTGGCTACACGAAACGCGGCAATGCATGGTACACGCCGGAAGGTAAGCCGTTCTCGATCAAGCTGATGGTCGAAGGTGACTCTCGTCCGATCCTGACCCGTGCCGGAACCATGATCGTCCAGCAGTGGCGCCAATTCGGCATCGATGCCAAGACGGAGGTCGCTCAGGGCACGATGCTCGACCGCCGCAACGGCGGCGACTTCGAGACGCTCATTTCCTGGAGCGTCGAGACTTATGGCGGCCATCCGGACCTGTCATACTTCCTTGACAGCTGGCACTCCCAGTTTGTCGCAGCTCCGGGCAAGACGCAATCGCCGCGCAATTGGCAGCGCTGGAGCAATCCGGAGCTCGACAAGATCATCGAGGAAGTGCGGCGGATTTCCTTTGACGACAAGCGGACTGTCGAACTTGGTCGGGAGTACGCCAAGCTCATTGTTCGCGAAATGCCGATCATCCCGCTGATGGCCTACAACGTCTTCACGGCCATGGATGAGACCTATTGGACGGGATACCCGACTGCGGAAAATCCCTATGCCAATCCGGTTCCGAACTGGGGCAACTCCCGCTCGATGATGGTGAAGCTGAAGCCCAAGCAGCAGTAGCGCACAGACATCTCCTTACTTTCCTCAGACAAGGAGCGGTCCATGAGGGCTTACCTGACCTACCTGTCCAAGCGGCTGGTACAGTTCGCGGTCGTCGTCTTCGTCGGGATCAACATCACCTATCTGGTGACGCATATGACCCCGATTAATCCGGTCGAACAGTCGATCTCGGCCGCGACGGCGTACGGGGCGACAAGTCCGGAAGCCATCGAGATGATGCGACAATCGCTGCGCCAGCTCTATGGTCTCGAGGGCTCTCCCTGGGAACAGTACGTCACGTTCTGGAAACGGGTTCTGGTCGGTGATTTCGGCCCCTCCTTGTCGGCATTTCCAACACCGGTCTCGCAGCTCATCCTGCGGGCCCTTCCTTGGACCGTTGGACTCCTGCTGGTTTCGACGCTCCTGACATGGTTCCTTGGCAACCTGCTCGGGGGTCTCGCGGGCTACTACCGAAACAATCGGATACTCAAGGCTTTCGGCGTGATCAGCATGGGACTCCATCCCATCCCGTATTACGTCGTCGCCTTCGTTCTTCTCATCGTCTTCGGTTTTCTCTGGCCGGTTCTGCCGATCAGCGGCGGCGCCACGATGGCATCGGACCGATCCGACACACTTGCCTTCGCGCTTGACGTGGCGGTCCACTCGATCCTGCCGGTTCTGTCCCTCATGGCCGTGGGCATCGGCGGGTGGTTCATGGGTATGCGCTCGCTGGTCTCCAACATTGTGACGGAGGACTACGTGGTCTATGCGGAGCTCGCCGGTGTGAAGCGCAGCAAGATCCTGCGATCCTACGTGATGAGGAATGCGCTGGGCCCGCAGGTCACTGGTCTTGCCTTGCAATTGGGAGCCATCTTCAACGGCGCTATCATCACTGAGCAGGTCTTTGGCTATCCCGGCGTAGGCTCGCTCCTGATCAGCGCGGTCCATGCCGGCGACTACAGCCTGGTTCTCGGCATCACCACCATCTCGATTGTGGCCGTCTCCGCCACTGTCCTGCTGATCGATCTTCTCTATCCGCTGATCGACCCGCGCGTGGAGGCACGTTGATGAGCACTCTCAAGATTCTTCGTGATCTTTTCCGGTACAATGGTGAGTTCGCCATCGGCCTGGTGCTGCTGCTCGTCGTGCTGGCAGTTGCTGTCTGCTCCTTTTTCTCACCCTATCCGCCAATGGACGTCTACGTCGTACCGCCCGATGTGCCGCCCTCTTGGGAGTATCCGCTGGGTACGACCTCACGCGGGCAGGACGTATTCTGGCAGCTCACCTTCGCAGTCAGGAACACCCTCCTGTTCGGCATTGTGGTGGCGATCATCAGCCGTATCATATCTCTCTTGGTCGGCCTGATCTCAGGCTATAAGGGCGGCTGGGTGGACCGCGTCCTGATGTCGATTAACGATACGTTCGTCGTCATCCCGCTGTTTCCCATCCTTGTGCTGTTCTACTTCATCATGCGGGACCAGATGTCCTGGGCGATGCTCGCAGTCATCACCGCGCTGCTGGGATGGGCCTATGATGCGAGATTGATCCGATCCATCGCCATGAGCCTGCGGACCCGCGAGTTTACTCGCCAAGCAGTATTCTCGGGCATGGGCACCGGTAAAATCGTTCTTGAGGAGCACCTGCCGTTCGTTCTGCCCATCGTGTTCTCGACCACCATGAACAACATCAACTGGTCGATTGGCATTGAGGTGACGCTGTCCGTTCTCGGCTTCACCGACATCAACACGCCCACCATTGGCGGCATGATCTACTGGGCAAACCAGCACACCGCCATGGTGTCCGGTATCTGGTGGTGGGTCACTTTCCCGGTTGCTCTCGTCATCATGCTGTTCATCGGCCTGTTCCTGCTCGCGATTTCCATGAACGAATACATCGACCCGCGCAGCCGCCTCAGCCGTCTTGGAGGACAGGCATGATTACCGAACTCCGTCCCATGCCCAGACCCCTTGAGGTAAAGGCGACTGAGACTGCCCCGTTGCTCACGGTGGATCGGCTGAAGGCCTACTATAAGACAAAGCTGTTCGGCATCGACCGTGAGGTGAGGGCGGTTGACGACGTCAGCCTTAAGATCAACCGCAATGAGATCTACGGCCTCGCAGGCGAGTCGAGTTCCGGAAAGAGCTCCCTCATCAAGACCATTGCGGGCGCCATCCGTCCCCCGCTCAGAGTTGTCGAGGGCTCGGTGCGGTTCAACTTCAAGGACGGGGAGCGGGACATTTATAAGCTTTCGCCGCAGGAGCTGTCGGCAATCCGCTGGAGCCATCTCTCCTATATTATGCAGGGCTCAATGAGCGTGCTGAATCCAGTTCGGCGCATCAAGCACGCCTTCGCGGACTTCGCGTTGCCGCACGTGACCGTGAAGGGGGCCGACTTTACCCGCCTCGTGGAGCGTCACCTAAAGCGGGTCCACCTCGACCCGGCGATTCTCCAGGCCTACCCGCACGAGTTGTCCGGTGGCATGCGGCAGAGGGTGACCATTGCTCTGGCAACCGTCTGCAGTCCCGAGTTCATCATCGCGGACGAGCCAACCACGGCCCTCGACGTCGTCGTCCAGAAGGGCGTGCTCTCCATGCTGCGGGAGATTCAGCGGGAGCTCGGGTCCTCGGTCCTGTTCGTGACCCACGACATGGCAGTTCATGCCAATCTGACCGATCGTCTCGGCATCATGTACGCCGGCCGGCTGGTAGAGGAGGGCAGGACGCGGGACGTGTTCAGGAAGCCACTCCATCCTTACACCGCGCATCTGATTTCTAGCCTGCCGCGCATCGGCGACGAGGCGCTAAAAAAGGGCCTCGAAGGCTCACCTCCGAGTCTCGCTGATCCTCCGCCAGGGTGCCGATTCCATCCCCGCTGCCCTCTCGCCATCGACATCTGCCGCCGCGAGGCTCCGCCCATGGTGGAGATCCTGCCCGGGCACCGGACAGCTTGCCACGTTGCTCAAGCCGATCCTGCCAGAGTCGAGACGGTCGCATAAGGAGGCAAGCGCATGAGTCCGAACCTTCTTGACGTGGAAAACGTCAATAAGATCTTCACGAGGGGCGGTCTCGTTTCGCGGAGGGTCAACCACGCCGTGAACGATGCCAGCTTCTCTCTCGCGGCGGACAAGCCCGAAGTGTTCACCATCATTGGTGAGTCCGGCAGCGGAAAAACCACGTTGGCAGGCATGATCCTGAACAGCGTGGCCCCGACGAGCGGACGTATCCTGTTTCGGGGAAGAGACCTGCGCGAGGTCCGCAGCCGCCGAGACCGGCTTGAGTTCATGAGCCATGTGCAGGCGATCTTCCAGAACCCGTTTGATGCGTTCAATCCCTTGAAGCGTGTAGACCGCTACCTGTTCAGCGCGGTTCAGCGGTTCACAGAATGCCGCACGTCCGAGGCGGAGGAGCGGGTTGACGACGCCCTTCGCAAGGTCGGCCTGTCGCTTGCCGAAATTCGGGGGCGCTATCCGCATGAAATGTCGGGTGGGCAACTCCAGCGCGTGGCGATCGCGCGCGCGCTCGTATCCAATCCGTCCCTGATTGTCGCGGACGAGCCTGTCTCGATGATCGACGCATCGCTGCGCATGACGGTGATCAACCTGTTCAAGAAGCTCCGCGATGAACTCGGGGTCTCGATTATCTACATCACGCACGATCTCGCGACCGCCTACTACATCAGCGACCGCCTGATCATCATGCAGAAGGGCAGGGTGGTCGAAGGCGGCGACGCCCGCACGGTGCTGGCAGCCCCGCAACATCCCTACTCAATCAAGCTTCGCCAGGCGGTTCTGTCGGTTGATGACGCTTGGCGAGACGATTCCCTCACGGGCGACATGCCTGTGATGGCAACCTAATCCACCCCTCAATTCCCACCGACAGCTCAAATAATGAGCCTGCCAGCTTCACTGATCGGAGCCTTCCAATGAAAGAAGCCAAAGTCACCATTGACCGCGACTTTTCAATCGCGGAAACGGATCCACGCCTGTTCGGGGCATTTGTCGAGCATTTGGGACGGTGCGTCTACGGCGGCATCTATGAGCCGGGCCATCCGACCGCCGATGAGCATGGATTCCGGCGCGACGTGCTGGAGCTTGTCCGCGAGCTGGCGCCAACCATCATCCGTTACCCGGGCGGAAACTTCGTGTCCGGATACAACTGGGAGGACGGCGTCTGTCCCGTGGAAAACCGCCCCCGCCGACTTGATCTCGCCTGGATGTCCACCGAGCCGAACACGTTCGGCACCAACGAGTTCATGGACTGGTGTCAGGTGGCCGGCGTGGAGCCTATGATGGCTGTCAACCTCGGCACGCGGGGCCCCGATGATGCCCGACGCCTCCTGGAGTATTGCAACTTTCCGGGAGGGACGGAGCTGTCCGACCTGCGCCGGACTCATGGATGGGAGAAGCCGCACAACGTGAAGTTCTGGTGCCTGGGCAACGAGATGGACGGCCCTTGGCAGATGGAGACCAAGACCGCGTGGGAGTATGGCCGGATAGCGGCCGAGGCGGCCAAGCTCATGAAGTGGATCGATCCGACCATCGAACTCGCCGCCTGCGGCTCGTCCTCGCGCAACATGCCGACCTTCGGCAGTTGGGAGGACACCGTGCTCGAGCACTCGTTCGACCATGTCGAGTACATCTCCTTGCATACCTACCTGAACAACTATGCGGACGACACTCCGGCATTCCTCGCAAGCCCGGACTTGATGGACAGCTTCATTGACGAGGTTGTCGCCATTGCGGATGCGGTCGCCGCCCGTCGTCGCTCGCCGAAGCGCATCATGCTAAGTTTCGACGAGTGGAATGTATGGTACCGCACCCGGCGCAAGAACGAGGGTAGGGTCAAGCTCGGCTGGCCGGTCGCGCCGCCGATCCTTGAGGAAATCTACAACATGCAGGATGCACTTGCGTTTGGGGGCGCCTGCATCTCCCTGCTGAACCATGCGGATCGGGTCAAATCGGCCTGCCTTGCGCAACTGGTGAACGCCATCGCGCCGATCATGACCGAGACGGGTGGGCCAGCCTGGCGTCAAACCATTTTCTATCCGTTCAAAGACATGAGCAATCTCGGTCGCGGAACGGTGCTGCAAACGAACGTGAATTCGCCGACCTACGAGGCCAACTATTACGATCCGCGCGGAGCCTCTGAGCTGAGATTCCCGCTTCCGGCCGTGCCCTATCTGAAGCTGTCGGTGGTTCACAACCATGACGAGGATTGCGTCACTATCTTCGCGCTCAACCGCAGTCTTGACGAGAGCCTGTCGATGGATGTGCTCGTGCGCGGTTTCGAGGGCCTTATGGTCAAGGAAGCGCACCAACTGCGCAGCGACGATCTCATGGCCGTCAATACGAAGGATGCACCGGATACGATCAAGCCCACTTCTCTGGAGGGCGTCGAGGTTTGGGGAGAGCGGGTGCGCGCGAAGCTCGCACCGGCCTCGTGGAATGTTATCCGGCTCGGAGTTCAGAAGCAGTAAACGCCTGAACTAGGCTGCCGCAGAAGGGCTGCCTGAGAAGTTCAGCTCGAAATCTAGCTGCCAGGAAGGATCTTACCCTTCCCGGCGCTTTGCGTTCTTCGAGTTCATGGCGTGACCGACGGGGAAGGTCTCCTTCTGGCACTCCTGAGACCTAAGCTCGACGACAGCAATCCTCATCGACCCGGACGTTCCGAAATCTCAGGGAAACTCGGTGTCTGACACAAAGCCGACCCATTTAATCACATCCAATGGCAATCCCATTCCACTGCCGATCCCAAGTGGCAGCAATTAGTCTCATTCAGGTTGACAGAGGAGTTGGATGATTCATCCTCTTGGTGTCAGACGCTGCGGAGGAGTCATGGTCACGCACGTCTCGCCCAGGTCCTCGCCGCGCAGGGCTCCGGGTCCGAAGGGCCTGCCGTTCCTCGGAAGTTTGCCCGATCTCGGACGCGACGTACTGGGATTCTTCACGCAATGCGCACGCCACTACGGCGATGTCGTCAGCTTCCGGTTGGCAGCTTGGCCGGCCATGCTCCTCAATCACCCTGACTTAGTGGAGTATGTCCTGGTCAAAAACCACCAGAACTTCATCAAGCACCGCTTCTTCTGGCGCCATGTCGAAGCGATCTTCGGTCAGGGGCTGCTCACCAGCGAGGGGAAGTTTTGGCACCAGCAGCGGCGTCTGGCCGCGCCTGCTTTTGCGGCGTCGCGGGTGAGCCGCTACGGCGACACCATGGTGCAATACACCGGACGCATGCTCCAGCAATGGCAGCCTGGGCAGGTTCTCGATGTACACCAAGAGGCTATGGCACTGACCCTGCAGATCGCCGCCAAGACCCTGTTCGATGCGGAGACGCGCCAAGATGTGGCTGAAGTCAGCCGGGCCATTGATGAGGTCATGGAGCAGATCTCAGTCCGGTTCCGACGCCCGTTCTGGGTTCCCGATGCTCTTCCGCTGCCAGGCAACCTTCGCTACCGGCGCGGTGTCCAGCGGATGAACCAGCTGGTGGCTCGGATTATTGCTGATCGGCAGAACAGGCTTGAGGATCGTGGCGATCTCCTGTCCCAATTGATGCTGGCCCGCGATGAGGCAGGCCAGCCCATGGATGAGCGCCAGATCCGGGACGAGGTCATCACCATGCTCCTCGCCGGGCATGAGACCACGGCCCTGACCCTCTCCTGGGCTTGGTACAACCTCGGGTTGCACGCCGCTATGGATGCGCAGCTTGCAGTGGAAGTGCATAGGGTCCTGGGAGGACGGTTCCCGACCGTCGATGATCTGCCTCGCCTTCGCTACACTGAACAGGTGGTGAGCGAGGTCCTGCGTTTGTACCCACCCGCCTATGCCATCGGCCGCCAGGCGCTGGCGGATTGTGAGATTGGCGGGTACCACGTGCCGGCGGGCACCACGGTCTACGTGAGCCCTTGGGTGATGCACCGGGATCCTCGCTGGTTCGACGACCCACACGCCTTCAGGCCTGAACGCTGGGCGGGCAATCTGGCAAAAGACCTGCCGCGCTTTGCTTACATGCCGTTCGGTGGAGGACCACGCATCTGTATCGGCAACCGGTTTGCCATGATGGAGGCGATGCTGATCCTCGCGACCGTGGCCCAACAGTTTCGGCTGGAATGGCACCCGGACCGGCCGGTTCAGCCGAAGCCCTCCATCACGCTCCGTCCTGGCGGTGGGGTTTGGGTCAGGCTGGTCTCGCGACCGATTGAGGCCGTCGGCATAGAAGACAAGTCAAGGCAGACCTTGAGGCACTAGCCGCGCCACTCGGCCGATCCAGTACCCGTCCTGAGCACTTTCTGAGTGCTCAACCGGGTGCAGGCAGATCGATCTCAAGTGGTGCAATGAAAGCTCACTGTTATGAAGCCGATGAACGAGAGCCATTTAGCAATCCTGCGTCGGCATATGGTCGAGATGATTGCTCTCCATGCAGATCTTGCCAGCGATGAAATAGGCAAGGCCGTGATGGATGAGCATGTGATGGCTGCGATGCGGAAAGTACCCCGGCACCTCTTTGTCCCAGTCCCTCTTGCGCCTTATGCCTATCAGGACACGCCTCTGCCCATCGGCTTCGACAAGACGATCTCGCAGCCTTTTATCGTAGCGCTGATGACCGATCTGTTGTCCCCGCGACCTGACGAGAAGGTGCTCGAGGTAGGAACCGGCTTAGGGTATCAGACAGCGGTTTTGGCGGAACTGACAGGCCGTGTCTGGAGCATTGAGATTGTCGAGGAGTTCGCCAGCGTCGCGCGGGATCTCCTTCGCCAACTTGGCTATGCCAATATCGAAATCAGGGAGGGCGATGGATCCCGCGGCTGGCGCGAGCATGCCCCTTTCGACAAGATCTTGGTGTCGGCTGCGGCTGATAGAGCTCCGCCCATCTTGCTCGACCAACTTAAGCCAGGCGGACGCTTGGTGATGCCATTGGGTCCGGAAGAGATGCAGCGTCTCACAGTCGTTGAGAAGGACGTTAATGACCAGACGAGAGTTCAGGAACTCCTACCTGTCCGGTTCAGCCGGCTTGAGACGATCACGTGAGGCCACTGGTTGGGTGCGCACTGGGACGTAAACACGATTCTATCAGTCTTGCATTGGGCGCTGATCGTGTTTGCCCCGACCCGAAGGTCGTCTCCCGGCACGCTCCGGGAGTACACCGAATTTCTGCACAGACGCGATGAGCGGACCTTCATTTGGTCCGCCCAACATTACACTTTGACCCGATGCAGACCTTCCGGCGATCGTATGAGGGGACCGGCTACTTCATTTGTCTGGCGTCCCTGACGACATCAAGGAATGCCCGCAGCGCCGGCGGGACGGCTCGATGCCCTGGGTAGTAAACCGCCACTCTCTCCGGCTCGTGCATCCAGGCGGACAGGACCCTGCGCAATCGCCCGTCCGCGATGGCCGCGTCGGCAACCCAGTTCGCCACATACGCAATACCCAAGCCCTGCACGGCCGCTTCCACCATCAAGTCCTCATCATCGAGAATCACGGGCCCGCTTGCATTGACCGTCAATTCTTGCCCAGCCCGCTCGAACTCCCATCGGTACAGCTTGCCGCTGGGCAGGCGATGGCCAATGCAGCGATGATGCTGTAAGTCCTCCGGTGTTTCCGGCTCACCAACGCGATCGAGATAGGCCGGCGATGCGACGCAGACAAATTGTATCCGGATGGCGAGAGGCACCGCGATCATGTCCTTGGGAATTGACCCGGCGAGGCGCACGCCAGCATCAAAGCTGCCTGATACGATATCGATCAGTCGCCCCTCGATCACAACGTCTACCGTCACATCGGGAAAGCGTTCCGCCACGCGCGGGAGGACATCGCGGACGAGAATGGCCGCGGCCACACGGGGCGCGTTGATCCGGACTGTGCCTGCCACATTGCCACGAAAGGAGGCGACGGCGTCCAACGCCTCATCCAGCGAAGTGAGTGCTGTTTGCAAACGGCTGAGCAACTCGAGCCCAGCCTCGGTCGGCGAGACGCTGCGGGTCGTGCGGTTGAGCAAGCGCACGCCCAGCCGATCCTCAAGGCCTCGCATCGCGTGGCTCAGCGTGGATGGCGCCGTGCCGAGTTCATCCGCCGCACGACGAAAGCTGCGATGGGTGGCGACAGCAACAAAGGCAGTGAGATCATTGAGCGAAGGGCGGGTCATTGATGGTGATTTTGCATCAACCTATGCCGATTTCAACGTCTAATCACGCAAATGGAGGCTAGGTACATAGACAAACAAGACGGATGTCGATGGCAGATCCCGACCATGATTCGGGACGAGACTTCGTTCCAGGGGCGAAGAGCAAGCCTCATCTTGTCTGGAAAAGGAGAAAAAGAATGTCCAAACGTGATGCGATCTTCCCTGCCAGGCGGCAGGCGCTTTACGAGATCAACCGTTACTCCGCTGCCATCCGCTCGGGTGATCTGATCTTTGTCTCCGGGCAGGTCGGAAGTCGCGAGGATGGCTCGCCCGAGCCTGAGTTCGGAAAGCAGGTCCAGCTTGCTTTTGAGAATCTCGGCGAGGTTCTGAAAGCGGCCGGCTGCACGTTCGACGACATCGTCGACGTGACGACGTTCCATACCGACCCTGCCTCACAGTTTGGTGTTATCATGTCTGTCAAAGACAAGGTGTTCCCCCAAAAACCTTATCCCAACTGGACCGCTGTAGGGGTGAACTGGCTCGCAGGCTTCGACTTCGAGATCAAGGTTATCGCGCGAATTCCAGAGACCGCCTAAACCGTAATTGGATCTGCGTGACAGACCGATACCGATGCCTCTCGCACCCAGTAAGCAGTTCGAGATCGTTTGGCGGGATGGGTCATGCAAATCCTAACCTGTTTCTAGGCCTGCTGCCAAGAAACAGACTGTTTGCGGACAAGGTCAGGTATGTGGGATGCAGTGATCCCGAAGTGTCTCCAAATGGCACGCGCCGGTCGTTTATCTTTGGCTACTTGAGTCTCACATCCGGACCTTGCTCCCCAACAGGTAGTAGCCTCTGAGACGGCTCGTCGGGAGCCGACTCAGACGGTTAGATTTCAACCTGCTCCGCAATCAGAAGGGCATCGTCGACGTCGATGCTCAGGTACCGGACTGTGCTCTCAATCTTAATGTGGCCGAGCAGAAGCTGGACGGCCCGGAGATTGCCTGTCCTTCGATAGATCATCGACGCTTTGGTCCGCCGGAGTGAGTGAGTGCCGTAGGCCAGGGGATCCAGTTCAATCGAGTGAAT
>KI912086.1:55367-55974 GCA_000517005.1 Microvirga lupini
TTGCAATCAGAGTAATGTACGAGCCCTGTGACAGTTGCAGCGTAGATCAAGGAAAGGCTCCGGCTCGCGGCCGAGGCTTCCTTCCATAGCAATCCCTAAGATCAGCATTTCTGCGGGCAGGCTTTGGCGAACACAGCTGTATCACTTACAGTCACTGCTTGATGCAGAACGTCGTGATGAGTTGGAACTGCAAATTCATTTTAGTCAAGTTGATGCCGGTGAGCAGGGAGCGTCCACATGGGGTAATCGCGGGAGCGAGTCGCCCTGGATCTGCAGTCACGCTCATGGAAGCTGGTGGCTGTTCCCCGATAAGATGGAAGAACGGGCTCACGACCGGAAGCCGGGCCCAGGCATCGAATGGAGAACAGCCATGGACGATTATATCGGGCTCGACGTGTCGATGAAAGAGACGGCAATGTCGATCCGCCGAGGCGGCAGGCGCGTCTGGCGCGGCAAGTGCCCATCCGATCCCAAGCTGATTGCTGACCTGATCCGCAAACGCGCGCCGTCTGTAAGGCGGGTGGTGTTCGAGACCGGGCCACTGTCGGTGTGGTTCTACCATGCGCTTTGCGCCGAGGGGCTGCCGGCGATCTGCATCGATGCACGC
>KI912086.1:56074-71883 GCA_000517005.1 Microvirga lupini
CGGTAGATCATCGACGCTTTGGTCCGTCGTAGGGAATGGGTGCCGTAGGCGAGGGGATCCAGACCAATCGCACGAAGCCAGGATCCAAGTAGGCGGGCGTACTGGCGCGTTGTCATGGGTCTCTGCCGATTAATCCGACTCGGGAAGAGTGGCTCGCCCTTATGCAGGTCTTTCTTCTCCAGCCAGCGCCCCACAGCCTCCCGGGTCTGTTCGGTGATCTCAAACTGAACGGGCCGACCGGTCTTTCGCTGCATCACGGTGGCTCGAGATCGCACCCGTCCATTGAGGGCTACATCATCGACCCAGAGCGCAACCAGATCACAGGCTCGCAACTTGCTGTCGAGCGCCAGATTGAACAGGGCCAGATCACGAACCCGCTGTGCGACTTGGAGCCTGACCCGAATGGACCAGATCTCCCTAGTCTTGAGAGGCGGTTTAGGTCCAATCAGCTTGCCTCGGTTCCAAGGTGTGGTGCTTCGGCGAGGATGGTCGGCAATCTTGTCTTGCATTGCAGTGCTCCTGAAACGAAGCCCCCTGCAATGAACCTTGGCCGTTCTACCGACAAAACCCAGACCCAGCATTCCTGCTAAGGTCTTCGTCAGCTTACCAAGGTAAGCCGGACGTCCCATTCATTGTATCGATCTCCCGCTCGTAACTCGAAGCGGGCATACCCACCGAATGATCCCGCTTCCGGGTCGCGATCATTTCTAGGCCGCGTGAATTCGCTACGAGAGCGCTGTGCCCACCCGCGCTTAACTCGCACGCTGGCGTCGGGCTATTGAGCCCGAGTTGACAAAACCAACACAACTTTCGTCCTTTCGAACGTGAGCAACTTGGCTATCACGCAGTGACGGCGCGATTTCGGGCGACGATCTCGTCATGCGTGAGCCTGGCGCCTGCTGCCGCGAATTCCTTGATCAGCGCCTCGCGGTTCTCGGGAGCGCGCCGCCTGTCGGCGGCCGCCAGAGCGGCTTTCAATTCGTTCAGCGTCAGTTCGGTGCAGTAGCCAGGGGTGCCGGGCTGCTGCCGCCAGGACTCGGCGAGCGTGCCCGCATCCAGTGCGTCGAACTCCGTGGCGTCCACCAGCTGGAACGCCTTTGCTGTCGCGTTTGCGTCATCGCCGGCGACCGGGATAGCGATGCGTCCCGGCGTGCCCGCCGACTTTCCCCTGTCGGACAGGGTGGCGGCCAGCACCGCGTTCCACACCTTGATGACCGGGCGGCCAATCTGTTCGCTGACCCAGACGCTTTCGGGCTTGCCGTCATCGACCTCGGTGATCGCGCCGTCGCGGAAGGGATAGTAATTCGAGGTGTCAATCACCACGACCTCGGCCGGGACATCGCTGAAATGACCGGCCAGATCAGGGTACCTCGCGAACGGGATTGACAGAACGACCACATCGACGTCCTTGACCGCATGCTCCTTGCTGACGGCGACAGCGCCGAAGCCATGAGCGAGGTCGCGAATGGGGTCCGGCCCTTTCGAGTTCGCGAGTTTGACCTCATGGCCGCTGGCGGCAAGCTTTCGCGCCAACGTGGCGCCGATGTTTCCCGCGCCGATGATTCCGATCTTCATGGGATGTCCTTTCGTGAATGTGGAAGAGCGCCCGCCTCAATCGCGGGTGGGGGCGCTTGGGAGATGCGCGCCTTCCTCTCGCAATGCCAAAGGTGTCACCTCCTGAAATGCGCTCACAACTCGTACCGCATCGAGCGAAACAGGTTTTGTTATCGACGTCAGACCGGCAGCCCGTTCTGCTTTCGCAAGCTCTTGTCGAAGGCGAATGCGGGGACGAAACGGCGCAGGAAGCTGACCTGGCGCGCCATTTTCCCCGCCGCAAAGCGCCTCCTCGGAACGGAATCGGTGGCAGCTTTCAAGACCGTCCTGGCTACAACTTCGGGCGCGTCGCCAGTTGCCATCGCTTTCCGCAGGATCACATTCATGCCGGCGCGCGCGGCATCATAGATATCAAGCACCTGATCCGGCTTGGCGAGATTCTCTTCAAATGACGTACGGGTATAAGCGGGCTCAACCAACACAACGCGAATTCCGAACGGGCGCAGTTCGTGGTCAAGCGATTCGGAATAGCCTTCAATGGCATGTTTGGTCGATGAATAAAGTGCGGAATAGGGAGCTGGGATGAAACCCAGCACCGAACTCACATTAACGATTCTGCCCATTCCTTGACGTCGCATTGTCGGCAACACCGCGTTAGTCACGCGAAGAACGCCGAAGACGTTCACGTCGAACAGCGCCTGGGCCTGGGCAATCGAGGACTCCTCCGCGCCGCCGAGCAGGCCAATTCCGGCATTGTTGACAAGCAGGTCGATGCGCCCGGCCTTGGCCAGCACCTCATCGATCAGTTTCGCCACGGACGCGTCATCGGTCACGTCGCAGGACAGCATGGTTATGCCGTCGGATCGTTCGGCGGCCGCGCGACGGCTGGTTCCGAACACGCGAAAGCCCGCATTCTGCAGGGCATTGGCCGTGGCGTGCCCGATGCCGGTAGATGCCCCAGTCACCAGGGCGACGCCGAGATTGGTCTTGTTCATGGAATTCACGTCTTTCTTGTCGGGAGTGCGATGGATCGCTTGCCTCGTCGTCCTTGACCTGTTCGTCAGCCGCACCTCCAGTGGATTGGAAAACAGAAACGGTTAGGGGCAAGACTTCAATGTTGGGACCCTCCGGCGCTCGCACCAGCCAGCTTGTCCGTCCAGCGTCGGAACAGCGCGCTGGCGTTGACTCCTCCGAAGCCGAAGCCGTTGGCGATCGCGTAGTCCATCTCCAATGGTCGGGCCTGGTTTGCGACGAAATCGATCCCGTTGCCGGCTGGATCGGGAGCGCTCAAATTGAGTGTCGGCGGTGCCACCTGATCTCTGAGCGCCAGGATTGCGAAGATGGCTCCAAGCCCGCCGGCGGCTCCGAGCAGATGTCCGGTTGCCGACTTCGTTGCGCTGACAGCTATGGTGGAATCGGTGCCGAAGACCCTTCTGATTGCTTCGATTTCGCCCAGATCGCCGACTGGCGTGGAGGTCGCGTGCGCATTGAGGTGGCGAATCTCACGCGCAGAAATGTCGGCTTGAGCAATCGCGATCTCCATGGCTCGGCGCGCACCATCGCCGTCCTCGGGGCCGGAGGTGACGTGATGAGCGTCCGCCGTCGTGCCGTAGCCGACGAGCTCGGCGAGCGGTTTCGCACCGCGCGCAAGCGCATGGCTCAATTCCTCAATGACCAGAATGCCGGCCCCTTCACCCATGACGAAGCCGTCCCGCGACACGTCGAAGGGGCGCGAGGCATGAGCCGGCGTCTCATTGAAGCCGGTGGAAAGAGAGCGTGCCGCGGCGAAACCACCGAGGCTGACGATGTTCATGCATGCTTCCGTTCCACCGCATACGGCGATATCGGCTTCGTTTGCGCGGATAAGACGAGCGGCATCGCCAATCGCCTGGATGCCGGCCGCGCACGCGGTCACCGGGGCGCCGAGCGGCCCCTTGAAGCCGTAGCGGATCGAGATGTGGCCCGCCGCGAGGTTCACGAGGAAGGACGGCACCGTGAAAGGCGACAGACGGCGGACGCCGCGCTGGTCGACGGTGCGCACCGCCTCGGTGATGGCGGGGAATCCGCCGATGCCCGAAGCGATGATCGTGGCTGTGCGCAAGCGATCCGCTTCCGAGACGGGTGTCCATTTCGCTTGAGCGAGTGCCTCTTGTGCAGCGGCGAGCCCGAAGAGGATGAACCGGTCTACCTTGCGCTGGTCCTTCGGCGCAAAGACGGTATTCGGATCGAAGCCAGCGTCGGGGTCTTCTTCCAAGGAGGGAACCACGCCGCCGATCTTCGCCGGCAAGTCTCCCACCACATCGTCCGGAAGCCTCCGGATGCCCGAGCGACTGGCCAGGAGACGCGACCAGGACGTCTCGACATCTGCGGCAAGGGGCGTGACGGCGCCCATACCTGTTACAATAATCCGTCGCATCGATCTTCCTCTCGATCTGGGTACGTGGGCAGCGCTGCCCAGCCGTGGCTCAGTCCTGTGCGGACACGGGCTCGCGACCACCGCTTGCTTCTCCTGCGATTGAGAGCGTCGCGCTGAACGTGTTGCATGCTTGCACCTCTGCTTTGGGCTGACGCATTGCGACAGGGAGAAAGATCAGTAGGGCAAGCGCCGAACCCGCGGTCAGGACGACGGCAAGGGAAACCGACGGCTGAAGAGGCAGGGCGCTGGCAAAGGACGCGCCAATGGCGGCGCAGCCCATCTGCAGGAAACCGAGCAGCGCAGATGCCAGCCCGGCCTGCCTTCCAAAAGGATGCAGCGCGACCGCGGTGCCGAGCGGATTGATCAATCCCATGCCGAGCAGATACAGCGCGATGGCCGTGGTGAATGGGATGAAGGCTGGCGCGGCGGCGAATGCGAACAGAAAGAGGCTGCCAGCCAGCGCGATGACGAGGCCGATCATTCCAATGGTGCGCTGGCCCCAGCGGTGAGCCAGACGCGGCGCGAGAAACCCAGCCACGAAGACGATCAGAACCGTTGTCGCGAAGAACCATCCGAGCTGAAAGGCGGTAAGGCCCAGCTCACTCATCAGGATGGCGGGCGCCGCCGCGAAGAAGGTGTAGAGCCCGCCGATGACAAGGCTCACTGAAACGGCGGGAAGGAGAAAGCGCGGATCGATGGCCAGGCGGCAATAGGCGGATGCCGCGGCCGAAGCCGCCAGGGACGCCCTGCGGTCGGCCAGATGAGTTTCGCCGACGCTCGTCGAATAATGCAGCGCGAGCACCACGCCAAACGCCGCAACAACGAGGAAGGTGATCCGCCAACCAAACAGGCTGTCAAGCGCACTTCCGAGCAGCGGCGAAAAGCCCGGTGCAGCCGCCCCAGCAATCATGGTCAGCGCCAGAGCCCGCGCGAGCGCCTCGCCGTCGAATAGATCACGTGCGATGGCGCGCGACAGGACCGAGGCGGCGCAAGCCCCGAGCGCCTGGATGACGCGGCCGAGGACCAGAAAGGACAAGGTGTCGGCGAAGGCACAAAGGACACTGCCCGCGGCAAAGACTGCAAGGCCCCCCAGCACCAGCCATTTGCGGCCGAAGCGGTCGGAGAGCGGTCCGGCCAGAAGCTGTCCGAACGCGAAGGCAACGAAGAAGCTGCTCAACGTCAGGCCGAGTTCCTGGGAAGAAACGCCGAGGCCGGCGCCAATCCGTGGAAGGGCCGGGAGGATGATGTTGGTGGCGAGCGCGCCGAGCGCAGCCAGACCAGCGAGCAGGAACAGGGTGCCGCCCGTCAGGCGGCGCTGGGAAGTCGCCGGGTTTGCGATCGAAAACGCGGACATCACGGCTTCCTGCTCATGACGAAGCAGGTCGACGTACCGTGCGCGTGGAGCCTACCCTGCGCGTCCTCAATCCTGCCCTCCAGCGTGATGACGGTCCGGCCGCGCGAGACCGCATAGCCGATGACGCGCATCTCGCCGGAGTCGACGAAGATTGGGCGGACAATCTTGGCGGTGGTTTCGTGTGACGGACAGATTTCGCCAGGCGAAAGCGTCGTCTGGGCGGCAAGCGCCATGACGGTGTCGAGCATCGTCATGATCCAGCCGCCGTGAACCGTTTCGTCAGGTTGCAGAAGCGCGGCTCAGGCGTAGCCAGGAGCCCGACCTTGCCTTCCTCCGGAGGAAGCAAGGTGAAAGGGAGCGTCTCCGCCATCGGTGGGCGGCGGATGCTCCCGTCTGCCAGCCTCGCAACGAGCTCAAGCCCGGACCAGCCTGCCAACCTGGGGATAGGAGCAGTTGCGTTGCGCGCTTTGGTTGGAGAATCCATCGTCATTGGCGCGGTCCTTCTTGGGCATCGCCAGCAGACGACTCCGTCAGCACGCACTCGGCGGCCGCCTGCAGGAACCGCTTCGACAACTGCTCGTCGTTGACGGCGCGAGAGAGGAGCACCGCACCGACCATCGTCGAGAGAATGGCCATGGCCTTGCCGCTGGGCTCCTCGCCGCCCGGCTCGCCAACCCAGCTGCCGAGCATCGTGAGGTATTCCCGGACGCCGGCTTCAAATGACGCCTTCACGTCGGCGCCCTGCCTCGCGGCATCCGAGCCGAGCGCGACCACCGGGCAGCCGTCCATCTTCTCCGCGCGATGCCCCGTGCTGAGATAGAACCCGACCACGGCGCCAAGCGGGTCCTGCGGATTAGCCTCGGCGGCAGCGGACCACCGGCGGGAGGCACTCTCCAACGCCCGTCTGGACGCCTGCGCCGCCAGGTCATCCTTGGATGCGAACTGTTTGTAAAACGCGCCCTGGGTCAGCCCGGCACTCTCCATCAGGTCCTTAAGGCCGATGCCGTCAAAGCCGTGTTCCCGAAAGAGGCGGCTGGCCACATCGATCACGGTTTGCCGGTTTTTCTCAGCCTGAACGCGACTCACGCGCATCGTCGATCTCCTCTTTTTTAGATTGCTTTCATAATCTATATCCGATATAGAGTGTGGGCGCAATCTAATTTTTTTGAGGCTATCCGCATGAAAAAGAGACCCGCTGTTGTGCTGGGGGGCATCCTGATCGCGGTGACAGGGGTGGCAGTCCTCACTTTTTCCTTTCGCACGCAGGAAGCCTCTGCTGTGAGCGATCCGAGGCAGGAACCACCGATCGTCAGACTGGTGATGGCAGCGCGGGTGACCGGATCCGAACGCAGTTTCACGGGCACCATAGGCGCGAAGGTGCAGAGCAATCTCGGTTTTCGCGTCGCCGGCAAGATCGTGGAACGGCTTGTGAACGTCGGCCAGCAGGTCAAAGCCGGTCAGCCGCTGATGCGGATCGACGAATCCGACCTACGCCTGGCGCTCACGGCGAAGCGCAACGCCGTTGCCGCAGCACGCGCATCCGTCGTTCAGACGGACGCAGATGAGCGGCGATACGCCAGCTTGGTCAGCAACGGATGGGCTTCCCGACAGCGCTATGAGCAGGCGAAAGCCGCGTCGGATACTGCCGAGGCGCAACTCGCCGCCGCTGAAGCCGAAGCACGGGTCGCCGAGAACGAGGCAACCTACTCGGTCCTGGTGGCGGACGCGGATGGAACGGTCATCGAAACGCTCGGCGAGCCGGGACAGGTCG
Source organism: Microvirga lupini (assembly GCA_000517005.1). Lineage (GTDB taxonomy): Bacteria > Pseudomonadota > Alphaproteobacteria > Rhizobiales > Beijerinckiaceae > Microvirga > Microvirga lupini. The sequence goes on from KI912086.1 coordinate 63,170, forward strand.
TCTCCGCCGGCCAGCCCGTGGTTCGGCTTGCCCAGGCCGGCCCCCGTGAAGCAGTGGTGGCGCTTCCTGAAACGACCCGGCCGGCGATCGGGTCGATGGCCGAGGCCAGCCTGTATGGGAGCGATGAGCGTCGATATCGGGCCCATCTCCGACAACTATCGGACGCCGCGGATGGCCAGACCCGTACCTATGAGGCCCGCTATGTGCTCGACGGTGAGGCCGCGGCAGCACCGCTTGGCGCGACGGTAACCATTCGGCTGGCCAGCCAAGCGGGCCAGCCGAAAGTCCAGGTGCCGCTGGGAGCCGTGCTCGACGATGGCCGGAAGACCGGCGTTTGGGTCTTGGACAGCGCCACCTCGACCGTACGCTTTCAGCCCGTCAAGCTTGTTCGGGTGAGCGGCGAAACCGCCGTGATCTCCGGACTGAGCTCTGGTGATCCAATTGTTTCGCTCGGCGCTCATCTCCTGCAGGAGGGCGCTCGCGTCAGGACTGCGTTGGAAAGCAGGAGCAACTGATGAGCCTCAATCTCTCCGCTCTCGCCGTTCGCGAACGGGCCGTCACCCTGTTCTCGATTCTCCTGCTGGTGGCCGCCGGCGCCTATGCCTTCGTCATGCTCGGACGGGCGGAGGACCCCTCCTTCACCATCAAGACCCTGACGGTCACGACGGCATGGCCGGGCGCGACGGCGCGCGAGATGCAGGACCTCGTCGCCGAACCGTTGGAGAAGCGGCTTCAGGAATTGACTTGGTACGACCGGGTGGAGACAACCACCCGGCCGGGTTACGCGTACATGACGGTGACGCTGAAGGACAGCACACCGCCAACTGTCGTGCAGGAGGAGTTCTACCAAGCCCGTAAGAAGCTCGGGGACGAAGCGCGCAACCTGCCGCCGGGCGTCTTCGGCCCCTTCGTCAACGACGAATATTCCGACGTGAGCTTCGCCCTTTACGCTCTCAAGGCCAAGGGCATGCCGATGCGTGAGCTGGTTCGGCAGGCCGAGGTGATCCGCCAGGACCTCCTGCACGTGCCCGGCGTCAAGAAGATCAACATTCTCGGTGAGCGACCCGAACAGATATTTGTCGAATTCTCCTATACCAAGCTGGCAACCCTCGGTGTATCGGCACAGGACATCGTCGCCGCCTTGCAGCGGCAGAACACAGTCACACCGGCAGGTTCGATCGACACCCGGGGGCCGCGGATCTTCATCCGGGTCGACGGCGCTTATGACAGTGTCCAGGCGATCGCCGACACGCCGATCGTCGCTGCGGGGCGAACGCTGAAACTCGCCGACATTGCCGAGGTCCGCCGCGGCTACGAGGACCCTCCCACCTACCTCATCCGACATCAGGGTGAGCCCACCATCATGCTCGCGGCGGTGATGCAGGAGGGCTGGGATGGCCTCGCGCTCGGCAAGGCGCTCGAGGACAGGACGGCGACCATCGCACAAACACTGCCGCTCGGGATGACGCTCGACAAGGTGACCGACCAGGCCGTCAACATCACCTCGGCGGTTGACGAATTCATGCTGAAGTTCGCGATGGCGCTCGGTGTGGTGCTGCTGGTGAGCCTGCTCAGCCTCGGCTGGCGCGTCGGCATCGTCGTGGCGGCTGCCGTCCCTCTGACGCTTGCCGTCGTGTTCCTCATCATGCTGGAGACAGGCCGGTTCTTCGACCGCATCACGCTCGGCGCCCTCATCCTGGCGCTGGGTCTTCTCGTGGACGACGCCATCATCGCCATCGAGGTGATGGTGGTGAAAATGGAAGAGGGCATGGACCGCATCAAGGCGGCGGCTTATGCGTGGAGCCACACGGCGGCGCCGATGCTGTCCGGAACACTCGTGACGATCGCCGGGTTCCTGCCGGTCGGCTTCGCACGCTCGACGGCTGGCGAATACGCCGGCAACATTTTCTGGGTCGTGGGGTTCGCCCTCATCGTCTCCTGGATCGTCGCGGTGGTCTTCACGCCCTATCTCGGCGTCAAGATGCTGCCCGCGATCAAACCGATCGAGGGCGGCCACCACGCGATCTACGACACGCCGAACTACCGGCGCCTGCGGTGGCTCATCACCTTCGCCGTGCGCCACAAGTTCGTAACCTGCGGCATCGTCGGCATCGCCTTGGCGCTCTCCGGTGTCGGCATGGGCGCCGTCAAGCAGCAGTTCTTCCCGACATCCGACCGCCCTGAAGTGCTGGTGGAGGTTCGTCTGCCGGAAGGCACCAGCATTGAGACGACGACCGCCACAGTCGAGAAGCTCGAACACTGGCTCGACCAGCAGCCGGAGGCCGAGATCGTCACCAGCTATGTCGGTCAGGGCGCTCCCCGCTTCTTCTTCGCGATGGCGCCGGAACTGCCTGATCCTGCCTTCGCCAAGATCGTCGTGCTGACCCCGGACGCTGAGGCACGCGAGGCTTTGAAGCACCGGCTCCGAGAGGCGGTGTCACAGGGGCTCGCACCCGAGGCCTATGTGCGCGTCACTCAGCTTGTGTTCGGACCCTACACGCCGTTCCCGGTCGAGTTCCGGGTCATGGGACCTGATCCCGCGCAACTGTACGCGATTTCTGAAAAAGCGCTCGACATCATGCGCGGCGTCCCGGACGTGCGGCAGGCCAACCGCGATTGGGGCAACCGCACACCCGTGCTGCGCTTCATCCCGGATCAAGATCGACTGAACCTCATTGGCCTCTCGCCGGCGGAAGTGGGCCGGCAGCTCCAGTTTCTCCTCACCGGCATCGCCGTTACGCAGGTCCGCGAGGACATCCGCAATGTCCCTATCGTGGCACGCAGCGCCGGCGGCGAGCGGCTGGATCCGACGCGTCTGGCGGATTTCTCACTGATGAGCCGGGACGGCCGCCAGATTCCGCTCGACCAGATCGGCCATTCGGAAGTCCGTCTGGAAGAGCCGATCCTGAAGCGTCGCGATCGCACGCCCGTCGTCACGATCCGCGCGGACATCAATGAGGCGACCCAGCCTCCAGAGGTTTCCAAGCAGATCATGACGGCCCTTCAGCCGCTGATCGTATCCCTTCCAGTCGGCTATCGCATCGAAATGGGAGGTTCGATCGAAGAGGCGGCCAAGGCCAACGCCGCGTTGGGTAAAGTCTTCCCGGCCATGATCGCCGTTACGCTGATCGTCATCATGCTGCAGGTGCGATCCTTCTCGACAATGGCCATGGTGCTGCTGACGGCACCGCTTGGCCTCGTCGGAGTCGTGCCTATGTTGCTCATCTTCAACCAGCCCTTCGGATTCAACGCCATCCTGGGCCTGATCGGACTGGCCGGCATCCTGATGCGCAATACGCTGATCCTGACCGAACAGATCAAGGAGAACCGCGCTGCCGGCCTCGACGACTATCACGCCGTCATCGAGGCCACGGTGCAACGCACGAGGCCCGTGATCCTGACCGCACTTGCCGCTGTGCTGGCCTTCATCCCCCTCACACACTCTGTCTTCTGGGGATCGATGGCTTACACGCTGATCGGTGGCACGGCGGCCGGCACGGTGCTGATCCTGCTTTTCCTTCCTGCGCTCTATGCGGCGTGGTTCCGGATCAAGCCTGGGGTCGTCGATGAGGAACATGAGGCACTGCAAGGCGCTAAGCCGCAAGAACTACCCGACATGGCCGCGGCAGCGGAATAGCGCAGATCTGAGCCATGGGCTCTGAATGAGGACAAGTAGTTCAAGGTGCACGACGACATTCTGCTGGAGACAACTCGCCACATTCTCGATCACTGCCTGGGCCTGCATCTGCAGCGCGTCGCCCGCGTGGTCGCGCGACGCTTCGACGAAGCGTTGCGACCGCTCAAGCTGACCAACGGACAGTTTGAGCTGCTCGTCTTGCTCGGGCGGACACCCGCAGGGCGGATTGCTGCGGTCGCCGAACGTCTCGGCAGAGATCGCACGACGATTACCGCAATCCTCAAGCCGTTGACGCAACGCGGACTTGTCGCGGTGACTGTCAATCCGGACGACAGCCGCGGCCGTACGCTCACGCTGACGCCGGCCGGCAAAGACCTGTTGGCCGCTGCCGTCCCCCTTTGGGGCCGGTTTTATTCTCGCACGGAACACCTGTTCGCAAACGATGAAGCCCATCTGCTGCGGCGCTCACTGACAACATTATCGCAGATCTGAGAGGATCCAAAAGACGAGGAAGAAAGATGAACTGGTTTCTGGAGAAAATGCGTTTGTATTCCGAGGTGCTTTCCGGCCTAGATGATCCGAGAGGCGAACACTTCCGTAATCTCGAAGCCCAGGTGCAGCGCCTGGAGAGCGAGATTGCTCGTCTTGAGGTCCTCGTCGAGGCGCTTCGGCCCCGCGGCTGAAACGGAGATTGCTGCTGTCGGATTGAGATTGCGGGTTTAGGGAAGGACCGCTCGTGGCACTTTCTCTGAAGTAAACCGAGTTTCAGCTCTGACAGCGAGTATCGGATGTTCCTGAAGGGCAAGGGAACTACTGTGCCTGACCCGATGCGGTCATTCCTGTTCGCTTGGTGAAAGCGACTGGCAAGTCGATATACCGGCGCTAATTTGGTTAGAGTCCTGGCCCAAACCATTAAGGGACGGTTCTCCACGCTGCGGGTCCTTCGATGACATGCGCTGGTTGTGGCTTCGAACTAGCACCTGGCTTCGCCTTCTGCCCGCGATGCAGTCGCCGACAGCCGACATCCTGCCTGACGTGCGGCTTTCTGTGCGAGCCTGACTTTGCGTTCTGCCCCCGTTGCGGGGCTGCCCAGAAAGCAAGTTCCGCCCAAGTAGCTCCTGCCCGAACTGGCGGGGCGGCGGCCAAAGCCGGGTGGACGGAAGCTGCTCCGGTAACGACGCCGGATGCGCCACACCGGGATGTGGACCGCCGGCAGGTGACCGTTCTCTTCGCGGATCTCTCCGGATTTACCTCGCTCGCCGAGCGCCTCGATCCTGAGGAGGTGCGGGCATTTCAGACCACCCTCTTCGAGGCGCTCGGCCAAGCGATCAGCCGCTATGATGGCTTCGTCGCGAAGTTTCTCGGCGATGCCGCCCTAGCCTTTTTGGCGCTCCGGTGGCGCATGAGGATGATCCCGCGCGGGCTCTCCATGCTGCACTCGACATGCTGGCCCGCAGCGCGAAGCTGAGTGAGCACTGGGAAACGCGCCTCGGCCAACCGGTGATCCTGCACATCGCCGTTCATAGCGGTCCGGTCGTGGCCGGCACACTCGGCGGTATCGCGGGCGCGGCCTACGACGTCACCGGCGACACCATCAACACGGCTTCGCGCCTTCTTGGGGAGGCACGGCCGGGGACGATCTTGGTCTCGGAAGCCACCCATGCCTTCACGCGGCATCGCTTCGCCTTCGAGCCGGCTGCTGAACTGATCCTGCGCGGCAAGGCCGAACCAATGAACGTCTACCGCCTGATTGGTGTGCTCGCTCAACCCCAATCAGCGCGAGGGCTTGCCGCTCACGGGCTTGCGTCCCCGATGGTCGGGCGCACCAAAGAGCTGGAGCAACTCCTGGCGGCGTTCGAGCGGGCACAGCGGGGGCAGGCCCAGATCGTCAGCCTCATCGGCGAGGCCGGCACGGGCAAGTCACGGCTGATTGCCGAATTCCTGAGGCGACTTGAGGATGACGGCCGCTTGGCTGACACGGCGGTCCGCCGGGCCGACTGCTCGTCTCTGGGCGAGCCTCCCTACGGCGTTTTCGCGGCGCTCTTCCGCGAAGGTTACCAGTTGGAACCAGGTGACTCGCTCGATATCGCCCGGCAGAAGCTGGCCGCCGGCCTCAGCTCTCTCGGGGCCCCGCCCGAGATAACCGAGGCAATCGTGCCGGTGCTGAGCTACCTGCTCGCGGTCGAGGATGTGCACCCGCGCGAGCTGGATCCCGAGCAACTCAAGCGCCAGGTCGCGCTGGCGGCGCGCACACTGGTCGAGCGGCGCCTCGAGCAGAAGCCGGTCCTGATCGTGGTGGAGGATCTCCACTGGGCTGACACGGCGTCGGTGGACCTGCTTCGGGACATCGTTGGCCACTTGGCAGAGCGGCCTCTGATGATCCTGGTCTCGCATCGCCCTGACATGCCTCAGCCGCTTGCTGCACCAGTCTCCCAGACCGTCACACGGCTCGCTCCGCTCCCCTCTGAAGACATTCAGGCACTCCTGGCGCAGCTTTTTGGCAAGATCGACGGCGCCGCTCTTACTCAGGTCCAGCATTTCGTCGCGATGCGCGCCGGGGGGAATCCGCTGTTCGCCGAGGAAATCGTCCGAAGCCTGGTGAGCACGGGCGTGCTCGTCCGCGAAGGCGATCGATGGACGTGTACACGAGCCTGCGACGCGGTGCACATTCCGCCGACGCTGCACGGGCTCCTTCTCTCCCGGGTCGACCGGCTTCCAGGCGATGCCCGGCGACTGCTCCAGGAGGCCGCCGTCCTGGGAAACGTGTTTGACGAAGCGCTGCTCCATGCCATTGCGACTGATCCGGCGAGTGCCGGGGCCGCCCTCGACCGGCTTATCGCAGCCGAGATGATCCAGGAACTCGGGCCCGGACGGGCGGGCCAGCGATACCGGTTCGCGCATGCGCTTGTGCACGACGCCGTCTACGAGAACCTGCTCCTATCCCGCCGGAGCGAGTTGCATGAGCGGGCCGGCCAAGCGCTTGAGCGCGCCGTCGGTCCTCACCCGTCGCAGCTGAGCGATCTCGAGGCGCTCGGCCATCACTGGAGTCTCGCGCGGGACAAACGCAAGGGAGCCCGCTACCTAATGGCTGCGGGCGACCGGGCGCGGGCGGTCTACGCCAACGATGATGCCATGCGCCATTACCAGCGCGCTCTACAGACCCTTGCGGGCGAGACCTGCGACGGCGAGGTCGCCGTGGTGCGGGAGCGGCTCGCGGATCTGTTGGCGCTCAACGGGCAACGGGCCGGAGCTCTTGCGCATTATGAGACCGTGCGGCGGACGCTCGAGACCACTGCAGATCGCGCGGGCGCCGCCCGCCTGCATCGCAAGATTGGGGGGCTGCACTGGGAAGCCGGCGATCGGGAGCGTGCCCGGGCCTGCTTCGCGTCGGGTCTCGAGAAGCTGGGCGAGGACGGCAGCCCCATCGAGCGCGCGCAGCTCTTCCAGGAACTTGGCCGGCTTGCGTTTCGGGCTGGCGACAACCTGGGCGCTATCGCCTGGGCCGAGCGTGCGCTGACTGAGATGGCGAGAGCGGAAGAGCTCTCAGCCGACGCTGAGCGTACTCGTGAGGCTGCAGCCACGCGGGCGCAAGCCTATAACACGCTGGGCGTGGCGCTGGCACGTACGGGCTGCCTAAGCGAGGCGGTCAGTAAGATCGAGCAGAGCCTTGATATCGCCGAGACACACGACCTGCTGCAGGCCGCCTGCCGTGGTTACGCCAACCTTGGCGTGCTCTACAGCTCACTCAACCCGCGCCGAAGCATCGAGACCTGCCTTCGCGGGCTCGAGACTGCGAAGAAAATCGGTGATCTTGGCTTCCAGTCGCGGATCTATGCGAACCTTGCGGTCGCCTATTGCGCATTGACAGACCGCTGTGAGCTGGAAGGGATCGAGGCGGCGCAACGGGCGATCAACCTCGATCGCAGGCTGGAGCTTCTCGACCATCTGGCGGTGCCATTGATCGTGTTGGGCCAGATTTATCAATGCCATGGAGATTACACCGCGGCCTTGGCCGCCTATGAGGAGGCGTTAGGGCTGGCCGAGCGGGTGGGAGATCCGCAGCTCCTCTTCCCCTGCTACGACGGTCTCGCTACCCTCAATCTTGACGCCGGGAACCTGGCTTCGGCCGAGGCTTATCTGGCGAAGTCGCAGGAGGTGTGCGAGCGGGTAGGCCTCGAGCCCGACACGCTTCTGATCCTGCCGTTTCTCGCCTAGCCGTGTGCAGCGTGGCAGACGAAGGAGATTCGACATGACCATTTCAGAATTGCGTCCGCCCCTTTCCCCGGGCGAGCCGGCCCCCGACTTCACGCTTCCCGCAGTGGACGGGCCCGGTACGGTGTCGCTGGCGGATTATCGCGGTCGGAGCCCATTGTTCCTTGCCTTGTTTGCCGGGGTGTGGTGTCCGTTCTGTCGGCGGGCCATTGCCCAGGTCGCAACGACCGAACCGACACTCAAGGCTGTGGGCGTTGAAACACTCGGGATCGTGGCCACATCGCCCGAGAACGCGCGGCTCTATTTCAAGTTTCGGCCAGCCCGTTTTCGCTTGGCCGCCGACCCCGAGCTCACGACCCACCGAGCGTTCGGCGTCCCAAAGCCGGCTGCGACCCCCGAATTCATGAGGGCCCTTGAGACGACCCGGATCAATCCCGATGGCATTCTGCCGGAACCTTTGCCGATCACAGAGGCTGCTGCCGCGGTGGCAACGCTCGATGGCTACGAGGGGACGGAGACCGACCGCACCGATATGGAGCGGCAGTGGCCGCAGCTTAAGGGACAGTTCCTGATCGACCAGGACGGTATCGTGCGCTGGGTCAACATCGAATGCGCTACCGAGGGATTGGCCGGAGTGGGGAAGTTCCCCTCCAGCGAGGAAATCCTCACGGCGGCACGAAGCGTGCTGAGCACAGCACCAAAGTGAACCGCTGAGGCGAACGCTCCTGCTGCGGAACGTCAGGATCTGGCAGATACTGTTGAAAAAGTCCGCAACTGCCGCTTTTCGCGTGACTGGCATACAGGATGTTGGGCCTGATCCTGCACCCTAACCCTAGGAATAGGCTAAAGAGGCAGAGCCCGAGAG
>KI912086.1:71983-75617 GCA_000517005.1 Microvirga lupini
CCCCATCAAGTGCCCTGGAGCACGCAGAGAACGCAGACACCCTTAGGCATCGCAAATCCGCTTAGGATTGGAGGGCTGCCCCTTGACCCATTAGAGAACCCATTAGAGAACAAAATCGGCACGAGGCGGAAGTAGGTCGAATACCCGCTTTTCTGCGGTGAACGGACATCTACACAGTCGCGCCCAAAGGCTCAGTTTGTCCCGTTTCAGACCTTCCGAGCACTGGCTCATGAAAGGGTCCATTCAGGCGGATCGAAGGTAGGGCGGTGCGCAGTGCCTAGTCCGCCTTGCGCCTGACTTGCCCAACCCGGTTCAATACCTCACGCGGGATCCTGTAATCCTTCACCATGGCTTCCCAGTTCCGGAACCCGCACAGCTCACGCTGGATCATGAAGGCCCAGACGAGGTCCGCGGCATCATCCAGCATTGCACGACGCCGTCCTCCCCGTCCGTTCCATGCACCGCCGCATCGAAGGCACGCAATGCCGCAAGGGCCCGTTCGACCTGGCCACCCAGGTTCCCCAGCATCTGCGCCTTTTGCTCGCGCAGCTCATAATCGAGCACGTCCCATCCGGTTTCCCGGCTGAGGCTCGTCGATAGGCATTGGGGGATGCGTACTGCCATCTCGGGATCCCGCAATCGTTGACGATGAGAACGAAGATGATGTCGTCATACTCATGATTGAACGCGACACACTGGTGCAAGTCAGCCCATGCGATTCCCGACCGGCACGTGACGCGTCAAGCCACGGCACTTGCGGCCACCCAGGGCGGGCAGACTCTCGCCGTTCCGTTCCAGCCTTGTTAATCCATGTTAGACTGCCGCGTCGGATCGGATGCCGATCGCCTTACCGCACAAAATCAGGGGTAGGCGGCAAGACTTGCATCATCCGGTCATTCCCTCGTGCTGGAGGCGTGACATGGCAGACTTGTCCTCGCCGCGAAACGCATCTGAGAACGAGCTGTGGCGTGGTTCGCGCAGCTGCCCGATGGTGCCCTTGGCAAAGGTCGAGGAAGCGAACGAACGGCTCAGATCTGTTCTGGCCAGCGTCAGCGATTGCTACTTCACGCTGGACCGGACCTATCGCATCACCGATCTCAATACTGCGGCGGCGGACTGGGCCGGGACCCGTACAGATCGGCTCGTGGGCACATGCCTCTGGGACCTGTGCGATCCCAATGCCGGGTGCAGCCTCGTCATCCGCGAGAGCATGGAAGGGCGCAGCCGCATGCGGCGTGAGGTGATATCCGGCATGCGACCTGGCCACTGGCTCGATCTTCTGGTCTGTCCCTCGCCGGATGGCTTGAGCGTATTCTTCACCGACGTGACGGAGCGTCGTGCCGCCACGGCAGCCCTGGACGAACTCGCCGGACGCCTCCTGAGCCTCCAGGACGAGGAGCGTCAGCGGATCGCCGAGGAACTGCACGACTCCACGGCCCAGCATCTCGTGGCCGTTGGCCTCCACCTGATGCGGCTGAAGCAGTTCGTCGTCCCGGAAGGGCAGAAGGTGCTCGACGAGGCAGCGCACTCGGCCGAGGAGGTCGCCCGCGAGGTCCGCGCCTTTACCTATCTGCTGCATCCACCGGGTCTGGAGCACGGCGGCCTTGCCGGAACCGTGCGGGACTTCGCGGCAGGGTTCTCACGTCGGACGGGTCTGGAGACAAGCGTCCGCATGGCGGAGATGGCCGATGGTCTCCCTTTCGATATCCAGCGCTCGCTGCTTCGGGTCATCCAGGAGGCGCTGACCAACGCCTACCGACACGCGGCCGCCTCCCAGGTCACGATCAACCTACGCTTCGGGGCTGAGACCCTGAAACTGCGGGTTCTCGACAACGGTTGTGGGCTGACCCGCGGCGTGCGGAAGTCAGCCGGCGAGGGTGCATTGCTCGGGGTCGGGGTTCTCGGCATGCGAGCCCGCATGGTGCAGTTCGGCGGCGCCTTGAGGCTCCTGAGCAGTGCCCGCGGAACGATGGTCGTGGCCACCCTGCCGCTGGACTTCAAGGATACGGATCCCGTAGGTGACGGCGCTCAGTGGTGACCCTGCGCGCCGTGGCCGTGTCCGCCCGATGTTCCATAGCCACGCAGCTCACTGTACCGGCGGACCTGTTCAGGCGTGAGGACCTCCAGCGTCGAGAGGTGATGGCGCAGGTGGGCCAGCCGAAGGGCGCCTTGGGCCTCCCCAATTGCTGCGGTCGCGGCTTGCAGGCTGGCCGGAGTGACCACCTTCGTGGCGAACTGTCGGTCCAGCTCGGTCTCCTGCGCGATCAGGCGTTCCCCAAGCGGCACGGTTTCGGCCTTCATGGCCGCATGGAGTTCCCGCACGCGGGCACGCTGCTCTGCGGAGAGCCCCAGCTTGTCGGCAAGTTCGAGAACGTGCACGGGGCCTGGATAGCCATTGAGCTCCGCCGGCAGTGCGAGGCCCATTCCGCGGCCCGCGCGCAGGTCAGCCACCTGCTCGTCGGACAGGGTCTTCACGGGGCGCCGCTCCCAGCCAGCATAGGGCGAGGGAGCATGCTGGGCCGGGGCAGACGCCACGGTGGCAAGGATTGCGGCAATGACGATGTGGATGCGCAGCATCGGTGATCTCCGTTGAGAGGCGAGATCAGAGCAGGCGGGCGCCCTCGTAGCGGGCAAAGGTCTTCTGGCCCGACGGCCCGAACAGCACGACTTCGTAGGTGTCGTTCTCGCCCCCCGCGACTTCCATTCCCGGCGAGCCGACGGGCATGCCTGCCACGGCCAAGCCCTTCGCCTGGGGCTTCTCGGCGAGCACGCGCTTGATGGCGTCCGCGGGTACGTGGCCCTCGATGACGTAGCCGCCGACCTCCGCCGTGTGGCAGGACGCTAGGTCCTGGGGCACCCCGAGCCGGACCTTCACGCGGTTGATCTCCGGCGTCTCCCGGACCTCGACGGGGAAGCCGGCGGTCTTCAGGTGATTGACCCAGCCGGAACAGCACCCGCAGGACGGGACCTTGCTCACGACGACCTTCGGCAGGTCCGTCTCGGCGAAGGCGGGCCTCACGGCCAGGACCGCTCCCGCAGTGGCGACGAGGGTCAGGAAACGGCGGCGGTCGAGCATGGAATCCTCCTTCAGGCGGCGGTCGGGGTGTAGCCGGCCTCGGTGACGAGGGCCTTGATAGCACTCAAATCGGTGCTGCCGCGGACCGAGACAAGCTTGGAGGCCGGATCTGCCTCGACGTTCGTGCCCGGCAGGCCCGTCTCGATGGCCTTCTTGATCGTGCCGGCGCAATGCCCGCAGGTCATGTCCTCGACCCGCAGGGTCAGGCTGCCATCCTTCGACGTCGCCGCCTGTCCGGTGTTTTCGGATTGGTGGGTTGAGCATCCGCACATGTCTTATCGCTCCCATTCGAGGGTGAGTATTCGGAGCGTGCAGGTTCCAATGATAGGAAGGTCAAGGCCCTTTTGCGGCCTTATCAGTACGGCACTAGATTAGTATACCCCCCTATCTTATATCTTGCGGAAGAGGCGATCATGTCCCACACCACGAAGGATAAGGCGAAGCTCCTGGCACGCGTGCGCCGGATCAGGGGGCAAGTCGAGGCGGTCGAGCGTGCCTTGGAGGCGGAGATCGGCTGCGCCGACGTGCTGATGCTCGTGGCGTCGGTGCGGGGAGCGG
>KI912086.1:75717-79506 GCA_000517005.1 Microvirga lupini
CCGGCACGATTTACGGGTCGATGGCACTGGTGGCCGACGGCTGGCACATGTCCACCCATGCCGCCGCCATGCTGATCAGCGCTTTGGCGTACCTCTACGCGCGGCGGCATGCCCGTGACCCACGCTTCACCTTCGGCACGGGCAAGCTCGGTGACCTTGCCGGCTTTGCGAGCGCCATCATCCTCGCCCTGATTGCCCTGCTGATCGGATGGGAGAGCTTGCTGCGTCTGGCCAACCCTGTTCCCATCGACTTCGGGCAGGCCATCGCCGTCGCGGTGATTGGCCTCGTGGTGAACCTCGCCAGCGCCTGGCTGCTCAAGGACCACCACCATCGCCACCGGTACCACCATGGACACAATCACCAGGCCCATGGCCATCATGATCACGGGCACCATCATGAGCATGATGAGCGCCATGATCATCACCATCACGGCCACTCCCATGGTGGAGGACGCGACAACAACCTGCGTGCCGCGTACCTGCATGTCTTGGCGGATGCCCTGACTTCCGTGCTGGCCATCGTGGCCCTGCTGGCGGGCCGCGCCTATGGCTGGCTCTGGCTCGATCCGCTGATGGGCATCGTCGGTGCGCTGGTGATCGCCCGCTGGTCCTGGGGCCTCATCCGCGACGCCGGAGCCATCCTTCTCGACGTGATCCCCGAGGGCGAGGACCTGCCGGACGAGATCCGCGAGGCGCTCGAAGGTGAGGGTGACCGGATCACTGACCTGCACGTTTGGCAGGTCGGGCCGGGGCACCACGCGGCGATCGTCTCACTGGCCACGCCAGCTCCCAAGACACCATCGGCCTACAAGGACCGCCTGTCCCATCTCCACGAGCTGTCGCACGTGACGGTCGAGGTTCAGCCGCTTCCGGCACGCTGATCATTGATGCAAATGATCATCTCACTGGCCGCGGACTAGATCGATGGGGTTGGTCTCCGGATCTGCTAAAGAGTTGTGGGCAGCGCGGCTTCGGACGAAGCCCGCGTTCCACGCCAGTTGTTCACGCTAACCCGGCCCCCAAACCATCGGCGTGCGGGCAGATGAGATCGTTCGCCTAGGGAGTTCTTTCAGGATGTTTGCCCATAGTTCGTACGAAGGTCTCCTCCTGGCACGCCTGAGACCTAAGCTCGACGGCAGCAATCCTCACGTAACCAGACATTCCGAGAAGTGAATGGACTTCACTGCCTGACCCGTTGCTGACCTTACCAAGCAAGGAGCACACCCTAGCGCTCGGCCAGAGCGAGCCTTGCTCCAAGCGCCACAAAGGCAGCCGCGAAGACGCGGCGCATCCAGGCCAGCACCCGCGGGCGGGACGTCACATGCCGGCGAACGGAAGCGGCAAACACACCGTAGAAGACGAACACGAAAAAGGTCATGACCATAAAGACGAGACTGAGTTCCAGCATCCGTCCCACAGGGTGGATCTCGGCCGCACCCACAAACTGCGGCAGAAACGCGAAGAAAAAGATTGAGAGCTTCGGATTCAGTGCATTGACGAGGATCGCAGACCAGATGACCTGCCCATTCGAGCGCGGCACATCCTCCGCCTCGACCCGTAGCGCGCCGTGCTCCTGGAGTGTCTTCCAGGCCATATAGAGCAGGTAGGCCACGCCCGCGTACTTGATGGTCTGGAAGGCGAGTGCGCTGGCGTGCAGGAGTGCGGCAAGTCCGGTAATGGCGGCCAACATATGCGGTACGATCCCGAGCGTGCAGCCGAAGGCCGCCACGATGGCGGCACGCACGCCGCGCGAGAGCCCGGCGGCGAGCGTGACGAGCACGCCCGTGCCGGGCGAGGCCACGACGATCAGAGAGGTGAGGAGGAATTCGGGGCTCATGGCTAATGCGTCTCCAGGATGGTCGCGTCGGGCCAGGTCTCGGCCAGCAGTGCTCGGGCGCGAGGGACGTCGCAGGCCTATTCATGCCGTGCGCTCCCCAGCGACGTCTTGAACGAAATTGCAGGCTCAGCGTGAGCGGGTCACGCAGCAACGAGGGCGCCAGGCGGGAAACCGAAGCGGCGCACGAAGTGCCGCGTCATATGGCTCTGATCGGCGAAGCCGCTGGCCGCCGCCGCATCCGACAGGGTCGCGCCGCCAGTGATGAGCTGGCGCGCGAGGTCGATGCGCCGCTGGACGAGGTAGGCGTGGGGCGTGAGGCTGAAGGCCCGCGAGAAGCCTCTCACTACCTGAAATCGGCTGAGGCCGCTGGCGCACGCCAGTTCGGCCAGGGTCACGGGAGTGGTCGGATCGTCATCAAGGAGCTCCTGCGCGCGTCGGATCGCGGCAGGCACGGCTGGTAGGGTCTCCAAGGGGCGCTCGCGCACTAGGCGGCCCACCAGCAGGGCGAGCGCTTCGTCGCGGCGCAGGCCCGCTCCTGCTCCTTGGGGAGCAGTCAGTGCGCTGTAGAGGACGCGGAAGGCGTTCGTGAGGGCGTCGTTCCGCAAAACGGGTCGGACAAACTCGCAGGTGCGCGTCTTGTCCTCGTTCGCGTCGCAGGCTGTTGCAGCGATGAGAGCCGGGTCGAGGTAGAGCATCCGCCACGCGCGCCCGGCAGCCCCAAGGGGTGCGCCATCATGAACCTCGCCCGGGTTGACGGTGATAAGGTCGCCGGCCTCGGCCTCGACGACACCGCGCCCGCTCAGGGAGCGCTGTGCGCCTCGCTCAATGAGCCCGAACCCGAATTGCTCATGAGAATGGCGCGGGAAGGCATGAGCCGTCTCTGCCTCGACGGCGAGCACACCCGCCATCTCGCAGGACACGACCTGGAACCGTCCTCGAGTCATCAGTTGCTTCCGTAACGCCTCGTCTGCCGCAAGCTGCATGAGAGACCTGAATGTGCGCCAATTGTCGACCAAGGCCAAGCGGGAACCCAGCGGGCTTTGAGGTGCAATCAGGCGTCCCAGCGATAACCGACCGCCCAATCAAACAGATGTTTCCTAAACGTCGCCTTCTGGCAGATAGTGATGGGGTAAACGCCCCCCAACGGCCTCGGTGTGCCAAAGTTGAGGTGTTGGTGAGCACCACTTGAGGGAGGCGTCCATGGGGGAGGTTAGCACAATCGGGTTGGATTTGGCGAAGAGCGTGTTCCAGGTTCATGGGGCGGATGCATCGGGCACGGTCCTGTTCCGTAAAAAGCTGCGGCGGCACCAGGTCCTCGCGTTCTTCTCGTCCCAGCCACCCTGCACGGTGGCCATGGAGGCCTGCGGCAGCGCGCACCATTGGGCGCGCGAGATCGGCCGGCTCGGGCATGCGGTCCGGCTCATCCCGCCCGCTTACGTGAAGCCGTAAGCGCCAGAAGAACGATGCGGCCGATGCGGAAGCGATCGGCGAGGCGGCCCAGCGCCCGACGATGCGTTTCGTGGCTCCCAAAAGCGACGAGGCTCAAGCAGCGGCGGTTGTGTTCCGCGCCCGTGATCTCTTGGTGAAGCAGCGAACCCAGATCATCAATGCCTTGCGCAGGCATTTGGCTGAGTTCGGCATCGTCGTGACCAACGGTCCGGCTCACGTTCCGCACTTGGTGCGGGCTGTCGAGGATGGGACAGAGCCAATCCCAGAGATTGCCCGAGCGATCCTCCAGCTGATGATCGAGACGCTCCACCGGCTGGGGGAGCAGATTGTACGCTTGGATCGCGAGATCGTAGACAGGGCGAAGACGAATGAGGCTGCCCGTCGGCTGATGACCATTCCCGGTGTCGGCCCAGTGACGGCGGTAGCCCTGGCAGCCCTGGCTCCCCCCGCCTGAGATGTTCAGGCGCGGGCGGGACTTCGCTGCTTGGGTCGGGCTGACACCG
>KI912086.1:79606-85513 GCA_000517005.1 Microvirga lupini
AAGCGGCGTCAGCCGGAAGGGTGGCAGGCGAGATCGACCAGGGAAGAGGGATCTCCACAAGCGGTGATCCAGGCATTCGCTGGGCTTTGGCGGAAGCAGCTGGTGTGTTGCTGCGGATATCGAAGAAGTCGTTGCCCCTGCGGGAGTGGGGGGCTGGAAGTGGCCAAGCGCCGAGGAATGCCTAAGGCGATCGTTGGAGTGGCTCGGCGCTTGGCGGTGATCCTACACCGGATGTGGGTCGACAAGGTACCTTATCGTTGGCAGGCCGCTGCCTGAGCCTGATACGAGTTCCGCGCTGCCCAGCGGATCGTGGTCCCGTGCAGGGACGGGTGCGCAGGCCATTCGAACGGGCGCTGAACGCCAGTCCTCTGGTCAGTTCGCAAGAAAGATTGAGAGGCCTCTCCGTCCGATCCGATCATGAAGCGGCCCTGTGCCGATTGCGAAGAGAAGCCAGACCCCTGGCGGGACCTCATGAACGTCCCGCGGCAGCCTCTGAATGGCTGATGTTCCCCTGTGCGCTCATCGTCAGGGCCTGGAGCTTGTTATCCGGGACGATTTCCTGCGCCTGACCGACACGCCCAAAAAGAGAAGCGCCCTCTCTTCCACGGGCGCTCCAAGGTCCGACCCGTAGGGGCAAAAGTAACCGTGCCGGTATGGTCTATCTATTCCGGCGCACCCGCGTTGTCATGTCGGCACAATACGACGGATAAATACCCTCCAGCCGCTCCTTGAGATCCTGCGTCATGACAGTGTGGCGTTCTCGAACGGAGTGGAAGGGCCGATTGGCGCGACTGATACCCTGGGTCGAGGTGCAGACCTCTTATCGCCAAGATTGGTCGGTTGTGGTCGATGGCAAACGACGGAGAGATGGCGGCTTGCGCACGATGCGATTTTTGAAGGGCAGCACCATGGGGGCCCGAATCCAGGCGTATGACTGGTCAGGCTCGCCGCTCGGTCCCATCGAAACTTGGCCGGAAGCGCTCCGCGTCACGCTCGGCAACATGCTCCACTCTGCATTTGCGACCTATCTCGCATGGGGGGCGGACCTCATCACCTTCTACAATGATCCCGCGCTCCGGCTACGCGGGACCCGGCC
Organism: Microvirga lupini; assembly: GCA_000517005.1. GTDB lineage: Bacteria > Pseudomonadota > Alphaproteobacteria > Rhizobiales > Beijerinckiaceae > Microvirga > Microvirga lupini. The sequence continues at coordinate 80,703 of KI912086.1, forward strand.
GGAGGCACTCGGGCAGCCTCTGCCTCAGGCTTGGTCCGAGATCTGGGAAATCGTTTCGCCGATGGTCACGCGAGCCCTTCGTGGCGAGACGACTTATGTTCAAGACGTGCCCATCGACATCGTACAGCGAAGAGCCTACCCCGAGGAGACTTGGTGGACCGGCTCAATCAGCCCTGTCATGGACGGGGCTGACCAGCTTGGAGGCGTTCTGATTATCTTGCAGGAGACGACAGAGCGCGTGCTCACTGAGCAGCGGCTTCGGTTTCTGGTCGATCTGAGCACACGCTTACGTGGGGTGGCCGAGGCGCGCGAGATCATGGCCACTGCCGCGGAGATGATGGGGCGTCATCTGAGGGCGAACCGCGCCGGGTACTATGAACTGAGTGAGGGAGGTGAGTCCTTTGCGGTTGAGCGCGACTGGACCGATGCCACGACTCCAAGTTTTGCCGGCGAGCACCGCATCAGTGACTTTGGTCCCCTGATCGACCACGAGTTGAGGGCGGGTCGCACCGTGTGCATCGACGATGCCTTGGCGCATCCGCTCACTGCGGAAGATCATGTCGCTGCCGAGTTCCTCCAGGCGGGAAAGCGCTCAACCGTCATTGCGCCCCTGGTCAGGGACGGCCGGCTGGTCGCATCTCTCTATGTTCATCAGACCGAGCCGCGTCATTGGCGCGATGACGAGGTGTCACTGGTCCAGGAAGTAGCCGAGCGCACCTGGACCTCGATCCTGCGCGCCCGGGCCGAGACGGCGCTCCGGGACAGTGAGGAGCGTTTTCGGCAGTTTGCCGCGCACTCCTCCACTGTGCTGTGGATCCAGGATCTCGAAACCCACGAGATGGAGTACGTCAGCCCGGCCTACGAGGCGATCTGGGGCGAGCCTGTCGAGGTCGCCTTACGCGATCCGGGTCACTGGGCCAAGGCCCTTCACCCCGATGACCGTGACCGGGCTAGCACCACTCTCGAGCGCGTTCGACGCGGGGAGGAGGGCACGCACGAGTACCACATCATCCGGCCTGACGGCGGCGTGCGCTGGATCCGTGACACGTTCTTTCCGATCCGAGATGAGCAGGGGCGAATCCGGCGGGTGGGCGGCATCGCCCAGGATCTCACCCAACACGAAGGCTCCATAGTCTATGTGGTCGATGGCGACGAGGCCTCACGTCGGGACCTGAGCCTTCTGCTCCAGGGCGCTGGCTACGAGGTGAAATCCTTTGCCTCAGCGCAGTCCTTCCTGGAGATGGCGCCGGTGTTGGTGCCAGGCTGCGTGGTGCTCGATACGCGCAGCCCCCAAGCCGGCGGGCTGACGATCCCGAGGGAGCTGAAGGCGCGCCGGGCCGGGCTGCCGGTCATTGTGCTCGGAGAGGCTGGTCGGAACGTTGCGGTTGGGGTTCAGGCGATGAAGGCCGGAGCCGTGGATTTTCTCGACATGCCGTATCAACCTGAACAGCTGCTGGATGCGCTCGCCTCGGCCCAGGCGACCATCCGGGAGAGGGCCGAGCAGGATCAGGCCACCGAGCGCGGGAAGGCGCTCATTGCGGCGCTGCCGCCGCGCGAGCGGGAGGTGCTGGACGGACTGCTGGCCGGGGGCACGAACAAGACGATTGCACGAGACCTTGGGCTCAGCCCGCGCACGGTCGAGGCGCATCGGGCCCGCATCATGGAGCGGCTAGGGGCCCAAAGTCTGCCAGAACTGGTGCAGATTGCGGTTGCAGCAGGCTTGCAGTCCAAACCGCAGGATAGGCATGGCTGACCACACAGATGATAAGAAATGGCATGACCCGCATCTCTAATGCGTCTGGACTACGTCTGAGAATGGCACGGTGAGGATTGTTTCCCCAGATCCATCAGCAATCTCGATGACCGCATCTCGCCCGAGGTCATCCACTTCGTCCACGAGCTCTCGAGCCACTTTCAAAGCTTCCGCAAAGGCGGCATCGAGATCCGGCAGCTCTGTGCCGTCCGGATCCACCTCGAGCTTGTCCCCGTTTCGAATGTGGAGATAGTACAGGGGCATCATGACAAGAAACCTGCGCTCGGTGAGCATTATAGGCGTCAGACTACAGAGGCGCAGCCCCGGCTGGGCGGTAGCAGAGCAAAACTGGATGGCACTGAAAACCCGCAAAGGACCGGGACATTAGAAGCTGCGATCTTGCTGCGGCGCTGGTGCGGATCTGAAAACCTCTTAACCCGCACCAGGCGGCAGATGAGGTGTCGAAAACCTGACATTTGATCTCTGGACGCTGATAAACGTCTACGCTCACGGCCGGTGAGCGGAGAGCGTTCGTGTCGGAACCAGAGAAGCTGAGGTCGCATGGCTGACCCGCGCGGCGGTTTTCTCGGCCTGCACGGTCACGGTGCGTGTGGCCTCCTCAGCTGTCATGGGAGAGTTGTTGGAGCTCCTGCCGATACCTGTGAGCCCTCTGGAGCGCCTCGGCAGCGCGCCGCTCATGGAACGAACGCTGGAATTCGGTGTGAGCTTGCCGCGCATAGTCAATGTGCGTCTGGGCTGCGGCCTCGCAGGCTCTGATTAGGGAGCCCAGCTCTTGATGGAGCTCGATCATTGTTCCTCCTCCTCGCGACTTTGAATAGTGAATGATGCTAGCGACCATGTCCGTGCGAAACAGAGGGTGTACGTACGAGTTGGCTGCGCTTGCACTCCCGCCTAGCCCACACTTCCGAGCGGCCAAGCCGGTGACGATAGAGCCTCTCCGCAAAGTCGAGCAGGCGAGCCGATCAGCGTTGACACCTTTAGGCAGCGAACGACTGGCGGTGCTGTTGCCGCCGTAGCGTTTCTAGCAGGTCCACATACGGCTGGCGCCTCTCCCAATGGGCGGCTCTGATCTGGTTCTTGATGTGCTCTTTCAGCTTTGGATCGCGAGCACTCACCTCAACGTTTTCCAGTTCGACCTCGGCAGCAAAGTCGATATCACCTAGCGTATGAAGAACTTCTCTCATCATGGCGTTGAGGCTCGGCGAGTACATGCGATAGGTCTGATGGGATATCTCAGGCATAGTTTCCTCTTGTTGTTCTTGCTTCTTGGCCCAAGAGATGCCGACTTGAACTTGGATTAACAAGTGCCGAGGGGTGGGTAGGGTTACGACGGATCTTTACGTACTCCCTTCGAGAGTGCTTCCGGCTGAGCACCAGCCTTCACTGCTAGGCTGATATCAATTCGGTGCCTGGCACCTGAAGCGCGGTTTCTTTCCCCATCAGCCAGCGGTGCAGACAGCCGTGGAATTCTTTACTGCTCCAAGCCTGCCTGAGTTGCCCCGCAAGCCAATTGTGCGGCCGGTTCCTTCTGGGTCCGTGCGGAACAGTCCGTAGGAAAACTCCGACTGTTGCCCGTCACGGCACGAAGATAAATCAGACTTATAGCAGGCAGCATCCAGCCCTGCAGTTTAGGGAGAGAGCTGCCCAGAGAGGCAGCGAGACGCCACATCAATCGAGGAGCGGCCTATGGGGGTGGCACGGGATACACGGCCACCCCCGTAACTTAGACCCTTTCTGCAACAGGTCCGCCCGGCCAGGATTCGGTCAGGTCGGGCACGATTGGGTTTGGCAGGCAAGCCTCAGTAACACGTCAGCGAGGGACACAAGCCCGTGGCAAGGCTGCGAACGATAATCGCGTTGCTGAACTCATCTCTATCTTGTCCACGACACTGGCCAACATTGATGTCGAGTATGAGTTCGAGTTAGCCCGGATCTGGGTGACATCCAAACCCAACCTCAGAGCAATAATCGTGGACACGGTGCGCCAGCGGCACATCGAGCGCCGCACACCCTATGTCCGGCAGATCGCCGAGCTGCGGAAGCGGACGAGTCAGGGATAGGGCCAGATTGCCGGCTCGACCGGCTGCGCGTTGGGAACGCAGCCAGAGGAGCACAGATGCCGAGACGCCTGTACTTGATCGGTCTCTCATAACAGGAATTGGAAGTACCAACCCGGTGCCGCCGGGAACAGGAGGGGTGGGGTACCTGATCGAAGGGATCAGAATCGCCATCTTTGTTGCGCGGGCGGTCAGTGACGCTGTCATCCTGATCCGAAGCCGCCGAGGGTGACCCAGAGGCATTGACCCACTTTCATTTGGGGTCGCTATCCGATCTCGCCGGGGCACTCAATGGACAAACGTTTCGGGGCTCCGCCGATTGGGGGCCTCTAACGCCCTCAGCGATGGCTGCCTGTTGCGTCTCCACCCCTGAGTACGACAAAGCGCGGGGGTGTCCGCGTGCTCATGAGAAGGTAATCACGGTTCTGCCGATGGTCTGCAGTTGGCAGCGGGCCGACCTAAGCCAAATTTCCGCAAGAGCAGAGTGAAGCGGACCTTTATAAGGCCACGCTTTAGGACTGTCCCTGACCCGATCCAGACGTTCCATGGATCGACAATCGGCAATCAGTAGGCGGGTTCACTCCGGCATTCCCAATTTGCGCCATGCCGCATAGATCCGTGACCGTTGGGCCATGTAGGCCGGATGCTCGGATTGCTCCAAGGCCTTGTAGCGGGTCAGCGTCATGCTGGGCACCGCCTTTAGCCATCGCTCCATGGGTTCACGGGCTGCCGCTTCGCGCCCCGTGAACAGGTAGGCCGCCGCCAGCCAGCCGTAGGAGCTCGGGAAGCCCGGATCGGCATCAATCGCCTGCCGGATCGTCTCAAGGGCGGCCTGGTCCTTCCCCTGGTGCAATTGCGCCCCGCCGATGTACAGCAGCCAGTACACCAGGAAGGGATCGCGCGGGCTGAGACGGATGCCCTGGCGTACATAGCCTTCCGTCTTTTCCGGCTGGCCGAGGAGGGCCCAGTTCCAGCCGATC
>KI912086.1:85613-90180 GCA_000517005.1 Microvirga lupini
TTCCTGACCTTCACCAATTGACTGGACCCGGAAGCCCATGCGGGTACCCGCTTCTCCTCAAGTCGTGTCACAGGGAGTCCGGCCTGCCGTCGCCCTTCCGCATGCCGCCAGCGCCTTATCGGGAGGCCGCCTTTCCACGAGGACCGGGCCATTGCGGCGTCTGCGGGCAGCAGGTCTATCGGTTGGGTTGGCACCAGGCTCTCTGGGGCGCTCCCAATCTCCAGGTGATCGACAAGCCGGCTCATCTGGAGAAGTGTGCCGAGGAAGCTGCGCAGCAGTCCAAGCGATGCGTCGCCGTAGCAGATCCGGTTGCGAACGACGCTTGACCCCGCAACTCCGGATCACCCTCGTTGGCTTGAAGCGATGTGTTCCGTTCCATCCACCCAGGATTGGGTAGCGGCCTCGCGGGCGGTCCGTTCGTCTTGGAAATCCTGATCCGTGGACTTCTCGAACCCGCAGACGTGGCACTGTACAGAGGCAGTGAAGTACCCGTCTTTCGTGGCAACGCTCAGGACTGATGCCGCGTCACATAAACACTTTGGGCACAATGTCTGGACCATAGGGTCCTTTCTCTCCGTAGCGAGGGCCGTCAGCGGATCGAGAGTAACGCATATGGTGCAGTATTGTAGCTCAGGACGCCGCGACAAATTTGTGCGGCGCAAAATGAGACCAGTTTTTGGGTTATGCATCCTGTGGGGCTTACTGCCAGACCACTCGGCAACAGCCTGGTTTTCAGAGCCGGTCTTGCCTCGAATGACTTTACTTCTCAGAAAGACAAATGAGTTGCCTAACTAATAGGCAAAAGCACGCATTATCAGCGGTTGGCAAACCAAGAATGAGCATTCGAGTGGTTCCTGCCTAGTCTCTGTGCAGGTCTACTGGGCGTGGACCAATGCCCAAGCAATAAGCCAAGCGAGCAAGATATGCACCGGAATGCATCGAGGGGGCCTCGCGCCCAAGAGGAGACGTGCGTCTATCAAGTCCTGAGGCGGGCCAGCCAGGCAGCCACTCTTGTGTGTCTCTGGGGCGCTCACCCTGTCCTCGCCGGGACGCCTGAACCCGCTCCTGTGGCTCCGCCAATCGTCAGCGAGGATCTTCGCTCTTCCGGAGAAGCCGGACCGACGTTGGCTTGGATGCAGTTCTGCGATCAGCAACCACAGGAGTGCTCGATCGATTCCTCCGAGCCGGACACCATCCCACTGACCGACGGCACCTGGGCCTCTCTTCAGGAGGTCAACACGCACGTCAACCGAACGATAGTGGCGGTGCCGGACCAGGATCACTGGGGTGTCATAGATCGCTGGGATTATCCGGACGATGGGCTTGGAGACTGCGAGGACATTCAACTGCTCAAGCGCAAGCACCTGGTTGAACGGGGACTGCCGCAACGAGCGATGCGCATGACTGTCGTTATCGATGAGCTGGGCGCCGGGCATGCAGTGTTGAGGGTGCGTACGGATCGGGGCGATGTCATCCTGGACAACAAGAGGGATGCCGTTCTGCCCTGGCAGCAAACAGGTTACGTCTACGTCAAGGGTGAGGGAGCGGATGGTAAGGCCTGGGTCTGGTTCGGGGATCGGATCGCACCTACCGCGACCGCAGCCAGGTAACGGCCGTTCCGGCAATTCGCGGGTGGGGACTGTCAGCACGACGTCGGATGTTTCCTTACGCTAAACGTTGCTTCGCCTGAAGAAGACGACGTTGTCGCTGGTCTCAAGCACCTTCTGGAGTTGCGACAGCTCAATGAACGCATGGGCGCGGTACAGCCTCCACATCGGGCTGACCACCTCTTGGAAGGAGACTTCCGGGTTGGACGTCCGCCAGGCATCCCACTCCTGGGCGGTGAAGTCGTCACCGTAGGCGTGCGTCACACTCAGATCCGGATCGAAGCCATCGTCGACGCAGAGAGCCTTCGCCCTGGCCCTGATCTGGCTGTCCATGATGTCGGATGTCTCCTGGGCCCGCGCGTACAACATGATCACTCCGCAATCGGCTTGGATGAGGGGAGAGGTTGGCTGCGCTGCTCCATGCAGCGTGTCAGCTCTTGGATGATCCAGCGTCTGGCCTGGCGTTTTGAGGATCGTGTCATGGTGACCTCCTGCGATGTCACCAGGATCGCTTGAAACACCCCGTCCTTCCGTGATCGGGGCCACACATGGCTTGTGCGAAAGCGATCGCAGTCATTCCTGTGGTGAAGTGGCTAAGAGGAAAGGGTTTCCTTTGGTCCTCCCCGACTTGGCGAGCGACTTCCCGGCCTGACCGTGCAGAGGTCAGGCACCACTGGCCGGCCCCCATGAGGTGGTCGGGGATCAATGTTAGTGGATAATTGGTCGTGGCGTCGGCGATTGGCGTCCTTCTGGTCGGCGATACGATAAACCTTCTTGGTTATCTTGCGATGATCCTGGCCAGCATCTCCGTCCTGCAATTGGGGGGCGGCGAGTCAGGATCTAGGTCGGCTCCTGGCACTCCTGAGACCAAAGCCGGAGGGCAGCAATCCTCACGTAACCAGACGTTCCTCAAGGTTGGCGAATTTCAATGCCTGACCCGGTGCGGACTATTCGCCGACGCTCCATTCCATAAGGCCCGTTCCGCGAAATCGGGGAACCGCTTGGCTTAACCTAGACAGGCATTCTCAAAATTCCTAACAGCCTTTGTGAAAGATCCAGTCTGGGGTAATCCGAAGCAGCGGGGCGTAGCAAGATGATCACTGAGGCGAGCCTTCAAGCCGGATCGCGGCGAGCCATCCCGGCTGGCGTGTGGGCTCTCGGCTTCGTCTCGATGCTGATGGATATCTCATCCGAAATGATTCATGCCCTGCTGCCCGTCTACATGGTGGCCGTGCTCGGCACCTCGACCCTGATGGTCGGGATCATCGAGGGCATTGCGGAAGCCACGGCCGCGATCACCAAGATCTTTTCCGGGGCCCTCAGTGACTGGCTCGGCAAACGCAAGCTGCTGGCAGTTCTCGGCTATGGCCTAGGCGCGCTCACAAAGCCCATCTTCCCCTTGGCCCCTGCCATCGACTGGCTTGTGGCCGCACGTTTCATCGACCGTATCGGCAAGGGCATCAGGGGCGCCCCATGTGATGCTCTTGTCGCTGACATCACCCCGCCGCACCTGCGTGGAGCGAGCTTCGGCCTACGCCAGTCCCTCGACACCATTGGGGCTTTTACAGGCCCGCTCCTGGCCGTTGGCCTGATGTGGCTGTCGGCCGACCATTACCAGACCGTGTTCTGGCTCGCCGTCATCCCCGCATTTCTGGCTGTGGGCGTGCTGCTGGTCTGGGTCAAGGAGCCGGAACGCCCGAAGACCCTGCGCCAGGTCCGGATGCCACTGAGCCGGAGCGAGCTTCGCCGCCTGGGTGGCATGTACTGGTGGGTGGTGGCCGTCGCCGCCGTGTTCACCCTGGCCCGGTTCAGCGAGGCATTTCTGCTGCTCCGCGCGCAATCGGTGGGTCTGCCGGTAGCGCTGGTTCCCCTGGTGCTGGTCATCATGGGCGTCGCCTACTCGGTTTCGGCTTACCCTGTCGGCGTCCTGTCCGGCCGCACGGATCGGGTCACGATCCTGCTCCTGGGGCTGCTGCTGCTCGTTGGGGCTGATCTGGTTTTGGCCTTTGCCTCCGGGCTCGCTGGATTGGTCGTGGGTGTCACCCTCTGGGGTCTCCACATGGGGTTCACCCAGGGCCTGCTCGCCACCCTCGTTGCGGAGGCGGCCCCGGCGGAGTTGCGCGGGACGGCCTTCGGCATGTTCAACTTGGTCACGGGCGTGGCCCTGCTCTTGGCCAGCGTTATCGCTGGCGCACTCTGGGATATGATTGGACCTCAAGGGACGTTCCTGGCGGGGGCCAGCTTCGCGGCCCTGACCATGGCAGGGGTGCTCTCCATTCGGGCTCGATTGGGGAAACGAACGGAAAGTATTTCACAGTAATCGTTCATTGGCGCGGCTCCAGGTTGGAGCCAATTTGACTGGGCGTTTACAGAGCCGCGCTATATCTTTGTGAATTCATCTTCCGAATACGCTAAATTACAACTGTATCCGGTTCCATAAAGGGCCTTCCGCGCGATTCCCGGACAATCTTCCCACAGGCGTGCAGGGCTGATAAGAAGCCCGTGCGTAAACGATTACATGGTGGACCGTGCCGCGTCACACCCCCAACCTGGACCAGCAGAGGCAGAAGGCGGGAGAAGCCCACACCCGCCTCGTCCGGCACGAGCGGCTCATCCGGATCGCCCTCGCCCTGGTCTTGGTTCTCAACATTGTCCTTCTCGCGCTCGTCGTGAGCCTTCTTTGGGACCATCCGTGGACGCAAGAAAGCATCCGAGGCGTCACTCCATAAACGCAGGCGCCGTCCACACCGGGCTTATCGGGATTAGGCGCTCCACGAGTCATAAGGCTTCGTGCCCGATGTCTGCCCTTCGAATGGGACGACATAGGCGAGCGCTAGTCTGATCACCTGCGCCATCCTGACCGAAATGCCATCGAACTGCTCAAGCCGGTCCGCATGCTCTCGGAGCTGGTCAAGAGTCTGGATCTTCTCTCTCAGCAGCACCTCCCAGGCGATGGGGGA
>KI912086.1:90280-90664 GCA_000517005.1 Microvirga lupini
TCTCAAATCTGAGCAGTATTGTCGCCACAATTGGCCACAAGGATCCGTTTGTTCTGATTCCAGCCCAACGATTGCGAGGGTGCATGACCCGTAAGGATCGCTTTGTGCTCTATGGCCGTCTTGGGCTCATCCTGGCAGCCTTTGCGATGATCGGTGGGGTTGTCGCCGAACCGCTTTTCCGGCCGTTGTGGTCCCCACGGCTGACGGTTGCCCAACGCTAGCTCATTCTGAGGCCAGTTTTTCACCCGCAGTCTCGTTCTAAGGAGCGTCCAGCCCTCGTCGCAGAAGGCGACATCGCCGGCGCGCGATCCTCAGTCGTCATCCTCCACGCGCTGCCAGCGGCGCTTGGAGCGATCATCATCCCGATCACGGGAGCGATAGACC
>KI912086.1:90764-91616 GCA_000517005.1 Microvirga lupini
AGCGCTCATAGACACGGCGTCCCCGTTCATCGTCCGTGATGACCGTATCGACCCGGGTATGGATTCCGTTCGAGGAATTTGAGCTGGAGTTTGATGACGTATTGCCAGCCTAGCTCGGTGTCGCGATACACAACGTGAGCAGCATTGAGATCATGAACAGGTGCTGCACCATCACCTCCTGGCTTTGAGTAGCCGGTGATGACACCATACGTGGCCTGAATGGGCGATGACGAATGCACCGCGGTCAGGCGGCGAGCGCTCGGATACGCTCCTCCACGGCCTCAAGCTGCCGGACGTATGGTGCACGCCGCTCCCGATGGCGCTCTCCCAGCCTGCGGATCACGCTCTGCTTGAGCCACTCGTCCGCGTCGCTGTCCCTGACGATCGTGACCTCGCTTTCATGCACGAAGTCGATGTCGGTCAAAGCGGCCAGGTTCGATTGCAGCAGGGGCTGGAGGTCGGGCGGATAGACACGGGAGTGTTCCCCCAAAGCCGGACGAATAGACTGTCCCGACGTGGCGGAGATGGGCTTCCTCCGATGACGACCGGCTCTCGCCGCCAAGTGGGATCAGGCACGGCACGACGCAACCTCCCCGAAGGAGGTAGTGCCGGGGCCGGCCGCTTTGACCCGTCAGGCACCCGCCCGCGGGCATCACGGGCACATGAACTCGGTTTGAACGCAATTCTCAGGCAGGGTCGGTTTTCCCAACCAGAACGTTCCGGGCGCAGCGATGATCCGGGTTTGTTGTCAGGCTGAGTTCCTCAGGCATGCCGAGGCCCTCGAACGCTGGGCCGAGGCGCGGGACCGCGCCATTGCCGTGCTCGACCGCGAGGCCGGGCATCTCGCCGACC
>KI912086.1:91716-94022 GCA_000517005.1 Microvirga lupini
CAGGATGGGCGACTTGGACGCAATCACCTGCTCGGAGCCGCGGGTGATGCGATGAACGCCCTGCTGGTCGCCGCCGGGCACAATCTACGGCTGATCCTGAACTGGCTCAGGCTTTTTATGGCCTGGATCATTGCAGCTCTGATGAACCCAGTCGCGCAACCGGATACTTCTCAGGTTGCCTGAAACCCAGCACCAGCCTTGTGCTTCCGCATTATTCAGGGCCGACAACTTATTGTCCCCGCTGCGATTCTGGCGGGGTGAAGATCGGATGTTCGCTGATGCCCGTGCTGAGGAGATGCACCTTCAGGAAATCAATCTGGTCCGTGACGACACACCGGCGCACCTCGTCCCTGTAGAAGTCGAAATGGCCGTACGGGTATTGCTTCATCTCCCCGAAAGGCGCGCGCTCGGCAATCCTGCGTCCGAGATGCGCCGGTGTCTGTCGGTCCCGTTCCGCGAGGCAGACTAGGATCGGCATGGCGAGACGGTGCGCCACGCGCTCCGGCCGGTACCACAGCATCATGTCCAGCAGCACGCGCGGCGCGACCGCGTTGCACCAAGTGTCGTTCTGCATCGTCCGGATGACGGCATCGGCCTCGTCGAACGCCATCACCGCCAGCTCGCCGCGCCGTGCCACCGCGGGAACGTAATAGGGCTCGCGTCCCGTCTTGCCGCGCCACCAGTCCTTGACAATGGCGCGCAGCAGCCGCCAGGTCTCGGCCGCGGTGCGCCCCTCCACCCTGCGCGGGAAGCCGTTGAACGGCACCTGCGCGACCACCGCCGCGACCTTGGAATCCTCGGCGGCGACCGCGACCACATGGGCCCCGCTGAGCGAGCTGCCCCACAGCGCCACGCGCGACGGATCGATTCCCGGCAGTCGACGGGCATGGGCGAGGGCCGCGTGCCAATCGCACTGCTGATCACGGAGCGAGATCACCTGTCGTGGCGTGCCGTCGCTCTCGCCGAAGCTGCGGTAGTCGAAGGTCAGGACGGCAAATCCCGCAGCGGCGAAGTCGCCGGCGGTTCGGGCCAGCGAGCCTTCCTGGGTGCCGCCGAACCCGTGCGCCATGACGATGCCGGGCCTTTGCGCAGCTTCGTCTGTCGCGCAGTAGACATAGCCGACACAGTCGGTGCCGCCGGACGGGAACGTCGTACGCTTCCTCTCGATCATGTCATGCCTCTTATATGAGAACTCGTCCTCGTCATCCCACCCGTGATGCCCTCTCTCCTCAAGGTGGAGGCGGTTCAATCCAGCATTCGTCCGGCCCTACCAAGCAGTTTGGCGCGTATCCGCTCCAGTTCCTCTTCAACTCTCGCGTTGCCCCAGGCCGGAAATGGAGCCGGAGAATACCTGACGGGCTGGATCCGGTCTGGTGGCTTTTGCTACCGAATGCCGGAAGTTTGCTCCCGCGCCGCTTTCCAAAACAGCCAGGCAGACAGGAGCCACAGCGCAGCGAAGCAGCTCGTTAGGGTTACGACATCCCCTGGCCAGTTCGCTGCGCTGGCTCCTAAGCCGACGATCAAAGCTATCGCGGCAGCCGATGCCTGAGCGAGTGCCGTTGCAACCATCGCACGCGCCATGCCGAGTGGCTGGAGGCGGGCCGTGACAGCACCGATGATCCCGATGGTAAGCACTACGCCATACATCGCGTTTGCAGGGTTATCCTCAGACCCAATGATGCCAACAGCAAGGTTCATCCAGACGAGGATGAACGCTGCCACGAGTGCAACACCAACGGCGGCTCGATACGCGGTATTGCCGGTCTTCCACGCGGCGAGCTCGCAGGTTCCGCCAGCGCCGACCAGCATGGTGCCGAAGAGGATGAAATCGGCCACATCCCAGTCCACCTCATTGGTGACCTGCATCGCGAACCAGGGCAGCACCAGCATGAGCGCTGCGGCAGCCCAGGCCACGATCCTCCAGCGGCTCCCGTACCACCTGCCACCATTCTCCGCATGCTCTGGCATTACCCTGTCTCCGTGGATGGGGAAGGCCTTCATCCTAACCGCTGCCGGTGTCTGGCAGGAGCCCATTCTGAGCGACATCTCCGGGCTGACTCTGCTGTGATCATTCGGCCGGTGAAGGTGGAATGTCCCTTTGGTACATCCCCGAAACAGACCAAACGTCCGCTCAAGCAGGGAACACCAGACGTTCCTGTAGGGCAAGGGATCGTCGCTGCCTGACCGCTTGAGACCTTCCGAGCGCTGGCTCATGGATGGGTCAGTCCAGCCTGATCGAGAGGTTCGTGACCCAAAGTTCCAAGCCGCTGCCGCATGCTCTTGTGGGGATCACCGTTCGAGAGAAA
>KI912086.1:94122-94944 GCA_000517005.1 Microvirga lupini
TTGGTCTTGGGCGTGTCGGGCCTTGTGCGGATATGCCGGATCCCGAGCAGCCTCAGGGCTTTGCGGAACAGCCGCGCGACGTCGCCTGAGCCGTTGTCCGTCATCACCCGCTCGACCCCGCGCGCTCTGCACCAGCGCAGAGCTCTGACCAGGAAGGCTGTGGTCGCGCGGCGGGTCTCATCCGGCCGCACCTCGCCATCGGCCAGCCGGGTGGCGTCATCGATCGCCACATGGAAGCAGTCGGCGCCGGCACCCGCACTGGGATTGCGCCGGTCACCCGTGATGCGATGGCCGACCCGCGCGAAACGAGCCAGCTTCGTGATGTCCAGGTGAATCAGCTCGCCAGGATGCTGCCGCTGATAGCGCACGAGTGGCTGCTTCGGCTCCAGGGCTGTCAGGCGACCCAAGCCCCGCCGGGTGAGCCAGGCCGCCACCGTGGAGCGGGCCAGCTTGCCGGCGATCTCCTCGGCGGTGAGCCGGTACTCCCGCCGGAGAGGCTCGATCACGCCGATCCCGTCCTCACCGGTTCGATTGGCACCGGTCCCTGGACGGGACGAGCGGTTGTCCAGGCCGCTTGGTCCTTCCGCCCGGTCGCGGGCCAGCCATTTTCGGGCGGTCCGTTCGCTGATGCCGAAGCCGGCCGCCACTTCTCGGACAGGGCGGCCCTCCTCGAGGAGGCGGCGGATCATTTCCGCTCGCCCCAAGCGGGTCGTGCGGGCATTCTGATGCGGGTTGTTCATCTCTCAGGTCCGTCAGGGGTTCGTGTCGCAACGACCACCTTCAGGCCCTCAGACGGGATGAACAACCTCCTCAGAACTCACA
>KI912086.1:95044-96185 GCA_000517005.1 Microvirga lupini
TTTTTCAACATTGGGTAATGGGGCGGCTCTCCCTGGATGCCGATACCATCGGCGGGCCACGTGCACAGGAGAGAGCAGCCATGGACTACTATGCTGGTTTAGATGTCTCGATGACTGAGACCCACATCTGTGTGGTCGAGCGGGACGGAGCTGTTGTTCTGGAGGCAAAAGCCTCCAGCACCCCAGAAGCCATTGCCGCCGTGCTGGAGACGGCACCCGCCTGCGCCAAGATCGTGCTCGAGACCGGCCGGATGGCTCCGATGCTCTTCCACGGCCTCGCTGCTCTTCGCTTGCCGGTGATCAGCATCGAGAGCCGGCAGGCCTATCAAGCGCTCAAGTCGCTGGCGACCCACAAGACTGATCGCAACGATGCCCGCGGGCTGGCGCATCTGGCCCGCACCGGCTTCTTCAAGCCCGTGCATGTCAAGTCGCTGCCGGCTCATGCGGTGCGCGCCCTGATCCTCGCCCGCAAGAAGCTGGTCGGGCAGCGCGTTACCTTGGAGAACCAGATCCGCGGCCTAGCGGTGGTCTTTGGGGTTCGGCTTCCCCGTGGGCTCAGTCCGCGCTTGACCGAGCAGGTGATCCGAGCCAGCCAAGGGATTGCAGGTCTGTCCGGTGCCATGCAGGGCCTGCTCGCGGCCCGCAAGGCCGTTCTGGAAGCAGTCGTGGCGATTGATCGCGACATGCGCCTGCTGGCCCGTTCGTCACAGGCCTGCCAGCGGCTGATGACCATTGCGGGTGTGGGGCAACTGACAGCACTCGCCTTTGTCGCCACCATCGATGATCCGGAGCGCTTCCGCCGCTCCCGGGATGTGGGAGCCTATCTCGGTCTGGTGCCGCGGCGCTTCCAGTCCGGCGAGATCGACTACGTGGGCAGCATCTCGAAGTGTGGCGACAGGCGAGTGCGAACCCTGTTGTACGAGGCCGCCAACGCGATGCTGACCCGCTACCGCGGAGGCTTGGCTCGCAAGGAGTGGGCGCTGGGCCTTGCCCGACGCTCGACGTTGAGGAAGGCGCGTGTGGCGCTGGCCCGCCGGCTGGCGATCATCATGCATGCCATACTCAGGCACGGCACCACGTTCCAGGCCGCCTGAGAGGAGCAGCAGAAGCAAGGTCGAGACGAGCTCCCGAGCGGAGCGTT
>KI912087.1:0-840 GCA_000517005.1 Microvirga lupini
CCGGTTCTGTTGCAGCTTTGAAGCTTGCTCGGCCTGAGCTACGACAGAGGGGGCTGGGAGGGGCTGGCGGTGATGCAAGGTAACAAGAATCCGTTCAAGGGGCGGCAATTCACGGCGGAGATCATCCTATGGGCTGTGCGCTGGTACCTGCAATTCCCGATCAGCTATCGCGATCTCGAATGTATGCTCTCTGACCGTGGTGTTCAGGTGGATCACACAACCCTGTTTCGTTGGATCCAAGCTTACGCGCCTGAAATCGAAAAGCGCATCCGCCCACATCTGCGGATGACGAATGGCTCATGGCGTGTGGACGAGACCTACCTTCGGGTAAAGGGTGAATGGGTTTACCTGGACCGCGCCGTCGATGCGAGCGGCCAAACCATTGATTTTCTGCTCTCACCCAAACGGGATGCAGCGGCCGCACGGCGGTTTTTCCGGAAGGCTTTGGGGCAGCCGCATACGGTCAATCCGCGCACTATCACAGTCGACAAGAATGCCGCCTACCCCATCGCGACGAAAGCCATGAAGCGAGAGGGAACGCTCTGGCGCTTTGCAAGACTCCGGCAGGTGAAGTTTCTGAATAACATCGTCGAGCAGGACCACCGGCGCATCAAGCGGCTGGTCACGCCCGGGCTGGGCTTCAAGAGCTTCATGACGGCCTCACGGACGATTGCGGGCTACGAGGCCATGGCGATGATCCGAAAGGGACAGGTTGTGCGTGCACCAGCGAATGACATGGGCGCTCAGCGCGACTTCATTGCCGCACTCTTCGGCACGGCCGCCTGACCTGAGATCCATTCTAGTCCGCGGGTGACCTATATCAGGGGTTGCAACGGAACC
>KI912087.1:940-2442 GCA_000517005.1 Microvirga lupini
TGTGCGCACGGTAGACCGCGACCTCGTGGAAGTGGCCGAGGCCTTCGGGTTTCATTCCGGCTTGCGCCGCCTGCAGAAGATCCTACTCCCTGCCGCCGCTCCCGGCATTCTCGTGGGCCTGCGCACCGCCCTAGGACAAGCCTGGATGGCCGTGGTGGCGGCGGAAATCTTTGGCGTGAGTGGGTTGGGCCAACGCATGATGCAGGCTTCCAGCCTGCTGGCAACCGAGGTGGTCGTGGTCTACATGCTGACCATGGCGGCCCTCTACGGCCTCTTCGATACGGCTTTCGTGGCCTTGCAAGGATGGCTGTTGCGATGGAAAGCATAATCGAGATCCGGGATCTTTCGCTTGCCTTCGAGAGAGCTGGCCAAAAGACGACCGTTCTGGATCGCCTGTCGCTGGATGTGCGCCGCGGCGAGTTCCTTGCCATTGTTGGCCCATCTGGGGTCGGCAAATCCACCCTGCTGCGCGTGCTGACGGGGCTTGCCCGTCCCAGCACCGGCACCTGGCGTGTTCTTGCCAAGAATCCGGAGCGCCGGCCTGTCGCCTTCGTGTTCCAGGATTCCCGGTTGCTGCCGTGGCGGCGCGTCATCTCCAATGTGGCCTTCGGTCTGGAGCATCGCCATACACCGCGACACGAGCGCAAGACGAAGGCCCAGGGCGCACTCGATTTCGTGGGCCTAAGCCATCTGGCGCAGCGCTGGCCACACGAGCTATCGGGCGGGCAGCGCCAGCGTGTTTCCTTGGCGCGGGCTCTCGCAGTTCAGCCCGAGGTTCTGCTCATGGACGAGCCGTTCTCGGCTCTTGACGCCATCACCCGCGAGGGTCTCCAGGACGAACTCATCCGCATCTGGCAGAAGACTGGTAAGACGATCCTGTTCGTGACACATGACATCGATGAGGCCACCTATCTGGCGGACCGGGTTATCGTTCTCTCAGGATCCCCTGGGCGAATCGTAGCGGAGCATCGCATCGACAACCCGCATCCGCGCCGGCGTCAAGATGCGGCTCTCGCGCAGACTGCGAAAGCCCTGCGCGACGGCCTGACATCCGATATCGTCACTGACGGCGGCATGATCTAACCTTGAACGTCACCCAAATTGAGGGCAAGGGAAGCCACACCACTTCTGAGATCAGGAGAGCACTGGATACGGCGCCCCTGCCCAGTCGGCGTTCGCGCCAATTGATATCTTTTATCAGCCTTGTCAGCCATCCCTGAAGATCACACCGTCTAGAATGGGATGCGTCGCAAGTCCGGAGCAGGGCCGAGAAAGTAGCAGATATCTCTGATCCGCTCATGCGGCGAGTAGGGGTCAGCGCAAGATCTGTGCCCGATGATACGTTCTTAGCTAGAATGGATCGGCAACCTTCCCGACGTGGGCTTGCGGACTGACGCTGAATGTGAAGCCAGATGATGCTCGCGTTGATCTGGTAACCACTTGAAACTGTTGCCTTAACTGCTTTGTCAAATCTGTGTGGGCCGGGCTACTCTCTCACAGAC
>KI912087.1:2542-2824 GCA_000517005.1 Microvirga lupini
CCAGGATCATGTCGACAACAGGATCCGCCAAGCGGGCCGTGACCGCATCATAGGCTGTCGTCACCACCAGACGGCGACCGTTGCTGGTCCAATGTTGCAGCAACGGGACCGAGACTACATCTGGGATGTGCGCGGGGAGGCGTCTCATCAGAAAATCCTTTCATCAGCTGGGCTGAAGGAATCGATTTAGATGATCTACTGAAGATGAGTTGCTGTGGTAGCCTGAGCTTCAAGTTGCCGCCTCACCCACGCATCTGCATCACTGGCGCTCCACCGATTTAC
>KI912087.1:2924-3030 GCA_000517005.1 Microvirga lupini
TCTCTTCGACACTGAGGTGATAGCTCAGGTACGGCATGTCGGCGACCACCAGAGCCCGGCCGGTGCGGGCCACCGCCTCGGGATGATGGTTCATCATCGCCATGCT
>KI912087.1:3130-8680 GCA_000517005.1 Microvirga lupini
TCTCCGTGTTGAGCTGATGAGGTGTCCTACTGCGCCCGGACATAACTGCCGGGCGCATCTCCAATGGGCTTGAGCTGGCCCGCGCCAATCCCGCGTGCCTCGACCTGCTTGTGGTCCTGCCCCTCGATCCAGGCCTGCCAATGCGGCTACCAGGAACCAAGTGTTCGAGGCGTTCTACACGACCAAGCCCTAAGTATTGGCTTGGCCATTTGCCGGCGATCATCAAGGCGCACAAGGGCTGGCTGTGGACGAGCGCGAATGAGCCGCAGGGGCCCGTGTTTCACTTCAGCCTGCTGGCAGAGCGAGAGGAGACCGCTCCCGTCGAGCTACTCTGCTGGCACAATTTGCCGGTTACCGACAGCCTAACCGCAGACAGGAGTTTTCCTGCCAAATAGCGCTGCACATTGAGCGAAGATTTCGAAAAAGTGCCACTAATAAGCGAAACCTGCTGGCATTCCTGTGCAATGCTGCGGCATAAGACATCTGCCAGAGCATTACAATCGGCAGCAGGATCAAGAACACTGCGTGCCCGCGGACTTGGGCATCAGTGAAGGAACGAAAGCAAAATGCAAAAATCAGTGCGAAAGTCAGTGCGCCTGAAATCCTTCGAGTTGGTCGCGCGGGACATTGTTGAAGTTGACGTGAACCTGCTTCACGCGCTCTCGATCGCCGTTGGCTGGCCGCATCGGCCCAAGGATTGGGATTTATTGCGCCGCGCCGGCCACGGCATCGTCGCCGTTGACGGTATCGGACGCGTGTTCGGAAGCGCGATGTGGTTCCCGCACGGAGACGATTTCGCCACCATCGGCCTGGTGATCACAACGCCCCGCACGCAAGCGCAAGGAACCGGCCGATGGCTCATGGAACAGGTGCTGGAGCGGTGCGGCACCCGCAATCTCAGCCTGAATTCGACCCATGCCGCTGATAATCTCTATGTTTCGCTCGGCTTCACCAAAGAAGCGATAGTATATCAGTACCAGGGAGAGGTCGCACCGACGATTCCAGCGGTGCCAGCTCTGGACGGTGAACTGAGTGCGCTCTCAAGTGACAAGCTTGAGGAGATCACGGCGCTGGATACGCGCGCATTTGGGACAAACCGCGAGAAGCTGCTTGCATTGCTTTCAGAAAACGCTGCAATTTGCACTCTAAGACGCGGCGGCGAAATCGTCGGCTATTCCATGTCTCGGGAGTTCGGTCGTGGCCATGTGATTGGCCCCATAGTCGCGAGCAATGATCATGACGCGATCCATCTCACGGCCGTGCATCTGAAGGATCTGACAGGACGATTCGCCCGCGTCGATACGCGTGAGAAAGACGGCATATTTGTCGAGTTTCTCCAGCAGAGCCGCCTCACGGTTTCCGAGACCGTTACGACGATGTCCAAAGGACGCCGGTTCCTAAACCGAGAAGATACCAAGCCGTGGGTTTATGGATTGGCCGGCCACGCGTTGGGCTGACTATGAAAACTCTTTCGAGCAGGTCCTTTAAGAACCGACCAGATGGAGCGATTGCCAGACGAATCGAAACTGAATGTCTCATGGCTTTCTCTGCTTCGAGCCCGTGATAGGGTTGCCGCTTGCGGGCCTTCGCCACCCTCAGGCGGCGAGAGGGGACGGAGCGGGAAAATGCCGGTTGGAGGGACCGCGTTAGATCTAGAGTTTGATCGCGCCTCTCTCCATGAGGCCTGTACCGATAGTCGGGCGCCCAAGGCTGCGGATTGACAAGCACGGGATACGGAAGAAATGCCTGACGGTATAGCGTGCGCAGCCAGCATCCAGATCTCAAACGACAGCCCGGACGTCTATGTCTTGCTGAAAGAGATCGAGCGGTGGTTCAAAATGACACCGAGCAACTGCGTGCGCCATGCGCTTGCTGGCACCGTACGCCCCAGCGGATGGTCTACGAGGCGACGGGTGCCCATCACCACCTGCTCCGCTTGGACACCAAGGCGCTCATCGCGCTTGAGAACCGTCACGCCGAGATGCTGGCGTTTATCCCAGCGGGGCTGATCGCGACAGAGGGCGTGGCCAATCCCCGCCAAACGCATTTTGCCACGGGATGCGCACGTTCCTGACAGCTTCATCGTTAGATATGGGCTGGGCGACGGTCCCTTGCACATGGCAAGGAACAAGTCCCGCGTCATCGTACACTTCTGCGACTGGGGCATTCGGGTCGACCACGAGGTTGTCCCGCTGTCACAGACGCTTGCAGCGGCGGCGCCGCTGCGGACGGTATCTTTCACCGAATTCTAACCGTTGATAGCAGGACCTGCGGCCGGATTCCTGCCTTGCCAAGCGAGTTATTTGCCTGTCAGCGGCGGGCGCGCCACAGGGCGATGCGGTCCTGTATCCGATAGCCTTGAATGAGGGCCGGCATGAACCACGGATTGCTACGATAGAGCGGGATAAGGGCAGGTGGCCGGAAGTCGAAGGCGGTGCGCGCTTGCTCGCTGTGACCCAACACCGTGTGAGCCGCATGTGTACCGATCCACTGTGCCCAGACTACACCCGAATCGCAGAAGCCGGTGGCATAGACCACGCCGTCCTTCTCGAGGATGCGGGGTGGCATGTCGCGGTTCATCGCCACATTACCGAACCAGCTGTGCGAAAGGTGAACGTTCTCGAGCTCCGGGGAAAGGTTCACCAGTCCCTTGCCCAGAAAGAGCTTCGGCGCCGCCGGATCGCCTACGCGAGAACTGTCACGCCCCCTAGCAGAATACGTTTGCCATCGGGCGAGGGGCGGAAACAGAAACCCAGCTGACGGTTCTCGATCATCATCAGCTTCGGCATCAGCCGCGCCATCACTTCAGGCGCGAGTTCCTCGGTGGCGATGATCCGGCTGCGAACCGGGACCAGTCGGTGGCGCAGGAAGGGAATGGCGCCATCGGTATAGCCGTCTGTGCAGACCAGGACCTGCCGCGCCTGCACCGTCCCGGCCGAAGTCACGACACGGAGCCGTCACCTTCCCTGTTGATCGAGGTTACGGGCGTTCGCGAATGGACCGTCAATCCCGAAGCGAGCGCCACCCGCAGGAGTTCAGCGTGGAACCTGGCCGGGTGCAGCCCGCCGATGTCTATCCGGACCGTGCCGCCGCGATAGAAGTCGGCGCCGATATAGTTGCGCGGCCCGGGCTGTGGAACGGCATAAGACTCGATCTCCAGTTTCTTCGCCAGCACCTCGGCGCTGCGCGCCATCGTTTCGTACTGGTCATAGCCGATTGCCCTTTGAACTGGCCAACCAGCTGGAAGTCGCAGTCGAGCTTCTCGGTCTTGATGAAGTCATAAAGGAATTCGCGTGTGATCTTGCCCTCGGCCTCGATCGCCATCGCCTTCTCTCCGCCGAAGCGCCGGGTGATTGTGGCGTAATCCGGCCGGATGCTTGCACTGGTAATTCCGCCGTTGCGTGTAGAAGCCTCCTCGCCCGGGTTCATCGCGTCAAAGGCTGCAACCGAACGCCCCTCCCGCGCCAGCACCAGCCCGGCTGACAGCCAGCATAGTTCGCGCCCACGATCGCCACGTCGGGCTTCTTGGCCAGCGGCTGCTGCGGCAGCGGCTTGACGGGTGCCTCTTCCCGCCAGTAGAGCGTGTTCTTGTCTGCAACTCTGGGCCCGTGCATGTGACTGACCTCTCGTTAGCTCCAGACCACAATGTCATCGCTCCGCCGAGCAATGACAGACGGAGAAGCGGCGAGATGATGGAAGATCTCTTCGGCTTTTATGGTTACCCAGCCGATAGTAGGGACGGGTGCATACTAAGACCGCTCTGATACCGCAACATGTGCCAAAATGCGTCCCGTCTACAGAGTAAAGTTCTGAATTGAAGTGCCTATGAGGCGCCTCCTGTGGCGTAAATGTCGGATACTGAGTTCCAAGGGTAAGATGCGGCCTGCCGGTCTACGACACCGTGACGTAAATGTCGCTTGGGCGTCCATGGGCGCCTGAGGCAGCGCAGGCACACATCATCTATGCCCTGGCGAGCCACACCACCGGCTGAACGACGAAAGACCTCAGAGATCCTGTGATGCCAACCAGTCCCATGCTCCTCCCGGCCGATCATGGCTCCACGCGCGTCGAGCACGACCTGCTGGGAGATCTGGCCGTTCCTGCCGGCGCCTATTACGGCGTGCAGACCGCCCGCGCTCTGGACAATTTCCAGATCACCGGTATTCCCCTCTCCCATTTCCCCAACTTCGTGCGTGCGTTAGCGATGGTGAAGAAGGCCGCCGCTCGCGCCAACTGCAAGCTCGGCCTTCTCCCGGAAAGATTGGAAGCTGCGATTGCGGCGGCCTGCGACGAAGTGATTGCCGGACGATGGCATGACCAGTTCGTTGTTGACATGATCCAGGGTGGTGCCGGCACCTCGACCAACATGAACGCCAACGAGGTGATCGCCAACCGCGCCCTGGAGCTTATGGGATACGAAAAGGGGCAGTACGAGCACCTGCATCCCAACAACCACGTCAACCTGTCGCAGTCCACCAACGACGTCTATCCGACCGCCCTCCGGCTGGGCATTCTCCTGAGCTACGGCGAACTTATCGAGGCGATGGAGAACCTCTGCGCGGCCTTTCAGGCGAAGGGCGAGGCGTTCGCGCATATCATCAAGATGGGGCGCACCCAGCTTCAGGATGCGGTCCCAATGACCCTTGGCCAGGAGTTTCGCGCCTTCGCGACCACCATGCGTGAAGATGTGGAGCGGGTGCAGGAGCTGGTTCGCCTATTCCGGGAAGTCAATCTGGGCGCGACCGCCATCGGCACCGGCATCAATGCGGATCCGGAGTATGCGGCACTCGTGGTTTCCGAACTCTCCGAGATCAGCGGCGAATCCCTGCTGCTGGCGGTAGACCTCATCGAAGCCACCTCGGACACCGGCGCCTTCGTCACCTTTTCGGGCGTCCTGAAGCGCATCGCGGTGAAGGTATCCAAGATCTGCAACGATCTGCGCCTCCTCTCCAGCGGCCCA
Source organism: Microvirga lupini (assembly GCA_000517005.1). Lineage (GTDB taxonomy): Bacteria > Pseudomonadota > Alphaproteobacteria > Rhizobiales > Beijerinckiaceae > Microvirga > Microvirga lupini. The sequence goes on from KI912087.1 coordinate 8,091, forward strand.
CGGGCGGGATTGGGAGAAATCAATCTGCCGCCGGTACAGCCGGGTTCTTCCATCATGCCAGGCAAGGTCAATCCGGTGATTCCGGAGGTGGTCAACCAGGTGGCCTATCAGATCATCGGCAATGATCTGACGGTCACGTTTGCGGCTGAAGCCGGGCAGCTGCAGCTCAATGCTTTCGAGCCGGTGATCGCGCTCAACATTCTCCAGTCCATGCGCATCATGACCCATGCCATGACAGCACTGACCGAGCGCTGCATCACGGGCATCACCGCCAATGAGGATCATTGTCGGAAACTGGTCACCCACAGCATCGGCCTTGTGACCGCGCTGAACCCGATCATCGGCTATCAGAACGCGACCCGCATCGCGCAAAAGGCGCAGGCCACGGGCCGGGGCGTTGCCGACCTCGTGCTGGAGGAGGGTCTGCTCAGTCCGGTCGAACTCGCCGACATTCTGCGGCCTGAAAACATGACGCAGCCGCGCAGGATCGCACCTCTCCCATCGAACTGAAGGAAAACAGCCATGCTCGTCGGCGTTCCGAAGGAAATCAAAGCCCACGAATGCCGTGTCGGGCTCATCGGTTCTGATGG
>KI912087.1:8780-9305 GCA_000517005.1 Microvirga lupini
ACCTCCGGCACCCGGCCCGAGATCAGGTCAGCGAGCACGCGCCCGGAGCCGCAGGCCATGGTCCAGCCCAAAGTGCCATGGCCGGTGTTGGTGTACAGGTTGTTGTATCGCGTCGGGCCGACAACCGGGGTGCCGTCTGGCGTCATCGGCCGCAGTCCCGTCCAGAAGCTGGCTTGCCTGACGTCACCGCCCTGCGGGAACAGATCCGTGACCGAGTGTTCCAGCGTTGCTCGCCGCGGCAGCCGTAGGCGTTGGCTGAAGCCTGCCAGCTCTGCTGTGCCGCCGACCCGGATCCGGTCACCCAAGCGGGTAATCCCGATCTTGAAGGTTTCGTCCATCACGGTCGAGACGGGTGCCGCGTCCGGGTTCGCGACAGGCATAGTCAGGGAATAGCCCTTCACCGGATAGACAGGCAGGTGGATGCCGAGGGGCTTCACCAGTTGGGGCGTATAGCTGCCCATGGCCGCCACATAGGCGTCCGCGACAAGCACCTCGCCGCCGTCCACCTGCACGCCAGAGATCCGG
>KI912087.1:9405-21739 GCA_000517005.1 Microvirga lupini
CCTGAACCTCAAGAATGGTTGAACTGACAGTGCTAACGGGGCCGCCGTGCCTTAAAAGCGGTCAAATCAATGGCTTGGCACCGACCGATCAAATGGAAATCGGTACTCTCCAGAAGCGGTGGACACTCTCAAAAGTCCGCAACCCTGCCCCATGCAGAGGCGCTTAGGCGCTCAGGCCTGTAGGGGCGTGGATCCACGATCGGTGGTTTGCCCGTAATCAGATCCGCAATGAGGTGGCCAGCCCCTGGTCCAATGCCGAAGCCATGACCGCTGAAACCGGCGGCCAGAATGAAGCCCGGGATACTCTCAACTTCGCCGATGGCAGGAACGCCATCAGGTGTGCTGTCGATATATCCGGCCCATACGTCGGATACGGGCATTTGCCGCATGCTCGGCATGAGATCACAAGCTCTCGAGTGGGTGAGACGGATCTGCTTCATGTCAGGCTTGGGGTCGAGGATGCGGACTTTCTCCATCGGGGTCACTTCATCCAACCGCCATTTGCGCAGGGTCTCATGCCCCTGACGCCACCCTTCCAGTCCTCCTGGTGCAAGGCTGCGCCACCGCCGAGCGAACATCGGAATGAACTCGCGACTGAAACGGAGTTGCTGCGGCGTAGGGTCGACGCGCGCCCGACCGCTGATTGCGAGGGTATACCCGCCATTGCGGCGCCGGGTCATTGAGACTTCTGCGGTATGCAATGCGTCAGGCAGATCGTTCGCACCTGGTGCGACGGCCATGATCGAGGCTCGTATCGATGCTTGCGGGAAGCGAATGCCGAGTTGGTGACAGAAGGACGACGCCCAGGCACCGCCGGCCATGACAGCGATCCGTGTGCGTATGATGCCCTTTTCTGTGACCACCGCGCTGACGCGGCCGGCGCTCACTTCAATGCCTCGTGCGGCGCAGTTCTGATGGACGGTCCCGCCAGCCGCCATAATGGCTCGGGCTGTAACGGGAGCGGCCCGGGATGGATCGGCCGTCCCATCGCTCGGTGAGAAGACCCCACCCTTCCAGACGCGACCGGTGGCCCGGCCGTGCTCCGTCGCCTCCTGCTGGCTCAGCATATGAGTGGTCACGCCGACTGTCCGGGCGAAATCGCGCCATTTCGCCCAACCGGCCAGCTCTTTCTCGTTCTGCGATAGATACAGGAGCCCGCAGCGTCGGAAACCGGTGTCCTCGCCCGTTTCCACGGCCAGCTTCTCCCACAGATCGAGACTTTTCGTTGCGAGCGGCAACTCGCGCGCGTCACGGTTCTGCTGGCGACACCAGCCCCAGTTGCGACTGGACTGTTCTGCGCCGACAAGCCCCTTCTCCACCAGCGCGACCTTCACGCCACGTCGGGCCAAATAGTACGCCGTGAAGACACCGACTACACCACCGCCAATGACGACGACGTCCGCCTCCTGCGGAAGATCGGGCGTTGTTTCGATATGAATGAGCGGCGCCGGCATGGCAGGTCTCCCGTCCTTTGGCAGGATCATATGCGACTGGCCGCAGACCGATACCCCGCAACGGCCCAGCACAACGGAATCTCATGCTGTTCATACAAGGAATGACAGGCGATTGTTGTGGGGGCGCTATGATCGTCGGCCTTGGGCATCCCACAAGGTGGTCTGAAAGCTAACGCCAGTCACCCAAACGGCATCGCTCAGGGTCTACGGTTGAACATCCCCACCAAACAGGCGCGCCCGCACCCCGGCGATTGCGGTAGCGAACAAAACCGGCATAATCGCGAGATCTATTCCAAGACTGTGCGGATGCCAATGAAGCTCGACCGGATTGATCTGAAGATACTCTCGGAATTGCAGAAGAACGGGCGCATCACCAACGTCGAGCTGGCGGAACTCGTCAATCTCTCACCCAGCCCCTGTCTGATGCGGGTCAAGAAACTTCAAACCGAAGGATATATCGCCGGTTACTCGGCTCAAATCGATGTTGCCAAACTTGGTCAAACCCTTACCGTCTTCACGGAGGTCACGCTCAAGAACCATCGTCAAATCGACTTCGCGCGCTTTCTCGCAACCGTTGACAAGATCGACGAGGTCATAGAGTGTCACCTTGTATCAGGCGGCTACGATTATCTGATGAAGTTCGTCACGTCAGGCATCGCAGAGTATCAGACGATCATGGAACGGCTGATCGATTTGGATGTCGGCATCGACAAATACTTCAGTTACGTGGTGCTGAAGTCCCCGATCGTCAAAACGCATCTGCCACTCGACAAGATCTTCGAGGTCTGAACAGGGCCCTTTCGCTCCTTTCACCGTCTTGAGTAGGCCTGCAGGAGTTCAGGGTCCTGCTCCAGGCTGTCGAGCCAACCTGGGTTGAGCTTTGGCACGGAGGAAAACAACAGGCGGGAATAGGGATGACCGGCCTCACTGCCCATAACGTCTGGGCTCAACTGTTCAATCTTTTCACCGGCATACATCACCGCCACTTCGTCGCAGATCGCCCTGACCGTCGAAAGATCGTGACTGATGAAAAGATACGACAGGGAGAGTTCGCGCTGAAGTTCCTTAAGGAGTTCAATGATGGCGGCCCCAACGACGGTATCCAGCGCTGAGGTGATCTCGTCGCAAAGGATGAGCTTGGCGTCAGCCGCTAAAGCCCGTGCCAGATTGATACGCTGCTTCTGCCCACCTGAGAGCTCGCCCGGCCTCCGGTAGCGCAAGGCGCGTGGTAAGCGAACCATGTCGAGCAGGTGATCGACCCGGGCGTCAAGCTGCTTGCCGCCCATCCCATGATAGAAAATCAACGGGCGGGCCAGGATATCGGCAATCGATTTCGCCGGATTGAGTGCGGTGTCGGCAGATTGAAAGACGATCTGAATTTCGCGCAACTCATTGCGGCTGCGTTTGCGCAGGTCCGGATCAAGCGGCTTGCCTTCGAAAAGGATCTGGCCTTGCGCAGCAGGCAAAATCCCGGCGATTACGCGCGCAAGAGTTGATTTTCCACATCCCGACTCGCCGATGATGCCGAGATTTTTTCCCCGAGGAAGCTCGAAGCTGACCTTCTTGATCACCCGTAGAACTGGATTTCCGGCCTTATCCAGCTTGCCGTACCCGGCCACAATGTCCTTGACGACGAGAAGCGGCGTCTCTGGCTCGATGCGCCTATCGGCAACCCGGGCGCGCGAGGCCGGCTCGAAGGCATCAAGCAACTCTCGCGTATAGGGATGTTGCGGACGCTGCACAATATCCTGGGTCTGGCCGACTTCCTGGACTTCGCCATTTTTTAGAACGACGATGCGGTCAGCAATCTGCGCGACGACCGCGAGGTCGTGTGAGACATAGACGCCAGCGATCGCGCCTTTCTTCATCACCGACTTGAACGCACGAAGGACCTCGACCTGTGTCGTCACGTCGAGGGCCGTTGTTGGCTCGTCGAAGATCACGAGCTTCGGATCACCGATCAGAGCCATCGCCGCCGAAAGACGTTGCAGCTGGCCGCCGGATACCTGATGCGGGTAGCGGTCGCCGATCGTATCGGGATCAGGCAAGGCCAGTGCCCGAAAGAGCTCAATGGCCTTCTCGCGCGCTTGCTCGATCGGCATCAAATGGTGGATCTTCGTCACCTCGATGACTTGATCCATGATCTTATGCGCAGGGTTGAACGAGGCAGCAGCGCTCTGCGGAATGTAGGATACCTCGGTGCCGCGCTTGCTCGCGCGTTTGCGCTCCGGCAGGGCGGAAATCTCCTGTCCAGCCAGCTTGACGCTGCCCTCGACAATGCGGCATCCCGAGCGTGTATACCCCATCAGGGTCAGTGCGATTGTCGTCTTGCCGGAGCCACTTTCGCCGATGAGAGCGACAATCTCGCCCTCCGCGACATCGAAGGAAACACCCCGGATGATCTCGACCGTACGGCCCGAATCCGTCTTTGCACTGACCCGCAGGTTGCGGACTTCTACGAGATTGCTCATGGCTCGCTCCGGTCTCGAATCTTCTGGGGCAGATTGTCGATCAGCAAATTGACGCTGATGGTCAGGCTGGCGATCGCGATCGATGGAAAGATCACCGCTGGCGCCGCGAATGACAGACCGCCAATATTCTCCTTAACCAAGGCGCCCCAGTCGGCGAATGGTGGCTGCACGCCAAGCCCCAGAAAGGACAGGCTCGACAGCAAAAGCACGATGAACACGAAACGCAGTCCGAAATCGGCCAAGACTGGCCCGATGATGCCGGGAAGAATTTCGGAGCGGATCAGATAGCCGAGCCCCTCGCCCCTCGCCCGGGCGACCGTCACATAGTCCATCGTGTTGATGTTCACGGCCAGCGCACGCGCAAAGCGATAGCAACCTGGCGTGTAGATGACGGCCAAGGTCACGATGAGGATTGGGATCGACGAGCCAACGGCAGCGACGATGACGAGCGCCAGGATCTTGCTCGGGATGGACGTGAGGGCATCGAGCATCCGGCTCAGCACGCTGTCGAACCATCCGCCGATAACCGCTGCTGTCATTCCCAGTGTGACGCCGCACAGACAGGCCAGGGAAACGGCAGCGAGCGAGATGCCGACCGTATAGCGCGCACCGAGCAGGATGCGCGAGAGCATGTCACGGCCAAGGTAATCCGTTCCCAAGGGGAATTCGGCGGTCATCGGGCCGAAGAAGTCGAAGTCGACAATGTCTCCGACCGGATGCGGAGCGATGTACGGCGCGAAGATGGCAACGAGCATCCAGGCGACGATAATGAGAAACGACACCGCTCCAACCAGGGGCATCCGGTATCCGAAGCGTGGCAGCTTGGTTTTCTGCGAATTCAATAAGGAAAGGGACATGGTCATTGAAGCCTCGGATTTGAGACGATGGCAACGAGGTCGGCAATGGTGATGAGAAGCAGGTAGCCCAGACAGAAGATCATCGCGCAGCTCTGGATCAGCGGAAGGTCACGGGTCGAAACCGCGTCCAGCATGAGCTTCGCAATACCGGGATAGTTGAAGATCGTTTCGACAATGATCACCCCACCCAGCAGATAGGACAGGGACAGGGCCACAGCATTCACAATGGGTCCCAGCGCGTTCGGCAGCGCGTGGCGGAGAACCATGCGGCGACGCGATGCACCTTTGAGAAGAGCCATCTCGACATAGGGCGTGTTGAGCGTTTCGAGCACGGCGGCGCGGGTCATCCGGATCATCTGGGCGGAGACGACGAAGCTCAGTGTGATCACCGGCATCGCAAAGGCCTTCAGCAGGCTGCCGATCGACGACACGTCATTGGTCATGGAAAGCGCAGGCAGCCATCCGAGGTAGACTGCAAAGACGATAACCGCGAGGGTCGCGACCATGAACTCAGGCACGGAAATCACCGAGATCGTGAAGATCGAGACGAGCCGGTCGTAGATTGTTCCACGCATGATGGCGGCCGTGATACCAAGGGCCAGCGCAATGGGAACTGAGATCACCGCCGTTACCCCGGCCAGCTTCAACGAATTGACGAGTCGTCCGCCAATGAGGTCGCTGATCGGCATCTTGTTGACATAGGAGACCCCAAAATCGCCGGTGAACAACTCTCCAAGCCAGTAGATGAAGCGTAGAAAAGCCGGCTGGTCGAGGTTCATGGCTGTGCGCAGTCCGGCCACGGCTTCGGGCGTAGCCGCCTGCCCCAGAAGAATTTCGGCAACGTCCCCTGGCAGCATCTCGGTCGCGAAGAAGATCGTGAATGCGACGAAGAGCAGCGTCAAGACTGCGATGACGAGGCGTTTTGCGGCGAGACTGAGTATGAGGGAGTTCATGGAGCGACTACCCACTGATGCATGAAAGTGGCTCGGGTCGAGCGCGCAGGACAGAGCCTGCGCGCGCAGGACGAACCAGGGAACCTTAGGCCTCGAGCCAGGCATATTCCGCGAAAGTGTAGCCCATCATGCCGCCAAGCGGATTGGGGGTGAGTCCCTTCAGCTTGGGCGAAATAGCATCGACAGTCGACATGAAGACAGGAATGACCGTGCCTGCCTCATTGGAGATCATGGCCTGCATTTCGCCATAGATCTGCTTGCGCTTGGCCTCGTCGAGGAGACCGCGTGCTTCGAGCAGCATGCTGTCGAACTTCTCCGACTTATAGCCGGTCTCGTTCCAGGCTGCGTCGGACTTATAGAGCAGCGAGAAAAGGATATCGGGTGTCGGACGTGCGTTGATGTTGCCGAAGTGGACGGCATCCTTGAGCCAGTGATTGGACCAGTACCCATCGGACGGAACACGGTTGATCGCCACCTTGAGACCGATCTTGGAGGCCGCCTGCTGCACCACCACCGCATAATCGAGTGAGGAGTTTGCCGCCTCGGCGGCCGTGATCCGGATCTCCTGGCCGAGCACACCGGCCTTTGCGAAAAGGGACTTCGCCCGTTCCGGATCAAACTCACGCTGCTTCAGCTCGGCATTGTGATACTTGTTCCAATCCGGAATCGGATGATCGTTGGCGATCTCGGCCAGTCCGCGCAGCACCGATTTCTTGATCACGTCGCGGTTAATGAGGTATTTGAAGCCTTCCGCAACCCCCTGCTTGTCGCCGGGTGCCATGTCCAGGCGAACATTCAGGTTGGTGTAGCTACCCAGTTTCGAGATGAACAGGTTGGCCGCCGGGTTGTTCTCGAGCACGCGGAGCGAGCGTGGGTTGAGGTTGGCGGCGAGTTGAATGTCGCCGGAGAGAAGCGCGTTCATGCGTGCCGTTTCGTCCCCGATTGCGAAGAACTCAAACCCTTCGAGGTTCGCCTTTCGGTCCTTCCAGTAATTCTCGTTGCGCGCCGCGATCGAGCGCACCCCTGGCTGAAACTCCTTTAAGATGAAGGGTCCGGTGCCGTTCCCCTTTGAAAAGTCGGTCGTACCATCGGCAACGATCATGAAATGGTGTAGCGCAAGAATCGTCGGAAGATCGGCGTTCGGTGCTTGAAGCGTGATCTCAGCCGTCTGAGCGTCGATAGCCTTCACTTGGACGATCTGCTTCGCGAGCGCGTTGACCTTCGAGCCGACGGCTGGATCCAGGTGACGGTTGAGCGAAAACACGACGTCGGCTGAGGTTAGGCTCTTTCCGTCGTGGAAGGTTACACCCTTGCGCAGCTTGACGACCCAGACCTTAGCGTCGTTGCTTTCGATGCTTTCGGCCAACTCCATCGTCGTCTCGCCGGCACCGTTGAGGAAAGTGAGACGGTTGTACAAGGCAGAACAACGAACATAGTCGGTGGCGTTCGACGCTTTCGCCGGGTCGAGCGTATCAGCGGTTGAAGCAGAGAAGCCTGCCGCCTTGATGAAGCCGCCCTTCACAGGTTCAGCGGCAACTGCCGCCGTCGCACGCCCGAGGATGGTGGCGCCGGTGGTTGCCGCGACCCCGCCCATGAACATCATCTGCAGGAGTTCCCGGCGGCTTGCACCGCGACGGATAGCGCTCTCGACCATCGCATCGTCGGAAGAAGTCCAGTTGGCAATCTTGTCCATAGCAGTTCCCTTTTTTATCTAGTGGCTGACTTCTGGTTATTTTTGTTGGCCTCCTCGGCGGAAGCTTAAAAATCTCAGGTTGACCCAGCTCCGCTACCGATAAGGGTTAGTTTGGCGGCTATTGCTCGCCGATTGCGCTGAATCGTGGATGGCTCGCGGCACAAAATTGCGAATATGACGCCTCGGCAACATTTGTGCCGCGAGGTTGCCGGCTTCCAACCCACTCATCCGGCTACCGCCGCACGGACATCCGGATCCTCCAGTGTCTGATCGAGCGTCATCCGTGTGCAATCGATAATTCTGTCAATGTCATCATCTGTGCAGCAGAGTGGCGGCGCGTAACCGAGCACACCATTTGCAAAGGCGCGGATGATGAGCCCGTTCTCCCACGCTCTGTCGAAGATCCGGCGTGCGGGATCTGCCGCTGCCGGGAGTGGCGTCTTGCGTTGTTTGTCGGTAACGAGTTCGACGGCCGCTAACATGCCGCGCCCCCGGACATCGCCAACCAGCGGGTGGTCCGCGAGGAACTGCAGACCGGCCATCAGCCGCTTGCCAGCCCGCACGCCGTTCTCCAGCAAGCCATCCTCGTAGAGCCGCAGGCATTCCAGTCCGACTGCAGCACTGACGGGGTGAGCCGAGTAGGTGTAACCGTGGCCAATCGCAGTCATGCCGGCACCGTCTGCAATGGTGTTGTAGACCCGGTCGGACATGAAGACGGCACCGAGTGGCACATAACCGGAGGTCAGCCCCTTAGCCGTGGTCATGAAATCAGGCACAACCTCGTCCTCCGAACAAGCAAACAGTGGGCCGGTGCGCCCAAATCCCGTGATCACCTCGTCTGCCACGAACAGAATATCGAGTTCCCGACAGACGTCGCGCATGGCCTTCATCCAGCCCTTCGGCGGCACCAGAACGCCACCAGACCCCTGGATTGGCTCGACATAGAAGGCGGCCACGCGCTCAGCGCCCAACTCCTCCACCTTGGCGCGCAACGCCGCCACGGAAGCATCGATGATGGCCTGCGGCTCCGAGCCGACCGGATTGCGGTAGGCATAGTGCGACGGAATTTTATGCTGCCAATCGTACGGAACCCCGAACCCTGCGTGGAACGCCGGCAGGGCCGTCAGGCCAGAGCCGGCCGTCGAGGACCCATGGTAGCCCTGCTCGACCGAAATGAACTGGTCTTTCTGGGGCGTGCCCTTGGCGTGGTAGTAGTAGCGGATAAAGCGGATGGTGCTGTCGATGGCGTCCGATCCACCGAGAGTGAAGTAGATGTGGTTGAGGTCCCCCGGCGCACGCTCAGCAAGCGCTGCCGCTAAGCGGATCGCCGGTTCCGAACCCAGTCCGAAGTACCCGGTCGCATAGGGAAGTTCGCGAAGCTGGCGGGTTGCGGCCTCCACGATGCTGTCTTGACCGTACCCGGCATTGACGCACCAAAGGCCCGCGAAACCATCCACCAAGGTGTGCCCAGTGGAATCCGTCACCGATGCCCCCCTGCCGGATGTCAGGACGCGCACGCCTCTTTTCTCATGCCCGCGATAGGAGGCAACGGGGTGGACCAGGTGGGCACGATCAAGCTCGATCAGCGAATTGCTCAGCATGTTGGTCTCCAATTAACCCAGCGCTTGGTTGACCAGCGCATATGGACGGTATGATGTTTCGACTCGCTCCGTTTTGGGGCCGCGCTGCATCGGGATGCCGCCGCCGACGTGGACAAGGCCACGCTCGGTGAGCCAGGGGCCGAGCCCGCTCGACAGATCCGTGTCGAGGCGGACGAAGTCCCCGTCATGGTGCGCGAGCAGGAATTGGATCAGGTCCTTGGCCTGCTGGCGGCTCGACGCAACGACTGGCCCGATGACGAGGCCACGGCCGAAGGCGCGCACTCCCGCGAATGCCGTGACCTCTCCCCCTTCCCGAATAACGGCGAATCGAGCCACCCGCCGAAGGATGCTCATAAGCTTGCTGCGATCGAGGCAGCAGGCAGCGCGATCGAGTGAGCAAATTTTCTCATGCTCATTGTCCCGCGCCCAGGACACGGTCGCCGGGGCCGCGACCTTCAGGGCTTTTCCCTGATGCTGGATGATTTCGCCAACCGCAACGAAACCGAGTTTCTCATAAAGTGGCAGGCCCTCTTTTGTCGCCACGAGCCGGCAGTTGCGCGCGCCAGCCTTTTCCAGCGCGGCATCCATCAGTCTCCGGCCAAGTCCGCGCCCCCGCATGGCCGAGCCCACGATCACCATGTTGATGGCAGCGGCATCAGAGCCGAAAGGCGTCATCATGGTCGTTGCGACCACGCGGCCATCGTGCAGTGCCACGATGCCCTCGCTGACCGACAACACCAATTCCCAATCCTCGCGGCGATGAGGCCAGCCCGCCTCGCGTGACAGCAGGACGGCTCCGTCGAGATGTTCGGTCTCCATCGCTTCCAGCGAGATCTGTTCTGCAGTCATTCCGTTTTCCGCGTCGAGTTTCGTGTCACCTTATGAATAGACCAGACCCAGAAGCAGCTCCTCCTGACTCCAGAGCCTGAGCGATGCTTTTGCGCTTTCTGCGGCCCCCACTTCCGCATCTTATGCCGCTCGCGCAACACGACGGGCCGACGCCGTGGGCTTCCGCCCCTGACGGCGAGTGCTTCTGGAAAACTCTCTGCCGCGCCCATCATGCAATACGGAACATTCTGCTTTTCCTCGAACCGAATGCGGTGATTAGTCCACAAGGAGGATCGCTATGATGCGTGGCAGGTCGGCGAGCGGTGCCGGCGTGATTGCGAGGATTGACCCCATGAGCCAGTTTCGGCCGAAATTCATCACCTTCGACTGCTACGGCACGCTGACCAACTTCGACATGGCCGGCGCGGCAAAGCGAGTCTATGGCTCGCGGCTGTCCCCCGCTGCGATGGCACAGTTCATCAAAGATTTTGCAGCCTACCGGCTGGACGAGGTCCTCGGCGCCTGGAAGCCCTACGCCGAGGTCGTGCACAGTTCCGTCGAGCGCACCTGCAAGCGCAACGGTGTCGCATTTCGACCGGAGGATGCCCAGCGCATTTATGAAGAGGTGCCGACCTGGGGTCCGCACCCGGATGTCCCGGCGGGTTTGGCCAAGGTTGCCAAGGAGATTCCGCTGGTGATCCTGTCGAACTCCATGAACAGCCTGATCATGTCGAACGTGGAAAAGCTTGGTGCACCCTTCCACATGGTCATCACGGCGGAGGAAGCGGGTGCCTACAAGCCGCAGATGAAGGGCTTCGAGTATATGCTCGACAAGCTCGGCTGCGGGCCTGAGGACATCACCCACGTTTCCTCCTCCTTCCGCTATGACCTGATGACGGCCTATGACTTGGGCATAAAGAGCAAGGTCTGGGTGAACCGCGGCCACGAGCCTGCCAACCCCTTCTATGAGTACACGGAGATCAAGGACATCTCGGGCCTGGCTGGCGCAGTGGGTCTGCAATAAGGAACCGACAAGATGCAGTTCAAGCCCTACTGGCACGACACCGCGCCTCCATTCATAAGAGCGGAGCAGGGGCCTGCCGAAGGACATTATGACGTCGCCATCATCGGTGGCGGTTTCACGGGTCTGTCCGCGGCCCTGCACCTCGCCAAGGCTGGCGTGCGTGTCGTCGTGCTGGAGGGCGGAACGGTTGGCTCCGGCGCGTCCGGGCGAAACGGCGGTCACCTCAACAACGGCATTGCCCACAGCTACCTGGCCGCCAAAGCCCATCTTGGGGCGGATCGTGCGAAGGCGCTCTACCGCGCCTTTGACGATTCGATCGACTCGATCGAACGCATCGTCAGGGAAGAGACGATTGACTGCGCCTTTCGTCGTTCCGGCAAGCTGAAACTCGCGTCAAAGCCAGCGCATATGGATGCGCTGGCCCGCAACTTCGAGGTTCTTCACCGGGAGGTGGACCCGGACACGGCGCTGTTGCGCCGCGAGGACCTTGCCGCCGAGGTCGGCTCGGACGCGTTCCATGGTGCGATGCTCTCGCGAAAGAGCGCCATGATGCACATGGGCCGGTATGTCACGGGGCTCGCCACGGCAGCCGCCCGCCATGGCGCGACCATCTTTGAGAGCGCGCTCGTCACGCAACGCCGTCAAAGTGACGGCCGAACCGAACTTGTGACCCCCAGCGGCACCGTTACGGCCGATACAGTCATATTGGCAACCGGGGCCTATACGACGGAGAGTTTTGGGTATTTTCGCCGTCGGATCATTCCCGTCGGCAGCTTCATCATCGCCACAAGGCCGCTGAGTGAGAGTGAAATCGCCGCGACCATGCCGGGCAATCGCACCTACGTGACGTCGATGAACATCGGCAATTATTTCCGTTTGGCCCCGGACCGGCGCATGATCTTCGGGGGCCGGGCGCGCTTTTCTGCCACTTCGGACCAAAGATCCGACGCCAAGAGTGGCGAGGTCCTGCGCGCCAGCCTCGCAAGGCTCTTCCCACATCTGGCCCGGGTGGAGATCGATTATTGCTGGGGTGGTCTTGTTGACATGACACAGGATCGGTTTCCACGCGCCGGCTTCGCCGATGGCGTCTGGTTTGCCATGGGTTATTCGGGCCACGGCGCGCAGCTGTCCACGCAAATGGGCATACTGCTCGCCGACGCGATCATGGGCAAAGGCGATCGCAATCCGCTCAATGGCCTCGAATGGCCGACCATAGCCGGGTACTCGGGCAAGCCATGGTTCCTGCCAATGGTCGGCCTCTACTATAAGATGCTCGACAGGATCCAGTAAGTGTGGCCTGACGGTGAGAGCAATTGAGAAAGGCGGCACAAGCCGCCTTCTCTTATCTTGCGTGCGGTGGGCATCCACACCGCCTGGCAGCGATGATCGTCCGGCGAACCGCGCCGGCTTGCTGTTTGGTGGCGGAACGTTGTTGGGACCGGGTGCGTTGGGC
>KI912087.1:21839-22015 GCA_000517005.1 Microvirga lupini
GATTGAGGAATATACCTGGCGCTTCGAGCGGCCGGTTCGCTCATCGCCTCGCCGGAGGACGTGATGCTCTCCATTCATCCCCAAGCCCGCACCACCCCCGCTGTCCGGATCGAGATTGCCCGCTCGGCCGAGCGCACCGGCGTGCTGGCCCAGCGCTTTAGTGTGAGCACCGAGAC
>KI912087.1:22115-22586 GCA_000517005.1 Microvirga lupini
GGTCCGCAAATGGCGCCAGCGCGGCGTGCAGGACTGCCAGGACCACTCCAGCCGGCCGCACAAGCTGCCCTGGAAAGCCACGGACGAGGAGCGGGCGATCGTCTGTGCTCTGCGCTAGGCCACCGGCTTTCCGCTTGATGATCTCACCTTCGTGGTCAGCCACTTCCTGCCGCATCTCAACCGCGACGCGGTCTACCGCATCCTCAAGGCGGAGGGGCTGGGGCGCCTGCCGCCGGCGCAGCAGCGCAAGCGCAAGATCGGCACGTTCAAGGACTACGACCTCGGCTTCGTGCACATCGACATCAAGCACCTGCCCAAGCTGCAGACCGCCAATGGCGAGCGCCGTAAACGCTTTCTGTATGTGGCCATCGACCGGTGCTCGCGCTGGGTGCACCTGGCGGTCAAGGACGACGAGCTGACCACAAGCGCGGTCGCGTTCCTGAAAGAGGCGATCCGCGCCTTCCCCTTCAA
>KI912087.1:22686-22878 GCA_000517005.1 Microvirga lupini
GTGCGCCATATCACCTGGCGCTGGATCCCTTTCTGAGAAAGGAGGGGTTGGGAAGAAATGACCCTTGGGCCAACGGCTTACCTGGCGGTGAAAGCCAAAGGGGACAGTAGCATGCCGTCGAAGCGGAAATGGTCCGAAGACGCTTACGGCCATGGTCTGCAAGGCCCGCGCGATAGGGTGAGAGCCGCATTG
>KI912087.1:22978-23206 GCA_000517005.1 Microvirga lupini
GATCATGACCTCGGTCTGCTTACGAGAGATGATGGCGGACGAGCGTACGATCGTCAGCAAGGTGGCTCACTCCCGCACAACCCCGGCTTATTTGGTGCAACGAGCACAAAACATCTGGCTCGCCAGCCGCGGTGAGATGGCATCGGCGATTGCGGCCCGCCTGGGCCTTGATGGTGAGACCGTGCGCAAGCGCATCCACCGCTTCAATGCGGAAGGGTTGGAAGCCCT
>KI912087.1:23306-26231 GCA_000517005.1 Microvirga lupini
CTCGAACCTCAGCCTCCAGTGATGCAAATGTACATCCCTCGACACAGCGTCTGAGGTCGAGGCCACCGCGATGGAGCGGCAAAGCCGTCGTCGCTCGAACCTTCCACGCGATGGGCGATGGGGAATAACCCCATTCAAGGAGACGGACAAGACACCTAAGTCGCGCTCGAAACGTCCAGCATCACGGGAATATGGGATCGCCCGCCGCGCCGCGAGGCGCAGGGCGACGGAGCCACCGTAGTACTCTGAGGACGGGAAAGCCGTCCACATGGGGAAGGGTGGCAGGTGTCCTGAAACCTGAACGGCGAGGTACGCGAGATGCGAAACGCCAAAACCGTGTTGGGAATCATCCACAACCGCGGCAGGCGAGGACTGCCGCTGGAAGACGTCTATCGACAGTTGTTCAACCCTGAACTGTTCCTGCTCGCCTACGGTAAGATCTCCCACAACGCTGGTGCGATGACACCGGGCATTACGGCGGAAACCGTCGACGGGATGTCTCTGGCAAAAATCGGCAGGATCATCGACGCATTGCGTCGTGAGACGTACCGATGGCTGCCGGTGCGGCGCGTCTACATCGAGAAGAAAGGCTCCCTGAAGAAGCGTCCGCTCGGCCTCCCGACCTGGTCGGATAAGCTGCTGCAAGAAGCAATGCGCCTCATCCTCGAGGCCTATTACGAACCGCAGTTCAGCCCGGCCTCGCATGGCTTTCGCCCGTCCCGGGGCTGTCACACCGCATTGGACGAGATCTATCATTGCTGGGTTGGCACGAAATGGTTCGTGGAAGGCGACATCGCCCGGTGCTTCGATTCTCTGGACCACTCGGTCCTGCTCTCGATCCTGAGCGAGAAGATCCACGACGGCCGTTTCCTACGGCTGATCGGCAACCTGCTCCAGGCTGGCTATCTGGAGGACTGGCGATACAACGCTACGCTGAGCGGCAGCCCGCAAGGGTCGGTGCTCAGCCCAATCCTCTCAAATATCTACCTGGACAGGCAGGATCACTTTGTCGAGACAGCGCTCCTTCCAAAGTACAACCGTGGTGACCGACGCAGACCAAACCCGGCATCGGTACGCATGCGCGAGCGAGCGAAACGGCTGGAGAAATTGGGGTTTCAAGACGAGGCCAATCAGCTTCGTCGTCAGATGAAGCAAGTGCCCTCCCTCGATCCGATGGATCCGGCCTACCGACGTTTGCGTTACATACGCTATGCCGATGATTGGCTGCTCGGCTTCAGCGGCCCCCGATGCGAAGCCGAGGCGATCAAACGAGAGGTTGGAGCTTTCCTGCGTGATGAGCTCAAGCTGGAATTGTCCGAAACCAAGACATTGATCACCCACGCGCAGTCACAAGCTGCGCGCTTTCTCGGCTATGACATCCAGGTCCTGCACAACGACCAGAAGCGGGATCGACGCGGTCACCGTTGCCTGAATGGGCAGATCGGGTTGCGCGTCCCATCAGCCGTCGTGCGGGACAAGTGCAAACGATACCTCCGTCATGGCGAACCGATGCACCGCACGGAACTCGTCCACGACTCTGTCTTCAGCATCGTGGCCCAGTATCAGCGGGAGTACCGAGGCGTGGCGGAGTACTATCGCAGGGCCTACAACCTGCATCAGCTCGCTCGCCTGAAGTGGACGATGGAGCAATCGCTGACCCGAACGCTCGCGCATAAACTGCACATGAGCGTTGCACGGGTTTATCGTTGCTTCGGAGCCACGCTTCAAACCGACCAGGGTCCCCGAGTGGGACTTGAGGTCAGGGTCGAACGGGATGCAGGAATGAGGCCCCTGATAGCACAATGGGGCGGCATTACGCTGGCACGGCATAAGAAAGCAGTCCTCGACGACAGCATCCCCTTACGCATCTGCAGTCTGCGTTCTGATCTCGAACGGCGCCTCTTGGCCAATACCTGCGAGTTGTGTGGCTCTCAGGAGGACATCGAGGTGCACCACGTCCGAGCCCTTAAGGACTTGCAGTACAAGGGACGACGACCTCCGCCTCTGTGGATTCAAGTTATGGCGGCGCGCCAGCGCAAGACTCTGGTGACTTGCCAAGCCTGCCATGCTGATATCCACGCCGGGCGGCCGTTGCGATGCACCCTGCCAACGATTTTGGAGGACACTGGAGAGCCGGGTGCTCCGAAAGGGTGCGCCGTGCAAAACGGCGAGTCGAATCCCTGTCGAAGACAGGGGAAGCCGGGAGACATGCTTCCGGGTCAACCATCTTACCGGATGGCGAAAGCCTAAAGGGACAAGAGCATGATGGTAAAGCGGGGGCTGGGCGAACATGCCAGACCCAACGCCCTGCAAGGCCCGCGCGATATGGTCAAGGATGCATTTCTTGAACGCTAGTCACCAGCGATGGAACGTCACATCCCGCGCCACGGCATGTCAGGGCGCGGTCGGCAGAATAGGGTAGTATCACTTTCGCTACCCGAAACTTCCTCTGCCGAGCGACGGCCAATGAGGCTGTTCAAGGGGACGAACGGGGGACCTACGTCGCGCTAACACGTTCGACTCGTACGGACACGGGATCGCCTGCCGGCCGCGAGGCCCATGGCGACGGAGCGGTCGTAGTAGTTCGAGGACGGGAAAGCCGTCCACATGGCGAAGGACCGCAGGTGCCTTGATGGTCAAAGCTATGAGGTAGCCGAAATGGCAAGTGCCGAAACAGTCATGGCCGTCTACTCTGATCGTGGCAAGCGAGGCCTGCCACTCGAAGGTGTCTACCGGCAACTCTACAGCCGGGACCTCTACCTACGCGCCTATGGGCGCATTCACCGCAACGACGGGGCGATGACCCCTGGCGTCACGACTGAGACCGTGGACGCCATGTCGCTGGAGAAGATCGACGGCATCATCGACGCTCTGCGCCGAGAAGCCTACCGATGGTCCCCGGCGAGACGGACGCATATCCCAAAG
>KI912087.1:26331-26463 GCA_000517005.1 Microvirga lupini
GTCCTCCTCGATTGGGAGCGGCAGGTGGCGATCTGTCCGGCCGGGCACGAGAGCCGGAGCTGGCGTCCCGATTATTGGCAGAGACGGACGGCCTTCAAGGTGCGCTTCTCGACCACCCACTGTCGCCCCTGT
>KI912087.1:26563-26726 GCA_000517005.1 Microvirga lupini
GCACGCCCGGTTCGGGGAGGGGCGGTTGGAAAAGTGCCGGCGATGGCAACTCGCTAGCCGCCTACTCTACTTCTATAACCCCGTCCGGCGTCACTCGACACTCGACTACCTCAGCCCGGTTCAGTTCGAAAGGCTGGCCGAATAGCGACCAAACCGCTCTCCA
>KI912087.1:26826-29193 GCA_000517005.1 Microvirga lupini
TGCGTCGTAGTGCGCGACAGCACGTCCACCTCGCCGGATTGGAGCGCGGTGAAGCGGTCCTTGGCGGCAAGCGGAATGAAGCGGACCTTGGTCGGGTCGTCGAAGATGGCGGCCGCGATGGCGCGGCAGAGATCGACGTCGAGGCCCGTCCAGTTGCCCTGAGCGTCCGCCACGCTGAACCCGGCCAGACCCGTGTTCGAGCCACAGGTCAGGAAGCCTTTCTGCTTCACGCTGTTGAGTGTCGCCTGGGCGGACGCACCCGTGGCGAACAGGCTCACCATCAGGCCGAAGGCAATCGATACGAGAGCCTTTTTCATCACACCATCATCTCCAGCCCTACAGATTATGCTATGCATTTCGGCCGATCAGGTGGAGGCTGTTCTTTCCGATGTCGAGCGAGAGGTGTAACGCGCTGAAGCTGGGCGGCATCGGTTGACCTTCTGGCGGGTCGCATCAGCATGAAGCCCGATGAGATCCACAATTGCCATGACGGCCAGTAAGATCATCAAGTTCAGTCCGGGAGACCAGCCTGTTGGAGCCCCTCACATAGGCGAGCGATGACCTCTTGGCTGAACGGAGGAGCGGCTCTCACGGCTGTCACCGTCAGACCTGGGTACGTTGTGAGAAGCCGTTGGACGCAGGCCCCGGCCTCCTGCCGTCGGCCGTCCAATGCGTACGATGCAGCGAGAAATCGGTTGATCCAAGCCGCTTTGGGATGAGCCAGACGGGCCTTCTCGAGCCACGTGATCGCCTCCGCATAGCGACCAGCGACGAAGTGAGCATCCCCGATGCCGGCATAGGAGTTGAAGATCATGGGATCAAATGGACTCAGGCGGATCGCCCTCTCGAAGTGAGCGATCCCGGTTTCCGGGTCATCGCGGAACGTGCGCAGCCAGCCGCTGCGGTTCCACGCCCAGGCCGAGTTCGGGTCAAGAACCAACGCTTTTTCGAGCAAGTAAAGCGCGGTCTGAAACTCGCGGGTGATCGTGTGAGCGGCCCCAAGGACAGTCAGAACAAATGGGTCGTCGGATGCCAAACCTGCGGCTAACTGCGCTTTCTCCAACGCATCACGTCTGTCGCTCTCAGGATTCGTTGACCAGTTGTAGATGACACGCTGCCCACTACACCAGGACGCAAGGGACAGGGCCAGAGGATAGATCGGATCCAGCTTCAGCGCCTCATCGAGCAACCGGGAGGCAACCTGATTGGAAGTGGCATCCAGGGACCAGACATAAGGCAGGGCCTGCATGACCAAATCGTACGCATTGAGGCTGTCCGGCCGCTTGCGGCGCGCCCGCTCGATCTCGGCCGCCCGGATTGAGGGCTGAATCGCGCCCACGACACTGGTCGTGATGTGGTCCTGAAGGTCGAAAATGTCGTCAATGGTGCCATCGTAGCGGTCCGCCCAGAGGTGCGCTCCGGTGGTCGCGTCGACGAGCCGCGCTATGATGCGCACCTTGTCCCGGCTGCGCCGCACACTGCCCTCAAGCACATAGCGGACGCCGAGCTCCCGGCTCACCTGCTGCACGTTCACAGCCCGTCCCTTGTAGGTGAAAGTGGAGTTGCGTGCGATGACGAAGAAGGAGCGGATCCGCGACAGGGCCGCAATGATATCCTCCGAAAGCCCATCAGCCAGAAACTCGCCGTCGTGGCTCTCGCTCATAAAATCAAATGGGAGAACCGCTATGGACGGCCGGTCTGGCACAGGCAGGCGTGCTTGCGGTGCTGCTACGCCGTTGTCAAACAGGCTGTAGACCCGAAGCGGCTTAGTGATGTTCTTGACCGGCTGCTCGCCCTGATCCTGGAAGCGGTAGGGCAGCTTGTCCCTGACCTCCTCGTAAACCTTGGCCGAAATGCAGATGGCTCCTGGCTGAGCCAGTTGCTCCAGGCGGGCCGCAATGTTCACTCCGTCGCCATAGATATCCCCGTCCTCTTCGAAGATGATTTCCCCAAGATTGATCCCGATCCGAAGCTGAAGCGGATGAGCTGAATTGTCTGCGGCTCTTGATGCAAGGGCCTCCTGCATCTCGACGGCGCATTGGACAGACTCGGTTGGACTGCTGAATTCAACCAGAAAGCCATCGCCGGTGGTCTTCACAATCCGCCCGTGATGCTCAACGGCCCTAGGCTCGATGATGTCCCGGCGCAGGCTCTTAACTTGAGCGAGGGTTCCTTCTTCATCCTCGCCCATGAGCGTGGAGAAGCCCACCACATCAGCCGCAAGAACGGCTGCCAGACGTCGCAGGACCTTTGGCTTGCCAGAGCCGCTCATGTCCGTAGTCCCCTTGGGAGATCTGATGGTGCGTCTTTACGGCTGCTTCGTCCAGGAAAAGCGATCAAGCTGAGGGACAGCGGCCAGCCTCGGGC
>KI912087.1:29293-30322 GCA_000517005.1 Microvirga lupini
CCCGCTTCGGCATCTGGCCCGCTCTGTTTTCGTCAGGGCTGTCGTTCCTGGCCTACAACTTCTTCTTCATTGAGCCGCTGCATACTTTTCCGTCACCGAGCCGCATGAACTGCTCGCGCTGTTCGTGCTCTGGCCGTTGCGGTTCTGACCTCCGCCATCGCCGGTCATGCCCGGGAGCAGGCGAGACGTGCGGCCGCGCGGGAGGTCGCATCGCGGCGCCTGTACAAATTCGCCCGCCGTCTCTCGGCCCTGGCCGATCCCCAATCCGTTGTGGATCACGCCGCCATCCAAGCCCATGGCGACCTGCGGTGCCCGTGCATGATCCTGCTGTCCGAGCACGGCAAGCTCTGGTGTCGACTGCCTGGCCGCCCGAAGACCACCTCGATCCGGAGGCGGTGGCGGCGGCCGACCTCGCCCTGACACAAGGGGAGGCGACCGGCGCAGGAACCGCGCACTGCCCGACCGTACCGTGGCTCTTCTTGCCCCTCCGGACGCCCGAGGGAGCCGTCGGCGTCATCGGCGCCGCCCTCTCCGATGACGTCCCCTCAACCCTGAGGCACGAACTCTGTTCGAGACGGTGGCCGAGCTCACGGCCACGGCCCTGGAACGGGCGCGGCTCGGCCAGGAGATCACTGCCGCCCGGACTGCCGCCGAGACCGAGCGGGTTCGCAACACTCTGCTGGCCTCGGTCAGCCACGACTTCCGCACCCCGTTGGCGTCGATCCTGGGGGCCGCGACCAGTCTGATCGAATACGGCGCCCGGCTGCCCGAGCCGGCCCGGCGCGATCTGCTCCTCCAGGTGAAGGATGAGGCTGAACACCTCGAAGGCATGGTCAAAAACCTTCTGGCCATGACGCGCCTGGAGGCCGGAGCGCTTGAGCTCAACCGCGACTGGACCGATCTTCAGGAACTCTTCGACCGTGCCGTGGCCCTGGCGAGACGGCGCGGAGCGCGCCAGACTTTCGAAGTTCGCGTGGAGGCGGGACTGCCCTTCATCCTGGCCGATCCGAACCTGCTCGATCAGGTGCT
>KI912087.1:30422-30573 GCA_000517005.1 Microvirga lupini
GTTGCCCCGCCCGCGTCTTTATACGGCGTTTATATCTTTATACGGCGTTTATATCGCGGCCCTCACTTCCACATCGCATCTTTATGCGAGCCACGTCATGTCTCACTCGGCTGGTCGGGATCTGTTCCTGACCCGTTGTGGGACAGCCGGC
>KI912087.1:30673-35306 GCA_000517005.1 Microvirga lupini
TGACTCTAGCTGGTCGGGGATCAGTTGCCTTGTGCGCAACACGATCGCTTGGACGGCTCTGGCGTCAGCGGTTCTCCACGTGCACTTCAGTATCCGTACCCCTATCAGGCGAGGCAAAACGGCGACTTAGACTGGTTCGTTACTGTCTCACGTTAGGATGCGCCGACGGAGTCTTCCGGATACGCTGAATTGCAGCCCTACCCGGTTGCACAAAGGGTCTTCTCGGAAATTCGCCTCAGGCCCGGCATCAAACCAGATCACTGCATCGGCACTGGAATCGGCAGAATGCTTGAGACCTTCCAGCCCTCGGGCGTCTTGACCAGGATCTGGTTCATGAGAAAGCGGGTTGGCTGGGCGGTCTGGCCGGCCGGAGCGACCATGAAGGTGATCGGGACGTAGAGTTGGGCCACCCCCGGTTGAACCTCGAACACCTTGAGTTCGTCTGCCTTGGGGTCGAGAGACCATGTGCCCTGATAGAGCGCCTCGAACCGCTTGAGCGCCGCCTCGCGGCCCCAGATGGGCACCCCGCGCGTGATCCAGAGAAACTGTGGCGAGTCGAGCAGCATGTCGCCCACGGCCTTCAGGTCATGGGCGTTCTGAGCGGCGACGAACTTGCTGAACTGTGCCTTCACCTCGTCCTCGGTTCCGGCCTGAACGGATCCAGCGCAGATCATGAGAAGCGCCGCGAGTGTGGTGCGCGCGCCTGACCGCATGGGGGTCTCCTCCGGTGCCAGCCCCACAACGCACTTTACACCCGATCGAAGACAGCCCCCACACCATGACGGAGTAAATCGGTATCATCTGCGAGGCGTCTCTGACACGGGTCAGCCGGATCCATGGATAGGCGCGACTACATGAGCGTGATGGGCTCTGGCCAACATGGAGCCGTGTCCAATACGGCTAAGCTCGGAAGGATGACTTCTATGACCGATGCCGGGACGATGCTAAACTAGCTTTGTCCTGCGACAGGTTAGGTTCGCTGTGGGCGCACTGTTCAAGAATGACGCTGAGCGTGTGGCGGCTCTTCGCAGCTACAACATCCTCGATACCGCGCCCGAACCGGCCTACGAGGACATCACGAAGATTGCCGCCCGCCTGTGCGAATGCCCCGTTGCCACGATCGGCTTCATCGATGATCAGCGGATCTGGCACAAATCCAGATGCGGCCTGCCCCGCGGGCAAAAGCCCCGTGAGCTGAGCATCTGCTCCACCACCGTCTGCCAGTCGGACCTCATGCTCGTGCCGGACCTTGCTGCCGATCCGCGGTTTGCAGAGTACCCGGGCGTCGCGGGTGACCCGCATTTCCGGTTCTACTGCGGCATGCCGTTGATCAACCCGGAGGGCTTTGCCCTCGGCACCCTCTGCGTGATGGACTTCCAGCCGCGAACGCTGCGGTTTGAGCAGACCGAGGCCATCCGCTGCCTTGCTCATCAGGTAACGACCCAGCTCGAGCTGCGGCGCAAGCTCGCCGAACTCGAGGAGGCGCGACAGCAGATCGAACTCGAGAAGGCCGAAGCGGAGCGCCTCCTTCTGAACATCCTGCCCAGGCCCGTTGCGGACGAGCTGAAGCGGACAGGGCATGTCCAGCCCCGCTACTATCACTCGGCAACGGTTCTGTTCACCGATTTCTCGGGGTTCACGATGCATGCGGAGCGGATGGAGCCGAGCCAGTTGATCCTGCAACTCGACGACTACTTCTCGCAGTTCGACGCCATCGTCGAGCAACACGGCCTGGAGAAGATCAAGACGATCGGCGACGGCTACATGGCGGTCGGCGGCGTCCCGGAGCCGAGTCACACCCATGCGTTCGACGCGGCCTTGGCCGCGCTGCAAATGCGCCACCATGTTGAAGCCATGAACCGCGAACGGGAGAGGCTCCATCTCACCCCATGGCACGTGCGCATTGGGCTTCACACGGGGCCAGTGATCGCCGGCGTGGTCGGCAGCAGCAAGTTCGCGTATGACATCTGGGGCGACACGGTGAACATCGCGGCCCGCATGGAAGCGGGCTGTCAGGTCGGGACCATCACTGTATCTGAGTACACCTACAATCTTCTTTGTGACTGGTTCGAGTTCTGTCCGTGTGGAACCATCGCGGCCAAGAACAAGGCAGCCCTGAAGGCGTATTCACTGACGAGGATCAAACCCGAACTTTCGAGTGACGAGGATGGGGTGCGGCCCAGTCCGGAATGCCTGCAAATGGCAAGATAATGTTCCAGTCTTCCTGGCGCACTCACCAACCCTCTCGGTGGCTGCCTCATGGACATCCGCACCGGATGGCAAGGAAGTGCCATGGCCGACACTGGAGTGGAAAGAAGGCTTACAGCCATTATGGCCGCTGACGTAGTCGGCTACTCGCGCATGGTCGAGGCCGACGAGGCTGGAACGCTGGCGGCCCTGAGACACTTGCGGCAGGCTGTGCTGGAGCCTCTCCTGGCCGAGCACCGGGGCCACCTGGTCAAGCTGATGGGCGATGGTCTGATCGCTGAGTTCGGCTCGATCGTTGGAGCAGTGGCCTGCGCGGCGGCGATCCAGCGGCAATTGGTGGTCATCCAAGAGCAGATCCCCCCGGAGCGCCGGATCGTCCTGCGCATTGGCATCAACCTCGGTGACGTGGTCGTCGAGGGCGACGACCTCCTGGGCGACGGCGTCAATGTGGCGGCCCGCTTGGAGCAGGCGTGCCCGCCGGGCGGCGTTCTGATCTCGGGAACGGCTCATGATCAGCTCCCTGGCAAGCTCGATATTGGCTTCGAGGCCGCAGGCGAGCTGCGCCTCAAGAACATTGCGCGACCCGTGCGGGCCTATCGGATGGTGCTCGACGGCACGTCCTCTCCAGAACTGGCTGGCTTGCGATTGGCCGACAAGCCGGCGGTGGCGGTGCTGCCGTTTGAGAACATGAGCGGCGATCCCGAGCAGGTCTATTTCAGCGACGGCATCACCGAGGACATCATCACGGAGCTCTCGCGCTTCCACGACCTGATGGTGATCGCCCGCCACTCCTCGTTTTCCTTCCGCGGCAAGAGCACGGACGTGCGCGAGATCGGCCGTATGCTCGGTACCGGATACGTGGTTGAGGGCAGTGTCCGTCGCGCCGGAGGTCGCGTGCGCATCACGGCCCAGCTCGTGGATGCCACCACCGGAGCTCACCTCTGGGTGGAACGGTACGACCGAGCCTTGGAGGACGTGTTCGCGGTCCAGGAGGAGATCGCCCAGAGCATCACCGCAACGGTGGCCCAGCGGATCATCCAGGACAGCGAGGTCGCGGCGCGCCGACGGCAGCCGGAGGACATCCGCGCCTACGACCTCTTCCTTCAAGGCAACCGCCTCTCGGATGTGTTCACGCCAGAGGCTCAGGCACGGGCACAGGCGTTCTTCGAACAGGCGCTCCAAATCGATCCCGGCTTTGCCCGCGCGCATACTGGGTTAGCCTGGATTTACCTCAACCGTTCGGTCGCGCGCGGCGTCGGCGTGCCTCGGGCGCAGGACGCGGACAGGGCCATGGCGCTGCGCCAGGCACAAGAGGCGCTGGCGAAGGATTCGAATGATCCACGGGTGCACTCGACGCTCGGCTACATGTGCCTGATGTGGCGTGACTTCGACCAGGCTGAGCGGCACATGGAGCTTGCCCGGGCCATGAACCCGAACGATCCCTTGATCCAGATCTTCTGGGCCTGGGTCCAGTCGTGCATCGGCAAGCCGGAGCGCGCCATGCCGGCAGCCGAGAGCGCATTCCGGCTCAATCCGTGTCACCCGGGCTGGTATAACTATTACCTCGCACACATCCTGTTCCGGCTCGGGCGCGATCAAGAAGCGGCCGATCTTCTTGAGCGGCTCACGATGGACGCGCCGGCCCTACACCCGCGCTACATGGCCCTGCGCGCGGCGGCCTGCTCTCATCTGGGGCGCATCGAAGAGGCGCAGCACTGTGCCAGGATTTCCATCCAGTCGGTCAGCGACCGTTGGCATGGTGACCCGGCGGCAGGTCCGAAGGAATACGTGGATTGGCTGGTGGACGTCTTATACCTGCGGCGGGACGAGGACGCGGAGCGGCTACGCGAGGGCCTGCGGCGGGCTGGCTTGCCAGCCTGAAGCGCTTGATCTCACGTCATGTGACAGAAGCTGTCGGATCGCATTTCAGATCTCCTATGCCAAATGCCGGCTTCTGCGGCGATATGGGAATGTCGCGTTTTGGCACCTCTCGGAAGTACGCTGATGTTCTGCAATGGCCCAATGAGCGGACCAATACATGGCCCACGCAAAGGCCGTCGTTGACCGCGCCTGCGTGGAAACTCGAACCAGGCTCACCGCCGCGAACTATTTGTACAAATTTGCCCCTCTCTACTGGCGATTTCTCGGTCAATCAGGGCTTGCGAGACATAAAATTAGGAGCAGCCCATCAGCGTTTCCACACAGGCTCGACCCGGAGGAGACATTCCGGAGCGGCCGAACGTTTTTCGTTCAGGCTACGGGACCCGGAAGGGGCCATGGGTAAGACCGCAGCGGCGTTGACCTTATCGAGAACGGTTCGGGAAAGCCCCCAGAACTAGAGCGTCGGACTGGAAATCGGACTCCTGAGCTTTTGGGCTGGGCTGATCCGTGATGCCCTCTTTATGATGTTAGGTGGATCATGGGT
>KI912087.1:35406-35554 GCA_000517005.1 Microvirga lupini
TCTCGCGGTGTCGTGGTTCCCAAGAAGGAAAGAGAGGGAGCACACTGGAAGGTCCGAGAATGGCACACCTGAGACGTTAGCCGGAGGGCAGCAATCCTCACGTAACCAGACCTTGCTCAAGGTTGGCGAATTTCACTGCCTGACCCAC
>KI912087.1:35654-42472 GCA_000517005.1 Microvirga lupini
CGGCGTCCAGGGACGCCGCACTTTTGCTTTCGTCCTCATGCCTAGGCTTGGGTCAAGAACTCACGACCGCCCCGTTGGGAAGCGCACAGAACCGCGTTGCGCCTGCCGGCACCCGATGCGACTGTCAGCGATCGTCTCGGTCGTTGCGGTGGCGGGCGCCGATCCTGATCGTCACGGGGAGGCCCAGGATCACCGTCCGGTCCGACTGGTTGGCGTCACGGACCAAGATGTCCTCCGGGTTCTGACTAGCCAGAATGGCCCTCTCGACTTGGTTCTCGACCTCGGTGTTGGGGACAATGAGCTCAATCTCAATGCCATCAAGTGGAATATTCTGCCGTGCCAGCCAGATGCGGAGTTCCTGAATGGCCCGTTCCATGGCGTGCTCCTCTTTGCGCCTGATGCGGTCTGCTGATCTTCCCCCATCTGTCTCGGGGGATCATCGCCTGTCTCACAAGCTTGCAAAACCGGGAGGATCCCGCCATGCCTGACCTGCGTGTGCTGACATCCGACCAGCCGCCGATCGATCAGGACAATAACATTGTCGCGACAGAGGTCGTGGCATCTGGGCGCGAGACGGCAGGCGCCCCAATGCTTGGAGCGGCTTTCCGAGCGAGTTTCCAATCGGCGAGCCACGGCCCAATTACGCCACGGGCAGGTTCGCGTCTGCCGCCAGCGGAACTCCTTATCCTGGCCGAGGTTGGCACACGCGAGTTCCGCGAACGGGATGAGTGCATGGGCCCAGCCCGCGCCTCGCATCGTCGATCAGGCCAACCTTGCTCATCAGGTCCCGCCTTGTTTTACTCGCTTCTACATCCGTGCGCGTGCCAAGCTGCGGTACACCAGCCGAGATATATTCGCTTGAAATCAAGCCGCAGTTCCGGTCCTGCTCTCAGGCTGATCCTCATCATGCATGATGGGCGAACCGAGCTCCGAAAACCGGAAGAGGCGGAAGGCCCGGTCGCCGTTGACGTCGAGCACCCGCAGATCATCGCTGTCGCGGGCGTCGTTCATCACCACCTGGAAATGGCCGCCATAGCGGGCCGCTACGATATCGAGCGGCAGCTCGTAAGCGATAAACTTGCCGACCCCGTGCGCCTTCAGAGCGCGCAACAAGCCAGCGTCGGACAAGGACGGGTACGACGTGAGGATCACAATCGGTCCGCTGCCGGCAAACACCAGAGCTGCTTTCATGATCTTTCTCCTTAGCTCGGGCAGCACCCTGTCAGGCCCGTGCCCGCCTTCTGCCACCTGAGCCACGCCATCAGTCGCGGGCGCTGAAGGATCCGTGCTGGGCCTGAGGATTGAGCCGGGCAAACTCGGCCCCGTTCACATGGACCAGAGTCGCGTGGTCACCACCCTCAAAATACAGCTCCTGCTGCTGGTCGATGCAGTTGTCGATGATCACGTCCAGCCCATAGCACGCGCCCACCGGCGGAACCGCGCCGAGTGCACAGTCGCGGAAGATGTCTGCGGCCTCCGGCTCGGTGGCCAGGTGAATCTCATGGCCGAGCTCCGTGCTGAGGTCGGACAGCCGGAGATGATGCGAGGCGGGGAGAACGGCGAGCGTGTAGCAGCCACCATCGCGGAGCACGACGGCTTTGGCCAGCCTGTCACTCGGGATGTGACCCGCGTGGGCGGACCCAAGGGCCGACAGCGTCGGTTCATGCGGGACCAGATCGTACTTGATCCCTCGCTCGTCCAGGTACCTTTGGAGTGTGGGTGCGATCGTCATGATGTGCCTCCCATTGGGCCAGGCATTCCCTGCGTCACGAGGCATGTCCTGAGAGACCATCGCCGCGTGGCGCGGCCGCTTGGCATTTGCATATTATCTTATACGCCTCTGGCTCGCCAGCGACAATCGAACTGCCGTTCTGGTGATCAGCCGCGGTGGCGAACTGGATCACCCCAGCCTAGCGCGCCATCAGGACAGGAATGGTGGTGTTCGACAGAATGTGACTGGTGGCCCCGCCAAAGATGAACTGCCGCAACCGGCTCTGGGTGTAGGCGCCCTTGACCAGCAGATCGCACCCGAGCGACTCAGCGGCGGACAGGATAGCCTCGCCGGCGTGCCCATGCGGGTTCGGGACCGTTCGCGTCTCCACCGGCAACCCGTTCCGTTCGAAGGTGTGGCGGAGATCCTGGATCGAGGGGCCGGACACGCCCCAGTCGTCAAAGGCGATCACGACGATTCGTTGCGCCTCGGCCAGAAGCGGCATGGCTAAGGCTACCGTGCGGGCGGTCTCCGTGCTCCTGTTCCAGGCAATCACCACCGTCGTACCAAGAGTGGCGGGTGCGGTCGGTGGCGCGAGCAGAACCGGCCGACCACTCTCGAACAGCGCGGCTTCCACCGTGGGCAGGCGCGGGTGGTTGAACTGATCGCTCGGTCGCCCCAGCACAATGATGTCGAAGGCTCGTCCATAGCTGCCGACGAAGTCGTCCTCCTCCAGGTCCCCCCTGCGCCAACCAAAGGACAGCCCTGTGGCTTCTGCGTCGAACTGCGGAACACCCTGTGCTGTCATGAACGTCTCGAACAGCCGCCGGGAAGCTGCGGCCCGCTCGCGGCGAACCTCCGGATCGAGAAACGACAGGTCACCCATGGCAATGTCGGAGGCGATGTACGGCGGCATGTTGGGCGTGATCGCCATGCCCTCCAGATAGCCGTCCAGGACCCGCCCCAGGAGCAGCGCAGTCTCCAGCACAGGATGGATCAGAACATGCTCTTCAACAGGAATGAGGATTGACTTCATGGCTCATCCTCACGGCAGACTATGGCCGCCTCGGAGCGAGGAAGAATGATACTCCTCTTGCAGAGATCTGTCTCTGGCCAGGCTGAGGTCCCGTGTATCGGCTCTTCCCTTGCAATGGGCGCCGGACCCACGGCTCAGGACCACCGAGCGGCCTTGCCGTGTGCATGGGGTCTGCTGTCCTATTGGACCACCTCTTAGTGGCACTGTCACGCGAACGGCCGACGGTTCGGAGCGGCTTGCGATAGGGTGGGTGATGCAGCCCATCTCCTATGCTCGCCACCAGTTTCCACCTGAGATCATCCCGCACACCGTCCGGCTCTACCTGCGATTCACATCGAGCTACCGAGACGTGGAGGAACTTCAGGCCAAGCGGGGGCTGGGCGTCTCTTACAGGACGATCCGGCGGTGGGTGCTCAAATTCGGACCCGCATATGCCCGCAATCTCCGCCAGCTGCGGCCATGCCCGACAGACACCTGGCACTTGGATGAAATGGTCGTCTCGATCCAGGGCAAACGGATGTACCTGTGGCGAGCCGTCGATAGCGTGGGTGAGATCCTGGCCATCCTCGTCCAACCCAAGCGGGACAAAGCCGCGGCTCTGAGGCTCATGCGCAAGCTGCTGAAGAAGCAAGGTATGGCCCCAAATGTACTCGTGGCTGACAAGCTGCCGTCCTATGGAGCAGCCAAACGGGAGCTGGGTCTTTCGGCTTGCCACGAGCAGGGTTTATGCAAGAACAATGGAACGGATAACTCGCATCAGGTGGTGCGACGACGCGAGCGGAAGATGCAGAGCTTCAAGTCACCCGGATCAGCCCAGCGCTTTCTGTCCATCCACTCCGCCGTTTACAACACTTTTAATCTTCAGCGTCATCTCATCTCCCGCCGGACCCTGCGCTTCGTCAGAGCCGAGGCGGCAGTTCAGTGGCAAACGCGACGGCTGCGGCTTGAGCTGGATCTTCCCGAGGCCTTTTCGGCTCCATCCAAGTTCCCGTGACAGAGCCCTTTTCGGGGCTATGGAGGAAAACCAGCATGATAATACGCGCAGGACGAAACGAGCTTGCGGAAATGTCAGGTGAGATTGCATAGTTTATTTTGCACAATTGGCGCATGCGCCGATCAACGCTGCTGAACACAAGTTTTGCTTGGGCCTAAAATAGCGCGGCAATCGATGAATTTGCCAGAAAGAACAGAAGTGGAAGCGCCGTGCGTCTGGAAAAGTGCCTTAATTTTCATGACTTCCGCCGGCTGGCCAAAAAGCGCCTGCCTGGACCAATCTTTAACTACATTGACGGCGCTGCCGATGACGAAGTCACCTACCGTCGCAACACGACCGCATTCGATAATTGCGACCTCGTCCCGAACATCCTGCGCGGTGTCACCGATGTCGACCTTTCGGTGACCGTCATGGGGCAAAAGCTGGCAATGCCGGTTTATTGTTCGCCGACTGCCCTCCAGCGGCTGTTTCATCACCACGGCGAACGGGCCGTTGCTGGAGCAGCGGCAAAGTTTGGTACCATGTTCGGTGTGTCTTCACTGGGCACGATCAGCCTTGAGGAAGCGCGCCGGATCAGCACTACGCCTCAGATCTATCAATTCTACTTTCATAAGGACCGCGACCTTAACCGGGAGATGATGACACGGGCCAAAACGGCGGGCGTCGAGGTGATGATGCTGACAGTCGACAGTATCACGGGGGGCAACCGGGAACGCGACAAACGCACTGGCTTTTCGATCCCGTTCAAGCTGAATTTCGCCGGTATCACACAGTTTGCCATCCGCCCTGCCTGGGCGGTCAATTATTTAACGCACGAGCCGTTCAAGCTGCCACAACTCGACGGTCACGTGGACATGGGCCGTGGGACGATGTCGATTAGCCGCTACTTTACTGATATGCTTGATCCGTCGATGTCCTGGGATGATGTCGCTCAGATGGTCGAAGAATGGGATGGTCAGTTCTGTCTCAAGGGTGTGATGTCGGTTGAGGATGCGAAGCGCGCGGTCGAGATCGGGTGCACCGGTATTGTACTTTCAAATCATGGTGGCCGGCAGCTCGACGGTTCCCGCACTGCCTTTGAACAGCTGACGGAAGTTGTTGATGCGATTGGCGACCGCATCGACGTCCTCATGGATGGCGGGGTGCAGCGCGGCAGTCACGTTCTTAAAGCGCTTTCGCTCGGGGCTAAGGCAGTGGGCGTCGGTCGATACTATCTGTTCCCGTTGGCGGCTGCCGGTCAGGCAGGGGTAGAACGTGCTCTAGAGCTTATGCGCACAGAGCTGGAGCGTGATATGAAGCTTATGGGCTGCACCTCAATCGATCAACTCAGCCGTGACAATCTGCGCTTCCGCTGATCCTTTGTAAGTTAGCTTGGGGAAGTGTCTGAATCGCAGAATTCATAGATTAACCTCCTAGGCGATCTCACGTTGTTTGATGAGGGCGGCAGTGATGATGCCGAAATCTAAAGAGCCTGCTGTTCGTCCACGTTTCCGCCGAACCAGCCTCAGCAGGGTATTGTCAGGTGGGTAACAGCTCGGGGCCTATGGCAGGGTCTCGGGCATGAGCACGACATCCAACCCTTACCGGGGCTTCCGCTTTCCGCCTGCGATCATCAATCAGTTCACTTGGTTATATCACTGCTTTAGCCTTAGCTTGTGCGAAGTGGAACTAATCCTTGCAACTCGGGCCGTTGTGGTCAGCGCGAGACGATCCGCGAGTGCAGCCTGCGCTCCGGACAGACTACGCCAACAGCCTCAAGTGGCGCCGGCCGCAA
This sequence comes from Microvirga lupini, assembly GCA_000517005.1. GTDB lineage: Bacteria > Pseudomonadota > Alphaproteobacteria > Rhizobiales > Beijerinckiaceae > Microvirga > Microvirga lupini. The sequence continues at coordinate 41,170 of KI912087.1, forward strand.
CCCGGCGATAAGTGGTTCGCAGGTGAGGGAGGGCGCGGCACTGGCCTGCCAACTCGCCGAGCGGCTGCAGGTTGTCTCGCATGCGGTGTCTTTGGGCAAGACCAAGAGCCTGCTGTTCTACTTTCCGACTGAGGACATCCTGCGGTCCTCGTTTCATCTGAAGAGGGAGGAGGCTCGCTCCTATCGCAACTGGGCGGCCGATGGAGTGTTCCGCTTCTCCGTCAGGCTGGAGGATCCAGACGACATCATCGCTGATCTGGCGCCGGCTCTCCTGGCGATGCTATTGGCCCTCCATCGGGCTCCTCATGAAGCTCCTCATGAATTGGTCCCTGTGTGGTCAGGCTTGAAGGCTACTCTCCACGCGCCCATGTATTCTTTGCGGGCCGGGACCCTCTGACAACCACAGTCGTGTGGCTGTGATGTCGGACCGCAGCGAGAACGCCTGGTGCTGATCAGTGTAAGACTGATTGGTGGTCTGGGCGCATTATCCGATTACCAGCCTTAGGAGGTCCGCCTATGACCAGCGCCGCCGGTATGCCATGTCCTGTCTGTCAAGTTTCCCTCGTGATGAGTGAGCGCCAGGGCGTCGAGATTGATTATTGCCCCCAATGTCGTGGCGTTTGGCTCGACCGCGGGGAACTCGACAAGATCCTCGAGCGAAGCGCCCAAGATGCGCCTTCTGCTCCAGTGCAGCAGGCTTCTTTTTCAAAGCCGCAGTATGATCAGGGCCACGATCGGGGCTACGCTCAGCCATATGGGCATGGCCATCAGTACGGGCATTCCAAGCGGAAGAAGTCCTTTCTTCAGGAATTATTCGACTGAGGCCCTCGAACAGCTGAATGGAAAAGGCCCCGTTTCGGGGCCTTTTATTCATAGGTATTCAGGGCGACTGATCGTATCCCTGAGTAGGGGGCGTAATTTCCGAGAAGGCTGTTTATGGAACGACCTTGAGCTAGTGTGGTACAGTAGTATACACCAGAAAACGAACCAGGCTTGGTTTTTCAGAGAAAATCATGTTGATTGCCTTATTATAAACTCAACTTTGTACGAATATCATCAAGACGAAATAAATAAACCTTAAGTACAAGGCATTTCCAATATGGCTCGTAAGGCCATGATGGTCGGACTTTGTATTTATTGAATTGAGGAAAAACATATGTCTGTTGATCACAATACAGCCCATGATGCCAAATTGACTCAAGACGCCATGCGGTCCGGTCTAAACTCTGCTGCCGCGAGCGCCCAGCGCTTCACCGATCAGGTGTCTCAGGCGTATGGCGTCACGGGCGAGGGACGTGAGGAA
>KI912087.1:42572-43643 GCA_000517005.1 Microvirga lupini
TTCGCAGAATGCCTTATAGAACCGGATAGGGTGGCATTTCAGCGTCTTCGGGAGATGAGTTTCCAGTCGGCGGCCCTGCCCCTGTAAACATCCGGTCTAACCGCTCTCTGCTTCAGTCTCCGGAGGGCAAGGATTACTTGAAACTACATAGAGCGGGCTGCAGAGCTCATTCAGTCGTGCGGATGGATCGCTAAACCCTCCTGCCCCACGCAAAGCCAGCGTTCTTGGGGACCGCGCCGGTCGAACAGGGTCCAAGCCGGATGCCCCTCACTCGTCATGAAGGAGAGAACATGCAGGCCATTGATGAAGCTGACTTCAATCTCGGGCAAGCGACCGAACGTGGTCACGCGGGACACCCTGTTGCCTTTGAGGGCGGCAAAAGCCTCCGCCCAGAGCGCCTCATCGCTCCAGCTCCCGCACCGAACCGAGGCGTGGTCCTCGATCCGCCAGCTCCCTTCAATCATCAAAGACATCTCACCGGCGGCATGGGCCTCACATCCGTTGTGCTTCAGCCTCGGGCTCAGATCCCCAAATTCGAGAAAGATGGCTGAGCCGTAGCTGCGCCAGACCCGGCTGAGCGGAAGCCCGACCAGGGGGGACATGAAGGCGTGCCAGCAATTTGGTAATCTGGGATTGAGCATTTTCGAAAGGCAATAGACAAAAACTCAGGAAAACCCAGTATGTTCCTACGTAAATACTTTTGAAGTACCCCTTTAACAGCAATAACAACCTTACTTGCTCTTTGTTTGTTTGCCTCAGGGTTGAACGGATTTGGTCTCGGAAAGTCGTCAATCCTGACCGTCATGTTCCCACAAGGTTCATTAACTTGGCCAAAATCCCAGCTTCGGGCCCACAGCGCAGGCCATGCGAGTGCAGCGCACTTCAGAGGCATCGCCACCCGCTACGAGCAGACACCGCGGGCGTTCAAGTCACCCTTTTGCCTCGTCAGCGCATTCATCTGGACCAAATGAATGGCAACGCGCTCTAGGAACATCTTGGCGGAATGTGTGTTGTTTTGCCCCGATCCGCTGAACATACCCACCGAGGCCCGCGCAAAACGTGGTGACTTTA
>KI912087.1:43743-52826 GCA_000517005.1 Microvirga lupini
AGCCGACGCGGATCCGCATGATCTCTCCTCATCCGCCGAGCCGGGTAAGCGCCAGGTCACTGTCGATTGCCGCTGATCTTCACCCGGGTTGCGCCGGCAGCCGTTTCGTTTGCGCTTCCCGACTGCAGCTAGGGCAGCCTTGAGGGATGCAAAGGGTCGATGCTCGATGCTGGCTATGGTCTCCAGAGCATGGCTGGCCGAATGATTTGTGAACTGCCAGGCGGCTGTTTCAGCGATCCAACCCAGCGGACAGCCGAGCAGATCTGTCGGGCTCCCTGCCTTGCCGTCGTCTGTTTGGGTCACGATAACATCCCAAGCATACTTCCCAGGTCTACGCCTGTCGATTGCCAGGGGCTGTTGGTGAGAGTGTGGCTTGATACAAGGCGCCATTCCCAGAAGGTGGTCAGTTGCGCCAGCTTCGCGGCGTGGCTGGCAACTCTCCCGTGACGTCGACGTGGGCAACGTCGCTCGATGAAAGCAGTGCCGTCCCGGAGAACGCGAGATCGAGGAGGCGGCCCTCATCCGTGAGGAGTTGGACGTCCCTGCGGCCGAACACATCCTTAAGAGCTGCGGCAGAGAGCTGGATCTCGCCACAACATGTGACCCCGACCGGCTCCCTGAAGAAGCCATCAAAATCATAGGACGCACGCGCGATGGGCTCGCCGTTGCACTGCAGTACGCCACGTCCTGAGATCCCGCCGAGATAACGCATGCTCGTCTCCTTTGAGCTATGAATTCTGAGGCTGCGCCCGTCCATCTGCCTCCAGAGCGGCTGCGAGCTCTGCCGAGTTGACATGGTAAACCTGAGTAGGGCCGCCGGAGATCGAGATCGCCGGGATGTGCAGCATCGTGGCCGTACGTTGGAAGGCGAGGAATGAGAGGCCGAGGATCTCTTCCTCGTCCGTCACAAGCCGGTAGGTTCCTGCTGGCTGAGGCCGGTCGAGAGACGTTAACGTGAACGAGCGCCTGAAGGTGACAGTCGTCTCAGTGGTTCGGGTCGCCATGATGCGTACCTCATCTCTTTTTCTTGGGAGGGCTGATCGGGGACAGCATTCCTCTCGTTAGCACGGCTGGCGTCGCCTTGGCCGCCGGCTGCTTCTTCGCCTTGGGCTTTCGGATCTCCCGATTGCTGCGTCCTTGTCCTTTGGCCATGATGATCTCCTGTGAACCTGATCGATTGCTCCGGTTAGCGGAAAGGCCCTGTTCCGCCAGCCGTCATGTTTGCGTTCGCGTTGATGCCTCACGTCGCGCCTCCGAGCACGGCGGGCTGTTCAATGGAAGTCAGCGACTTCTTGCCTGGCGGACCTCAACAGCGCGACAACGTCAGCGGGGGACTGTTTGACGTGAAGGGAGAGAGCTCTGTCCTTTTCGTTAGCCGTCGTGATCAGCCAGGCATGCCCATCCTCGCCAGAGGCGCTGAACCAGAGCACGTGGTCGGTATTCACGAAGACGCTGCTGCCATTGCTGTCCGTCAAGTTGATCCAGGCCATGTGATTTCTCCAAACGGCGGATTGGGCGAGTAAGATCACGTTGCTGGGACATCCTGATCAAACCCGACCTCTGAGCCCGCAGGCATGCTAAACGGAGGACACGTAAGGCCGCCCTCCTGAGTGCCACTCAAGGCGAAATTGGCAATTGATGCCTTGGCTGAAGACGCGGGTGTCCTGTCCGGTCTCTTCAGCCCTGGCGACAGCGCTGCGAACGGCGGCTTCTCGCGACGGATACTCGCCGCAGTGTTTGCCATCGATTCTTGTTCGCCAGGCCCCGTGATGATGGACAACGTAGACTTCGCTCGCCATGGTACACGCTCCTTTGAGGCATAGGATCATCTGCTTGCCCGTAAGGCCATCGCAGCCCCGCCGATTGTGACAAGAGATGCTAGAATTGCTTGCCTGCCATCCAGCCTTGGACATCCGCCTTGGCGGTCTCATAGGGCAGGCTGTAACGCACCTTCACCAATGTGATCAGCTGCTCCTCATTCTTGATCTGGGACAGGTCCAAAGGGGTCAGACAGTTCCACTGAAGCTTCGCGTCGCTGCGGTACCCGATCTTGCGGGTTACGGTCTCCTGGCTTTCGCCGCCTTGATAGCCAAACATTGTTGCCTCCATCATTGGGGCTGGTCTCACGTGTGCAGCGACCGGCTCAAAGCTGCTTATCCAGGGACCAGAACTCGACAGCTCTGGTCGCCTGCTCATGGGAGAGGCTGTACCTCTCCTCAACTCTCTCGATGAGTTCTGACGTGGTTCGCACTCCCGACAACTCTGCCGCTATCAGCCGCAGCCAAGTCGCTTGCGCGATCTGCATCGCGTGAGGCGTGAGGCCCGGGCGATCATGATCCTGGTGGTGCTCAAGATTGAATGTGACGCTTTTGCTCAGGCACATGGAAGGCCTCTTTACGGTGCCGCACCCTCTCAGACCAACCTCGGCCTGAAGCGAAAACGACAGAAAATAGCAACTTCGGCATAAATAATATGGGGACGGATCGGACAATTACATCGGCTCAAGTAAATAAAACCGAAAACAAGTAGATTTTGTATCTAATGCTTTACAAAGGCGTATACTCTTTGTTTGACGGCCGATTTGATAATTAGACATTTTTGCCTGGTAAGCAGCCTGATTCATCGGAGGAACTCCACAATATTAAGCCAAGCACTTTTCTCCGTGTTGCTAATCGCCGGCTGTCTCGTTGTGTACGAGGTGGGCATTTGGAAGAAGCCGGTAAAACGGCTCCATTCACAAAGATGATAACGAAGAGATATTCAACAAATCCCACTTCCCCTGGAGCAATGATCCGCTGGTCGTCACGTTGATTGTGGTTCTCATCGGAGTCTCAATCGCCATGTATTTCATCATCGTGCACGGCTGGTCATGGTGACCAACGAGGAGAACGATCGATTTTTTGACAGTCTCTCAGAGAGGAGTTCATCATGAGAAAGCACCGCTACGCTGTAGGACAGGCCGTCAGCTATGCTGAGGATTATGCACCCAACGATATTTGGAGGGGCGGCTATGAGATTGTCTACTTGGTCCCTGGCGGAAACCGCGAGCCCCAATATCAGATCCGGAGCGCTGACCAAACCTATGACCGAGTTGTCTGGGAGTCCCAGTTGCAGGAGGATCTTGGCGTGGGGACGATGCGGCTGAACGGCCATGTCATACGGTTTCCGCAATCCTAGAGAACTCCGCAGGGCCAGAGTTCTGAAGGCTGCACCGCACGCGAGCTCATCGCGCGTGGACCGATCATCCGGATCGGGTGAACCCCGGGGAGAAGATGCTGTTGAAAAGCAGCATTGCCAAACTGGCGATCCTCTCCAAATCAGACGCCCGTGACAAGCTCCCTTGAGCGCTGCGAGCAGATCATGTCGGTGCTTGCAGCCGGCGACAGAAGTCCTTCAGGCCGACCATGGCGGCTGTTATGTGGGTTGCTGCGTCAAACATCCGCGAGGCAATGATCCCCGGTGCCAGTCAATGGCTTGTGAAGCAGCAGCCCGAGGCTGCAGTTACAGCGGCTCGTACCTTTCAAAACGCCACCCCACAACGAACGATTCCAGCCCCAAACCCTGTATCGACCTGTCGGTTGAGCACGGCATCGCTCACTGTCTCCAGCAACGGCGCAAGGGGGTTGGCCGTCCGCAATATGGATGGGAGATTGCTGACGACGTATGCCCGTCAGGGCTTGACGATCTCTGAGTAAATCCGCCTGGCTTGGCCGATATCGAGCGAGGCTCCGCGGGAAGGTTCGATCCGGACGCTTTCACGGTACCGCTCTGGCAAGCCTTCGAGTGCAAAAACGACGGCATCGCGGAGACTGTTGAAGGATCGGCGGGTCCCAGGATCTCCCGTCTCGTGCCGGGTTGGTTCGTCGGGAGCAAGCCAGCTTATCTGGGCCGGTTCGTCGAGGTCGAGATCGCTCACTGAGCTTGTCCTTTCCAACGGATGACGAGAGCCTTCTGATGCCGGGCACCCATTATGTGACGCCGCGCGAGCAGCGAAGCAATGTGCTTGAGTCGAATAATCCTATCACTCCCCATCAGGATCCAAGGAACGCGCGGCAGGCCGTCCCGGCTTATGGTGGCAAGTGCCCGGCTGAGAGGGGAAGTCCCGACCTCGGACCATTCCGTCATGGTCAGGCCAAAAAACCAGACGGGCTGGTGCATCGAGAATCTATGCCATCCGAGCATATGGCTCCCGCTCGATGGGCAGGACGGTAGCGGTCGATGCGACTGGGCCAGGAGAGGGAGGCTCCCATCCGCCCCTGCGCTTGAACAACCGGCATGCCTTGGGCAACGGGGCAGTCAAAACGAATGGGTGTCAGGACCCAGTGCGTTCCCGGCCTGCGAGAGGTTGCCATTGTTCCGTTGATGAGATCAGCGCTTCCACTTGCCTTCGTAGCGGAACTCGGGAGCCGATTTCAGCTGCTCATGGTCAGCGTTCATGGTTGCCTGCCACTTGTTCTCGCCGTCGATATACCGGATCGAGATCGCGGAGGGATCGACAGCCACGTAGCGTTGGCCGCTGCCCAGGATCTCTCCGACGGACAGCACGACCCCGATGATCTGACCACCCTCGAAGACAACATCCTCGATCTTGCCCATCTCTTTGCCGCTGGCGCTTTGGACGTTCAGGCCGATCAGCCGTGAGCTTAGAATGGCGTTGTTGCTGATCGTGATGAACTTGGGCGCACTTGACGCTGGCGGGGTGCTCTGAGCCTGAGCGACCCCTGTCCAACCGAGCGTGACGAGAAGGATAATCGCGAATAAGCGCATCGAAGCCTGTCCCTCAATTGAAGCCCAAAGCCAACCTCACTCAGGATAGTGGCCAATTTAGGAGCATTGTCCGTTGTCATTCAGCTCGAAGCCTCATAGTCCAACTCTAAGGCAGAGCGTCTGCATTCTCGGTGAGCGAGAGATGCCTGACAGACAACGGAAGAAACCGGAAACGAGCCAGGCCTCAGGCAGGGGTGGTGAGATTTTCCGTTAGGGATCTGGGTTGCGATCACCATATGCAAGCCCGGAGCCGCCAGATGCGCTCCGCAAGGAGCGATCGATGCGGATCATGATAACTACAGCCGTGCTTGTCCTGGTGATGGCGTCTCACTCTGCTGATGCCAAGGACAGAGCTGCACCGGCGGCAGGGAACCCAAAGGTGTCAGCGTCAAAGCCGTATACGGCGGAGGAGTCCGCTGCGATGGCAAGAGCTGCCCGAGCCAAGGCCGAGGCGCAGGAACGGATCTGGGATCGCAAGATGAAAACCATTGCGCGAGGCATTTGCACAGGCTGCTGAGCAGGGCGTGAAGTGTCTGGAGGGCATGCGGCTCCGGACCATCAGCCACGTCGTTGCAGGTGGTGATCGCAGCTGGCCGGTCGTCGCTGGAGCGCCAGGCGAGCCGCAGGCGCAGGACCTCAGGCATGTCGCCTCGGGTGGAGGGCGACAATGGCCAATCTCTGGATCCGGAAAGCAGTTCAGCCGGAACGGACGAGTCATCTTCCATTGAGCGTCTCATACCGGGAACGGTCATCAAAAAGCCGGGTAAATGCCCTGTACTTGCATAATGAGTAAAGACCCAAAAAAGCCGAGCCAGCGTCAGGATCTCAAGCGGTGGGATGATGAGGGCGGAGCGCCGCGGTCAGGCCACCACTTCAGCGAGCCGCCTGCATCGCAACCCAGGACGGAAACGGCACTCTATTACTTCAACATTCGAACTGAGGGCGGTCTAATCGAGGATCCTGAAGGGGAGACGTGTCCTGACCCTCAGGCCGCGCGAGTTGCTGCTATCGCCAAGGCGCGCGACCTGATCACCGATGGCGACCAGAAGGGTGAGGATCGGCGAAGCTGGCGCGTCGAGATCACGAACAGAGCCAATCAGCCTGTCTTGACCGTGATGTTCTCGGAAGCGCTTGATCCTAAACCGAGTGGTTAGGCTGAGCGAATTCGACCGCCTCAGCATAACTGAAGCGCAGACAGTGAGGCCGGTATGAACAAAGGGTTTCTCGGAGTCGCCCAGGATGTTCTCACCGCGATCTGGACGGCGATGAGACGCTCGGAGGGGCACCAAGTGCCGCCTCCAAAGGTTAAGCTCGATGGCCGGCGCGGTTATGGCGACGGAGAAATCCCGTCTCCCGACCAAAAGCCGGATGAGCAGTAAGCCCAAGCAACGTCTTCTTCTAAGGGACGAATACGAGGAACAGGAACATCGCAAAGATCACGAGGTGGACGAAGCCGTAGAGAATGTTGGTTCGTCCGGTGCCAAAGGTGAGAAGGCTCGCAATAGCCGTCAGCATGAGCAGGACGGTGTCCTCGCCATCGAGTCCCAACACAAGGTCCCTCTGGAGCGTGAGGTTGATCGCCGCGACCGCGGGAATAGTCAGGCTGATGGCGGCAAGCGACGATCCCAGCGCCAGGTTGAGGCTCTTCTGCAGCTGATTGGCTCGCGCTGCCCGAACCGCCGCCACACTCTCCGGCAACAGAACCAGCAGGGCCACAACGACTCCCACAATGGCCTCGGGAGCGCCAACAAGCGTCGTACCGGCCTCCACAACGACGGCAAACATTTTCGAGAGCACGATGACCGCACTGAGCGACAGGACGAGCAGAGCCGCGCTCACCATAACGGCGCGGTTTAATGGCATGTCCGAGCCTGGATCACGACCCTCGGTGTCGAGCACAAGGAAGTAGTCCCTGTCGCGCACGGTCTGGATGTAGAGGAACACGCCATAGAGAGCCAGGGTGATCAGGGTCACGAAGACAAGTTGGCTGGACGAATAGAACGGCCCGAGGCGTGCCTGCGTGTAGTTCGGCAAAACGAGGGTGATGGTTGCGAGCACGATGAGGACGACGAGGTAGGCACTTGCGCCCGTCACCCGAAAGCCTTGTTCGCGATAGCGCATTCCCCCGAGCAGGATGCACAGGCCGACGAGCCCGTTGCCGACGATCATGATGACCGAAAACACCGTGTCACGGGCAAGCGCCGGGCTGCTCTCGCCGCCCAGCATGATGGATGTGATGAGTGCGACCTCGATCACCGTCACGGCAATGGTGAGGACCAGGGTGCCGTAGGGCTCTCCCGTGCGGCGCGCAATGACCTCAGCATGGTGGACCGCCGCGAACACGGTGCCGATCAGGAGCGGGATCAGTGCGGCGGCGAAAACGATCCCACTTGGCGAGGAGATGGTGTCGCCGCTGAAGCCATAAGCGGCAGCGAGCGCAAAGAACAACAGCGCGATGGCAGGGAGCACCCAGACTGAAGGGAATCTCGACCTGCTGAGCTTGAACATACCTCTATTCTCCGCCTTTAGGATCATCTGAGATTTCAGGATCGAGACACGTACACCAAGGTGAGACGAGGACACGGCTCCATAACTGGCGAGGGCTTCGACGAGAGTTGCCCTCTAACGAGGTAAACAGGGCACCATGATCAATCCGATTAGGACGTTACGCGGTATCTCTCCCCACCTCATCGTCTAAGGCGGAAAGATGACCCAGGACCAGACGCTCGCCTTTGCTATACTGGCCGGAATGATGGCTCTGTTCGTCTGGGGACGGCTGCGCTACGATCTGGTCGCCGTTCTGGCCCTCCTGGCCGCGGTGTTCACCGGCATCGTGCCGCACAAGGTGGCTTTTTCCGGCTTCGGGGACGACATCGTCATCATTGTCGCGAGCGCGCTGATCGTCAGTGCAGCAGTCGAGCGCTCTGGCGTGCTGGAGGCTGCCCTCCACCGAGTGTCACCTTACATCACGTCGGTTCAGGGCCAGATCGTGGTTCTCGTGGCGGTGGTCACGATCCTGTCCGCCTTCGTCAAGAACATCGGCGCGCTCGCGATGATGATCCCGGTCGCATTCCAGTTGGCGCGCCGCTCCCATGCCTCGCCCTCGTGCTTTCTCATGCCGATGGCGTTCGGATCACTGCTCGGAGGCCTGATCACGCTCGTCGGCACCTCGCCCAACATCATCGTCTCCCGTGTGCGCGAGGAATTGACCGGGCAGCCCTTCGGCATGTTCGACTTCACCCCGGTCGGCCTCGGCCTCGCGGCGGCTGGCGTGGCCTTCCTGGCCTTTGGCTACCGGCTTCTGCCCGGCGGGCGCAAAGCCGCCGCGACTATGGACGAAGCCATCGATCTCACCGATTATACGACGGAGGCGCGGGTGACCGCGACCTCGCCGGTTATCGGGCACACGGTCAGCGATCTGGCCAAGCTCTGTGACAACGAAGTTCTCGTGACGGGCATCGTTCGGAATCAGACTGAGCATACGATGCCTCTGCCGGATGCCGTCCTCCGCAAAGGCGATATCGTGCTCCTGGAGGGCGATCCGGAAGCGCTTGAGCGGGCGGTCGCCCGCGCTCACCTGGAACTCGAAGGAGACGACCGCCCCACGGAAGGCAAGGATGCCGATGAGGAGATCGGGGGAATCGAGGCCGTCATAGGACCGACCTCGATGTTGATCGGTCAAACCGCCAAGCGCATGGCGTTGCACGAGCGTTTCAACATCAATCTCCTCGCGGTCAGTCGCAGCGGCGAGCGGTTCACTGAGCGTCTGCGCGACATCACCTTGCAGACCGGCGACGTTCTCGTGCTGAAGGGCGACCTCACGCGACTTCCGGACAAGTTGAAGGAACTCGGCTGTCTGCCGCTGGCTGAGCGCGAGATCCGTCTGGGCAACGTGCGGCAGGGGCTCGTTCCGGTGGCGGTCCTGGGGGGTGCCATGGGGCTCACCGCTGTCGGAGTGCTGCCCGTCGCCACCGCCTTCTTCACCGCCGCCGTCCTGATGGTCCTGCTCGGAGCGCTCTCGCTCCGCGAGGCTTACGAAGCGGTCGACTGGCCGATCCTGGTGATGCTGGGGGCTCTGATCCCGGTTAGCGAGGCGATCCGCACGACCGGCGGCGCCGATCTCATGGCCGGATGGCTCTCGCTGTTGGCTGGCACCTTGCCATCCTATGGGGCGCTCGCACTGATCATGGTGGCCGCCATGGCCGTGACGCCCTTCCTGAACAATGCGGCCACGGTGCTGGTGATGGCTCCCATCGCGGCGACCTTCGCTGGACATCTTGGCTACAAGCCTGACGCCTTTCTCATGGCAGTTGCGG
>KI912087.1:52926-53018 GCA_000517005.1 Microvirga lupini
CCCTCGCCGAACATGATGTCGAACTCGACCTGCTTGAAGGGCGGAGCGACCTTGTTCTTCACGACCTTGACGCGCACCTGGTTGCCGATCGG
>KI912087.1:53118-54122 GCA_000517005.1 Microvirga lupini
TCCCTACTCTTGCAGAGAGCCGGTCGCCGCTCACCTCCTCATGGCATCTTCACGTAAGCCGGCGGGATTAGCCGGACGGCATGCCCGAGCCGCGCGATCTCCCGCGCCCAATGATGCGCGCTGCCGCAAGCCTCCATCGCCACCGTGCAGAGCGGCTGGCCGGCCAGGAGGGTGAGCACCTGGTGCCGTCGCAGCTTCTTGCGGAACAGGACCGCTCCCGATGCATCGGCGCCGTGCACCTGGAACACGCTCTTCGCCAGATCCGCGCCAATCGTGCTAACCTCGCCCATGGGCGCCTCCCTCAAGTGGTGCTCATCAACACCTCCACTGTGGCACACCAAGGCCGTTGGGGGCGTCCCCTCATCAGATCCTATGCTCGACCTCTACGGCGAGGCGCAGGATCCACAGCGGCCGGTGGTGTGCTTCGACGAAAGCCCGACCCAGCTCATCGGCGAAGTGCGCCAGCCAATCCCGGCCGCGCCGGGAAGGCTGGAGCGCTACGGCTACAAACGCAACGGCACCGCCAACCTGTTTTTCTTCCTCGAGGCGCACCGCTCCTGGCGCAAGGTGGAGGTCACCGAGCGGCGCGCGGCACACGAATTTGCCCAGAGTATACGTGAACTTGCCGATGTCTATTATCCCGATGCCGAGCGCATCCGCGTCGTCCTCGACAATCTGTCGACCCAAGCACTCGCCGCACTCTATCAGGCCCTGCCGCCATCAGGGGCGCGACGCATCCTTAGGCGGCTGGAGTTCCACTACACGCCCAAGCATGCCAGCTGGCTTATATGAGGAGAGTCAATACGGAACGGTCGTCAGGGTGACATTTTGTCCACTCCGTTGGTGATTTCGGCATCCACGGTCTGAGCCCGATTACGTGACGCGGCTCGTTATCCGAGCCAGATCCAGCTTTTATACGATCTGCTGTTCGAAGCAGCGGCACCAACATCACGCTTGCGGCGGACAAGAGCTCAGGAGGACGAGACTATTCTCAAACAGCGGCA
>KI912087.1:54222-54585 GCA_000517005.1 Microvirga lupini
GATGCAGTAGTCCCCCTCGCCGGTCTTGATGATGTTGGCATGCCGCATTCCCGACCAACTCTCGGAGATGTTTCTGTGAGCGTCGAGAAAGGACTCTTCCATGCCAGACTTGACATTGAAACGGACGATGTTGAACGCAGTCATGGCAGTCTCCGTCGAAGGATGAGAAGCGTAACGCTAACGCATCGTGCCGAAAAGTAGGACCCGGTTTTCCGCGCACGACGATGCACCTGTTAAGAAGGCGATGCACCTGTTAGGAAGAGGAGTAGTCGATCCCAAAAGTGGGTCCACTCTTGGTCCGATGCTCTAACTAATAGCCTGGGACTAACCGGCGCTCAATCAGAGGGGCATCCATCTGAAATC
>KI912087.1:54685-57501 GCA_000517005.1 Microvirga lupini
ATGCCCAAAGAGACTAAACGCGATCGACTGCGCCAGCTCGGAGCACTCAACCCACGGCCCGAAGCCGTCCGTGCACCGTGGTTTCGTGAATCCAGCTTCTTCGATCCTCTCGATTTCGTGCAGGTGAAGTACGAGATGCTGCGTCATGTCCAGCAGGATGGCGTCAACAAGGCCGATGCCGCCGCGCTTTTCGGTCTGTCGCGGCCAACCTACTATCAGGCCGAAGCCGCATTCGAACGCGAGGGCATTGCCGGCCTGCTGCCGCGCACCCGAGGGCCAAAGTCAGCCCACAAGCTCACCGACGAGGTTATGCAGCTCATCGAGCAGAACCAGCAGGCGGGCGCCCCGCTGCAGGCGCGCCCCCTGGCGGAACTGGTGCATTCGACGCTTGGCATCAGTGTCCATCCCCGAAGCATCGAACGCGCGATCGTCCGTAAAAAAAACGGTGAGCCCCATGCACGCACCCCGGTGCTACCCCGCAGCTGCAAGGATTTCTACGAGACGCTGCGTGCCGCCGTCCTGTGCGGTCAGGCCTGCGCCAAGGACATGGGCGCCATTGTTTTCCACGGCCTTTGGCAAGGGCTGGCGGTGCTGATCGCGAGCCCCCAGTCTTCCGCGCCGACGCATCGGCGACCGGAACCATCGCCCACGGCTTCGGCTGCAGTGCACGATCGCCAGCTCGTGCATATGCTCGCCAACATGGTGCTGGCAGCAGAGACCCGAGGGAACCATGTCTACTGACATCGCCATGAAGGTTGACGCCGACCATCTGCGGCGTGATGCATTCCTCTACGTGCGCCAGTCCTCTCTTCGTCAGGTGTTCGAGAACACCGAGAGCACCAAGCGGCAATACGCCTTGCGCGATCGCGCAGTGGCGCTGGGCTGGCCGATCGAACGTGTCCACGTCATCGATAGCGACCTTGGCCTCTCCGGTGCGCAGTCGCAGGACCGCGACGGCTTCCAGCACCTGGTGACCGAAGTGGCGATGGGGCATGCAGGGATCGTGCTGGGGCTGGAAGTATCGCGCCTGGCACGCAACAATGCCGACTGGCACCGCCTCCTTGAGCTGGCTGCCCTGTCGCGCACGCTCATCATGGACGAGGATGGCGTCTACGATCCGGCCTATTTCAACGATCGCATGCTGCTCGGGCTGAAGGGCACGATGAGCGAGGCCGAACTGCACATCCTGAAGTCACGGCTGCAAGGCGGCATTCTCAACAAGGCGCGCCGCGGCGAACTGGAGATGCCACTGCCGATCGGGCTGGTCTACACCGCCGACGCGCGGGCCGTGCTCGATCCGGACCGACAGATCCAGGACACAGTGCGGCTCCTGTTCGATACTTTCCGCGAGACCGGCTCGGCCTGCGCCGTCGTGCGCCGCCTGCGCAGCGAGAAGCTCCTCTTTCCCCGACGTATCCGTCGCGGCATCGGCAAGGGCGACGTCCTGTGGAGCGAGATCGACCATTCCCGCGTGCTCCAGATCCTGCACAACCCGCGATACGCCGGCGCCTTTGCCGATGGGCGCACGCGCACCGCCTACAATGCCAAGCTCAAGTCCGTGCAGCTGCGCGTGCCGAGATCCGACTGGCAGGTGCTGATCCCCGACGCCCACGAGGGCTACATTTCCTGGGCCGAGTATGAGCGGAATCAGATAACCCTGGAACAGAACGCCGCCGGCTTTTCACCCGGCCTACGCGGACGCATGCCCCGCCAGGGCAGTGGTCTGTTGCAGGGACGGCTCCTGTGCGGCCGCTGCGGTGCACGCATGCGGGTGCATTACGAGCCGTTCGAGGGGCGGCTGCGCCCGTATTACGTCTGCAACGAAGCCGCCGTGCGACACGCCGGCAAGCACTGCCAATGGGTACGCGGTGCTCCGGTCGACGAGGCGGTGAGCGCGCTATTGCTGGAGGCGATGGCGCCGGCAGCGATCGATGTCGCGCTTGCCGTGCAACAGGAGATCACCCAGCGCGTGGAGCAGGCTGCGGCGCTGCGCGGCACGCAGCTGCAACGTGCCCGCTATGAGGCTGAACTAGCCCGCCGGCGCTACCTGAAGGTCGATCCGGACAACCGCCTGGTCGCCGACGCGCTGGAAGCCGACTGGAACGCACGGCTACGTGACCTCGACGCACTCCAGCGCGAGCACGAGCGCCAGAACGAGGCCGACCGCTCGCTGCTGGACGAGGCCGCGCAGGAGCGCATCAGAGCGCTGGCCGCCGATTTCCCGCGCATCTGGAACGACGAGCGCACCGGCGCCGTCGAACGCAAGCGCATGCTCGGCCTTCTTATCGAAGACGTGACGCTGCTCGCCGACGATGCGGTCAACATCCATCTCCGTTGGCGCGGCGGGCGCACGCAGAGCCTTTCGGTGACCAGACCACGGCCTATGTCAGTGATACGCAAGACGCCGGCACAGGTCGTGGCGTTGATCAACGAGCTACTGGAGACCGCCAACGACCGGCAGATCGCCGCCCGTCTCAATGAACTCGGGCATCGCAACTGGCGCGGCGAACCCTTCACGCTGAAGAAGGTCATGCTCGTGCGCCGCACCTATGTATTGAAGAGCCGGTACGAACGGCTGCGGGAGAGCGGCATGCTCACCGGCGAGGAAGTTGCCCAGCAGCTCGGCGTGTGCGTCTCGACCGTTCACCAACTCGGGCGGAAGGGCATTCTCAAGCGCCATCGATACGCCACCAGCCATCGATATTTGTACGAACCGCCGGGCAACGTCAGACTCGAAAAAGGCGCCGGCAGTCGATATGGTGGCCGTCAACCCAGATTAATTGTCGCTCAACCACTCCAACAAGGTGCATCGTGAT
>KI912087.1:57601-57939 GCA_000517005.1 Microvirga lupini
TCTTCGACACTGCGAACCCCTACCCTTGTCGATAATCGCTCATTCATTCCATGCCGATTCGGATCGTCTAGCTTTCAAACTTATGTTCGGCGAAACCATCAATTTCATCGATGAGATCGCCATCACGTTCCCCTATGATCAGGATACTGTTGAACGCTTTC
The DNA here is from genome assembly GCA_000517005.1 of Microvirga lupini. Classification (GTDB taxonomy): domain Bacteria; phylum Pseudomonadota; class Alphaproteobacteria; order Rhizobiales; family Beijerinckiaceae; genus Microvirga; species Microvirga lupini. The sequence goes on from KI912087.1 coordinate 57,763, forward strand.
TCGACGAGCAGGGAATGACCCATCGAGTAAGCAGCCAAGAGATTCTCTGGGTATCGTTCTGGGATAGCGAAGATCAGGCCATCTTCGATCAGGCATTCGCGCGGGTCTAATACCCGCGCTTGATCACCCATCCTTGGACCCAGTTTCAAACGCATTGCTGTCTCGCGTCCGAGGTTC
>KI912087.1:58039-58358 GCA_000517005.1 Microvirga lupini
GCCGAACACCTTGCCATTGCCACCTACGTTGATTGCGGCTTCGGCACTTGGGCTGTCCTCGTCTTTATCCACAATAATGCGAGCGATGCCTTCGAGGTAGAACAACGTAACCATTCTTCCGTTCGGACCTTTACATTCACGGAAGAAGTGATCCCAATGAGTATCGTGTACCTTACACTTGGTAGCATCGGTGTAGACTGAGGTTGTTCCCGCGAAGGCGGTGCTGATTGGAAACAACAGCGAAACAAATGTCAGAGCCGCGATCCGCATTGATATTAGAGCGCCTATGTTGATGAGCAGGATTCGGCTCGTCTCTAAC
>KI912087.1:58458-58571 GCA_000517005.1 Microvirga lupini
TTCCGCAAGAAGCTGCGGCGGCATCAGGTGCTCACGTTCTTTGCCGCCCAGCGGCCCTGCACGGTGGCGCATGGAGGCCTGCGGCAGCGCGCCATCATTGGGCGCGTGAGATT
>KI912087.1:58671-59194 GCA_000517005.1 Microvirga lupini
TCGTGCAGCGGCCGCCGGATCTAAGCGTCGGCGCGTCCGCTGGCGAAACGCGAGCCGCAGGGATCGAGGACCTCAGTGAGTCCGAGGCCGATCGGGTTCTTACCGAAGCTGTCGACCCCAAGGCTCATCTGATGAGCGATGAATGGAAAGCGTTTGTGTCTCTGGGCAGCGCGTTTGCAGCCCACGATACCGTCCACCATAAAGCGCACGAGTATGCCCGTGGTCCGGTTCACATCAACTCGGCGGAGGGCTTCAATGACCGGGTCCGCCGCACCGTCTCAGGCGTGTTCCATCACATCAGCCCGCATCTGGCGGATCTTTACTTCAATGAGATCGGCTTTCGCTGGTCGCAACGGGTCGTCACAGGCCAGGCACCCCGCCGCACCCGCAACGAGCGTCGGATTACCAAGACCTTGTGGGCACGGATACCGCCTGCACTCCAACTCCTTGCCGTGTTCCGCTCGGCTGTGGGGCGCGAGATGCGCCGAACGAAGGCCGGCGGGATCGACCTTCTCTCGAAAGT
>KI912087.1:59294-69414 GCA_000517005.1 Microvirga lupini
CATGCTGCGCCAGATGCGGTCAGCTTACCGCTTACGTTGCAGCCCTGCATCGTGCCTCTGATCCGCTCCTCGCTGGCCTTCGTGTCGGACACGGACCGCAAAGCCGTCGCGGGAGCCTTGAAGGAGATCTACCGGGCGAAGGATGCCGAAGCCGGCCAGGCGGCCCTGGAGGCGTTCGCGACCTCGGTCGGGGGCCGGAAGGATGAGGCCATCGCGGCCGCCTGGCGGCGCCACTGGGCGGCGGTGGTCCCGTTCTTTGCCTTCCCCGACGAGGTGCGCCGGATCATCTATACGACCAATGCCATTGAGGCGCTCAATGCCAAGCTGCGCCGGGCGGTGCGGGCCCGCGGCCACTTTCCCACCGATGAGAGTGCGTTCAAGCTGGTGTTCCTGGTCTTGAGGCAGACGCAGAAAGAGTGGAAGATGCCGCCATGCGAATGGGGCATGGCCAAAGCCCAGTTCGCCATTCTCTTCGAAGGCCGCTTCAGGCTGGGATGATGAACCCGGCCCGTACACGGAAATTCTGGCAGTCCCAGAGATTTTACTAGAAACTCAAAATACGCTCCGGGTGTAGACGCCCACGCAGGGCATCAAAGCCTGCTTGGACATTCCCAATCAGCCGCCCTCGACGGTCCACCCATGGCTCAGGCCAACCCACCTTCACCAGGTTAGCAAGCAGGTTGCGTATGACCTGTTTGATCGCTCGGTTCCGTTCAAGCGTGCCTTTACGGGCTAAATAGACAGGATTGGCAACCTGTGAATAGCCCAAGCGAAAGCCGCTCGTACGGCCGCCTTTGATACCAAGATGCACGCCGCGAAGCCTGTTTGATTTAACGATACGCCCAGCTTGTGCCAGGCGTTTACTGAAATCGACGTCCTCTAGCCAGCCATAGAGGGGAAGCGCTTCATCAAACTCCAGTCCGAGATCTCTCACCGGTCGCATTCGAACGGTCATGTTGCATCCATAGCCGTTGGGCACAATCGATATTTGTTCTGGGTCCAATGATGTGACCGCGGCTAGCATCGCCAGAGCCTCGCGCGGCTCCAGACCCGGGCCAAGAATTCCGTCCGCAATAATATCACCTGTTGCCATAGCGACGTCTCGGTTTCGCCTGAACAGGTCTTCGATCTCAGCCAAATATAGCTCATGCGGGAAGAAGTCATCGTCAAAGAAGACCACGATATCGATGCCCTCACACGCCCGGAGCAATGCATTCCGCTGTTTCGGAAGGCCGCGTGAAGACTTGACAATTTCGACTTGGGGCGGGAGCGATACTGCATCTATATCGCTCTCTTGCGCTGGACAAACCAGAATGCGATCGGGAAGCCGGCTTTGCTGAGCCAAGAGCGATATAGTCTGCCCAACGATAACCGGACGCCCTGAGGTCGCAATGGCAACGGCTATCCGTGTGCCGCACGAGACATCTCCATCGAGATTTCGCGTGGATGGACCAGTATGCAAACCTGCCTCTCCTGCTTCATCTTGACGGTAAAGCGTTATCCACTTTGCCGTCCTTCGTCAATGTGAGGGTATATCCTGTTAGGCAAGCAAAAGTGGTGGGAAATGGCATTAAGTTGAGGTTATAGTAGTAGGCTGTAGGGACTTTAGAGGTAGAAGGGCTTTATCATACATCAGGTCTGGAAGGCGCTGCGTGTGAGCTCAGTAGGTTGGTCACCAATCCGGCATTTCCGTCAGGGCATGACACGGCCGGTGTTTGTGGCGCTCAGTGCTAAGCGTCTCTGTATTCCGCCTTTTCCCTTTTAGGAGCACCCGCAACGCGGAACTATTCATACCAGCGACCTTGGACGATCGGAGCGCCACAGTGGGTTTGATTATCGTCAGCATTTTATCATTCGGCGCCGGTATTGTTGCGGCGTACGTGAGCACAATAACTTACCTTCTTATTGCTGCGCTTACAGTGACAACTGCGACCATTATCGTCGGTGCCCTCAAAGAGGCATCTGTTGGAATGATGCTGGTAGCATGGGCCGGCAGCGTTATAGTCATGCAACTGGGCTTTGTTCTGTCACTCGGCGTTCAGGCCCTGCGGCGGCAACTGACTCGCGCCCACCAAGCTAATCGCAAAACTCAAGATCAGCAGATCCCTGTGGGATCCCCGGATACGCTAGAGATGTGAACATAGCACCTGAGACTTTAGTTGCTTTGCTCTAGCTCATTCCTGCAGGCCAGCGGAAGGGCCTGCTCGTGCCCTGTTTCGCCAAGCAGTCGGCGAACAGATCAGGAGGGAGTTGCTGATACGCTATCCAGGAAAGTGCTTATGGCGCTACGAAACCTGTCTGCGGAGAATTGTTGCGCATGTTGACGGATCGCCACTGGATCGAACATGTGTTCAATGGCTTCGAACCGATTAACAGCGTCAACAATGCTGTTCTCGGTCTGCTCTGAGAACCGGATCCCGACCTGATCGGAGGAGACAGTTTCCCGCGCCCCACCTGCATCGTAAGCAATGACCGGGCGCCCGGAGGCCATGGCTTCGACGGGCAGAATTCCAAAATCTTCCTCTCCTGGAAAGATTAGGGCGCGGCAGCGGGCAAGATGATCGCGCAGAACAGGGAAAGGTTGGTAGCCAAGGAACTCTATATTGGGTCCCGCTATGCTCTTCAGCTCCTGACTCTGTGGACCCTCGCCAATCACGATGAGCCGCTTTCCAGACTTCGTGAAAGCTCGAACGGCAAGATCCACTCTCTTGTATGATACGAGTTGTCCCGCGCACAGATAGAAGTCGCCAATCTCCTGCGCAATTTCAAAGTCGTCCACTGCGACGGGCGGATGGATCACCGTAGCCTGACGATTGTAAACGCGGCGGATGCGGTTTGCGACATGATGTGAATTGGCAATGAAAGCGTCGACGCGTGCAGAGGTTGTGACATCCCACACGCGGAGGAGAGGGGCTGCCGCAGTCATCGCCATCCGACCAAGCCAACCTACCTCACGACGATAGATATGGTAGTGATCCCAGATGTACCGCATAGGCGAGTGGCAATAGCAAATATGAAGGGCATCTGGGCGAGTAATCACGCCCTTTGCGGGGCCGGACTCGCTCGATATGACGACATCGTAGGATTGCAGATCGAAGTCTTCGAGAGCAAACGGCATAATGGGCAAGAGCTTATTATAATGTTTTGTTGCGCCTGGAAATTTCTGAAGAAAGGATGTGAAAATCCTGTGGCGCTGAAGAGTAGAAGATAGTTTCGTCTTGTCGCAAACTAACGTAAATATATCGGCGTCAGGGAATATTTTGCAAAGTTCCTCTACAACCTTTTCTCCCCCGCGCATCGTGACAAGCCAGTAGTGTACAATTGCAACTTTCATTAATGCCTCAGTTCACCGTTGATAACGCTGGCTTTATCGATCGTAAGCTTAAATCATCGTTCCTTTATGCCAGTTCTGACTCTAATGGCTAGCCGTGGAACACAGGGGTTGTCAATTATTCGGTCCGCGCCAAATGTTGCGATGCAGCGAAATACCAGTCTAGATCCCAGTCATGGCAAATGTGTCACCTTACTGTACTATGTAGGGTAGGGATCCAGAGGAGCAAACAGTGGAAACTCGGTGCGATTCTTTTACATTGCAATCCTCCTATCAATCTGGATGGACTCCGCCCGGCAGCGACTGGCTGATTATTGTGCAGGCTGCCTGGATTCCTTTCATAAATCTCTGGATCCCCACTATTTGCCGCGGCTCGGCGGCTGAATAGTCAAAGTAACTCTTTCGGCCACTTGCTGTGGCGCCTTCCCCGACTTAGTCATTTGTAGTTATTTCGAGAAGTCAGCACGCCGCTTGAAATTGTGCCAAGGACGTAAATATGGAAAAGCCGACGTTTGAATACCGTCACACCAGCGTCGGCGATCCCTATGGTGTCGAACCAAGGATCAACGAACCAGCCGCAGACCTTGCTGCCATCCGGGGGGTTATCCGCCGACAATGGCGAGTGGCCGTGCTGGGGGCCCTCCTTGCGGCTATGGTTGCAGCTCTGTTCGTTTGGACCGCCACTCCTTGGTACTCTTCCAACGCTCGTATTCTCCTTGACCAAGACCGAAACAAGCTCCTGTCTGATATCACTGCAGAAAAGAGTTCAGTTGCTGTCGAGGAGTACATTGCAACTCAAATCGCAGTCATTCGATCCAACGTCGTGGCGCGCCGTGTCGCCCGTGATCTCAATCTCAAATATGATCCGGATCTAGGCTATCTTGTTACGGGAGGTGCGCCTCAGCCAGAGCCGAATAGGCCAGCACTGCGATCAGCCGAACTTAGTTCAATTCCAGTCGATCAAGCCGTGCTTCATGCGCTGGCTCGAACCATATCCGTATACCAGGTCGAAAGCAGCTTAGTTGTCGAAATTGCGGCAAGTAGCCCAGATCCACAGCTCGCGCGAAGCTTGGCTGAAGCTTATGGTAGGGCATATCTCGATGATCAGCTGACCGCGCGATACGACGCAACAAGCCGCGCGGGCAGCTGGCTGGAGAGCCGCATCAATGAGCTTCGTCAGCAATCCTTGGAAGCAAATGCAGAGGTCGAGAGGTTTCGAACAGAACATGATCTAATTACTACAGATGGGCGCCTTGTGTCAGATCAACAACTCGGTGGTCTTTCTCAGCAACTCATGACGGCGAAGCTTGCCGCCACGCAAGCCTCAGCAAAGGTCCTTGAACTTGAGGAAGCCGTGAATCGCGGTGATGTAAACTCGATTATCGGATCCGTTGGAACGTCGTCGGCACTTCCAGAAGCAGCACCGATTAAGGTTCTGCGGAATGAATATCTGCAGGTATTAGGCCGCGCAAAGGAAGTTGCAGAACGAGGGGGGGCAGAGAATGCACAAGCCGTTGCATTGAAGGGAGAGACTCAACGTCTCTCACAAGCGATCGTTGCGGAAGCGAAACGAGTTCTGTCTGGCTACCAAAGCGAGTATCGTGTGGCTCAATCTGCAGTCGATTCGATACAAGCAGCCGTCAGGGTTGCAAAAGGACAGTTTCAGTCCGACAGCTCAACACTTGTGACTTTGCGAAATCTGGAGCAGCGGGCGCAGTCATATAGTGCTCTGTACCAGGAATATCTCACGCGCTATCAGGAGGCTCTCCAGCAGCAAACGTTGCCACTGACAACGGGTCGTCTTGTCTCGCAGCCAGAACTCTCACTACTCCCAGATTTCCCTAAGACCAAGGTGATCATGGCACTGGCGATCGTGTTAGGTTTTGCGGCAGGAGGCGCAATCGGTGTCGCTCGGGAGATCTCGGACAAGACCCTGCGCACCGCATCCGATGTCGAAAAGCTCAATGTGCCATTCCTTGGGTATGTCGAAAGCCCTCACACCACGCGCCGGCACAAGCGCCGGGCAGTCTCTAAGATCAATGTCGGATCCTCGGAAACGCCAGAGAACGCAAATCGATGGTCGGCAGCCATTAAGGCGATCAGGATCGCCCTTGAGATTCGCCAAGGCGGAGGGGGTAAGGTTATCGGAATAACCACATTGCTCCCAAGTCACTCAAAGTCAGCACTCGCTCTGGCGCTAGCGGAGCACGAGGTGATCTCTGGAAAACGTGTGCTCCTCATCGACGGAGATACGGAAGAAAGGAATCTGGCTCGCGATCTAGCCATCCGTTCAGATATATCAATTTCGAATGTGGCGTCGGGACAGGTTCCGCTCGATCAGGCTCTATACCGAACCTCATCTGGTCTACTCTTCCTTCCCAACTTCAGCGTCGTCGACGCAGTCAACCTTGCTGATGCCGCCGGCCTCATAAACCAGCTTAGAGACCTGTGCGATATGATCATCATTGACCTTCCGCCAGCCGCGCCGATATCAGAGGCTAGGCTGATCGCGCCCAGTGTCGACGGTATCGTGTGCACATCAGCGTGGGGGAAAGCTTCCAGTGCGCTCCTTGCCACTCTTGTGCGCTCAAGTCCAGCCTTCGAAAGGAAGCTATTGGGTGTTGTGTTGACAGACGTTGATGGAAAAAAGTTGCGCTACTTCGACCCAGCGGCGCCTGACACTGCTGCTCGCGCGCAGATATTGTGACCATTAACGGGGGGTGGTATGCGCGACATGTTACTCTTTGATAAAGGCCTCGCGCCCTGATGACCTATGTTGCTATCGCAGTATATTGGGCTCTGGCGATATGGGGGCTCTGTTCACGCCGGCCCGTGTTGATCTATCTCTTTTTCTGTACGGTTCCCCTTGGCTCATTTGCAGTGATCCCGCCAGGATTGACCGGTGGACTAACCTTCGTCCCCCAGCCTATGACAGCTCTGCTGATCATCGCAAAGACACTCTTGCATCCTCATAGGGCACGGGTTGCAATAGGGGCGGCACTCGATCCTAGGCGGCTTGGCTTGTTCGCCGCATACTGGTCGGTCGCAGTGATTACCTCTGTCTTCATGCCGCGAGTGTTTTCGGGAATCGTGATGATCGTACCTGTAAGAGGTGATTTATCGGGACAAGCGCCTCTCTACCCTACGACTCAGAACGTCTCGCAGCTTGCCTATCTAACGGTCTCGATCTTCGCTGTCTTTGCATTCACACAAATACTCTCTGATCGATCCAACCGGCAAACCGCACTGCAGGCTTTAGCGGCCGGTGGAGTCGTGACTGTCATAACCGGCATGTTAGATTTTTCCTCACAATACTTGCCCGTAGGACCTGCTCTTGAGATCTTCAGAACGGCAACCTATGCGCTTCTCGTCGATGTTGAGGTTCTTGGGGCAAAGCGGGTTGTGGGGCTCATGCCTGAAGCCTCGTCCTACGGTAATATGTGTCTCTCGTTTTTGTGCCTGTTGTACTTCCTAAGGAGGGGAATTGCAGATCAGCGAACGAGAGAATTTTATGCTCCCTTGACCATCCTTCTTCTTCTGGTGTTCGCTTGGCTTTCAACGTCGTCAGCAACATACGTTGGCTTAGCCGTTTTCATAGCTATGGCTTCTTTCGAATGGATCGTGAGATTGACCGAGAAACGCTATGTAATACAGCGGAGACGGTACCTGGGAAGCGAATTTCTCGTAGTCATCATTGCCTCGGCAATGTTCGTGCTCATTGTTCTCTTCCAACCAACTCTGGTCGACACCATGTTCAACTTGATCGACCGTATGATTCTCAAGAAGACTGAGAGCTCATCATTTTATGAACGTAACATGTGGACGATTGTATCTTTGCGAGCGCTTCTCGACACATTCGGGGTTGGCGTTGGCCTCGGTGGAACACGCGCATCGAATTCTCTGGTGGCAGTTGCTAGCAATGTCGGTCTGGTGGGTGCCGTTCTGTATGTTGGCTTCATTTGCCAATCTTTGTTGCGTCGTGCTGCATGGAACGATACTGAGGGCGAGGTGCTCATCAGTGCCATCCGCTACGCTTTCGTTCCTAGTTTCGTCGTTAGCCTTCTCATCGGAACGAGCGCAGACATCGGGGCTTTCGGAGCCTTCTGCTATGCGCTTCCAACAGCTGTCGGACTCAGAAGCATATACACTATGCGGATGAACGTGGGTGGGATGCCCTCTTTGGCAGGACAATTAGCGCGGTTCGAGCGGCAGTAGGTTCGCCGATGTAGTCTGCATATTCAGTAATGAAATAATCTGAGCAGGATCAAAGGCACTTAGTACTTATTTCGTGTTACCGCGCGAAGAAGGGACAGCGATGGTCAAGCGTGTTGTTCTCATCAACGATGCTTCCACCGCCCGGGGTGGGGCGACAGGACTTGCACTGTTGGCTGTCCGTCTTCTAACCGCAGCGGGATTACCAATCACGTACATTGTGGGTGATGACGGTGCAAACCCAGAGTTTGCGTCACTGAACGTGGACGTCGTTGCTCTGAACGGACAGCATATTGCTAATGGCTTCAGAGGGAGTGCGGCGATAAGCGGGATCTACAACAGTGCTGCAGAAAGCCTTTTAGCCCGCTGGATCAACGAAAATGACGATCCTGAGACAGTCTACCATATCCATGGTTGGTCGAAGATCCTCTCGCCAGCAATCTTTCGGGCTCTTCAGCCTGTAGCAACGCGCACTGTCCTGCACGCTCACGACTTCTTCTTAGCATGTCCGAATGGAGGCTTTTATGACTATCGGCACGGGCAGCCCTGTGCTCGAACGCCACTAGGAATAGATTGCATTACAACAGATTGTGATAAGAGGTCCTACAGCCAAAAGCTTTGGCGGGTGATGAGACAGCAGGCGCTGAAGATCTTAGCTAGTCGGCAGTTTTCTGACACACCGATAGTCATGATCCATGAAGGTATGGCCGATTATTTCATCCGGTCAGGTATTCATGCTTCCCGCCTGCGGGTCCTCCGGAATCCCGTTGAACGTCTCATCGATGAGCGGGTCAAGGTTGAGCGAAATTCGCTATTTCATTTTATTGGCCGTGTCGAGACCGAAAAGGGTGTTTGGGATGCTGCTGCTGCGTGCCGCCAAGCAAATGTTGCGCTACGAATTATTGGTGATGGACCTGAGCAGCCTGCCCTTAAAGGCACCTACCCGGAAATTGACTTCCAGGGTTGGAGCTCACGTCAGAAGCTGGGCGAACTCATTAAGGACGCGCGAGCAGTGGTTATGCCCTCCCATTATCCCGAGCCATTCGGGCTTGTGGCTGCCGAGGCATCAAGGAGCGGCATCCCGGTCATACTCTCAAATACTGCTCTTCTTGCTTCGGAGTTCGCGCATTACAATCTGGGATTCAGTTGCAACACCCGCAACATTAAGGAGTTTGGCGCTGCCATGCGGAAGGTGGCAGAATTGGACGAGAGCACCATCCGAGACATGAGCGAGCATGCCTTTCAGGCAAAAGCTCCTATTGCGTCAACTCCCTCCACATGGTGCGACGGTCTTGTGGAACTTTATGAGGAAAGACTTCGGGCTCACTCAAGTAGCGCGACGCAACGCACAGTTTCAGCTGATGCCAAAGTCAAACCGAGTGTTGCTAATGGCCCGTCAATTCGGCTCTTCAATGTGAAGTACAGCCCGAACCTAGGTGATGGCTTGCTATCGGAGGCTCTGGAACGTGCACTGCACGAGCAAGGAGCCGACAGGGAAGGCACTACCTCCGTGGATCTGGCGGCTCGAGCTGCCTACGGGGGAGCGGGGGGAACGCGATCATTAATGCTCCGGGCGCTGAACGCGTTGCCCAACGACCTGAGGCAAAGAGCGATTCAGGTTCCACTTCAACTCATGCTCCGCCAGAAATGGTTGCCACACTACGAGTCACAACTCGGTGCGGCTGACGCTGTGGTCATAGGTGGCGGCAATTTGTTCACAGATATGGACTTGAATTTCCCTGTGAAGTTGGCCGCAGTCCTCAATTTGGTGAGCCGACGTCATCTTCCTATAGCCATTTACGGCGTAGGAGTTTCTGGAGATTGGTCGGAGCAAGGCTTGCATTTCATGCGGACCGCTCTCAGTGGCGCCCGGTTGTGCTATATCTCGGTGCGTGATGAGCCCTCTCAAGAGAACTTCAATCTCTTGTTCGCAGATTCTGCTGGCTTGCGAGCAGAATTGGTTCGTGACCCTGGGCTCCTCACAAGTCGATATATCAAACCCTCTATAACGCGGAATCCTACTCCGAGGGTTGGACTGTGCATCACCAGCGGAATTGCCGTGCGCTATCACTCACATGTCGATATTTCTGATATTGACCTAGGAGAGTGGTACGCTTCGCTCTGCGAGGGTTTAACGCGCCGCGGTTATGTGGTCGACGTCTTCACGAACGGTAGTCCAGAGGACGAACATTTCCTAGATCTGCTTTCTAGCCGACTCGACAGCGTCGCAGAGGGTACAATCTATCGCAAACGCCTCAAGGCCCCAACGGAGCTTGCGACTTTTTCGGCTAGCTTGGACGTCTTAGTAGCCCATCGTATGCACGCACTGATCGCGGCCTATTCCTACGGAGTTCCTATATTCGCGCTCCGCTGGGACCGGAAGGTAGATGCCTTCATGGCATCTATCGGAGAGATGGATTGCATAGCTTCGACGCAGATAAGTACTCTTCGAGACGTCTTAGAGCGCATCGATAGCCTGTTGCAAAGACCGTCAGGCCATCGTGAAGGCCATTCCGAGGTGCTCGAAGAGGCATACACGAACGTTGGAGGTCTCTACCGTGCGCTCGTTAGCGCGTA
>KI912087.1:69514-71622 GCA_000517005.1 Microvirga lupini
GAGAGCGCTAGCGACGCGTGTAAGCTCGGACATAGTCGACCATCATAACGGATGGGTTAGGGGCGTTCGCAGTCGGCCAACCAGCTCCGAGCCCTAAATTGACCAGCAGAAACATAGGCTGCTTATGCTCATCCTGTGTATCAATCTCCCATACAAGCTTACGATCGAAGTAGAATCTGGTTTTATCTTCATCAACGGATACGCCGTATAGATGATAGTCGCTATACAAGCTCCCATGTGCAACAGGAATATGCTTCGTTGCTGTAAATTTCTTTACCTCTTTAGATCTGGGCCAGACGTGAACTGAGGACGAATATTGATGTGGAGCATGCCCGTAATGCTCTACAACATCAATCTCCGACGTCGAGGTTGAGTTCTTGTTGAGTCTTTCTACGCCGATCAGCCAAAAAGCGGGCCAAACGCCCTCTCCAGCCGGGAACTTGGCTTTCATTTCAAAGTATCCGTACTTTTGCGAAAATCCAGTGCCCTGGCGGTCCACACTAGCGATGAGTCCAGACCGCCACTTTCCTTCATGATCCTTACGCATTTGGATCGAGAGAATCCCATCTTTCGTGGCGAACGGGAACTCAACTCCTGGCTTTACGAATTTCGCATCACCAAAGTCCCCGTTCCAAGGCGTGTGGGCAATCCAAGTGGTGCCTGGGCCCCATTCAGATACACTTAGACTGTCAAAGTCGTCTTCGAACGCGATCTTGTAATCGTCTAAATTTAGTGGCGCTTTGTCACTAGCCTTAGACGCACAAAGCGTCGAAAGAAGCGCAAACAACGCGGCAGCTAACGGTGCCATCCTCATAGTAGACCTCATCTGATCCGGTGGAGTTGTCTCTCAAGTCCACTGGCGGTAAGCAGGCAAAATTTGTACGCACCCCATATTGAAGCTACGGAACGTGACAGTATTATCATACCCTGAGATGAAGCCCGTTTTCCAATGGTGCGATGCACAATTGTTTGTGAGCGCACGCGCCTCGTTGATTCCTGTGAAGACCAACTGTTGATTCTGGCTCCTATGCTTGCAGTTGCTTCGGGCTGCCAGAAGCCCAGTTTGAAATAAAACCTGAGATTGCCACTGCGAGGAGACGCAGTCCCCATTTTGACGGTCGAGAGCGAAACGAAGCTAAGACCTGGGTGAATGCTTCTAGAAGTTCTCCGTTCCTGAGGTACATTTCACCTAAGACGAGCTTGTGTCGTGCCAGAATATATGTGTGATTGGGATCGTCCTCGCTGACGCCTTGCAACACTCTTTTGAAAACGATGTTGTGACCGTCAATCACTTTCGACAGATCAGAGGAAATGCGCGCGTGAGGGCCGGCGTCGTATATGACGAGTGGTTGTCGAACGACTGCGAATTCCCCCTTCAAGCGCAAGCGAAACCAAAGATCCCAATCCTGACAGCTTGGAAGATCCGCATCAAAACCACCAACCTCGCGGAACACAGAGCTTTTTACAACGGCGGATGACGTCGTGCTGAGGACGTTGGCGGCACGAAGGTCCAATAAGCTAGGGCTCGATGGCGGGAGAAAAACTTTGCCGGCATCATGCCCTATTCTTCGCAATCCTGTAAACGAAGCGACAGCGCTTGGGTGTTCGTTCAATGCGCAGAGCTGCAGCATGAGCTTGTCTTCCTCCCATACGTCGTCCGAGTCCAGGAACGCGATCCAATCGCTCACTGCCAGATGGGCCCCAGCGTTACGAGCTCTGTTCGCTCCGCCCCGTTGTTGCGATAAGACTCGGATGCGATCGTCCCGTGATGCCATTCGAGACAAAAGCTCGTGCGTCCCATCCACTGATCCATCATCAACAACGATCAATTCCTTAACCGGAAGCGACTGGCGCAGGACACTTGAGATGGCACGTTCAAGCAACATCTCGCGATTATAGGTAGGTATAACGACGGATACGCTCATGCTCAGACCCTTCTCCACGTTTTACCAGCCGCACTCGAGTCTCCCGCGATTGCCCCCAGTCAGATTCTAGATTCCAACTTTGAACACAGTGAAACTGGAAAGAAACATTGTGAGCCCTACTCGCTACGTTGCCACTAGAGAAATCTAAATTCCAGATCGCAAGTTAAAAGGCCCGCTCCGCTA
>KI912087.1:71722-73023 GCA_000517005.1 Microvirga lupini
TTCTCGATGCGTGTCGCGATGATCGGAGCAGGCTATGTGGGCCTGGTTTCCGGCGCCTGCTTTGCTGATTTCGGGCACGAAGTTTGCTGCGTCGACAAGGATCCGGCCAAGATCGAGGCTCTCAACCGGGGCGAGATCCCCATCTTCGAGCCGGGTCTGGACGATCTCGTCGCCAAGAACGTGCGCGAGGAGCGCCTGACCTTCACGACCGATCTGTCGCAGGCGGTCAAGAACGCCGAAGCGGTCTTCATCGCGGTGGGCACCCCGTCCCGCCGCGGCGACGGCCATGCCGACCTGTCTTACGTCTATCAGGCCGCCCGCGACATCGCCGCCGCCATGGACGGCTATACCGTGGTCGTCACCAAATCGACCGTGCCCGTGGGCACCGGCGACGAGGTCGAGCGGGTCATCCGCGAGACCCGGCCCGATGCCGATTTCGCCGTGGTGTCGAATCCGGAATTCCTGCGCGAGGGTGCGGCGATCAGCGATTTCAAGCGGCCCGACCGCATTGTCGTCGGCACCGAGGACGAGCGCGCCAAGGGGATGATGAACGAGCTCTACCGTCCGCTCTACCTCAACCAATCCCCCCTGCTCACCATGTCCCGGCGCACGGCGGAGCTGACGAAGTACGCGGCGAACGCGTTCCTGGCCACCAAGATCACCTTCATCAACGAGATCGCCGATCTCTGTGAGCAGGTGGGCGCCAATGTGCAGGACGTGGCTCGCGGCATCGGGCTCGACAACCGCATCGGCTCGAAATTCCTCCATGCCGGCCCGGGCTATGGCGGCTCCTGCTTCCCCAAGGATACGCTGGCCCTGATCAAGACCGCGCAGGATTACGAGGCACCGATCCGCATCGTCGAGACGGTGGCGGCGGTCAACAGCCAGCGCAAGCGCGCCATGGGCCGCAAGGTGATCGCCGCCTGCGGCGGCTCCGTGCGCGGCAAGACGGTGGCGGTGCTCGGCCTGACCTTCAAGCCGAACACCGACGACATGCGCGATGCGCCCTCCATCGACGTGATCACGGCGCTGCAGGATGCGGGCGCCCGGGTGAAGGCCTACGATCCGGAGGGCATGGAGGCGGCCCAATCCGTCCTGACGGACGTGCAATATGCCAAGGACGCCTATGATTGCGCCCGGGGGGCCGATGCCCTGGTGCTGGTGACCGAGTGGGACACGTTCCGCGCCCTCGACCTCGCCCGCCTGAAGGCCACTCTGGCCGCCCCGGTGGTGGTGGACCTGCGCAACGTCTACCGCCCGGAGGAGATGCGCCGCCACGGCTTCACCTATGTCAGCGTCGG
>KI912087.1:73123-73616 GCA_000517005.1 Microvirga lupini
TCCTGGCGGCGCGGGGCATCGTGGTCAGCGACGAGACCATCCGTGAATGGGGCCTGCGCTTCGGGCAGACTTATGCCAAGCGCCTCAAGTGGCGCCGACCGCAACCCGGCGACAAATGGTTTTTGGACGAGGTGTTCGTTCGCATCAGGGACAAACTGCACTATCTCTGGCGAGCGGTTGATCCGCACGGCAACGTGCTCGATGTGCTGGTTCAGAGCCGCCGCAACAAGAAAGCCGCCAAGCGCTTCTTTCGCAAGCTGCTGAAGGGCTTGTGCTATGTTCCCAGAGTCATCGTGACGGATAAACTCGGATCCTATGGGGCCGCCAAACGCGAGATCTTGCCGGGCGTTGAACATCGGCAGAGCCGATACCTGAACAACCGCTGTGAGGTCTCACACCAACCCACCCGAAGGCGGGAACGCCACATGAGGCGGTTCAAGTCAGTCCAGCATGCCCAGCAATTTCTCTCAATTCACACTCCGATCCACAACCA
>KI912087.1:73716-77135 GCA_000517005.1 Microvirga lupini
CATCGTCAACTTAACGGGTTGAAATAGGTCTGCCCGCCTCGGGCCGTCGGATCAGAAGCCAGCGGCAACACCGGTCACCTCGTTCCAGACCAGAAAGGCCCGTGATCGAGACACGCGATGAGCGGCAGCACTGGTGTTTGTGGGGACGGCGGAAGAGGTTGGCCATCTGATCATGGACGGAGAGGAAGCGCTGGACCTGTCCGGCGGATTTGAAGCACTTCATGATGCGTTCGCGTCGTCGGGTCGGCTGATGACTGTTTTCGGCTCGGTTGTTCAATCTCCGATGCTGGCGATGCTCGACACCAGGCATCACCGTCCTCTTGGCCGCAGCATAGCTGGCCAGCTTATCGGTGATCATCACGCGCGGTGCCGTGCCCTGCTTCTTGAGCAGCTTGCGCAGCAGACGTTTGGCGGCCTTCGCGTTGCGGCGGCTCTGAACCAGGATGTCGAGCACGATCCCATGCTGGTCCACAGCCCGCCAGAGCCAGTGCTTCCGGCCCGCGATGCTGATCACGACCTCGTCGAGGTGCCATTTGTCTCCGGCTGCCGGAGGACGCCTGCGGATCTGGTTAGCAAAATCGTGGCCAAACTTCAGCGCCCACTGCCGGACCGTCTCGTGGCTGACCAGGATGCCACGGGCAGCGAGCATTTCCTCCACCATCCGGAGGCTGAGGGGAGACCGGAAGTACAACCACACGGCATGGCTGATCACTTCGGCCGGGAAGCGGTGACGGGTATAGCGAGGATGACGGGTGTTCTTCATCCCTCACATATGCCTCGATCCGGTCACCCGCCGGTTAACCTGACGGTGCCTATCGCCTGACTGGAGCTTGCCATGTTGTTAGTTAACCTAAGCCGGCATTCAGCCCGCCATGCGTTTACCTGCGCGGGCACGCCGCGACGGCGGTGCCTCATTGGTCGGAAAGGCTGGCGCTCCGGTCGACTGGCGCTCGATCAGTGTTGTTTTCACGATGACCCGACGCGGCGCAGCAGCCGTTCCGTGTATCCGCTCGATCAGGATTCTGGCGCTCTCCAGCCCCAGCTCATAGATGGGCTGGGCGATAACAGTCACGGGCGGAGTGGTCACGCTTGTCCAGTCCGCGTCATGAAACGCGATGAGCGACACGTCGTCCGGGAGCGACAATCCAAGGCTGCGGATGGTTTTGAAAACCTCGAGCGCCACTAAGTTGTCGGAGGCCAGAATCGCCGTAGGGCGCTCTGGGCCGGTGAGAAGGTCAGTGACGATTTTGCGCGACGCCGCGGGTCCCGTGGCGCCGAGACGGATGAAGCGTTCGGGCGCTTCAATACCTGCCTGTCGGCTTGCGTCCAGAAACCCATCGATGCGCTCTACGACCGTCGATGTGTCAATCTGATCGCGTGTCCTGTAAATGGGATCGTCGCAAGCAACCGCCGAGATATAGGCGATCCGCCGGTGACCGGCCTCAATGAGAAGCCGGGTGGCTGCCGAGGCCGCATCCTTGTCGTCGCAGACCACCATGTCGACATCCAAGCCCGGAACTCCGCGGTCGAGCAGGACCAGTGGACGACCCGAGCGGTGAACCTCCTGAAGGTGGCGCGTTTCGGAGTTTCGGGCTGGGGTGACGATCAGGCCATCGACCCTCTTGCCCGTGAGTACCCTCACGGCATCGCGCTCCTTCTCAATCTCCTCTCCTGAATTCGCCAGGATCACATCGAATCCTGCGGCCGAAGCCGCATCGCTGATGCCTCGTACGGCCAATCCGAAATAGGGGTTCTCGATATCACCGACAATGACGCCGATGGTGCCGGACCGGCCCGTTGAGATGCTGCGCGCCAACTCGTTCGGCTGGTAGCCGAGCTCCTTCGAGGCCGCCAAGACCTTGGCCTTCACGGCAGCGCTCGCGACGCCGTACCCGCCCAAGACCCTGGCGGCTGTGGCTTTCGAGACGCCGGCTCTCTGAGCAACGTCTTGAACGGTGACCGATCGCTTGTAGGGGCCGCTATGTTCCATGGTTTCAGGACCTAGGCTTTCGAAGAGTGACTCGTCAAGCCAAATAGGGAGTTGACAACTGAGACCGGTATCAATAGTTTCTGAGACCGGTCTCACAAGCAATCTAGTGTCTATCCGATAGGAATGGAAGAGCAGATGCGGCCAAGCGAGATAGATGCATATACCGTGGTCAGGTTGGGAGCCGTTGGCGCCCACCCCGCATGGCGTCTCACGGGGCGCGGACGGACGGTCATCGGCATCGCGCTCGAGCATGCCTCCGGTATTGGCGAGACCATCACTCAGATTGCCCACGACGAGAGATGGTTCGTTAAACCCGCTTTTGCGGACACGAACAGGTCCCTTCGCGGCCAAGATCAAGCTTCGGTTTGCTGGCCCCGATCTAAGGGGTCCCAAGTATGACTTGGTACCCTTCGGCGCGCCAAGAAAGGAGGTCCTGAAAAAACGCACAGCCATGACAATTTGCACCGGCATGCGTAGCGCATGCTCAACAACAAAAATGAAATCAAACGCACCTTTCAGACTGAGGAACTACGATGAACACTGCACACTGGTACAAGTCTTTCACGCGCGTGGCGGCCTCTGCTGCGCTGACGCTCGGAATCGTCTTCGGCGGCTCGGCTGTCGCACAGACCGGGAAAGCCAATCCTTACAACCTCATCGATCCGACCCGGATCAGCGTCGGCACGATGGGTGACTCCAGACCCTATGCCTTCGTGGACAAGAATGGCGAGTTCTCGGGCTTCGATATCGAGCTCTTCCTCGACGTTGCCCGCCGGATTGGGTTCAACAAAGATCAGGTGACCTTCACCGGACAGGACTTCTCGGCTTTGATCCCCTCTGTGGCCAACGGCCGATTTGACGTTGCAGTTGCCGCCATCGGTACGACGGAGCCGCGCAAGAAGACTGTAGATTTCTCCGACGGCTATCTCGCGGGATACCTGTCGGTCATCACGGCCGATGAGAAGATCAAGACGGAGGCCGACTTGGCCGGAAAGCGTCTCGGTGTCGTCCAGGGAACCCTTCAGGAGATCTTTGCGACGAAGAATTTCACCAAGTCGGATCTCGTGAAGTTCCCTGACAACAACGCTGCTATTTCGGCTCTCAACAACGGAACCATCGACGCCCACTTCTTCGATTATGAAGCAGCCAAGCAGCAAGCCGAGCGCTACAAGACGCTCAGAATTGCTATCAACGTTCCATCCTTCGACGCTCCGGCCGGCTTTGTGGTGCAGAAGGGCAACAACGCCTTCCGGGAAGCACTGAATAAGGGTCTGCGTGAAGCCATGCAGGACGGCACCTGGAAGCGGCTCCACGAGAAGTGGTTCCCCGGCACGCCGATGCCCGACCAGTACCTGCCGAGGTCGTAACAGCCTGGAGAGCATCCCGCGTTTCTTGGTTGGAGCAGCCACGGGTCTGCTCCAACCAAGCC
>KI912087.1:77235-77423 GCA_000517005.1 Microvirga lupini
AGCGCGCTGCGAACTGAGATCGCGGAACTTAAAGGACGACTGAGTGAGCCGGCCTGATCCGGCCGGAATTCCGGATCGAGATGCGTAGACTCTGCCGGCGGGGCGATCGGCTCCAGACCAAGCCAGATCTGTGGGCGCAGACTGAACTCAACGTCTGGCTTACGGTATCGAGTGAGCCAAGCAGAACA
>KI912087.1:77523-79338 GCA_000517005.1 Microvirga lupini
CAGCTAGCGGACGTTGTAGCAATTGCCTCCCGTGACCCAAATCGGGCGCAGGACGCTGCGGCGGGATTTGGCATCCCGAAGGCCTATGGCTCTTATGAGGCGCTGCTAGCCGATCCGGAGATCGATGCCATCTACAATCCATTGCCTAACCACCTTCAGCCCCCCTCACCATCAAGGCCCTGGATGCAGGCAAGCATGTCCTCTGCGAGAAGCCGATCGCGCTGAATGCCGAGGAGGCACAGCAGATCGAAGCAGCTCAGAAGAGGAGCGGCAAGCTCGTCGCTGAGGCCTTCATGGTCCGCTTCCATCCGCAATGGCAGCGGGCACGGGAGATCGCACGCAGCGGACGCCTCGGCGATGTTCGAGCGATCCATACGTTCTTCTCGTACCATCTCATCGACCCCGACAACATCCGCAACCAAGCCGAGATCGGCGGCGGCGGCCTCTACGATGTCGGCTGCTATGCGGTCGCGACGGCACGCTACATCTTCGGGGTAGATCCCGAACGGGTGATCGGCGTGTTCGACCGGGACCCTGCCATGCGAACAGACCGTCTTGCGAGCGGGCTTGCCGAGTTTCCAAATGGACGGCATCTGGCCTTCACCTGCGCCACCCAACTCGTGCCCACTCAGCGGGTGGAGATCGTCGGCACAAAGGGGCGGCTGGAGATCCAGGTGCCGTTCAACCCGAGGCGCGACCAGCCCACGCGCTTGGTAATCGACGATGGCCGGGATCTGATTGGCAGCGGGGCAGAGACGGAAGAGTTTCCCCCCACCGATCAGTATCAATACCAGGGCGATGCGTTCTCCCGCGCCATCTTAGAGGGGAGCAGCCTCGAATTCCCAGTGGCCGACGCGATCATGAATATGCGTGTTCTCGATGCGCTCTTTCGGTCCGAGGGGTCCAAGGCCTGGGAGACAGTTGCAGCCAAATGATCGGATTCCGAGCGTTTTTTTGATAAAGCCGCTCCAGCCTGCCGTTCTCCAGCCTGCCGTTCGAAACATGCAATCAACAAACACAAGAGCCGGCTCCATAACAATGGAACCGGCTCTTTTTTAACGGACCCGTCATCTAGCTCGGACCGGACCAATCTTGAAGACGAACGCCCGCAAGAGGCGGGCGAAGATCTTCGGTCGTGAACCGTGACTGCTTTTAGGCGAATGCGGCCTGCCGAGCGATGACGGCAATCTGGAAGCGCGAGATGCCAAGATCAGCCAACTCATGATCCGAAAGCTGAGACAGCTCACGGACCGTTGCGCGGTACTGCGCGTAAGCGCGGATTTTCGAGAGGATGTACGTGACGAACATGGAAAGCCCCAACACTCAACCGGCCACCTGGGCCAGCAATCTTTGCTCTTGTTACGAGGAAGCATATAGATATGCGTTACAGGCCTAGGCAGGTGATACAACACAAGGCGGTCATGCTTTTTTGGCATGGGTGACGCTGGAGAGGTGCTGCCAAATGCGGACGATTACACACGTCGAGAAACGGATCATCTACTTTGAGATCAAACCGCAGAGGCCATCGCAAAGGATGAATACACATGGCTGAACTTGATGGTCGTCAGGGAATGAAAAAAGCGCCCCAAGAGGGGCGCTCAAGGATCCAGCCTGAGGAACAGCGCTGGGTAACCTTGCTTAGCTGCACGTTGCTCAACCGACATTGCGCTACATCAAACACGGCAATACTTTGTCTGCCATAGGCTTACACATCTTGAGAACCTCACAGAATTACAAAGCGCCTCCTCAGAGCCGCGCATTCAGTTCTCGAGCCTAAATTAGGGGTACCCAACGAGCAATCTGGAAGGTCTGCAA
>KI912087.1:79438-81012 GCA_000517005.1 Microvirga lupini
ACGAGTATAGGGCAGTATTCCCCGTTAACGTGACATCCCTTCACAGAGCACGCCCGAGGCTCACTTGGCGCGCGTCCGAGAGGCTGGTTTTGCTGCATAGCCGCGGCAGCGTTCCATTCTCGCGCTTCCCCGCAATGATACGACAGCCCTGCCCGACTGAGATGTGAGTGTCGCCGGCGCCTTGAGCGACAGCGGCTTTGGGAACGGGGCGGCTTGGCCTCCCGCACAAGCTGTCTCAAGCAGGGTACTGAGTGTCTAAATGCAAGTGCTGCGGCGCCCACAGGGCGGCTTGGGTGCGGTTGGCCGCTTGGACTTTTCTCAGAATGCTTTTGACGTGGACCTTAACGGTCGCTTCCGCCAGACCAAGCCGCCGCGCGATCACTTTGTTGGAGGCGCCCTGCGTCAGGCACTGCAGGATTACGGCCTCGCGATCCGACAACCGTCGCGCAGGCCCGGCAACCGGCGTCGCCGGGACCGCCTGAACGTCTGGCATGCTTCCGCGGGACCGCTGTTCGAGCAGAGCCAAGCAGACCGCAGCCGGGTCCTGTCAAGTTGATGCCTAATGGACAAAGCTGGCGTGGGCGGAGCCGTCAGGTCGGTCCACGCTATCATACGAGGGCAGCACCGGTCGCATCGCGCCAAGTGGCGAAGGCGTGATCCCGCGCAATCCGGTACTCATTGGCAGACAGGCAATGACGGCGGAGTTGGAAGTGGTGGTGGATCGAAGTGTGAGTGGCGAGAAATTGCTGGGCCTGCCGAGCTGACTTGAATCGCCGCATGTGGCGCTCCCGCCGTCGGGTGGGTTGGTGTGAGACCTCACAGCGGTTGTTCAAGTATCGGCTCTGGCGATGTTCAACACCCGGCAGGATCTCGCGTTTGACGGCAGCATAGGATCCGAGTTTATCCGTCACGATCCCCCTTGGCACGTAGCACAGTCCCTTCAGCAGTTTGCGAAAGAAGTGCTTGGCTACTTTCGTGTTGTGGCGGCTTTGGACTAGGACGTCGAGCACGTTGCCATGCTGATCAACCGCTCGTCAGAGATAGTGCAGTTTGCCTCGGATGCGGACGAAAACCTCATCCAGAAACCACTTGTCGCCGGGTTTCGGCCGCCGCCTCTTGAGGCTGTTGGCGTAGGTCCGCCCGAAGCGCAGGCCCCACTCACGGATGGTCTCGTAGCTGACCACGATGCCTCGCGCCGCGAGGATCAGTTCGACTTCGCGCAGACTGAGGCTGAAGCAGTGATACAACCAGACCGCCTGATTGATAATTTCAGCCGGGAAGCGGAAGCCGCGGTAGGGGTTGGCTGTCGTGCTCATACCCGACACCCTGCCACAGGCCCCGAGCTGTTACCAACCTGACAGTACCATACCAAGGTCGGCGACACGCCAATCACAATGGTGGTGATGGGCGACGCCTATCTCCAGCGCGACACGTCCGACAAGCCCAACCGCTTTGTCTGCCTCCTCAGCGATCATGACAAGGTTGTGCTGACCCTCTTCACCGAGCAGTGTCCGTTGTCAGAGTTTTTGAGACGGCGGGCGATCCGAACTAAGGGAGACTCTGGCTCATCTGGG
>KI912087.1:81112-82322 GCA_000517005.1 Microvirga lupini
TCGATGAGGCCGCGCCGGCCGGGCGAGCGCATCAAGACCGACCGGCGCGACGCCATCACCCTGGCGCGGCTGCTGCGGGCCGGGGAGCTCACAGCCGTGTGGGTTCCGGATGAAGGCCATGAGGCGGTGCGCGACCTCGTGCGCGCCCGCCGGCAGGCCAAGGACGACCTCACGGCGGCCAAGCTGACGCTGTTGAGCTTCCTGCTGCGTCAGGACCGGCGCTTTCCCGGCCGCTCGACCTGGAGCCAAGCGCACTGGCGCTGGCTGGGGCAGCAAGCCTTTGCCTCCCCGCATCACCCACTTGTCTTGGGCGAAGGCATCCGGCGGATTGAAGAGGCGCAGGCGCGCTGCGACTGGCTTGACTTGGCGCTGGCCGAGGCCGTGGCGGGCTGGTCGCTGGCGCCCCTCGTTGAGGCCTTGCAGGCCTTGCGTGGGGTGGGCCTGGTGGTCGCCGCCACGCTGGTGGCCGAGATCGGCGACCTGAGCCGCTTTGAGACGCCCAAGCCGTTGATGAGTTGGCTCGGACTGGTGCCGTCGGAACGGTCAAGCAGCACCCGCCGGCGCCGGGGTGGGATGACCAAGAGCGGCACCGGGCATGCCCGCACCATGCTGGTCGAGGCGGGCGGGTCCGACCGCTTGCCGGCCCGGGACGCAGCGCGCTACCGTCCGCGCGTGGAAGGGCTTCCAGACGAGATCCGGGCGGTGGCCTGGCGGGCACAGGTGCGGCTGTGCCAACGCTTCCGGCGTCTGATGGCCGCCGGCAAGCCGGTGCCCAAGGGGACCACCGCGATTGCGCGAACTCGCTGGCTTCGTGTGGGACATTGCCCGCCGGGTCCAGGTTGCCCCTGCGGCAAGAGAGGGGGCGGTCTAACCCGCTCTCAGCCGGCATTCGCATAGACGCAGAGGAGGTTAAAGCAAGCAGACCGATCCCGACCTGACCGGCGTGCCGTGGCACCCTGGAGCGATGGGAAATCCTCGAGATACGTTAAGGCAAGCCTTGGCGCTGATGCACGACGCTCAGACTGAGGAAGACCCACGACGAACACTGGGGCATGCGGTCACCAACCCGCGGATGAGAGCTTGATCAATCGTCGTCCGATCAGGAGCCGCGGCATACCCGTCAGGTCGTAGGATCTTGCACCGACTCGCAAGCGGCGACAGGATCCTATGCTGACGTCCCGGAGTGACGGTCATAAGAACGTATCATTGG
>KI912087.1:82422-82777 GCA_000517005.1 Microvirga lupini
GTGCCACCTGTAGGTAGATTTGCCGCTCTGCAGTGATCGCTCCATAAAGGGCTATCGGAAATTTACGATCGTTGTGGGAACACGCACGCTCCAATCATTGATGGGCGCCATGTTCGAGCCGCATCAAGAAATCGCTCGGCTTGAGAAGAATCTCGTCGAGATCAATCTGCTCGTGTCCCGGCAGATCGCCCGGATCGAGCGGTTGGCCGAGAAGGGGGCAATACAACAAACGCCAAGGCCGTGCTTCGGGGATTGGAGGAGGTCCTCGAATACTTCCGCGCCCAGCAAAGAATGATCCTCAATACGCTCGAGCGAGGGTAAGGAGTTTTCAAAAAGCGTCTTCTCGGAAATTCGC
>KI912087.1:82877-83156 GCA_000517005.1 Microvirga lupini
AGCCATTCGGCGGTAAGGGACAGGGTCGCTTGAAACACGTAATCTCCGCTCTTGTCCTGACCTTCACCGTCAAGACATACGAGTCCTTGTTGGGCGGTGCATCGCGGGCAATCCCCGGGAGCAGATGAGTAGCGACCCTTCGCAGGTCCTCTCGCCGCCGACAGAGGATCCCCTCCTCATCGCGTGTGAGGCCTTCCCCGTCGTCAATGTCGAAGTAATAGCGCGGCATGATCACGGACTATGTTTCGTGAAACGCCATCCGTCACGCGATCATAGGTA
>KI912087.1:83256-83830 GCA_000517005.1 Microvirga lupini
GCCCATTGGCAGGATCGTTGCCATCAGCAGGAAACCGCGCCTGGAGAGGCTTCCTGCGGCTTGCGTTTAAGTGCAAACATTAGCATCTCGTGTAGTGCGCCTTGGCGGACGGTTATGATATCTGCTCCAGGGCACCGACAGAACAGCCTTCGGTACTGCCCGTAAGCCACTTTCTTGCGAGCTTTCACGAGCGCCTTATGAACGCGGCTCGGACTGAACACATCGGCTTGCACGAGCGATCAATTCTGCTTCGCGGATTTGCGGAGCTCGCTCGGGAGGACCCCATAAGCCGCTTTGAAGCGTCGCCCGAAGTGGGTCATGTCCGCAAAGCCCCAGGCGAACGCAATCTCGCTGACCGTGCGATGGGCTTGGAGCGGGTCCTGGAGAGCCCTGTGACAGCGCTCCAGCCGCCGGGACTGGATGAGACGGGCGATCGAGGTGCCTTCTTGGGCCAGTAGCGCATTGGCGTAGCGCACGCTCACGCCGGCGGCGGCCGCAACAGTCTCAGCGTCAAGCAGAGGATCGACCAGACGCGCTTCAATTGCGGCGCGCACATTCAAAAGAGCGGATGCAC
>KI912088.1:0-3448 GCA_000517005.1 Microvirga lupini
TGTCCCTACGGAACCTACCGCGACCGCTTCGGCAATCTGTATTGCCGATGATCGAGCGGAGCCCTCACGGCGCGAATGGAGTGCTCGAGGGCTCATCCCGCTTTCATCCACGGGAGGCAGCAGGGTGGCTTCGGCCGCCCACCTGAAACAGTCGCGCCTGCTGCGCACCGTCGCAGGGCCGTATGGCTTGTGGGGTTAACCTGTGTTAATCCTTGGCACTCTCGTAACGCCAAGCGATCTGGCTTGGCGGTGGGATCCGGCCGAAGGGCCTGGGACAAGGGAGGGGAGAATGCTCTCCGCGATCCCGATCGGGAAACGGCCGCTGGCAACCGCCGACCTCGTCGGCGTCCGGAAACGGGTCATCCTTGTGGCCGCTGCAACGATTGGCCTCTCCCTCCTGATCGCCGCTGCCACGCTCTTCTGGCATGCGTACGAGGAGCGCCATTCCATCGCCCACCGCGGGCTGGCGGCGGCGGCGGCCGCCACCACGGCGGTGGAGCGACAGGTGGACGCGATGGGCTATCTCCTCAAGGGCCTGTCACGGTCCCCGTTTCTCCGTTCCGGCGATCTCGAGGGGTTCTATTACCAACTCCAGGCGACGCCCCGTCCTGAGGGGGCGTGGTTCATCCTTTGGGATCTCGACTGGCAGGTCATGAGCACCGCGCGCCCGTTCGGCTCGGCCCTGCCCCGGGTCGACGACCTGCCGGGCGTCCGTCAGCGGCTCGACATGGTCCGCGCGGCTGGCCTGAGCCTGTCGGACCGGATCCACATGCAGATCGAACAGCGATGGGTCGTCGCCGTGAGTCTCCGCCTCGACGATGCGGACGGCCGGATGGATCGGGTGCTGACGCTCCTGGTGCCGGAGGAGCATCTCAACGCGGCGATCGCGGACGTGAGTGGATCCACCGGATGGACTGTGGTCCTTCTCGATCGCCAGCTCGAACGGCTCTCCGGTGGCATGGAGGCAGGTCTGGCGGTGCCCGTAGCCGAGTTCCGCCGGGTGACCGACGCTGCCGCCGGCACCGGTCATTTCGAGACCGGAGGCGGACCGGGAGCCGCCCTCGTCGCCTTTCAGCGCTCGCCTGTGACCGGATACACCGCGATGTCGGTGCTTCCGGCCGCGGCAGCCACTGCCCCAATCCTCACGGCCGTCTACCGGACCTCGCTCGCCTCGGTCATCCTGATCCTGATCGGCGCGGGATCGGTCCTGGTCCTGCTCCGGAGCATCGGTCCGGTCGAGGCCCTCAAGCTGTCGGCAGCGGCGACGCACGCCGAACTCCTCGCCGCCAACGCAAGTCTGAGCGCGATCCTCAACAGTGTGAGCGACTGCTACTTCACCCTCGACCGCTCGTGCCGCATCACCTATGCCAATCCGGCGACGCTGTGCTGGAGCGGCATGGCCCGCGCCGAGGTCATCGGGCGGTCCTACACCGAACTCGTCGGCCACCATACCGCCTGCATCAGGGCGGTGAAGCAGGCGATCGAGCACGGGAGGGCGTTCCGCGGCGAGTTTCCCTCGAGCCTGCGCCGGGACCGCCTCATCGAGTTCCGGGCCTATCCCTCGCCCGAGGGAGCCAGCATCTTCTTTAGCGACGTCACCGAGCGGCACGCTGCGCACTTGGCCTTGGTCCGGGAAAGGGAGCTTCTTCAGGCCTCCCTCGACGCCCTCTCGGCGCACGTTGCCGTCCTCGACGGGCGCGGCCGCATCATCACAGTAAACCAGGCTTGGCATCGCCTTGCCGAGGAGATCGGGCACACCGATCCAGCGCATGGCGTCGGTGCCGGCTATCCCGACTTCGGCACGCCAGGAGAGCGCAACTTCACCGAGATCGAAGCCGTGATCGACGGGCGCCGCCCCGGCTTCCAGGCGCTCTACCGGTGGTCGGACGCAGAGCCGCAGCGTTGGTTCACGGTGCGCGCATCCCGGTTCCGGGCCGGAGGCGAGTCCCATGTCATCGTGTCCCACGAGGACGTGACGGAGGTCATGGCCGCACGCGCCTCGATCAACGAACTGTCGGACCGCCTGCTGACGCTCCAGGACGAGGAGCACCAGCGCATTGCGGCGGAACTCCACGACTCGACCACCCAGTACCTGGTTGCCGTCGGTCTCAACCTGATAAAGGTCGAGCGCCTCCTGCCGCAGCACGATGGGCAACGGCTTCTCGGCGAGATCGACCGCCTGCTAGAGGAGGCGCTGAAGGAGCTTCGCCTCTTCACCTATCTCCTGCATCCCGCCGGCATCGACGAGAACGGGTTCTGCGACACGGTTAGGGCCTTCGCCAGTGGCTTCACCGACCGGACCGGACTTCAAGTGGCATGCCAGTTCGATGAGGGCGCAGACAGCCTCCCCATCGATTTGCGGCGGGCCCTGCTGCGCATCGTCCAGGAGGCCCTTTCCAACGTTCATCGCCACGCCGCCGCCTCCCGGGTCGTCGTCGACCTGCGGCAGACATCCGACGCGATCATCCTGTGCATCGCAGACGATGGGCATGGGATGCGGACGCGGCCCGCCCGAGAGAACGGCAACAAGGTCTCGCTCGGCGTGGGCATCCCCGGCATGCGCATCCGGCTGCACCAGTTCGGCGGTTTCCTACGGATCCGAAGCGGCCCGCGCGGAACCGTGATCCGCGCCCGTGTCCCGGGGTGCGGCGGCGTCGACCCTGCCGGGCCGACCGGAAGTGAGGCCCCAATCCCGATCCTGTCAGGCCAAGTGGCATGCCGACCCGGGAATTCCCCTGCCCGTCCCCAGGGTTTGCCCTGAGTTCCCCGCGCGGATCTTTGCGGTATGTATGAAGCTTCCTCGCAAGGACACTCCGGCCATGACCCGCATCCTGATCGCTGATGACCATGACGTCGTTCGCTCCGGGCTCCGCGCCATCCTGGCCGACCAGCCGGGCTGGGAGGTGGTCGCCGAGGCCGAGGACGGAAGGCAGGCGGTGGAACTCGCGGCCGCGACCCAGCCGAACGTCGCCATCCTCGATTATCAGCTCCCGCTTCTCAACGGCGTCGACGCCACCCGGCAGATCCGGGCCTTCCAGCCCCAGACGGAGGTGCTGATCTTTACGATGCACGGCAGCGAGCCGCTGATCCGCGAGCTTCTCGAGGCCGGAGCGCGGGGCTACCTGCTCAAGTCGGACGCGCGGCGTTTCCTCATCTCGGCGGTCGAGACACTCGCCCGGCACCAGCCCTTCTTCACCGGCCGCGTCTCGGAGGCCCTGCTGGCAGCCTACCTCGGAAGAGGAGCCGCACTGGGCGACGCGCTGTCCTCCCGGGAACGCAGTGTGGTGCAGCTCATCGCGGAAGGGCGCACGAACAAGGAGGTGGCGCAGGTGCTCGCCATCAACCTCAAGACCGTCGAGACCCACCGCGCCGCCGCCATGCGCAAGATCAACGCCCATTCCGCCGCCGATCTCGTCCGCTACGCCATCCGCAACAAGCTCGTCGAGCC
>KI912088.1:3548-5994 GCA_000517005.1 Microvirga lupini
CAGGTAGATGTTGCGCACCTCGAGGCTTCTGGCATTGAGGGCGATGTCCCCGATCGCGTGAATGGTCGCCCCGTCGCACGCGAGGTTGCCGCCCAGGCGCGCGTCGGCGAGGCGGATTTCCCCGCTGACGTGGGCCCCACGCAGGTAGAGCCCGCCCCGGGCCTCAAGCCGCTCCGCATCGATTCCGGGGAGGAAAGATCCATCCAGGAAGAGGCGATCGATCACGGCCGACCTCAGGACCGGAGCGGCGTCGAAGCGGCAATCCTTTAGCCCGATGTCGCGGAATACGCGACAGGCCTCAAGGTCGAGGACACCCCTGATGTAGGCGCCGCTCAGCCGCACCCCTTTCTCATGGGGCCGGTAGCCATCCTCGCCGCCCAAGAGGAGGAAGCGCAGGAACGCCGCGCGGACGGCCCGTGACGGATCATCGCCTTGCGGGCGCGAGCCGTCGCCGAGACGGTCGAGATCGCCGCTGAGGAGCCGGGAAACGATCTCTTCCTCCGCCGGCAGGAAGGGCCGGAAGCGGTCGCTCTGCACGGGCAGAACCTTTCTGTTTGTCCTGATGATTGGCCTCTGCCGTGTCCAAATATCGGCAGGTCCGTCACAATCAGGTCTGACCCCAATCGCCCCAGGCAGAAGGAATCCGGGACGGCGGCTGACGCTCACTCTCCCGATCGGTTCACCACCACCTTTGCGGCCGCCAGGCGGTCGTAGAGGGTCCGGCGACGGAGCATGGGTAGCCAGTCGTAGAGAACCATCTCGGCGGGCCGCCAGATCACGACCCAGCCGACGATGACGAAGCTTTCCTGGAGCACGCGGCCGAACGGTCCTCCGGCGCTCTCGGACAGCCTCCAGGCAATGAAGAGGCAGCCGCCCAGCACCACGACGCCGATCGCGAAAGCCAGTCGGGCATCGCGGATTAACGCCTGTATCGCCCTGGTCTCCGAGCGGGAACGCGCGGCGAACCAGCCTGCAATCGCCGTGGCGAGATCCTGCGCGGTGTTGTCATTGCCGCCGCCGGAGGGCAGGTCGATCAGGATCTCGATCGGCTGGTCCTTCGGCAATTCCTGCGCCCATTCGACGATGAACCGTTCAGCATCGGGCGAGAGGTCCTTTTCGTGAAAGGGAAACGGATCGAGGGTGTTGAAGAGCTGGGCCCTGTCCCGGAGCGTCAGCTCGATCCTCCCGTTGGTGCGTGACTGTGCCGTGCCGCTCTCGCTCAATCCGTTGCCGCCCATGACGAGGTTCATCCTACCGATG
Source organism: Microvirga lupini (assembly GCA_000517005.1). Lineage (GTDB taxonomy): Bacteria > Pseudomonadota > Alphaproteobacteria > Rhizobiales > Beijerinckiaceae > Microvirga > Microvirga lupini. The sequence continues at coordinate 4,809 of KI912088.1, forward strand.
CCCATCATTCTGTGGGGATTGGAAGGCACACGCAGCATGACCCCACCCGGATCATAGTCATGGGCATGCAAGTGGCAATCGGGCGGAACCCTGAGTTCTGACCGGGCGAGTACCGAGGAATCGGATCTGCCATCCCAATTCACGACGCACTTTCGGGGAGTATCTGGAGCACAAGCCCGCCGGAAGTGCCTGCCCGCGCCGTCCAGGTCACCACGGCGGTCAATTGGGCGGACCGCCGCTGATTGCCGGCCGAACCGTGTGAGCCAGGCAGAACGGGCGACGATGATCGCCTGTCCGGGCGCGAAGGCGATCGTGAGGATCCACGACGCCTTTTCCTCCGCCTGGAGGTGATTGAGGGTCATTGCGCCTGTCATGGGTGTCGCCGTGGGTGAGCGACCTGAGGTGTTCGGCGACATGGCAGGGCATCGTCATGCTTCCGGCGTCGAGACGAGCAGGTCGAGGCCGAGGCGCTGCGACAGGAACTGTGCTGCCAGTTGGCCCCTGACGCTGTTGCCGGCCTCATCGAGCGGCGGCGCGAAAGTGCCCAAGCCCCCCTTGCCTGGCGATACCGTGACGATGCCACCGCCGATGCCGCTCTTGCCCGGCAGGCCGATCTCGTAGAGCCAGTCGCCGGAGGTCTCGTACAGCCCGGCGGTCAGCATGACGGCAAGGGCGTAGTGGCAGACATCCGGATTGACCACCTGCTCGCGCGTGACCGGGTTGAAGCCGCCGTCGGCCAGCGTCGCGCCCATGACCGCGAGATCCTTCGCGCTCACGTTCAGCGAGCATTGCCGGGTGTAGAGATCGACGGCCTCGGCCGGGTCGCAGTAGATGCGGCCGACGCTCTGGAGCATCCAGGCGATGCTGCGGTTGCGGAAGTTCGTCTCCGAGGCCGAGGCATAGACCTCCTCGTTCAGCGGCAGCTCGCGGCCGGCAAACCGCGACAGGCCCTCGTGGATGAAGCGCCATTTCACGTCGATACTCTCTCCGGGCACGAGGCTCGTGGTCGCGATCGCGCCCGCATTCACCATCGGGTTGGTCCGACCGTCCGGATTGCGCTCGATGGCGGCAAGCGAGTTGAAGGCATGGCCCGTGGCGTTCACGCCGAGCCGCTCGCGGGCTCCCGTCGCGCCGATCAGGTCGCAGATCAGCGCAAACATGAACGGCTTGGAGACGCTCATGATGG
>KI912089.1:0-1209 GCA_000517005.1 Microvirga lupini
ATCCCCGAGCGGTATGGACCCTCCACCACTTGCTACAATCGTTTCGTGCGTTGGCGTGAGGCCGGCGTATGGGACCGCATTCTGGATGCGGTCTCGGCCGCTTACGACGGTGATCTCATCATGATCGACAGTTCCTGTGTTCGCGTCCACCAGCATGGCGCGACGGGTAAAAAGGGGATCGAGATGGTGGCATGGGACGTTCCCGTGGCGGCCTGAGCACCAAGATCCATGCTCTGGTGGATGCCGAAGGGCGGCCGATCCGGATCTCTCTCACGCCCGGACAGGCTCATGACGGCACGGCGGCCGATGCCCTCCTGAAAGACCTCAAGCCAGGGGCAATCCTGCTGGCGGACAAGGCTTACGACAGCAATGCCATTCGCAAGCAGGCGCAGGAGCAAGATGTCTGGGCCAACATCCCGCCCAAGAGCAACCGCAAGGGCACGTTTGTCTTCAGCGCCTTTCTGTACCGCTACAGAAATCTGGTGGAACGTTTCTTCAACAAGCTTAAACAGTACCGCGGCATTGCCACCCGATACGACAAGAACCCGGAGAACTTCTTGGCCGCCATCAAACTGATCGCAGCTCGCATCTGGATCCGCAGTTATGAGTCCGCTGCCTAGTGAAGCGACAGGTCAGCCGGGGGTCTGTCCTCCGGATTGCGATCTGCCTGAGAACTCGCAAGAGAACCTCGATGCAAGGCTTGACCATGCTATCGAGGAGACCTTCCCGACCAGTGATCCGATCTCGGTGATCGTCACCAAAATGGCCGTCGCTGAGGTCCCAGCAGAGGCAGCCTCCACCACCTCCAGCCACCAGAGCCGAGACAGTCAGGATCAAGCCGAGCAGGAAACTGCCGAGGAGCTTCTGGATCAGGTGCGAGGGGCTCTACAAGACGTGGGCGAGACGGCCACCAACACGGTGCGTGAGGCTTACCGCGAGGGTCAGCGCTATATGCGGCAAGCCCGCGACCGCTATCCCGAGGCCGAGCGCTCCATCCAGGAGGTCCGTCAGGCCCTGCATCAGCGGATCACAGAGAACCCATGGCCATATCTGTTTGCCGCAGCGGCGGCTGGTTACCTGATAGGCTGGATGATCCATGGTGCGCCGCGCAGGCAAGACCAACACATTCCGGACTATGCCCGGACACGACGCGGCTATGCTGCCTCTCGTGACGGTCAACAAGCCTGATAGAGGAGACAAGCAATGGTT
>KI912089.1:1309-5103 GCA_000517005.1 Microvirga lupini
CATAGGATCTGCTCACAGGCTTGAACCAGAACCGCTGGTGCGACCGGCTTCTCGATCCAGGTGATGTGGTGAAACTCCGACACAAGCTGCCGATCCTCTTGGTGACCTGAGTAGATCAGGAACGGCACCTCACGGCGGCTTAGCTCCAAAGCGATCTCGCGACAGGAACCATCCGTCAGAGCCGCATCCAGAATGGCCGTATCTGGCGTGGCTGTCTGAAGCCACTCCAGAGCGGCAGAGCAGGCCGTGAATGGGCCAGCCACCTCATAGTCTGCATCCTGCAACTCGTCCTGAAGGTTGAGCGCGATGAGGGCCTCGTCCTCCAGGAGGAGGACCAGCGGCTTGCTGCATGCGAGCTTAGTCATGCGATCAGCCTTCAGCCATCTCACTTGAATCTAATCTGAACAGCCAAACTTGGCCATTGAGATTAGGGATCGCACGGCGGTTGTCGGCTGTGTGATCAAGCGTCTGTGTAGTGATAGCAAAAAAGAACCCGGCTGCTCTCTGGAGCGCCGAGTCGAGCAATCTCTCGCAAGTCTGAGACCCACTGCACAAGGGGAATGCGGGGGATAGTGGGTCCGTCTGCTCAACGAATCCTCCAGCGATCATAGAGTTCCATTCGCTGTCCCGTCCGAGACGGCTAACATCACGACATTATAGCTGCTGACGAGGTGGGTTCTATGCGAGCATCGTATCTTCTTGTTCTGACTACAGGCTTTTTCCAGCGATACGGCTTGATTACAGGCCAGGGCTGGCAGTCAGCCATTTCGTTGCAATCGGGAACAGGCAAGTACCTGACGCGAGAAAATCCGACGTTCTTCCCGTTATCCACAGCCTCTCGCAAATATGGTTAATGCTTTCTCAGCGCCCCGCTACTTTTACTAAGGCGGTGATTTGGAGGCGGCAATGGGGAGCATCAGCGAGGGTGGAAGACGGGCGTCGCTGGTATCTGATGAGGAGCTTCTGCGGACCATCAGCGAGGACCTTCGCAGCTTCTATGCTGACATCATCCGCCAGTCCTTGCCGTCGAAGATCGAAGCTGCCTTAGCTCGCATTGATCACGCCCAAAGCCAGGGCAGTAACTTGAGCCGACCAGCGTCACACTGGGCGAGCACTTCACCTGGGTTCTAAGCGCTGGCCAGAACAGCGAAGGCCGTCACAAGAGAGACAGCAACGACGCTGTACTCAGCCCAAGCGCGCCATTGCGGCTTGGTATGAAAGTTCACCTCACCAAGCTTTCCGACGCTCTATGCAGGCTCATCTTTTGCCATTCTGATTCGCGTTCTCTAATTGTTCTCCTGCTATGATCTCTGGTCAAGTTTTTCAGGAGGAAATTTCACGGGGCGATGTGAGGCATAGAGATGCGGCTGATCAATGAGCGGTTCTGCTGTTGGTCGCCGAGAGCCTCACCTGACGCAAACAGCAAACGAGAAACCGCTCAGACCTCCACTTCTTTGGCTACAGCCGCCGTCCACAAACCCAGAATTGCATCAGGGTCCGTGAGTTTGAATAGCTCTTCCAACGGCATCCCCATTGAGAGACCATATCGAAGCATCTTCTCGCGAGCTTGCTCAAAGGCGTCAGGGTCAGCCCATTCCGGCACGGCATAAATCAAGGCGCTCATCAACCGCCAGATGCGGTGCGCGTGAGACGGTCCGAACACAGGCTCGGTCCGAACAGTAGGACTCTCGACCAGAGCAATCGTACCAGACTGCTTCTCAGTCAAATGCTGGATAGCTGAGGAACTGCTGCCGCTCCGCTCCAATGCCGGTTCTGGATGCTGTTGTTCCATCTTCGCCCCCCGCTCGCCGATCAATTGGCTGGACCGGCGGTGCCGGATTGATCGCGCAATTCGGTTAACAAGAGCTAAGGCGACATCAGACTTGTCACTGACGCGTATATGTTTGAGGAGCGAGTAGTGCGGGGTAGCTCCACGGGTTGCGTAAGGCTCCGCCGTTATTGAGCCAACCCGGAAATTTGCGGATTGGTGGTGGAGACAAAGGGTTCAGGCAGCCTTCTTGGTGCGGTGACCTTGGCAGGCGCAGCCCCCTCTGGAGCAGCCTCGACTTTGGCCGAGCCTTTCTTCCTCTGCTGGCCAAGTCCCATCGTCTTGGCAAGCTCAGAGCGCGCCTTGGCGTAGTTCGGCGCAACTATCGGATAATCGGCTGGCAGGTTCCACTTGGCGCGGTACTGCTCAGGGGTCATGGCGTAAGTGGAGTGCAGGTGGCGCTTGAGCGACTTGAACTTCTTCCCATCCTCCAGGCAGATGATGTGGTCCGGAGTGACGGACTTCTTGGTCGCGACAGCAGGCATCAATTCGGCTGGCGGCTCCTAGCTGTGTCCTTGGGCGGTCTTCGTCAGCGCAGCATAGACAGAGTTGAGCAGCACTGGCAGGTCGGCGGCGGGAACGGAGTTGTTGCTGACGTAAGCTGAGACGATATCAGCACAAAGTTCGATGTAATTCGGAGCGGTTGCGCTCTCGCTCATGATCTTCTTGTCCTTGGCTGCACGGGAATAGTTTTCGGGAGGCGAGTAGAACAAGATGGTGTTCTAACAGGATCAGCAGGAATAGTCCGTGCAGCACTACAGATGTCTGTGATCTTGGCCCCACCTATGCCCTTTGCTTAACTTTGGCAAGGACCTTCTCCGACATTGACGTTAATCACCGCCTTTGTGCCACTAAACTTCACGATTGGGTTCGAATATCCCGAAATCCTTCGAGCCGGAAAACGTCAAGCTGAAACGCTCTCGGGCTACAGCCGTTGACTGGGCAATAGATTGCGGTTCGCGATTGGCTCATGGAGAAACCGTCATGCGCGCAGGGACGAAATATGCTGCTCTTGCTGTCATCCTTCTGTTCCCGACCCTCGCGGTCGCCGATCCGGGAGGTGCAGCAGCGGGTGCTGCCGCAGGCGGCGTGACAGGTGCTATCGTTGGCGGTCCGGTTGGGGCTGCTGTGGGTGCTGGCGTGGGTGGGGCAACTGGTGACGCGGCATCAGGACCAGATCAGAAGAATGTTATCATCGAGAACCGGGATGTTGGCACGACGGGTAGCACAGGGTGCTCGACAACCACAAAACAGACGACTGACGCGACAGGCACCACCACAAAGCAGAAAACCGAGTGCTGAGGACCATTTGTCAGGCGGTGCGTATTCCCGCACCGCCTCCTCGCTGTGCATGCGCCGCGACAATGCGTTAGCTAACAGTGATCCTCGGTCGTGAATTGTGCAGAAACACAGAGGAACTCTGATCCGCACTGCTGTTGGCCTGACACACCCCGTCACCAGAGAGGCCAGTCCGATGATCTGTCCATTCTGCAAGCAAGAGGTCGATGAGCCCTGCCACAATACCGTTGAGATGCAACGGCGGGCTCGCGATCACATCGAGCGGTGCGATAAGGCTCTCAAAGCTTGAAAGGGGTCAAGTACAGCTAACCGTGGTGGTTGGCGTACCGGCCTTCTTAACAAGGGTTTTCTGTTCTTGGAACACCTCGGCGGACGCAGGGCTCATATGATTGCTTGCCAAACCACTACGCAGTGTCCAACAAAAACCTCGTCCTCGGAGGGGGGTTAAGCGTTTCAGGAGAAAAGATGCTGTGTAAGGCAACGCTGCCTAATCCGCGCCAGTTCCTCCGGGAAGAAGAAACCTGCGCCGAACGAAGGGCTTAGCTTCTCGTTTTAATGATGTGCGCCGCATGGCGCAGATAAGACGATGGAGGAAGACATGCTTGGTAAGCATCTCGCATTGGCTCTTCTCGGCACCACCCTGGTGGCAGCCCAGGCTCTGGCCCAA
>KI912089.1:5203-6149 GCA_000517005.1 Microvirga lupini
CGCCTCGTGCTAGGAGGCACACAAGCCGCGGCGGGCAGATCGAGTTGCTACGTCATGATTGCGCCGCTTGTCTCAATGCAGCGGCATGACGGCGGTCGCGGGCTGCCGCTTGGCGCAAGTAGTGGGCCGCAGCGCGCAGGCGGATGGCCTCATCCATTCGATGATGAGCCTCCAACTGCTTGACCTTAAGCTTAAGCTTTGCAATGGCACGCTCCCGACATTCAGCCCAATGTTCAAGCGCCTGCGCCTGCTGGAGAAGTTCTGGCTGATGGCAGAGTTCAATCATCTGCACACCATACATAGTGCCTTCGGAATAGAAGCAATTTCGCAGGATATTACGTCTGAATAGAGGCCGCTAAGACTTTTGTCTCGTGAAGGGAGTGTAGCGGGAGGCGCGAATTGTAGCGAGGCCGTTTACATGGGTTAAGAAAAGTGGGAACGTGCCGCCATATAGATGGTGGCCCGAAGGATGAGCATCTTACACTCTGAGCCCGTCAGCGACGGCTCCAACAATCATCAGCGGCCTTTATAGGTTGAGTCCGAGCGCGAGTACCGGTGAGGTTTTCGAGGCGAGGTGTCCATGACGCAGAATTCCAGGTTGGACAGACGGTGCTCCCAGCCCATCCCAGGGGAGCCAATCCCAGCACCTACGTGATAGTCCAAGTGCTGCCCGAGACCTCGCACGAGCGTCAATATCGGATCAGGGCGCTCTCAAGTGCAACCGAGTGCGTCGTTGGTGAGACGCAGATCAAGGCGCTGACAACAGAGCCGAGCCTCTCGTGAAGTTCCGGCCCCGGTGAGGGATGTGCCATGCCTGTAGACATGCGTCCGACGCCGAGCGGTCGTGAGATCGCTTCGGCACGTGGACTTTTCGCTCGTATTCTGAACTGGACAGCCGTCGTGGTCGCCATCGGCTTGTGCTGGTGGACTGCCGCCGTTCTGCTCT
>KI912090.1:0-466 GCA_000517005.1 Microvirga lupini
CGCGATCAGGCGCGCCGGGGCGGATGTTGCCACGAGTTGGAGTAGACAGGGGAAAGCGGTTGCAGCCGCCGCCGCACCGGTCGCGGGCCCTGACTGGACGGTCGTTGTCGAGCAGCCCCTTTCCGAGGCCTTTCGCCCCATCTATGCCGCCCTGTGGAGGACGGGAGGCCTGCTGCTCGCCGGTGCCGCCTTCGCGGGCCTGTTGGCTTATGTCCTGGCCAGCCGGATGACCGAGCCGATCCGGCGGCTCGAAGAGGGAACCGAGCGCATCGGTGCCGGACATTTCGAACACCGCATCCATATCGGAACAGGCGATGAGCTCCAGCGCCTGGCCGAGAGCTTCAACACCATGGCGGCCGAACTTGCCCTCTCGCAGGAGCGCCAGGAGCGGATCGCCAAGCTCAAACGATTCCTGGCGCCCCAGGTCGCCGAACTGGTCGACCGCAAGGGCGACGATGGCGTGCTC
>KI912090.1:566-3258 GCA_000517005.1 Microvirga lupini
CACGCCGTCAAATGGACCCCGAATGCGACTACGGGGATCTTCCGTCAGATCGGCTGCACTGACTGTGCCTGCCGCGAAGCCTCGAGCGTAACACATGCGGCCATTGAGCCAGAGTTCGTGCTCTTCGACATCCTTCAACTTATAGGTGGCGCTGAAGGCAGCCTCGGGTTCGATCAGAACCGTCCGCTCCCGGTCTTGGCGCATGCAGGTCAACCGCGTCACGGCGAGCGAAAGACGATCCCCTTTCGAGACCTGCAGAATGTTCTGACTGACCATCTCGAGATGGCGTCCAAGCCGTTGGCCAAACAACCCGGATTGTGTGTTTTCCTGAACGGCTGTCATGTCAACTCGCTTCAATCGACTGAGATCGTGGCCTTCTAGTTGGACCCTCCGCTATGCACGCTCCCTGCACGACGAAGGTCTTGGCGTTTATGATATCTCCTCAAATACATGTCGCCTGCATGTCGGAATCGGCAGCGAAGGCAGAAGCAATTCAAGTTCGTTCCGCCTCCCCTCAAGAGAGGGAGGCAACATCAAGTTCATTCCCAACGTCTCGAAGCTTTCATCCACTTCGAAACCGGGCCCATCGGTCGCGATCTCCAGGAGAAGACCGCAGGTCGAGCGAAAATTGACGGAGTGATAATAGATCCGGTCCTTGGGCTCCGTCGCAACGATCCCATAGCGATCATGGAGAGCTTGGGCCAGGGCGTCCAGGTCGGCAGCGTCACGCGCGCGGATTGCAACATGATGAATGCTCCCTGCTCCAAGCTGACCCCGTGCGCGGCGGCCGGTCTCGTCAAGCGTGATGGTGCCGCCCGCACCCCCATGAGCCGCGAGCCGGACGAGTTTGCCGTTACGGCCACTCTCGGTAAAGCCTAGGACCTTCCGAAACAACTCGCTCAGCGGATCAGCCTGACGAACTTTCAACACAAGATCGTGAAGTCCCTGAAGGGCGTAAGATCCAGGAATTTCAGAAGAATTCCAAATTGTCATCTGAGCGGGCGAATCTGCCTCCACGAGAGCCAGCATCGCGCCATCCGGATCTTCAAAGGCCAAACAGTTTTCGCCAAACGCCGTCTGACCGGCACGATGGCGAATCCCTGCTTCTTTGAAGCGCCGCGTCCACCAGTCCAGAGAGCCCGATGGAATGCGAAGGGACGTCTGCCATGCCTCGCAAGCCCCGCGCCTCCCGCGGGGCACGCGTTGCCACGGGAATACGGTGAACAATGTGCCTGGCCGACCGGCCTCGTCCCCGAAGCAGAGGTGGAATGTGCCCGGATCCTCGTGAGAGACAGTCCGCTTCACGAGCCTCATTCCAAGGAGGCATGCGTAGAAGCGGCAGCTCCGCTCAGCGTCACTCGATATCAGCGTCACGTGATGAAGGCCGCGTCCGGCCATGGCTGCACCCCGGCGTATCGTTTCCGATACCCTATCGGCTACGGGAGTCGTTTGTCTTGTTCTCTTTTGTCGTCGGTCATGCCGTTACGGAATAGTACGACCAGATCGTCCAAACGAGTTTCAATTTCGACAAGATTCTGAAGGTCAATGGCTTGATGGTTCTCCGGCAGCTCCCACCAGAACAGGATCGACTATGCCCATCAAAGCATCTCCCACTCCCGGCTCAAAGCTCATCAACCCTACCGATCATGCTTTGATTCTCATCGACTTCCAGTCGCAGATGTCGTTTGCGACGAAGTCCATCGATGCTGTGAACCTGCGTAACAATGCAGCGATGATTGCTCAGGCGGCGGCCGGCTTCAAGGTTCCGACGATCCTGACGACCGTTGCGGAGAAGAGCTTTTCGGGTCCGATGTTCTCCGAGGTCACGGATCCCTTTCCGGGCCAGAAGCTTCTCGACCGCACGTCCATGAACACCTGGGAAGATGCCGCCGTCATCGATGAGGTGAACCGGATCGGAAAGGACCGTCTGGTCTTTGCAGGCCTTTGGACCTCGGTCTGCATCGTCGGCCCGACGCTCTCGGCGCTCGATCAGGGTTATGAGGTCTATGTGGTCACCGATGCATGCGGCGATGTCTCGACCGAGGCCCATGAGCGCGCGGTGGAGCGCATGATCCAGGCGGGAGTCCGGCCGATGACGGCCCTGCAATACCTGCTCGAACTGCAGCGCGATTGGGCCCGTACCGAGACTTACGACATGACGACGGGAATCGCCAAGAAGTACGGCGGGGCCTACGGCCTTGGCATCATCTACGCCAAGACCATGTTCGGCGCGAGCGAAGGCGCTCACGGCGCATCGGCCGTCGCGGCAGAATAGCCCGCGTTTCTGGCGGATGCAGGAAGTCCCCCTGCATCCGCTTTCCCTTCCAGCGTCACCTCGACTGCCATGATCAGCAGCCGCGAGCGACAACCGGTTATGTCCATGTCCTATGATCGTCGTACGGTTCTCGCTGGCCTTGGCGCATTCGGGACCGGCTTTGTTCTTCCCAAAGGCTTGGAGGCCCAGACGATGAATACGTCCGCCGACCTGATCCTGTTCAACGGCAGGATCACGACCCTCGACCGTCAGGTGCCCGAAGCCTCCGCATTGGCCATCAAGGACGGGCTTTTCGTTACCGTCGGAGACGAGAGGGAGGTCATGAATCTCGCCGGCCCCGACACGCGCCGCGTGGATCTGAAGGGCCGCTGGGTCATTCCCGGCCTGATCGACAGCCACATGCACATCATCCGTGGC
>KI912090.1:3358-4051 GCA_000517005.1 Microvirga lupini
TTGCGCTGGGATGGCGTTCGCTCCCTGGCCGATGCCATGCGGATGCTGAAGGAGCAGGTCGACCGCACACCGGCCCCCCAATGGGTGCGGGTGGTCGGCGGCTTCACGGGGCATCAATTCGCCGAGAAGAGACTGCCGACGCTCGACGAGATCAATGCGGTTGCTCCGGATACGCCCGTCTTCATCCTGCATCTCTATGACCGCGCGCTCCTGAATGGCGCGGCATTGCGCGCCGTCGGGTACACGAAGGACACGCCGAATCCGCCCGGTGGGGAGATCCAGCGGGATGCGCAAGGCAATCCGACGGGCCTGCTGATCGCCAGGCCCAACGCCACGATCCTTTATGCAACCCTCGCCAAGGGCCCGAAGCTTCCGCCTGAATACCAGAAGAATTCTTCACGCCACTTCATGCGGGAGGTGAACCGGCTCGGAGTGACCGGCGTCATCGACGCCGGCGGCGGCTTTCAGAACTATCCGGACGACTACGATCATCGAGGAGCTGCACCGGGAGGGACTTCTCACCGTGCGTCTCGCCTATAACCTCTTCACCCAGAAGCCGAAGGAAGAAGTGAAGGACTTCGACACCTGGGCCAAGCAGGTCAAACCGGGCCAGGGCGACGATCTCTACCGCCAAACGGTGCGGCGAGATGCTGGTCTATTCGGCTGCGGATTTCGAGGACTTCAAGGTCGAGC
>KI912090.1:4151-8383 GCA_000517005.1 Microvirga lupini
AGAATGAAGGTCTTGCTCGGATTGCTCCTTGCCTTCGGGGTCGGAATCGTGTGCCGTCTTGCTGGACTGCCTCTTCCGGCCCCCCTGGCTCTCACGGGAGCGGCCCTCGTCCTGGCCATGTCGGCAGGCTACTAGATCGTGGATCGCCTCGCGTCCCATCGCGAGGCATCCCAGCGCGAAAATTGTGGCGGATCCGATGGTCGCACTCGGGCCGCGCGCATCGCGACGGAACGGCGGGCGGGGTGATCCATGGTTGAACTTCTTGCCAGACTCCTGATGGCCTTTGCCATCAGAGCCTTCTGCCGCTGGTTCGACATCCCGTCCCCTGCCCCTCCCAGGCTGGTCGGAGCCCTGCTGGTGGTTGCCATGACCATCGGCTTCCTGCTCACCGAATGGTTCATCGGCTCTCGGTGAGGACTTCGGCCGCATTATCCTTTTGTCAAACTTTACTGTTCAACTCACTATGGCTGCGGGTTGGTCCGGCAGAACCTGAGGGAGAACAGAATGACATCGAAGCCGTGCATCGTTCTGGGCGTGCCCGTTCAGGAGGGCGCCGGCCGGCTTGGTTGCGACATGGGCCCGAGCGCCTTTCGGACGGCCGGTCTCGTCACCGAGCTGCAAAACCTCGGCTATGTCGTGGAAGACAGAGGCAACATCGCGCCCAAGCCGCTCCGGAACCTGCAGCATCCGAACACGGCCATCAAGGCTCTCTCGGAAACCGTCGCCTGGACGGAGGCCATCACTGAGGCGGCCTATCAGGCAAGCGCTGACGGTCTGCCGATCTTCGTCGGGGGCGACCACAGCCTCTCAGCCGGCTCGATGACCGGACTCGCCCGCCGAGTCGCGGAAGAAGGCCGCGAGTTCTTCGTTCTGTGGCTCGACTCGCATCCAGATTTTCATACCCTTGCCACGACCACGAGCGGCAACCTGCATGGCGTGCCGATGGCCTATGCAACAGGGCTCGCTGGGTTTAAAGGTTACTTTCCCACTCCTATCGCTCCGATCAGGCCACAGAATGTCTGCATGATGGGCATCCGCAGCGTCGATCCCGCGGAGCGCGCGGCGCTGCAGACCGCGGGCGTGACGGTTCACGACATGCGGTCCATCGACGAGAACGGTGTCGTCTCGCTTCTTGATGCCTTCCTGAAGCGTGTCGCGGCGGCGGACGGGGTTCTCCACGTGAGCCTCGACGTAGACTTCCTCGATCCTGTGATTGCGCCCGGCGTCGGCACCACCGTTCCCGGCGGTGCGACCTTCCGCGAGGCGCATCTCATCATGGAAATCCTTCACGACAGCGGTCTCGTGGGCAGCCTCGACCTGGTCGAACTCAACCCGTTTCTCGACGAGCGCGGCCGCACGGCCCTGCTCATGGTCGATCTCGTCGCGAGCCTCATGGGACGGCGGGTGCTGGACCGCCCGACCCAGAGTTACCGCTACACACCCAAGATCGGTTGAGCCGATCGACGAGGATATCACAAGCCACGGGCTCACCCTATGGACTGCAAGCTGATCCTCAGCGTCGACGCCTGTACCTACAAGCCTCTGCAAGACGGCCGGCGGCAGATCCTGTCACTTCAGATTCTTGGCGATCCGGGAAAAGAACCTGTGTCGGTTTCCTGTCCGCACCCGTCTCAGCGATGGCGCCCGTGATCGCCCCGGTGGGGATCCTTACCTGCGGCCTGGCTGCTCCCGCCGCCGCGCGGATTCCTGGGTTGGTCATTGTTGGTCATTGTCCCGGTTATGATGGCCACTATAATTGCCGCCGTGCTTGTTCTTCTGTGAGTCGTCCTTGCGCCCGAGCTTGGCCATGGCAGCCCTCCTTTGGTTCTCATCGGGTTGCACGGTAACGACGCGGAATTCGTGATGTTCCAAGCAAGGACGGCTGCTCCAGAGCAACCGCATTGCGAGTGCATACTCTCCCCCAGGGATCGACCGGTCTGCGTATCGACCGCAGCGACAGCTGATTGTGAACGACCACGCCCAAATTGTGCGCCGGGCCAAGCGTCTACACAGTAACGGCACCCACCGCACGGAATCGCCAGCATGGAGGCAAGACCATGGCGGACGGATTGTGTGATATCTGCGGAGTTCGGCCTGCAACAGTGCGTGCGCAGGTTGTCAGCAACGGCCAGCGGCAGATCATGGAGCTATGCGACATCGATTACCGGCGCTTGGCCCGGCAGCAGCGCTCGAGCTCCCCGCTGGAATCCCTCTTCGGCGGGCGGGGCAGCTTGTTCAACGATTTCCTTGCCGATGATTTCTTCGGCAGCAGCCCGTTGGCGGGTGGCCGCCGATCCGACGAGGCGCCCGAGGCTGGCGATGAGAGCCCGACAGGTCAGGCCCGTCCCGGACGCGGACGGGCACGCGGGCGGGGCGCCGCAGCCGGTGTCGCCGAGCGCCTGAGCGAGCATGCGGAGGAGATTCTTCAATCGGCCGCCCGCCGGGCCGGCGATTTCGGCCGCCGCGAGGTCGATACCGAGCATCTGCTCCTGGCGCTGACCGAAAGCGACGTCGTCCGCACCATTCTCGAACAGTTCAAGGTCTCCCTCGACGACCTGCGCAATCAGATCGTCCAGGAAAGCCCGCGCGGCGACTTCAATCCGGAAGAAGGCGGTGAGATCGGCGTCTCCCCGCGCGTGAAGGACGCCCTCTCCCGCGCCTTCCGAGCCTCCAGCGAGTTCGGCCATTCCTATGTCGGACCGGAGCACCTGCTCATCGGCTTGGCCGAGGAGGGCGAAGGCATCGGACCCGATGTCCTGAACCGCTATGGCCTCACCCCCCAGGCCATCCGCCAGCAGGTGACCAAGGTCGTCGGGCGCGGCGCCGAGGAAGGACGGGTCGATACGCCCACCAACACACCCAATCTCGACAAATATTCCCGCGATCTCACCAAGCTCGCCCGCGACGGCAAGCTCGATCCGGTGATCGGTCGAGCGCAGGAAATCGAGACCACCATCGAAGTCCTCGCCCGACGCAAGAAGAACAATCCCGTTCTCATCGGCGAGCCCGGCGTCGGCAAGACGGCCATCGTCGAGGGTCTTGCCCAGCGCATCGTCGCGGGCGAAGTGCCCGAGAGTCTGCGGGACAAGCGCCTCGTGGAGCTGTCCATCAACTCCATGGTGGCCGGCTCCAAATACCGGGGCGAGTTCGAGGAGCGCGTCCAGCAGATCCTCAAGGAGGTCACCGAGCGGGAGGACGAGCTCGTCCTGTTCATCGACGAGATCCACATCATCGTGGCGCCGGCCAAGGCGGCGGTGAAGGCGGGCTCGACATCGCCAATGTGTTCAAGCCGGCGCTCGCCCGCGGCGAGCTCAACCTAATCGGCGCGACGACGCTCAACGAGTATCAGAAGCACATCGAGAAGGACGCTGCCCTGGAACGACGCTTCCAGCCGGTCTTCGTGCCCGAGCCGACGGTCGCCCAGACCATCATGATCCTGCGCGGCCTGCGCGATACCCTCGAAGCGCACCACAAGGTCACCATCACAGACGAGGCCATCATTGCGGCGGCCGAGTTGTCCGACCGCTACATCACGGGACGCTTCCTGCCGGACAAGGCCATCGACCTGATCGACCAGGCGGCTGCGCGCGTGAAGATTGCGACGACGGCCCGGCCGGTGGAGGTGCAGGAATTGGAGGCCGAAGTGCGCCAGCTCAAGCGCGAGCAGGATTATGCGGCCTCGCGCAAGCAATTCGACCGCGCCTCCGAGATCCAGGCCCAGCACGATGCGCGCAACAAGGACCTGCAGGAGGCGACCGAGCGTTGGCGGCGCGGGCGCGGCTCGGCCTCGACGGAGGTACGCACCGAACATATCGCGCAGGTTGTGTCCAAGCTCACAGGCGTGCCGGTCAACGAACTCACGACCGAGGAGCGTCAGCGCTTGGTCAAGATGGAGGAGCGCCTCCACAAGCGCGTCATCGGTCAGGAGGAAGCCATCAAGGCCGTGAGCGACGCAGTACGCCTCGCGCGAGCCGGCCTGCGCGAAGGTCGCCGTCCCATCGCCACCTTCCTGTTCCTCGGACCGACCGGCGTCGGCAAGACGGAACTCGCCAAGGCTCTCGCCGAGACGGTCTTCGGCGAGGAGGACGCGATGATCCGCCTCGACATGTCGGAATACATGGAACGCCATGCAGTCGCCCGTCTCATCGGCGCGCCTCCCGGCTATGTCGGCTACGAAGAAGGCGGACAGCTGACCGAACGCGTGCGGCGCAGGCCCTATTCCGTGGTGCTTC
>KI912090.1:8483-8666 GCA_000517005.1 Microvirga lupini
CGCGGATATCCAGGCCGAGGCTCGGCGATTCCACCAGGGCACGGAACCGCCCCTGGTTCAACACTTCCTGGCGGTCGACAGGCCGCTCCGGCAGCAACTTTGAAGCAAGAAGGAGAACACATCATGGGAACTATCACGACGAAGGACGGCACCAAGATCTTCTACAAGGACTGGGGATCTGGG
>KI912090.1:8766-9172 GCA_000517005.1 Microvirga lupini
AGCGGGCGCCATCGCCGGCGCCATCCTGCTGCCACGGGCCCGCGCCCGACTCGGACAGGATCGGCTGGTCCTCGCCGCAACCCTCGTGACCGCCGGCGCGACCGCCCTTCTCGCCCTGACGAATGCCGAGATCGTGGCGATCGTCGCGACCTTCGTGCTCGGGACCGCCTGGATCGCCATGCTGACCACGCTCAACAGCACCATGCAGGCGATCCTGCCGAACTGGATCCGGGGTCGCGGTCTCGCGATCTATCTCACCGCCTTCAACGGTGCGATGGCCGCAGGCAGCCTGGGCTGGGGCTTCCTGGCGCAGGAGATCGGCACGGACGCCACTCTGATCGCGGCCGGCCTCAGTCTCATCGTGGTCGGCGTCATCGCTCATCGCGCACCTCTTCCGACCGGCGAA
>KI912090.1:9272-96239 GCA_000517005.1 Microvirga lupini
CGACGAGATCGAGAAGGCGCATCCGGACGTCTACAACGTTCTGCTGCAGGTGTTCGACGATGGACGTCTGACCGATGGCAAAGGACGCGTGGTCGATTTCACCAACACGATCCTGATCGCCACGTCGAACCTGGGTTCCGACATCATCCAGCGCCACCTCAACGTCCGCGGCACGGCCGAGGACGATCAGGCCAAACTTAAGCGCGAGCTGATGGAGGTGCTGCGCGGCCACTTCCGGCCGGAATTCATCAACCGCATCGACGAGATCATCGTCTTCCATGCTCTGAGCCGCAACGAGATCCGCTCCATCGTCGAGCTCCAGCTCGAGCGGGTGAAGCGGACGGCTCATGCCCACGGGGTCGAACTCGTCATCGACGGCTCTGTCGTCGATCATCTTGCCGCGGCGGGTTTCCGGCCGGAATTCGGCGCCCGCGAGCTGCGGCGTCTGATCCGCTCGGAGCTTGAAACCCAACTTGCGCGCGCGATGCTCGCGAACGAGGTCCACGAAGGCGACCGGGTGACCGCGCGCTGGGACAGCACACAGCAGAAAGTCGTTCTGGAGCCGCAGTCTCGGGCGCGAGGCGCAGAACAGGATTCCGACGAAGCAACCGGCGAGCATCGAAATGCGGTCGAGGTGAAGCGGGATGCTCAGCGTGAGTCCAGCGACGAGGGACGCACGGCCGCCGAGTGAGAGATAAGGTCATCCGAGTCGAGACAGGAGCGTTCGCCATGCAAGGGCGAACCGCCGCTGATTGCGCCTCGTTCCCAGGCCGATGTCTCCGGAGGAAGCGCGTGCTTGCAGCACGCGAAGATTCCCGCCCGCTTTGCGCTAATCCTCGCGGAAGGCTCGGTTGAAGCTGTCCATCATGGGGCGCAGCATGTAGCCGGCTGCGGTGAACTTGCCGGTCTTGATCAGGACCTCGACCGGCATGCCGGCCATCACCTCGACACCTGGCAACGAGGACAGTGAATTCTCGTCGAGGCGGATGCGCGCCGTGTAATAGGTGCGCTCGGTGGTCTTGTCCGTCAGGCGGTCAGCCGAGACATAGGTGAGCGTGCCCTCCACCGGCGGGACGCGGCGGTGCTTGTAGGGCATGAGCCGCACCTGGGCCGGCAGCCCGGGGTGGACGACATCGATGTCGTCGGGCCTCACCTGGGCGGTGACGATGAGGCGGTCGTGCTTCGGCACGAGGTCGAGCAACGGCTGGCCCTCCGCCACCACGCCGCCAGGCGTCCTGACCCTGAGATCGGTGACGACACCGTCCTCGGGCGCACGCACCTGCGTGCGGGCGAGGACATCTTTAGCGGCTTCGGAGCGTTCGGAGAGCTGGAAGATGAGCGCCTGGACCTCGCGGAGACTCTGAGCGATCTCAGCCTCCCGATCGCTGCGCAGCTTGAGGATCTGGGCATTGGCTTCGCCCACTCCCTGCTCGGCACGCGCCATCTCCTCCTGCGCCTGGCCCCGTCGCCCGTCGATCTCGGCCTGCTCTCGTTCGAGCGCCAGCTTGCGCGGCTGGGCGATGACGCCCCTGGCGACGAGCGGTGCGATGGATTCCATCTCTCTCTTGATGATCTCTGCGCGCTTCTCCGCAGCGCTCACCTGGTAACGCAGACCCAGCATCTGGCGCGAGATCTGTTGCTGCCGCTGCACCAGCACGGCGAGTTGCGACTGGTAGAGCTGGCGGCGGCTGGTGAAGATGCGCTGCTGTCCGGTCAGAGTCTCGGCGAGAGACGAATCCGTTTCCGCCGCCAAGCGCAAGGGGAGCGGGAACAGGATGGTGTCATGCCCATCGCGTTCGGCCAGAAGCCGCGCCTCGCGGGCCTGCGCCTCGCGGAGCTGGCCCTGGAGTGCCTGCGCCGACGCTCTGGCCCTGGTGTCATCGAGCTGAATCAGCGGCTGGCCGGTCGTCACGGCGTCGCCGTCCTTCACCAGGATCTTGGCAACGATGCCGCCTTCGAGATGCTGCACCGTCTTGCGGCTGGTTTCGGCCTCGACCGAGCCTATAGCGATGGCAGCGCTTTCAAGGGGTGCGGTGGTCGACCAGATTCCGAAGCCGCCGATGAACACGGCCACGAGCCCGAAGGCGGCTGCCGTCAGCCACCTGATCCGCTGGAACGGTGTGGGCGGCGGCGGCGGCAGAACATCGGAAAGGTCGATGACAGGGGATGTCCTGGCCATCACGCAGCTCCCTTGGCGGCCTGCTGGCCCGGCGCGGCGATCATCGGTCCCTCGTTGACTTTCGGCATGCGCGCATCAGACTTCGCCTTGGTCTGCTGCACTACCCTGATCGCCGTCCGCCCCTGTGCGATCCTCTCAGCGATCTCGCGGCGCTCGCCATAGGCGTTGACCATGCCGTTGTCGAGCACGAGCACGCTGTCGGCAACGGACAGGATGCCGAGGCGCTGAGCGATGATGATGATCGTCGCACCACGGGACTTCATCTCGTCGATGGCCCGACGCAGCGCTTCCTCGCCTTCGGGATCGAGGCTGGCATTGGGTTCGTCGAGAACGATGAGGCGCGGATCGCCGAAGAACGCGCGTGCGAGCCCCAGCTTCTGGCGCTGACCGCCGGAGAGCCGCGCTCCGCCTTCGCCGATGTGGGTGTCATAGCCTCTGGGCAGCCGCATGACGGTATCATGCAGATCCACGAGCCGGGCGGCCGCAATGATATCGGCTGAGTTCGCCTCGGACAGACGCGAGATATTCTCCGCGACGGTGCCGGCGAAGAGCTCGACGTCCTGCGGCAGATAGCCGAAATAACGATGACCGCCGGAGGCCATCCACACACCGACATCGGCCCCGTCGAGGCGCACATGTCCCGTGGTCGGCGGCACGGTTCCGGCGATCAGGCGTCCGAGCGTCGATTTTCCGGCACCCGAGGGGCCGACCACGCCGAGCACCTTGCCGGCGCAGACCATCATCGAGAGGCGGCGTACGATGGGCTCGGTCGATCCGGGCGGCACATAGGTGAGTTGCTCGACCTCGAGGAGACCGCTCGGCGTGGGCAGCTCCATGCCCTTCACCGGCGGCGGAGCGGCCTGCATGATGCGCCGAATGCGGTCATAAGCGAGCCGCACGTTGGTGACGGCCTTCCAGGTGCCGATCGCGCCCTCGACGGGACCGAGCGAGCGGCCGAGCAGGATCGAGGCGGCGAAGATCGCCGCCGGGCTGACATCGTGCCGGATGACGAGGAACGAGGCCGCTGCCATCACGAGCACCTGTGCGAGAAAGCGGACGAAGCGTGCCAGCGCCTGGATCGTAGAGGCCCGCGCACCTGCCGACAGCTGAGCCGCCTTGGCGTGCGACTGCTCGTCGGACAGGATGCGTGCCACGCCGGGCAGCATGCCCATGGCGGTGATCGCTTCCACGTTGCGCATCAGCGATTCGAAGCGATGCTGGCTTTCGGACGAAGCCGCAGCGGCACGCGCGAAGGGCGCCCGCGTGACGGTCTCGTTGAGCCATGCGAAGGCGAACAGGATGAGGGAGGCCACGATGCCGATGGCGCCCAGCAGCGGGTGAACCAGGGTCATGGCCAACAGGAAGATGGGCGTCCACGGCAGATCGAAGAGTGCCGTGCACGCAGAGCCCCCGAAGAACTGGCGCAAGGTGCCGAGGTCGCGCCATGCCTGCGCGGCTCCCGCCGGGTCGGCCCGCAACGCTGCTTGCACCGCCGCGGTGAGCACGGGAGCCTGCAGGCGCTCTTCGAGCCAAGCCCCGACCCGGGCGAGCATCTCGCGCCGAAGGGCCTCGATAACCGCGTGGAGCGCGAGCGCGAAAATGACGATGAGGGTGAGCATGAAGAGCGTGTCGAGGCTCTGGCTCGACAGCACATGGTCGTAGACCTGCAGCAGGTAGAGCGGCATGGTCAGGGCCAGCAGATTGACGAAGAAGCTCAAGCCCGCGACGAGGGCCAGAGAGTAACGACAGAGCCGGAAGGCTTGCTCCACCTCGGTCTGGTGGCGGACCTTCATCCAGTTCATGGCCATACGCGGTCTCCAGGCGCGTCAGTCGGGATCGGGCTGGCGCTCGCACGTTTGGGGAAGATTGCGCGAGCGCCTATCCGGGGCCGTGGGAGTGTTACGGCCCCGGATTGCCGTTTCCGGCGCTCAGGCTCCGAAGCTGAAGTCGAAGTCGCCGAAGTCGAAGCTGAACGTCAGACTGGCGTCCTGCATGGCGTCCATCGTCTGGGCCACATCGACCGTCACTGCCTGATCCTGCGTGGACGTGGCATCGGAGTCGTTGTCCTGGGTGAAGGCAAAGTCTCCGATGTCCTGATCGGAAGCAGCGGTTCCGCCACCCCCCTGCTCGGTGTTGGACATGGCGTTTCCGCCCGCACTGGAGTCGATGCTCGCCATGGCATCGTTGTCGGTCGCGGAGTCGGCGTCGCCGCTCGTGTCGCCGCTGTTCGCGTTAGCATTGCCGCCAGTCGCATTACCGCCCTGCGAGTCGCCGCCAGTGGTGTCGCCGCCTGTCGCTGCGCCGCTCGTCGCGCTACCGCCGGTGGTGTCGCCAACCGTTCCGGTGCCTGCGGCACCCGCTCCGCCGGTCCCGGCTCCGCCCGTGCCATCACCGCCATCGGCGTAGCCTGACGTGGCATCGCCGGAGGTGCCGTCACCACCAGTGCCGTCGCCGGAGGTGCCATCGCCGCTGGTCGCGGTGCCGTCGCCGCCTGCGCCACCTGCGCCGCCTTCAGCGTAGCCTCCGGTGCCTGCGCCACCCCCGGCATCGCCGCCTGTGCCGTCGCCGCCCTTGGCCCAGCCGCCTTCGCCATCGCCGCCCTTGGCCCAGCCACCGTCGCCACCGTCGCCACCGTCGGCATCGGCGTAGCCGGTCTTGACCCAGCCGGATTCGCCGTCGCCGCCTTCGCCCTTGCCACTGTCGCCGCCTTCGCCTTTCGCGATGCCGCCGAAGGTCGGGCCTGTCTTGGCATCGCCGCTGTCGGTATCGCCGCCTTCGGTGTCGCCGCCTTTCGACCAACCGCCGTACAGGTCACCGGCCTTGGCGAAGCCGCCGTTGGAGTCGTTGTCTGCGATGGCCTTCGAATCGCCGTTCGAGGTCACATCCGCGTCGACTTTCGAATCGTTGTCTGTCGTGGTGTTCGTGAAGGCCTTGTTGTTGGCGCTGGCGTCGTTGTGAGCCAGTTGCACAGGAGTGTATTTGACCGCGCCAAAGTTATCGTTGTCCTGGTCGATGTCGGATTTCTGCTCGGCCTTCGTATCGACGTCCTGATCCTGCCACTGATCCAAGCTGTTCTTCAACTCGACGTCGAGATCGAAATCGAACCCGAATCCGCTTAGGAGTTCTGATAGGTCTGCCATTCTCGCGCCTCCTCAAGTGGTTGCAGCCGCCTCGTGGAGTTCCGGGGCGGTTTGGCAGAGATTCCTGCATGTGCGACCTGAGAGAAAGTTGCCGATTTGCATGCCGCAGAATGGGTGAGGAGAATGTTCGGGTCGCCCATTCAGGCGATGAGCGTTTCTCTGGAGATGCAATCTGACTGTCGGATCGGCCGATCCGATGCACTATCCAATGCGGTACCTCTGGAGAGATATGAACACCACGGATACTCTAAACCGATGATCGGCACTGGAAATTTCCGCTGTCCCGGCGTTCCCGCAACCGGAGAATGGAGCTTACCCCAAAGTAGCCTCGGCTCTTATGGCGCTCGGCTGATCCGTGTGAATGCTAATGCGTTCAGAGGATGGGAAGGTTTCCTTTCTCATAACGTGCAGGAGGCGCTTGTGACGATTGACCTATTCAGGACGCCCTTGAAGTTCTCTGAGATGACACGTCAGGAGCAATAGTCTCTACGAGAGTTCCAGGGCCTGCTTGAATTGAAGCCAAGCTTGGCCATTCGATTGTTAGAAGTCGGCATGAAAAACGGTTAAAATAAGCGCTTATTTATTGTAGAATAGCCGCTACGTATCGTTTGCGTCTTCAATAATTAAACGCCAAGTTGCGCTGTATGCCCGATCAATGGCCAGGAGCGCTGATACGAGTGCTTGCCCGGCCTTGGTGTCCAATCGTTGCGTGAGATCTGCCGTTTTAGGAAACGCAAAAATTCTTGGGAACCCATTCAACGAGATTCGCCTCACATGAAGGAGGGTTGTGATGCATTTTTCGTACGCAACGCCCGATGGTGACCCGAATGGTATGAGTCAGGAGGCCCTCGTCATTATCGATGAGGAGCCTTTCTCGCAGGAATGTCTCGTCCAAGCAATCAGCGGTGCATTCCCCGGTCGGCCGGTGGTGGGATTCTCGACGGTCGAAGAATTCTCTCATGCCGAAGAGACCACGGTCGGGCTCGTGCTGTTGAGGGCTCAGTCGCATTCCCTATCGGGCAGTCAGCTGACGAATGAAACCAGAGGCATCCTCCAGCACAATCCATCGGTTCCGATCGTCATCCTCTCCATGTGCATGAGAGCCAAGGACGTTCAGGAAGCGATCGCTCTGGGGATCCGCGGCATCATCCCGGTGACGACCTCGTTCAAGGTCGCAGTCGCCGCTCTTCAGCTCGTGATGGTGGGCGGCACCTATTTCCCGCGCTTCGCGAACGGAGACCTGCCATATGCCAACGGGACCAAGGATGCGCGCGAGCTCGTGCCGGAAGAGCATGAACCGCTTACCGTGCCCCATGCCGGTCAACGCCCCTATCTCGCCATCGTGGAGCACACCAGAGATATGCTGAAGACGGAGGCAAACGGGACGACGGTCATCTTCACGGCACGGGAACTGGATGTTCTGGAGGCGCTCCAGAAAGGCTGGTCCAACAAATGGATCGCCCATTCCCTCAACATTTCCGAGAACACCATCAAGGTGCATATCCAGCGCATCATGCGCAAGCTGCACGCCACCAACAGGACGGAGGCAGTCTTCCGGCATCGTCAGCTCAATGGTCTGAGTTAACGCCTGTAATCCATTCAGGTGTCGCCCGTTGGAATGAGGCCAGGGCAGATCGAAGCCGTGACGGATTGCCAGAACCGGTCGCCGGACATGCCATGCCGGGCAGAGACAGATCGATGCCGCCTGAATGGGTAACTGGCGCATCGGCGCATCGGCGCTCTACACTGTCTCGTCCATAATCGTCGCGCGAGGTCGATGCCGATGCTGCCGCCCGACAGGGGAACACGCAACCTGCTCCCAATCCTGATCGAGAAGCAGGACGAGATGGTTCGAGCGGCCGACGACGGCGGCCAGGTTCGCCCGATCCCGGATCCTAAGCTGTCGACGTCCCATTCCTCCAATCCCGCCATCGATCCCGCGCTGCCGCACGTCGGGCCGATCCAGCAGGACGCCAGCTCATCGCCTCAAGCGAACACGGCTCCGGCTGCACAAGATTCGTCCGCCCATTCTTCCGCATCCTCGATCGACCTGAATCGCGGGGATGGAATCGGCGGCGATCGCGCCACGATTGAAAGCGATGACGGCGGCGGCCAGTCAGGTCCATTCACGGCCCATGGATCTCCCTCGGGAATCCCCCATGCGACGGTTCTGGTTCCCAACAGCGTCTCGCCTCGCCCGTCAGACGACGATGTCACGGACGAGGATGGGGGAGATCCCGGCCATGTCCCGGCGGGCAGGGACGCGGACACACCGATAACGGATTCCGCCCCGGCGGCAGGAATTCCGGCGGAGGCACCGGCACCGGCGGGCATCCCGATTGCGGTTCCGGACGGCGACAATATCCACATCGTCCAGACGGCCCTGGTGGATCAGGATGCGGACGTGCTGCTCAACGGCTGGATGGGCGAAAGCAAGATCCGCGTCTTCATGGACAATGATGCCGACATGGCTCAGGACTCCGACGTCGAGCTCGACATGGATGGAAACGGGCGCATGTTCCTGCGCCTCGACCAATCGATGCTCATCAATCAGGAGACGGAGATCGACCTCGATATCTATGAGGTCCAGGGCGTCCTCTATGTCGACCTCTATCTCAGGAACGAAGTCGATATCGTGCAGGATACCGAACTCGATCTGATGATGGACGGCTGGGACGGCACGAGCCAGTTCCTCGTCAACAACCATCTCGATATCCGTCAGGACGTCGACATCGACGTCGATATCGAGGACGAGCTCGAGGAGAAGTTCGCGATCAAGGTGGCGATCGGCGTGAAGCAGGCCATCGATGCCGACCAGGATGCGGATATCGACGTCAACTACGCCGATGGCGGCTTCGGCATCGACGTCGATGCAGTACAGACCGCGACGATCGATCAGGATACGACGCTCAGGATCGACTTCTCGGTTGTCTAAAGGCTATCCAAGCGGCGCATCGCGCTGCTGCCCGGCGTCACCTCTTGAGATGAAGATAGGAAGGGTCGAAGTCGCCCGCGGCTTGGAGTTCTTCCAAATCCGGAATGTGGAGCGTGCCTCCGTGCAGCACGATCAATCCTTCGCTTCGCAGATCCTGGAGCACGCGGTTCACATGAACCGTGGATAATCCCAGCGCATCGCCGAGTTCGTTCTGGGTTACCGGCAGGTCATAGCCGTTCCTAACGGCAAGGCCGACGGCCTTCAAACGCACCTGAAGCTCGCACAGAAGGTGTGCGATGCGCTGATAGGCCGAGCGACGTCCCATGCCGATCATCCATTCGCGAAACATGGCTGCATCGATGAGGGTGTCTCGCCACAGAGCGGCTGCGAGACCGGGATGCCGCTCCAGAAGATGTCGCAGGCTCTCATGCGGAATGAGGGCGATGCTGCTCGTCACGAGAGCACTGATGCTGTGGTCCATCACATTCAAATGAAGGCTCTGCAGGTCGGGAATGTCGCCAGGGATATAGAAGCCCATGATCTGCCGCTTGCCTTCAGGAAGGATTTTGTATCGGCAAACGAAGCCGCTCAGGACCAGGCAGCATTCCGTAGGTCGGTCCCCATCCCGGACGATATCGCTGTCCGCCTCGAACACCTTGACGGTCAGGGGGAGGTCGAGGAGCGCCTGTTTCTCCTCATCGGACAGAACGGCGATGCTGTCCAGCTTCCAGAGCAGAGGATTGGCCTGTTTGTGCATGGCAAAGTTCATCATAGCACCTCCAGACCCTTTTGGCAGATCAAGACAGCTCAGCCTTGGGCCGGCAACAGGCCATCACCTTCATATTCATAGATGGATCAACAACTTGACAATGCGAGGGCGGAGCATTCGGTTGCGCCATTCAGGAGCTGACATCTTCCGATGGAGGCCGCAACGAGCCTCTGATTGAGCGCGCGCTCTCGAGCGGCGAGTCTTTCGTGATCGAAAGGCGTCACCTTCGCCCGGACGGATCGATTGTCAGGGCGCGGAACAACGTCAGTGCCCGGCGGTGTCCGCTGCGTGATCGAATTTCCGCTCAACCAGCTGACCACACGCCCGGGTGACGGGGCTTCCTCGAACCGGCCCGGCGAAGACGATCGGACCGACGAGCCCCACCCCTCCTCCTGAAGATAAGGCTTGACCTGAGCGGTCGCCGTGTTCTCCATTTGGCCGTCGCAAGCGGCCGCGCGTCGCGCCATCAGCCAGAGGATCTGCATTGGACTGGGACAAGATCAGATTGTTCTACGAGGTCGTCAACGCGGGGAATTTCACCCGTGCCGGCGAGAAGCTCGGAGTCAACCAATCGTCCATCAGCCGGCAGATCAGCGCCCTCGAGCATGAACTGAAGGTTCCGCTCTTCCACCGGCATCCCCGCGGCCTCGTCCTGACCGAACATGGCGACGTGCTCTTCAGGGCCGCCCAGGATATCCGCCTGCGTCTGGACGAAACGCGCCAGCGCCTGACCGAGACCAGCGAGCGCCCTGCCGGCGAGCTCAAGGTCACGGCGACCGTCGGCATCGGCGGGATCTGGCTCGCCCGGCGCATCACGGAATTCCTCGATCTCTATCCCGAGGTGCAAATCCAGCTCATCCTCACGAACGACGAGCTGGACCTCGCGATGCGGGAGGCGGATATCGCCATTCGCCTGCGCCTGCCGGCTCAGCCCGACCTGATCCAGCGCCGCCTCTTCACCATCCAGTATCACGCCTATGCGGCCCATACCTATCTCGAGCGCTTCGGAGAGCCGGAGAGCATCGCGGATCTCGACAATCACTCCATCGTCAGCCTCGGAGGAGATCAGCCTTCCTTCATTCTCGATCTGCACCGCTTGGCGAATCTGGGGCGCAATCCCAAGGATCCCCGCTCCAGCCGGTTCGTGGTCAATGACAGCCTGGCGCTCCGGCAGGCCATCGAGAACGGGGCCGGGATCGGCATGGCTCCCGATTATGCGATGAGCAACAATCCACGGGTCAAGCAGGTGTTGCGCGACGAGCAGATGCCGACCCTCGACAGCTACCTTGTCTATCCGGAAGAGATGCGCTCCGTGGCGCGGGTCCAGGTCTTTCGCGACTTCCTCGTCTCCAAGGCCCAGCGCTGGGATTTTTGAGCGCTCCTCAAGGCCGTGGCGAGGCCGCAACCTCATTTTCTCCACGATTCTTAAGCTACCTAAGACGTTTCCTCAAACCCTTAGGGGATTGCCCCCATGTCACGGCCTGTTCTTGCTGTCTTAAGTATTGCCCTCGGTCTCCCTTTCCTGATCCTGCTGGCTCTCGTCTCGTCGGCGTCAGGGGTCAGTGCGAGCGTGTTCACGAATGCGCTCGGCCTCGTGATCATATCGGTTTTCCTGATGCTGGTCGTCTTTGAGATCAAGCGGATCGTGGATCTGCCGCCGGATGCGCATTGAGATCTGAGTCAATTCGGGCGAAAAGAAAATCGCTCTCGAATGAAATTGAGGATCGAACGCTCAACGTTCGATCCTCATGTCTTCTACTCCGAGAGGAGAATGAATTAAGCTGCGGCGCGCGACCGTTCCGGACGTTCCTCGGCCGTGGCTCTCTCCAAAGCCAGCAGCAGAACTCCGATGTCGTCGTTAAGTAGACTGATGGCGTTGCGCGCGTATTCGCGATATTCTTGCTTGATGATTTCAGCCTCGCCATCCCAAAGGAAATCTTCATACTCGGCATCATAAAATGCACGAGCAACCAGCTCTACTTGATAATCCATGTATGCCCCGTTGCACCGTTCAGGTGATTTGTTATTGCTCTGGACCTGAGGCGCGAAGACGCATTTACTTTGTTAGTCTATTGATCCGCCGTCAGGACGGAATCAGGCTTACAGCCGGATTCGACTGATCCGCAACTCGCCACATGGGCTACTCCCGAAGGGGTAGGTCACATTTCAGTGACCTATATCCTTGAGACAATTCGCGGAATTCAGCCGAAACGGATCTTGCAGCCGGCAGAGTTTCTTACTCGCCCGGGACGACGGAGCCCGCATTATCCTGTGCAAAGCCGAGATGCCCGGTCGCCCACATGGCCGCCTGGGTCCGGTTGGAGGCTTTCACCTTCCGCAGGATGGCTTTGATATGGACCTTCACTGTGGCCTCCGCCACGCCGAGTTCCCGCGCGATCACCTTGTTCGAAGCCCCTAGGGTGAGGCAACGGAGGATCTGGGCTTCCCGCTCCGACAGCTTGTTCAGATGCGCAGCAGGATCATTGGCCGGCGCGAAGGCAGTGCCATTGCCGAAATGGGACGCCCGACGACCCTGCCGGACCTGATCGAGAAGCGTGAGCCCGATCGAAGCGGGAATATAGGTTTCCCCCAGGATCACGATCTCCAGGGCTTTGACCAGGGCGTGCCGATCCATGCTCGTCGGACAGAACCCGTCCAGGCCGGTGCGGCAGAGCTGCATGACGGCTTCAGGGTCCATTGAATCGGCCAGAACGACCACACGGGCGGATGAATGCTGCGCCTTCAGTTCTTCCACAGCGACCGCATACTCGTTCGTCGACCGGTTCTCGCAGATGATGAAGAGCATGGGTACGCTGTCGGTGAAAACAGGCAGACCCGATAGATCGTCATAGGGCTCTTTCGTGAGGGCAAAGCGGGTCCCGGAGAGAATGTGGCTGATACCGGTGCGAAGGAGGAGATTCTGACAGATCAGGACAGTGGTGACATTCTGGAACGGGTCCTGAGCAATGGGAAGAATCTGCTTCTTATAGACGACATCGTGTCTCATGCTGCTGTGCCCCCAAATAGCGTTCAGCGAAGTACCGTGCAGGATCACAACGCCGTTCGCACATGACGTGAGGCGGGTAAACCTTGGTCGAAAGGTGTCGGATCCAGAAGCCGATCCGTGATTGGACTAAGCGTGGCGACAACAATCCGTACAGGCATTAGTTCCTGGACACCATGGCCCCGAAAGGAGTAACTCCCACCCTATTGTGGGTGCCGCGAAAGAGTGAAAGCATCTTCTGCACAACGGATAAGCAATTTGCATCCTCGCTAGCGCATCGTGCGAAAAAGTGGCCTCGGTTTTTCGCCTTTAACGCTGCGCCACTTGGGAATTGAGCATCGTGCAGACCCGAAGGGTCGCAAAGATCGATGCGCCAGCACAGAGAAGAAGCATCGGATGCGGTGTTCAGCCGGCTCTGAAAGCCGACGACCCGCCGACGTAACATTGGATCTCCTTCGATGACGAATGCATCAGCAGGCGCGTGAACTGCTCCTGCGTGAGCGCCTTCGAGAACAGGTAGCCCTGCATCTCGTTGCAGCCCGCCGCGTGAAGGAAGCTCTTTTGAATCTCCGTCTCGACGCCTTCGGCCGTGACCGTCAGCGACATGGCATGCCCGAGCGATACGATCGCCTTGATGACAGCGGCAGCCTTGGTTCCCTGCCCAAGACTCTGGATAAAGGATCGGTCGATCTTGATCTTGTCGACCTCGAACCGATGAAGGTAGCCCAGACTCGAATAGCCCGTACCGAAATCATCCAAAGCGATGCGGAACCCTGCGATTCGCAAAGTACGGAGCGCATCGGCCGTCCCGCACTCTTCATCCAGAAGAACGCTTTCGGTCACCTCGAGCTCGATCCTGCGAGGATCCACTCCGCATTCGCGGACGATGGAAATCACGTGATCGGCGAAGTCGCAGGATCTGAACTGGATCGGAGAGAGATTGACGGAGACGAAGACATCCGGCCAGCGCTGCGAGGCCAGGCAGGCCTGACGCAGAATCCACTCGCCGAGCTGGACGATCAGGCCGGTTTGCTCGGCGACCGGAATGAACTGGCTTGGTGGAATATATCCGCGCGTCGGGTGCCGCCAGCGCGCAAGAGCTTCGACGCCGACGATGACGTCACTGCCCACCGCGATCTGCGGCTGGTAGGCGACTTCAAGTCCCTCCCCAGTTGCGAGCGCGATGCGAAGCTCCTCCTCGATGATCCTGCGCAGCGTGACGGTCTCGCCCATCTCCGGCGTGAAGATCCGATAACAATTCCGGCCTTCGGTTTTGGCACGATAGAGCGCAATATCGGCCTTTCTCAGGAGTTCACTGCGGTCCGTTCCGGCATCAGGAGCGAGCACGAGGCCGATGCTGGTTCCGACGAAAATCTGGTTGCCCATGATGTCGTAGGGCTCATGAACCATCGCCAGGATCCGCTCGCAAAGGGCTTCAGGTTGCTCCATTCCTGCCGTGCAGACCTGCACGATGGCAAATTCATCACCACCCAACCGGGTGATGGTGTCGTCTCCTCCCACAAGCTTGGACAGGCGAGCCGCGAAGTCTCGGATGAGGCTGTCGCCGGCTGGGTGTCCGAGGGTGTCGTTGACATGCTTGAAGCGATCGATATCCAGCATCATCACGGCGATCCGCTCGCCGTCCTGCCTGCGCGCAATGGCATGGTTGAGCCGATCCTCGAACAGGGCGCGGTTCGGCAACCCGGTCAGCACGTCATGAAAAGCTAGATGATGGGCTTGGGCCTCGCTGGCCTTCAGCTCGAGAACGGTGCGCTCAAGCGCGGACATGGACTTCTTCAGACGCCGCACGAGCACGCCGAGCAGGAGGAGAATGATTGCGGCCGCAAGTGCAGTGGCCGGGCCGACAGCTTTGAGAAGCCGATTTCCCGGCAGTTCCGGTCTCCAGACGAAATAGCCGATGAGATCACCGACATCGGAGCGGATCGGGACCGATATCTCACCATTCTTCGGATTGTCGACGACGGAGAACCGCAGTCCCTCGATCAAATTCCGTTCCGAGATCTGCTTGATGAAGTTTCCGTCGAGATACCGGATGCCGACCAGGAGAAATTCCCTGTCATGAGGGTAAGGTACGGCGTCCGATTCCGGGACGATCTTCATGACGCTCACGGCCGCGGGCCGTCCGAGCAGTTCCAAGAGGTGAGCATCATGCACGGCTCTTCCCGTGATCAGGTACGGGGCCTCAGCGCCCGCCACGGCATGATCCTTGTGCAGAGAATTCGATATCCCGCGAATGCCTGCAACAAGGTCCCCGATACCCTCTCGAACGCGTTCGAATTCGTGGTTCGACACGCGTGTCGCATCGATCACCGCGTTGATCGGCTCATTGCGGTCGTTCAGGATATAAACCTCGTCCTGTCCGAATGTACGGCTGAGCCAGACCCCAATATTGGCATCGACCCATGTGAGATCCATCGGGCTCTTGCCGAGTTCAACGATTGCATCGTCCCAGATGGCAACCATTTCCTGCTGCTGAGCAAGCTCTTGAACCACCGCCCGGATGCTGCGTTCCGTCATTCGAAGCTGGCGCTCGGCGGAGACATCGTTGCTCTTGTTGACGGCCCAGAGGATCGAAGCCGCTCCGAGCGACAGGGTCGCCATGGCGACGAGCAGAACAGGCAGAACGACGCTGCGGACGAAGGGCAGGCCTGAACGAGGGACGGTAAGAACTGAAAGAATTGTCTTCAACACGCCGGCACCGGGGCGATTCCCAGCGCTGATGGGACTCCAAATGCCAGCGACAGGATCGCGTTAAAAGATTTCTAAGAATTGAAAACCGCCGGATTTTCACCGGCCTGGCAGGAGGGCGTCATGCCTTTGAGTTGCGCAATCTGCGAACAACAACTCAACCTGCCACAGGTATCATGCTGAGGGCTATAACCTTCTACAGCGGCCTTACAAAGTCATTAACACAGGACAGGCCGGCAGATGCCTTGTACTCTATAGTTAAAAATCCCTAGAGCATCGGACATGACAAGTGGTTTCCACTTTGACGATGCACCGATGTCAGATCATTCCGGCTGCGCGTGGTCTTCCAAGACCTGAATGAGTTCAAGGCATTTCTCGGCGACAGCGGCCGATACTTTCGGATCCCCGTGGTGGTGGCGCATCGCCACGGCATTCGCCTGCTCGAAGAGATCGGTCAGGTTGCCGGAGATGAAGGGGCGGCAGCTTGGGAACTCGAAGGTCTTCTCGGAATGGGACTTGGGCTCGGTGCGGGATTTGGATTTCGAAGGACGCTTGGGTTCGAACAGCGTCAACACTTCGCACCGGTCGGCAATTTTCTTGAGATCCTTGAACGCGATGATCTCGGCCATGTCCTACTCCACGCAATACATTGAGCCCTGCTTTATCCTCTTCCGACGCGGAGGTCATGGGGCCTGCAGCAAAAACAATCGGTTCATGGAAACCGTTCCAAAGAATAATCGCGGACGCCTCGAATGTGACCCGCCTCTTTCGGGTTAGGCCGGCTGGCTGAAACCTTCCCGTCATGGCCGGGCTCGTCCCGGCCATCCTGATCCTGTGAGGCGTGGCGCTCCAATGCATCGAGATCACCGGCACAAGGCCGGTGATGACGTGCAGTGACAATCAATAACCGTGTTTGTCGGACAGCCTGTGCTGGCTCACCGTTCCCAGGAATGCCGCGGTCCTGCCGGCTGCCTTGCCCCGTCGACGCTCCATGCGCCCGGACCGGTGAAGACGAACAGCAGGAACACGAAGCAATAGAGGATCGCAGCATCGCCGCCATTGAGCGCCGGAAAAGGGCTCTGGGGTGCATGAAACATCCAATAGGCGACCGCCATCTCGCCAGCGAGGATGAAGGCGACCGGTCGGGTGGACCATCCGATCAGGATCAGAAAGCCTCCGATGAGTTCGAGGATGGCTCCGATGCCGAAGAGCGAGAGGAGCGGCGGCATTCCGCTTTCAGGAGGGGCCGGGAAACCGAACAGCTTCTGCGTTCCATGCTCCATGAAGATCAGGGCCGTGACGATCCTCAGAACGGCCAGAGCGTAGGGGGACCAACGATCGAGAGTGTCAGACATGCGAATAAGGACCTCCTGTTTGCGTCCGCAGCACCGGGGCGGGCTCAGCCTCCGCCGACCGAGTTATAAGGCAGATCGGCGAGACGGACATCGCTTACATGCCGATGTCCGTCCCCCGCAGCCCTGAGCCGGCCGGCGCAGCTACTTTATTGCAAGTCCTCACGTTAAATTGAGGCGTCCGGCTCTGCGATCGAGACGATCTAACCTTGCCCGGCGGGGGATTCGTGTCAGCTTCTCCTGGGAGTCCGGCTCATAAACGCTTCCCTCATCCTGAGGAGGTGCGTCAGCACCTCCTCAGGATGAGGGCTCAAGGGGCGACCCGAATGACGAGCCGGACTTCGGCATGAATGGAGGTCAGGATGGGTGTCAGGCGTCTCAGCATGGTCGCAGCTCTCATGGCCGCATCGCTCTGGCTACCGGTCCCCGACGCGAGAGCGGAAACGGAAGTGGACGTTGCGCTCGTCCTGGCCGTGGATGTCTCCCGCTCCATGGATCCGGACGAACAGGAACTTCAGCGCCAGGGCTTCATCGACGCCTTCCGCTCACCCCAGGTGCACGATGCCATCCACAACGGCATGCTGGGCCGGATCATCGTCACCTATTTCGAATGGTCGGGTGTCGATTATCAGAACGTCATCGTACCCTGGACGATCATCGACGGTCCGGAGGCCGCGATGAAATTCGCGGACGGTCTGCACGACAATCCGATCGGTCGCCTGCGGCGGACATCGATCTCGGGTGCCATCGATTTCGGCGTGAAGCTTCTGGAGCAGACCGGCGCCGAGCCCATCCGCCGCGTCATCGACATTTCAGGCGACGGACCCAACAGCAGCGGCCGGGGCGTCGTGGCGGCCCGCGACGAGGCCGTTGCGAAAGGCATCACCATCAACGGGCTTCCCATCATGCTCAAGCGCCCGAGTGGCTTCGGCGACATGGAGAACCTCGACCTCTATTACAAAGGCTGCGTCATCGGTGGCGAAGGGGCATTTCTCGTTCCCGTGCGCGAGCGTCAGCAATTTGCCGAGGCCATCCGCACGAAGATCATCCGCGAGATCGCGACCCTTCCCGCCAATCCTTTGATCCAGACAGTCCGGGCGGATGCGCCCGTCAATTGCATGGAGGGCGACCGCGGAATGTATCGCTGGGATCGGAACTGACACGGCCTGAGACTTTGGCTCATCAATCTTAGACCTCATTCTGAGGAGCTTGCGGAGCAGGCGTCTCGAAGGAGGATCCAGAGAGCACTGGAGGCGCCCTGACCCTTCTAGACGGACCTGACGGTCCTCCTCAGGGTGAGGGCTCAGGAAGCAAACAGAATGATGAGCCAGGCTCTCAAGCGATCCTCACTCCAGGGTGATGTTGGCTGTCCTGATAACCTTCTCCCACTTGGCGCCTTCGTCCTGCATGTAGGCGGCCATCTCGGCCGGCGAGCTCTGGAGCACGTCGATGCCGGCGCCGATCAGCTTGTCGCGGATCTCCGCATTGGCGATGACGTGACGATAGGTGTCGTTGAGCTTGGTGACGATCTCAGACGGGGTATTCGCCGGCGCAACGAAACCCTGCCAGGCCCAGGCCTCGAAGCCCGGATGATCGGCCGCCACCGGCGGCACACCGGGAAGACCTGAAAACTCCTTCGGGGATGCGACCGCGATGGCCCGAATCGGGCCGGAGAGCTGCGAGCGGGCCGTGGCAAAGTCGCTGAACATCATATCCACCTGCCCGGCCACCAGATCCTGCACGGCGGGAGCGGCGCCCCGATAGGGCACATGGGTGAGCTTGATCCCGGCCGCCTGCGAGAGCAGCTCCGTGGCGAGATGGAACGGGCTGCCCAAGCCCGGCGTCGCATAATTGATGCGACCGGGATTCTTCTTCGCCTCGGCCACGAGTTCCTGGACGGATTTCACCGGCAGCTTGTTCGTGTTGACGAGAAGCACGAGGGCAAAGCGCCCGGTCAGCGAAATGGGAGTGAAATCCTTGTAGGGATCAAAGGACAGCTTCCGGTAAAGGGTGCGGTTCGTCGCGAAGGTCGCCGTATCGCCTAAGAGCAGCGTGTAGCCGTCGGGCTCCGCCCGCGCCGCCGCCTCGGCCCCGATATTGGTGCCAGCGCCCGGTTTGTTCTCGATGACGAATTGCTGCCCGAGCTGCTCGCCCATGGCCCCGAAGACGAGGCGGGCGAAGAAATCCGTCCCGCCGCCGGCCGCATAGGGCACGATCACGCGGACGGGTCTCGTGGGATAAGCCGATTGCGCGTAGGCAGGCCATGGCGACAGGCCCGCGGCGGAAGCAGCGGCCAGGGTCTTGAGGATGCTGCGGCGGGTCGGATTCATTGGCGTCTCCCGGATATCGGTCCCGTTGTGGTTCAGGCGTCCGGCTGCAGATAGTGGAGCAGTTTGCTGCGACCAAGGCCGACTTAGGTTGAGGATCGCCTCCCCAGGACACCGATCCTGCCGAGATCAACAACGCGCCCAAGCGGCCGTCCGGCGGCAACCATCCCTGACCTCATCCTCTGCCGATCTCTGGCATGTCTTCGGTAGAACATGCCAGAGATTGTGGTGGAAGCTACCAGTAGAATTCCAGACCTTTTCATCCTGCCTTCATCTTGGCAGTGGCATCTGCCTTAAGTGACCCTAAAATGGTCCTTGATCCCGTCCGGGATCAGCGAAGCATTTCGAGAACAGGCCCTGAAGGGCCGCCTCAAGGAAGTGATCTGCACAGATGGTGACCACCCGCATTCCGACGACACCGTTTTCCGACCAGCGTCCCGGCACGTCCGGCCTGCGCAAGAAAGTCACCGTCTTCCAGAAGCCCCGGTATGTGGAGAACTTCATCCAGTCGATCTTCGACACCGTCGAGAACAAGGATGGCTCGACCCTGGTGATCGGCGGCGACGGGCGCTTCTTCAACGAATCCGTGGTTCAGACCGCGATCAAGATGGCGGCGGCGAACGGCTTTAGCCGCGTTCTCATCGGCCAGAAGGGCTTGCTGTCCACGCCGGCCGCGTCCTGCGTGATCCGCAAGCACAGGGCCATCGGCGGCCTCGTGCTCTCGGCCAGCCACAATCCGGGCGGGCCCGACGGCGATTTCGGGATCAAGTTCAACATGTCCCATGGCGGGCCGGCGCCGGAATCCTTCACCGAGGCCGTCTTCAAGCGCGCCAGCGCGATCACCGAATACAAGATCGTCGATGTGCCTGACATCGACATCGGCAGAATCGGACAGACCAAGGTTGACACTATGGCGGTCGAGGTGATCGACTCCGTGGCCGATTACGCGGAACTGATGGAGCAACTGATCGATTTCGAGAAGATCGCCGATCTGTTCCGTTCAGGCTTCCGCATGCGCTTCGATGCGCTCAGCGCCATCACGGGTCCCTACGCGAAAGCCATTCTCGAAGGTCGCCTCGGCGCCCCGGCGGGCACGGTCATCAACGGCGAGCCGAAGCCCGATTTCGGCGGCCATCATCCCGATCCGAATCCGGTTCACGCCCATGATCTCATGGAGCTGATGTACGGGCCCGACACGCCCGATTTCGGCGCGGCTTCCGACGGTGACGGCGACCGCAACATGATCGTGGCGCCCAAACTGTTCGTGACGCCGAGCGACAGCCTCGCCATTCTCACAAGCTATGCTCATCTCGCTCCGGGCTACGCCAAAGGCCTCGCCGGCGTGGCCCGGTCCATGCCGACAAGCCGCGCCGCCGACCGGGTCGCGGCGAAACTCGGGATCAACTGCTTCGAGACGCCCACGGGCTGGAAGTTCTTCGCCAACCTTCTCGATGCGGGTCTCATCACCCTCTGCGGCGAGGAAAGCGCGGGCACGGGCTCGAACCACATCCGCGAGAAGGACGGTCTCTGGGCCGTACTGCTGTGGCTCAACATCCTGGCGGTCACCAGGAAGCCGGCGGATCAGATCGTGCGCGAGCACTGGGCCACGTTCGGGCGAGATTACTACACACGCCACGATTACGAGGAACTAGAGACGGCCCCGGCCAACGAATTGATGGATTCCTTACGGGCCAAGCTCCCCACCCTGCCCGGTCAGCGCTTCGGCGGGCTCACGGTTCAATCCTGCGACGACTTCGCGTATACGGATCCCGTCGACAAGTCCGTGACGCCGAAGCAGGGCATCCGCATTCTCTTCGCGGAGGATGCGCGCGCCGTGTTCCGTCTGTCGGGAACAGGCACATCGGGCGCGACTCTGCGCGTTTATCTCGAACGGTTCGAGCCGAATGCCGACCGGCACAACCTGCCGACGGCCGAAGCTCTGGCTCCCGTCGTTCAGGCGGCGAACGACATCGCGGAAATCGCGACCCGCACGGGCCGCAACGAGCCCAGCGTCGTGACTTGACGTAAGCTTAATAGGTTTCCCAGAGCCCCGGCGTCGCCAGTTCGAGCAGGTGACCGTCGGGGTCGCGAAAATAGACACTGGTCCCGCCCCGGGACCAGGTGGTTCTGCTCTCGATCGGGATCCCGTGTTCTTGGAGCCGCCCTTCCCACTCGGCCAGCTCGCTCGCCGAAATGGCGAAGCCGATATGCAGCGGTCCCTGTCCGTCATGGGGCGGGATCATCCCGCCGGGCGTCGGCATCGGCTCGTTCGAGCCGCCGCGCAGGAACAGGAGCAGCACGCTTCTCCCGCCCACGTCGAAGGCGCACATGCGCTGGTTGCTGAAAAGCAGCCTCAGGCCGAGATCGTCCTCATAGAAGGCCCGGGCGCGGGACAAATCGTCGACATAGAGCGCGGTCTCGAGAATGGCGTTCAGCTGGGGCATCTCTGACCTCATGAAGATTATGAATGCCTGCATTTTGTCCTCCGGCGCCATTTCCATGTCCAGATATCCCTGCAAACAGGGCATATCAGGGCGGCGAAAAATTGGGCAATGGTGCTGACCTTTTGGACTTGAAACGGGCTGACCGACCCCTTACTTCTTGCAGTGCAACACGGCGGTTGGCGTCGCAGCGTTGCTGCCCTTCTTGGGCGTTTCCTCCCTAAACTTCGGGCCGCTCGCAAGGGTGGCCTTTTTTCTTGTCTGAAGACAGGAGGATCCTGAGGCAGTTGCAGGACCGGAACTTGGCGTAATCCCGGCGGTTTCTCCACTCAGCGGAGCCCGGGAGAGTACGATGTCCACCCGTTCAGACAACCATAATCAGGCCGATATTCCTCCGACGCATACGGTCAAGCCGATGGATGCGCCACCGTTGACCGAAGGCTCGACCACGGCACAGCTCAAGGGCGACATCGACAGCGGCCGCACGGGCGACAAGAACGCGGTGTTCGATCCCGCTCTCTCCCCGCTCGGCACCGACGACGAGGCTGCCGGTACTCCTCCGAAACCGGAACAGATCGATCAGGCGCGCCATCAGGAATCGTCCGTGCGCTGGAAGGACGGCGCCGAGAAGGACAGCTACGCCCATCAGGATTCCCGCAAGGCCCTCTACGCCTATGTCGGCTTCATCGGCTTGGTGCTCGTCCTGTTCGTCGGCGCGTTTTCGATCTTCTAATCCTTATTAGAGCGGCGCGACGCTGTCCCGGATCACCAGCTCCGTCTCCAGCCGGATCCGTTTGGGCGAAGGCCGCCCCTGCAGGAGGTCGATCAGGGCCGATGCAGCGGCCTGCCCCAACTCCCGCCGGGGCTGATGGATCGTGGTCAGCGGCGGCTCGGCCACGGCGGCAAACTCGATATCGTCGAATCCAGCCACCGAGATATCCTCAGGAACCCTCAGCCCGGCGGAAAAGAGGGTGCGCATCAGGCCGATAGCCATCTCGTCGCTGGTGCAGAACACGGCTGTCGGACGGCTGGATCGTGCCACCAGGTCCTGCCCTGCCCGCACGCCCGATTCGATGGTGTAATCCCCTGGAATGACGAGAGCAGGATCGAACATCAGACCGGCTCTCTCCAATCCATCCTTGAAACCCTGGAAGCGTTCGCGCTCGAGGATATTGCTGGCGGGACCACTCACATAGGCGATGTTTCGATGGCCCAGAGAGGCCAAATGCTGCGTCATGCGGCAGGCCGCGGCGCGGTTGTCGATCTCGATCTGCGGAATGTCGGCTCCGGGAATCGCTTCGCAAGCCGCCACGAGCGGGATCGTGGTCCGGGCCGGCTTCCCCTCCCCTTCGCGGCTCTGCCCGAACAGATGGCCGTTCAGGAGGATGGCGCCATCCACCCGCCCCGCAGCCGTGAAGGCCGCGAAATGCGCCTCCTTCTCGGGCGAGCCGTCGAGATCGCTGATGATCATGCCGTAGCCGGCCTCGAAGAGAGTCTCCTCGATGCCGCGCAGGATCTTGGAGAAGAAGGTGTTGGCAAGATCCGGCAGGACGACCAACACCATAAGGGTCTTCTGGGAGCGAAGGGTGCGCGCGGCGGGGTTGGGCACGTAGCCGGTCTTGGCAATGGCTTCCAGCACCCGGGCCCGGGCCTCGGGCGAGACCCGCTCCGGGGTAGCGAGAGCCCGGCTGACCGTTGCGGTCGAGACATCGGCGAGCTTGGCGACATCCTGAATCCGCGCCGCTCGGACCGAGATGCTCCCCTGCTCCGGCTCGTCCTTTTGCCCTAAATTGTCCATCGGCCTCCCCCTACCATGGTTCTGTTTGACAGAAGCCACCGTTTCGGTAAAGTTTCATGTAATCGATTACATAGGGTCGTTGTCACGCCCTTCGATAGCACTAGATCGCTCAATGTCCCGAGAGAGGACAGGCCGATAAGCCAGGAGGAAACGAATGCCAGCTCACGCCTCGTCCAGCTGATCCTCGACGCACTGCCTTCGACGACCGTCTTCCCTGGTGGAAGCGAGCGATGCCGCTCATCCGGAGCCGTTTATGGAATCCGTTCTTCGCGCAGAGAACATCTCAAAATCCTTCGGACCCATCGAGGTCCTGAGCGGCATTTCGCTGGATCTGCAGCCCGGCGAGGTTCATGCCGTCATCGGCGAGAACGGCGCCGGCAAATCGACCCTGATGCGCATTCTCTCGGGCCACATCTCGCCGACGAAGGGCAGCCTGCACCTGAACGGCCAGCCGATCACCTTCTCAGGTCCCGTGGATGCGGAGAGCCACGGCATCGTTCTGGTCCACCAGGAAATCCTTCTCGCTCCGGATCTGACGGTGGCGCAGAACCTCTTCCTCGGCCGGGAGATCCGGCGCTTCGGCTTTGTCGACGACAAGGCCATGCGCGAGCGGACGCGGGCCATCCTGCGTGAGCTCGGCACGGGCATCGATCCCGACCGGGAGGTCAGCCGCCAGTCCATCGCCGACCGGCAGCTGGTGCAGATCGCCCGTGCGCTGCTGGTGCCGCACAAGGTGGTGGCCTTCGACGAGCCGACCGCGGTGCTCACGCCCATCGAGGCGGAGAGCCTGTTCGAGATCATCCGCAAGCTGCGTTCGCAAGGCGTCGCGGTCCTCTACATCTCGCATCGCCTGAATGAGGTGAAGGCGATTGCCGATCGCGTCACGGTGCTGCGCGACGGACGCCACATCGCAACGCGCGATATCGAAGGGCTGGAGCCGCTGGAAATGGCGCGCCTCATGGTCGGCCGCGACATGTCCAAGCTCTACCCGGAAAAGCCCGCCACCGCCTCCAACCAGCCCCTTCTGAGCGTCCGCGACATGGCCGTGCCCGGCTATGTGGAAAACGCCTCCTTCACATTGCATCGCGGCGAGATCCTCGGCTTCGGCGGCCTCATCGGAGCGGGCCGCACGGAACTGTTCGAGGCACTCGTGGGGCTCCGCCC
The DNA here is from genome assembly GCA_000517005.1 of Microvirga lupini. Lineage (GTDB taxonomy): Bacteria > Pseudomonadota > Alphaproteobacteria > Rhizobiales > Beijerinckiaceae > Microvirga > Microvirga lupini. Next base: position 33,091 of record KI912090.1, read on the forward strand.
CGGTCACGGCACAATCACTCTCGACGGCCGACCGGCTCATTTCCGCGATGCCCGTGAGGCCATGGCGGCGGGCATCGTCTATCTCTCCGAGGACCGGAAAGGCAAAGGCCTGCTGCTGCAGCAGAACCTTCGGGTCAACCTGACCCTGGCGGCTCTGGAAAAATTCAGCCGCGGATCCTTCATCGACAGCGGCGGCGAAGAAGAGGCGCTCGACACGGCGATCAAGGATTTCGACATTCGCACCCGGCGCCGCGATCTCCTGGCGGGGCAGCTCTCTGGCGGCAACCAGCAGAAGCTGCTGCTCGCCAAGATGATGCTGGTGGAGCCGCGCATCGTCATCATCGACGAGCCGACACGCGGCGTCGATATCGGCACCAAGGAGCAGATCTACCGCTTCATTGCTTCGCTTGCCGCCGAGGGCCGTGCCGTCATCGTCATCTCGTCCGAGATGCAGGAGCTGATCGGCCTGTGCCACCGTGTCGTCGTGATGCGCAACGGGCGCGTCGCGGGCGAAGTCTCGCAAGCCGATCTGTCGGAAGATTCCATCGTTTATCTCGCCACCGGCGTCCATGAAGAAAGGGCGGCGGAAATCGCCGCAGGCCACGCATGACCGAAACCGTGCTTCGCTCGAGCGCTGAGAAGCGCCGATTCAACATCGACATGCGGGCTCTCTCTCCCTTCATCGCACTCATCGTGCTCATCATCGCGGGCACGCTGATCAACCCGGACTTCCTGACCGCGTCGAACCTGCTCAACGTGGTGACGCGCTCGGCCTTCATCGCCATCATCGCGGTCGGCGCGACCTTCGTGATCGCCGGCGGCGGGCTCGACCTCTCTGTCGGCTCCATGGCGGCACTGACGGCCGGCGTCATGATCCTGACCCTGAACAATCTCGGCGGCGGGGATGTGGGCACCTTGGCGCTCGGCATGCTCGCCGCCATTGCCCTGAGCGCCGCCTGCGGATTGGCGAACGGCCTCATCGTCACCTTCGGGCGCATCGAGCCCTTCATCGTGACGCTCGGCACCATGGGCATCTATCGCTCCCTGGTAATCTGGCTTGCGGCAGGCGGCACCATCACCATGCGCAATTTCGAGCTGCGCGAACTCTACCGCCCGGTCTATTTCGACAGCATTCTCGGGATTCCGATTCCGATCATCGCGTTCCTCGTGGTGGCAGCCATCGGCGCGCTGATCCTCTACCGCACGTCCTTTGGCCGGCATGTGGTCGCGCTCGGCTCCAACGAGGATGTGGCCCGCTATTCGGGCGTGCCGATCTGGCGCGTGCGCACGCTCACCTACGTCATCCAGGGCATCTGCGTCGGCATCGCCGTGCTGATCTATGTGCCGCGCCTCGGCTCGGCCACGCCGACCACGGGTCTCTTGTGGGAATTGCAGGCCATCACGGCCGTCGTCATCGGCGGCACGGCGCTCAAAGGCGGCATCGGCCGCATCTGGGGCACGGTGGTCGGCGCCGTGATCCTCGAACTCGTCGCCAATATCCTGGTGCTGTCGAACTTCGTCTCCGAGTTTCTCGTGGGCGCGGTGCAGGGCGCCATCATCATTATCGCCATGCTCGTGCAGCGGTCAGTCCACCGCGGGCGATGAAACCGGTGCGGGCCTGCCGGACAAGGGACAAAGGCCCCAAACCAACCCTCCAGGGAGGAATGAGATGAAAGCAACGGTACTGAAGATCGCGGTCGCAGCAGGCCTCATGGCCGGCGTTGCCACCGGCGCGATGGCCCAGCAGAAGAACGTGACGATCGGCGTCTCGATTCCGGCCGCGACCCATGGCTGGACCGGCGGCGTCGTCTATCACGCGCAAGAGACGGCCAAGCAGCTCGAGAAGGGTTATCCAGGCCTCAAGGTCATCGTGAAGACCTCGCCGGACGGCGCGTCGCAGGCAAACGCCCTCGACGACCTGACCTCGCAGAAGGTCGATGCGCTGGTGGTGCTGCCCTTCAACTCCGACGAGCTGACGAATCCCGTCCGCGAGATCAAGAAGCGCGGCACCTTCGTCACCGTGGTTGACCGCGGACTCAAGGATCCGTCGATCCAGGACATCTATGTCGCGGGCAACAATCCGGAATTCGGCCGCGTCGCCGGCAAGTACTTCGTCGACAACCTGAAGCAGGGCAATGTCGTCGTCTTCCGCGGCATCCCGACCGTGATCGACGAGGAACGCGTGACGAATTTCGAGAAGGCCCTCGAAGGTTCGGACGTGAAGGTGATCGACAAGCAATATGCCAACTGGAACCGGGATGATGCCTTCAAGGTGATGCAGGACTTCCTGTCCAAGCACCCGAAGATCGATGCGGTCTGGGCTTCGGACGACGACATGGCGCTCGGCGTCATGGAGGCGATCCGTCAGGCCAAGCGCGAGGACATCAAGTTCGTCCTCGGCGGCGCCGGCATGAAGGACATGGTCAAGAAGGTGATGGACGGCGACAAGATGATCCCGGCCGACGTGTCCTATCCTCCGTCGATGATCTCCACCGCCATGGGCGTCACCGCAGCGCATTTCTACACCAACGCTCCCATGCGCGGCACCTACGTGCTCAATGCCCAGCTGATCACGAAGGACAACGCCAAGGAACACTACTTCCCCAACTCGCCGTTCTGATCGCGTGACGTGGTTCCCGCCTCTCTCTGATGAGGGAGGCGGGGCAACGGCAAGCTGCCCGACCAATGGCAGCTTCCCCTTGCCGATTCCTGCCTTCACTCACGCCAGCTCGGGAGTTCACCCATGAAGACCATGAAAGGCCCCGGCCTTTTCCTTGCGCAGTTCGCAGGCGACGAGGCTCCGTTCAACTCGCTCGACGCGATCTGCCGATGGGCTGCTTCTCTCGGCTACAAGGGCGTTCAGATTCCCACCTGGGATCCGCGCCTCATCGATCTCAAGAAAGCCGCGGAATCGGACGCTTATTGCGACGAGGTCGCCGGCGTCGTGCGCTCGCACGGCATGGAGATCACGGAGCTCTCCACGCACCTGCAGGGCCAGCTCGTCGCGGTTCACCCGGCCTATGACGAGGCCTTCGACGGATTTGCGGCGCCCGATGTGCGCGGCAATCCGAAAGCGCGGCAGGAATGGGCCGTCAACCAGATGCTGATGGCGGCGAAAGCCTCGAAGCGTCTCGGCCTGAACGCTAGTGTCACCTTCTCCGGCGCGCTGGCCTGGCCCTTCATGTATCCCTGGCCGCAGCGTTCCGCCGGCCTCGTCGAGACGGCCTTCGAGGAGCTAGGCCGCCGGTGGAAGCCGATCCTCGACGCCTATGAGGATGCAGGCTGCGATGTCTGCTACGAGATCCATCCCGGCGAGGACATTCACGACGGCGCAACCTTCGAGCGCTTCGTCGATGCGGTCGGCGGACATCGGCGCGCCTGCATCAACTACGACCCGAGCCACTTCCTGCTGCAGCAGCTCGACTACATCGCCTTCATCGATCTCTATCACGAGCGCATCAAGGCCTTTCACGCCAAGGATGCGGAGTTCAATCCATCCGGGCGCATCGGCGTCTATGGCGGCTACGAGAGCTGGATCAACCGCGCCGGCCGCTTCCGCTCGCTCGGCGACGGGCAGGTGGATTTCAACGCCATCTTCTCCAAGCTCGCACAGTACGACTACGATTCCTGGGCCGTGCTGGAATGGGAATGCGCGTTGAAGCATCCGGAGGACGGCGCGCGCGAAGGCGCCGAGTTCATCAAGGCGCATATCATCCGCGTCACGGAAAAGGCCTTCGACGATTTCGCCGCCGGCAGAACGGACGAGGCGGCCAACCGCCGGATGCTCGGCATCGACGCGGCATAAGCGTTAAGGGGGCAACACATGACGATTGCAGGATCACCGGATCAGAAGCTGAACCGCCGCTTACGCCTTGGCATGGTCGGCGGCGGACGCGGCGCGTTCATCGGCGCCGTGCACCGCATCGCCGCCCGTCTCGACGACCGCTGGGAACTGGTGGCGGGCGCCCTCTCGTCCGATCCGGAGCGGGCCAAGGCCTCCGGCCAGGATCTGCTCCTCAAGCCCGACCGCAACTATGGCGATTTCAGCGAGATGGCCCGCCGTGAGCGGCGGCTGAAGGACGGCATCGACGCGGTCGCCATCGTGACGCCGAACCACGCCCATGCGGCGACTGCGCGTGCCTTCCTGAAGGCCGGCATCCACGTGATCTGCGACAAGCCGCTGACCACCACCCGGCGCGAGGCGGATCAGCTCGCGAAGCTGGCGCGCGAATCCGGCCTCATCTTCGCGGTCACGCATAATTATACCGGCTACCCGCTCGTGCGGCAGGCCCGCGCCATGGTGCAGGCGGGCGAGCTCGGGGCGATCCGCGTGGTGCAGGTGGAATACGCGCAGGACTGGCTCGCCACCCGCATGGAGGAGACGGGCAGCAAGCAGGCCGAATGGCGCACGGATCCGGCCCGCTCGGGCCCCGCGGGCGCCGTCGGGGATATCGGCACCCATGCCTTCAACCTCGCCGAGTTCATCGCCGGCGACGAGGTCACGTCCCTGTCGGCGGAATTGCACACCTTCGTGGAGGGCCGCAGGCTCGACGACAACGCGCACATGATGCTGCGCTTCGCGTCCGGCGCCAAAGGCATGCTCTGGTGCAGCCAGGTGGCGGCCGGGCTCGAGAACGGCCTTCGCATCCGCATCTATGGCGAGAAGGCGGGCCTCGAATGGCATCAGGAGAACCCGAACTATCTCACCTTCTCACCCCTGGGCGAGCCGCCGCGCACCATCCGCCGCAACGGCTATGGCGCCGACGAAGTCTCGCGCGCAGCCTCGCGCATCCCGGGCGGCCATCCGGAAGGCTATCTTGAAGGCTTCGCCCAGCTCTACACGGATGTGGCCGAGCAGATCACGGCGCGGATCGAGAACCGCGAGCCCAATCCCTTCTCGCTCCAGGTGCCCAATGTCGAGCACGGCGTGCGCGGCGTGCGCTTCATCGAGGCCGCGGTCCGCTCGTCGCAGCGCAAGGCGGCCTGGGTCGATCTCTAACCTATGACGCAAGGAGACCGAGCCCTGCCGGAGCATCCGGCAGGCTCGGCCCTGCCCGCCTCTCTTGAAATCGCCTGCACAATCATGACGTATAGGCTGATCACGCTCATATGCGGACTTGACGATTTTAAGATGGCTGCCACGCATCACCACCACGGCCTCGAGGACCTGAACGACACCCAGAAGCGGGTTCACCGGATTCTGTGCTCCGCCCAGAACCCGCTTTCGGCCTATGAGGTCCTCGACAAGATGCGGGCCAAGGGCGCCGTGACGCCGCCGACCGTCTATCGGTCCCTGGACAAGCTGATCGAGAAGGGCCTCGCTCATCGCCTCGAGAGCCTCAATGCCTACGTGGCCTGCAAGCATCCTCATCACGAGCACGACATGGCAGCCTTCGCCATCTGCGAGAGCTGCGGCCTGGTCAAGGAGTTCACGGATCCGCATATCAGCGAGCGCCTGTCCCATTGGGGCAGCGATCACGCCTTCTGCACCAAGAAGGTGACGGTCGAGATTCGGGGCCTGTGCGAGTCCTGCGTGAAGTAAGCTTATCCTCAGGAAAATCTCCTTATTTGATACTTTGTTACGTATCGAGATAGCTTAGCCGTCACCTTGTCTGTGTCTAAACGCCAAATTCCTTTGCGGAATATGCACAGCTGCAAGCGCCGTCAGTAACGATAGCACATTGTCAGATTCGCATTTTACCTATATGAATATATAGGTTCCGTAATAACAGGAGTGTGGCTCATGAGCACCAAGGCCCTCAGGAAAGAAGAAGAGGAAAACCTCCTTCGCCGTGCAGACGATCTGTGCCGCCAGAACAATCTCAGGCTCACGCCGATTCGCGAGCGCGTCTATCGCGAGCTGGTCCAGAGCGGCGGGCCGGTCGGCGCTTACGATCTGGTCGACCGTCTCAGCAGCGAGAAAAAGCGTCTGGCTCCGGTCACGATCTATCGCGCGCTCGACTTCCTGCGTGATGCCGGCCTCGTCCATCGCTTGGCGACCCAGAACTCCTACGTCATCTCCCACGGCCAGCCGGACGTGAACGCGATGAAGATCATGTTCGTCGATTCCAAGACGGGCGAGACCATCGAGGTTCACTCGACCGAGGTTGCAGAGGCTGTGAAGAAGGCCGCCGAACAGGCCGGCTTCAAGTCCGTCTCTCCGTTCATGGAAGTCGAGGGCGAAATCGCCCACTAACGCTCAAACAAAAAGGCAGAGTCGATACTGAACCCTGCCTTTCGAGACCTGAACTTAAAAGGCCGGGCATTGCCCGGCCTTTTCTTATTCGGCTGCCAGGGCCTGGCGATGGGGATGCTTCTCCTCCGCCCGGCCGGCCCGCACTGTCTCCTTCGAGATGAAGGTGTAGAACATCGGCACCACGAAGAGCGTGAAGATCGTGCCGATCGACATGCCCGCGGCGATCACGAGGCCCATGGAGAACCGAGCCGCGGCACCCGCGCCGCTGGCATAGAGCAGCGGCGCGACGCCGAGCACCATGGCGGCCGTGGTCATGAGGATCGGACGAAGGCGCACGCGCGCCGCCTCCTCGATGGCCTCACGCTTGCTGACGCCGTGCTTCTCTTTCTGCTCGTTGGCGAACTCCACCATCAGGATGCCGTGCTTGGTGATCAGTCCCACGAGGGTGATCAAGCCGACCTGCGTGTAGATGTTCAGGGTCGCCAGACCGAGATTCAGGAAGATCATGGCGCCGAACATGGAGAGCGGCACCGACATCATGATGATGAACGGATCGCGGAAGCTCTCGAACTGCGCCGCCAGCACCAGATAGATCACGATGACCGCCAAGCCGAAGGCGAGGAAGATCGAACTTCCTTCCTGGATCTCCAGGCGCGACTGGCCGGCATAATCCTCGTAGAAGCCCTGAGGCATGACCTCCTGCGCAACGGAGCGCAGCGTCGCCAAGCCCTCCGACGTGGTCACGCCCGGCAGCGGCAGCGCCGAGATCGTCGCCGAGTTGAGCTGGTTGAACTGCTCGATGACGGCAGGCGCCGCATCGGTCTTGATGGTCACCAGCGCGGAGAGCGGCACCATGGATCCGTCGGAGGCCCGGACATAGTACTCGGCCAGGCGTTCCGGATTCAGACGATCCTCCTGCCGGACTTGGCTGACGACATCGTAGCTCCGGCTATCGCGATCGAACTTTGAGATCGGCGCGCCGCCGACGAGAGCGCCGAGCGTGTTGCCGATCTCGGAGACCGGCACGCCGAGAGCGGCGGCACGGTCACGATCCACCGTGATACGGGCGCGCGGGGTCTCATAGGAGATGGAGTTCTGAACGACGATGAACTTGCCGGACTTCATCGCGCGCTGGCGAATCTGCTCGGCGACTTCATAGGCCTGGGACGAGTCGCCGATGGTGCGCAGCACATACTGGATCGGCAGACCGTCACCGCCGCCCGGCAGGGACGGTGGCGCGAAGGCGAAGGCCTGCACACCGGCATTCTGGTCCAGAAGGCTCTGGATCTCCTGCTTGGTCTGCTCGCCCTTCTTCTCACGCTCGCTCCACTCCTTCAGCTTGAAGCCGAAGAAGCCGCCGCCGCCGCCGTCGATGCCGACGATGAGGAAGCTGTCGTCGATCTCAGGGATCTTCTCGCCTGCATTCGTGAACTGCTTGGAGAAGGCCTGCGTGTATTCGGCGGTCGCGTATTTCGGCACGTTGAGGATGCCGAGATAGGCGCCCTGATCCTCTTCCGGCGCGAGCTCGGAGGAGGTCTTGGTGAACAGGAAGGCCGTGGTGCCGAGCAGGACGGCGACGATGACAAGAGTCACGCCGCGGTAATCCAGCGAGCCTTTCAGGCGCCTTGCATACCAGTTCTCGAGACCCGTGAAGGTGCGGTCCACGAAGGCGGCGAACCGCCCTTGGCCGCCATGCGACTTCAGCAGCTTCGACGACATCATCGGCGAGAGCGTCACGGCGACGATGCCCGAGATGATCACCGCACCCGCAAGCGTGAAGGCGAACTCGCGGAAGAGCGAGCCCGTCAACCCTTGAGTGAAGCCGATCGGCGCATAGACCGCCGCCAGGGTGATCGTCATGGACACGATGGGGACGAAGATCTCCTTCATGCCCACGATGGCCGCATCGACGGGCTTCAATCCCTCCTCGATGTGACGGTGGATGTTCTCCAGCACCACGATGGCGTCGTCGACCACGAGACCGATGGCGAGCACCATCGCCAGCAGGGTCAGGAGGTTGATCGAGTAGCCCAGCGCGTAGAGGAAGAAGCACACGCCGATGAGCGAGAGCGGAATCGTCACGATGGGGATCAGCACCGAGCGGAAGGAGCCCAGGAACAGCAGGATCACCACCACGACGATGAGCGCCGCTTCACCGATGGTCTTGAACACCTCCTCGATGGACGCCGAGATGAAGTTCGACGCATCATAGACGATCTCGACGCTCATGCCCTTCGGCAGGGTCGGAGCAATCGAGTCGATGGCCTTCGTGACTTCGGCCGCGACAGTCAGCGGGTTGGCCGACGGCGTCGGCGTGATGCCGATGAAGGTGCCCTGGCTGCCGTTGAAGCTGACGATGGTGTCGGTGCTCTCGGGGCCAAGCTCCACATCGGCCACGTCGCGCAGGCGCACGACCTGATCGCCGTTGGACCGGATCGGCAGCATGCCGAAGGTCTCGGGCGTCTGCAGGGTGGTCTGCATGTCGAGCCTGTAGGCCACGTACTCGCTCTGCGTCTTGCCGGGCGCGGCGAGGAAGTTGTTGGCATTGATCGCCTGGACGACATCGCCGGCCGTGACGCCGCGAGCGGCCAGGCGCACGGGGTCGAGCCACACGCGCATGGAGAAATCGCGCCCGCCGAGGATTTCGGCATTGCCGACGCCCTCGAGCGTCGCGAAGCGCGGCTGCACCACGCGCGTCAGGAATTCGGAGACCTGCTCCGGATTCATCTCCGTGCTGCCGAAGGTGATGTACATGAGGGCGAAGCTCTGGCCCGTGCCCTTCATGATCACCGGATCTTCAGCCTCGGAGGGAAGCTGCGCACGAACCTGCTGCACCTTCGCGGTGACTTCGGTGAGCGCCGCGTTCGGATCGGTGTTCAGGCGCATGCGCACGGACACCGTGCTGACGCCGAGACGGCTCTGCGTCGTCACGTAGTCCACGCCTTCCGCGCTCGATACGGACTTGGCGATGGGCGTACTGATGAAGCCCTGGATCAGGTCGGCGCTGGCGCCCGTGTAGGTCGTCGTGATCGTGATCGTGGTTTCCTCGACCTCAGGATACTGACGCACCTGCAGGTTCATCAGACCCTGCGCACCGAGCAGCAGGATCAGGAGGCTCACCACCATCGACAGGACGGGGCGGCGGATGAAAAGTTCAGTGAAACTCATGGCTTATGCCTATTGCCCACTCGCAAGCTTCGACGCGTCGAGCTTCGTCACATCAATGGAGTTGTCGATTTTGACGACCGCGCCGGACTGCAGCTTGTTCTGTCCCGAGGCAACCACCTGCTGACCTGCGTTCAGGCCGGAGACGATCTCGAGAGCGCCGCCGCGACGACGACCGGTCTTCACGAAGACCTGCTTGGCGATCTGGACCGTGTTGCCGTCCCGCTGCTCCTCGTCGATCGTGTAGACGTAATCGCCGTAGAGGCTGGCGATAACGGCCGTCTGCGGCACGGTCATGACATTGGGCTGCTCCGGCAGGATCACCTCCACGTGGAGGAACTGACCCGGGAGAATGGCTCCGTCCTTGTTGTCCTCGACAAGAGCCTGGACCGAGACGAGCCGGGTCTTGGGATCGACGCGCGGATCCTTGCCGATGACGCGGCCCTTGAACGGAAGATTGCCTTCGGTGGTGCCGAGGTGGATCTCCTGACCGAGCTTGACCTCGGCGGCCCGCTGCTCCGGAACCGTGAAGTCGACCTTCATCGAAGACAGATCCTGGAAGCTCGCAATGACCGTTCCGGGCTGCAGGTACTGCCCGACATCGACCCGCGGAATGCCGATCACGCCCGAGAAGGGGGCCTTCAGAGCCTTCTGCTCGATCGTCGCCTGCAAGCGTGCGAGGCGCGAGCGTGCCGCAGCGAGCAACGCGCTGGCCTGATCGAGATTGGCCTCCGTGCCGTAGCCGCGGGTCGACAGGGTCTTGGCGCGCTCGAAGCTGCTCTCGGCCGTCTTTACGTTCGCCTGGACGTCCTGGATGTCGGCGCGCTCGACCGAATCGTCGAGCTGGACGAGAACCTCGCCCTGGCGGACGTTCTGGTTCGCCTTGAACTTGATCTCGCTGACGATGCCTGCCGTCTCGAAGGCCAGTTCGACGCCGTTGGCGGCCTTGGCCGTACCGATGGCGCTGATACTCGGCGTCCAGGTCTTCGCCTCGACCTTGGCAGCCGAAATCGTCTGCGGCGGCGGCTGCATGTTGGCGAAGAACTGGGTGATCATCTTGTCGCGGAAAAAGTTGAACCAGACCAACCCGGCGCAAAGTCCGATTGCAAGAATAAAGACAAGAACAACTACAATGCGCCGTTTCATAGGCTTTTTCCGAGAGTTAGGGCTTATGGAATAAGCCCTGTACGACTATGGTGGGTGCGGCAATAGCGTAACTTTACCTTGACGCCAAGGCCATGAGAGGGAATTTATATACCGTCTGGACGGTTTAGTTGCAAGTGCGGCGACGCACGAGACAAGAGTTGTAGATGCTGTTTCCCTGTACCAGAGGTCGCAAAAGTTCCCGAGAAAAAATTCTTGATGCGGCTGCAGAACTCGTCGGCGAGATCGGCGCCGGACGGCTCACGCTGGACGCTGTTGCCGATAGGGCCGGGCTCAGCAAGGGCGGGCTTCTCTACAATTTCCCGACCAAGGACGCGCTGCTTCAGGCCATGATCCAGCGCATGATCGACCAAGTGGCCTCCGAGAAGGAGGCCTTACGGGAAAGGGCCGGTCCAGGGCGCAATCTCGAAGCCCGGGTCGTCACGAAAACCCTGCTCAATTTCTGCTGCGGCGGGAAAATGCAGGACATGGCCACCGGCATGATGGTGGCCACAGCCGAGAACCCGGGTCTCCTCGACCCGGTCCGTCAGGTGATCAGCACCACTCTGGAGCAGTTGAAGGCAAACTCTGACGATTTGGATTCCGCCCTGCTGGCATGGCTTGCCACGGAAGGGCTCAGCAGTCTCGAGATGCACAAGCTCAGCCCGTTCTCGGACGAGGACCGCGATCGGATTGTGCAGGCGATTGACCGGCTCGTGACCAAAGGCATTGCCGAGTAGGTGTCCCCACCTCAGGCGATCCAGGCCGGATCGCTCAAGACTTCGTCCGTATGCTCGCCGAGACGCGGCGAAGGCCGGTCGGCCGCCATCGGCTGCCCATCCATCACGATGGGCGAACGGACGGACGGGATCGCTCCGCCTTTGGCCGCCTGGGAGGATAGATCGATCCTCATGCCGCGGGCGACGACCTGCGGATCGGCGAAAACATCCGCCACCGTGTTGATGGGACCGGCCGGAACACCCTGCCCTTCCAGAGCCGACAGGAGGTCCTCGCGGGTGAAGTTCAGCGTCCGTTCGGTCAGCAGGGGGATGAGCTCGGCCCGATGGCCGACACGGCCGGCATTGGTTCGGAAGCGCTCGTCGCTGGCCAGTTCGGGTCGTCCCAGCACGGAAACGAAGCGGGAGAACTGCCCATCATTGCCCACTGCCACGATCACATGGCCGTCCGCCACCGGAAACACCTGGTAGGGCACGATGTTGGGATGGGCATTGCCCATGCGACGCGGCGACTTGCCGGATGCCAGATAGTTCATGGCCTGGTTGGCCAGCACGCTCGTCTGCACATCGAGGAGCGCCATGTCGAGATGAGCCCCTTCTCCGGTCTGATCGCGGCGGCGAAGGGCGGCGAGGATGCCGACGACGGAATAGACGCCTGTGAAGATGTCCACATAGGCCACGCCGATCTTCTGCGGCTCCCCGTCCGGGTCACCCGTCAGATCCATGATCCCGCCGAGGCCCTGGATCATGAAATCGTAGCCGGCGCGGGAGGCATAGGGACCGTTCTGTCCGAAGCCCGTGATCGAGCAATAGACGAGGCGCGGATTGACCTGTTTCAGGCTCTCGTAGTCGAGGCCGTATTTCTTCAGCCCCCCGACCTTGAAGTTCTCGATCACCACGTCCGCCTGGGCAGCGAGCCTGCGGACGAGCTCCTGCCCTTCGGGCGATTCGAAATCGACCGCAATGGAGCGCTTGCCGCGATTGCAGGAATGGAAATAGGCGGCCGAGAGGTGGTCGCCCTCCGCGCCCTCGATGAAGGGCGGACCCCAGCCACGGGTGTCGTCGCCGGCACCGGGCCGCTCCACCTTCACCACATCGGCACCGAGATCGGCGAGAAGCTGGCCGACCCAGGGGCCCGCGAGAATGCGCGCGAGTTCGAGGACTTTGAGGCCTTCGAAGGGTTTCATTCCGGTCAATCCATCACGGCATCGAGGCCGCGCTTCAATCCGATGAAGGACGGAACGCGGCGGGCTGCCAGCAGCGTGCCGGCGACATAAGGAGCGGCCGAGGAGCCCGCGTCGTGGCGGATCACGAGACGCTCGTTGTCCGCGCCGAACACGGCCTCGCAGGACAGGACGAAGGACGGCATGCGCAGGGAATGAACCTGCACCGGCTCTCGCGCGCCGAGGGAGCCCCCGCGCGTTTCGGGCACCCCGGTCAGCTCGCCGACCGGCTTCGACGTCGCGGGCTGGCGGACCTCGCTGAGAAGCTCGGCCAGCTCGCGGGCCGTGCCTGAGGGCGTATCGGGCTTCTTGGCGGAGGCGTAGTCGATGACCTCCACATCCGGAACGTAGCGAGCCGCTTCCAAGGCGAAGCGGCGCAGCAGCGTCGCCGTGATCGAGAAATTGCCGGCCGCAAACACGCCGCGCTCGGCCTTGAGCGCATGGCGATCGATCTCCGCATAATCTTCGGCGGAGAGCCCGGACGTGCCGATGACCACATGCCGGCCCTGTGCCAGCGCGGCGAGGGCATGCGGCTTGACGGCGCCGGGCTTGGTGTAGTCGATCACCACATCGGACGGCACCTGCAGGGCTTCCTCCAGCGTGGCGCTGACCGGAACTCCGAGGAGGGAGAGCCCCGCGGCCTCGCCCGCATCCTGGCCCGCCGCGCTGCGGCTGACCGCGCCCGCGAGCACGAGATCGTCCGAGGCGGCGATCGCCGCTACGAGAGCCCGGCCGACCCAGCCGGTCGAGCCCGCCAAGGTGATCCGAATTGACATGAGCTACCAGCCTTCTCTCAGAAGAATGCCTGCAGGCCCGTCTGCGCGCGGCCCAGGATAAGGGCGTGCACATCGTGCGTGCCCTCATAGGTGTTCACGGTTTCCAGGTTCTGCGCATGGCGCATGACATGATATTCCTCTTGGATACCATTTCCGCCATGCATGTCGCGGGCCTGCCGGGCGATATCGAGCGCCTTGCCGCAATTGTTGCGCTTGACCAGCGAGATCATCTCCGGCGCCACGCGGCCCTCGTCGAAGAGACGGCCGACCCGAAGCGAAGCGTGCAGGCCGAGCGTGATCTCGGTCATCATGTCGGCGAGCTTCTTCTGCACGAGTTGGGTCGCGGCGAGCGGGCGGTCGAACTGCTTGCGGTCGAGCGTGTATTGGCGCGCCCGGTGCCAGCAATCCTCCGCAGCCCCCATGGAGCCCCAGGAGATGCCGTAGCGGGCCCGGTTGAGGCAGCCGAACGGGCCCTTCAGGCCCGACACGTTGGGAAGCAGCGCCTCCTCGCCCACCTCGACGCCGTCCATGACGATCTCGCCGGTGATGGAGGCGCGTAAGCTGAGCTTGCCGCCGATCTTGGGCGCCGAGAGACCCTTCATGCCCTTCTCCAGCACGAAGCCGCGGATCTGGTTGTCATGGGCCTCGGACTTGGCCCAGACCACGAAGACGTCCGCGATGGGGGAGTTGGAGATCCACATCTTGGAGCCGGTGAGGCGATAGCCGCCATCAATCTTCACGGCGCGGGTCTTCATGCCGGCCGGATCGGAGCCCGCATCCGGCTCGGTCAGGCCGAAGCAGCCGACGAACTCGCCCGAGGCGAGCTTGGGCAGGTATTTCCGGCGCTGTTCCTCCGAGCCATAGGCATAGATCGGATACATGACGAGGGAGGACTGTACGCTCATCATGGACCGGTAGCCGGAATCGACCCGCTCCACCTCCCGTGCCACGAGGCCGTAGGCGACGTAGGAAGCGCCTGCACAGCCATATTCTTCCGGCAGGGTCACGCCCAGAAGGCCCAGCTCGCCCATCTCGTTGAAGATGGCGCGGTCGGTCTTCTCCTCCCGATAGGCTTCGATCACGCGGGGCAGGAGCTTGTCCTGGGCATAGGCGCGGGCCGTGTCGCGGATCATGCGCTCGTCATCGGTGAGAAGATCGTCGAGGAGGAGCGGGTCATCCCATTTGAACTTCGCATATTCCTGAGCACCGGCCATGACGATCATCCTTCCCGAAAGAGTGTGCGGTCAGCCGCTCAGGCTAACCAAAGCTATGAAATTGAGCGGCAAAATCGCGCTGGACAGGGGAAATGTAAATCGACATCTTCGCAGCAGGTTATTCTCAAATGGAATGAACGTGTTTCGTCGCGGCTTTCTGCCCAATGTGGGCAATCTCCTGGCCTTCGAGGCCACAGCCCGTCATGGCAGCGTGTCGAGAGCCGCCGAGGAATTGAACCTGACCCAGAGCGCCGTGTCGCGGCAGATCCAGCAGCTCGAGGAATCCCTCGGTGTCTCCCTGTTCAGTCGCTCCCGGCAGCGGGTCGTGCTCACCGATGTGGGGCGCATGTATGCCTCCCAGGTGCGCAGCACCCTGTCCGAACTCTCGGATGCCACCCATCAGGCCATTGCGCTCTCCGGCACGAGCGGGGTCCTGAACCTCGCCACCCTGCCGACCTTCGGCACCCGCTGGCTCATTCCGCGCATTCCCGACTTCTTCGCCCGGCACCCCGGCGCAACGGTCAATTTCGGTGTACGCCTCGTACCCTTCGACTTTGCAACTGATCCTTTCGACGCAGCCATCCATTTCGGCGAGCCGCATTGGCCGGGCGCAGTCTGCGAACTCTTACGAACCGAGGAGGTCGTGCCTGTCTGCAGCCCGGCCTATCGGGAGCGGGAGAAGCTTCACTCTCCACAGGATCTCACTCGCGCCACCCTGCTGCAGCAAAGCACCCGCCCGACGGCCTGGGCGGAGTGGTTCGCCAGCGTCGGCGTGGCGGTCGGCAATCCGCTGCGCGGCCCGCGCTTCGAGCAATTCGCCATGGTGGCCCAGGCGGCGGCGGCGGGCCTGGGCGCCGCGCTCATTCCGCATTTCCTGATCGCCGACGAGCTGGCTTCGGGTCGTCTTGAGATTCTGTTTCCCAACACTCTCGTCAGCGGCGGCGCCTATTACCTCGTCTATCCCGAGCACAAGGCGGAGACGCCGCTGCTGCGCTCCTTCCGCGACTGGATCCTGGACGAAATTCGTCAGGGATAGGCCTGCTTCGGCTTCATGATGCGGAAGCTCAAAGTGAACGCCA
This sequence comes from Microvirga lupini, assembly GCA_000517005.1. Taxonomy (GTDB): domain Bacteria; phylum Pseudomonadota; class Alphaproteobacteria; order Rhizobiales; family Beijerinckiaceae; genus Microvirga; species Microvirga lupini. The sequence goes on from KI912090.1 coordinate 48,624, forward strand.
CAATCCCGCAGGCCACGATGGCGCTGACCATCGAAAGCGGCGTGCCGTCGTAGAAGGCGCTGACGAGAATGATGATCAGGGCGCCCGTGCTGAGCTGCAAGGTGCCCATGAGCGCCGAAGCGGTCCCGGCCACCGGGCCATGCTCCTCGAGCGCGAGCACGGCCGTCGAGGGAATGACGTAGCCGAGGCAGCCGAACGACACGAAGAGCAGTCCCCAGAGAATATAGGCGTTGTCGACGCCGAGGATCGTGAGCACGAACAACAGGATCACCAAAGCGGCAAAGCCGGAGATCGCGGTTCTCACCACCCGCTCGGCACCGAACCGGCGCATGAAGATGCTGTTGAACTGCGCACTGCCGATGAAGGCGATGGCGTTCGACGCGAAGACCATGCTGTAGGCCGAGGGCGTCAGGCCGAAATGCTCGATGAAGATGACGGATGAGCCGGCAAGATAAGCAAAGAAACTCGCCTGGCTGAAGCCGCCGATGAACGCGAGCCCCAGGAAGCGCCGATCCTTCAGAAGACTTCTGTAGGTGGCAAAGGCATGCGCAATGCCTTTTCTGTCCGCATCCGGCTTGTGGGTTTCCGGCAGGAGGAAGAGGACGACGGCAAGGCCCACGAGGCCGATTGCGGCAATGGCCCAGAAGATCGCGCGCCAGCTGAAGATGCCGTCAATGTGCTGCCGGCCAGAGGCGCCAGGATGGGAGAAACGCTGAAGACCAGCATCGTCGTTGCCATCAAGCGGGCTGCCTCGTGCCCGGTATGCAGATCGCGAATGATGGCGCGGGGAATCACCATGGCCGCGCAGGACCCGACGCCCTGCAGGAATCGAAAGACAATCAGCGTTTCCACATTGGGCGCGAAGCTGCAGCCGATGCCTGCCAGAATGAAAAGGCCCAACCCGAAATAGAGCGGCGGCTTGCGGCCGAACCGATCCGAGAGTGGCCCATAGGCGATCTGGCAGACCGCAACCGCCAGAAAGAAGCTCATCAGGCTCATCTGCACGGCGCTGACATCGACCTGAAACTCGCGGGCAATGGCCGGGAAGGACGGCAGATACATGTCGATGGCGAAAGGCCCGACAGCGGAGAGCATGCCGAGGACCAGCGCGTTACGCAAAAAGACGGACTTCATGGAGAAAGGCTTTCGTAGCCCCGGCCGACGAGCCGAGATTGAGAAAACGGCCTGCCCCAGGGGAACAGGTCAAGCAATGCGGATGGAGAAAGGTCCCGGCTCACCTCGGGCCAGGAGCACCGGAGGACGTACGCTGCTTGTAAGCCCTCAAACGCCCGGGTTCAAGACGGCCATCGTTCGACATCGGATTATAGTCCGCTCTGGAAGTAATGCTTACTCTTCGTTAACCATGAATGGTCATAGCTGATTAACCATCCAGCCGGGTGGGCTGATCCGCAAAAGACCCGTCCCTCATGCGTGGCAGCCCGACGCGGCTGACCGGCTGGCCCCAGAGTTATCAAAGTCCTTCATGACCGCTTCGATGCCCCCGAATCAGACGAGCCTCAGCGGTTCGCGGTCCACACGACACTCCGATTCCTTCCGTCGGGGGCCGGTCAGCCTTCACACCGCACTGAATTGTCTTGCTGCCGGGGCTGTCCTGATGACGGTATCGGCCTGCGCGGGCCGCTCGGATCTGGGTTACGCGAGCCTCATGTCGGAAGTTCCGGCAACGCGGGCAATCGTCGTTCCTCCGCCCGGCGGCCCCTCCGTGGTCGCGGTTTTGCAGCAGCAGTACCAGAACGGCCTTTCGCAGGAGATTGCCCTTTCGACGGCTTCCCTGACCACAGATCAGAACGCTTTCTATGTCAGCCTGCTCAACAACACGGCCGGCAACATGGAGATCCCGGACACCCTGTCCCTGCCTTCCCTGTCTCCGGACCGGATCCAGAGGGAGATGGAGGAACGGATACCGGGCGTCGAGATGGAGACCTCGCTGGTCTACGTGCAGAACAAGTTCGGCCCCTTCGGCTTCGCCACCGGGCGCTCGTCCGCGGGCGATCTGTGCCTTTATGCCTGGCAGCAGATCGAGCCCGGCGAACCCGCTATCTTCGTACCGGGGGGAGCCGTCTCGGTCCGCCTGCGTCTGTGCGATGCGGATGCCAGCGTGGATCAGCTGCTGCGCGTGTTCTACGGCTACACGATCGCAGCCTATTACCGCCAGGAATCCTGGAATCCCTACGGAGACCCGCCCTCCCCGCCCGCTCATTTCGGGGAAAAGGATGCCCCCATGTATCCCCTGGGCCTCGCCGATGGCGCAGGAAGCACCACAGTCGTCCGTCGGCGGAGCATCTCGCAGGGAACGCATCGGGCCGCCCCATCCGCCCAAGCGCCCGGGCGCATGATCGACAAGGACACAGTCCCCCCGCCTGCTGCCGTTCCGTCGGAAACAGCACCGCCGGCCGGCTACCCGGTTGTCCCGCCACCTCCGACGCAATAACGGAAGATAAAATCAAGTTACGTTATTTCGTACAATAACATTCTATTTACCGCTGTGACATTAGGCCTAAGCAACGCTGTCGATATATTAATAGACCCGTTTTTAGTCTTGAATTAAGCGTGCGATCTCCCACGCAAACCTTCGAGCCGAGAATCCAGACGATGCGAACGGGTCTTATCGTGGCCTTTTGGGCTGTGGCGGCGGTATTGATCGTCTCGATTGTTGCTCTCCCCATCAGCCTCCAGGCACATCTTGTTGCGGGCCTCACGGTCGTGGCCTGCATGATCATCCTCAAGTTCTTCCGCGCCCAAGGCATCTGGCGACTGATCGCCCTGGCGCTCGGCACCGCCATCGTGCTGCGCTACGTCTTCTGGCGCACCACCAGCACGATCCCGCCGATCACCGAGGTCGCCAGCTTCATTCCGGGCTTTCTGCTTTATCTGGCCGAGATGTACAGCGTCATGATGCTGTTCCTGAGCCTTTTCGTGGTGTCGAGCCCGCTGAAGTCACGCAAAGCGCCTCAAATCGACCCGCAGAACCTGCCGACCGTCGACGTCTTCATTCCGAGCTACAACGAGAGCGCCGATCTGCTGGCGACAACCTTGGCGGCGGCGAAAGGCATGACCTATCCGGCGGACAAGGTCACGGTCTGGCTTCTCGACGACGGCGGCACGGACGAGAAGTGCAATTCGAGCAACGCGAACGGCGCGCATCAGGCGCGCGAACGCCGTGCGGAACTGCAGGCTCTCTGCGCCGCCATGGACGTGAAATACCTGACCCGGGCGCGAAACCTGCATGCCAAGGCCGGTAACCTCAACAACGGCCTCGAGCACTCGACCGGCGATCTGGTCGCCGTCTTCGATGCCGATCATGCCCCTGCGCGCAGCTTCCTCACGGAGACGGTCGGCTATTTCACCACGGACAAGAGCCTGTTTCTGGTTCAGACCCCGCACTTCTTCATCAATCCCGATCCTCTGGAGCGCAATCTCGGCACGTTCCAGACCATGCCGTCCGAAAACGAGATGTTCTACGGCGTCATCCAGCGCGGCCTGGACAAGTGGGACGCGGCTTTCTTCTGCGGCTCGGCGGCCGTGCTCCGGCGCGAGGCCCTGCAGGAAACCAACGGGTTCAGCGGCGTCAGCATCACCGAGGATTGCGAGACCGCCCTCGACCTCCATTCCCGCGGCTGGTCGAGCGTCTACGTGGACAAGCCGTTGATCGCCGGCCTGCAGCCGGACAGCTTCGCCAGCTTCATCGGCCAGCGCTCGCGCTGGGCGCAAGGGATGATGCAGATCCTGCGCTACAAGTTTCCGCCCTTCAAGCGCGGGCTCAAGCTGTCGCAGCGCCTCTGCTACATGTCGAGCAGCATGTTCTGGCTGTTCCCGTTTTCGCGTTTCTGCTTCCTCGTCTCGCCGCTGTGCTACCTCTTCTTCTCGCTCGAGATCTTCACCGCATCGGGAGGCGAGTTCTTCGCCTATACGTTCACCTACATGATGGTGAACTTCATGATGCAGAACTATCTCTACGGCCGCTATCGCTGGCCGTGGATTTCGGATCTCTACGAGTACATCCAGACGATCTATCTGCTGCCGGCCGTAGTGTCGGTGATCGCCAATCCCAGCAAGCCCACCTTCAAGGTCACGGCGAAGAACGAGTCCATGGAGGAAAGCCGCGTCTCGGAACTTGGAACACCGTACTTCATCATCTTCGGCATCCTGATCCTCGGCGTCATCGCCACCGGCGTCCGGGTCTGGGCGGAGCCTTACAAGGCGGACCTCACTCTGGTGACCGGCGCCTGGAACGTTCTCAACCTCATCATCGCAGGCTGCGCCTTGGGCGTGGTGTCGGAGCGGGCCACGCGGCGCCAGAGCCATCGGGTTCGCGTCGAGCGGCCCTGCCGCTTCATCATGGGGGACGAGATCATCGATGCGGTCCTCAAAGATGTCTCGGTCGGCGGCGCAAGGGTTCACGTTCCGCCTTCCGCCGAGCCGAAGCTGAAGAAGGGAGCGTCGGGCACGCTCGAATTCCAGCCCTTCTCCAGCCTTCCCGTCCAGCATCTGCCGATGGAAATCCGCAAGGTCGGCATGGACGACAGGGGCCTGCTGCTCGGCTGCCGTTTCATGATCGAAAAGCCCGAACATCGCCGGATGATCGCCGATCTCGTCTTCGCCAACGCGGATCAGTGGAGCGAATTCCAAAAGAACCGACACCATGACATCGGCGTTCTTCGCGGTACGCTCTGGTTCTTCATGGTCGCGTTCTATCAGACGGGACGGGGCCTCTCCTATTTCTTCGGCCTGCAGAAGATCGGCACCTCAAACCCTCCGGCGCCGTCCGTGGCCTCGGCCGTCAAGTAGAGGTATATCGTGCGTCGGGTCTTGATCTCCTCTCTACTGGCCATTCAGGCGCTCAGTGCGCAGAACGCTCTCGCACAGGCGCCTTTCAGCATGTCGCCCGGCGCGCCGAGCTCTTCCCCGGCGACCCGGCCTGCACAGCAGCAGGAACCGGCGCAACAGGCTCCGTCGGCAGCCCCTTTCGAGATGCGCCAGCCAGGCGCGACGCCCCCGACGCCGCCTCCCGCCGCACAGCCTGCGCCGCCCGCCGGCACCACAACGCCTTTCACCATAAACCCCCAGCGTCCGGCCCCGGCATCTCCCCCGGCGCAGACCGGGTCAGCTCCTGCCAGACCCGCAACGGGAGCCCTGGCGCCCCGCAACGCTGCGCGCATCGAACGCCCCGTCCTTCCCTTCGAAACAATCCGCCTCGAGGGTGAGACGGATGCGAGATCCTGGACCGTTCACCTCACCCAGGACGAGGCAGCGAGCGGCGCCAGCATCGCGCTCGGCTATAAGAACGCCGTCGTGGTGATGCCCGAAGGATCGCGCCTGAGGGTTGCGATCAACGGCGAAGCCGTCATCGACACGCCGATCTCGTCGTCCAGCGACATCAAGCGCGTGACCGCCTCGATCCGCCCCGGCCTCCTGCGGGCGGGGCAGAACATCATCCGCATGGAAGCCTTCCAGCGCCACCGGACGGACTGTACCATTGAGGCCACCTACGAGCTTTGGACGGATGTGGACTCGGCTTCCACGAAGCTCGTCTTCGCCGAAGGCGCCACCAAGACATTGCGCGGCCTTGACGATCTGCCTGCCGTCGGCGTCGACAATACGGGGGTGACGACGATCCGGGTGGTCGCCCCCAAGATCTACCGCCCCGAAATCCGCGACCGACTGCTGCGCCTCGTGCAGCTCGTCGCCCTCCGCGGACGCTATGCCCATCCCGTGATCCAGGTGGTGGAATCCGATCCCGGTCCCTCTCCCGTCGGCACGATCAAGGTAGCGATGGGCCTGGCCAGCGAGCTGCGCGGCCTGATTGCGGGCGTGCCGGATGCCGCCACGATCCAGCCGCTGACCATGATGATGCAGGAACCAGGCTCCCTGGGTTCCACCCTGGTCGTTTCCGGGCCGACCTGGCAGGATCTCGACACGGCCATCGGCATCGTCGGAACGCGCGGCATCAACGCCGCACAGGCCGACCGCGGCATGATCGACACCGCCTCGTGGCAATGGCCGGAAGTTCCGACCGCCTTCGGCGCGCACTCCTTCCGCTTTGCGGATCTCGGCGTGCCGACGCAGGAATTCTCCGGTCGGCGGCTGAAGACCAGGTTTTCCATCAACCTGCCCCCGGATTTCTACGCCACGGAATATGGCGAGGCCGTCCTGCATCTGGACGCAGCTTACACGTCGGCCGTGCGGCCGGGCAGCTATGTCAACGTGTTCGTCAACGGCATGATCAGCACGCAGATGACGATCACCTCGCAAGGAGACATCGTCCGGCGGCATAACATCAGAGTGCCTCTCAAGAACTTCAAATCCGGGCTCAACCACATCACCGTTGAGGCCATCCTGCTGACGGATGCCGATGAGCGCTGCGCGCCAGGCGAGACCTTGTCCGAGACCAACCGCTTCGTCCTGTTCGACACCAGCACGATCGAGTTTCCGACCTATGGGCGCATCGGACGCCTGCCGGATCTTGCCGTCCTGAGCGCAGGCCGCTTCCCGGACGAGGATCTTCCGACGACTGTGGTTCTGGCCCGGCCCGATCCCCTGAACTATTCTGCAGCCGGCACCCTGCTCGCCCGCATGGCGCGCAGCGCCGGTTCTCCTGTGCGCGCGCAGTTCGCAAACGCAGCCTCGGCGGACGACGAATCCGTGCTTTTCATCGGCGCCGTCGATCAGATCCCCGCAGGCCTGCTCAACCGCGTGAAGGTGTCGGAGCACCTGCGCATGATCTGGCCTTCGACGCCGACAGCGGGTGATAGGCCCGGCCAGCAGATGGCCAGCACGGATTTCAGCCTTCCCGCCGCTCAGGTCTCTCCGGACCGCTTGGCCACCGCCTCGACGGACGAGATCCGCAAGCGCTGGTCGGAAACATTCCAAAGGCGCGGCATTCTTCAGCAGACGATCGGCACCGTGCAGGACTGGCTGGAAAAGACATTCAGCCTCTCTCTCAGTTCCCTGTCGCTGGACGAGCGCACCGATGCGCCCTACGAGCCGCCGCAGCGCGCTTCCCTGCTGGTTGCGCAAAGCCGCACCGAAGCATCCGGGGTCTGGACCCTCGTGACGGCCCGAACGGACAAGGCTCTAGCGGAGGAAACGGCTCGTCTGGCCAACCCGATGCTCTGGTCGCAGGTCGCAGGGCGCGCCATCGCGCTCGAGCCCAGGGAGATGAAGCTGCAGGTCGAACCCATCAAGGACTATCGCTTCGTGCAGACGCAGCCACCGTCCCTGGCGAACCTGCGCCTCGTCGCGGCAAACTGGATGTCCGCCAACATTCTCCCCTACGCCCTTCTCATGCTGGCTTGCTGTACGTTCCTGGGCATTGCAACCTCTCTGCTCCTGAACCGCCTGGGACGCCGGTCATGACGATCCGAATGCCTCGGCCTCTTCAGCTCCTGCCCTGGCTCTTTGCCGCCTTCTTCCTTCTCGTGGCGTCGATGGCATTCTCTCAGAGCCTCTCCGTCCAGCCTTTGAACCTAGTAGGCACCATTTCTCCGGCTGATTGGGAGGCTTATCGCTCCCGATTCGTGGAGGACAACGGGCGCGTGGTTGATACGGCCAACGGCAATATCAGCCACAGCGAGGGGCAGGGATACGGTTTGCTGCTAGCCCTGGCTGCGGGCGACAGACGCTCCTTCGAGCAGATCTGGAACTTCACCTTTACCGAACTTCTCATCCGGGACGATGGCCTGGCCGCTTGGAAATGGGATCCCAGCAGCAAGCCGCGGGTCACCGACCGCAACAATGCAAGCGATGGCGATCTTCTCATCGCCTATGCGCTGGCGAAGGCGGGCGCAGTCTGGCAGGAACCCCGCTACAGGACAGCCGCGCAGAAGCTCGCCAAAGCCATCGGCAAGAACACGTTCAGCCGCAGCGGACGATCTATGATTCTCCTGCCCGGCGCCCAGGGCTTCGGTGCCGGCGATCGCCCCGATGGTCCGGTCATCAATCTCTCCTACTGGGTCTTCGAAACCTTTCCGGTGCTGGCGGCCCTCGCGCCCGAGTATGAATGGAGCCACGTCTGGCGGGACGGCGTGATGCTGCTGCAGCAGGCGACCTCGGGCCGCGTCAGGCTTCCTGCCGACTGGATCTCGCTTCAGAATGGGCTCCAGCCTCAACCGGCGGATGGCTTTCCTCCCGAGTTCGGTTACAACTCGTTAAGGATACCGCTTTACCTGTTGAGAGCAGGGATGACTGACATGGAGTGGCTGAGGGCTCTCAAGCAGCGCTGGTCTGCGGAGAACGAAGGAGTTACCGTGGTCAATGTGGTGACCGGACAGGTCCGGGAGCGACTAACCGATCAGGGCTACGCCATTCTGCCCGCAGCTCTCGCCTGTGCGCTTGACGGAACACCTGTTCCAGAAGCGCTGAAGACCTTCGAGCCGAGCCTCTATTACCCGTCGACCCTGTATCTTTTGGCGAAATCCCTGCTCGGTGAAAAATATCCGCAATGCGTCTAGTCGGCAGTGCCATAACGATTGCGGTTGCAATCCTGGGCTTCGCGGCTATCGCGCAGCAGACGGGCTCCGGCAGCGGCCAGCCGCCTGCCGAATCGCCGCCGACGACGCCTCCGGCCAACGGATCACAGCCTCAGGTCGATGAATCCGCTCTGCGCTACTTCGCATCCCAGGGCGATACCCGCCGGGTGAATGCGGAAATCGCACGGCTGCGCGCGCTCTATCCCAATTGGACTCCCCCCAGCGACCTGTCGCAGCTCTCGGCAGGGGCCGGCGCTGCGGCGCCCGATCCACTCATCGAGCGCCTCTGGAACCTCTATCGCGAAGACCGAATCGCCGAGGTCCGCGCCGCCATCGCCGAACGTCAGACCTCCGACCCGAACTGGAAGGCCCCCGAAGAGCTGATCGCGGCTCTCGATACGGTCGAGGCGCGCCGCCGCCTGACCAATGCGTCCGACACAGGCCAATGGCGCACGGTGCTGCAGGTGGCGACGGAAACACCGAGCCTCCTGACCTGCATGAACGTGGACGTGATGTGGCGGGTGGCGGAAGCCTTCGCCCGGACAGACCAGCCGAACCGGACGCGGGATGTCTATACCTATCTCCTGCAAAACTGCGCCAACCCGGGCGAGCGCCTGGCCACCCTGCAGAAGGCCCTGACCTTGCTGCCCGAGCAGCAGGTGACCGCCCTGCTGCAGTTCGAGCGCAAGACCGGCGAGACGCCGGACGATTTCAGCTCCATCCGGGACGAACTGGCCCGCCGCCGGGTCGAGCGAGCCTCCCTCGACAGCAAGACGACTGCATCGGCCGAGGATCTCGCCGTGGTCGAGCGGCTGATCCAGAACACGAATGAAGTCGGCCCCGTGCTGATCCTCGGATGGTACAATTACCACCACGGCAATCCGGCGCGGGCGCTCGAATTGTTCAAGACGGCCCTTGACCGCAACGGCGGAGCGAAGGCGGCGGAAGGCTACGCCATGTCGCTGCGCGCGCTCGAGCGGCTCTCGGATGCGGAGGCCTTCGCCTATGAATGGCGCGAGCGCGCGCCCGAGAACATGAAGATCTATCTCGACGTGGCGACGGCGCTCCTCAGCCAGGATCCGCCGCCGCGCCTCGAACCGCAGGTCCTTGCGCGGATCGTCCCGGTCGTCACGGCACAGCGCTTCTCCGACGCGGCCCAGGCCCTGGGCTGGTACTCCTACAACACGGAGCAGATTCGCACGGCGCGCGACTGGTTCCGCACGGCCCTGACCTGGAAAGCGGACGACGAACCCTCCGCCTATGGATTGGCCCTGTCGACCCAGCGCCTGAACGATCGCGCCGGCTTCAACGCCGTGGTCGCTCAATGGCGAAGCCGCTCGCAGCGCATCGCCGACCTGGCCGATGGGATCAATCCGGCCTCCAGGCGGCAGCCTGCCGCCACACGGCCTGTTGTCGCGCAGGTCCCCACGGCGCAGCCTCTCGAGAGCACTCCTCTGCCGGTTCAACCCCGCCAGGTCACCGTCGAACGGGTCGAGACCGAGCAGACTTTCTCCCGGACCGAAGACAATGTCCGCCGCAGGCAGACCCAGGCCCGGTCCGCCCTCGGGCGCAATTGCGCCATGACGCGCAATCCGACTGGCCTATCCGGCGACGCTGCCCTCACCCGCGGCTGGTGCCTCATGGAGATCAACCGTCCCATGGAGGCCGTGGCCGCCTTCGATCAGGCTATCGCCTCCGGCAGCAGCCGCACTCGCGAGGAGGCTGCCTACGGCAAGTCCCTTGCCTATCTGCGCAAGAACCTGACGTCCGAGGCGGCCATTGCTGCCGCCGAGGCGCCGCAGACCCGTGAGCGCCGGGTGGAGCTCGGGGCCTCGATCCTGACCCAGCGTGCGCTGGCGGCCTATCGCGACGGGCGCTATGTGGAAACCCTCCTCGCCCTGAGCGAGCGAGCCCGGCTCGTCCCGGAACAGAACGATCTTCTGCTCATCCGCGGCTGGTCCTATCTCAAGCTCGGTCGCTACGACGATGCGGAGAAGATTTTCCGTGCCGTTCAGCAGACGGGATATTCAGAGGAAGCCGCTGCCGGATTGAACGCCATTGCCGAAGTCACTGGCCAGATGCGCTACTAGTTGCTGGCCTCTAGCGCATCGTGCGGACCCGAAGGGCCACGTCAGTGAAAAGTGGACCCGGTTTTCGTTGACGCGGACCTCCGGTTCCGCTCCGAACGATGCGCCAGTCAAGAGAAGGAGCATCGGACCCAAAAGTGCAAATCCACTTTTGGGTCCGATGCTCTAGATGGTTGCCAGACCAAGCTTCGCACCTATTTAATGATCGAATGGGCTTCAGGCCTCTCGTTTCCCTCCCTCGACCCGAATTCCATGACCAGCTTGCAGATCATCGTGTTCGACGTGTGCGGCACCGCCTGTGCCTTGCACCGGACCGCTGTGCGCGAGTTTCTGCCGCTGCCTCACCTGTGGCGCCCCCCGGCCCTGCCCCGTCCGGTGGCGGGCTTCTTCAATCTGGGCGGCCATGCGGTTCCGGTCCTTCGGCTCGATGTGCTGTTCGGCCTCCAGCGGGCTGAGAAGGACGCCGAGGAGGATCTCTATCAGCATCTGATCCTCATTGATCGGTTCAATGCATCGGGAACGTCTGCCCTCCTCGTCGATCGGGTTCTCGATGTTGCGAGCGTGGATCCATCCCGACTTTCATCCGTCAGAGAAGAGGGCACCTTGAACGGCTGCGTCGAGGCGGAGGTCACGTGGGACAACCGGCTCGTCCACCTGCTTTCGGTCGAGCGCATCCTCCTCGCCGAGGAGCAGCAGGCTCTGGCGGAACTCGGACGCCAGGCCCAGAACCGGCTCAGCGAATGGGCGGTCCAGGCCTGATGGCCGCACGCGCTTCCGCCGCCCCGCTGATCGATGCCGGTTTTCCCGAACTGAAAAGCCGCATCATCGAGCGCACGGGACATTTCTACTATCAGGACAAGGACGACCTGCTCTGGGAGCGCGTACGCAAGCGCCTGCGTGCGACGGGACTTCCCGATTCGATTCAGTATCTGAATCTCCTGAACGATGCGATTTCGGGTCCTGTCGAATGGGGCAAGCTGGAAACCGAAATCACCATCGGCGAGACCTTCTTCTTCCGCTACGCGGAGCAGTTTGCAGCCCTGCGCGATACGATCCTGCCCGAGCTCATCGAGAGAAAGAGCGCCACGCGGCGGCTGCGGATCTGGAGCGCAGGATGTTCAACCGGAGCGGAACCCTATTCTCTCGCGATCCTCGTCAACGAGATTCTCGGCGAGAGTCTTGAAACATGGCGTGTCAGCATCGTCGGCACGGACATCAATGACAGCTTCCTCAACCTTGCCAGGCAGGCGCGGTTCGGGAAGTGGGCGCTTCGGTCCATGCCCGCTGGCGAAAGAGAACGCTACTTCCTGAGTGCGGGAAAGGACCAATGGCAGGTGCGGCCGCAATTCCGCTCCCTGGTCCGCTTCGAGAAGCACAATCTCCTGAGTCTTCTCGATGGAACCTCGCCGCTTGAGTTCACCGATTTCGATCTGATCCTCTGCCGAAACGTCCTGATCTACTTTCATCCGGACACCGTGATCCGGATCGTCGAGGCCCTGCGCGACCGCCTCGCGGAGAGAGGCTGGATGCTGCTGGGCCATGCGGAGCCCAATCCTGCCTTTTCCGCCATGATGCAGACCCTGAATCTGCCGGGGACGGTAGCCTATCGATCCGGCTCAAAGGAGGAAACCTCTGCAATCCCGTCCTTCGAGCAGCTCAAACTGCCTCTGAGGGATCCTGCACCGCTTCTGCCCGCTCCGAAGCCGGTAGAACGAGCAAAGCGGCAAGTCCCCCCACGACCGGCAACGATTTCTCCCAAGGCCCCTCTCTCTCCCGCTGCCCCTCAGGCTCCGGATGCCTTGCTGGACGAGGTCAAAGCCCAAGCCAATTCCGGCGATTTCGCCGCGGCCGATGCTCTCTGCCGGAAGGCCCTTGCCGTTCAGCCCCTGAACGCCAGCCTTCACTTCTACCATGGCCTCATCCTGCAGGCGCTCAGGCGGCCCGATGAAGCTGAGAACAGCTTCCTTAAAAGCATCTATCTCGATAAAAGCTTTGCCATGGCTCATTACCACCTCGGACTGCTGCTGCTCGCAGAAAGGCGATCCGGTCCTGGCCGGCGCGCTCTGACCAATGCGGCCCGCATTGCGGCAGCGATGCCTGACGACCGCCTGCTCGACGAGGCGGACGGTCTCACCGCCCTGGAACTGCGCAATCTGGTCCGCATCCACCTTGAAGCGGCAATGCCGTCCAAGCGCCGGAGATGACCATGGCGAAATCGGTGCGTCGCAAATTGAGGCAGATGGAACAGATCCGCATTCGCTCCGCCGAGGAACGCGTGCAGCAGATCCTCGACGAGCGCACGGAACGCCTTGCAGCTCGAAAGAATGCGGCAGCCGTTCCGGCACAAGCATTGCCCCGCGCCCTGGTCTGCGGCGCGGGCCGCGAGCGCTTCGGTCTTCCGATCGATGTCGTAGCGGAGGTTCTGCCGTCTCAAAATTGCATGCCCGTTCCCGATGGGCCGCCGGCCCTGATCGGCCTGTTCGGGCGGGGCGGGCGGCTGGTCAGCGTGATCGATCTTGCCCTCGCGCTAGGACTTGAACCTTCCTCCTCGGATGACGAAAGCCACCATTTGGTCCTGCTGCGGCGGGATCAGCCGCAGGTGGCGCTCAGAGTCGAGCGCGCTTATGCGGTCGCGGACATCCTGCCTCTGACAGGCGAGGAGGCCGCAGGTTTCCGCAACGACGCCGTCATCGGCTATGGCAAGGTTCAATCCGGCTCTGCCGACCACGACGAAACGCTCTCTCTTCTCGATACCGAACGCCTCCTGCGCCCCTTCCTGCCAACATCCTCTGTTCCTGGAGTCTGACGTGACGATCTCGATCGCCAACCGCATTCTTCTCGGCTTCGCCGTCATCGTCGCGCTGATGGTCGGCCTTGGCGTCTATGCCATCAACCAGCTCGACGACGTCCGACAATCGACGGAGACGATCGTGACGCGCGATCTGGCCCTGATGCGTCAGATCGAAGATCTTGGCGACCTGCAGAACAACATGCGGGGCGTGCGGGAGGATATGCTCTCCCGCTTCTTCCTGCGTTCGCTCGGTCAGCAGCAGGCTGCCAGCGACGATCTGATCCGCTCCTGGGAACAGCAGGCCGCCGCGACCGAAGCCTCCATGGCGCAAGCTATTGCAACAGTGAATGATTTTGCCGCGCAGTCGGTCACGTCGCAGAGGGCGGAAGCCTGGCGACGCATCACCGAGATTCTCAATCGTGCCAACGGAGACCTGCGTCAGATCCGTTCCTCGACTGAACGGCAATTCGCGGCCCAGCAGAGCAATGACCTTGCAGCAGTGGCCGCTACCCAGAATGCCCTGAATGCCAGCCGCGAATCCTGGAACAGGAACCTGGTGCAAGCCCGTAGTGTCCTGGGTGAGGCGATCACGATCGGACAGAGACGGATCGGCGAGGTTTACGAGCAGAGCCGGATGTCGATCATCCTGGCGGTGGCTGGTGCTGCGCTTCTGAGCATCCTCATCACTTATGCCCTGCGCTCCTCCATCACGGGACCGCTCGGCACCTTCATGAACTTCGTCGAAAGAGTCGGACGCGGCGAGCTCGGAGGTCAGATGGCCGTCACCGGCAAGGACGAGATCGGGCATCTCGGTGCGACCCTCAACACCATGGTCGAAGGCCTGCGCCAGCTCGCGCAACAGAGCCGCGAGGCGACCGAGAACCTGAATGCCGCAGCGGCGGAAATCCGTGCTTCGACCCAGGAACAGGCTGCCTCCGTCGAGGAACAATTGGCCGCCGTTCAGGAGACCGCCGCGACCGTGGATGAGATCACCCATTCAGGCACGCAGATCGGAAAACGTGCACAGGAAGTCATCGCATCAGCACAGGCAGCGGCACAGACCAGCATGTCGGGTCTGCAGGCTGTCGAGGAAACCGCACGCGCCATGGATGCCATCCGCGAGCAGGCGGAAGCGGTGGCAGAAAACATCGTCGCCTTGAGCGAGAAGACGCAGGCCGTCGGCGAGATCATCACATCGGTCAACGATATTTCCGAGCGTACACATCTTCTCGCTCTCAACGCCGCCATCGAGGCCGCCGCAGCCGGCGAGAATGGCCGCAGCTTCGCGGTGGTCGCCTCCGAGATGAAGACGCTTGCCGATCAGGCGAAGGATGCGACGCTTCAGGTGCGCTCGATCTTGGGCGACATCCAGCGCGGCATCAATTCATCCGTGATGCTCACGGAAGAGGCCGTGAAGCGCGTCGCCGCCGGCAAGGAGCGGACGGACATCACCCAGCACACCATCACCGGCATCTCCGGCCAGATCCAGGAAAGCGTCCAGACCTTCCAGCAGATCATCGCCTCGACCAACCAGCAGCAGCTCGGCATCGAGCAGGTGATGGGTGCTCTCCAGAACATCCGCCAGGCAAGCCAGCAGACGGCCGCCGGCACCCGCCAGCTCGATACGGCGGCGGCCAATTTGTCCAGCCTTGCGCAGCAGTTGCTCGGCCTTGCCGAGCGCTATCGCCTGTAAGCGATCGATGGTAGGGACGCGCGTTTCGTGACGGATATTCGTAAGCAGCTGCTGGCAGCCTTCGAGGCGGAGCATCGGGAGCATCTTCAGGCGATCCGATCCGCGCTCGACCATGCGGGCGGAGGCGAGATCGACCTGACGGATGTCTTTCGCCGGGCGCACAGTCTCAAGGGAGCCGCCCGCGCCGTCGACCTACCGGCTGTGGAGGAGGTTGCGCACCAGCTCGAAGCGCTCTTCTCCCAGGTGCTCGACGGGCAACAAACCCTGGACGCTTCCACCATCGCGACGGTGCGCCAAAATCTCGACCTCATCGAGGATCTTGTTGCGAATGTCCTGAAGCCGCCGGAGCTGCAGACGCCTCCGGCACCGATGTCAAAGTCCGTACCGCTCGAACCGGAACCAACGGCTCCAAAGACGGATGCGCCTGCACCCGCCGATACCGGCACAGGATCCTATCTCCGCGTTTCCGCAGAGCAGATGGAGGAACTGTCCGATTCCATGCATCAGCTCCTGGCGGAGCTACAGGCCGATGAGGGAATCGACGACACGCTGCGGCAGATCGAGCTGGACGTTCGGGGCTTGAGAAGAAGCTGGGATCAGCTTCATGCGCAGATCAACGCCTTGAACTCCTCAACGCAGCAAAGCCCCAGCGGGACCAATTCCCGCAACAGCCCATCCTTTGCCCCGCGCCTGCGCGATTTCGATCAGGGCCTGAAAGCCCTGTTTCGCAGGCTGTCCGCCCTGTCCCGGGGCAGAAGGCAATCCAGCTGGTCCATCGAGCAGGCGGCGCGTCAGGTCCGCGACAACATCGACCGCGTGTCCCTTGTCTCAGCGGAGACGGTTTTCGGCGGCTTCGGCCATATGGTGCGTGAGATCGCCCGCAAGGCGGGACGCGACGTGCATGTGCGCAGCATCGGTCTCGATATTCAGGTCGACCGGCAGGTGCTTCAGGCCCTCAAGGATCCCGTGATGCATCTGCTGCGAAACGCGGTGAGCCACGGGACCGAGCCGCCGGAGGAACGCGCCACCAAGGGCAAGCCGGAACGTGCCGAAGTGACCCTCGAACTCGCCTCCCGCGGCGGGCGTCTGGTCATCAGCATTCGCGACGACGGACGCGGCCCCAATCTCGCGCGCATCGAGCAGGTCGCCGTCGAACGTGGGCTGCTGCAGCCGCGGGATCCAGGCCATCCGCCACCGATGATGGACCAGCTGCTGTCCCTCGTCTTCACGCCCGGCTTCTCGACGGCGGGCGAGGTCGACCGGTTGTCCGGCCGGGGCATGGGCCTTTCCGTCGTCGCGGAGGCCGTCCGCAAGCTGCAGGGTTCGGTTCTGCTACGGCCACGTTTCCCCTACGGGACAGAGGTTCTACTGAATGTGCCCTTCACGGCGGCGCGCCAGCCGCTGCTCCTGCTGGAAGCCGAGGAGCGGATGTTCGGCCTGCCCTCCCATGCGGTGGAGCGCCTCCTGCGGCTGCCTGCCAAGACGCTGGAAACTGTGGAAGGCCGTCCCACAGCACGGATCGAGATCGGGGGACAGGACGTTATCGTTCCAGTCGTCGCCCTCGCAGCCCTGACAGGATCCCCGAATGCCCCCCTTCCCACCGAGGCAGGACACGTGAAGGCCGTGCTTGTCCGTCACGGCTCCCGGACCTGCGCACTCGCTGTCAATGCATTCCATGATGTCCGCACAATGCTGGTCAGCGATATCCAGGCCATCGGTCTGGGCGAGTTGGTCTCGGGCACCATCCTCCTGGAAAACGAGCTGCCGGCCCTCGTGCTGAGCCCGGACAAGCTGGTCGAGCACTGGGTCAGGAACGAGGGCAAGCTCGCGGCCGGGGGGCTGGGGCTCACCCGATGGGCTCCCGACGAGGAACGCCGGGCAAGGACCATCCTCGTGGTCGATGATTCCATCACCACCCGGACCCTCGAGAAGAGTATCCTGGAAGCACAAGGCTACGAGATCCTCCTCAGCGTCGACGGCATCGACGCCCTTCACGTGCTGCGCTCAGGCGAGGCCATCGTCGATCTCGTCATAGCCGATGTGGAAATGCCGCGCATGGACGGCTTCGGCCTGCTGCAGGCGATCAAGAACGATCCGCGGCTGTCCACCCTACCGGTGATCCTCATGACCTCGCGTGCCGACCCGGAGGATGTGCGCAAGGGTCTCGATCTGGGCGCGAGCGCCTATATTACAAAGCAGAAGTTCGATCAGCGCGAGCTCCTGGCGACGATCGGACAGGTGTTATGAGTTTCCGGCGATGAGTATGGCGTCTCAGTCACGGGTCCGTGTGATGGTCGTCGAGGATTCCCTCGTCGTCCGTCAGCTGCTCGTCCATATCATCGCCAGTGATCCGCGCCTCGTGGTTGCGGCCGCCGTCAGCTCGGCGGAGGAGGCGCTCCAGGAAATCGGCCGGGTGCAGCCGGACGTCGTGTCCATGGATATCCGCCTTCCGGGAATGGATGGGTTGGAGGCGACGCGCCGGATCATGTCGGAGCACCCGACGCCTATCGTCGTCATCGCCGACAGCATCGAGGATTCCTCGCTCAAGATCTCCATGAATGCGCTCCGGGCCGGGGCGCTCACGGTGGTGGAAAAGCCGGTCGGCCTCTCGAGCGCCAATTATGCAGGGATTGCCAGCACCATCTGCACCCAGCTCTATATCATGAGCCAGGTTCCGGTGGTCCGGCAGCGCTCTTTCGCGCCCTGGCGCGAGAAGAGCGCAACGGCGGCTCCTAAGCCCAATCCGGATTGGAGCGCGACGCGCCCGAGCATCATGGGAATTGCCGCCTCCACCGGCGGACCGCCGGCCCTGGCCAAAGTCCTGGGCGCCCTCCCGGAGGACTTTCCGCTGCCGATCCTCCTCGTCCAGCACATGGGGGCGCCGTTCATGGAGGGGTTCGCCTCCTGGCTGAACGGGCTGATACCTCTGAAGGTCCGCTTGGTGCAGGATCAGGAGATCCCGGCTGCCGGTCATGTCTATGTCGCTCCCGGCGACCGGCACCTGCTCCTTTCCCCTGCGGGCACCTTGAAGGTGAGCAGCGAGCCTCCCTTGGGCAACCAACGGCCTTCCGCCACCATGCTCTTCCAGTCGATGGCGCGATCGGCAGGCCGAAGGGGGCTCGGTGTCATCCTCACCGGCATGGGCGAGGACGGGGCACAGGGACTCGTCGAGTTGCGCCAGGCAGGGGGCTATGGACTGGCCGAGGATGAAAGCACCGCCGTCGTCTATGGCATGCCCGCCGCGGCATCCCGCATGGGCGGAGTCAATATCAGCCTGCCCCTCGACTTGATCGCATCCCGGATCCTGAGGCTGGTGCGGGGAGAAGGCGAATGAGTGCCGGTTCCGTTGCGCAGACCGCCGAGATTCTCCTGGTCGAGGATTCGGAGACCCAGGCGCTGCAGTTGCGCCACATGCTGGAGACGAACGGATTCAGCGTCTCCTGGCGCGCCACGGCGGAAGCTGCCCTCGACAGCCTGAACGAAAAGCTGCCCGATCTCGTCATCGCCGATTACCACCTGCCCGGCATGAACGGGGACGAGCTGACCCGACAGATGCGCCTCAACGTGCGGACGCGGGCGCTTCCCGTGATCATGCTCACGGAAGCGCGGGAACGCGCCGTCGAGCGCCAAGGCCTGGAAAGCGGCGCGGATGCCTATATCTCCAAATCCGCCGAGCAGGAATTGATCGTCCTACGGATCAAGGCGCTGCTACGCCGGCGCTCGTCTCCCAGCGGCGATCCCAAAGAAGCGCGGCAATCCCCGAGCTTCGGCACCTTCCGCCGGGCCTGCCTCCTGATCGTGGACGACAGCCCGACACGCCGCGCCTATCTCCAGAACATGCTGGCCCATGAAGGCTATGCGGTGACGTCCGCCTCGGAATCGGCCGAGGCTCTCCGGCTGGTCCGCTCGCCGGACGCGACCTGGGACTGCATTCTGGTCAACCTGCTCAGCCCGGGCTTCGACGGCATCGAACTGTGCCGCCAGCTGAACCTCTACCGCGGCCTCGCACCTCTGCCGGGCACGGATGCCCCAAGCTTTGCCATCGTCGGTCTCGGCAATGAAGAGGGTGGCGATATGCTTGCGCGTGCCTTTGCCGCGGGCGTGGACGATATCGTTCCCTCCACGGTCGAAGCCGATGTGATGCGCGTGCGCATTCGCGCGCTCGTCCGGCGCAAGCTCATGCAGGACGAGAACTGGCGCATCGAGGCGGAGCTGCGCGAGCGGGAGCTGGCCCTGGCCAAGGCTCGGGCGGAGGCCGCCTCCGCGGAGGCTCTTGCCAATGCCAACCGCGAGCTGGAAGAAGCCAACCATCTCCTCAAAGGCACACAGGCGCAGCTCGTCCAGGCCGCCAAGATGGCGTCCCTCGGTGAATTGGTGGCGGGCATCGCCCATGAGATCAACAATCCCCTTGCCTTTATCCAGGCACACCAAGGGACCGTGGAGAAATTGCTTACCGAGATCGCCGCGAAGCTCCCGCCGGAGGCAGGCCTTGAAAGGCAGGTGCAGAAATCGCGCGATCGCGTCGCTGCGATGAAGCTCGGCCTCGCCCGGATCCAGGAACTGGTCCTCAATCTGAGACGATTTTCCCGCCTGGACGAGGGAGACTTCCAGACCGTCAATGTGCCGGAATCGATCGAGACCGTTCTGGCCCTCCTGGGGCATAAGCTCGGCACGCGAATCGATGTGCGCCGCCGCTACAACGCCGTGCCCGATCTCTATTGCTCGCCAGCCCTTTTGAACCAGGTTGTCATGAACATCGTCGGCAATGCCGCCGATGCGATCAAAGGCACCGGCGGCATAGACATTGAAACTGAGAGCAACGAGACAACCTATACCATCAAGATCAGCGATACAGGTCCGGGTATTCCAGGGGAATTGCGGGAGCGCATCTTCGAACCCTTCTTCACCACCAAACCCGTCGGGTCTGGAACTGGACTCGGCCTAGCCATCGCTTATAGCGTCGTTCAGGCCCATAAAGGATCGATCGCGGTGGATTCGGGTCCCCCTGGGGGCGCCAGCTTCACCATCACGATCCCGAGGCATATTGTTTCATGACCTTGTCGAGCGAGATGACTTCAACCAATGGTACGATCCTGGTCGTCGATGACGAACCGGACATCCTGATCGCGCTCGAGGATCTGTTCGAGAACGACTACCGGGTCCTGACGGCCTCGTCCCCGGTCCAGGCGCTCGACATCATCCGGCAGGAGCCGGACATCGCCATCATCATCTCGGACCAGCGCATGCCCGAGATGCAGGGCGACGAGTTCCTGGCCAAGGCCCGCCATGAAACCGATGCCGATGCGATCCTTCTCACCGGCTACGCGGATCTCAAGGCGGTGATCGGAGCGGTCAACAAGGGCCGCATCATGGCCTACGTTCCCAAGCCCTGGGATCCGGCCGCCCTCTCCAACATGGTGGCCGCAGCTTATCAGCGGCGCATGCTGGCCCGGAAGCTCGACACGGAACGCGCGCTTCTGCGCGGGCTGATGGAAAGCACGGGCGATCTGATCTCGTTCAAGGATCTGGACGGCCGTTTCGTCCGCCTGAACGCCAGCAAGGCGCGAAGCCTCGGTTGCAGCTCAGAAGACTGCCTGGGCCGCAAGGAAAGGGATTTCATCTCGCCGGAACGGGCCAGGATGATCGAGGAGGCGGAGCGCCGGGCCATCGTGGCGCGGGCCCCCAATGAAGTGATCGAGGAACGGACCTCGCCCGATGGCGCGACCCAGTGGTTCCTCATCAACCACATCCCGATCATCGACGAGGCGGGAGCCGTCACGAACCTTGCCACCATCGAGCGCGACATCACCGAGCGCAAGCTGATGGAGATGCGCCTGCGGCAGGCGGACAAGATGCAGGCCCTCGGGACCCTTGCCGGCGGCGTCGCTCACGACTTCAACAACCTGCTGATGGCCGTCCTCGGCAGTCTCGACCTCGCCTCGCGCCGGGCGCCCGACGATCCCCGCCTGACACGGCTTTTACAGAACGCCACCTATGCGGCCGAACGCGGCGCCTCCCTGACCCAGCGGCTCCTGAGCTTCAGCCGCCAGCGCGACCTGCGGCTGCAGGCCGTGGACGTGAATCAGGTCATCACCAGCATGAACGACCTGCTGACACGCACGCTTGGCGGCGTCATCCGGATCGAGCGGCATCTTCATGACGGCTTGTGGGCCGCCATGGTCGACCCGGATCAGCTCGAACTCGCAATCCTCAACCTGTGCATCAATGCCCGTGATGCCATGGCCGAAAACGGGATTCTGACCCTCTCGACCCGCAATGAGACGGTCAGAGAAGGGCGAATTACCGATCTGAGCGGTGGCGAGTATGTGGTGATCTCCGTCACGGATACGGGCAGCGGCATTCCACCCGAGGTCCTAGCCAGGGTCCTTGAGCCCTTCTTCACCACCAAGGAGGTGGGCAAGGGAACGGGCCTCGGATTGCCTATGGTTTATGGTCTGGCCCAGCAATCCGGCGGTACCGTCACGATCCAGAGCACGGTCGGATCAGGGACGACGGTGGAACTCTATCTGTCCCGCGCCGCCACGGAGCGGGAGGATGGACCGCAGGAGGAGCAGGCGATTGCACCGAACGCGCCCAAAGTGCGGATTCTGCTCGTCGACGACGATGCGGAAGTGAGAACTGTGACGGCTGCCTATCTCACCGAGATGGGACATCGGGTCGTGGAGGCTGCAGACGGATCCTCAGCCCTCGATATCCTGAAGACCGACGACCAACTCGATCTCCTCATTGCCGATTTTGCCATGCCCGGCATGACCGGAACCGATTTGGCCGACAAGGCCAGAGAGATCCGGTCCGATCTCGGCATTCTGCTCGTGACCGGATATGCCGATCCGAAGCGGCTTCCGGACGGTTACCTAATGCTCCACAAGCCCTTCAGCCGCACCGACCTGGCCGCGAAGGTCACCCAGGCGGCCCGTCGGGAGCAGGAGCGAAGCTCATCCGACTGACAGGCCTCCCGGGCTGCCAATTGGTGGACAAGGGGTTTTTGGGCGATTTTGGACGGAAAGTGCCCGGAATCGCGGAAAATTGACCCCTGGCCTGCCGATTCTGGCCGCCGCAGAGGCAGAAAATGGTAAATTTCCTTTAAAAATTATCCATTGTTGCATGGACAGATTGACATTATCGGGGCTTCGCACCTTAACTCCGTCACAGAACGGCCACGAGTAGAGCCGTCTCAGAGGACTAGGTAATGAAAAAATCAGCCCTTTTCGCAGCCATCTGCGTTCCGGCCTTCCTGGCCGCCGCTCCGCTGGCCGCCAAAACTCTCGTCTATTGCTCCGAGGGCAGCCCGGAGAACTTCTATCCCGGCGTCAACACCACCGGCACGTCCTTCGACGTGACGGAGCACATTTACGACAACATCGTCGATTTCGAGCGTGGCGGCACCACGGTCGTTCCCGGCCTCGCCGAGAAGTGGGACATTTCGGCTGACGGCACCGTCTACACCTTCCACATCCGCAAGGGCGTGAAGTTCCACAACACCAACAAGAATTTCAAGCCGACCCGCGATCTGAACGCCGACGACATCATCTTCATGATCGAGCGTCAGTGGAAGGAAGATCACCCGTACTTCAAGGTGACGAGCCCGAACCATTCCTACTTCACCGACATGGGCATGCCCAAGCTGCTGAAGTCCGTGGAGAAGGTTGACGATTACACCGTCCGCATCACCCTCAACCAGCCTGAGGCTCCCTTCCTTGCCAACCTCGCCATGCAATGGGCCGGCGTTCAGTCGAAGGAATATGCCGATGCCATGCTGAAGGCCGGCACGCCGGAGAAGATCGACCAAGATCCGGTCGGCTCAGGCCCGTTCTATCTCGTGAATTATCAGAAGGACGCTATCGTCCGCTTCAAGGCCTTCCCGCAGTACTGGGGCGGCAAGGCCAAGATCGATGACCTCGTGTTCTCGATCACCCCGGATGCCTCCGTGCGCTGGGCCAAGCTCCAGAAGGGCGAATGCCACGTCATGCCGTATCCGAACCCGGCTGACCTCGAGGCCATGAAGAAGGACCCGAACGTCACGGTCATGGAGCAGCCTGGCCTGAACATCGGCTATCTCGCCTACCAGACCACGAAGAAGCCCTTCGACGACGTGCGCGTCCGCAAGGCCTTCAACATGGCCATGAACAAGAAGGCGATCGTCGACGCCGTGTTCCTCGGCTCGGGCGTGCCTGCCACGAACCCGATCCCGCCCTCCATGTGGTCGTACAACAAGTCCGTCAAGGACGACGAGTACAACCCTGAAGCGGCCAAGAAGCTCCTGGCCGAGGCCGGCTACCCGAATGGCCTCGAGACCGACCTCTGGGCCATGCCGGTTCAGCGCCCCTACAACCCGAATGCACGCCGCATCGCCGAGCTCATGCAGGCCGACCTCGCCAAAATCGGCGTGAAGGCTGAGATCAAGAGCTTCGAGTGGGGCGAATACCGCAAGCGGGCCCAGGCCGGCGAGCACCAGATGGCTCAGCTCGGCTGGACGGGCGACAACGGCGATCCGGACAACTTCCTTCACACCCTGCTCGGCTGCGCCTCGGCGCAGAGTGCTTCGGGCTCGAACATCGCCAAGTGGTGCTACAAGCCCTTCGACGATCTCGTGACGAAGGCGAAGGTTGTGACCAACCAAGCCGAGCGTACGAAGCTCTACGAGCAGGCCCAGGTGCTCTTCAAGGAACAGGCTCCGTGGTTCACGGTGGCTCACGCCGTGCAGCTGAAGCCGGTCCGCAAGGAAGTCGTGGATTTCAAGCTCTCGCCGTTCGGCCGCCACTCCTTCTACGGCGTCGACATCAAGGGCAAGTAAGCTAATCCCTTCAACCTACGGCGGAGCGGCTTTTTGAGCCGCTCCGCCTTTTTACGTTCAGACGATGCTCAGATTCATTTTAACTCGCGTCAGCCTGATCATTCCGACCTTCATCGGAATCACGTTGCTGGCCTTCTTCCTGATCCGCCTCGTACCGGGTGACCCGATTGAAACCCTTGCCGGCGAGCGCGGAATCGACCCTGCTCGCCATGAACAGCTCCGCAAGGAATATGGCTTCGACCAGCCGATCCTCGTTCAGTACGGGATCTATCTGACGCGCGTCCTGCAGGGCGATCTCGGCAAGTCGATGATCACCCAAGAGCCCGTGCTCAACGAGTTCTCGGCGCTCTTTCCGGCGACCATCGAACTGGCGCTTTGCGCCATCATCTTCGCGCTTCTTCTCGGCCTTCCGGCAGGCATCATCGCAGCCATCCGACGAAACTCAGTTTTCGACCATGGCGTGATGGGCATCTCGCTCGCCGGCTATTCCATGCCGATCTTCTGGTGGGGTCTCATCCTCATCCTGCTGTTCTCGGTGCAATTCGACCTGACACCCGTCTCGGGCCGGATCGACGTCCTGTATTATATCGAGCCGATCACGGGCTTCCTCCTGATCGACACCCTTCTCTCCGATGAACCGGAAGCCTTCTGGTCAGCCGTCAGGCACCTGATCCTGCCCACCATCGTGCTCGGCACGGTGCCGCTGGCCGTGATTGCCCGCATGACCCGCTCGGCGATGCTGGAAGTGCTCGGCGAGGATTACATCCGCACCGCCAAGGCCAAGGGTCTCTCCCGGTTCCGCATCATCGCCCTGCATGCTCTGCGCAACGCATTGATCCCCGTCGTGACGGTGATCGGCCTGCAGGTGGGTGTGCTGTTCACCGGCGCGATCCTCACGGAAACCATCTTTTCCTGGCCCGGCGTCGGCAAATGGCTCATCGATGCCATCTTCCGCCGCGACTATCCCGTGTTGCAGGGCGGCGCCCTTCTGCTCGGCGTCGTCGTGATGAGCGTTAACCTTCTCGTCGATCTTGCCTACGGGCTCATCAATCCTCGCATCAGGCATACGCGATGACCACTGAAACCATGGAAGCTCCGGCCGTCGCGGTGCCGACGGCCACCCCGCCCCATCCCCTCCGCGAGTTCTGGGGCTATTTCAGCGCCAACCATGGCGCCGTCGCCGGGCTCGTGATCATTGTCGCCGTGGTGCTCGTCGCATTGCTGGCGGATGTGATCGCGCCTCATGATCCCAATGTCACGAACACGGCCATCGCGCTCAAGCCGCCGTTCTGGCAGGAGGGCGGTTCGATTGCCTATCCGCTCGGCACGGACCCCATCGGGCGTGATATCCTGTCCCGTCTGATCCACGGCGCCCGGTTGTCGCTCCTCATCGGTATCGTGGTGGTGGCGATCTCCATCGTCATCGGCACCGTGCTTGGCCTCGTCGCGGGCTTCTTCCGCGGCCTGACCGAGATCTTCATCATGCGCCTGATGGATATCGTCCTCACGCTGCCGAGCCTCCTGCTCGCCATCGTGATCGTGGCGGTGCTCGGGCCTGGGCTGATGAACGCCATGCTGGCTGTGGCCCTCGTGATCCTGCCGCATTACGTGCGCCTTGCCCGTGCTGCAGTGATCACCGAAACCTCGAAGGACTATGTGACGGCGGCCCGCGTGAGCGGCGCCGGAACGGCGCGCCTGATGTTCAAGGAAGTGCTGCCGAACTGCACCGCCCCTCTGATCGTGCAGGCGTCCCTCGGCATCTCGACTGCCATCCTGGATGCTGCCGCGCTCGGCTTCCTGGGCCTCGGTGCGCAGCCTCCATCACCCGAATGGGGCACCATGCTGGCCGATGCCCGCGAATTCGTGCTGCGCGCCTGGTGGGTCGTGACCTTCCCGGGATTGGCCATCCTCATCACGGTGCTTGCCTTCAATCTTCTGGGCGACGGTCTTCGCGACGCCCTCGATCCAAAACTGAAGCGCTGATCATGGCTCTAGTCGAAATTGAAAATCTGTCGGTCGAATTCCCGACCCAAGGCGGCATCATGCGTGCCGTGGATGGCGTGAGCCTTAAGCTCGAAGAGGGCGAGGTTCTCGGCGTCGTGGGCGAATCCGGCTCCGGCAAAAGCGTCACGATGCTGGCCCTCATGGGCCTCATCCCCTTCCCCGGCCGCGTGAGGGCTGACAAGCTCACCTTCAACGGCCGCGACCTCCTGACGATCTCCGACAAGGAGCGGCGCAAGCTCACGGGCAAGGATGTCGCGATGATCTTCCAGGAGCCAATGACGAGTTTGAATCCGTCCTTCACCATCGGTTTCCAGCTCACCGAGACCCTGCGCCTGCACGAGGGCATGGACCGCAAGTCGGCGCGCCGCCGGGCCATCGAGCTCCTGGAACAGGTCGGCATTCCTTCACCGGAAAGCCGCCTCTCCGCCTATCCGCATCAGCTCTCGGGCGGCATGAACCAGCGCGTGATGATTGCGATGGCGATTGCCTGCAACCCGAAGCTGCTGATCGCCGACGAGCCTACCACGGCTCTCGACGTGACGATCCAGGCGCAGATCCTTGATCTGCTCATGACGCTCCAGAAGGAGCGCAATATGGGCCTCGTCATGATCACCCACAACATGGGCGTGGTGGCCGACACCGCGCAGCGCGTGATGGTGATGTATGCGGGCCAGATCATGGAGGAACGTTCCGCGACGGACCTCTTCGCCTCGCCGCAGCATCCTTACACGGCGGCGCTGCTCGCCGCCCTGCCGGAGCGCAGCGAAGGAGGGCGCCTCGCAACGATCCCCGGCGTGGTTCCCGGCCTCTACGACCGCCCGAAGGGCTGCCTGTTCAGCCCGCGCTGCGCCTATGCCACTGAGCATTCGCGCAGCGTGCGGCCCGACCTGCGCCCCTGGGCCGGCGGCCATATCCGCTGTCATTATCCGCTCGGCGATCCGAACCGGAACGCCGAAATCAAGCACGATCACCCAGTTGGAACGGAGGCTGCGTCGTGAGCGCTCCCGTTGTCGAAGCCAAAGGCCTGAAGCAGGTCTACAAGGTCAAGCGCGGCCTGTTCAAGGAGCCGGGCCATCTGCAGGCCGTCGGCGGTATTTCCTTTGCCATCGAGCCCGGCAAGACGCTCGCCGTCGTGGGTGAATCCGGTTGCGGCAAGTCCACGCTCGCGCGCATGGTGACGCTCATCGAGAAGCCGACGGAAGGCTCGCTTTCCCTCGATGGCATCGATGCGGTCAACCCGCCTTCGAACTACGCAAGAGAGCTGCGCCGCATGGTGCAGCTGGTGTTCCAGAACCCTTATGGCTCCCTCAACCCGCGCAAGAAAGTGGGCACGATCCTGGAAGAGCCGCTTGCCATCAACACCAAGCTGTCCTCCTCAGAGCGCACCGAGCGCGCACGGGCGATGATGGCGAAGGTGGGCCTGCGGCCGGAGCACTACAACCGCTATCCGCACATGTTCTCAGGCGGGCAGCGCCAGCGCATCGCCATTGCCCGTGCGCTGATGCTCTCGCCGAAGCTCGTGGTCGCAGACGAGCCGGTCTCGGCTCTCGACGTATCGATCCAGGCGCAGGTGCTCAACCTTCTTGCCGATCTGCAGCAGGAGATGGGCCTTGCCTATCTCTTCATCTCGCACGATCTCGGCGTCGTCCGGCACATCGCCCATGACGTACTCGTCATGTATCTCGGTCACGCGGTCGAACAGGGACCGAAGGACAGGATCTACGCCCGTCCGCTGCATCCCTATACGCAGGCGCTTCTCTCCTCCACGCCCGGCATCACCGGCGTGAGGCGCAAGCGCATCGTGCTGAAAGGCGAGCTCCCCTCGCCGCTCAATCCGCCGAAAGGCTGCGTGTTCTCGACCCGCTGCCCCTATGTGACGGAACGCTGCAGGGTGGAGCGGCCGCAATTGCGGGAACTCGACGGAAGGCAGGTCGCCTGCCACTACGCCGAGAACTTCCTCAAGGAAGCAGCGGCCTGAACCGACTCAAGCCGGCAACGGCAGTCGCTTGGCTGCCGTTGTCTCTTCCGCCGCCGGTGTGTTGGCCGGTTCCGGAAGTCTCTCCTCGCCGGTCGCCACTTTCAGGCATTGCACCACCGCATCCCGCAGGGACGAGACGTAGTAATTGGCGCCAAGCGTGGCGCGCATCGTCTCGCTTTTCAGAACGGCATCTTCCGCAGGCCAGAGACCGACCAGAGCTGGCGCTTTCGCCCTTTGCCTCAGCCGCCGCAGCAGATAACGCAGATGCGCCGGCGTGCCGCTGATCTCCAGGTAGCTGATGCACACCATCTGCACGTCGGTCATATCGAGATTGAAGATCTCCCGGCGCGACACGGCCGAGTGCGGGACAACGCGGGTACCGAGCCCATGCTTGTTCAGGAGCTGCGCCAGCATCTCCGCTGCGGCCTCATCCAGCGGGCCGCGGCCGGCGACGCACAGGATCGCCCCTTCCGCTCTCCAGACCTCGGGAATATTGCTTGCCTGCGGCATCGGCTGGGTTACCGCCGGCTCCCTGTTGGCAGGCTTCTCGCTGGCCGGTGGTGCGACCGGCTCGTCCTCGGTCTCGTGCGGCGCAGGTTCCACATCGTCGTGGCTGCCGAGATCCTGCACCAAAGCCCGGGTCACGTCCTTGACCTGTTCGAGCTGGCGCTGAGTGAGGACACCACGCGTCGCATCGTTGGCGGCAAGCTGAAGACCTTTGAGGGCAACTTCGTCGTAATAGGATGTGAGCGAACGTTCCTTCAGCAGAAGTTCCGCCGATTCCAGCGCCTCATCCGGATCTCCGGCCAGCATGCGCTGATAGAGATTCTCGGCCGGTGTCAAAGCGGGCCTGTCGCCCAGGAGGACATCGAGGAATTCGAGCCGCTCCACATGCCGGCCTAGCACCACGAGGCAAAGAGTCAGGGGCGTGGCGATGAGAAGGCCGACAGGCCCCCAGAGCCAAGTCCAGAAGATGGCCGAGATGACGACCGAGAAAGGCGAGAGGCCCGTGCTCTGCCCATACACGATGGGCTCGATCACATGGCCCATGAGGGGCTCACCGATCAGGAACAGCGCCAGAGTCATGAGCGCCATGGACCAGCCGGGATCGACGGCGGCGGCCAGCAGGACCGGCGGCAGGGCGGCGAGGAACGAACCGATATAGGGCACGAAGCGCATCAGCGCGGCGAACACGCCCCACAGGACGGGGCTCGGCACGCCGATCAGCCAGAGACCGATCGCAGCGACGACTCCGAAAGAGGCATTGAGTGCAAGCTGGGTCAGGAAGTACCGGCTGAGTCGGCGCGCCGCGTCGTCCATGGCCGCCGTGGTGCGATGGAGATCGCTTGCTCCGAACAGGCGGATCATCCGGTCGCGCAGATCTTCCCGCTGCATGAGGATGAAGACCAGCACCACGAAGACGATGCCCATGGTGGCCAACGGCTCGAGCACAGGCAGCAGCACATCCCGGACCATCTGAATCGGCGTCGGCTCCGGTTCATGGACCTCGACCGGCAGCGGGCCGGATCCCTCCGGCGCCGGCGGCGCGGTTTGAGTCGGCGACGCGGGAGTCTGTTCCGGCGGAGGCTCCGCAACGGCCCGATCGAAACGGCGGCCGAAATCCTTCAGGAGGCCCGGCAGCTTTCCGAGCGTTCCCTCACGCAGCGAGCCGACCTTCGTCTCGATGGTGGTCTGATAGCGCGGCAGGTCGGTCGCAAGGCTCGCCAGCTGGAAGCCGATGACCGCACCAAGGGAAACGATGATTCCGAGGGCAACGAGCACCGCAATGATAACGGACGGCACCCGACCGAGACGCCACCGGCGCAACACCTCGACAAAAGGAGCGAGCACGAAGGCCAAGAGGATCGCCAGCACCACGGGCAGGAAGACGTCCTGGCCGACATAGAGGGCGGCCAGGACCACAACCCCGACAGCCAGAGTCATGAGCCCGGAGAGGCCCGGAACGCCGGGAGGCTCGATTTCCGTTTCCGAGGGAGGGATGGAAGGGGGTCCAGGACGCATTCAAGGGATCTCTGCTGGGCCGTAAAACGCTCTCGCCGACCTGCAAACAACGTTCTGCCCGGCCAAACGATCCTTGAGCGTGGCAACTGGATCCGTCGGCTTAAGAAAAGCTGGGACCTTTTGCCATCTGCAAGCGTCGGGCTCCGATCCCATTTCACAAGTATCCCGCGCCCTAAACCTCGACCTCCATGTCGCTCACCAGACGCAATCTCCTGATCGGTGCAGCCCTAGCTGCCTCTTCGACCGCTCACGCCCAACAGGACAAGCCTAACGCGATGCCCGTCAGCGCCCAACGAACCAGTTTCAAAAGCGGGGGCAAGGCCATTGCCGTCGAAACCTTCCAGACGGCCGGTTCTGCACCCCGTCCGACGGTCCTCATGCTGCACGGCGCAGACGGCCTGAGCTATAATTCGCAGTACCGCGAAGGCGCCCGCGATGTGGCGGCGGCCGGCTACCAGGTTCACCTCGTCCATTATCTCGACCGCACCGGCGAGAAGCGGGCCTCCTTCAGCACCCTGTTTCAGCACTTCATGCCCTGGATGAGCACGGTGCAGGATGCGCTCGCCTTCGCCGCGGACCATCCCGGCGCGGACTCGAGCCGCATCGGCATCATCGGCATCTCTCTCGGCGCAGCGCTGGGACTTGCGGTCGCGAGCACGGATCCGCGCGTGAAAGCACTGGTGAATTATTTCGGGCCGCTGCCGCAGGGCGCAATTGCCACCACCTCCAAGCTGCCGCCGACTCTGGTGCTGCACGGCTCGGCCGACCCCATCGTACCGGTGGCGAACGCCTATGCGGTCGAGGCGCTGCTGCGCCAGCAGAACGTACCGTATGAGATCAAGGTCTATCCAGGACAGGGCCACGGCTTCAAGGGCGCGACGGAAGACGATGCAACGGCCCGGTCCCTGGCCTTCCTGCAGCGTCATCTCGCCGGCGCAGATGCTTCGACAGGCTCAGGGGCCCTTTCCGTGGGCGGTTGAGACGACTAAAACTTGTAATTCCCCGATCATTAGGCAGGAACGATCATGGCGGCTTCAGACGCAGCTCTCGCAGGCAATCCCCTCCTTGCACCCTGGACCACTCCGTTCGGTCTCCCGCCCTTTGAGAGCATTGCGCCGGAACATTACAAGCCTGCCTTTGATGCGGCGCTGGCCGAGCAGCAGGCGCAGATCGCAGGCATCGCGGACGATTCTGACGCACCGACCTTCGCCAACACCATCGAAGCGTTGGAGACAAGTGGGCAGACGCTGAAGAAGGTCGGCGGCGTGTTCTTCAATCTCGCCGGCTCGCATACCAACGATGCGATTCAGGCGGTGGAGCGCGAGATGGCGCCGATCCTCGCCAAGCACCGCAACAGCATCTTCATGAACGAGGCGCTCTACAAGCGCGTGGCCGCGCTCTATGAGAAACGCAACAGCCTCGGCCTCACCCCTGAGCAGGCCCGCGTTCTCGACCGCTACCACACCATTTTCGTGCGCGCCGGTGCGAAGCTCGGACCGGAAGAGAAGAAGCGCCTCGCCGCCATCACCGAGCGGCTCGCGAGCCTCGGCACGCAGTTCTCGCAGAATGTTCTGGCAGACGAGAAATCCTATCAGCTCATTCTCGATGGCGAAGCGGATCTTGAAGGCCTTCCCTCGTTCCTGCGCGAGGCGGCAGCGCAAGCGGCGGAAGAGCGTGGGCTGAAGGGCAAATACGTCATTACCTTATCGCGCTCCAGCATCGAACCCTTCCTGCAATTCTCCAAGCGGCGCGATCTGCGCGAACAGGCCTTCAAGGCCTGGGCTGCGCGCGGCGACAACGGCAACGCCACCGACAACAAGGCGATCATCGCCGAGACGGCGGCCCTGCGTGCGGAGCGCGCGAAACTTCTCGGTTACGAGACGTTCTCCGACTTCAAGCTCGCTGACACGATGGCCAAGACACCCGACAACGTGCAGAAGCTCCTGAACGACGTCTGGGCGCCGGCCATCGCCCGGGCCAAGGAGGAGCGGGACGATCTGCAGGCCCAGGCGCAGTCGATCGGCGACAACATCGTCATCGAGCAGTGGGATTGGCGCTATTATGCCGATCAGGTCCGCATGGCCCGCCACAATCTCGATGAGGCGATCATCAAACCTTACTTCCAGCTCGACCGGATCATCGAGGCTTCCTTCGAAACGGCGCACCGGCTCTTTGGGCTCAGCTTCAAGGAACTGAAGGACTTTCCACGCTATCACCCCGACATCCGCGCCTGGCAGGTCGTGGATGCGGACGGCAACCATATCGGCACCTTCATCGGGGATTATTTCGCGCGCCCGTCCAAGCGCAGCGGCGCGTGGATGAGCTTCTTCCGCTCGCAGGAAAGGCTCACCGGCGACATCCGTCCCATCGTCGTCAACGTGATGAACTTCGCCAAGGGTGCCGCAGGCGAGCCGTCGCTCCTGAGCTTCGACGATGCCAGGACGCTGTTCCATGAATTCGGCCACGGATTGCACGGCCTGCTTTCGAACGTGACCTATCCGTTGCTTGCAGGCACGGCGGTGTCGACGGACTTCGTGGAGCTTCCCTCGCAGCTCTACGAGCATTGGCTGTCGCAGCCCGACATCCTGCGCCGTTATGCAACCCATTACCGGACCGGAGAACCGATTCCGGAAGAACTGCTCCAGCGCCTGATGGTCGCGCGCAACTTCAACCAGGGCTTTGCGACCGTGGAGTATCTGGCCTCCGCCTTCGTCGATCTGGCGCTTCATCGCCGCAAGGATCTGAGCAATCTCGACGTGTCGGCTTTCGAGAAGGAAATTTTGCAAAAGATCGGCATGCCGCGCGAAATCATCATGCGCCACCGCACGCCGCATTTCACGCATGTGTTCTCAGGCGACGGCTATTCGTCGGGCTACTACAGCTATCTCTGGTCGGAGGTGCTGGATGCGGACGCCTTCACGGCCTTCGAGGAGACGGGCGATGTGTTCAACAAGGAGATGGCGGACAAGCTGAAGCGCTTCATCTACTCCGCCGGCAATCTGCGCGATCCGGCCGAGGCCTATACGTCCTTCCGCGGACGCCTGCCGACCGCGGACGCTCTTCTCGCCAAGCGTGGATTGGTGGCTGTGGTCGAGGATGCGTGAGACAAGCTGGCGGGCCTGAAATGGCCCGTCACGCCGTGCCGGGCGTGAGTTCCCTCGACCGCTTCAGCGCGTAGAAGCGGATCTTGACGATTCGGGACGCTTCCTTAGGGGGCTCCTGAGGCACGGGCATAGGACGCAAGACGCTCTTCAGGAAAGCCGCTCCCTTCGGATCGATCTCCAAGGCTTTCGCATCGAGCACCGGCATGAGCGCCTTTCCCTTCTGGTTTTGTCTTTGTTTGGAAACGCAACGCCTACAAAGAAGAACACCTACGCTCGGGCGAAGTTCCCTACCCCTGGCTCGCAAACCGGAGTTCGCTGACCTGTCGGGAAACCCGGCCGGGCGGCAGGATAGACGATGGAAAATGGGCTTTATTGGGGCTGTCAGGGAATCGCTGCGGTTCCAGGCAAAGTCCGGCATGCCGTCCATACTGAGCGCCGCCCAGACCCTTGACCGACATGTTGATCAGATGCCCGTCATAAAACTGGACGCCGGGCTCCGTGGTCCACAGCTCCATGGCAAGGCCATTCCGGCGCGAGACGAGCGTTGCCGCATGGCGAAGCTCGCCATCGGGTCCGCGCAGGACATAGTTGATGTCGTAGAGGGTGCGCTGCGCCCCATGGATCGGCCGCAATGTCGTAAAGTCGTAATCGGTGCCCGCCACCGCCGTGATCTCGCCCGTCGGAATGAGATCGGGTCGGGTCGGGGTGATGAAGTCGCCGACGATCGTCAACTCGTGGGATGAGATATCGGGGCTGCCGTCGAGGTTGAAGTAGCTGTGGGTGGTGAGGTTGACCGGTGTCGGCTTGTCGCTCGTCGCCTCCAGCTCGATCCGAAGGCGCGACGACGGCAGGAGCGCATAGGTGCAGGTCGCCACGAGGCGGCCCGGATAGCCCATGTCGCCGTCCTCGGATACAAGACTTAAAGTGACGCTGGAGGGCGTGTGATCGACGATGCTCCAGAGCCGCGTGCCGAAGCCCTTGCTGCCGCCGTGAAGCTGGTTCTCGCCTTCGTTGGCGTCGAGCCGGTAGGTCTCACCGTTCAAAATGAATTGTGCTTTCCCGATGCGGTTGCCATAGCGCCCGACGATGGCACCGAAATAGGGAGAATGGGCGACGTAATCCTCGATGGAGTTGAGCCCTAGGACCACTCGCTGCTGGCCTCCTGCCGATGGTACGGTCAGATCCCACACCACCGCGCCCCAGGTGAGGACCTGCATTGCCATGCCGTCAGGCCCCTGCAGCGAGACCTGCAGCACGTCCTGCCCGTTGAGGGTGCCGAAACGCTCGATAGTCATGGTCGCTATCCTTCGAAGATATGGGCCTGCAGGCCGCGGATGCCGCCGGTCTCGACCTTGAAGAGATGGCCAGCCATCACGTCGATATGCGGATCACGACCGATGGAAGCCGTGGTGATGTAGAGCGTGGTGAGGTCGGGCCCGCCGAAGGCGCATTTCGTCACCTGTGCCGTGGGGACGGGCACGATGCGCTCCACCGAACCGTCCGGCGCGAAGCGCGTGATGCGCGCGGCGCCCCAGTGACAGACCCAGACATAGCCCTGAGCATCGACCGCCATGCCGTCCGGATGGGCCCATCCCTCTCCGAAGCGGATGAAGGGGCGCGGCTCGCCGATCCGGCCTTCCTGGGCATCGAGAACATAGACCGTACAGTCGATCGTGTCAGTCGCGTAAAGCTTCCGCCCGTCCGGGCTGAAGGCAGGTCCGTTGGTGACGATGATGCCGGAATGGAACTGGGTCATCTCTTTTCCGTCCCAGCGCCAGAAGGCACCGGAGCCTTCCTTTTCCTCATCGTCCATCGTGCCGAAATAGATCGCGCCATCCGGCCCCACATGCCCGTCATTGATGCGGTTATTGGGCTTGTCCTTGTCGGGAGACACGATGGGCTGCACCTCGCCGGTCCTGAGATTGAAGCGGGCAAGCCCCGACTTGAAGCCGGCGACGACCACGTCCTGATCGGGTGTCAGGGCGATGAAACCCACCCGTTCAGGCGCGTCGATGCGAAAATGCTCCTTTGTCTCCGGATGATAGCGCCAGATGCCGGGATTCTTGATATCGACCCAGAACAGCGTGTTCGAGCGATGGTCCCAGACGGGTCCTTCGCCCAGGATGCAGGCGCTCGCCACCGCCACATGAGGCGTTTCCGGATGAACGGCTGGATGTGTCATGTTTCTTCTTCCCCTTGGGAGGTCGTGTGCTGCTCCCTCGCTGTGCCGGTAACTCCGGCCACGCGAGATGGGTCCCATCAGGCTGAGGTGCTGTCGGCGATTCGCTGCGCCAGGCCAACGAGGCTCATGTCGGATCCGGCCGGTCCCATGATCGACAGCCCCAGCGGCGCACCGGATCGGGAGGCGAGCGGGATCGAGACCTGCGGCAGGCCTGATAGGACCGAAAGGCAGAGCAGGTTCAGGGCATTGTTGCGATAATCGTTCAGCGCCTCGTCACTCTCCGTAAGCAGCGGCGCGACATCCGGCATGGTCGGCAGGATCAGCACCGCATCGTCGGCAAGGAGCGTGCTGAATCGTTTGCGGAAAGCCGATCGGATTATCTGGGCTTCCGCCACCTGGGCATCGGTGACCGCCTTCGAGAACTCGAACCGGTCGGCCACACCCGGACCGAGGGGCGGACGATAGCGCTCGATCATCGGCCCATCGACCGTCCAGGCTTCCCGGCTCTGGATATAGCGCATGGCCCAATAGAGCGCCGTGAAGCCTTCCGTCGCCACCTCGATGGGCTCGGGCTGGCCCAGCACAGCCTCTGTCCTGCGCAGGGCCGGCGCCAGCGCCTCCCGCACCTCCTTGTGAAGCAGAGCAAAGGCATCCCGTGCGAGGAGCACCCGGGGGCTTTGCGGCAGGGGCCGGGGATCCGCTCCGAGCAGCACCTCACCGACGCGGGCGAAGGTAGCGCCGTCGCGGGTGAAGTACCCGCAGGTATCGAAGGAGGGCGCGAGGTCGTGACAGCCTTCGAGGCTCACCCGGCCATGGGTCGGACGGATGCCGAAGAGGCCGCAATGGTTGGCCGGCGCCCGGACCGAGCCGCCCGTATCGGTGCCGAGAGCGAAATCGCACAACCCGTTGGAGACGGCGGCGGCCGATCCCGAGGACGAACCGCCCGGAATGCGGTCGGGCGCCCCTCCGTTCACCGGTGTGCCGAAATGGGCGTTCTTGCCGCTCATGGAGAAGGCCAGCTCGTCCGTGATCGTCTTGCCGACGAGCCGCGCGCCCGAATCGAGAAGCTTCTGCACCGTGGGTGCCGTCCGGGTCTTAATGCCGGACATGGCGAGCATGTGAGGAGATCCTGCACTGGTCGGATAGCCCGCCACATCGAACAGATCCTTGGCCGCGAAGGTCAAGCCCGACAACGGGCCGCTCGGGGCATGGGGGACTGGAACGGCCGGATAAGGCATGAAAGCATGGGCGGGATCGCGGTCGAGGAGCATGGGCCTGTTCGGGTTCAAAGGAACGAAGGCGGTGAATGTGTCATTGCCACACAGGCTCAAGCAAGGCAGGAATTCACGAAGCTTGGCAGTTTGGGCTTTCTTCGGGCCAGAAATGGCCCTAAATCCACGCTGGCTCTCGTTTGCAAGGAACGTGCAATGGCGAAGATTTCGACGATCCGCTGGCTGGCCCTCGGAGTGGCGCTCGCGCTTGGAGCACCGGCGGTTCACGCACAACAGGCCCCGATCAAGCTCGGCGAATTGAATTCCTACGCTAGGCAGGCGGCCTTCACGGTTCCCTATCGCAATGGATGGCAACTCGCTCTCGACGAGATCAATGCCAGGGGCGGGGTGCTGGGCCGCAAGATCGAGATCATCTCCCGCGAAGATGGCGCCACCACAAGCGACGCCACCCGCGTGGCTGACGAACTGGTGACCCGCGAAGGAGCGGTTCTGCTCTTCGGCTCGTTCCTGTCGAATGTCGGCGTCGCCATGGCGGATTTCGCCAACCAAAAGAAGATCGTCTACATCGCCGCCGAGCCCCTGACCGATGCCATCACCATGGCCCAGGGCAACCGCTACACTTTCCGCATCCGGCCCAACAATACCATGCAAGTCGGCATGCTGGTCGATCAGGCGAAGACCTCGGGTGCGAAGCGCTGGGCCATCGTCGCGCCCAATTACGAATACGGCCAGTCAGCAGCGCAGGCGTTCAAGCGCCTCATCCAGGAGCGTGTGCCCGGTGCGCAGATCGTCGCCGAGCAGTATCCGGCGCTCGGCAAGATCGAGGCGGGCGCCACTGTATCGGCGCTTGAGCAGGCCAAGCCCGACGGCATCTTCAACGTGCTCTTCGGACCCGACCTCACCCAGTTCGTGCGCGAGGGCAACACCCGCGGCCTCTTTGAGGACACGACGGTTCTCTCGCTTCTCACCGGCGAGCCTGAATGGCTCCTGCCCTTGAAGGACGAAGTGCCCGAGGGCTGGATCTTGACCGGCTACCCTTGGGATGAGATCAAGGAGCCGAAGCACAAGGCCTTCGTTGACGCCTATCGTGCCAAGTACAACGACACGCCGCGTCTCGGCTCGCTTCTCGGCTACATGGTCGTCTATATGATCCGCGACGCCATCGACCGAGCCGGCTCCACCGAGACCGAGGCGATCATCAAGGCGCTCGAGGACGCGAAGTTCGACACCGTCATCGGTCCTATCACCATGCGTGGCATCGACAACCAATCCACCATGGGCGCCTGGGTTGGCAAGCTTGTGCTCAAAGGCGCCGCAGGCGGCATGACGGATTGGACCTACAAGGATGGCACCTCGTTCATGCCGACCGAGGCCGAGGTGAAGGCAGTGCGGAAGGATTGATCCGTGTTGATCGCACCAATCCCCTCCCCCCTTGTGGGGGAGGGCTAGGGAGGGGGTGTGAGCGCCATGCTGGTTTCAGTCCTGCGCATCACCCCCCTCTCCAACTCTCCCCCACAAGGGGGGAGAGGGTGGCCGGCATATGCAGTGCTCACTTCCTTTGCAAAGGGAGGGTAAACGGTGGATCCCTCCTTCCTCGCCGTTCAGGCCCTCAGCGGCCTCTCCAGCGCGTCATCGCTTTTCATCACGGCCTGCGGGCTGACCATCGTCTTCGGCGTCACGCGGATCGTAAACTTCGCGCACGGTTCGCTCTACATGATCGGCGCCTATACGGCCGCGACTCTGGTGCCGCGCCTGCTCGAACTCTCCTTCGGGCCCGTTACCTTCTGGGCCGGCATTCTGGCCTCGGCGCTCATCGTCGGCATCATCGGCGTCATCATCGAAGTCCTTCTCCTGCGCCGAATCTACGGCACACCGGAGCTCTTCCAGTTGCTTGCCACCTTCGGCGTCGTTCTGGTGGTGCAGGATCTCGTGGTGCAGGTGTTCGGGCCGGAGGATATTCTTGGGCCGCGCGCACCGGGATTGCGCGCACCTGTCGACATTCTCGGACGGCGCTTTCCTTCCTACGAACTCGTGCTGATCGCAGCCGGCCCCATCGTGCTGGGGCTTGTGTGGCTGCTCCTGCGCAGGACACGTTTCGGCGTGCTGGTGCGCGCAGCGACGCAGGACCGCGACATGGTGGCGTCCCTCGGAGTCAATCAGGCGATGCTGTTCACCGGCACGCTCTTTCTCGGCGCCTTTCTCGCCGGGCTCGGCGGCGCACTGCAGATCCCGCGCGTGTCGGCGAATACCGGCATGGATCTCTCCATCATCGCCGAGGCTTTCGTCGTCACGGTGGTCGGCGGCATGGGCAGCGTGCCCGGGGCGTTTCTTGCGGCGCTCATCATCGGACAGCTGCAGGCCTTCGGCATCCTGATCTTTCCCAAAAGCACCCTCGTCGTGGTGTTCCTGCTCATGGCCGTGGTGCTGGCAATCCGGCCCTATGGTCTCTTCGGACGCGCCGAGGTTATCGGCGGAACCCATGCGGTCGGCATTGCCAGCCGCAAGCCCCTGCCCGGCCGTCCGTTCGTCCTGCTCGCCGTCATCGCGGCGCTTGCCTGTTTCCCGCTGTTGGCCGATGCATACCTGCTGAAGGTTGCGACCGAGATCCTGATCTTCGCGCTCTTCGCCTTCAGCCTGCAGCTTCTCATCGGCGTCGGCGGTCTCGTGAGTTTCGGCCACGCGGCCTTTTTCGGCCTTGGCGCCTACGGATCGGCATTGGCCGTGAAATGGCTCGGCATGTCGATGGAGGCGGCCCTCCCCCTCGGGCTCGCATTGGCAGCGTTAGGTGCGGCGCTGATCGGCGCCTTCGTGGTGCGTCTGTCGGGCATCTATCTCGCCATGATGACGCTCGCCGCCGCGCAGATTCTCTATGCGGTCGCCTTCCAGTGGGTGGAGGTGACCGGCGGCGACAACGGCATCGTCGGCGTGTGGCCCTCGAGCTGGGCAGCAGGGCCCGTGACCTATTATCTTCTGACCGCCGCACTGACGCTTGCGGCCGTGCTGCTCCTGAAGCGGATCATCGACGCGCCCTTCGGCTATGCCTTGCGCGCCGCCCGCGATTCGGAAGCCCGCGCCGAGGCGATCGGCCTGAAGGTCCGGCAGCATCGCTGGCTCGCCTTCATGATCGCAGGTGCCGCAGCCGGACTCGCAGGCGGCCTCTATGCCTTCTCTCGCGGCTCGGTGGATCCGAGCCTGCTCGGCATCTCGACCTCCGTCGACGCGCTCACCATGCTGCTCCTCGGCGGCATCCAGACGGTGACGGGTCCGCTCGTCGGCGCCGGAGTCCTGCATGCCTTACGCGACTGGATCATGCCGCTCACGTCGCTCTGGCGTCTGATGCTTGGCTTGAGCATCATCGCCATCGTGCTGATCTTTCCCCGTGGCCTCGTCGGCACTGTGCAATACTGGCAGGAGGAGCGGGCATGATGCTTCTCGCCGTGAAAGGCCTGCACAAATCGTTCGGCGGCGTCGTGGCGGCCCGCGACGTGGAGTTCACCGTCGAACGCGGCGAGATGCTCGCCATCATCGGTCCCAACGGTGCGGGCAAATCCACCGTGTTCAACATGGTCGGCGGCCAGTTGAGGCCCGATCGCGGCCAAGTCCTGCTCGACGATCAGGACATCACCCATGCCTCACCGCAGAAGCGCTTCCGCCGCGGCGTGGGGCGCACCTTCCAGGTGGCGCAGACCTTTCTCTCCATGAATGCCGCCGAGAATGTGCAGATGGCGCTGATCAACTGCCATCGGCAGAGCAGCGGTCTCTGGTCGCCGGCCCGGGAGCGCCATCGCGAGAAGGCGGTCGAGCTGCTCTCCCAGGTGGGCATGGCGGAGGCGGCGGATATTCCCTGCTCCGCGCTGGCCTATGGCGACGTGAAGCGGGTTGAACTTGCTATCGCGCTCGCCGGAGAGCCCAAGCTCCTCCTCATGGACGAGCCCACGGCCGGCATGGCGCCGCGCGAGCGGGCCGAGCTGATGGACCTCACGGCCGCCATCGCCACCTCGCGGGGGATCGGTGTTCTCTTCACCGAGCACGACATGGATGTGGTCTTCGGCCACGCGGCCCGGGTGCTCGTGCTCCTGCGCGGCCAGATCATCGCCGCCGGGACGCCCGACGAGATCCGCCAGAACGAGCAGGTCAGGCGCGCCTATCTCGGCGACGAGCATGCCCTGGAGCGGCCGAAAGGATTGAGCCCCGCATGAGACGAGACGTGCTGCTCGATATCCGGAATCTCAGCGCCTTCTATGGCCGGGCGCAGGTGCTATTCGGCCTCTCCATCCATCTCTATC
This sequence comes from Microvirga lupini, assembly GCA_000517005.1. Classification (GTDB taxonomy): domain Bacteria; phylum Pseudomonadota; class Alphaproteobacteria; order Rhizobiales; family Beijerinckiaceae; genus Microvirga; species Microvirga lupini. The sequence continues at coordinate 89,307 of KI912090.1, forward strand.
CGGGCGAGGTGGTGGCGCTGGTGGGACGCAACGGTGCCGGCAAGACCACGACCCTGAAGGCCATCATGGGTCTGATCTCGGCCACCGCCACCCATGCCACCTTCAAGGGACATTCCCTCGGCAGGCTCCCGACCTACAAGATCGCCCGCCTGGGACTGGGCTATGTGCCGGAAGACCGACGCATCTTCACCGATCTCACTGTCGAGGAGAACCTGGAAACAGGCCGCCGGCCGGCAGGAGCGGATCGTTCCCCTTGGACGCCGGAGCGGCTCTTCCGCCTGTTTCCCAATCTTGCCGAAATGCGCGGGCGACGCGGCAATCAGATGTCCGGGGGCGAGCAGCAGATGCTCTCCATCGCCCGCACTCTCATGGGCAATCCGGACGCGATCCTGCTCGACGAACCTTCCGAGGGCATCGCCCCGGTCATCGTCCAGATGATGGCCGAGGCGATCCGGGCCATGAAGGCGGAGGGCGTGGCCGTGCTCCTCTCCGAGCAGAATTGGGCCTTCGCCGCCGGGATCAGCGACCGGGCCTGCGTCATCGAGCGCGGCGAGATCCGCTTCCAGGGCTCCATGGCCGAGCTGATGGCCGACGAGGCGCTGCGGGCGGAAACCCTCGGGGTTTGATACGCTAAACCGTTGACGGGGCGGGCTGAAAGGACGATATGCAGCCATCCGGCGCCCGTCCGCGCCCCATCCCAGAAGACACGAAAGAGGAATTCCCGCTTCATGGGCGTCATCCATGTGACCGACCGGGCCGGCCAGCGCCATACCCTCGAGGCCATCGAGGGCTGGCGGGTGATGGAGATCATCCGGGACTGGGGCCTGCCCATCGAGGGTCTGTGCGGCGGAGCCTGCGAATGCGCCACCTGCCACGTCTTCGTTGCCGAGGAATGGCTCGACAAGCTCTATCCTCCCACCGAGGAGGAGGAGGACCAGCTCGACACGGTGATGACGCAGCCCAATTCCCGCCTGTCCTGCCAGATTCTCTGGACCCCCGAACTCGACGGCCTGGAGGTCACCCTAGCCCCGACCGGGGCCTGACCGTCACCCTGCCACATTGCCAAGACTTAAGAGACCGTGCTTCCAAAGGGTCTCTCGAAGGAGCCTGTTCATGACCGACCATATCGAAACGGACGTCGTCATCATCGGTGCCGGGCCCGTGGGCCTGTTCGCCGTGTTCGAACTGGGCCTCCTCGACATCAAATGCCATCTCATCGACATCCTGCCGAAGGTGGGCGGCCAATGCGCCGAGCTCTATCCGGAAAAGCCGATCTACGACATTCCGGGGTTTCCGATGGTGACGGGCCAAGGCCTGGTCGACAACCTGATGGCGCAGATCGAGCCGTTCCATCCGACCTTCCACCTCAACGAGATGGTGGAGAGCCTCGAATCCATCGGCACGCCCGAGGCGCCGCTGTTCCGGGTCAAGACCTCCGAGAACGGCACCACCTTCACCTGCAAGGCGGTGATCATCGCCGCGGGCGGTGGTTCGTTCCTGCCCAAGAAGCCGCCGATCGACAGCATCGAGGCTTATGAGGGGACGGGCGTCTTCTACGCCGTGCGCAAGATGGAGATGTTCCGCAACAAGAACGTCCTCATTGTCGGCGGCGGCGATTCCGCTCTCGACTGGACGGTGAACCTGCAGCCCATCGCCAGACGCCTGACCCTGCTTCACCGCCGCGACGCCTTCCGCGCCGCGCCCCATACGGTGGAGAAGATGCGCTCCCTCGTCGCCTCCGGCGAGATGGATTTGCATCTCGGCCAGGTGACCTCTCTCAAGGGCGAGGCCCCCGTGCTGGAAGGCGCCGTGATCCGCAAGGACGACGGCTCGGAATTCGCGGTCGATTGCGACGTGATGCTGCCCTTCTTTGGTCTCACCATGAAGCTCGGTCCCATCGCCGATTGGGGCCTGAACCTGCACGAGAACCTGATCCCGGTCGATACGGAGAAGTTCGAGACCAATGTCCCCGGCATCTTCGCCATCGGCGACATCAACACCTATCCGGGCAAGTTGAAGCTCATCCTCTCCGGCTTCCACGAGGGTGCGCTGGCGGCCCAGAAGGTGCACCGCTACGTGTATCCCGAGAAGAAGCTCCTGTTCCAATACACGACCTCTTCCACGAGCCTGCAGAAGAAGCTCGGCGTGGCGGCTTAAGCTTTTTACCTGTACGTTTCGTAGATAACCTCTGTACGTCATGTGTACGTCATGGCCGGGCTTGTCCCGGCCATCCCGATTCTGTGGAGCGCCGCACTTTTCGGATCGGGATCACCGGCACAAGGCCGGTGATGACGAAGAACGGTTCAGAGAGCACGGGGTCCTCCTTCGAGACGGCCGTTCTCCCCCTTGCGAAGCAGGCCGGTTCCTGAAACTCTCCGGCCCATGACAAACGCGACAGATCTCACCCTCGGCCGCCGCGTGATGGCGATGATCGAGGAACTTGCCCGGCACACGGACGAGCCCGGCCGCCTCACTCGCCTCTATCTCTCCGACGCTCATCGCAGGGCCGCGGACGCCACGCTCCGGCTGATGCAGGCGGCGGGCCTGAACGCCCATATCGACGCGCTCGGCTCCGTCGTGGGCCGCATCGAAGGCGCTGATCCCGAAGCACCCGCCCTCCTCATCGGCTCCCATATCGATTCCGTGGTCGATGCCGGTCGCTATGACGGCAATCTCGGCGTGGTGCTTGGCATTGCCGTTATCGAGGCTCTGCAGCAGGGGATCGCGCCGGCCTGTCCCATCGAAATCGTGGCCTTCGGCGATGAGGAGAATGTGCGCTTCCCCACGAATCTCTCCACATCCCAGGCTCTCGCCGGTCGCTTCAATCCGGCCTGGCTCGACGGTCGGGACCAGGACGGAATCACTTTGCGCGATGCTCTGGTCCGCTTCGGCGGCAATCCAGAAGGCGCCGCGGCCCTCGCCCGCGATCCGGCACGCTATCGCGGCTATCTCGAGGTGCATATCGAGCAGGGTCCGCTGCTGGAAGCGAAGAATCTACCCGTCGGCATCGTCTCCGCCATCAACGGCATCACCCGAGCTCGCTGCAGCGTGATCGGCGAAGCGGGCCATGCGGGCACCGTACCGATGAACATGCGCCGCGATGCGCTTGCTGCCGTGGCCGAGATGATCGGCATTGTGGAGCGCGCAGGCTCCACACGCACCGACACGGTGGCGACGGTCGGCGTGGCGCAGGTGCAGCCCGGCGCGATCAACGTGATTCCAGCGCGCGTCGATTTCACCCTCGATGCGCGCTCGCCGGACGATGCGGTTCGCTTGGCCATGGTGCAGGATATCGTGACCGAGTGCCAAGCTGCCGCTCAGAGACGCGGCGTGGAGTTCACCATCGAGCCGTTCATGGAATCTCCCGCGACGCCCATGGACAAGGCCCTGATCGGGCAGCTCGAAGGGGCCGTGCGGAGTCTGGGAATCGAGCCGCTTCATCTCTCTTCCGGCGCGGGTCACGATGCCGTCGCGATGGCTAATCTTTGCCCCTCCGCCATGCTCTTCGTGCGCTGCAAGGGCGGCATCAGCCACAATCCGGCGGAGTCGATCACCGTCGAGGATGCGGATGTGGCGGCGCGGGTGCTGATCGACGCCGTCAAGCGGATTGCCACGTGAGATCCGTGCGATGAAGCAGGCTCCTAAAATTGCGCTTGTCGACGATGCTTCCGCGCTCCATCCGATCGTTCTGGAGGGTGTGCGGGGTTTCAACAGGACCCTCTTTGCCCATCATCCGCCGGGGAAGGACCTTGCCATCGCCATTCGCGACTCCGACAGCGGCGAACCTGTCGGAGGGCTCTGCGGCCGCACGAATGGTGGCTGGCTTGCCATCGAGCTGATCTTCGTGCCCGAAGTCTTTCGCGGCATGGGCCTTGCCACGCAACTGATCGCGATGGCCGAAGAGGAGGCGCAGCGCCAGGATTGCCATTCGGCCTGGATCGACACGCTCAATCCCAAGGCGCTCCGACTCTACCAGCGCTTGGGATACGAGATCTTCGGCGAGCTCAAGGACTATCCCATCGGCGGCAGCCGCTTCTTTCTTCAGAAGAAGCTCGGGCCCATTGTGTGAGAGACACTAACTGCGCCACTCATCCGCGAGGATGGCCCAACGCTCGTGATCGCGCCATTCGCCGTCGATCTTGAGATAGCGCGGCGAGTAGCCTTCCTGGCGGAAGCCGAGGCGCTTGACGAGGGCACGGGACGGCGCGTTACCGGGCTGAATGTTCGCCTCCAGCCGGTGCAGACCGAGTTCACCGAAGGCATGGGAGACGACAAGGCTCACCGCTTCGCTCATCAGGCCGCGTCCGTTCATGCCGGCCATGCCGTAATAGCCCATATAGGCGCTCTGGAAGAAGCCGCGCACGATCTCGCTCACATTGACGATGCCGACGATCTTGCCGCTCTCCCGCTCACGGGCGATGAAGCCGATGGACCGGTCGCCGTCGCAGCGGGTGAGATAGCCGAGAAAGCTCGCATGATCTCGGCAGGGCGACACCCAGGGCTCGTGCAGCTCGATGCTCGCAAGGTTGGCGGCAATCAGCTCGGCGGCGTCCGAGGCATGGACGAGGCGAATGACAACGCGTGACAACATGGGATTTATTCCAGCTTCAGGAACAATGGCATAGACATGCCGTTGTCGTCAGCCCCTCCCGATAACGAAGGAATGGACCATGCGAGCCATCATTCTCCCTGTTCTCGCCCTGGCACTCGGAGCAGGTTTCTTTGCTGCACCGCAGGAGGCTCAAGCGCGTTTCAGCCCTGAGCAGCTGCAGGCACCGACGCTCGTGGACAATGTCCAATGCGTCACCCGCCGGATCCGCACGGTACGCCCCAACGGCCGCGTGGTCTATCGCACCGTGCGGGATTGCAGCGTACGGCCGGGCTGGAACCGTCCGGTTCGTTGCCGCTGGGTGCGCGAGCGCATCGTGCGTCCCAACGGACGCGTCGTGTATCGCGACGTCCGCCGCTGCCGCTGATCGGAACCGGCATCAAGAAGTCAGGGCCCGGAATCACCGGGCCCTTTCCTATTCCAGCTCGCCGACGGCGCTCTCGACGGCCTCGACCACGGCGCCCGAGCGCACGAGGTCGAGCGCCTGGCGCATCTCGGTGGCGTACCAGCGGTCGCCTTCGAGCGCCGGCGGAATGACGGCGCGGATCGCCTCCATCGCGGCCCGTGAGCCCTTGCCCAGCGGGTAATCTTTGGCGAGCGGCTCCACGAGCGTGAGCGCCTGCGCGGCCATCAGCAATTCGCCGGCCACGATCTGCTCCACGTTCTCGACGACGATGCGCGCCTTGCGCCCGCACCAGGTGGAGTTGGAGACGTGATCCTCGGCGTTGGATTTGCCGGGGATGGAATCGACCGAGCCCGGCGTCGCCAGCCCGCTGTTTTCCATCACCAGCGCCGACATCGAGCACTGCACCGTAGCAAAGCCCGTGTTGAGGCCGCGCTTGCCCGCGAGCAGGTTGCGCGGCAGCCCGTAGGACATGGTGGGATCGACGAGGCGCGCGAGGCGCCGCTCGGAAATCGCCCCGAGATCGGCCATGGCGATGGCGAGGAAGTCCATGGCCTGCGCCATGTACTGGCCGTGAAAGTGTCCGCCGGAGATCGACACGTAGCCGCCCTGTCCGTCGTCGAAGATCAGCGGATTGTCCGTGGCGGAGTTCATCTCGGTGCCGATGATGCGCTCCACATATTCCACCGCCTCGACGGCCGGCCCATGAACCTGCGGCGTGCAGCGCAGCGAATAGACGTCCTGCACGCGCGGTGCGGCGGGCGTTCCCGGCTGGCGCGGCTCGTCGGGGAAGACGATGTCGCGCGCCGCTTGCGAGCAGCGCTTCGTGCCATCCAGGATCCGCAGCAGGTTGCGCGCCACGCGCGCCTGGCCCGGATGCGGGCGCGCCCTATGCACGCGCGGGTCGAAGGCCGCGAGCTCGCCGCGCATGGCCTCGAGCGACAGGCACATGGCGATATCGACCTGCTTCAGAAGACGACGCGCATCGTGCGTTGCGAGAGCACCGAGGGCGAGCGACGTGGTCGAGCCGTTGATGAGAGCCGAGGCATCCTTCGCGCCGAGATCGAAATCGGGATCGAAGCCGGCAGCCTTGATCGCCTCGCGCGCCGTCATCCGGCGGCCGCGATAGATCATCTCGGCTTCCTCGAAACCGCAGACCGCGCCGGCCATATGGGCGAGCGGCGCGAGATCGCCCGAGGCGCCGACGGACCCTTTCTGGGGAATGACCGGATGCAGGCCCGCATTGAGGAAGGCGATGAGGCGCTCGACAAGCTCGACCCGCGATCCGGAATAGTTCGACGCGAAGGCATTGGCGCGCAGCAGCATCATGGCGCGCGTCACGTCCTCGGCGAAGGGCTCGCCTACTCCGGTGGCATGCGCGTAGACCGTCTTACGCTGATAGGCCGCCATGTCACTGATGAGGACGCGCTGATCCTTGAACAATCCGACACCGGTGTTGAAGGCATACATGAGCGGGGCGTCGTCATGCATCCAGGTTCGGTCGATGTACTCGCGCGTCGCGGCAATGCGCTCGCGCGCCTCCGGCGCCAGAGCAGCTTGAGCGAACGTCCCTTGCGCATCGGGGCGCGCCACGCGCACCACGTCCTGAATGCCGAGAGTGGCCCCGTCGAGCTTGACCGTCATCGCTGTTCCTCACGTTCAAGAAAAAGGGATACCGGGGCTTCAGACGCGGTGCAACCGCCGCTTCGGGGTGACGTGTGTCCCGGCGTTGCCCTCGGCCTCGTCCCGAGGATCTGCGCTGTGCTCCGTCCGGATGGCATTTCCCTCCGAGGCGTCCCAGGGCTAGTTCCAGGATCACGTTGTGTCGAGCGCAGCGTTTCGTTCGATCGGGATGGCTGAGACAAACCTGGCCATGACGCGGGTGGGTATTCGTTTGTCTCACAGAGCCAACACCTGAAGG
>KI912090.1:96339-96572 GCA_000517005.1 Microvirga lupini
CCCGCATGCACAGCGCCATGGATCCCCTTCCCGGCCTGCGGCCGCCGGGGATGACACGGCGCATCGCTCACCTGCTCTCCCGTTCTGGGAGAGCAGGGCTCCTTTCACGAAAAGGCCCCGGGGCGTGCCCGGGGCCTCTGGAATGCTTCGTGTCGAACTGGTCGCAGCGCGGATCAGACCTTGCCGAGACGCTTCGTGGTCTGGGGGTCGAAGAGGTGGACGTTGGCGGGATC
>KI912090.1:96672-123835 GCA_000517005.1 Microvirga lupini
AGGATGCGGGCCGCTTCCTTCACGCGCTTCTCGATCTCGTCCTTCGGCGTGCCACGGTTCTTCAGGCCGTAGGCCATGTTGTCGTAGACCGTCATGTGCGGGTAGAGCGCGTAGTTCTGGAACACCATCGCGATGTCGCGATCCGCCGGCTCGACCTGGTTCACGACGCGGTCGCCGATCTTCACCTCGCCGGCGGAAATCGTCTCGAGCCCGGCGATCATGCGAAGAAGCGTGGACTTGCCGCAGCCGGACGGGCCGACCAGCACGCAGAAGGAGCCGTCCTCGATGCCGAGCGACACCCCCTTCACGGCTTCCACATTGCCCGTATAGATCTTCCTGACCGTATCGAGGGTAACCCCTGCCATCGTTCTGTTCCTTTTAACCGCTGCCCGCGCCGCAGATGGGCATCGGGCGAAGATTCCAATGATGAGAGAAAGAGCGCTCCCGCCCTGAGGACGGGAGGACCGTACGCGATCAGCGTCACTTCTCCGTTTCGACAAGGCCCTTCACGAAGAGCCGCTGCATGAAGATCACCACGAGCACCGGCGGCAGCATGGCAAGCACGGCCGTGGTCATCGCGATCTGCCATTCGGTCAGCGCATCGGTCGTCGTGATCATCTTCTTGATGCCGATGACGATGGTCTGCATCGAGCTCTTGGTCGTGATCAGCAGCGGCCAGAGATACTGGTTCCAGCCGTAGATGAACTGGATCACGAAGAGCGCCGCGATCGTCGTCAAGGAGAGCGGCAGGAGCGTGTCCTTGAAGAAGCGGAAAGCGCCTGCACCGTCGATCTTGGACGCTTCCAGCAGCTCGTCCGGGATCGTCATGAAGAACTGGCGGAAGAGCAGCGTGCCGGTGGCCGAGGCGATCAGCGGCAGGATAAGGCCCGTATAGGTATCGAGCATCCCGATATCGGCGACGATCTTGTAGGTCGGGTAGATGCGCACTTCGACGGGAAGCATCAGCGTGATGAAGATGACCCAGAACGCCGTCTTGCGGAAGGGGAACTTGAAGTACACCACCGCATAGGCCGACAGGATCGAGATCAGGATCTTCCCGATGGCAATGCCCAAAGCCATGATCATGGAATTGAGCATCATCAGGCCGACCGGCTCACGAGCGTGCTTGCCGCCATAGACCAGCGCGCGCGAATAGTTCTCGCCGGCCTGATCGCCCGGCGTGAGCGGCATGTTGCCGTTGATGATCGTGGCGGCGTCGAAAGTCGATGCCATGATCGCAAGATAAACAGGGAAGACGACGATGACGATGCCGACGGCCAGCGTCAGGTAGGCCATGAAATCGCGGAAAGGACGATTCTCAACCATCAGTACTGCACCTTGCGCTCGACATAACGGAACTGGATGGCGGTCAGCGCGATCACGATGATCATCAGGATCACCGACTGCGCCGCAGAGCCGCCGAGATCGCCCCCGAGGCGTCCATCCGCGTAAACCTTGTAAACGAGGGTCGTGGTCTGTCCGGCCGGACCGCCGCCCGTCACCGCATCGATGATACCGAAAGTGTCGAAGAACACGTAGACGATGTTGACCACGAGAAGGAAGAAGGTGGTCGGCGACAGAAGCGGGAAGATAACCGTCCAGAAGCGCCTTAAGGGGCCCGCGCCGTCGATGGCGGCAGCCTCGATGACGCTCTTCGGAATGGCCTGAAGTCCGGCGAGGAAGAACAGGAAGTTGTAGCTGATCTGCTTCCAGGTGGCGGAGAGCACGAGCAGGGTCATGGCATGGGTGCCGTTGAGCATCGGGTTCCAGTCGATGCCGACCGCCTTGATCGGCTTCGACAGGGTGCCGAGGGTCGGATGGAACATGAAGATCCACAACACGCCCGCGATGGCGGGGGCCACCGCATAGGGCCAGATCAGCAGGGTCTTATAGGCGTGACTACCGCGCAGGTTCTTGTCGGCCTGGGTCGCCAGCAGGAGCGAGCATGCGAGCGAGAAGAACGCGACGAGGGACGAGAAGATCACGGTCGTGACCATCGCCCGGTAATATTCGGGCTGCTCGAACAGCGCGAGGTAGTTTTCGAAACCGACGAATTCCGAGGAGAGGCCGAAGGCGTCCTCGCGCAGGAAGGATTGCCAGATGGCCTGGGAGGCCGGCCAGTAGAAGAAAATGACGGTGATCGCCATCTGCGGAAGAATCAGCAGGAGCGGCAGCGTCCAACCTGAAAAATGAGCTCGTTTTTCCATCGCGTTTACGGCTGTCCGAATGATGGGTGGCAGATGACGGCAGCAACCGGTCTGCGAAGGTGATCTATAAGATCATCCCGGGCAGCGGGGCCGCCCGGGATGAAAGGTCGTGCTGTCAGGTCGTCTTAGCGGCTGACGGAACGCTCGAACTGACGCAGGATCTGATTGCTGCGGGTCACGGCGGAATCGAGCGCGTCCTTGGCCGGCTTCTGACCGGCGAGAGCAGCCTCAATCTCCTCGGAGAGCACGTCGCGGATCTGGACCATGTTGCCGAAGCGCAGGCCGCGGGAGTTCTCGGTCGGCTCCTTGTTGGTCAGCTCCAGCAGAGGCGTCTGCAGGACCGGGTTCTTCTCATAGAAGCCCGAAGCCTTGGTCTTCTCGTAGGCCGCCTTGGTGATCGGGAGATAGCCCGATTCCTGGTGCAGCTTGGCCTGACGGTCGGTGTCCGACAGGAAGGCGAAGAACTTGGCCACGCCCTTGTACTCGTCAGGCTTCTTGCCGCCCATGACCCACAGCGAAGCGCCGCCGATGATGGAGTTCTGCGGAGCGCCCTGGACGTCCGGGTAATACGGCATCGGCACCGAGGTGTAGTCGAACTTCGCGTTCGCCTTCACGTTGCCGTAGAAGCCCGACGAGGTCAGGAAGATCGCGCATTCGCCGGAGGTGAAGCGGCCCTCGGAGCGGCTGTCGCGGCCGGAATAGTCGTAGGTCTTGTCCTTCTGCAGGTCGACGAGGTTCTGCAGGTGCTTCACGTGGAGCGGGGAATTGAACTTCATCTCCGTGTCGAAGCCGTCGAGACCATTGGCCTTGGTGGCCATCGGCACGTTGTGCCAAGCCGAGAACTGCTCGACATGGGCCCACGGAGCCCAGGCGTTCGAGAAGCCGCAGGTGTCGTGGCCGGCAGCCTTGAGCTTCTTGGCGGCGTCGAACACCTGAGGCCAGGTCTTCGGAATCTCGTTGACGCCGGCCTTCTTCAGCTCGTCCTTGTTGATCCACATGACCATCGAGGAGGAGTTGAACGGGAAGGAGAGCATCTCGCCCTTGGCCGTGGAGTAGTAGCCGGTGATCGCCGGCAGGTAGGCCTTGGGATCGAACTTCTCGCCGGCCTCGGCCATCATCTGGTAGACGGGCTTGATCGCGCCGCGGGCGCCCATCATGGTCGCCGTGCCGACTTCGAAGACCTGCAGGATGTGGGGAGCGTTGCCCGCGCGGAACGCGGCGATGCCGGCGTTCAGGGTGTCGGCGTACTGGCCCTTGTAGCTGACGACGACCTTGTATTCGTTCTGGGACTTGTTGAACTCGTCCGCCAGCCGGTTCACGACCTCGTTGTTGGCGCCGGTCATGGCATGCCACCACTGGATCTCGGTCTGGGCGAAGGCGGAGGTGCTCGTCGCCAGGCCGAGGGCCAATGCGCCGAGGAGTGACTTCTTCATCATAGCAATCTCTCCCATGTCATCCCGTCGGGATGTTCTTGTCGTTCATCACCCCTGCATTAAGGCCGGATGACGTTTCTATGACGAAAACATGACAATCATAGCCGGCTTCAAAATGGAAGCCCTTTCACCCAAAAGACTTAACGGCAGCCCCCGGGAACAGGCCGGAACGCCTCTTCGTTGAGGGAGTATCCAAAGGTAAGAGACCCATGCCTCAGATGATCACAGCCCTGTTCAGGGATCCCGCCCAAGCCCGCCAGGCCCTCCAATCCCTGTTGGAAATGGGCATCGCCCAGAACCGAATCGTCGCCGTCGGCAACGCCGACGCCCGTGAGATCTCGTCGATCTCCGGCTTCCGCAGCCTCTCGGCACGGGATGACTCGATGGAAGCCCTCCACGATCTGAACCTGCCGGAATCCGACAAGCGCGTCTTCGAGCAGGGTCTCCGCCGGCACTGCACCCTGATCGCCGCGCAGGTCGATCGGAGTAATGCCGAGGATGCCGTGCGTGTGCTGGAGATGTTCGATCCGGTTGATCTCGACAGCAGCAGCCGCGAATGGCTGCAAGGGAGCGGATCCGGCCGGGCCGGAGCCGATGCGGGCGCTCCCTTAGGCGTCGGGCTCACCGGCGGCTCGGCCGGCGGCATGACCAATACCAGCGCCCTGCCCGGCGCGGGCCTGATGGCCGAAGGCTCGGACGACCTCGGCACCGCGGACCTGCGGACGGACGAGACGACCCAGTCGAACCAGGGATCGAGCACGAGCGTTGGCACCGGCGCGCGCCGCAGCGACGAGCGGGCCGACCGGGAGGGCGTCAACGAGCTTGCCGTCGACACCCGCCCCGATCCGGACCAGCCCGGCCTGATGCAGCGCTACATGAATCGGGGCGGCCGGATCTGGGCCTATCGGTCCTTTGACGAGGGCGGGGTCTAGATCACGTTGCGCTCGAGGAGCGGACGGTTCGCCAGCACGCGCTCGTAGCCGAGCTCGGACAGGTCGAGGGTGCGATAGCCGCCATGGACGATCAGCTCGGCCAAGCCTCGGCCCACGGCCGGGGCCTGCTGCAGGCCGTGGCCCGAGAAGCCGTTGCAGAGATAGAAGTTCCTGAACTCGCCGGCCCGACCGATGATCGCATTGTGGTCGAGCAGGCACATGTCGTAGGGCCCTGACCAGGCGCGGCCCGGCTTGATCGCCTCGAAGGCCGGAACGCGATGGGCGAGCGACGGCCAGATGAATTCCTCGAAGAAGGAGTGATCGATCTCTTGGGATGCGGGATCCTCGTCGAACCAGTCGGGATCCATGTCCGCTTCCGGCGAGGCGCCGCAGATGAAATGCCCCTCCCCTTCAGGCCGCACATAGGCTCCCGAGGTGTCGATGAGCAGTGGGCAATTTTCGACTTTCTCCTTGCAGGAGAAGGTGAAGACGTAGCGACGCTTGGCCTGGACCGGGATGTCGAGCCCGGCCATGGCCGCCAGGGCGCGTCCGCCCGATCCGGCGCAGTTGATGAGCGTGCCGCAGGCGATCCGGGTGCCGTCCTTCAGACGCACGGCCACGATGGCGCCGCCGTCCCGCTCGATCTCGGCCACCTCGCCCTTCACGTATTCGGCGCCGAGGGAGCGGGCCTTCTTGCGGAAGGCCTGAAGCAGGCCCCAGCCGTCGAACCAGCCCTCCCCCGAGCGGCCCCATGTGCCGGCAGCCAGATCCTCCACATTGAGCCAGGGGAAACGCGCTTTCAGCGCAGCCGGATCCATATAAAGAATGTCGGCGCCCTCGGCCGCCTGCAGTGCCTGGTTCTCGCGCAGGATCTGCTCGCCCGCATCCGTCGCGCAATAGAGATAGCCCCCCTCCTTCAATCCAAGCTCCGGACGGTCGCCGTCGACGGTGAGGTAGTCGGCGATGCTGCGCAGGAAGTGGATGCCGTAGAGCGAGATCCGGATGTTCACCGCGCTCGAATATTGCTGGCGGATGGAGGCCGCCGAGAGGGCCGAGGCGGAGAGCTGGTAGGTCGGGTCCTTCTCGATGACGACGACGCGTCCCTTGAACCCGGAATCGGCGAGCAGGTGATAGGCCGTGGAGGAGCCCATGACGGCGCCGCCGACGATCACGACATCGGCTGAGGGAGAGGCTGAAGAGGTCATCGTTCGAATTTCGTTGAGAGGATGATGGAGGATTGCGTGCGCTCCACGCCTTCGAGCGCGCCGATCTTGTCGATGGCGGCATCGAGAGAGGGAACGTCCTCAGCCTCTACCACCGCCAGAAGATCGAAGACACCCGCGACCGAATGAAGCGCGCGCAATTCTGGCATGCGCTGCAGCGCCGAGACGACGCCGCCCGAGGCCTTGGGCGCGACCACGATGGTCACATGCGCCCGCACCATGCGGCTCGAGACCTCCTCCGCGAGGCGCAAGGTATAGCCGGCGATCACGCCCCGGCGCTCCAGGCTTTCGACCCGGGCCTGAACCGTCGTGCGGGAGAGCTTCAAGCGCCGTGCGGTCTCCGCATGGCCGATCCGGGCGTTCTCCCGCAGGAGCGCAATCAAGGCACGATCCGTGGCATCGAGCATCACTATGACCAGTCACATTGGTGATATGCCGAAAACTACTCGGCTTTCCGTCGAGTTGTCTATGGCGCTTTGCATGGCTTTGCCGTTTTCTGGGAGGAGAACAGGGAGGTTTTCATGCACTCGATCCTCGTCATCGGCGCCGGCAAGATCGGTTCCACCATTGTCGACATGCTTCACGAGACCGGCGATTACGCCGTCACCGTGGCGGATTCCTCCGCCGACGCCCTCGAAGCGGTCGCCAAGGACGGCACCAAGACGATCCAGCTCGACTTCAGTGACGCGGTCGCCCTGCAGAACGCCCTCAAAGGTCACTACGCGGTCCTGAGTGCAGCGCCCTATCACCTGACCGGCCACGTGGCCCAGGCCGCGCGCCTCGCGGACGTCAACTACTTCGACCTGACCGAGGACGTGGCCACCACCCGCATGGTGAAGGAACTCTCTGAGGGCGCCACCACGGCCTTCATTCCGCAATGCGGCCTCGCACCCGGCTTCATCTCCATCGTGGCGCATGACATCGCGAGCCGCTTCGACAAGCTCGACACCGTGCGCCTGCGCGTCGGCGCCTTGCCGCAATATCCCTCGAACGCCCTGTCCTATAACCTCACCTGGAGCACGGACGGCGTCATCAACGAATATATCGAGCGCTGCGAGGCCGTGGTCGACGGCAAGCTGCGCGAGGTTCCGGCCATGGAGGAACTGGAGGAATTCTCCCTCGACGGCACGCGCTACGAGGCCTTCAACACCTCCGGCGGTCTCGGCACACTGTGCGAGACGCTCGAAGGCAAGGTGCGCAACCTGAACTACAAGACCATCCGCTATCCGGGCCACTGCGCCCTGATGCGGGTGCTCCTCAACGATCTTCAGCTGCGCAACCGCCGCGAGGTCCTGAAGGACATTCTGGAGAACGCCGTGCCGGCCACCATGCAGGACATGGTCATCGTCTTCGTGACCGTGACCGGCGAGCGCGGCGGCCGCTATGTGCAGGAAACCTATGCCCGCAGCATCTATGGTCAGAAGGTCGCCGGCATCCAGCGCACGGCGATCCAGGTGACCACCGCGGCCGGCATCTGCGCCATGCTCGACCTGCTGGTTGCGGGCAGGCTGCCGAAACAGGGTTTCGTGCGCCAGGAGGAGATCGATCTCGATACCTTCCTCGCCAACCGCTTCGGCCGGGTCTATGCCGGCGAGCGCTTGGACGAGGGCCACGAGCCTGCGGTGAAGAACATCCGCCTCGACACGGCGGCATGATAAACTGGACTATATAGCCGCTCCTGCTGAAGCGGGAGCGGCCAAGTTCTTGCCGAATTGGCATGACCCTATTCGGGAAAAGCAGTTCCCAGGCTTCCCGATCATGCATTAAGACGGTGGCACGAAAGCCGCCGTCGTTTCGTTTCAATGACAAGCGAGGGCGGGGGGCTGGATGAGCCTTGAGCCCGCATCGAGGGAGCCCCATTATGACCGCGAGCCTGAAACCCGTATCTTCCGCGCCCGCTTCCGTTGCGGATGAGGCCCGCGCCATTCTCGCGCGCCTCGGCGTGCCGGAGAGCGCCTTCGCCTCTACCGGCCGCCCGGCCCACTCGCCGATCACCGGCGAGGTGATCGCCCATGTGCGCGAGACCACGCCTGAGGAAGCCAAGGCCGCGATCGGCCGGGCCGATGCCGCCTTCAAGGCCTGGCGCAAGGTTCCGGCGCCCAAGCGCGGCGAGTTCATCCGCCTTCTCGGCGAAGAGCTGCGCGCCGCCAAGGACGATCTCGGCCGTCTCGTGACGCTGGAAGCCGGCAAGATCGTCTCGGAAGGTCTCGGCGAGGTGCAGGAGATGATCGACATCTGCGATTTCGCCGTCGGCCTCTCCCGCCAGCTCTACGGCCTCACCATCGCGACCGAGCGCGCCGATCACCGCATGATGGAGACCTGGCATCCGCTCGGCGTCTGCGGCGTCATCTCCGCCTTCAACTTCCCCATAGCCGTGTGGTCCTGGAACGCGGCGCTCGCCCTCGTGTGCGGCGACAGCGTGGTGTGGAAGCCCTCCGAGAAGACCCTGCTCACCGCGCTTGCCACGCATGCCATCGTCGAGCGCGCCGCCAAGCGTTATGGCGGCGTGCCGGAAGGCCTCTGCGAAGTGCTGCTGGGCGGCCGCGAGATCGGCGAGATCCTCGTCGAGGATCACCGCGTGCCGGTTCTCTCCGCCACCGGCTCCACCGCCATGGGACGTCAGGTCGGCCCGAAACTCGCCGAGCGCTTTGCCCGCGCGATCCTGGAGCTCGGCGGCAACAACGCCGCCATCGTGGCTCCCTCCGCCGACCTCGATCTCGCCCTTCGCGGCATCGCCTTCGCGGCCATGGGCACGGCGGGCCAGCGCTGCACGACGCTGCGCCGTCTCTTCGTGCACGAGAGCGTCTACGATCAGCTCGTGCCGCGACTGGTGAAGGTCTATGGCAGCGTGAAGATCGGCGATCCGCGCGCCGAGGGCACGCTGGTCGGACCGCTGATCGACAAGGCGGCTTTCGACGGCATGGAGCGTGCGCTCGACGAAGCCCGCGCAGCGGGCGGCAAGGTGCATGGCGGCGGACGCTACACGGATGTGGCAAATGACGGCGTCTATGCGCGTCCGGCGCTCGTCGAAATGCCGAGCCAGACCGGCCCGGTGCTGCGCGAGACCTTCGCGCCCATCCTCTACGTGATGCGCTATTCGGATTTCGACGAGGTGATCGAGCTGCACAACGCGGTCGGCGCCGGTCTCTCCTCCTCGATCTTCACGCTCAACCTGCGCGAGGCCGAAGCCTTCGTGTCGGCGGCCGGTTCCGATTGCGGCATCGCCAACGTCAATATCGGCCCCTCGGGTGCCGAGATCGGCGGGGCCTTCGGCGGCGAGAAGGAGACGGGCGGCGGCCGTGAATCGGGCTCGGATGCCTGGAAGGCCTATATGCGCCGCGCCACCAACACAATCAATTACGGCTCGACGCTTCCGCTCGCCCAGGGCGTGAAGTTTGACGTCGACGCCTGAACGTTGCACGCTCATTAAACGGAGGGCCAACGCCCTCCGTTTTGTTATCTGTCCTCTCACATCGCGAGCTTTCCATGACAGCGCCCTCCCGCACCGGCGGCCAGATCCTTGTCGATCAGCTTCTCATCCATGGGGTCGATCACATCTTCTGCGTTCCGGGCGAGAGTTATCTGGCAGCGTTGGATGCGCTGCATGACGCGGACATCAACGTGACGGTCTGCCGCCAGGAAGGCGGCGCGGCCATGATGGCGGAAGCCTATGGCAAGCTCACCGGCCGCCCCGGCATCTGCTTCGTCACCCGCGGACCCGGCGCGACCAACGCCTCGCCCGGCATTCACATCGCCAAGCAGGATTCCACGCCGATGATCCTGTTCGTCGGCCAGATCGAGCGCGGCATGCGTGAACGCGAGGCGTTCCAGGAGCTCGATTACCGCGCCGCCTTCGGCCCGCTCGCCAAATGGGCCACGGAGGTGGACGACCCGGCGCGCTTCCCCGAGATCGTCTCCCGCGCCTTCCACGTCGCCACATCGGGCCGTCCTGGTCCCGTCGTGATCGCGCTGCCGGAAGACGTGCTGACGGAAATGGCGCAGGTGGCCGACGCTCCGCGTTACCAGATCATCGAGACCCATCCGGGCCTGACCCAGATGGCGGAACTGCAGAAGCTTCTGCACGGCGCGAAGAAACCGGTCGCGCTGCTCGGCGGCAGCCGCTGGTCGGAGATGGCGGTGCAACGCTTCGTGCGCTTTGCCGAGCGCTTCGAGCTGCCGGTCGCCTGCACCTTCCGCCGTCAGATGCTGTTTCCTGCCGATCACGCCTCCTACATCGGTGATCTCGGGCTCGGCGTGAACCCGAAGCTGCTCGCGCGTATCAAGGAGGCCGATCTCGTCCTGCTCGTCGGCGGACGTCTCTCGGAAGTTCCGAGCCAAGCCTACACGCTCCTCGACATTCCAGCACCCCAGCAGATGCTGGTGCATGTGCATCCCGATCCGAGCGAACTCGGCCGGGTCTATTCTCCGCATCTTGCGATCAACGCTTCGCCCATCGCCTTCACGGCGGCGTTGGAGGGCGTGCATCCGCCGGCTTCGCTCCCCTGGAGCGAAAGCACGAAGACGGCGCATACGGATTATCTGGCCTGGAGCGACCCGAGCGCCATCCGTCACGCCGGCGGGCTGCAGATGGGCGAGGTGATGGCGCATCTTCGCAAAGTGATGCCGTCCGACACGATCTTCTGCAACGGCGCCGGCAACTTCGCGACCTGGGTCCATCGCTTCTGGCCCTTCCGCGAATACGGCACGCAGCTTGCCCCAACCTCCGGCTCCATGGGCTATGGCGTGCCCGCCGCCGTCGGCGCCAAGCGCATCCAGCCTGACAGCCCCGTGGTGGTGTTCGCCGGCGACGGCGACTTCCTCATGAACGGACAGGAATTCGCCACCGCCGTGCAATACGACCTGCCGATCCTCGTGATCCTGCTCGACAACGGCATGTACGGCACGATCCGCATGCACCAGGAGCGCGAATATCCCGGCCGCGTCTCGGCGACGATGCTGAAGAATCCCGATTTCGCGGCCTATGCCAAGGCCTTCGGCGGCTATGGTGAGCGGGTGACGAATACGGAA
This sequence comes from Microvirga lupini, assembly GCA_000517005.1. Classification (GTDB taxonomy): domain Bacteria; phylum Pseudomonadota; class Alphaproteobacteria; order Rhizobiales; family Beijerinckiaceae; genus Microvirga; species Microvirga lupini. The sequence goes on from KI912090.1 coordinate 107,496, forward strand.
GAGTTCGGCCCTGCCCTGCAGCGCGCTCTGACCTCCAGCAAGCCGGCGATCCTGCACTGCATCATCGACCCGGAAGTCATTACGCCGACCATGTCGCTCACGGCGATCCGCGAGAAGGCGCTGGCGGGGAAGAAGTAGACTCTCATCAGTTGACGATCTGAGCCGGCGGCGCTTATAACGCCGCCGTTTCCATTTGGAGCTTTTATGCGCGGAGAGACCGAGACCCGGTAAGGCCCACCGACAGACCGGTGGGCAGCGGCTGATCGATCAGCCGAACGCGCATGCGCGCGCACTCTCCAATGAATCTAAAAGCTTCAGGTTTTCCCAGTGAACGTTTCACGCAATGGGCAGCGCGTGCTCCACGTGCTGGCGCAAGGCGGCGTCATTCGTCATTACAAAGACGAGAACGGCCGTATCTCAGATATCGAATGCATCACCCGCGGGGGATGGCTCTTATCCCTCTGCACGCTCAATCTGTTCAAGACGCTGCGGCAGAAAGGCCTCATCGCGTCCTCGAACGGTGGCCCTTACCGCATCACGCGGATAGGACTGCAGGTGGTGAGAAGCCGCCCCGACAATCGTTGAGAGGCCCTTTAACAATAATGGGAGGCGGAAATACCGCCTCCCTGCTTCCTTGAACGACGGGGATTTCAGGCGCCTAGCGCAGCTCCACGGCGCTGGTGGGTCTGACCCGGATCACGGCCTTTCCGGCATCGAAGCCATCGAGCAGGGCATTGTGATGATCAACGATCTGCTCGACGGTGAACATTTCCGTATCCGCCGTCGTATGCGCATCGGCCACGAGCGTCACGTCATAGCCGAGGCTCACGGCGCGGCGGCAGGTGGTGTCGACGCAATACTGCGTCATGAGGCCGGCAACGACGAGATGCTCTATGCCCTGGTCCGAGAGAACGGTCTGAAGATCCGTCTCATAGAATGAATCGCAGGCCGTCTTGCGGACAACGGTGTCGTCCGAGGTTCGGCCCAGATCGTCGCAGATCTCCCATCCGGGCGTGCCTGTTTCCAGACGATGCCCGGGCTCTCCGGCATGCTGGACGAAGATGATCGGAGTGCCCTGCTGCCGGGCTTCGCCCACGAGGCCGAAGATCCGGCAGCGCACTTCGTCGAAGCGCTGCCTCACGGCGGGACGCTCCGCGCCTTTGGCAGGAAGAATTCCCGCCTGCACGTCGATGATGAGAAGAGCTTTCGTCATGGCGATCAGGCTGCCTTGGCTTCCTCGAGCCGCTGCGCCACGAGCGTACGCAAGCTGCGGAGATCCTTCACGAAGGAGCGGATGCCCTCGGCGAGCTTCTCCGTCGCCATGGCGTCCTCGTTCAGCGCGAAGCGGAAGGTCTTCTCGTCGAGGCGCGGCAGCGGCTGGATCTTCTCCACGTTGTCCGGCGAGAGCTTGCGCGGCAGCTCGCCTTCCGCCTTTGCCAGCTCGTCGAGGAGCGCGGGCGAGATGGTGAGCCGGTCGCAGCCGGCGAGTGCTTCGATTTCGCCGATGTTGCGGAAGGAGGCGCCCATCACCACGGTCTTGATGCCTTGAGCCTTATAGGAGGCGTAGATCCTGCGCACGGACAGCACGCCCGGATCCGTCTCGCCCGTATAGGGGCCGCCGCCCGCCTTCACGTGCCAGTCGAGGATGCGGCCGACGAAGGGGGAGATCAGGAACACGCCCGCCTCCGCGCAGGCCTGGGCCTGAACCTGGCTGAACAGGAGCGTGAGATTGCAGTCGATCCCTTCCTTCTCGAGGATCTCGGCGGCGCGGATCCCCTCCCAGGTGGAGGCAATCTTGATCAGGACCTTCTCACGCCCGATGCCGCGCTCCTCGTAATCCTTGATGATGCTCCGCGCGGTCTTCACCGTCGCTTCCGTGTCGAAGGAGAGATCGGCATCCACCTCCGTCGAGACGCGGCCGGGCACGATGTTCGCAAGCTCAGTGCCGAAGGCGACGGCCAGCCGGTCGCAGATCGCGGCCACCACGGCCTCGCGGGAGCCGCCCTGCTTGCGGCCCCAGGTCAGCGCCTCCTCGAGGAGGTGCTCGTAGGCAGGAAGCTCGACCGCCTTCAAGAGCAGGGTCGGGTTGGTGGTGCAGTCCTGTGGCTTCAGGCGCCGCACCGCATCGAGGTCGCCGGTATCGGCCACGACGACCGTCATGGCGCGCAATTGGTCGAGCTTGGAGGGCATCGGGGTCTCCGTGGGTTGTCCTTTGACGTCTGACTTAGCCCCATAAGGAGCCCGCGTGAAGGGCAAAGCCTCAGACAAAAAGTCCCCGATTGGCCCGCACCCGGCTCAAGATGAAGGAATAGACCTCCTCCACGCGACGCAAGGACCGCACATCGGCATGGGTCACAAGCCAGTAGGTGCGAAGATACGTCACCTCGGGCAGCACGACCCGAAGCTCCGGAAACTGCCGCACCGCGTAATCGTGCAGGATGCCGATGCCCACACCGGCCCGCACCGCCTCGGCCTGGGCCACCACGCTGGCGCATTCGAAGCGGCGGGCGGTGTATTTCTCCAGCGCCGAAAAGTAATCGAGCACCGGGCTGTAGAGCAGGTCGGCCACATAGGTGACGAGGGTTTTTCCGGCAAGATCGGCCAGCTCCGTGACCGGCCCGTGGCGGTCGAGATAATCCTGCGAGGCGTAGAGCCTTAAGCGATAATCGGTGAGCTTGCGCGAGACGAGGCGCCCTTCCGTCGGCTGCTCCAGGGTTACGGCGATATCGGCCTCGCGCTTGGACAGGGAAAAGGTCCGCGGCAGCGCCACGAGCTGCAGGGTCAGGCCCGGATGCCGCTCGGCCAATACCCCGAGTTCGGGAGCGAGAAAGTAAGTGCCGATCCCGTCCGGTGCGCCGATGCGCACGGTGCCGGAGAGCGCGAGATCGGCGCCGGAGAGCTCGCTTGCCACCGCGAGCGCCTGGGTTTCCATAGCCTCCGCGTGCTTCAGGAGTCGCTCGCCCTGTTCGGTCAGGGTGTAGCCCTGCGGGCTGCGCTCGAACAGCTTGGCCTTGAGCCCCCGTTCCAGGGCCGAGATGCGGCGGGAGACGGTGGTGTGGTCCGCCTCCAGCTGACGCGCGGCTGCAGTGAGGCGTCCGATGCGGGCGACAGCCAGAAAGAAGCGGAGGTCGTCCCAGTCGAATGCGCTCATGCTCCTGCCCTGTTCACATTGGTGTTTTCGCACAACGGTGCTTTGGTTTCACCCATAGTCGTGCGATTTCAACAATGATAGAAGGGGACCACGAAAACACTCAACGGAGGAGACAGACGTCATGCGCGAGGTCGGACATTTCATCGGCGGCAAGCAGGTTCCCGGCAAATCGGGCCGCATGGCCGACGTGTTCCAACCGATGACGGGTGAGGTGATCGCCAAGGTCGCACTCGCCTCGAAAGACGAACTGCGCCAGGCGGTCGAGAACGCCAAGGCCGCACAGCCCGCCTGGGCCGCCACCAACCCGCAGCGCCGCGCCCGCGTGATGATGAAGTTCCTCGAACTCATCGCCAAGGAGACCGACTCGCTCGCCGAAATGCTCGCCCGCGAGCACGGCAAGACCATTCCGGACGCCAAGGGCGACATCCAGCGCGGCGTCGAGGTGGTGGAATTCGCGTGCGGCATCCCGCATCTTCTCAAGGGTGAGTTCACCGAGGGCGCTGGCCCCGGCATCGACATGTATTCGATCCGCCAGCCGCTCGGCGTGGTCGCCGGCATCACGCCGTTCAACTTCCCGGCCATGATCCCGATGTGGAAGTTCGCGCCCGCCATCGCCTGCGGCAACGCCTTCATCCTGAAGCCCTCCGAGCGCGATCCGGGCGTGCCGATGCGGCTTGCCGAGATCATGATCGAGGCGGGCCTGCCGGCCGGCATCCTCAACGTGGTCAACGGCGACAAGGAAGTCGTCGACGCAATCCTCGATGATCCGGACATCAAGGCCGTAGGCTTCGTCGGCTCCTCGCCGATCGCACAATACGTCTATTCCCGTGCCACCGCGCATGGAAAGCGCGCGCATTGCTTCGGCGGTGCGAAGAACCACATGATCATCATGCCGGACGCCGATCTCGATCAGGCCGCGGACGCCCTCATCGGCGCCGGCTATGGCTCGGCCGGCGAGCGCTGCATGGCGATCTCGGTCGCGGTGCCGGTCGGCAAGGCGACTGCCGATGCGCTCATGGACAAGCTGATCCCGCGCGTCGAGACCCTGAAGGTCGGTCCTTCCACCGACCCGTCCGCCGATTTGGGCCCGCTGGTCACCAAGGCCCATCTCGACAAGGTGCGGTCTTACGTCGATCTCGGCGTGCAGGAAGGCGCCAAGCTCGTGGTCGACGGCCGTGACTTCAAGATGCAGGGCTACGAGAACGGCTTCTATATGGGCGGCTGCCTCTTCGACGAGGTGAAGCCTGACATGCGCATCTACAAGGAAGAAATCTTCGGCCCCGTGCTCTCGGTCGTGCGCGCCAAGAACTACGACGAGGCGCTGCGCCTGCCTTCCGAGCACGAATACGGCAACGGCGTCGCGATCTATACCCGCGACGGCGACGCGGCCCGCGACTTCGCTTCACGAGTGAATGTGGGCATGGTGGGCATCAACGTGCCGATCCCGGTGCCGCTCGCCTATTACACCTTCGGCGGCTGGAAGGCCTCGGGCTTCGGCGACCTCAACCAGCACGGCCCGGATGCGGTGCGCTTCTACACCAAGACGAAGACCGTCACCTCCCGCTGGCCGTCCGGCATTAAGGAAGGCGCGGAATTCTCCATTCCGACGATGAAGTAAGCGTAATCATGATGGCCGGGGCTCGCTCCCGGCCATTTTGTTTCTAGATCCAAAGTCGGGGTGCACGAAGCGCCCCTGTCGTGACGATTTAGGACCATGACCCAATTCTCACTTACCGACGATCAAATCGCCGTCCGCGACATGGCGCTGGCCTTCGCGGCGGACAATCTCGCTCCTCACGCCCTGGAATGGGACGAGAAGAAACATTTTCCCGTGGATGTGATGCGCGAGGCGGCAGCCTTGGGCATGGCGGCGATCTATACCCGCGACGATGTCGGCGGTTCGGGCATGACGCGGCTCGACGCGGCGCTCATCTTCGAGGCGCTCGCCACCGGCTGCCCGGCCGTGTCGGCCTATCTGTCGATCCACAACATGGCCACATGGATGATCGACCGCTACGGCTCGGAGGAGCAGCGCCAGCGCTACATCCCGCGCCTTTGCACCATGGAACTGATCGCGAGCTACTGCCTGACCGAGCCGGGCTCGGGCTCGGATGCGGCCGCGCTCAAGACGAAGGCCGTGCGCGACGGCGATCACTACGTCGTCAACGGCGTCAAGCAGTTCATTTCGGGCGCCGGCACCTCGGACATCTATGTGACCATGGTCCGCACCGGCGAGGAGGGCCCCTCCGGCATCTCGACGCTCGTGATCGAGAAGGACATGAAGGGCGTCTCCTTCGGCGCGCAGGAGAAAAAGATGGGCTGGAATGCGCAGCCCACTGCCGCCGTGATCTTCGAGGACGTGCGCGTGCCCGTGGCCAACCGGCTCTCGGACGAGGGCATGGGTTTCAAGATCGCCATGTCGGGCCTTGACGGCGGACGCCTCAATATCGGCGCCTGTTCGCTCGGCGGCGCGCAGGCGGCGCTCGACAAGGCGCTCGCCTATGCGAGCGACCGCAAGGCTTTCGGCAAGCGCATCGCGGATTTCCAGGCGCTGCAGTTCAAGCTCGCCGACATGGCCACCGAACTCGAAGCGGCACGCACCTTCCTGTGGCGCGCGGCTTCTGCGCTTGATGCCAAGGCGCTCGATGCGACGAAGCTCTGCGCCATGGCCAAGCGCATGGCGACCGATGTGGGCTTCCAGGTGGCGAACGATGCGCTGCAGCTCCATGGCGGCTACGGCTATTTGGCCGATTACGGCATCGAGAAGATCGTGCGCGATCTGCGCGTGCATCAGATCCTGGAGGGAACCAACGAGATCATGCGGCTCATCGTGGCGCGCGATCTGGTGGGACGCGGCAATCGATGATGGTGAGAGCTAAGCTCTCTCCTGAAGCCCTCATCCTGGGATGCAGGTTCGCGAGGAAGGCGCAACGCAGCTCTCCTCCCCCTTGTGGGGAGGAGTTGGAGGTGGGGGTGTTGGCGCTTCGCTGGTCCAGTTCAGAGTTCACACCCCCACCCTTAATGCCTCCCCACAAGGGGGAGGGAGACAATGCTTGCGCATCAGTATAGGGCAGAGTCATGAACTTGGCTCTCAAATCCCTTGCCCTCGGCTTCGGCATCGCTGCTGCGATCTTCGCGCTGTTCGCTTTCGCGGGACCATGGTTCTTCCTGGACGGACGCCGCCCATTTCAGCTCAACTTCACGGCGGGAGCGGCGCTCGGCCTCGGATTGGGTCTGTCGATCGACCGTATCCTGCGCGTGCCGCAAAAAGCCGCCGCCCATGTCATGGCTTTGACCGCGGTTCCGGGTATGCTGATCCTGGCCGCAATCGGCTCACATTTCGCAGTCTTCTTTCCGCAGCTCGATCCAGCCCTCGACAAGGTCTTCGGATCGCTGATGTTGTGGTTCTACGGCTTCGCGCTCATTGGAGCCCTGTGGATGGCGCGACGCGCATGACGGACAGGTGCGAACCTTCGGGACTGCCTTTGCACGAGCCGAGCACGTGGCTCGTATTCGCCCTGTCAGGCGTGTTCGTCCTCTTGGGGCTGCTGTTCATCGTCACGCCACGCGCCGGGGCAGCGCTTTTCGGAATCGCCGCACCTGAGGAGCCGGGCCTGTCCTATGTCTCGGCCATCGGTCTGCGCGACCTCGCCTTCGGGGCTTACCTCACTGCCCTGTCGCGTCTGTCGACTCATCGCATCGTGGGAACGGTGCTCGGGCTCACGGTTCTCATCCCTGTCGGCGACGTCATCCTCGTCTTCCTGGCAAGAGGCTTCGAGAGCCCGCCCCATCTCCTATTGCATGCCGGCAGCGGCATCGTCATGGCGGCCAGCGCATTCTGGCTGTTCAAACAACCATCGCACGACAACTCGGGAGGAATCTCATGACCAGCATCGCCTTCATTGGCCTCGGCAACATGGGCGGACCGATGGCCGCCAACCTCGTGAAGGCCGGGCATGCCGTGACCGGCTTCGATCTCTCACCGGCCTCCTGCGATCAGGCGCGCAGCGACGGCGTGAGCATTGCCGCCTCCACGGTCGACGCCGTGAAAGATGCCGACGTGATCGTCACCATGTTGCCGGCCGGCAAGCATGTGCTCTCGGTCTGGACCGACATCCTGCCTTCGGTGAAGGAGGGTACGCTGCTCATCGACTGCTCCACCATCGATGTGGAAAGCGCACGCAAGGCACATGTCATGGCGCGCGAGCAGGACCGCAATCTGGCAAGCCTCGATGCGCCGGTCTCCGGTGGCGTCGGTGGTGCCAAGGGCGCGACGCTGACCTTCATGGCCGGCGGCGCGAAGGACGCCTTCGATCGGGCCGAGCCGATCCTGTCCCGGATGGGCAAGAAGATGGTTCATTGCGGCGAGGCGGGCGCGGGTCAGGCGGCGAAGATCTGCAACAACATGATCCTCGGCATCTCGATGATCGGCGTGGCGGAGGCCTTCGTGCTCGGCGAAAAGCTTGGACTGTCGCATCAGGCGCTGTTCGACGTCGCATCCACGTCCTCGGGCCAGTGCTGGTCGCTGACCACCTATTGCCCGGTGCCGGGCCCCGTGCCGGCCTCGCCCGCCAACAACGGCTACAAGCCGGGCTTCGCGGCGGCGTTGATGCTCAAGGACCTGAAGCTCGCCCAGGAGGCGGCTCTCGCCTCGGGAGCCTCGACGCCTCTCGGCGCGGAGGCGGCCCAGCTCTATGCCCTGTTCAACAATGCCGGGCACGAGGGAGACGATTTCTCCGGCATCATCAACTTCATCCGTGGGCAGACGGGCTGAGTGCAGGCAATCCACCATGTCATGGCCGGCCTCGTCCCGGCCATCCCGATCGGAAGAGCGCTGCGTCCTGCATAGTCGAGATCCCCGGGAAAACCCGGGGATGACGAGAGAAAGGTTTGAAATGGCCCGTGCGATCCAACCGCGTCAATCCGGCCGGGCAAGGTCGGATGCAAAGGAATGGGCTGTGTTGCATCGCACCTACAGCTTTTGATGATCCCGTCCATTACGCTTTCCGCTCCTGAACGCTCAACCGCCGATTGCCCGTCTCCATGATCCGCCCCGTTTCCCAAACGGCCAATCCGTCAGCCGATGCCGCCGCCATGCTGCGGCGCCTCGGCTTCGCGATCCTGTTCTTCGCCGTGCCTCTGGCGGCTTTGTTCACGCGGCGCGCCCTCGTGATCATGGCGCCGTTGGCGGTCATTCTCCTCGTCCTCGCCTCGGTGCTCGACGGCAGCGCGAGGCATGCATGGGGCAAGCTGACCGCGCTTGCCACCTCTCCGGGCGGCGTGGCCGGGTTGGTCCTGCTGCTCTGGGCCGGGCTTTCCCTGCTCTGGACGCCCTTTCTGCCCCAGGCATCGGAGCGGTTTCTCAACATCATCGGCATGGCCCTCATGGGCTTGGGCGGCTATCTCGCCATTCCCGAGCGTATGCGCTCGGCCAACCTCTATCTCCTTCCCGTGGGTGTGGGCCTCGCCGCCCTGATCGCTATTTTCCTGACGGTCACCGGCGGCAGCGGCTTCGATCCGGAGGGCCTGAGCCTAGAGCGTGGCATGCTCATGCTCGTCCTGCTGCTCTGGCCTGCCATCGCCTGGCTCCATTCCCGCGGGCGCAACCTGGAAGCCATCGGCCTTGCGCTCGCCATTGCCGTCTGCTCCCTCCTCACGCGCGACGGGCTGCCCCTCTACGGCTTGGTCGCAGGCGCCGTCGTCTTCGTCATCACGGCATGGAATCCGGTCTTCGGGTCCCGCCTGACCGGATTCGTCATGGCGGGCCTTCTGCTGTTCGCGCCGATCCTGCCTTTCATCCTGAAGCCTGCGGCGGCCACCCTGCTCGGCACGAACTCCCCAACGACCCTCAGCCTGGGGGCGTGGCGCCGGATCATTCTCGACGAGCCGCTGCGGCTTTTGACAGGACATGGCCTGGAGACCGCTCTGCGCGGCCGCTTCTTCGGACTGATGCCGCCAAGTGCGCCCTCTACCCTGCTGTTCGAGATCTGGTACGAACTCGGACTGGTAGGCGCCGTGGCGAGCAGCGTTCTTCTGTATCAGGTCGTCGTCGGCGCGAAGAGCCACCGCGCCACGGTAGCCCCGGGCATCATGGCCGCATTTGCCTGCACCTATGCTCTGGGCTGTCTGGGCATCGGCACCACGCAGGTCTGGTGGTTCACGGCGCTCGTGGTTCTGGTGCTGATCTTCGTCGCCATCGAGCGCGGGCAGTTCCGCACGAAACGGCCCAAGGCGATCCTGCGCCGCGCGATCTGACGACCCGTCCTTGCTCGCGGAGAAGGATTGACGGAAGGGTACCGCCTCTGCTTGGCTGACGTTTCCCGGATTCTCTGCTTGAGGACTATCATGCCGATCATCAACCGCGTCGCCGATCTCGCCGATGAAATCACCACCTGGCGTCGCGACTTCCATGAAAACCCGGAGCTCCTGTTCGACGTGCACCGCACGGCCGGCATCGTGGCGGAGAAGCTGAAGAGCTTCGGCTGCGACGAGGTCGTGACCGGCCTCGGACGGACCGGCGTCGTCGGTGTGATCAAGGGCCGCTCGAACAACTCGGGCAAGGTGATCGGCCTTCGCGCCGATATGGACGCGCTGCCCATCGAGGAGGCGACGAACGTTCCCCATAAGTCCAAGGTGCCCGGCAAGATGCATGCCTGCGGCCATGACGGGCACACGGCGATGCTGCTCGGCGCGGCGAAGTACCTGGCCGAGACGCGCAATTTCGACGGCACGGCGGTGGTGATCTTCCAGCCGGCCGAGGAAGGCGGCGGCGGCGGCAACGAGATGGTCAAGGACGGCCTGATGGAACGCTTCGGCGTGCAGGAGGTCTACGGCATGCACAACATGCCGGGCATTCCCGTGGGCCAGTTCGCCATCCGGCCTGGCGCGATGATGGCGGCGGCCGACCGCTTTACGATCACCATCGAGGGCAAGGGCGGCCATGCGGCGCGCCCGCATGACTGCATCGATCCGGTGGTCATATCGGCCCATGTGATCACGGCGCTGCAAACGATCGCTTCGCGTAGCGCCGATCCGCTCGATTCCGTGGTGGTCTCGGTGTGCACCGTGAAGGCAGGCGAGGCCTTCAACGTCATTCCGCAGACGGCGATGCTGCTCGGCACCGTGCGCACCCTCTCACCCGAGGTTCGTGACCTCGCCGAGACGCGCATCCGCGCTATCGTCGAGAATGTCTGCGCCGCTTTCGGGGCCAAGGCGGAAGTCGATTACGATCGCGGCTATCCGGTCACCATGAACGATCCCGACAAGACGGAGTTCATGGCGAATGTCGCGCGTGCCGTCGCGGGCGAGAATTCCGTCGACACGACGGTGCTTCCTCTCATGGGTGCGGAGGATTTCTCCTACATGCTGGAGCAGCGCCCCGGCGCCTACATCTTCCTCGGCAACGGCGACACGGCCGGCGTCCACCACCCGGCCTACGACTTCAACGACGAGGCGAGCCCCTATGGCGTCTCGCTCTGGGCGAAGATCGTCGAGACAGGCATGCCGGCGCGCTAAAACAATGGCTGGCCACGTTTGAAGCCAGCCTTTTTGTCTTTCAGGGATTGATCGGTAGGTCCGGTCAATCCTCTCCGTGCGGCAGGGTGAACGACAGAGTCGCGAAATAGCTCACCTGATCGATCTCGGCATTGTCGGGCGTATTCTTGGCATGAGAGACGCCGATCACGTTGAGACCGTCGTTGCGCACGAAGAGCGTCACCTTTCCATCCGCATCCGTCTTGTTGCTCTTGGCATGGCCGTCGTTGACGTAATCGACGTAGAGCGGAACGCCCGCGAGCGGCTTGCCATCCGCGAAGACCTGAACGGGAAGGTCGTCACCCATCTTCAGCGTCAAGGGATCGACAAGGGCCACGATCTCGAGTCCCTGCCCGGTCGGCTTCGGCGCAGCACCGCTTTTCAGAATTGTCGTATTGATCTTGACGGAGCGGCTTGCTGACTGAGCCCCCGTCACCTGACTCTTCGGCTTGTTGACCGACTTTCCATCAGGGCCTTTCGTCCAGATCCCGTTGTCGAGGGTCACAGTCAGGGCCACTGCATCCGGCGCGGGCTCGACCAATGCGTTCTTGGCCTGGTGCAGGATCTTGCTGTCCCGCTTCTCTCCTGAAGCCAGATAGGAGACGGCGCTCTTCACCTTTTCCGGCTTATAGGCTTCTCCCCGGCGCCATGCCCGTAGACGATGGCGAGGTCTCCATGACGTTGGGCCGTCCAGATTCCATGGGCGTGGGCAGCGGTCGTGAGTGCACCGGCAGCGGCCATGGCAAGCGATAATCGACGCAGCATTCCTTGATGTCTCCTCGTACTCATGATCTACGTATAGTATACTATACGTTGCTCTTTCGCGGAGCAAGGCTGGAGACATTCGAAGCATAAAGTCCAACTTCTTCAGGTGCTTACCCTGAGCTAGCCGCGCGACACGCGCGCGAAATCCACAAGAACCTCTGGGTTCTGCGGATGGCTAAACGGCTTGTCGGATGAACGGAAGGCTCAGTCCTTGTTCGAGCAGGCCAGCATGCCTTCGAGATCGATGTAATGCCCGGCCCGGTCGCGCTTCGCGGCGAGATAGCTGACATTCTCCGCCGTGGGGCGGCCCAGCACGCGATGATCGGAGATGACCTCGAGCCCGGCCTTGGCCAGCGCTGCGATCTTCTCGGGGTTGTTGGTCATGAGGCGGACCTTGCTCACGCCGAGCTCCTTGAGCATCACGGCGGCGAAATCGAAGCGGCGCTGATCGGCCTCGAAACCCAGTACCTCGTCGGCGTCGTAAGTGTCATAGCCCTGCGATTGCAGCCTGTAGGCGCGGATCTTGTTCGCGATGCCGTTCCCGCGCCCCTCTTGGTCAAGATAGAGCAGGATGCCGCCTTCGTTCTGGGCCATGAAGCGCACGGTCTCACGCAGCTGGTCGCCGCAATCGCATTTGAGGCTGCCGAAGAGATCGCCCGTGAGACAGGCCGAATGCAGCCGCACGGTCACCGGCTTGGAAAGGTCCGGCTTGCCGACGACGATCGCCACCTGATCGCGCAGGCCCTCGCCACCGCGGAACACCACGAATTCGCTGGTGGGCGCCCCCTCCAACGGCACCGGCGCGCGGCTGACGATCTTCAGGCCCAGAGCCTGGGCACGCCGATAGTCCCGGATCGCTGCTCCCGACACGCGCACAAGGGACGTGTCGATTTCGATGCCCTTAGTCAGCGGCACGACAATCACGGCCGGCAGGATGAGCGACAGGCGGGCCAATTCCAGCGCCTCGCCGTCCATTTCATCGGCGGGACGAACCGGCGCGTCAATGCGACCATCGACCTTGAGCGCCAAGCTCTCCACCCGGCTGCGATCCACCACCGGCAGGGCCACTCGGCCGGGAACCTCGCGCTCGAGACCGAGGCGGCGAAGCCGTGCCGCCGGCAGGACGAGGTGTGCATGACCGCCCGCAACGGTCTCGATCTCGGCGCTCACGGCCTCGTCCAGATCCTCGACGCCGACCACGAGCGCGCTGCCCTCTGCTCCGTCGATCACCACGGGGCGGGCACTGCGGAACTCCATGATCGCCCGCTCGACCGAGGTCGTGGCGGGATTATCGGACAGGCTCAAGGTCAGGCGCATCATCGAAAACTCAAGAAAACGGCCTCAAATCTGGCGAAGAAAGGGATCTTTGGAGCCAGATGGCCTCTGAAGCCACGCTTCAGGATCATTTTCACCCTATCACAGGCCAACCTCAATCCCTAACCCCATAGATGCGATGGCAGCCATGCCGAATCAACAGGCTCGCCTGCAAAGGTCTCCTGGCTCGACGGCATAGTTGGAGCGCGCTATCTCTGCCCTTCCCTCCGGTTCAGCTTCCATAAAGATCCTTGACGATGCGCATGTTCTTGCCCCGGCTTTTCGCCCTTGGCTTCCTTGGCTTTGCCTCCACGGCGGGCGCCGCCACCCTCGATGGGCTGGCCGTGGACGTGACGAATACCAGCGAGCCGGTTCTCTGCGCGGAGAAGGACAATGTGGCGATCAACTTCGCCTCGCCTGAGGTGAGGCATTTCCAGATCGAGGCCGTGCATCCGGCCTATATGGGCTCCTTGCGCCAGGATCGCTGGGAGCCGGACTGGACCGCCTGCGAGGACATCTCGGAGGCAACCTCGACCAAGCCGCACCCCACCATGAGCACCCTCTACGAGGACGGTAATATCCGAATCATGGGCCTATCCTTCACCGAGTTCTGGCGCCCGAACGACGTCACAGTGACCATCGGCGGCAAGGTCACGCACAACATCCATCTCCTTCAACTGCTCAAGAAGCGGGACGACAAGGCGGTGGAAGTGCTCGTCATCTATCCGGGCGACGGCTACTGGCGCATCAAGCCGCTCCCACCCGAGCATCTGGACTGGACCTCCTATGGCTCCTCCTTCCTCGTCGGCCCGGTGGAATTCGATCAGAGGCCCGTGGTGAACCTGAAGGATGTCGCCTTCGACCCGAAGACCATGACCTTCACGCTGACCCTGGCGAAGGGCGGCAAGGCAAATGTTGTGGTCAAGGCCCTCAACGAGGAGCGCATGACTCTGGACGTGGCCTTCGATCAGGGAATTTCCGGCCTGCCCTTCGCAGGAGTTCGCTCCATGTACGTGACCGAGTTCAACGCCGATGTGGCGCGCATCGCCGTGCGGGAGGCCGGTGCGCGCTCCTGGCGCGAGGAGCCGATCATGAATTTCCGGGACGCCAAGGCGACCGATGCCTGGATGGGCCGTCTCGTTCCCTCGCGCCACAACACCAGCGCGCCCGACATGATGTTCAACCGGTTCCGCGCGGCGCCGGCGCCTTCTCGTTGAATCGCGCGCTCAGCGCCGAGATGAGGCGCCCGTCGATCAGGATGAGCCCGGCGCCGATCAGAACCATGCCGGCCACATGCCGCATCGCCAATGTCTCGCCGAGGACGAGCACGCCGAGCAGGATGGCGCTGACCGGGATGAGGAAGGTCACGAGGCCCACATTGGTGGCGCCGGCCCGTGCGAGCAGGCGGAAGAAGATCAGGTAGGCGAAGGCCGTCGAGACGAGGCCGAGGGCCGCCAGGGACAGGATGGCACCGGTGCTCGGCATCGCCAATGTCCAGGGGCGATCGACGATCAGTGCGGTGGGCAAAAGAATTGCGCTCGAAACCGTGACCTGCCCGGCTGCGGTCGCAAGCGGTGGAATGCCCATCGTCTTGAAGCGCCGCCCGAACACGCCTGAAAAACCATAGGACAAGGCCGCGCCGAGGACCGCCAGCTGCGCCAGGACGCTCGCATCCAGCGACGCGAAGGCCGCGGCTCCGATCATCACCGCGACACCGACGAAACCCACGATCACGCCGGCGAGCCGCTGGCCCGTCAGACGCTCGTCAGTCGTCAGATAATGCGCCACGATCACCGTGAAGAGCGGCGTCGTCGCATTCAGAATGGACGCCAGACCACTGGCGATGTGGCTCTGTCCCCAGACGATCAGGGTGAAGGGTATGACATTGTTGAGGATGGACATGCCGAGAAAGGCGGCCCAGGCCTGACGGGTGCGCGGCAGATCCACGCCCATGAGCTTCAGGACGAGAAGCAGCGTCAGAGCCGCTGTCACCACCCGCAGCGCCACGATGGTCAAGGGCGGTAGCTCGCGCACCGCGACGCCCACGAAGAGAAAGGAGCCGCCCTAGACGATGGAGAGAACGGCCAACAGCGCCCAGTCGGACGCAGTCATGGTTTTTTGGACGGCAGCTTGGGTCATAGGTCGATTCCGGATCTCGCGGATCGGAATGACACAAGTCGGACCTTTGCACGACCCGTTTTCTGCGGTCAGGAGAGGTCGTACCATTCTCCTTTGCTCCGGCACGCAAGCATCTCGCCCGTCCGCGTGGCACCGCCGCTCCGAAATTCGCGCCTGATGAGGCGACAATCGAGTGCGCCGAACGCTTTCCTGTTCATCGGTTTCAGGCTCACCCTGCCGGAGGCGCCGGTCACGGGATTCTGCCATGTGGCGCTGGCCGCGCCTGCGCCGTCGAGGATGGACAGGATAGCGCGGGCTTCCGCCGGGCGGTCTGCATCGGGAACGGGTTGCTCGGCAGCCCGCTGAGCCTCCGCCTGCGCGATGGCGGCACTGGCCTGGCCTCTCGCGGCAGCCATCTGGCTTGCCGTCATGCCTGCTGCCGCAGCCTGCATGGCGAGCGAAGGAGCCGCAGCCGCTAAGCCGACGCCGCCGGTCATGGCTCCGCCGATGGCCGCTGATGCAACCGTCTGGGCCATGCCGGCCGCGTGCCTGGCCGTCATCAGGCTCACCTGACGATCGAATTCACCCAGATAATTCGGCCGCGCCGTGTTGCCAGCAGCCACATCGGAGAGACGTGAAGCGAACCGGCTGAAATCGATGTTCTGCGGGTCTGGATCCCGCTCGGGCTGAGCGCTCTGGGCAAGGCTGACCGCCGTTCCGGACAATCCTGTCGGATCCAGTCCTGTCGCAACTCCGACGGCAACCGATCCTGCCCCTGTCTGATTGCAGGCAGCCAGAATGAGCCCCATCGCAAGAGCGCCTGCCCCAGTCATGATCCTGATCATGATTCGCCTCATAGTGAGGCTAGGAGATAACGTCACTATAACGAGGGTAATAACGAAGCGATAGCCCTGATGCATCGCGACAATCCACAGGAAGGATCGAGGAACGATCAAGGTTTGGTTTACGACGATGGAAGGTGCCTCGCCGCCTTTACCACTCCTTCACGGCTTTGGAGCGAACCTCTCGCTCGCCATCCTGTCCCGTGTAGCGCCCGCCATGACCCCGCCGCTCTCTCGCGAACCATCCTACAGCGACCGCCATCAGACGGTGCGATCGAGCTTCTGCGTGCTGCCTCACGATCCCCGGCCGGGGCGGAATGCCAGCTTCATCTTCGGCCGCTCGGATTCGCGCTACCGGCCCCTGCTCAATCAGGAGGAGCGCGACCGGCTGCATATCTGGGCCATGATCGTCGCCTTGTCGTCGTCGGTGGCAGGCACCACCCTGCTCCTCACGGCCATCTTCCGCTGATCAATCCGATGCTCTACTGCAGCGGCCAGACCAGCATGATGAGCGGTACGCCGATCACCACCACCAGAATCGAGAGCGGCAGCCCGAGCCGCCAATAATCGCCGAAGCGGTAACCGCCCGGTCCCATCACCAGCGTGTTGCATTGGTG
>KI912090.1:123935-131264 GCA_000517005.1 Microvirga lupini
TGGCCACGGCCATGAGAAAAGCGTCGGGCTTGAAACCTAGCTGCGTGGCAAAACTCGCCGCGATGGGGGCCATCACCAGCACGGTGGCTGCATTGTTGAGGAACGGCGTCACCGCCATCGCGGCCACCATGATGAGCACGAGGGCTCCGGTCGGCGGCAGCATGTTGGCCGCCGATGAGAGCCAACCCGCGATCAGGTCCGTGCCGCCGGTCGTGCGGATCGATTCGCTGACCGGAATCAACGCGCCGAGCATGACGATGATCGGCCATTCGATGGTCTCGTAGGCCTCACGCAGGGTCAGAGAACCGAACAGGACGAGGAGAACGCCCGCTCCGAAGAAGGCGATGGCCACCGGCAGGATGTTGAAGGCGACGAGCACCATGGCGCCCACGAGAATCACAGCCGATACAAGACTGCGGCGCGCGCTGCCGAGCCGGATCTCCCGCTCTGCCAGGGGCAGGCAGCCGAGATCGCGCAGGGTATCGGGGAGCCGCTTGAGATTTCCCTGAAGCACGATCACATCGCCGGACCGCAGCGTGATGGTGCGCAGCCGTTCCTTGAAGCGCTCGCCGCTGCGGCTGACCGCGATGAGATTGACGCCGAAGCGCTCGTAAAGGCCGATACGTTCGGCCGAGAGGCTGCTCAGGGCGGAGTTCGGCCCGACGATGGCCTCGATGACGCCGATCTCGTCCGTGGCCTCGTCGATCTCGGGCTGCCGATGTTCGCGACTGAGTCTCAAGCCTGCCCGTGCGACGGTGCTTTCAAGCGCATCCGACTCGCCCTCCAGCATCAGCACGTCGTTGGCCTGGATCATGGCATCCGGGAGAGGACTGGAACTGCGCGTCTCGTTGCGGATGATGGCCGCGACCTTCACCTCGCCATTGGCGAGCCTGTGCAGATCCGCCACCGTCTGGCCGACTACATCGGACTCGGATGTGACGCGCGCCTCGGTGACGTAATCCTTGATGTTGAGCGCCGCATCGAGGGATGCGGCTCCCTTGCGCCCCTGCGGCAGCAGGCGGTAGCCGAAAGCGAGGAAGAGGACGCCCGCTAGCGCAATCCCAAGACCGACCGGCGTGAAGTCGAACATGCCGAAAGGCTCGCCGAGGAGTTCTTCCCGCACCCGCGACACGATGATGTTGGGCGACGTGCCGACAAGGGTCACGATGCCCCCGAGAAGGGAGCCGAAGGCCATCGGCATGAGAAAGCTCGAAGGCGGCGTATTCGTGCGCCGGGCGATCTGGAAGGCGACGGGAATCATCATCGCCAGTGCGCCGATATTCTTCACGAAGGCCGACAGCACCGTCACAACCGTCACCAGCACAACGACCTGGATCTGCGTGGTGCGAAGATAGGGCCCGACCCGGTTCAGGCCCGCCTCGAGCACCCCCGATTTCGCCACGGCGGCACTGACCAGGAGCGCGCTCGCCACGATAATGACGATGTCGTCGCTGAAGCCCTCGAAGGCCTTGTCGGGCGGTACGATGCCGACGAGCACGGCCACCAGCAGCGACAGGACCGCAACCAGATCGTAGCGAAGACGTCCCCAGACGAAGAGCGCCATCATCCCGGCGACGATGGCGAAGGAGAGCATTTGTTGGTGGGTCATGCGGAGCGCGAAAGAGAGGAACCGAGATCCTAACGCTTCACGCCTCCGTTAGTGCCCGGACTATTGCCCCAGAACGAGCGCCCAATACCGCCCATAGCGGTTGTTCGCATCGGCGCGGGCCAGCCCGATCTTGCGAGCCTGCGGCATGAGGAGATTGCTGTTGTGGCCGGGAGAGGCCCTCCAGCGGCCGATGGCGCCGTCGACCGAGTCCGAGCCGGCCGAGAGATTCTCGGCGGAATAGCCGATGATGCCGTATTCATCCATGCGGCCGGCGAAGCTGCCATGGCTGAGCCGGCCCGCCGCCGCCACCGCTCGCGCCTGATGTTCCGCGGCCTTATTGAGCTGGGAATCCACCGTCACCGGGCTCAAGCCCTTCGACACCCGGTAAGCCGAGATCAGCCGGGCGGCCTCGGCGGCATCGCTCGTGGAACTCGCCAGGACGGCATCCTTGGGGGTGAGAGCCCAATCGCCCGCGCAGCCGGCCAGGCCCAGGGCAACGAGGCCTGAGATGAAAAGAGCACGCATCGAAAATACCCGTCGGGCGGCGTTCAAGCGCCGCTCCCCTTGCAAAATTAGCCTGTGGCGTTCATGTGCAAAAGCCATGAACCCAGTGACGCTGCATGCCATGTTGAAGCGCGAGGGTCCAGATTCCATGCCCTCCCGCGTCAGCTGACCGCATGCCCCCGAATCCCTCCCCTCCCGAAATCGCCGTTATCGGCGGCGGCCCCGCCGGCCTGATCACCGCGGAGGTCCTGGGCCGTGCCGGCCTCAAGGTTACCGTCTACGACCAGATGCCGTCCGTCGGCCGCAAGTTGCTCATGGCCGGCCGGGGCGGCCTGAACCTGACCCATTCGGAGGAATTCGAGCGTTTCGTCACCCGCTATGCCGGGGCCCAGTCGCGATTGCGGCCCCTGATCGAGGCCTTCCGTCCCGAGGACCTCCGCGCCTGGTGCGAGGGCTTGGGGCAGGAGACCTTCGTGGGCTCCAGCGGACGCGTCTTTCCAAAGGCCTTCAAGGCCTCTCCTCTCCTGCGCGCTTGGCTGTCGCGCCTCGAAAGCCTTGGCGTCCGCTTCGCCCTGCGCCATCGCTGGCAGGGCTGGGGCGAGGGCGGTCGTTTGGTCTTCACCGATGCGGCCGGCCAACCGGTGCGGGTCAAGCCCGATGCCACGATTCTGGCGCTCGGCGGCGCAAGTTGGCCCCGGCTCGGCTCCGACGGAACCTGGGCGGAGCTTCTGTCCCGGCGCGGGATCGCGATCTCGCCCCTGCGCCCTGCCAATATGGGTTTCACCTTCCCCTGGTCCGAGATCATGCGCAGCCGCTTCGAGGGCGAGCCCTTGAAGCGAATCGCCCTGACCTTCGAGGGTACGACGGTGAAGGGGGAAGCCGTCGTCACAGCGGACGCGATCGAAGGCGGCGTGGTCTATGCCCTCTCGGCCAGACTTCGCGATGCCATCGAGCGGACAGGCGGCGCCACGCTGCACCTGGATCTGCGGCCCGATCTGTCCGAGGCAAATCTGGCGAATCGCCTGAACGCTCCGCGAAAGGGCCAGTCCGCCTCCACCTTCCTGCGCAAGAGCGCCGGTCTCAGCCCTGTCGGGGTTGCCCTGCTCCGGGAGGCCTCGCCTTCCCTTCCATCCGAACCCGATGCGCTCGCCCGTCTGATCAAGGCAGTGCCCCTGACGTTGACGGGCACGAAGTCCCTCGACCGGGCCATATCCAGCGCCGGCGGCGTGCCGTTCACGGAAGTGGACGAGCACCTGATGCTGCACCGGATGCCGGGCGTCTTCGTGGCCGGCGAGATGCTGGACTGGGAGGCGCCCACCGGGGGCTACCTGCTCCAGGCAACCTTCGCCACCGGCATTGCTGCGGCGAAAGGAGTGCTGGCGTCCTTGCAGATTCCCGATGCCGCATTGACGGGAGGCCTCTCCTCGGCCACAGGGCAGACGTGATCGATCCCGCCAAGATTCTCCACGACGTTTTCGGCTTCCCCTCCTTCCGCGAAGGACAGGAGGAGATCGTGCGCGCGGTGCTGGCCGGCGAGGATGTTCTCGCCATCATGCCGACCGGTGCGGGCAAGTCCCTTTGCTATCAGCTGCCGACGATTGCCCGCGAGGGCCTGACCCTCGTGGTCTCTCCGCTCATCGCCCTCATGCGCGATCAGGTGGCGGCGCTTCGCCATTTTGGCATCGAGGCGGGCAGCCTCAACTCCGCCAACGATCCGGCCGAGAACCGCCGTGTGGTCGATGCGGTGCGCGACCGGCGCATGCGCATCCTCTATGCCTCGCCGGAGCGCCTTGCCAATACCGGCACCACCGAATGGCTGGGACGCGCCGGCGTCAACCTGCTCGCCATCGACGAGGCCCATTGCGTCTCGCAATGGGGCCATGATTTCCGGCCCGAATACGCCATGCTCGGCGAGGTGCGTCAGCGGCTGGGCAACGTGCAGACCATCGCGCTCACCGCGACTGCCGATGTGGCGACGCGCAGCGACATCATGCATCGCCTGTTCGAGGAGGAGCCGCGCCTCTTCATCCACGGCTTCGACCGGCCGAACCTGCGCCTTGCCATGCAGGCGAAGGAGCATTCCCGGCGTCAGCTGTTCTCCTTCCTCGACAAGCACCGGCACGAGAGCGGCATCGTCTATTGCTCGTCCCGCGATGCCACCGAGAAGCTCGCGGATTCCTTGAGCCAGGCCGGCTATCGCGCCCTGCCCTATCATGCGGGCATGCCTCAAGGAGACCGCGCCAAGAACCAGGATATCTTCCTGCAGGAAGATGGCGTGGTGATGGTGGCGACCATCGCCTTCGGCATGGGCATCGACAAGCCCGACGTACGCTTCGTCGCCCATGCGGCCCTGCCGAAATCCATCGAGGCCTATTACCAGGAGATCGGCCGTGCCGGCCGCGACGGCGCACCCGCCGACACGCTCACCCTCTACGGCCTCGACGACATGCGTCTGCGCCGCCTGCAGATCGAGGAGAGCGACGCGGCCGACGAGCAGAAGCGCGTGGAGCGCCAGCGGCTCAACGCCCTCGTCGCTCTGTGCGAAGCGCCGCGCTGCCGCCGCCAGACCCTGCTCGCCTATTTCGGCGAGAGCACCGAGCCCTGCGGCAACTGCGACCTGTGCATCGATGGCGTCATGTCCTTCGACGGCACCATCGAGGCTCAGAAGATCCTCTCCGCCATCGTGCGCACGGGCGAGCGCTTCGGCACCGAGCACCTGATCAGCATTCTCGTGGGTGAGGAGACGGATTCGATCCGCCGCTTCGGCCACGACAAGCTCAAGACCTTCGGGGTCGGCAACGACCGCTCGAAAACCGAATGGCGCTCGCTTCTGCGGCAGATCTATGCGGCAGGCCTGATCGGGTTGGAACTGGCGGAATACGGCCGCTGGACTCTCACCGATAAAGGTGTTGCCGTTCTGAAAGGCCAGGAGCGGATCGAGCTGCGCTCCGACGTGCTCATGAAGCCCGCCGAACGGCGGCGCCGGCGTGGCCGAATGGAAGCGGAATCCGTGGTGCCGTCGGACGATCCGCTTCTCCTCGATCTGAAGGGGCTGCGCACACGACTCGCCAAGGAAGAGGGCGTGCCCGCCTACGTGATCTTCTCCGACCGCAGCCTGATCGACATGGCCGCCAAGCGGCCGACGACGGTGCGCGCCTTCGGCGAGATCCACGGTGTGGGGCAGGCCAAGCTCGACCGTTATGCGGATGCTTTCCTCGAGGTCCTGAAGGCGCATGCAGCCTGACTTGTGACAAGTCTCAAACCCCGCTTCGGCACCCACCGTCCTCATCCTGAGGAGGCGCGTAGCGCCGTCTCGAAGGAGCCTCCAGAGAGCACTGGATCCTCCTTCGAGACGCAGACTTCGCCTGCTCCTCAAGATGAGGTGAGAGAAACGCTGGAAGCGGAGCCCTACCGGCCCAGATAAGCTTCGAGATCCCGCAGGTGGTGATGCCAGCCTGCCGCGTGCTGCTCGATCAGCCGCTGCCTCTTGTCGGCCGGCAAGCCTGACCAGCCGCGATGCTCCAGCCGCAGAAGCGTCTTCGTCTCGGCGACCGGGTCGAGAACCATGGAAACCTGCGTGGCATGAGGCCAATCCTCATCGGCCCAGGACAATTCGAGGAATTCCGGCGGCTCGAACCGGCTGACGGTTCCGGACGTGACGACCATTCGCCCGGTTTCGTCCGTCCATTCCTCCCGGAAGGCACCGCCGGCTCTCGCATCAAGGCGCACGTGGTCACCCCACCAGGACGCGATCGCCTCCGGCGCGGTCAAGGCTGCCCAGATCTGCTGCGGCGCTTGCCTGATATCGTATTCGATGACGATCCGATCCGCCGTCGTCCCGACTTTCATGGTCGAACCTCCTCAAGCGGCTTGTCTGTCCTCACCCGTTGCAACGTCTACCCACACGCCGGAATGCGCACTCCGCGCAATTGCATCCACCGTTCGCTCGATGCGGATGCCGTCCTCGAACGTGATCAGATGGGCGTCTTCCCCATCGATGCGGCGGATCAGTTCCCGGCACTCGACGATCTTCAGATCGTTGAAGCCGAGCCCATGCCCCGGCGCGGGAATGAACTTATCATAGGGCGGGTGATGCGGGGAGGCGAGAATGGTGCGGAACCCCTGCGTCTCTCCTGGTCCCTCAGCCGTATAGTGCTGCACTTCGTTCATGCGCTCCTGGTCATAGACGATGGTGCCCTTCGAGCCGAAGAGCTGGACGAAGATGCGTCCCTTGCGGCCCCAGGCTGAGCGGTTGAGCGCGATCAGGCCGGAGGCGCCATTGTCGAGCTCGATCAGGGTGGTGGCGATGTCGTAGGTCTCGACGACGCGGCGGCCGCCATCCTTCACCGGGCGATCCGCGTAAGGCTTCGCCATATGCCCGCAGACACGGCGCACGCCACCGAACAGGATCCGGATCAGGCTTAAGCCATGAACGCCGAAATCGTCGAGCGCGCCATGGCCGGAACTCGCCTCGCTCTTCCAATAGAAGAGCTCCTCCGGGTTCGCCATGAAATCCTCGTCCATCTCGATGCGCACATGATTGACCGCGCCGATCCGGCCCTCGTCAATGAGACGACGGATCAGGCGGACGACGGGATTCTGGATGTAGTTGTAGCCGAGGGCCGCGATCTTGCCTGAAGCACGGGCGGCGGCGAGCATCCGCTCCGCATCGGGCAAGCGCGTTGCCATCGGCTTCTCGCACCAGACGTGCTTGCCGGCCTCCAGGGCCGCAATCGCCATCTCGGGATGAAAGGCATTGGGCGTGGTGATCGACACCACATCGACGGCCGGATCGGCGACAAGAGAGCGCCAATCGCCGGTGGCGCGTTCAAAGCCCAGCTCGCGCGCTTTCCTCTCTGCAAGATCCTGAGAGGCTTCCGCCAGGACCGCGAGGCGTGGCCGCTCGACATCGCCGAAGACGGCGGCGACGGCATTCCATGCCAGCGCATGACACTTGCCCATATAGCCCGTGCCGACGAGACCGATACCGAGTGCCGTCATGCGTTATCCTCTCGCCAATTCATAAAGCAGACCAGGAGCCCTCATCCTGAAAGGCTGACTCATAAGCCTCCACCTCATCCTGAGGAGCCGCGAAGCTGCGTCTCGAAGGAGGGTCCAGTGCTCTCTGGAAGCGCCCTCGTCCTTCGAGACAACCTAAAGATCCTCCTCAGGATGAGGGCTCAGGGAAGAGCCGAATAATGAGCTAGGCTCTCAGC
>KI912090.1:131364-143464 GCA_000517005.1 Microvirga lupini
TGGTCTTTGGTAACGGCTCTCACACCATTCCGCCCAGCTCTTCCGAGACCGCCTGCAGTTCCTTTCCGCCGGCCATGAGGTTCTGCAGCTCGTCGATCTGGATCTCGGATTTCTTGTAGGTGCCCAGCGTCTTGCCGCGGTTGAGAACGGTGAAGCGGTCGCCCACCGCATAGGCGTGGCGCACATTATGCGTGATGAAGATCACGCCGAGGCCTTTCTGCCGGACCTGGTGGATGTATTTCAGCACCATGGAGGTCTGCGCCACGCCGAGTGCCGAGGTCGGCTCGTCGAGGATCAGCACCTTGGCGCCGAAATAGACCGCGCGGGCAATCGCCACGCATTGACGCTCGCCACCGGACAACGTGCCGACGGCCTGATGGGGATCGCGCACGTCGATGCCGATCTTGTGCATCTCCTCGCGCGTGACCTCGTCGCAATGGTCGAAATCCACATTGCGGAAGGGCCAGATGCCTTTCACCGGCTCACGGCCCATGAAGAAGTTGCGCGTGACCGACATGAGCGGGATCATCGCGAGATCCTGATAGACGGTCGCAATGCCCGCATCGAGCGCGTCGCGCGGGCTTGTGAAGGTCACCGGCTGGCCTTCGACGAAAAACTCGCCCGAGGTTGGCCTGTGCACGCCGGCGAGCGTCTTGATGAGCGTCGACTTGCCTGCGCCGTTATCGCCGAGCAGGCACATGACCTCGCCGCGATGGACCGTGAGGGACACGCCCGAGAGCGCGATCACCGAGCCGAAATGCTTGACGAGGTTGCGAATATCGATGAGGGGGGCTTCTTTGTCCATCAGCGCTCTCCCGTCACTTTGCGCCGGATGAAGTTGTTGAACAGCACGGCGAGCAGCAGCATGGCGCCCAGAAAGACCTGGAACCAGTCGGAATCGAACCGCGTATAGGTGAGGCCGATGGAGACCATGCCGAAGATGATGGCGCCGAAGAAGGCGCCGATGGCCGAGCCGTAGCCGCCGGTGAGCAGGCAGCCACCGATGACCGCCGCGATGATGGCCTCGAACTCCTTCTGGAAGCCGCGCCGCGCATCGGTCGAGCCTGCATCGAGCACAGTGAGAATGGCGACAAGGGCGGCCGCGCAGGCGGTGAGCATGAAAAGACTGGTCTTGACCCGATCCACCGGTACGCCGGAATTGCGCGCCGCATTGGCATCGCCGCCGGCCGCAAAGATCCAGTTGCCGGCGCGCGTGCGCAGGAGAAGCCAGGTGGCGACAAGCGCAAAGAGAATGAACCAGACGATGGAGACCGGAACACCCGTCACGGTCGGCGTGCCATTGGGAAACTTGGCGATGATGTCATGCGCTGCGAGCCAGGAGAACACACCCTCGAAGGCAACGCCCGAGAAGAGTTCGCGGATGAGGCCCTCGCCCGCCTGGTCGCCGATGCCGCGCATCTGGGTCGATCCGCCGGTCGCCCATTTCAATCCGACGAGCGAGAGACCGCGCAGAATGAACAGGAAGGCGAGCGTGACGATGAAGGAGGGAAGCCTCGTGCGGATCACCATCTGGCCGTTCAGGCCGCCGAGCACGGCTGCCACGACGAAGGTCGCCGCGATGGCAAGCAGCAGAGGCCAGCCGCTCAGCGTGATGAAGGCGCCGAAGACGAGGCCGGTGAAGGCCACCATGGAACCGATGGAGAGATCGAACTCGCCGCCGATCATCAGCAGGGCCGCCGCGATGGCGAGGATGCCGAGTTGCGACGCGGGCGAGAGGATGTTCATGATGCCTGCGAGCGTGAACATCGAGGAGTCGGCGGTCGACAGAAAGAAGATCGTAACCAGGACGAGACCGGCCAGGGCGCCGAGTTCGGGTCGTCGCATGATCTTGGTGAGGAGGGAAACCTCCCGCAGACGCTCATCCTGAATCTTTTTGACGGCTGTCGCCGGTGCGAGATTGGCGGTCGGCTGAGTGGTGTTGACCATGAGCGCCTCCCTGAAATGAATCTGTAAAAAGAGGAGCCCGCAACCGGCAAGTCGCGGGCTCCGATCAATGTGTTTAGCGAATGCCCTTGGCGGACAGATCGATCACCTGACTGGCCTTTTCCTTCGTGATCAGGTTCGGGCCCGAGGCTACGTCGCCGCCCGGCATGAGGCCGTACTTGGCGTAGTTCGCCAGGAACACCACCGGCAGATAGCCCTGCAGGTATTGCTGCTGGTCGATGGCGAAGACCGCCTCGCCGCTCGCCACCGACTTCAGGAAGCCGGCCGACATGTCGAACGTGGCGACGCGGATGGCGCCCGTCTTGCCGCCTTCCTTCACGGCCGCAACCGACGGCTCGCCCGCGGTGCCTGCGCCGAGCGCCAGGATCGTGTCGATGGAGGGATCAGAAGCGATCGCCGCCTTCACCTTGGCGCGCACATCCGCCGGATCGTTCGTGACGGGGAGCACCGTGACCTTGCCGCCGAAGCCTTCCGTGAAGCCCTTGCAGCGCAGGTCGAGCGACACGTTGCCGACCTCCTGGTTCACGCACAGGCCAACCTTGCCGCCCATCTCCTTGAGCTTAGCGCCGGCGATGCGCCCAGCCTCGACCTCATCCTGACCGACATGGAGCTGAGCGCCGAGCTTCTTCGATACATCGGAGCCCGAATTCATGGAGATCACCGGAATGCCGGCGGCCACCGCCTTCTGGATCGATGGGCCGAGGGCCGAGGCATCGGGGATCGAAACGATCAGGCCCGCCGGCTTCTGGTTCACGGCCGCGTCGATGAGCTGGGCCATGGCGACCATGTCGAAGGTTTCGGGTGCCCGGTAGTCGACCTGGACCTTCATGTCCTGGCCGCCTGCCGCCACACCGTTCTTCACGACCGACCAGAACGGATCGTTGGCCTGACCATGGCTGACGACGATGATGCGGGTATTCTGCTGCGCCGCAACCGGGGCGGCGGTGGCGAGGGTCAGGGCCGCTGCGGCGACCAGACCGGTAACGATGGATCTCATGCTCTTCCTCCCAGATGGTTCTCACGCATTCGCCGCAACGCCTGTGCACTGCGGCGAACGCCGCGGCCTTGCCGCTTGCCTCAAGGGGCAGAGAGAAAACAAATGAGCCGAAGGGCGAATCATCGTCCGTACAGCGTTCCCTCTGCCGATCCGATCGTCCGCCAAAACGGAACATCAGAACCTTTTTGTTTGTATATTGGAATTTTTATTCCATTTTTGTAGGATCGGTGTCAAGGCCGATCTGATATCCTGAGGCCTGCGATGGAAACCGAGGACAGCATGGGCAGCGTGGAAGCGGTCGTGTCGGAGGCCCCTGAAGACTATGACGGGCTCCGAACGCTCCTGCTCAGCCGCCGCGAGTCGATGCCGAAGCGATTGAAACAGATCGCTGCCTTTGCCCTCGAGCATCCCGAGGATGTGGCTTTTGGAACGGTCGCGGGCATTGCCGAGCATGCCGGCGTGCAGCCCTCCACGCTGGTGCGCTTCGCCAAGAGCCTCGGCTACGACGGTTTCTCCCATCTGCAGCAGATCTTCCGTGATCGCCTGCGGGAGCGCTTTCCCGATTACCGCGAGCGGCTTCGCGGCCTGCGCGATGCCGAGGGGCACCACGTGCATGCGGTGTCCCTGCTCGAAGGCTTCACCAATGCCGCAGCCGTCTCGCTGGAACGGATGCAGGCTTCGGTGCGCCCGGAGGAATTGTCCCGCGCCATCGAGACCCTGGCCAAGGCCGATACCATCTATCTCCTCGGGGCCCGGCGCGTCTTTCCGGTCATCGCCTATTGCGCCTATGCCTTCGGCAAGCTCGGCGTACGCGCCATCCTCATCGATCATGTCGGACAGCTTGGGCCCGAGCAGCTCGCCATCGCCACCAAGCGCGATGCGGTTCTCGCCATCAGCTTCACGCCCTATGCGCCCGTGACCGCGGATCTCGCCGCTGCTGCCGCGCAGCGCGATGTGCCGGTGGTGGCGATCACGGACTCGGCCTTCAGCCCGCTGGTGACAAGCGCCGATGTCTGGCTCGAAGTGGCGGAGGCCGATTTCGGCGCTTTCCGGTCGCTTTCCGCTTCGTTTGCGCTCGCCATGGCGCTCGCCGTCGGCACGGCGGAGAAACGGGCGGAAGGATAACGCTCGCCATCCCGGATTCGGGATCGTGAGCAGCCAGAATAGAACGCGTGTTCCCTCCCCCTTGTGGGGAGGAGGGTTTTTAGCGCCATTATCGTCCAGCGATCCCGGATCCTCGCTGCGCTTCGTTCGGAATGACCGGCGTTGTTTACAGCCTGACTGGTCTGCCGCTCTGCGCCGATTCCGTCGCTGCATCGGCAAGGCGCTGTGCCATCAGCCCGTCGCGGCCGGTGGGATTGCACGGCTTGCCGTCGCGGATGGCGCTCAGGAACGTGGTGAGCTCGTCACTATAGGCTTCGGCGTAGCGCTCCAGGAAGAAATCCTGCACCGGGTCGGCGGTGATACCGGAAGCGTTCGCCACCTCGACCGTCGTGCGATGAATGTTGCCGGCGCGGATCATGCCCTTCGAGCCATGCACCTCGATGCGTTGGTCATAGCCATAGGTCGCGCGGCGGGAATTGGAGATCTGGACGATCTTGCCCTTGGCCGTCTTCAGCATCACGGCGGCAGTGTCCACGTCGCCCGCTTGGCCGATGGCTGGATCGACGAGCGAAGAGCCCACCGCATGCACTTCCACCGGCTCGTCGCCCAGCAGCAGGAAACGGGCCATGTCGAGATCGTGGATCATCATGTCCCGGAAGAGACCGCCCGAGGTGGCGATATAGCTCACCGGCGGAGGGCCGGGATCGCGCGACAGGATGGTGACGAGTTCCACCTCGCCCACTTCGCCGTCGGCAAGGCGGCGACGCAGGGACGCGAAATTCGGATCGAAGCGGCGGTTGAAGCCGATCATCAGCGGCGTGCCGGCCTTCTCCACCGTGGCGAGGCAGGTCTCGATGCGCGCGCTCGAGAGATCCACCGGCTTCTCGCAGAACACTGCCTTGCCGGCGCGGGCACCGCGCTCGATCAGGTCGGCATGGGTGGTGGTCGGCGTGCAGATGAGAATGGCGTCCACATCCGAGCGCTCGACGATCGCGTCCAGCGACGCGACTTCCGCGCCCGTTGCCGCCGCCAATTCCTGCGCGGAGGGAGCATGCGGATCTGCCACCGCCACGAGGCGGGCATCGGGATGATTGGCGGCGTTGCGCCCGTGAATGCGGCCGATGCGGCCGGCGCCCAGAACAGCGATTCTGATCATGTTTCCCCCTGATCCTTTGCCGGCTCACGGCAAATTTGGAATTGATATTCCAGTATAAGATGCTAATAGAATAAACGTTCTATAACAGCAAGAGCCAAGCGCGGCTCTCACACGGTTTATAAGACCGGGAGCGGGAGGAATAGCATGAAGCCAGCCCTGGATGTGATCACCATTGGCCGCGCCTCGGTCGATCTCTACGGCCAGCAGGTGGGCGGGCGGCTGGAGGATATGGCCTCCTTCTCCAAGGCCGTTGGTGGATGCCCTGCCAACATTGCCATCGGCACGGCGCGGCTTGGCCTGAAATCGGGGCTCGTGACCCGCGTCGGCGACGAAGCCATGGGCCGCTTCATCCGCGAGCAGATGGAGCGGGAGGGCGTCGCGATCGATGGAATCGTCACCGACAAAGAGCGCCTGACCGCTCTCGTGATTCTCGGCGTGCGGGATGAGGATTCCTTTCCGCTGATCTTCTATCGGGACAATTGCGCCGATATGGCGCTCGACGAGAACGATATCGACGAAAGCTTCGTCGCCTCCGCTGCAGCGATCGTCGTCACCGGCACGCATTTTTCACGTGAAACAACAGCAGCCGCCCAAAGAAAGGCGATCCGCATCGCGAAGGCGAACGGGCGCAAGGTGGTGTTCGACGTGGATTACCGCCCCAACCTCTGGGGCCTTCTCGGCCATGGGGCGGGCGAATCCCGCTACGTGCGCTCCGATGCCGTGACGGAGCATTTGAAGCCCATTCTCGCCGATTGCGATCTCATCGTCGGGACGGAGGAGGAGCTGCACATCGCAGGCGGTTCCGAGGATACGCTCGCCGCCATCCGGGCCATCCGCGCCATCTCGAAGGCCACCATCGTGTGCAAGCGCGGCCCCATGGGCTGCGTGGTGTTTCCCGGCGAGATCCCGGCCTCACTGGAGGACGGCGTGAAGGGGCCAGGCTTCCCGGTCGAGGTCTATAACGTGCTCGGCGCCGGCGATGCCTTTCTGTCCGGCTTCCTGCGCGGTTGGCTCAAGGGCGAGACGCTCGAGACCTGCTGCGCCTATGCCAATGCGAGCGGCGCCTTCGCTGTCTCGCGCCTGCTCTGCTCGCCGGAGATCCCGACCTTCCCGGAGCTGCTGCATTTCCTGAAAACCGGCAGCCGCCACAAGGCGCTGCGCTTCGACGAGGATATCAACCACATTCACTGGGCCACGACGCGCAGGCCGCAGCCCGACACGCTCATGGCGCTCGCCATCGATCACCGCATGCAGCTGGAAGCGATGGCGAAGGAAATCGGCGCGCCGGTGGAGCGCATCCCCGATTTCAAGGTGCTCGCCGTCGAGGCTGCGGCCCGGGTGGCGGACGGCCGCCCCGGCTTCGGCATGCTGATCGACGGGACCTATGGCCGCGAGGCGCTGTTCTGTGCGGCCGATCACCCGTTCTGGATCGGCAGACCGGTGGAACTGCCGGGCTCACGCCCGCTCGATTTCGAGGGCGGCGGCTCGCTTGGCGCGAAGCTCGTGGAGTGGCCGGTCGGGCACACCATCAAGTGCCTGTGCTTCTACCATCCGGACGATCCGCCGGAGCTGAAGGAACGACAGGAGCGTGAGCTGCTGCGCCTGCACGATGGCGCGCGCCGCATCGGCCGGGAGCTGCTGGTGGAGATCATCGCAGGCAAGCATGGATCCCTTAAATCCGATACGGTGGCCAGCATCCTGCAGCGGCTCTACGATCTCGGCATCAAGCCGGACTGGTGGAAGCTCGAACCGCAGCGCGATGAAATGGCATGGCATGCCATCGGCGAGGTGATCACCCGAAACGACGCCTATTGCCGCGGCATCGTGCTGCTCGGTCTTGAAGCACCCGAGAGCGAGCTGGAAGCCGCTTTTGCCGCTGCCGCCAAGGAGCCGCAAGTGAAGGGCTTCGCAGTCGGCCGCACGATCTTCAACGATGCCGCGCGACGCTGGCTGAAGGGCGAGATGTCCGATGAAGCCGCCATCAATGACATGGCCTCGCGCTTCCAGCGCCTTGTCGATTCATGGCAAAAGGTGTCCGGCCGCGCGAAAGCTGCTTAATACCAAGATCGGAGCCTGTGAAAGGCTCCGCCCTCTTTTCATGAACACGAGAACCTGAAAACGCTGCGACGCCATTCGAGAGGAACCCGCATGAGCACGATCCGCCTGACCATGGCGCAAGCCGTCGCCCGATTCCTGACGGTCCAGAAGACGGAGATCGACGGAGAGATCCAGCCGCTCTTCGGTGGCGTCTGGGCCATCTTCGGCCATGGCAACGTGGCCGGCATGGGCGAGGCGCTGCACGGCGCGCGCGACCAGCTCCCGACCTACCGGGCGCATAACGAGCAGGGCATGGCCCATGCGGCCATTGCCTTCGCCAAGGCCTCGCGCCGCCGCCGTATGATGGCCTGCACCACCTCCATCGGACCCGGCGCGACCAACATGGTGACGGCGACTGCCGTCGCCCACGTGAACCGCCTGCCGGTGCTGCTGCTCCCCGGCGACGTCTTCGCCAACCGCAGGCCCGATCCGGTGCTGCAGCAGATCGAGAGCTTTTCCGACGGCACCGTCTCGGCCAACGATTGCTTCCGACCCGTCTCCCGCTACTTCGACCGTATCACGCGGCCGGAGCAGATCATCCCCGCGCTCCAGCGCGCCATGACCGTGCTCACGGACCCGGCTGAGTGCGGTCCGGTGACGCTGGCGCTCTGCCAGGACACGCAGGCCGAGGCTTACGATTATCCGGAGAGCTTCTTTGCAGAGAAAGTCTGGACCCCGCGCCGCATCCGCCCGGACGAAACGGAGCTTGCAGAAGCCGCCGACCTCATCCGCAAGGCGAAGAAGCCGTTCATCGTCGCGGGTGGCGGCGTGCTCTATTCCGGCGCAGAGAAGATGCTGGCGGAGTTCGCGGAGAAACACGGCATCTTCGTCGGTGAAACACAGGCCGGCAAGTCGAGCCTGCCGCACGATCACGCCGCCTGCCTCGGCGCGGTCGGCGTGACCGGCACGGGCGCCGCCAACGCGCTCGCCGAAGAGACCGATGTGGTGATTGCGGTTGGTACGCGCCTGCAGGATTTCACCACCGGCTCCTGGGCCCTGTTCAAGAATCCGAACCGGCGCATCGTCGGCCTCAACGTACAGACCTTCGACGCGGCCAAGCACAATGCAGTTCCGCTCGTCGCCGATGCCCGCGTGGGCCTCGAGGAACTGAGTCGATCCCTCGGCACCTGGAAAGCACCTGAAGCCTGGACGGCGAAGGCGCGGGATGAGAAGGCGCGCTGGTTCGAGTCCGCTGCGCGCTACACGGACCCGACCAATGCGGAACTTCCGTCCGATGCGCAGGTGATCGGCGCGGTGCAGCGCTCCGCATCGCCGACCGACGTGGTGGTCTGCGCGGCCGGCGGCCTGCCCGGCGAGCTGCACAAGCATTGGAAAGCTCTGCAGCCACTGGGCTATCACCTAGAATACGGCTATTCCTGCATGGGATACGAGATCGCGGGCGGGCTGGGCGTGAAAATGGCGGATCCGTCCCGCGAGGTCATCGTGATGGTGGGAGACGGCTCCTACCTCATGATGAATTCGGAACTCGCCACCTCCGTGATGCTGGGGCAGAAGCTGACGATCGTTCTGCTCGACAATCGCGGCTATGGCTGCATCAACCGCCTGCAGCGCGCCACCGGCGGCGAGAGCTTCAACAACCTGCTGCAGCACACGAACCACGTGACGCTTCCCGATATCGACTTCGCCGCTCACGCCGCGAGCCTCGGCGCGCAATCCATCAAGGTGAAGGGCATCGGCGAGCTGGAGGACGCTCTCAAAAAGGCGCGCAAGGCGGACCGCAGCACCGTTATCGTCATCGACACCGATCCCCTCGCCTCCACCGATGCCGGTGGCCATTGGTGGGATGTGGCGGTGCCGGAAGTATCGATGCGCGAGCAGGTGAAGGCAGCCCGCAAGAATTATGAAACGGCCCTCGCCGCGCAGCGGGTGGGCGATTGATCAGGACAGAGGAACAAGAACATGACGATCCGCATCGGGGCCAATCCTATCGGCTGGTCCAACGACGACATGCCGGAGCTCGGCGGCGAAACACCGCTGGAGGTCTGCTTGGCCGAAGCCAAGGAGGCCGGTTTCGAGGGCATGGAACTCGGCAACAAGTTTCCACGCGAGCCGGAGGCGCTGAAGAAGGCGCTGGCGCCGTTCGGGCTCGCTTGCGTCTCCGGCTGGTATTCCGCCGATCTGTTGAAGCGCGATGCGGATGCGGAGATGAAGGCGCTGCGCCCGCATCTCGATCTCTTGAAGGCCATGGGCTCGAACGTGCTCGTCTTCGCCGAGACCTCGAACGCCATTCACGGCGACCGCTCCAAGCCCCTGTCCCAGCGCCCGGTGATGAAGGACGGCGACTGGGCCGAGTTCGGCCGGCGGATCACTGAAGTGGCCGAACGCACCCTGCAGGAGGGCGTGCGCGTGGTCTATCACCACCATATGGGCACCATCGTGGAATCGGAGGCCGATATCGATTCCT
This sequence comes from Microvirga lupini, assembly GCA_000517005.1. GTDB lineage: Bacteria > Pseudomonadota > Alphaproteobacteria > Rhizobiales > Beijerinckiaceae > Microvirga > Microvirga lupini. Next base: position 141,109 of record KI912090.1, read on the forward strand.
TCATGCGCTCGACGGGCGAGGCCGTGCATCTTCTTCTCGATACCGGACACGCCACCTGGGGCGGAGCCGATCCGGCGGCTCTCGCCCGCCGCTATCGCAACCGCATCAGCCACGTACACACGAAGGATGTCCGCAAGGACGTGATGGAGAGGTCCCGGGCGCAAGGCTGGAGCTTCCTCGATTCCGTCATCGAAGGCGTCTATACAGTGCCGGGTGACGGCATGGTGGATTTCGTCTCCGTGTTCAAGGAACTGCCGGGCTATAGCGGCTGGGTGGTGATCGAGGCGGAGCAGGACCCGAAGAAGGCGCATCCGCTGACCTATGCCAAGATGGGCTATGCCAATCTCACCCGGTACCTCAAGGAAGCCGGCCTGCGATAAGGAAGACTGCGATGTCGATGCTCCTCGTCAAACCGTCGAAGCCCGACACCCAAGGGCGCATCCACGCCATTACGCCGGAATCCGCCGGCTGGACCTATGTGGGTTTCGAGGTCTACCAGCTCAAAAGCGGTCAGAGCCTGAAACAGCAGACGGGTGACCGGGAAGCTTGCATCGTCATGCTCTCCGGCAGGGCGCGCGTGGCAGCCTCTGGACAGGATTTCGGCGTGATCGGCGGGCGCAGCTCGCCGTTCGAACCGGATCCATGGTCGCTCTATGCGCCCGCCCGTTCCGAATGGTCGCTGGAGGCGCAAACCGATTGCGAAATCGCCGTCTGCACGGCGCCTGCGGAAGGCAAGCTTCCCGCGCGGGTGATCGGCCCCGATCAGGTGGGCCAGGAATCCCGCGGCCAGGGCACCAATACGCGCCATGTGCGCAACATCCTCCCGGAGACGGAGCCCGCCGAGAGCCTGCTCGTCGTCGAGGTCATCACACCGTCCGGCCACTGGTCGAGCTATCCGCCGCACAAGCACGACCGGGACATGTTGCCGAACGAGTCGCTGCTCGAGGAGACCTATTACCACCGTCTCAATCCACCATCGGGCTTTGCGCTCCAGCGGGTCTACACGGATGACCGCTCGCTCGACGAGACGCTGGCCGCAAGCAACGGCGACGTAGTGCTGGTGCCCAAGGGCTATCACCCGGTCGGTGCGCCGCATGGCTATGAACTCTATTATCTGAACGTGATGGCGGGCCCGAAGCGGATCTGGAAGTTCCACAACGATCCGGACCATGAATGGATGCTGGCGAAAGCTTGATCCTGCCGGATCTTTCAGGCATGAGGCGAACGGAATATCCATCAGAGGCCTCATGACCTGGGCTGATCTCGCCTCACGCGCTTTCAAGACTGCGATCGCCCTCGTCAGCGCGATCGTGATGGATTACGCGTTCCTGAACGGGCGCATGACGCGCCAGGCTGTGGCGGGGATCGAGCGCATGGCGGCCGACGCGCCGGCTCTCATCGACCGGCTCGTCACGAGCGCCCTCACCATCAAGTGGGACCGCTGAACGATTCAGCGGAAACCGCCTCGCCCATGCTGTGGCGCCATGACAATGATCCGATGATACCATGCCCTTGGAACGGAACCGCCACGGTGCCGTTCATCCCAGAAATCACCTCTCATCGCGATCCCATGGCAAACCTTCTGCGCATCCTGCTCGCCATCCTGCTTCCGCCGGTCGGCGTGTTCTTCACCGTCGGCTTGGGTGGACAGTTCTGGCTCAACATCCTCCTGACGATCCTGGGCTACATTCCGGGCATCGTTCATGCGGTCTGGATCATCGCGCGTCGAACGCGTTGAGAACGCTACCGCCAAGCCCGTATCAGCCGGGGCCGCAAGGGCCGTTCATCATGCCATTGCGCCAGGTTCCCGTACTCTCGCCGGCCTGCGCCGAAAGGTTGCAAATGCGGCGACTCCGGAAAGAACCAAGGCCATAAGCCCGGTCTTCAAGATTCGCGAAGAAAATGTGAACCCTCCAGTGATCCACCCTGTCAGGCAGCGTCACCAAGCTCGGCCTCGTCCCCGACGTAGCCTTCACACGATTGGCACGGAAGGGGGTGAAGTGCGGATGAAGACTTGTCTGCAGAACCGTTCAGAATTCGTCTTGGTGCTGCGGCGCACATGACGCTACGGGGGCCGTGAACGGAGGGCGGACTGAACCGTTTCATTGCATATGCACGGCATGGCCATCCACGAGACTGAAAGACGACACCAATGACCGTTCTCGACCCTATCTCCGGAAAACAGGTCATGATCGACCTGCCCGGAAAGCCACGCAGCCCGCGCGGGGTTCTCCGCCCTGACGAAGAGGCTTTGCGTCACCGCCAGGACACATCCATCGTCTGCCGTCCGGAGTCGGATGCCGGAAAAGGCATTCAGTCGCGCCAAAGACCCGACAGCTGATCGTTTGGAGTGGAG
>KI912090.1:143564-143919 GCA_000517005.1 Microvirga lupini
TGGCGCACCCGACACGATTCGAACGTGTGACCTTTGCCTTCGGAGGGCAACGCTCTATCCAGCTGAGCTACGGGTGCTTGAGGCGGTGGGCCTGTGAAACAGTCAGTGAATCCAATCAGTTACGCCGACGAAGGTAGCAGCCTTGCGTAGCTTGGCAAGAGGCTTTGAGCGTGAGTTTAAAGCCGTTTTGTCACACACTCACTGTGACAGCCGTTGTGACAAGCCGAGATCCACCCCTACGGGGGGAACGGGGCCGAACAACCATTGAGCGATAGGCTCAGAGATTTTTGTAGCAAAAACTTAGCTCGAGTTTGGCCATTTTGGCGGGTGATTTGGGCGCGCGGGGCGGCGAAGC
>KI912090.1:144019-144827 GCA_000517005.1 Microvirga lupini
TTTTTAGCGCGTAGGTACGTATCAACGCTAACACGAGAGATTTCCTTGTGGCGACATGGGCCGATTATGACGCTTTGGATTGGGATTTTCTCGCCAAAGGACAAGGGCAAGTGTCGCGAAATAAGAGACTGACATTGTTGAATCTTCACTCTTTCAACTTCATCAGGATGAAGCGATACTATAAGTCGCCACTCTGCCTCTTTCTCAAAGGCCTTGTCCTTAAGAAGTGGTGCGAAGTAGATGATCTTCTCACGCCATACAGCTAAGAATGATGTAGCCCAAGCTTGTCGGTCTGCGTTGGGACGACGAGCCAAACCCTTTTTGAAGAAGTGGATGGTCCACTTGGCTATATCAGTAGCTAAACCTTTTTTGTGTCTTCTATGTAGCACACAGGAGCAAGGAACGCATAGTTCGTAGTGTCGGGTTTTAAGTTTGCAGTTCGTAGATCGATTGAAACGCCGTTCTCTCCTCCTCCATAAGATCGCCATTGGCTTAAGTCGTCTTCGGCCTCACTCATGCACATTACGAAGAACCAAGAGTTGTTGGCTCCATCATCGGTAAGCCAGAGGTCAACGAAGTTGGCTATCCATCTTGTGTCATCGTCATGTCCTTCTGCGTTGTAGGCTCGTATCGCCTCTCTCACCAAGTTCACTGCGTGGCGGAACTCGGTATGGTCATTCAGGCAGGCGATTTGCGTTGACCATATCTTCTGCGACTCAAGAATCTGAGCGAACGTCCCACCAGTAGTGTAGTACCATAGCGTCTCTGGCGGTGTATGGATCAACTGCTGGAAGGCAAACCCACAGAA
>KI912090.1:144927-147294 GCA_000517005.1 Microvirga lupini
GTAAGCGCGTAGCTGATGCCGTTCAGGACCGATAATTCCACGGCATGAGGGCTTCGATCTCGCGGTTGGGCCAGCCGTTGGCGATGCGCTCAAGGGTCTGAGTGAGCCAGGCGTGCGGATCGACGTTGTTCATTTTGGCCGTCGCCAGAAGGCTGGCAATCGCCGCCCATGTGCGGCCGCCCCCATCCGAGCCGGCGAAGAGCGAGTTCTTGCGTGTGATCGTCTGAGGCCGGATGGCGCGTTCAACCGTGTTGGAATCCAACTCGACGCGTCCGTCCGACACAAATCGTTCAAGTGAGGCACGCCGCGTCAGAGCATAACGAATGGCTTCGGCCAGCTTCGACTTGCGCGACAACTTTGGCAGTTCTCTCTCCCACAGCTTGAACAGCGTGCTCACGACAGCCGCGGATGTCTCCTGGCGGGCCTTCATTCTTGTTCCCGCATCCTTGCCGCGGACTCTTTCCTCCACAGCCCAGAGCGCCGCCATCTGCTCCAGCGTCTGCCCGGCCACGATGGAGGCATCCGAGACGTGCAGCTCGTAAAACTTCCTCCTTACATGCGACCAGCAGGCTGCACGCCTTCATTGGCTCCCTCAGGCCGCGCAAATCGGTGGTAGGCGGTGTAACCGTCCACCTGCAGGATGCCGCGATAGCCTTCGAGATGGCGCGCCACGCAGTCGCCGGCCCGACTGTCCTCAAAGCGGTAGACCACGATCGGCGGATCGCTGCCGCCAAACGGCCGATCATCGCGCACATAGGCCCACAAGTATGCGGTCTTGGCCTTGCCTGCCCCGGGGGCCAGGGTCGGCAGGGTTGTTTCATCGGCAAAGATCCGCTCGCCCTGCTTGATCCTCTGGAGTGCGTGCTCCGCCAGGGGCTCGAGCTCAAACCCGACCTTGCCCATCCACTGCGCCATCTGCGAACGCTCGATCACCACCTGGTCGCGCGCATAGATGGCTTCCTGACGATACAGCGGCAGGCCATCGGCGTACTTCGACACCGCGATATGGGCCAGCAGCGCCTCGGTGGGAATGCCGCTGGCGATAATCCGGGCGGGAGCCGGGGCCTGGATGACGCCATCGCGGCCCCTGTAGACGTATTTGGGCCGGCGCGTGACGATGACCCGGAACTGCGCCGGCGTCACATCCAGCCGCTCGCAGACGTCCTCACCGATCCGGATCCGCTCCAGCCCTTCGCAGCCCGGCGCATCGTCCGGCTCGATCACCACCTCGACCCGTTCGAGATGCGCCGCGAAGCCCTTGCGCGGGCGCGGCGGGCGCTTGGTTGATGACGAGCGTCCCGCCGTCTTCTGCCTCTCGGCCTCGAGGGCCGCCACACCGGTCTCGATCTCATCGAGGACAAGACTGTATTGGTCGTCGCTCAACCTGTCTTTGCCGAGCCGCTCGGAACGAGCGCCGTAGCGGGCCCGCTCCAGCACCTTGACGATCGCCATCAGCCGCGCGATCCGCTCCTCGGCACCTTGGTTCACCTGCTCGAGATGGGCGTTGCGCTGTTCCAGAAGCGCCGTCTTCTCGGCCATGGTCCGCACCATCGCCTTGAGTGCATCGACATCATCGGGAAGGGTGGAATCATGGGCCGTCATTGCGCCCATCAGAGCATGCTCGAGGAGCCTGCCGAAGCGGCTCTCCAGCTCTGATTCATCATGCCGCAGGGACAACTATCCGACCGACTGCGGAGCCCTGACAGTCACGGCGTGCACCCGCTTCCAGTCCATGCCATCGACCAGAGCAAGCAGCTGGGCATGGTTGAGTTGCACCCGATGCTGACCGATCCGTGGCCAGACAAAGTGCGCCTTCTCCAACCTCTTGCTGTAAAGGACCACGCCCGTGCCATCCCACCAGACGATTTTGACGCGATCCGCTCGCTTGGCCCGGAAGACGTAAAGCGCTCCGCTGAAGGGATCGGATCCGGCCTCACGCACCAGCGCCAGCAGGCCGTCTGGACCTTTCCTAAAATCAACCGGATGGCTGGCGACAAACACCTTCACGCCGGCCGGGATCATGCCTGACGCACCGCCCGGAGGATTTTGACCAGGTGGTTCTGGTCCATATCAGCGGCAACGCGAACCACCACGTCAGCGATCACGATCTCAATCATCGAGGAGGATGTCGGTGTGACTTCGACAAATCCGAGCCGCTGCTCATGGGGCTCGCCTTGGACAATACCAGCCTGCATCGCCTTGCGGCGCCAGCCGAACAGTTGGGCCGGCGAGATCCCGGCTTGCCGTGCGATGGCCGAGACATTGGCTCCAGGCTTCAGAGTCTCCTCGATGAGGGCCATCTTGGCTTCAACCGACCAGCGCCGGCGGGGCCGATCGGGACCACCTTCTAGCCGGTGGGGAACGGCC
>KI912090.1:147394-147757 GCA_000517005.1 Microvirga lupini
GACGTAGAGGTGACGCGTGCCGTATGTAGGCTTGTTAGACGAACTAGAGATGCCAATGCTTGCAGCTACCTCGTGAGAAGTTGCAAGGAAGCTTTCACCTCGCTGTGCCTTTCAGTTAATACTGCTTTGGCAAGAGATCTGGCCCTCACTTGCCGGAAGACCGCTAGTGCACCAGACCGAGCTGATGCCTTTCGGCTATTGGTGAGTGCTGCTTCGATGGCTGACGATCCAAAGTGTAAAGCGCGACTGCTCTATGATGCAGCTCAGGTGGTCGAGCGAGAGCAGGTTTGGATCCTAAAGGATCTAGTTAATCATATGCAGGTATCGGGCAACGAGCAACTCGTGCAGGGACTAATACCAACC
>KI912090.1:147857-148078 GCA_000517005.1 Microvirga lupini
AACAGGTAAATCCCGATCAATGTGCAGCCGACCAGCGTCCAGGGATAAGTGACGCCGCCCCGAAGGAAATCTTTGAGGATCCGGCTGATCGGCATGTCGAGCCCTTGCACGGAATCACGCTGCTCCGAAAGCACCGGACCACCGAAGATCAGGGTGCGCCAGACGGAGCGGCCGACGCGTTTGCTTTGCCACAGGTACTGCACCGTCGCGAACACCTCGTC
>KI912090.1:148178-148326 GCA_000517005.1 Microvirga lupini
CGAACATCACGCTTCTCCCGCTGCCGGCGAAAGCGCCTGAGCTGAACCCGGTCGAGAACATCTGGCAGTATATGCGGGAGAACTGGCTCTCCAACCGGATCTTCACGTCCAACACGGACATTCTCGATCATTGCTGCGCGGCTTGGAA
>KI912090.1:148426-148595 GCA_000517005.1 Microvirga lupini
GCGCGACTGGGCCAATGCATGAGCATCATCGCCGGTTGGTATAAGCCGTCGATTTGCATGAACTCTCTGACTCATCAGGACGGGTTGGAAGCAGATCCTCGTGAGCCATTCGAACTCCTATGGTAGCGTTAAAAGGCGTCCGACGGCTCCGCAGAGCCCACTCTAAAGC
>KI912090.1:148695-149240 GCA_000517005.1 Microvirga lupini
TCTGGGTTAGGATGATGTGCCCGTGACAACCAGTCCAATGACTGTGTTATCGTGGCTGCTAACCCATTCAAATCATTTAGGTTCGTTATTATTTTCGCTGGTTATTCCGCACTACCCGGCCCGGTTTTTCTGCACCTCTTTTTGGCGCCTTTGGGAGCTCGGCCGCCACACCCTCAGCCCCGATGCCGCGCTCCCGCGCCCACACGACCAGGGCACTGCGCCGGTTGACCCCGAGCTTCTGGTACAGGGACGCGACGTGGTTGCGCACCGTGTTGCGGGCGAGCTTGAGCTCTGTCCCGATCTCAGGGTCGCTCTTGCCCTGGCAGACGAGGGTGAGCACCTCACGCTCCCGGGGCGTCAGATCCGCCACACTGGCGGCCGCTTGTGCCGGTGACTGTCCCGGCCGGGGCGGGTGGCGCAAGGCAGCGAGCTTCTCGACCACGCCGCGGCTGAACCAGGACGCGTCTGCCATCACCGCCTCAATGGCCCTGACCGAGTTCCTCCTCCGAGCGCCCGGGCCGTGATGTCCTGGAACGAGCACAGGA
>KI912090.1:149340-157038 GCA_000517005.1 Microvirga lupini
ACCCTCGGTCAGGCCAGCAATGATCTGCTCCAGTTGCGATCGGTCCGGGGCTTGATGACTCGAACCATTGCCCGCCTTGTCATGAACCCGTTCAGCGGCAGTGGTGGCGCCTGTCCGCTTCTGGTGCTGGAGATTGACGTGCCCCATGCCTGCGTTCGTCTTTGCCATGGGATGGCCCACTCTGCGCCTTCAGCCCCGGGTTCAACGGATCTAGATGCAGCGGGTTTCACTCAGCCCGTCCATTCGCCGCGCTACCCTCCTCAACTCCCTCCTCACTTCAGTGACGGTACGCAAGGTCACGCTGGGCCGCCTAGGACCCTCGGCTCTCTGGCGTCCAACACCACCGACGTGGCAAACGGTCATAGGCAAGAGCATAAGCATTCACCGTCCGGTCATGCGGACCGCTTGCGCCTTTCACCCGGAGTAGTGTTGCCCTGTCTACCTTTGCCTCCGGTGCCACCCGCGCCGCCTTGATCGCTTGGGGGACTCTGACCACTTGCACCGCGGCCCTGCACTTGGATGCGGCGAGAGCGCTCCGGCTGCCCCATCTTCGGCAGCGTCACAGTGAGCACGCCATTCTCGAAATTCGCCCGTACCTGTTCCGGATCAACGGAGAAGGGCAGGCGCAGCGAGCGCTGGAAGGTACCATAGGAGCGCTCGACAAAGTGGTAGGTCTCCTTCTCGTCTCTGCGCTCGAACTTCTTTTCACCTCGAATGGTGAGCACGTCGTCATCAAGGCTCACATCAATGTCTTGCTCGGTCACGCCGGGGAGTTCCGCTGTGATGCGGATCTCCTTCGCGGTCTCCGATACGTTCATCTGAGCGTTGACGAAGCTGCCGACATCACCCGGGCCTTGGCTGCCCGATAGGGCAGGCAGGCCGGCGCCGCGCAGGACATCGTCGGACAGGCGGTTCATCTCGCGATGAAGCGACAGGATGGGATGTCCTCCATCTAGAAGGCCAAACCCGGAGCGGGAGGGTGTCAGGGGATTACGGGCCATGATCGTGTCCTCCTGGAGGATCAGGCCGGGACAGTGATCCGGCTGATCAAGCCACGCACCTGATCCGTCTCGTTTCATCGCAGCCGCTTTGCGGCTTGCGTCAGCATTCCGGGACCGAACGCTCCGGATGAGCCGTAGGACCCCAGCCCTGCCACCCGAGGGAGCGCCGCAGTCACTCGATCACCTGCACGATTCTACGTGTCTTGGGATCGACCAGGACGGTCCGGTCGTTCACCACTGTGTAGCGATACTCGGTGCGCACGCCGGCATCGGCGGGAACAGAGTACATCTCGACGCTCGAGGGCAGCTCCTCGCCAACCGCGACCGTCTCGGATACCTGTACTGAGGGCCGCTTCTCCCGCACCACGTACTGCTTCACCTTGGTCGATTCGTCGGCCGAGAGGGCACCTCCGACGATGGCACCCGTCACGCCACCGACGGCGGCTCCCGCGGGACCGCCCACGGCAGCACCGGCGGCCGCGCCCCCCACGGCGCCAGGCACCGCGCCGCTACCTTGGGCATAGGCGGATGGAGGTAGGACGGAGATGGTCAGGACAGCCGCTGCCAGAATGATATGTTTGCTCATTGAGCCCTCCTTTCTGTGGAGCATAAGCTAATTCACACAGCCGGGACCAAGTTCAAGCGCAGCCCTAAGACGCCATGTGTACCGTCGAGTGGAGGCTGATGGCCAATGCTCCGCTTGAGCCCTCCCAAAGGAAGCGGACCGGGCACGGTAGTGCGGCTGACCGCCTGTTGTTCTGCGAGGTTCGGTCCGCCAGGCGGCAATCGCCTCGTCAGAGAACCAGACTGTTAGGCTTCCCCTTTGACGCAGGTCCACATCATACTCCGCCCAGTTTGTTACTCAATACCGTTGTTGGGAATGCGGTGTCGGCGAGCGGCATTGGCTTTGGACGGCACGGCAGAAATCCGCCATGAAGCGCGCAGTCCTCCTATGTCACCCGGTGCCGCTTACCAACTCGTCCATACGTGCACCAAAGCGGCGAGGAAGGTCTTAGGGCTCTCATGATCATTTGAGGCAAGCGCTACTTAACATAGCCTCCTGCAACGAAATTTCGCCTTCGGGCGTTGACGATCAGCATGCCGGGGCTGCTGAGCGGAGGACTCGATGCAAGAGGGGAACGGGAACATCTCCAAATCCGGAAAGGCAATATTCCCCACATTTTTCATGGCAGGCTTCGAGTGCTCGACGTTCGTGTGGAAAGATAATGAGCGCAAAGACTACATCGTGGTCACAGGGCACGACCGGCATCTGAAAAGCGACTATACCTCGGCAATGGATCTCGGGATCGGCGTCGTTCGCGAGGCAATTCGCTGGCCGCTGGTCGATCTCGGCGGCGGCCGGTATGACTGGTCCAGTATCGATCCCGTCCTGGAGGCTATGAACGACTGTCATATGACAGTCATCTGGGATCTGTGTCATTATGGTTTTCCCGACGGCTGCGACCCCTTTTCGGAAGACTGTCACCAACGCTTCATCGATTATTGCCACGCTGCCGCCCAATATGTCATTGGCCATAGCGAGGGGCCGCGCTTTTTTACGCCAATCAACGAGATCACGTTTTTTTCGGCAGCCGCCACCGACATAGGTTGGATGTATCCATTCGCCAAGGGCCGCTATGGCGAGTTTAAACGGGCCTTGTGCCAAATGGCGATCGAGGGGGTGAGGGCTCTGCGCGAGGTCGATAGCGGGGCGCGCATGGTGCATGTCGATCCGATTATTCACGCCGTGCCGCCACAGGACCGCCCGGATCTCGCGGATGAGGCGTGGGAACATGCTTATCGAGAGGCCTATGAGGCGTGGGACATGCTGTATGGGCGGCTCAATCCGGAGCTCGGAGGCTCACCGGAAATCCTCGATATCGTCGGGGTGAATGTCTACAACTTCAGCCAGGCGCAAATGAATGCAGACAAGAGCCGGGAAGTGCTGGGGCCGCGTGATCCGCGCCGGCGACCCTTGAGTGAATTGTTGAAACATGCCTGGGACCGATATCACCGCCCCCTCATCATCGGCGAGACGAGCGGTCATCAGGACAAGCGCGCCGAGTGGCTGCGCATGACCATGGAAGAGTCGATGAAGGCACTCAACTCCGGTGTCGATCTGCAGGGAGTCTGTCTCTACCCCTTCGTCGACATTCCGGATTGGCAGACCCAGGAATGGGCGAAGATCGGCATCTACGATATCGAGGATAAGGAGAGCTGCGAGCGCATTCCGTGCGACGCCTATATCGAAGAGCTGCATCGGTGGCAGAGATTGCTCGATCAGCCGGAGCACGTTGAACCTGACGCATTTGGGAACCAATGGGGACGAGTGCAGCTTGCCGAGGTGCACAGGCATGCGGCCGAGTGGGAAGAGAAAACACCGGGGTCTCAAAAAGTCGGCAGTGTTTGAGCGTCTGTCGCAGGGCCGTTGCGGAAGACACGGAGCAGGTGGCGTGAGGACATGGAAGCTGGCAGGGGCCTTTGACGCCGGGCACATCCGGGGCTGGACTCCTGACTGGAAGCAGGAACTCGACTTCCACCAGCTGGAGCTGACCGGACATGCTGAACAGCTGGAGGCTGATTACCATCTCTTTCGTGAAGAGTTCGGGCTGCAAGATTTCAGGGACGGCGCCTGGTTGGCGCAGAGTTATCCGGAGCGTGGGCGCTTCGAATGGGGCTACCTCGATCGTCTGGCAAATATCAGCCGGGGGCAAGTTTACCTCTCGCTCTGCCATTACGAATGGCCTCCATGGATCGAGCAGAACGAAATTTGGAGCGGCGGCATCGTTGAAGTCATGAGCGAGTTCGCCCACCGCTTGGCAGAACGGTACCGTGGTCAGTTCGCCGGCTATATCCCGATCGTTGAAAGCGGCTACTGGACGGCGATGATGACCGATTGGGGCAGGTGGTGGCCGGCTGGCGGAAAGGACCGGGCCCGGCGTTGGTGGGATCTGTATGCGGTGATCGGCCGGATGTTGATTGCAATGGCGCGTGCCATCAAGGATGCCGACGCCAATGCGCAAATTGCGCTGTCGGAACCCTGGGCCTGGCACCCATTTGTGAGCCTCGAAGACCAAGGGAGGCCGTTCAACACGCTTCTTGGCCGAGCCGACCCGGCAGCGGCGCGTGAAACGGGGACGGACGAGTGGGGCGGAGATCCCTCCTTACTCCAGATCGTGGGAGTGAATTTTTACAACAATTGGGGGGTCGATCAGGGCTGGCCCTTGTCGCGCCTGCTCCTGGAAGCCAGGCGCCAGTATCCCGAGCAGAGACTTGTCATCGGCGAGACAGGCAACTGCCATTTTTCCGACCGTCACACAGTGGCGGGATGGCTTGAGCTGCTCGATGAACAGGTTGAGGCAGCCAACCAGCATGGTGCAGCCGTCGAGGCCGTGACGTGGGCGCCGATTCTGACCCTCGGAGATTTCGATTGGGGTCGCCCGGCACCGGGAGCATGGGTCAGCTGGGATATCGATGATCCGAAACGCCGCCGGCAGTGGGACAAGGGAGTAGCCGCTGTCGTCCGCCGCTATATCTCGGGCTGAGACATTTATGGAAATGCATCCGAACACCCCCACTACCGAACAGCCGCGCCCGGACTATCCACGTCCGCAATTTCAGCGGCGAGAGTGGAAAAATTTGAACGGTATATGGGAATTCTCCTTCGACGATGCCGACCAAGGCAGAGAACAGAATTGGCATGATGGCCGTCCATTGCGCTTGCGCATCGTCGTGCCATTTCCGTACCAGAGCGAATTGTCGGGAATTAACGACAAGGGCATCCATGAAGTGGTCTGGTATGCCCGCTCCTTCGAGGTGCCCCAAGGCTGGGCTGAGCAGGACGTGCTTTTGCATTTCGGCGCCGTCGATTACCAGACAACAGTGTGGGTGAACGGTGACGAGGTCGGTCATAATCGTGGTGGCCATGTACCCTTCTGGTTCGACATTCGGCCTTATTTGCGCGACGGCGTGAACCGCCTGACGGTGCGGGTGGAAGACCGACAGGATCCCTATCAACCCCGCGGCAAGCAGTCGATCACGGGTCTGCCGCATGGCATAGATTATTATTGTACCACCGGAATTTGGCAGACGGTTTGGCTCGAGCCGGTGCCGCCGATAAGGATCGGGGAGCTGAGGATTACACCCGCCGCGGAAGAGGGGCTGATCGAGCTTGCCGTCCAGCTGCATGCGCCGGCGACCGGTTGGCGGCTTGAGGCGGAGGCATATGATGGCGGTCAAGTGGTGGCGTTCACGGATGCATACACAGCGCACGCCACCGCTCGCCTGCGATTGATAATTCCCGAGGCGAAGCCCTGGTCGCCCGCATCTCCTCACCTCTACGGCCTGCGTGTCCGGCTTTTCGGCGCCGATCAGCTGTTGGACGAAGTCGAATCCTACGCAGGGCTGAGAAGCATAAAACTTGCGAATGGCCGAATTCTGCTGAACGACACGCCGATCTTTCTGGCGATGGTGCTGGACCAGGGATACTGGCCGCAAAGTTATCTTGCCGCCCCATCCGATGAGGCACTGCGCCGCGATGTGGAGTTGATCAAGGAATTAGGCTTTAACGGGGCGCGTAAGCATCAAAAAATAGAAGACCCGCGTTGGCTGTACTGGTGTGATCGCCTAGGATTGCTGGTGTGGGGAGAAATGGCGAATGCCAGGGCTTGGTCCTCCGAGGCCGAAGAGCGGCTTCTTGCCGAATGGGAACGGGCCGTTCGGCGCGACTACAATCATCCGTGTGTCATAACCTGGGTGCCCATCAATGAGAGCATGGGCTTTCCAGGACTCGAGGAAAGCCACCCCGGTCAATATGCGTTCATCGAACGGGTGGTTGAACTCACGCGAAGGCTCGACCCAACGAGGCCAGTCATCGATAATGACGGCTGGGAGCACACCGATATCACGGATATCTGTGCCATTCATGACTACACGCCAACATCGGCGGGGCTGAAAGAGCGTTACCGCGAGACACTGGCAGGTGGCCCGCTTCCGGCAACCGTTTGGTACAGAAACAAGCCGCTGTTCGTGCTTGGCTCTGAGCACAGGGGGCAGCCCGTCATCCTCACGGAGGTGGGTGGATTTCTGTCGGAGCCGGCGGATGGTGCTGCGGATAAACGTGATCGGTTGTACCAGTTTTATGTCTCGACTCGCAGCGGTGAGGACCTGCTTGCAAAGTACCAGGACCTCATGGGGGGCTTGGCTTCCTTGAGTTTTCTCGCCGGCTTTTGCTACACGCAACTCACCGACATAGAGCAGGAAGTCAACGGCTTGCTCTCTTATGACCGGCTGCCAAAGCTTGCACCAGATCTGATCGCCGCAGCAAACCAGCGAATTCATACAGGCCGAGTGGGACTTTGAAAGGGCTCTGTCGCGGGAACGGCTGCGGGTCGGGCCGAAATGCGGTAGGATAGGGGATGCAGCCTATCTCCTATGCGCGTTACCGAGCATGCTTCGCCCTGGTTCACTGGTCCATCCGGCTTCGTGTTGTGCAATGCACGGGTCATGCCCTTCAAGCCGTTCCCCGGCTTGCTCCGGTTCTTTGATGTCGATGACCGCCGTCCCGGTGGAGAGCTCGATCCGTAGGCCTGATCACCCGCTGCCTGGAGCGTGCAACGGTTTGCCGGGAATTTGCGTCACCGGGGCTCCCCATGTCACGCGACCATGGGAACGGCACTACCATGCCCTCTCCACGGCTTCCTCTCGAAGTGTTTCCTCGCGTCCCCACAGGAACGGTTTGGGATCTAAACCGTTGCCATTGTGAGCGTTTTTGATGGAGGCTTGAGTGATGCGAGTTCTCTGCAGCACGGCTGCTGCCATTGTGATCTTGGCTGGAGCAGGGGTTGGGTTCAGCGCGCCCGCTGCAGCTCAGGTGGGTGTTGAGATCGGCCCCGGCGGGGCCAGAGTCTACGAAGAGCGCCCTCGGGTTGAGCGGCGGATCATTGAGCGCCGTTCCCCAACCCGCCGCGTCGTGGTTGAGGAAGATGATGACGAGGTGTGCGAAACCCGTACCCGCCGTGTCCGGGTGAATGGCGTGATACGCACCCGCCGCGTAACCGTCTGCGAATAACCACCTGATCGTGAGGGTGACAGAGTTATTTCGCTGGAGAGAATGCCGAGTTTCAGGAGCTCGGCATCAATGCTGGGCGGAGCTCGCGACAATCTGTGCCAAGATGATGGTTACGTCAGGTCTCCAGGCTTAGCCCGACTGGTCCACGTGAACATGGTCGCGTTTGCCTGATGGCTGTTTTCATCGGTAGAGTTCGGTCCGCTGCCGGGTTCTGGTCCGCCCAAGCAGAGTCGGGAAGCGTCGGGCATGCCCTTTTCATAACGAGGATCCAAGATCCGGGCGTGCGGGTCTGTTCTTTGCTCTTCACGGTTTGAGGGAGACCCGAATGCGACTTGTAATTCTGCTCCTCGCCCTGCTTGGTGGGTTTGTATTGGTTGGGATGCTGGTGGCGCCGTATCAGCCGGGTCTTCGGAGGTGGTATCTTCAGACTGCATGCCCTTACCTTGACCAACTCAGCCAAGACATCTGCGCGGCAGCACGACGAGAGGCCGGGGAGGGAGGTACTCAATCGTCAACGTCCGGTGATCCGCCGCGTTAGCGGTGAATCGAGGAGTTGCCCTGTTGTCGATCGTCAAACGCCGCCGGTTTCCGATTGAGATCATCCTTCTGTGCGTGCGCTGGTACTGC
>KI912090.1:157138-157406 GCA_000517005.1 Microvirga lupini
CTCGAGCCGCACCTGGAGATCGTTGACCTGCACCAGCGGCAGGTCCTGTGCGCGGCAGGCGACACCATGCGGCACGCCTATTTTCCGCATGACACGGTGATCTCGCTCCTGGCCGTCATGGCGGATGGGAGCTCGGCAGAGATGTCGCTCTGTGGCCGGGAAGGGGTCTCTGGTCTCATCAATGCGAGTGTGAGCCGTCAAGCCTTCGGGTGCTACGTGGTCCAGCTCACCGGCACGGCATCCCGGATCGACCTCGACACGATGACCG
>KI912090.1:157506-157946 GCA_000517005.1 Microvirga lupini
TTCTCCTCCGGGTGAACCCCGCCATACCAGCCTCACGTCTTGAATAACATTCGGCCGGATGGCCTATGTTGCCGCACCAGCGCGCGTCAAACCGACCGCGCAATTCGCATAAGCCGCAGTATGGAACGCGACTGAGCGTATTCGAAAAGTGTTCGCGTGAGCTTATGGAACGCCGCGCCGGCAACTCAGTAACACGGTCCCGTCGGGCGCTCCGGCAGAACTATGAATACTCGCGAATGCTTAAACGGGCACCGGACGAGGGAAAGGCCTCCCCGCCCGCCGTTGCCTGTCGGTGGAGAGGCCTCCTGCCCCCTTACGGAAGGAAGGCGAGCTGGATGCCTTCCACCACAGCAACCACGAAGGGCGAAAGGAGTTTCAGCATAGCTATGGGAAAAACCCCTCACGGTTGGGGTGTGGGGGAGAGGCCGGAAAACGGACCA
>KI912090.1:158046-158490 GCA_000517005.1 Microvirga lupini
GGGTGGCAAGTGGAAATACCCGTTTCGGGCAGTCGACAAGCACGGACGCCTGATCGACTTCATGCTGTCGGATCGCCGGAACACCAGAGTCGCTTATCGGTTCCTGCGCAACGCTCTGAAGACGATGAGCGACTGTCCTCCATCTTCCATCACGACTGACAATCTGGCGTCTTACCCGAAAGCAATCCGGCGCCTGCAGAATGAAAGGCTTCTGCCGAAAGATGTTGAGCACCGGAGATCGAAATACTTGAACAACATCATCGAGGCGGATCATGGTGCACTCAAGCGCGTGATCCGGCCAACCCGTGGGTTCCAGACGATGAAAACCGTCACGACCTTGAAGGGCTTTGAGGTCATGCGGATGATCCGTCGCGGTCATGGCATCTTACGACAGGCCGGACCAATAGGCGAAACCCGTCTCGTCAATCGACTCTTCGGTCTTGT
>KI912090.1:158590-159948 GCA_000517005.1 Microvirga lupini
TGCCCGCCCGCTTCGCCGCGATCATTTTAGCCTTCGCGCCGCTCTTTCGCCACCGAACCTGGCGCCATGCCGAGGTGCTGCTCGTCGGGGCCATTCTGGCGCCCGGCAAGCGCACCGTGACCAGCCTCCTGCGCATTGTCGGCCTCAGCCGTGAGCCTCACTTCGTCAACTATCATCGCGTGCTCAATCGCGCTCGCTGGAGTGGACGCGAGGCCGCCCGGCGGCTGCTCGGTCTGCTGATCCAGGCCTTTGTCCCGGCTGGTCCGGTCATTCTCGGTCTTGACGACACCATCGAGCGCCGCCGCGGCAAGCGCATTACAGCCAAAGGCATCTACCGCGATCCGGTGCGCTCGTCAGATGCTCACTTCGTCAAGGCTTCAGGCCTGCGCTGGATCAGCCTCATGCTCCTGGCTCCCATCCCATGGGCCGCCCGCACTTGGGCTCTGCCGTTTCTGACCGCTCTGGCGCCCTCCGAGCGGTCTTGCCGTGAACAGGGAAAGCAGCCCAAAAAGCTGACCGACTGGGCGCGCCAGATGGTGCTGCAAGTTCGTCGCTGGCTGCCTGAGCGCGAGCTGGTGTTGGTGGCCGACATGGGCTTTGCCGCTCTCGAACTGCTCGCGGCGCTGTCCCGTCGGGGCGTGATCTGCATCACCCGGCTTCGGCTCGACGCCGCTCTCTATGAGCCGGCCCCGCCACGTCGTCCTGGGACAAAGGGCCGGCCCCGCACCAAAGGAGCTCGCCTGCCGAACCTTTCTGATGTGCTGAAGCGGACGAGCACCTGTTGGCGACGCATCACGGTGCCCGGCTGGCATGGTGAAGGGGATCGTGTGATCGAGTTCTGTTCCGCCACGGCGGTGTGGCGGCACAGCGGAAGGCCCGTCGTGCCGATCCGCTGGGTCTTGCTGCGCGATCCCCTCGGGCGCTTCTCGCCCCAGGCCCTGCTGTGCACCGATCCCGCGCGAGATCCCGTGCAGATCATCCGCTGGTTCATCCTGCGCTGGCAGGTCGAGGTCACCTTCCAAGAAGCCCGCGCTCATCTGGGGGTGGAGACCCAACGGCAATGGTCGGACCGTGCCGTGGCCCGCACCACGCCCTGCTTGTTCGGGCTGTTCTCGATCGTGACCCTGCTGGCCGCCCAACTTGGTCAGCGCGCCCGCACGGCTGTTCTCATTGATAGCTGGTACCGCAAGTCTCACCCGACCTTCACGGATACTCTCGCGGCTGTGCGCCGGCAGATCTGGCGCGAAACGGGTTTACTCACATCCCGGCGCCGACACAAAACGCCAAAACCCTCACGGGCGCTTCAGCGGTGCCTGGCCTATACCCTCTGCTATGCCGCGTAATTGGCCAAACTCGAG
>KI912090.1:160048-162480 GCA_000517005.1 Microvirga lupini
CTCGCGCCGAATGGCCGAAAATTCCGCTGTCTGAACACTGCCCCAAAGAATTGAGCACTCAATTCCTGTTCTGGTGATTCCCAATTCTCTCGGCGAGCTTGGCTGGTCGCAAAGGATCAGTTCCGAAATCCACGGTCAGCCTTCGCATCCAAGCTGCTGCACCCGTTTTCTGGTCCTGACGTCGGTTCTCGGCACTCAATCCTTCCGAATGATGATGCGACGACCCTCGGCGCCTCCTGATCCTACGAGGCGAAGGTTTAAGTCCGCACCATCGGGTGGATTGTGCCCTCTGTCCTTGGTGTTCGGCATCTCTGCCTCGGGAGCTGAACGTGCTAAACATAGCCGATGCAGAGCTCCGTCGCGCCTGGGGACATTCGGACCTTCATCCCGCCGCATCCGGATCCTGCTCCGGAGAACCTCTCGCCGCGTCAGCTCGCAGCGCTGATGCGCACCAACAACCTCCGGGTCTGGTCGCAGCGGGCCTATGAGGAGGAGGTCGTCGTCCGCCGCTTCTTCGGCCGCGCCTCGGTTCTGTTCAATGCACCTGAGGCGATCCGGCATGTTCTGGTGGATCACCCGGAGGCCTATGGCCGAACCCGCGCCACCCTCCGGATCCTCAGGCCGCTGCTCGGGGAGGGGCTGTTCACAAGCGAGGGATCTGCTTGGCGGCATCAGCGGCGGACCCTGGCGCCGGCGTTCACGCCACGATCGGTGGAGCTGCTCATCCCTCATATCCGGTCAGCCACGACTGAGATGATCGGCAGTCTCGCCGCCACCGAGAAGGAGCGGGTGGATCTCTTTCCCATAATCCAGCGCCTCGCCCTCGAGATCGCTGGGCGCACCATGTTCTCCCTCGAGATGGGGCAGCACGGCTCCGCGCTCCGGGACCAGATTATGCGCTATGGCCAAAGGCTCGGTCGACCGCACCTGCTCGATTTTGTTGTGCCCATCGGCATTCCGACACTCCATGACTGGGCGCGGGCCTGGTTCCGGCGGAGTTGGATCCGGTTGATCGACCAGATCATGGCCGAGCGGCTCAAGGCCAAGACTCATGCCAGTGGTCCGCGCGATCTGCTCGACCTGCTCATGGCGGCTCGCGACCCGGAGAGCGGGGAGGGGTTTTCGCCCAAGCAATTGCGGGATCAGATCGCCACCATGATCCTGGCCGGACACGAGACTACGGCGGTAGCCCTATGCTGGTCGGTGTATCTGCTGGCCCACCTGCCGGAGGTGCAGGAGCAGATTGCCCAAGAGGCTGCGTCAGCCCTGTCGGACAGTGGGGAGGAATCCCAGCTCATCAAGCTGACCTACACACGGGCGGTGCTGGACGAGGTCATGCGGCTCTACCCGCCGGCCTATGTGATTGTCCGGGCAGCCCGCCAGCCGGACAACGTCGCGGGTGTTACTATGAAGCCGGGCGATCTTGCAATCATCTCTCCTTGGGTGCTGCATCGACACCGGAAGCGGTGGCACCAGCCGGATGCGTTCGTCCCGGAACGTTTTTTACCGGGCGCCTCCGCGATCGACCGGTTCGCCTACCTGCCTTTTAGTGTCGGGCCTCGCGTGTGCATTGGCGCTCACTTCGCGCTCACGGAGGCCACCCTGGTGCTGGCCGAACTCATGCGCTCGTTCCGGATCGAGTTGGTCACAGATCGGCCTGTCTTGCCCGTTGCCGTTGTGACCACCCAGCCTGATCACGCGCCGCTATTCCAGCTCCATCGCCGATAAGTCTCTGCCGTCGGAAAGACTGGCTTTCCGGCACTGGAGAGCTCTCTACGTCAAAGGGTAGGTACCAGCCGAGAGGAGCAAGTCATGGCACGAACTACCAAGTCGGTCAGTCGAGCACGCACAGCGGATCGGGGGGCTTCCAAGAAAAGCACTGGCAAGCAAGCAGCCACTCGGGGAAGGCGCACGGAAAGAGGTGCTGTGAAACGGGGAGCCGCCAAGAAAGGCGTGACTAAGCAGCGAGGATCTCGCGCCGCCCTCGTAGTCAAAGGCTGGACGGTCAACTTTGTCTCCGGGGAGTCCCTCCAACTCGAAGCGGATTCCGTGAGCGTCGACAGCAGCGGAACGGTGACGTTCTCCCTATTCGGGAACGATGTGCTCTACGTCTCCGCAGCCAACTACAATTTCATCATGGAAACGAGCGAGCCTCTCGAGAGCAGTGAAGAGGGTGACAAGTAAGCTAAGGCCGAGATGGTCTGCCTTCATATGAGAAGGAGCATGCCCATAGTCCGGATTCGCTAGCGATAGCTTTCTTGCGTCAGCGGGATCCTCATGTGGCTGGTTGCAAAGAGGCCCCGCCAAGGCGGGGCCAGAGGTACTCAACGAGACGCCGTGACCCTCGACTGCACGGGAGTCGGGATGATCGGCAGGATGATCCGGGAGGGATGATCCGCATCATGCAGGATCGTCTGGTCTGCAACCTTGAA
>KI912090.1:162580-163083 GCA_000517005.1 Microvirga lupini
GCCTGCGCTGATGCTTCGTTCTCGGAGGGGCGGGCTTGGTGTTGCCATGGAGCCATCGGCTAATGCGAAGACCTCGTGCCGATCGGCGAGAAGGGCAAGGTCCTGCTGACCTTCTTCACCGAGCAATAGGCGCGGCCTTGGATCCGGTAGCAACGTCGGCAGCAACAAAGAACCTGGGCGGGAGGAACTAACCTAGGGTAATCCCGTTCGCCGGGCATGATGCCAAATAGACCAAAAGACCCTCCTGTCGTGCTCGTCGTCGAGGATGGGCCGTTGGTGCGCATGACCGCCGCCGACACGCTGGAGGACGCCGGCTTCCGGTATTGGAGGCGGTAAATGCCGAGGCCGCCTTCGCGGTGCTGGCGGCATGCTCGGAGGAGGTGCAGGTGCTGTTCACCGACGGGAACTTGCCCGGCTCGATGGACGGGATGATGCAGGTGTCACGAGGGTGACAGGTCCAGCGTGGCGTCGTGGAGCCCCGCCCGCTGAGAGGCGAGGGGACG
>KI912090.1:163183-164488 GCA_000517005.1 Microvirga lupini
GACGGACGAGTCCGGCACAGCCGGCGAAGCCATAGCCGGCATCTCGCAGCCGGGTGGGCAGCACAACCAGACTGGCGGCCCGCGCACCTGAGGCGAAGGGGAGGGCACTTGCCGGCGCCCTCCTCCTCACAGATGTTTCTCTGGTGGGGGCGCCACAAGGATGGCTGCCATGGACACTTTCGATCACATCCTGAATTGGACGCTGAAACGCGGCTCGCACACCTTCCCCGGCCAGGACGGCGGCACCTGCATCAACGAAGCGGCCATCATCGTAGCCGGTTTCCCGTACCGGCCGGTCCGGTCCGTGCAGGACATGCCGGGCTGCTTCTCGCGCCCGATCTGTGCACTGGCGATGCAACTGAACGACGAGGCCGGCGACGAGGAGCGGCAGCTCCTGCTCCCCTTTGTGACCCGTCTGGCCTGCGCCGACACGTGGGCGGTGGAGATGGAGCGGGAGGCTTACATGGCCGCACGCCTGCGCTGGCGTCAGTCATTCCAGGAACGTCTCGCCATTCTTGAGGGCGCGCTGGCCATCGGGCGGCAGGCCGACGCCCTAGCACCTGAGGAGGTGAGGACGCGTCTGGAGTCCGTGCCCCGCGGAGCCGACACGCCCACTTCCGTGGACGCGCACGCTCCGCTCTCCAAAATGCACAGTTGGCTCGCTGGGATCATCTAGCAGGCGATCTCAGCGTGGTGCTTGGGACCTGACCCCTCGAGCAATCTGGGGCTTGGCTCGTCCGATGACTGGCAGGTTGCCGCCGTGTCTCCGTCACAGATCGGGCACGGCATCGACAAAGAGCCCCGTCCGAACGTCGGAACGGGGCCCAGTCCACGGAGGCCGGTCAAGGAGACCTGCGCAAGCGCAGGTTGCCTCCGCATGGACTCAACCAAGCATCTTCATCAACGTTCCTCCGTCGGACCGGATGGCCGGCGAATGATCCCTTCAGGCCCAAGCTGCCAGGCTCAGAAATGGATCGAACCGATCATCCCGCGACATCTGTCTCTGGTCGGTCTTTTCCCTGCGAGACTTCCTCGTGCCAATTCCCCGCCTCATCCTGGTACTCGATGTCTTCGGTTTCGCCGGGCCGCCGCTGTTCGGCAGCGGCTCGCTCGGCGGGACCGTTGCATTAACCTCGGCCATATAAGGAGGAGCGGTCCACTGAGGAGCCGCCCTGTTGTCTCTGTTCAAGCGCCGCCGCTTTCCAGTCGAGATCATCCTGGAGAGCATGAGGAGTTGTGGGGCAATCAGGCAGCTACCCGTCTGTGACCCATGTCATTGTCGTTCGTCATGCCAGGAAACCAGTG